>NZ_JACHVS010000001.1:1435724-2871448 GCF_014190875.1 Paeniglutamicibacter cryotolerans | reverse complement strand
GTGAGACGAGGCGTTGGCGTTCGGGGGCTCATCCCCGCAGGCGCGGGGAACATGTCGCCGCCCGCCATGATGCCCTCGTGGCCTCGGGCTCATCCCCGCAGGCGCGGGGAACATGGCAGGAGCATAAACCATGGCCGTAGCCTACCGAGGCTCATCCCCGCAGGCGCGGGGAACATTCTTGTATGTGCAAAACAGTAGCGGGTTGCTTGGGCTCATCCCCGCAGGCGCGGGGAACATCAGTACACGGGCGGAGCGGCCAAGCGGCTAACGGGCTCATCCCCGCAGGCGCGGGGAACATACCTAACGAGCAGGTGGCAGAAGAGTATTGGAGGGCTCATCCCCGCAGGCGCGGGGAACATGCCGCTGCATCCAGTGGTGGCGCAGCGCCACCGGGCTCATCCCCGCAGGCGCGGGGAACATATAATGGCGGCCGAGGAGGCGCTAGGTGATGTGGGCTCATCCCCGCAGGCGCGGGGAACATGTGTCGTGGCGATAATCCCCCCACCGGTGCCATGGCTCATCCCCGCAGGCGCGGGGAACATATTAAGGATCGCCACACATGACCGTCAAGACTGGGCTCATCCCCGCAGGCGCGGGGAACATGACGATGACCGGCGCACGGCACGCTCACTGCGGGGCTCATCCCCGCAGGCGCGGGGAACATTCCTCGACGGTGACTCCCCACGACTGGGACGTGGGCTCATCCCCGCAGGCGCGGGGAACATGCCGGATATGCGGCACTGCTGGCCGGGCACGGGGGCTCATCCCCGCAGGCGCGGGGAACATGCCGGCGAGTCGCGCGATGTCGGTTATGCCGAGGGCTCATCCCCGCAGGCGCGGGGAACATTCCTCCAGCCCGTGGGTGATGCTCATCAGGCAGGGCTCATCCCCGCAGGCGCGGGGAACATTTCCAGAGCCACGTGAAAACAGGGCCGACCTTGGGCTCATCCCCGCAGGCGCGGGGAACATCCAAGCATGACCGGCACGGCGGGCGCAATGCTGGGCTCATCCCCGCAGGCGCGGGGAACATCAATGGTGACTGAGCGCATCCTTCCGGCCCCCGGGCTCATCCCCGCAGGCGCGGGGAACATCCACGGTGTGACCAGAAGAAAAAAGGCGGGATGGGCTCATCCCCGCAGGCGCGGGGAACATTTGTTCGCGGTCGTCTCGTTGATGCTGTTGGTGGGCTCATCCCCGCAGGCGCGGGGAACATTACTGCACAGTGAGCTGAACAACTCGGGACATGGGCTCATCCCCGCAGGCGCGGGGAACATTCCGCAATTGCCGGGACCAGCCAGACGGCAACGGGCTCATCCCCGCAGGCGCGGGGAACATTAGCTACAGCCCGGATCTTCGTCGTGGCACTGGGGCTCATCCCCGCAGGCGCGGGGAACATATGAATTGCCACGGAACCGGAGTTGTGCCCGGGGGCTCATCCCCGCAGGCGCGGGGAACATGCACCAGGACAGTGTTACCCGTCGTATGGCGCGGGCTCATCCCCGCAGGCGCGGGGAACATAATCCGGTCACGTCCGCTACGGCCGGGGCGTAGGGCTCATCCCCGCAGGCGCGGGGAACATCCACGGTGTGACCAGAAGAAAAAAGGCGGGATGGGCTCATCCCCGCAGGCGCGGGGAACATTCTGCGTCGTGTATAACCCGGGAACAACTCCGGGGCTCATCCCCGCAGGCGCGGGGAACATGGTGACTGCGGCCGCCGCGGAGAAGGTCCGCAGGGCTCATCCCCGCAGGCGCGGGGAACATGGGCTCCTAGTCGCCAGAGAATCCCGTCGGACGGGCTCATCCCCGCAGGCGCGGGGAACATATCACCGAGGGTGGCGGGCAGTCGTTGGCCATGGGCTCATCCCCGCAGGCGCGGGGAACATGTGCGGGCCACGTACGGGACGAAGCATGTCGAGGGCTCATCCCCGCAGGCGCGGGGAACATTAGACGGCGCGGACCTTCGATGCGGGCGTGTAGGGCTCATCCCCGCAGGCGCGGGGAACATGGTGGGCACTCACGGGTTGAGGGCTTGCGCGAGGGCTCATCCCCGCAGGCGCGGGGAACATGAAAGAGACTGCGTGTACTGGCTGGATGCTGCGGGCTCATCCCCGCAGGCGCGGGGAACATTGAACATGGGAACTCCTTTCGCGATGAGGCGAGGGCTCATCCCCGCAGGCGCGGGGAACATAGCCGGAAGCTTCCCACACTGTTACCGATGGGGGGCTCATCCCCGCAGGCGCGGGGAACATGGAGGACCACGGAGCCGGAAGCTTCCCATACTGGGCTCATCCCCGCAGGCGCGGGGAACATTGCATGACGCCGAAGAACTGACGCCCGCCGATGGGCTCATCCCCGCAGGCGCGGGGAACATGCAGTGCGACGCCCACTCTTCGACAAGTCCTTGGGCTCATCCCCGCAGGCGCGGGGAACATGTGCAGCTGCGCTTTTACACGGCTGCCGAGGCGGGCTCATCCCCGCAGGCGCGGGGAACATACGAAACGAAGCTGCTGGAGCCGGGCGAGGAAGGGCTCATCCCCGCAGGCGCGGGGAACATGCGTCGGATACTTTCAAGGTCCTGTCGCAGGAGGGCTCATCCCCGCAGGCGCGGGGAACATGGCATCACGGGCATCCGTGAATCTGACGCACTGGGCTCATCCCCGCAGGCGCGGGGAACATTTGCGGCAAACCGATTCGCCGCAACCTCCGTCGGGCTCATCCCCGCAGGCGCGGGGAACATCCATCGTCTATCGCGTCATGGCGTCGGGTGTAGGGCTCATCCCCGCAGGCGCGGGGAACATGCTACGGGCGCCGCATTGGACGATGTGGGAATGGGCTCATCCCCGCAGGCGCGGGGAACATAGCCAGCGGGCATGAATTGCCACGGAACCGGAGGGCTCATCCCCGCAGGCGCGGGGAACATAGTTGCCGTCGCGGGTCGTAGCCGACGCGCATGGGCTCATCCCCGCAGGCGCGGGGAACATCGGGGCATCCTTGACGGACACCCCGATGGTTTGGGCTCATCCCCGCAGGCGCGGGGAACATGCTCTAGCGGTAATGCCTGCCTACGCGGAGTCGGGCTCATCCCCGCAGGCGCGGGGAACATTTTCCGATGTGGGGCGGTTGGGCGCGACTCTTGGGCTCATCCCCGCAGGCGCGGGGAACATAAACCTCTGGCGGTGAGATGTCTGGGCCGGGTGGGCTCATCCCCGCAGGCGCGGGGAACATACTCGCTGACTAGCCGCGAAGCATCAATCGTACCCGGATTTTCATTACTCCGTCGGTCTGGACGGGCCGAAAACGGTGACCCCTGCGGCAGCCTCAGGATCATACAATCAGCACTCGAGGAATTTACCCGAACGCTGCGGCAACCCCCGGAATCTGCTCGCGGTAGGTCGTCAAGAGCTGCTTGGCCACGGTGATCGAGTCGACCAGCGGGTGCGCGGCGAGCGCGCGCCAGGCCAGCGTCTCGTCGCGTTCCCTCGACGCTGCGATGGTCAGCCGCTCAACTGCCTTGACCTGCTGCAGCAGCCCGAGCATCTCCCCGGTGACCGGTGCAACCTGCTTAGGCACCACGCCAGCTGCCGTGACGGTGCACGGGACCTCGATGACGGCGTCATCGGGCAGCTGCGGCACGGTGCCGCGGTTGGCGACGTTCAGGATCATGGTGGCGGGCTTGCCTCCGAGCAGCGCGGTCATCAGGTCCAGGGCGACCTGCTGGTATCCCCCGCCCTCGATGTCCGATGCCTCGCGGTTGGTGCGCTCCTCCTCGGGGCGGCTTTCGGCCATGTAGCTGGCCTCGCGGTCGTGCTTGGTGCGGTGCCACAGCTCCAACGCACTGTCCGGGTGTGCGCAGGCCTGCTCGTAGAAGCCGCCCTGCTGGCGGTGCAGGAACTCACCGCGGGTTTCGGCGCTCGCGCGCAGGCGCTCGGTGGCCTCGCGCTGGAAGTAGTAGTAGTAGAGGTACTCGTTGGGGATGGCGCCCAGGGCCCGGATCCAATCGAAGCCCATGAGCCGGGCCTCCTCGATCTTTTCCAGCGCCGCGTCATCGGCCAGCAGGCCCGGCAGCCGATCGACGCCGTCGACGCTCAGCGACCGCAGCCAGCCCAGGTGGTTCAGGCCGATGTAGTCGAAGTCGACGGCGTCCGGGGTGGAGCCGACGGCGTCGATGGCCCGGCGGATGAGCCCGATGGGTGTATCGCAGATCCCGATGACCTTGTCCCCCAGCGCCTCGCGCATGGCCTCGGTGATCATGCCCGCGGGATTGGTGAAGTTGATGACAGTTGCTTCGGGCGCGAGCCTGGCGACGCGTTCGGCCAGGTCGCGGGCGGCGGGAAGCGTGCGCAGCGCGTAGGCCAGGCCTCCGGGTCCGGTGGTCTCCTGGCCCAGCACGCCCAAATCAAGTGCGATGCGCTCATCCAGGGTGCGCCCCTGGGTCCCGCCGATGCGCATGGCGGAGAAGATGAAGGCGGCGCCGGCGATGGCGTCATCGAGGCGCGCCTGCGTGGTGACCCGTGGCGGTCGCGGAAGATCCGGTGCCATCTGCCCAAGGACCGAGGCGATGGTCGCCACACGCTGCGGATCGGCGTCGAAGAGGCAGAGTTCGGTGATCCTGACCGTCTTGGTTTCGGCGGCCAGCGCCTCGAAAATTTGCGGTACGCGGAATCCGCCGCCGCCGATGATCGTGAGTTTCACGCCAGAATCACTTCACTTCCTGCTTGTTTGAATGCTGCCAGCGTATCGGGGTCCGCGCCATCGCAGGTCACCAGCGTGGCGATCCGTGATGCCGTACAGACGTCGCGGACGCCGACGCCGGGGAATTTGGTTTCATCGGCAAGCAGTACGACCCTGGCGCTGGTGCCCAGGATGGCCTGCTTGACCGGTACCTCGATGCTGGTGGTGTCCTGCACCGTGGTGTCGGGCCGGATGCCGCTGCACCCCAGGAAGCTGATGGTGGAGCGGACCTGGGCGAGGGACTCGAGGGTCAGCGATCCAACGAGCGAATGGTAGGAGCGGCGAAGCACCCCGCCGAGGATGATCAGTTCCACCTCGCTGTCGGTGCGCAGTTCGTCGAGCACCGCAATGCTGGAGGTCATCACCGTAATCTGGCGGCCGCGCAGGGCCCGGGCCAGCATCGCCGTGGTGGTGCCGATATCCAGCAGCACCACGTCGCCGTCGTTGACGAGTCCGGCGGCGCGGACGGCTATCTTTTCCTTGGTGGCGGAGCCGCGGGCCAGGACTTCGTGGAAGGGGATCTTGTCCGAGTCCAAGGCGCCCCCGCCGTGAACGCGGCGCATGTGGCCTTCCCGGGAGAGCAGATTCAGGTCGCGTCTGATCGTTGATGGACTCACACCCAAGTCAGCGGCGAGTTGCAGGACCGATACATCTCCGGTCTCTTGGATCCGGCGCAGGATCGACCCCTGTCGCGTACTGATAAGCATGCGCCCAGAGTATCAGTCATAACCGCGCAATAACGATCAGAAACAATCACTTGTACCGCCATTTTGCCCGTGCTAACGTCCAACCCATGGGCGGTGAACCACCGTCCTTGCGCATGTCCTACGCAGGATCCATGGAGCGCACCAACCCCCCTTGCCGGCAGCGGCACACGTGGAGGACCCCGCAGGTGAACACAGCATCAGACCCCGGAGCGGCCGGCGACACGGAGCTTGACCTGTTCCTGACCGGTTCGCTCTTCTTCGACATCATCTTCACCGGACTGCCCTCCGCGCCGCAGCCCGGTACCGAGGTCTGGGCCGAGGGCATGGGATCAGTCCCCGGCGGCATCGCCAACCTCGCTGTAGCAGCTGCCCGGCTGGGCCTGAAGACCGGGCTCTCAGCCGGGTTCGGCGACGATGCCTACGGCACCTGGTCATGGTCGCTGCTCGGCGAACAGGAGGGCATCGACCTGAGCCGCTCTCGGGTCTTCCCCGAATGGCATTCGGCCGTCACCGTTTCCCTGGCCCGCGGCGGGGACCGTTCCATGGTCACCCACGGGCACCCGATGCCCATCACCCAGCGCGAACTGATCGGCAAGCCGCCGAGCTCCCGGGCCATGATCGCCGAGCTGGCCCTGCCCGGCGACGAGGCCCCGTGGTGGAGGGACACCGTCCCGCACCAGGGCAAGGTGTTTGCCGCAGTCGGCTGGGACCCCACCGAGAAGTGGGACCAGGGAATCCTGCGGGATCTGGAACTCTGCCACGGCTTCCTGCCCAACCACGTCGAGGCCATGGCCTACTCGCGCACCGATACGCCGGAGGCGGCGCTCGAGGCACTATCCAGCCGCGCTCCGCTGGTGGTGGTCACCCAGGGCGTCGAGGGCGCGATGGCCATCGATTCGAGCACCGGGGAACGGGCCAAGGTGCCGTCCCTACCGGTCCCTGCGATCGATCCGACCGGCGCCGGTGACGTCTTCTCCGCCGGCATCGTGCTGGGCACGCTGGCAGGATGGCCGCTGGAACAGCGGCTGCTCTTCTCCACCCTCTGCTCGGGCCTGGCGGTCAAGCACTTCGGCGGTTCGCTGGCTTCCCCCGGCTGGGGCGACATCGCCGACTGGTGGGAATACAAGAAGCTGCGCGCCCGCGACAACGCCGAATGCGCCGACATCGCCCGCCGCTACGGCTTCCTGGACGACGTGCTGCCGCGACACAAGCTCAACGCGGTACGCCGCGCCGAAGCCACCTTCGGCCTGCTGACCGAGGCCGAGGCCCACTACCGGCCCGGGGAGCACCGTCCGCTGCCCTCCAGCCACTGATTTTGACCTGCAGCCATCGACGCCTGCATCACCGCATGAAAGGAACACCATGAAACTCCGAGGCAAGACCCTCACCGGCGCACTGGCCGCCGCCGCGGCCCTGGCGCTGACGCTTTCGGCCTGCACCCCCGGCTCCAACACCCCCGCACCCTCGGCCCCGCAGTCCACGGGAGCCATCGAGAAGGACGTCGCCAAGATGGGCGAGACGACCCTGACGGTCTGGGACCAGGAGGTCCGCGGCGGGCAGAACGAGCAGATGACCAAGCTCAACGCCGCCTTCCAGGCGAAGTATCCGAACATCACCATCAAGCGCAACTCCCAGTCCTTCGAGGACCTGGGCAAGACGCTGCGCCTGGCCCTGTCCGGCACCGACGCCCCGGATGTGGTCCAGGCGAACAATGCCCGCAACACCATGGGCGCGTTCGTCAAGGCCGGGCAACTGCTGCCGCTGGATCCCTGGGCCGAGGCCTACGGCTGGGCCGACCGCTACCCGGCCAGCGTGCTGAAGTACTCGCAGTACTCCACCGATGGCACCACGTTCGGCTCCGGCTCCGTCTTCGGCCTGCCGCAGGTCGGGGAGGTCGTCGGCGTCTTCTACTCCAAGAAGAAGCTGAAGTCCCTGGGCATCGAGGTGCCCCGGGACTGGGCGGCGTTCGAGGCGGCCGCCACCACCGCCAAGGACAAGGGCGAGACCGCGATGCTGCTGGGCAACATCGAGAAGTGGCCGGCCGGCCACGTCTTCGGCCCGATCCAGGGCTCCAAGGTCCTGGCCGAGCAGATCGAGAAGCTGGGCTTCGGCAACGCCGGCGCCAGCTGGCTGACCCCGGAGAACCAGGCTGCGGCACAACAGCTCGCCGACTGGAACGCCCAGGGCTACTTCAACAAGGGCGTCAACGGCACCGAATACGATGCCGCCTGGCAGAAGCTGACCAAGGGCGAGGGCGTGTTCCTCATGGGCGGCTCGTGGATGTCGGCCGACCTCGAGGACGCCATGGGCGATGACGTCGGATTCTTCACCCCCCCGGTCAAGGCCGGCGAGGGCGCCAACACCACCGGGGGCACCGGGCTGCCGTTCACCGTCACAGCCAAGACCAAGAACCCGGACCTGGCCGCCGCCTACATCGACTTCATCACCAACGACGACGCGATGCAGATCCTGGCCGACACCGGCAACCTGCCGGTGCTCAATACCCAGAAGTACGCACCGGCCGCCGGTGTGCAGAAGGACGTCTTCACCGAGTTCGAGAACGTGACCACCAAGGGCACGCTGCTGCCGTACCTGGACTACGCGACCCCCACCATGGGCGATACCCTCGGCGACTCCCTGCAGGGACTGCTCGACGGCAAGCTGGACGCCAAGAAGTTCACCGAAGCCATGGAAGCAGACTATGCGGGCTTTACCCAAGCCAAGTAAGACCACCACCGCTGGCGGGCCGGGCAAGCGCTCGGCCCGCCAGGGCGGTGCCCTCACTCCCTACCTCTTCATCGCCCCGGCGCTGGTGGTCTACGCCGCGTTCATGCTCTATCCGCTGGCACGCTCGGTGCACCTCTCGCTCTTCGACTGGGATGGGCTGACGCTGGCCACGTTCGTCGGCTTCGGAAACTACACGGACATCTTCGCCGACGCGCGCCTGCGTGCCGCGTTCGGCCACTCGCTGAGCTTCATCTTCTTCTATGCCGTGCTGCCCACGGCCATCGGCCTGGTGCTCGCTGCGGTGCTCACCAGGGCCAAGGTGCACGGACTGCCGCTGTTCCGCACCCTGGTCTTCCTGCCGCAGGTCATCGCCATGGTCGTCGTCTCCGTTGCCTGGAAGCAGATCTACGCGCCCGACGGCGGACTGAACACCGCACTGCGGGCCATCGGCCTGGATGTGCTGACCCGGCCCTGGCTCGGCGACTATGCCTTCTCGCTGCCCGCGGTCGGGCTGATCGGCACGTGGGTCTCCACCGGGCTGGTCACCGTGCTGCTGCTGGCCGGCATGTCCAAGATCCCCACCGAACAGTTCGAGGCGGCGCGCCTCGACGGGGCCGGCGCCGTGCGCGAGTTCTTCTCCATCATCGTCCCGGCGGTCCGCGCCGAAGTTACCGTGGCACTCACGCTGACCATCGTCGCCTCGCTGAAGACCTTCGACCTGATCTACATGACCACGGCCGGCGGTCCGGGCTCCTCCACCACAGTGCCCAGCTACGAGGTCTACCGCAGGGCATTCGAAACCGGGCAGGTCGGCTCGGCCGCGGCCATCGGCGTCACGCTGACGGCACTGATCTTCGTGATCACGCTCGGCGTGAACCGGATCTCGGAGCGTGCAGCATGAAGGTATCGAGCACCGAACGCACGCTGAACTACGCGATCCTGATCGTCTTCTCGCTGATCGTGCTGACCCCGATCTTCTCCATCCTGGTCACCGCGTTCGGTCCGGCCAACGCCGCCGCCGCGCGCGAAGGTTCCTTCCACCCGGGCAACTTTGCCGAGGCCTGGGTCCAGGGCCGCTTCGGGCAGTACATGGCCACCTCGGTGCTCGTCGCGGTGATTGTGGTGACCTTGGCAGTGACGCTCTCGATCCTGGCCGGGTACGCCTTCGGCACCATGAGCTTCCGCGGTGAGCAGGTGTTGTTCTACCTGTTCCTGCTCGGCATCATGGTGCCGTCCGAGGCGATCATCGTGCCGCTGTTCTTCGACTTGCGCACGCTCGGGATCACCGACACCGTGTGGGCGGTGGCGCTGCCGCAGGTTGCCCAGTCGGTTGCGTTCGGCACCTATTGGATGCGTGCCTACTTCAAGGGAGTGAGCCCCTCGGTGATGGACGCCGCCCGGGTGGACGGTGCCTCCAAGACCCGGATCCTGTTCTCCATCCTGGTCCCGATGGGCCGCCCGGCCATCACCACGATGATCGTGCTGATGTTCATGTGGACCTGGAACGAGTTCCTGATCCCGCTGGTCATGTCCCCCTCGGGCGAATTCAGGACCGCCCCGCTCGGCCTGGCCTTCTTCCAGGGCCAGTACACCCAGGGAACCGCGCTCCTGGCTGCCGCCGCCGTCATGGTCGCCCTGCCGGTGGTGGTGCTCTACTTCCTGATGCAGCGCCACTTCATCAAGGGCATGCTCGAGGGCGCAATCAAGGAGTAGCCCCGGCGGGACCGGCTTCTTCCCCTCCGCCCAGGGCACCTTCATCTGCGCGGAGGGCGGCGCCGCCTTCGGCGCTCCTGTCGGGATCCCCGGCTTCCCTCTCGGTCCGCCACTTTCCACCGGCGATGTACCCGACCATCACGTTCAGCACCGCTACCGTGGGCACGGCGAACAGCGCGCCGGGAATACCGGCGATGTACGAACCGGCTGCCACGGCGAAGACGACTGCCAGCGGGTGCACCTTGACCGCAGCGCCCATGACCAGCGGCTGGATCACGTGTGCCTCGAGCAGGTGCACCAATAGCACCCCGGCGAGCATGACCAGTGCCTGGATGGGCCCGACGTAGACCAGCGCGACGAGCACCGCCAGCGCGCCAGTGACTATCGCGCCGACAACCGGGATGAAGGAGGCCAGGAACACCAGGATGGCGATCGGGATGACCATCGGCAGTCCAAGGAAGAAGGCGAACAGGCCGATGCCCACTGCATCGCCCGCGGCGACCAGAATCTGCACCCGCACGAAGTTGGTCAGCGTCAGCCACCCCGCCTGACCGGCGCCATCCACGGCGGCACGGACATCACGGGGGAAGAGCCGCACCGTCCAGCGCCAGACGTGTCCGCCGTCGATCAACATGAAGATCGTGGCAAAGACCGTCAGCAGCGTCCCGGCCAGGACTCGTCCGGCCGTTTTTCCGACCACCAGCGCCCCGCTGAAGATCTCGCTTCCATGCTGTTTGAGGTCTTGGCCCAATTGGACCAGGTAGGCGTCGAATTGGGTGCTTGACACCTGCAGCGGCGAGGTCCTCAGGTAGTTTCGGAACTGCTGGTATGCCTGCAGGGAACGCTTTTCGACCTCTGGCAGCCCGGAGCTGACCTGCGTTTCCACCAGGAGCACCAGTCCGGCGATGACACCGAACGCCGCCAGCACCGACACCAGGACCGCCACCCACCTGGGCCAGCGGTGACGCACCAGGAAGTTCACCAGCGGCCTGAGGAACGCCGTGAGCAGCAGGGCGATGAGGAACGGGACCACGATCTCTTCCAAGGTCGCTATCAGGTACCCGAAGATGGCCAGCACACCGATGACACCCAGGAGCCGCCAGGACCATTGTCCGGCCAGGTCGATGCCCGGTGGCAGCCGTGGATGGACGGTGCCCACCCCTGATGCGGGCAACCTCGATGCCTTCGCCTGCCGGTTGCCGCTTGATTTCGGCTCCATGTTCCCACCCTCCCGATAACGGATCCGGAGCGGGTTCCGTGTGCACTACCCCGGGCCCGCGCCGTGGTCTTGAATCTACTCCCCCTTTCCTCCGAAGATCCATGGAGCCCATGACATGACGCCGGCGGGACCAAGGTGGCCCCTGAGGCTGGCGGTGTCCACCACTTTGGCTGACAGGCAACACGCCGGCGGCCGAAGCGGGGAGGCACCAACGGCGCCGGTCAACGCGCATACGGCGAAAAGAAGAGCGCCCCGGCGCGCTCCGAGCCACCCAGGGTGGAAGGGACCGCGCCGGGGCGCTCGTCATCGCTTGGGGCCCTAGGCCTCCAGGTCGACCTCGCGGGCGGCGGTGGCGCCGATGGCGGCACCGACAATGTCCAGCACGCCGGCCGGAAGCGTGGAGTCGATCGACAGGATGGCCAGGGCCTCACTGCGGTCTTCCTTGCGGGCCACCTGCATGCCGGCGATGTTGACGCCCTGCTCGCCCAGCACGTTGCCCAGTGTGCCGATGACGCCCGGGCGGTCGGCATAACGCAGCACCAGCAGGTGGTCGGTAACCGGGATTTCCAGCTCGTAGCCGTTGATGCCCACCAGCTTCTCGATCTGCTTCGGGCCCGTCAGGGTGCCGGAGACCGAGAGCTGCTCCCCGTTGGCAGTGGCGCCCTTGATCGTGAGCACGTTGCGGTACTCCGGGGACTCGCTGGTGGTGAGAAGGCGGGTGGTCACCCCGCGCTGCTCGGCTAGCACCGGCGCGTTGACGTAGGAGACCTGCTCGGAGACGACGTCCATGAACACGCCCTTGAGTGCCGAAAGCTCGAGTGCCTTCACGTCCAGGGAAGAGATCTCACCGGCGACGACAACGTCGATGGTGGTCAGCGGTGCGTTGGTCAGTGCGTTGAAGATGCGGCCGAGCTTTTCGATCAGGGGGATGCCGGGGCGGACGTTTTCGTCGATGACGCCGCCGGCGACGTTGACGGCGTCCGGAACCAGCTCGCCGGCCAGCGCCAGGCGCACCGACTTGGCGACCGAAACGCCGGCCTTTTCCTGTGCCTCTTCGGTGGAGGCGCCCAGGTGCGGGGTAACAACGACGTTGTCGAACTGGAAGAAGTCCAGGTCGGTGCTCGGCTCCTTGACGAAGACGTCAATGCCGGCGCCGGCGATCTGGCCGGTCTTCAGTGCCTCGTAGAGGTCTGCCTCGTCAACCAGGCCGCCGCGTGCGACGTTGATGACGTAGGCGCTGTTCTTCATCTTCGAGAACGCGGCCTTGCCCAGCATGCCCAAGGTTTCCGGGGTGCGCGGCATGTGGATGGTGATGAAGTCGGACTGGGCCAGCAGCTCGTCCAGGGTCAGCAGGCGCACACCCAGCTGCTGTGCGCGGGCCGGGGTGACGTAGGGGTCGTATGCGACGACGTCCATGCCGAAGCCCTGCAGCCGCGCTGCGACCAGTGCGCCGATACGGCCCAGGCCGATGATGCCCGCGGTCTTCTCGAAGAGCTCCACACCCGTGTAGGCGCTGCGCTTCCAGGCGCCGGACTTCAGCGAGGCGTTGGCCGCCGGGATGCGGCGGGCCAGCGATACGACGTGGCCGACGGTGAGCTCGGCGGCGGAAATGATGTTGGAGGTCGGGGCATTCACGACCATGACACCAGCCTGGGTGGCGGCCTTGATGTCGACGTTGTCCAGACCGACGCCGGCGCGGGCAATGACCTTCAGGTTCTTCGCTGCGGCAATGGCCTCGGCGTCGACCTGAGTGGCCGAGCGGACCAGGATGGCATCGACGTCGGCGATGGCGGCAAGCAGCTGGGCGCGGTCCGCACCGTCAGTCTGCCGAATCTCGAAGTCGGGACCGAGCGCTGCTACGGTCGCAGGCGAGAGTTCTTCGGCCAAGAGGACGACGGGCTTGTTTTCTGACACGGAGTGGCACCTTTGCTATTTCAGTGGGCTGATGCTTGGTCCGGAATCAACCGGGCCAAAGGCCACGGTATCGCCATCCTGTACGGCATTATGCGTGTCGGCCCGGATGTTACGTTGCAAAAAGCATGATTGTGAACCTTTTCACAGACGCTTGCGCGGAGCCTCCGGAGCATCAGCGGGCCACGCGGTCCTGCCGGGGGGCTTCGCGCCAACCACTACGCCCCGGCTTTCGCGGCAAGCCCGCGATTTACTATCGGAAGTCTTTTTCCGCAGGAGATGACCTGCTCCTCGCTGGCGGCATCAATGCTGGTCGGTCCGCTCAATACCGGAAGACCACCGCCAACCTTGAAGCCCTTGCCGTTGTTCTGCCAGCGGGCATGGACGGCCCCTCTGGCCCTGCAGCCAGCGCTGCTGGTTGGCTCCGAAGAACAGCGTGCCCTCGATGATGTTCCAGGCCAGGTCCCCGCTGCTGTCCGCCGAGGCTGACTTTGCCTTGCTGGTGCCTTGGGGCCTGGTGCTCGGCGTGGATTCGAGCTGTCGAAGATTTCAGGCCTCCCCTGCCGCTAGCCGTTCGCCCACCGCCCGGCCGGTCTCGACCGCGTCGGTACCGAAGTGCGTAAACAAGCCCAGGTCGGCAAAGACACCGATGCCCTGATTACTGCTGGCTGCCGGGATCCCCGCGCCTTGGCCAAGGACACGGCCAGCCCATCGAAGCGCCCCAGATCGGCATCCTCGTGCTCGATTTTCACGTCCGTCTCCGGATCGATCGCCGTCGGCGCGGCCAGAAACCCGTTCCAGAAGTCAAACTCATGCCCTTGCCGGCCGAGCCGAAATCCCAGCTAGAGTCCTCCGGACAGGAGTTGACGAAGTAGACTCCCCTGCTAGTAGCGTGGCGCGCATCCGGCTGCAAAGTGCGGAATCGGTCATCGAACACCCCGTTGACGGCGCATGCAACATGAGCGGTTCCAATGACCGGATGGCGGCTCTCGGATCAGTGCCCTGCCAGAACAAAATGGCTCGGATCCATTTCGGATCCGAGGTTCCTCGCCCCGTCCGCTCGACCAAGCGGACCAGCTTGGCCGGATAGACGAACAGGTTTTGCGGGTGCAGCTCGAGGCTCGTGTGCACTCCAGCGTCCCCTCGCGCACACTAGCCTCGCGCCAATAGGGCATTGCCAGCTCCCACTGGCAGTCCAACAAGCCGCCGTAGGCAGCGGCAGAGTGTTTCACCCGGATTGCGTGGTTCCGGCCGGCCACCGAGTGGCTCCACCGCCTCCAATGGCGTCTTGGGCTCGGTTCCAAGTGGACGACATCGGCCGTCAGACTCCCCGTTTGGCGAGCTGGTTCGCCATGACAAATTCGCCGGTATCGAACAGGCCTTGGCCGAATGCTCATCCGATGCAACGATCAAGGCAGTAGTGCTGTGCGTCGGCACCGCTCGCCCCTGCTCGACATCAACCAGCCGTTTCCCGGCAGTGCCATTCCCGGGTCACCTCTCGATAAGGACAGCACCATGAATTTACTGAACTCCAAGCTCTGGGACTCCAAGGTCTATATCGGCGGCTGGCGCGACGGAGGCGGCGGCTCCAGCGCCGTGCTCGAGCCGGCCACAGGAGAAACCCTGGGCCGCTACGGCGTTGCATCGGCAGCCGACGTGCTCGAGGCCTCGACCCGTGCCGCATCCGCGCAGAAGGAATGGGCGGCCCGGAACCCTGAGGAGCGCGCCGCGGTGCTGCGCCGGGCCGGCCTGCTCTGGGAGGAGCACGCCGAGGAGGTCAACGACTGGATCGTGCGCGAATCCGGAGGCATTCCGGCAAAAGCGGGGCTGGAGACCCACACAGCCGCCAGTGAATGCTACGAGGCCTCGGCCCTGCCCAGCCTTCCCGCCGGCGACGTGCTGACCAGCAACAACGATCGTTGGTCCTTTGCCCGGCATCGCCCGGTCGGTGTCGTCTCGGTCATCGCACCGTTCAACTTCCCGCTGATTCTGGCCATCCGAGCCGTGGCCCCGGCCCTTGCGTTGGGCAACGCGGTGCTCCTGAAGCCGGACCCACGCACCACCGTCTGTGCCGGGGTGAGCATCATACGCATCTTCGAGGAGGCCGGGCTGCCCTCGGGGCTGCTCTCGCTGCTGCCCGGCGGCGCCGATGTCGGCGCCGCCGTGGTCGAGGCCCCCGAGGTGCGGGTCATCGCGTTCACCGGTTCCACGGCGGCCGGCCGCAAAATCGGCGAAGCGGCCGCCCGTCTGCTCAAGCGAGCCCACCTGGAATTGGGTGGCAACAGCGCCATGATCGTGCTTCCCGACGCTGACCTGGCCAAGGCCGCCTCTGCCGCGGCATTCGGCTCGTTCATGCACCAGGGACAGATCTGCATGGCCACCGGCCGGCACATCGTGCACGAGGACATCTATGAGGACTACGTGGCAGCCCTCGCACAAAAGGCCGAGCACCTGCCCATGGGCGATCCTAAATCCGGAACGGTGGCCATCGGCCCGATCATCGATGCGAACCAATTGGCAAAGATCGATTCCCTCGTCGGAGCCGCGGTGTCCGGCGGTGCCCGGCTGGCCGCCGGAGGGTCCATCCGCGACGGGCTCTACTACCACCCGACGGTGCTGGCCGACCTCACCGACGAGCACGATGCCTGGAACCAGGAGATCTTCGGCCCCGTCGCACCGGTACGCAAGTTCTCCACCATCGACGAGGCGGTGGCCATGGCGAACGACAGCGCCTATGGGCTCTCCATCTCGATCCTCGGAGATGTCGGTACGGCAATGGCGATTGCCGACCGGCTCGAATCGGGCAAGGTGCACATCAACGAGCAGACGGTGTCCGATGAGCCCAACTCCCCCTTCGGCGGGGTGAAGGACTCGGGCAATGGCGGACGCATCGGTGGGCACAAGGCGAACATCGAGGCCTTCACCGAGATGCAGTGGCTGACCATGCGCCCGGAAATCGCGCCCTATCCGTTCTAGGTCCCCGCTGGCGCCACCGTGAAACGGTGTCGGCCCGGACGGGTCGGCACCGTTTTCATGCCCGGCCTCCCATGAGGCGAATTCCCTGTTGAGGAGGAGAGCCGCTGGTGCCAAACTGATACCAGGGAGGAACATGATGGACATGAACGAGAATGCCGGGGCCATGCCCACCCCTGCCCACGAGGAGCTGGTCCGGCGCTACATCGAATCCCTCAGCTCCGATGACATCGAAGCGATCATGAAGCAGGCCGAGCTTCGGGTCCAGCACATGGCCCACGGCCTGTTCCTCGCCGGCAAACCGCTGAACCACGATGCCGAGTCCTCACTGGTGGCCAAGGCCATCGTGCGCGAGTTAAACCGCCGCGCCGGCTGAATCCCCGTCGGCCCCCGCACCTAGTACAACGAATGGGACACGGAGCTCCGCCACTGCGGCATCGTGGCAAGTGCGGCTGTTAGGCTGGCTCGACGGTTCGCCGTACAGCCACCACGGAACGGACGGGACGGGCGGATATCCGCTGCCGATTCCCGACACCGCTCCCCGAGAGAACCGGTCCACCCGCCGATGCCCTTTCCAGGACTCAGCATGCCCGCACAAGCCAGGCGGGTTGCCGCCACCGCCTTGTCAATTCTTGTTTCCACCCTGCTGGTGGCTGCTTCGGCTGCGGCCCTTCCCCCGGCTCCCGATTCCCCGCAAAGCCCTCCCGCAGCCCAGCTGCCCGGCAGCGGGGAGCAGCCCACCGACCGGTTCATCGTGAAGTTCACCCACGAGTCACAGGACGACTCGCGGTGGCGCGACGACGCCTACGGGGCGGTCGGCGGCGATGCCGGCGTGGTGGTGGAGCAGCTGCATGAGACCTCCTTGGGGACCAACGTGATCACCACCGACCGGGAGCTCGGCGCCGATCAGGCCGATGCCTTCCTGGCGGACCTCAACGCGCTGCCCGGTGTCGAATTCGCCGAACGAGACGGCCGCTCCAGGACGGCCTCCGTGCCCACCGATCCCTACTACGCCCAGCAATGGGACCTGGCGTCCACTGCCGCTGGTATCAATATGGAGAAGGCCTGGGAGCTGTCGAGAGGCAAGGGCACGGTCGTTGCCGTGGTTGACACGGGAATAGCCAGGCACTCGGACCTAGAATATCCGGCGATTCCCGGCCGGCTAGCGAAGGCCCTGCCCGGATACGACATGGTCTCCGCCGACGATGCGGCGAAGAACGATTTCAGCACGGCAAACGACGGCGATGGCCGTGACCCGGACCCCTCCGATCCCGGGGACTGGACCACCCGGTTCGGACAGTGCGATGACGACCTGCCGGCCGAGCCTTCCTCCTGGCACGGAACCCATGTGGCAGGGACCATTGCCGCGGTGACCGGCAACGGCAAGGGCGTGGCGGGAGTGGCGCCGGACGCGTCCATCCTGCCCGTTCGCGTCCTGGGTGTCTGCGGGGGCTACAATTCGGACATCGCCGACGGCATCATCTGGGCTGCCGGCGGCTCGGTGCCAGGAGTTGCGCGGAAAAACAAACACCGGGCCGATGTCATCAACCTGAGCCTCGGCGGTTCGGGGACCTGTTCCAGGACCTATCAGGCGGCCATCGACTTCGCGGTCGGCAAGGGCATCCCCGTGGTCGTCGCGGCCGGGAACGAATACGGAAAGGTCTCCGACTCCTCCCCGGCGAATTGCCGAAACGTCATAGTGGTCGGAGCCGTCACCAGCGCCGGCGCCCGGGCCGCATACTCGAATTACGGCAGCAACGTGGACGTCATGGCCCCGGGCGGCGATGATCCCGAGTCCCTGGATCCGCTTGGCGTCCTCTCCACCAGCAACAAGGGAACGAAGGGGCCAACGACCGAGGCCTATGCCATGGATATCGGAACCTCAATGGCCACCCCGCATGTAGCGGGAACCATTGCACTGATGCTGGCCCGCAACCCGACTCTCACCCCGGCGGCCGTCGAATCGCTGCTGAAGGCCACCGCACGTCCGCTGAAGTGCAACATCGCCCATGGCTGCGGGGCCGGGATCATTGACGCCGGTGCCGCAGTCAGGGCCACTCTCCCGCCGCTGAAACCCTCGGTTCCGCTGATTTCTGGGACGTCACGGGTGGGGCGTGTTCTATCGGCCTCGACGAATGCATGGGGACCGGCCCCGGTGGCGCTTGCCTACCGCTGGTACCGGGCGGGGAATCCGATTCCCCTGGCCACCGCCAGCACCTATGCGCTGCTCCCCGCCGATGCGGGAAAGGCCATCACGGTCGCCGTCACCGGCAGTAAGAAGGGCTACTCGAGCCTCCGGAAGACCTCGGCACCGACAACGGCAGTCGCCCGGGGAAAGCTTAGAACCCAGATCCCCCGGGTCGACGGAACAGCCCGGGTCGCTTCCAAGCTCACAGCGGTTCCCGGCGCCTGGGGTTCGACCCCGGTGACGCTGTCATACCGCTGGTATCGCTCGGGCAAGCCGATCACCGGCGCCACGAAGAAGACCTACACCTTGGTCGGGGCCGACGCGGGAAAGAGCCTCAAACTCGCCGTGACCGGAATCAAGGACGGCTATTCCCCATCGCGACAGGTTTCGACGCCCACCGGGACCGTGGTGAAGGGCAAACTCACCACCACGGGCCCGAAAACCAACGGGAAGGCGCAGGTCGGCTCCACTCTGAGTATTTCGATGAAGAAATGGGGGCCTTCGCCCGTCGCCCTGACCTACCGCTGGTACCGCTCGGGCCAGCAGATCACCGGCGCCAAGAAGAAGACCTACCAGGTGGTACGCGCCGACGCGGGCAAGACCCTCAAAGTGCGCGTCACCGGGCGGAAGGCCGGCTACGCCACCGTGGCCCGGACCTCGCCCTCGAGCCCCCGGGTGCCCCGCTAGCACTCCCTCATCCCGCATGCCGGCCACCTCCATGCTCCAGTAGCGGTAACGAACCGTCGATGTCCGCCCCAAAACAATTCAGGGCGGGCATCGATGCTTGGAGCCGGGCCACTTGCCCGTAGCTCGGGTTCAACCGGTTTGCCTGACACACCGTGGCGCGGGTATGAGGGATGAACAATACCGCTGCACACCGTTCCCGGGGCCATCGCCTTGTTGCCAGGCTTCGCCCCGGGACCAGTGATCCCCCGCCGCGCCAACAATCCCAGGAGCCCGCTACGGGACGACGGCTAGGGCAACGGCTGGCACGACAATGCCCGTCCCGAATTGCTTCGGGACGGGCATTGTCGGTGGATGGCCAGGGCACTGGGCCTGGGCAAACCGGGTTTGTCGGCCTTAGCGGGCGACGGAGCCCTCGGTGTAGTCATCCGTGGTCTTCCAGGAGAAGAGGTTGCGCAGTTCGCGGCCGGTGGCCTCGATCGGGTGGGCTTCACCCTTGGCGCGCAGCTCCAGGAACTCAGGTGCTCCGGCATCCTGGTCGTCGATGAAGCGCTTGGCGAACGCGCCGGACTGGATGTCGGCGAGAACTGCCTTCATGTTCTCCTTGACCTCCGGGGTGATCACGCGCGGGCCCGAGACGTAGTCGCCGTACTCGGCGGTGTCTGAAACACTCCAGCGCTGCTTGGCGATGCCACCCTCCCACATGAGGTCCACGATGAGCTTCAGCTCGTGCAGCACCTCGAAGTAGGCGATCTCCGGCTTGTAGCCGGCTTCGGTCAGGGTCTCGAAGCCGTACTGCACCAGCTGGGAGGCGCCACCGCAGAGCACTGCCTGCTCGCCGAACAGGTCGGTCTCGGTCTCTTCGGTGAAAGTGGTCTCGATGACGCCGGCACGGGTGCCGCCGATGCCCTTGGCGTAGGACAGCGCCAGCGCTTTGGCGGCACCGGTGAAGTCCTGCTCCACGGCGATCAGGTCCGGGATGCCGCGGCCGGCTTCGAATTCGCGGCGCACGGTGTGGCCCGGAGCCTTCGGGGCAACCAGTGCCACATCGACGTCCAACGGCGGGGTGATGTAGCCGTAGCGGATGTTGAAGCCGTGGCCGAAGAGCAGGGCGTCACCAGCCTGCAGGTTCGGTGCGATTTCCTGGGCGTAGACGAAGCGCTGGACCTGGTCCGGGGTCAGGATCATGATCACGTCGGCTTCGGCGGTGGCCTCGGCGACGGAGAGGACGCGCAGGCCCTCGGCCTCTGCCTTGGCGCGCGACTTCGAGCCTTCCTTCAGGCCGACGCGTACGTCGACGCCCGAGTCGCGCAGGTTCAGCGCGTGGGCGTGGCCCTGGGAGCCGTAGCCGATGATGGCGACGGTACGTCCCTGGATGATCGACAGGTCTGCATCGTCGTCGTAAAACATTTCGGTCACTTTGATTACTCCTTGTAAATGGGAAAGATCAGGCAGAGACGGAACGCAGTGCGCGGTCCGACATTGATTTGGAGCCGCGGCCGACGGCCAGGGTTCCGGATTGGACGATTTCGCGGATACCGAAGGGTTCGAGCACTGCGAGCAGAGCCGTGATCTTATCGGCGTTGCCGGTGGCCTCAATGATGACGGATTCTGTAGAGACATCCACCACTGTGGCCCGGAACAAGTTGGCTGCCTGGGTTACCTGCAGCCTGTTTGCGGCATCCGCGCGGACCTTGACCAGGATATGGTCTCGCTGCACGGAAGTTTCTGAGGTGAGTTCAACGATCTTGATGACGTTGATCAGCTTGTTCAGCTGCTTGGTGACCTGCTCGAGCAAGTCGCCCTCGGCGTCGACCACGACGGTGACCCGGGAAATCCCGGGAACCTCTGTGGGGCCCACTGCCAGGGAGTGGATGTTGAACGCACGGCGGGCAAAGAGCCCCGCCACGCGGGTCAACACGCCCGGTACGTCCTCGACGAGCACGGAAAGAGTGTGGCGTGCCATGTTCTAGTCCTCCTCTTCCCACTCCGGCGTCATGCCGCGAGCAATTTGAATTTGGTCGTTTGAAACGCCGGTCGGCACCATCGGCCAGACCATCGAGTCGCGGGAAACCACGAAGTCGATGACCACCGGGCGGTCGTTGATCGCCAGTGCCTGGCGGATCGTGTCGTCGATGTCCTCGTCGCGTTCGCACCGCAGGCCCACGCAGCCATACGCGTCGGCGAGCTTCACGAAGTCAGGGACCCGGACCGTTCCGTGGCCGGTGTTCAGGTCGGTGTTCGAGTAGCGCCCGTCGTAGAACAGGGTCTGCCACTGGCGGACCATGCCCAGCGACGAGTTGTTGATGATGGCGACCTTGATTGGGATTTTGTTGATGACGCAGGTGGCGAGCTCCTGGTTGGTCATCTGGAAGCAGCCGTCGCCGTCGATGGCCCAGACCACGCGGTCAGGGTTGCCGACCTTGGCGCCCATCGCGGCGGGAACCGAGTAGCCCATGGTTCCCAGTCCACCTGAATTCAGCCAGGAATGCGGGCGCTCGTACTTGATGAACTGCGCGGCCCACATCTGGTGCTGGCCGACGCCCGAGACATACACCGCCTCGGGTCCGGTCAGCTCGCCGATCCGCTGGATCACGTGCTGCGGGGCGGAGAGTCCGTCGCCGGTCGGAGTGTAGCCGATCGGGTAGGTCTCGCGCAGGCGGCCGATGACCTCCCACCACGCGGCGAGGTCGGGGTGGCCGTCCTCGGCGAAGCGGGTGCGGCAGGCTTCTGTCAGTTCGGGAATGATTTCCTTCGCCGAGCCGACGATCGGGATGTCCGCGGTACGGTTCTTGGAGATCTCGGCCGGGTCGATGTCGGCATGGATGACCTTCGCGTTGGGGGCGAAGGACGACAGCACGCCGGTGACCCGGTCATCGAAGCGGGCTCCGAGGGTAATCAGCAGATCGGCCTGCTGCAGCGCGGTGACCGCTGAAACCGAACCATGCATGCCGGGCATGCCGACATGCAGATCGTGCGAGTCCGGGAACGCGCCGCGGGCCTGCAGCGTGGTGACCACCGGGGCGCCGACCAGTTCGGCCAGGTCGAGCAGTTCGGCCGATGCATGGGCCTTCATGACGCCGCCGCCGACGTAGAACACCGGGCGGATCGAGGAGGCAATCAGCTTGGCCGCCTCGCGGACCTGCTTGTTGTGGCCACGCACCACGGTCTTGTAACCGGGCAGATCGATCTTCGGAGGCCAGGAGAACGTCATCTTGGACTGCTGCGCGTCCTTGGTGATGTCAACCAGGACCGGGCCGGGACGGCCCGTGGCTGCGATGTAGAAGGCGCTGGCCAGGACCCGGGGAATATCCTCCGCCTTGGTCACCAGGAATGAATGCTTGGTGATGGGCATGGTGATGCCCACGATGTCGGCTTCCTGGAAAGCATCCGAGCCGATGAAGGCGCTGTGCACCTGGCCGGTGATGGCAACCATCGGGACCGAGTCCATGTGCGCGTCGGCCAGTGAGGTGACGAGGTTGGTGGCGCCGGGTCCGGAAGTGGCGATGCACACGCCCACCTCTCCGGTGACCATGGCGTAGCCCTGGGCCGCGTGGCCCGAGCCCTGTTCGTGGCGGACCAGGATGTGGTTGATCCCGGTCGAGTCCATGAGCGAGTCGTAGGTGGGCATGATGGCTCCACCGGGCAACCCGAAGACGTCTTTGACGCCCAATTCTTCCAGTGAGCGAACAATGGCTTGTGAGCCAGTCATCTCGGTGGGGGCAATGATGTTGTTCGGGCCCTGGACGGGGCTCGACGCCTCCACGACGGAAGAGACAGGAGCGGCATCCTTGGTGCGGTTGGCGGCTTTGGCCGCCAGCGATGGGCTGGCGGGAATTCCGTTACTCATGTTGGATTCTTCCTTCTCTATCTCTTCGTTCTGCACATAAAAAAACCCCTCGGCACCGTCACGGCGAGTTGGGGTATGCGCTGCACCTGGGTCCCTTGTGGGGGCCGCCGGCTCAGCGCTTGATAACTACTAGGAGTTCAGTGCGGATCTTCATGACCCCAGTCTGCTCGCCGCAGAAATGATAGTCAAACAAAACAGTTGCAAATCTCACAATGTGAGACGGTCGTCCAAGGGGTGGACGCATCCACCCCTTGGACAGTCATCGGACTAGCCGCAGTACGCGCCGGTCGAAGCGGACTTCACGAGCTTGGCGTACTTGGCCAGCACACCCGTAGTGAACTTGGCCGGCAACGGCTCCCAACCCACCTTGCGGGCCTCGAGCTCGGCCTCCTCGACCAGCAGGTCAAAGGAGCGGGCAGCGATGTCGACGCGGATCTTATCGCCGTCCTGGACGAATGCGATCGGGCCGCCATCGACGGCTTCCGGTGCCACGTGGCCGATGCACAGGCCGGTGGTGCCTCCGGAGAAGCGGCCATCGGTCAGCAGCAATACGTCCTTGCCCAAGCCCGCACCCTTGATGGCGCCTGTGATGGCAAGCATCTCACGCATGCCGGGGCCCCCCTTAGGACCTTCGTAGCGGATGACCACCACGTCGCCGGCCTTGATCTCGCCATTGTCCAGCGCTGCCAAGGCTCCCTGCTCGCGGTCGAAGACCCGGGCGGTTCCCTCGAAGACGTCCGCGTCGAAGCCGGCGGACTTCACGACAGCACCCTCGGGGGCCATCGAACCGTGCAGCACGGTGATGCCGCCGGTCTTGTGGATCGGATTGTCCAGCGCGCGCAGGATCTTGCCGTCGACATCCGGCGGGTTGATCTCGGCCAGGTTCTCGGCAACGGTCTTGCCGGTGACGGTCAGGCAGTCACCATGCAGCAGACCGGCATCGAGCAGTGCCTTCATGATGACCGGCACGCCGCCGATCTTGTCCACGTCGGTCATGACGTAGCGGCCGAAAGGCTTCAGGTCGCCCAGGTGCGGGATCTTGTCACCGATGCGGTTGAAATCGGCCAGGGTCAGGTCGACCTCGGCCTCGCGGGCGATGGCCAGCAGGTGCAGCACGGCGTTGGTGGAGCCACCGAAGGCCATGGTGACGGCGATGGCGTTCTCGAACGCCTTCTTGGTCATGATCTGGCGCGAGGTGATGCCCAGGCGCAACAGGTTCACCACTGCCTCGCCGGACTTGTGGGCGAATACGTCGCGGCGGCGGTCGACCGAGGGCGGGGCGGCCGATCCGGGCAGCGACATGCCCAGGGCCTCGCCGATGCAGGCCATGGTGTTGGCGGTGTACATGCCGCCGCAGGCGCCCTCGCCGGGGCAGATGGCCTTTTCGATGCGGGTCAGGTCCTCGAGCGACATCTTGCCCGCGGCGCACGCGCCGACGGCCTCGAAGGCGTCGATCAAGGTGACCTCCTTTTCGGAGCCGTCCTCGAGCTTGACCCAGCCGGGCATGATCGAACCGGCGTAGAGGAAGACCGAGGCGAGATCGAGCCGCGCCGCTGCCATCAGCATGCCCGGCAACGACTTGTCGCAGCCGGCCAGCAAGACCGATCCATCGATGCGCTCGGCCTGCATGACGACCTCGACCGAGTCGGCAATGACCTCGCGGGAAACCAGCGAGAAGTGCATGCCCTCATGGCCCATGGAGATGCCGTCTGAGACCGAGATGGTACCGAACTGCATCGGGAAGCCACCGCCGGCGTGAACGCCTTCCTTGGCCCCCTGGGCCAAGCGGTTCAGCGAAAGGTTGCAGGGGGTAATTTCGTTCCACGAGCTGGCGACGCCGATCTGCGGCTTGGCGAAGTCATCGTCGCCCATGCCGACGGCGCGGAACATGCCGCGTGCCGGGGCGGCATGGATGCCGTCGGTCACGACGCGGCTGCGTGGTTTGATATCTGGTGTGGTGTCCTGGCTCATGGGTCCGATTCTATTGCCGTTGCCATCGGGTATCGAACCCGTGACAACGAAGCGACACATTTCCCCGCCCGTCAGCCTGGGCCGCCGCAGAGGTTGGCCGTCGCTACAGTGGAAACCATGGATACAGCCCAGGAAGATTCCGAGGATGCGGAGCTGAAGGCTCTCCTGCGCATCGCATTCGAGAGCCAGATACCGAATTTCGGCAGCTACAACCTCGTCTTGGCCACCGGGACCTCGGGGTCATCGGCGCCCGCCGTCATCGGCTACCGGCGCGAACCGATCGAGGTGGTGCTGGCGCCGCTGAACCCGATAAGCCTGACCCCGAAGTCCGCAGCCATAGAAATCAACATCACAAATCTTTCCCACCTTGCACTCGTCAACGACGGAGGTTACGAGATCGGCACCAGCACCGGGAGGGTCTTCCGCTTCAAGGTCCCGGCGAGCGCGAGCCTTGATCTGCCCGACACCGGCCACCGGGTCCTCTTGGACCAGGACGTCGACTCGCTGGACTTCACCGAGTTCATGGATTTGTTCATGGACACCCTGGACCGCGCACCCCGGGACATGCCCTAGGCGCGGGCCTGGATGAGATTGGCGAACGGCAGCCTGCCGTGATGCTGGATGAACTGCGCATGGTGGTTTGCCTGGGCCGCATTGAGCGCTTCCGCAGGCAATTCCTGCCAGGCCACGAGCAGGGTCCCGGGATCCGCAAGCTGCCAGATCAGCCGACCGTCCCAGTGCCCCGGCGGCTTGCCGTTGCCGAAGTCCACGAATTCCTGGATCTGGCGTCGGAGGCCCCGGTTGCCCTTGCTGCCGGGGCCGGCCTTGCCGATGAACAGGACATCCGCGTCGGCGACCCATTCCGCGGCCAGCGCGTCCTGCGGCAAGGTCGGGTCCTTCTTCTTGAAGACCCCGGCCGTGCTCTTGGCCAGGAACCGGGCCTCGAAGCCGGCGGGGCGCAGTATGGCGAAGATCCCCGGGCGTTGCGGAATCCTGTTGATCTCGACGGCGGCGATGGGCCGGAACCCGGTGAACCCCTCGGCTTTGAGCGTTTGCTTGTTCAACTGCATCGGATTCCTCGAAAGTGGATGGCGGGAATGTCGGTGGCGCACTCTCCCGTAAGCGCGATGATTCGCAGCTTCGATGCTACCGGGCGGGGCGCAACATGCTCACGCCTGCCACCCGTCGACAATCGGTCCTCCTCGGGATGCAGGCGAGTTACCCTGCCCGGTCCGCCGCCCTGCATCGTCTTCGGGTGACGCCGTCCGGCGGCTCAGCCCAGCCGGGTTCCGGTCCGCACCACGTTCTCGGGCAGGATCCCCCGCGATACGGCGGCCAGCTGGCGCTTGAGCAAGGCCGCGATCCGCGGAGGGAAGGCGTTGGTATTGCCCCCGTTATGCGGAACGATCAGTGCGTTGGGTAGCTTCCAGAGCGGATGGCCGGCCGGTAGCGGCTCCGGATCAAAGACATCCGAGGCCATTCGCAACCGTCCAGAGGCCACCTCGGCGACCAGGGCGTCGGTATCGACCACCGGCCCGCGGGCCACGTTGACTATCACCGCGCCATCGGGCAGGGCGGCCATCACCTCGGCGTTTATCAGGTGATGGGTGGACTCGTTGTGCGGAACGATGCAGATCAGCACCTCCAGTCCCGGCGCAAGTGCCAACAGTTCATCGATGCCCCGCACCCGACCGTGCTCGTCTATGCGGGATCTCGAGCCGAAGCGGGTCATCTCTACCTCGAAGGGATCCAGCCGGCGGCGGATTTCCTCGCCGATCCCACCGACACCGATGATGCCCACCTTGCGATCAGCCAGTCCCGGCCATCGGGAAGGGTTCCAGTGCCCCTTCGCCTGGTCTCGAACGGATTCGGCGATGCCGCGAACGGAGGCGAGGACCAGCCCTACCGCAAGTTCAGCCGTTGCCGCCGCATGGACGCCGCTGGCCGACGCAACGGCGACGTCCTTCCCCACGAGTTCCGGGACTGCGTCAAACCCCGTGGACTGGGTTTGCACCAGTCGCAGGTTCGTAGCCCCGCGTACAGCGACGAGGTTGCCGATCCGGGTCGCATACGGCAACACGACCATCTGGATCTCTTCCAGTTCGACACCCGCCGGTCGGCCCACACAGTCCCACACTCCCCCGCGCATTCCTTCAGGCAAGGGCGATACTGCATCAAGAAGTTTCTGGTCGGGCAGCGTGACAACGGTGATCTGTTCCATAACCACAGCCTAGAACCCGAGATTGACCACACCAAAAGCCGCCGAAATGGTTCAAAGTTGTGAAGTGCGCCTCAAAGGGCTTCCTCGACTTGCAATCCCCCGTCAGACTGGTAGTGTTTCATGTCGTTGCAGAGCGACGGGGCCGAAAGAAACCGACAACCTGCACAAATGCATCCCTAGCTCAATTGGCAGAGCAATTGACTCTTAATCAATGGGTTTCGGGTTCAAGTCCCGAGGGGTGCACATGGGAAGGAAAAGCCTCGGACTGCGAAAGCAGTCCGAGGCTTTTCCTGTATGTTCGACCCTCCACCACGAACGGGGCCCGGACGGCGGAAGCGGGGCTAGGCTCAGCCAGATGACACTCACAACCTCAGCCGCAGGGAAGCTCACTCTCGGCAACTTCTTTGACGCGACCGGAGTCGACTCGAGCCAAGTGCTGCTCCTTCGACACACCTATACGGCAGACGGCTTGACCGGCCCCTCCGACCTCACCCCCGAGAAAATTCATGAGTACGTTCGCCTGCAGGGAATCGACAACAAGATCGGCAGGACCCCGCCGTTCATCTGGATGAACTTCATCGCCGCCGGCGGTCGACGCTCACGATTCCTCGGCGCTTACGAGAACCACGGCGAAATCGTTCACGAACGAACCCCCACACTTCGGTGCTTTGATCTTCGACCGACCCAGTTCCTCGCCTCATTTCAAGGCCGACTTGTCATCGAATGGTCGAAAGATGCAGTGAACTGGGCAAAGAGCGCCAAAAACACCATGAGTTTCCCGATCATGGAGATTTCCGATCCGCGGCCGGAACCCTTCCCCGGATTCGACCAGTTACTGCTGACGTTCAACGAGCTCCAATCGGTCGTTGAAGACTCGCGCTATGACCATTGGCGCCAAGCGCTCGGTTCCGTGCAGGGAATCTACCTGATAGCCGACACCAAAACGGGAAGGCTCTACGTCGGAAAGGCCGACGGCGCAGAACGCATCCTCGGACGCTGGAGCAACTATGCCAAAACGGGCCACGGGGGCAACGTTGCCCTGCGTGAGCTATCCGAGCTGGACCTTACCCATCGGGAGCACTTCCAGTTCAGTATCCTGCGGGTCTTTGGCCCCGGCGCATCAACGATGGAAATCGATGCATCCGAGAACCACTACAAGCGTGCCCTGCTCACCAGGAAATTCGGACTCAACCGGAACTGATGCTTCTTCGACGTCCCGTCGTCGCGAGAGGGCCCGCCACTTTCCGAGTGCCCGATCCAAGGTGCCCCGGCTCCGCACTCGGGACACTCAACCAACCCACTGGCGAGCGACACGGCGAGACTACGAGTGGAGATCACGGTCAACCGCGAGAACGATCCCGCGACGCAGAGCGCAGGGGTGGGCCCCGAACCTCGGCACACTAGGCCAACTACGTCAATTCGTCATCAGATCGCAAGCCGGGGCCCCCCGCAGGTTCCGCATCTCCGGCTTGACCGCGCGATGCGTGCCACGGGCGCCTGACGGCCTTCTCCCATCGGACTCTTCGAACAAACA
Source organism: Paeniglutamicibacter cryotolerans (assembly GCF_014190875.1). Classification (NCBI taxonomy): domain Bacteria; kingdom Bacillati; phylum Actinomycetota; class Actinomycetes; order Micrococcales; family Micrococcaceae; genus Paeniglutamicibacter; species Paeniglutamicibacter cryotolerans. The sequence continues at coordinate 2,843,018 of NZ_JACHVS010000001.1, read as the reverse complement.
TTTATATCAGCATAGCCAACTACTTGACTTAACCGAATAGCGCTCATAGCCTAACATCGTGACCAAAACCGCTGCCCATGCCCGGGATCCCCAGTTACTCAAGGGGGTCCTCCCCATGCTGATTCTCGCCCTGCTCTCCGAAGCGGAGTCCTACGGCTATGAACTGGTTACCCGTTTGCATGGCGCCGGCCTTGACGGGATCTCGCCCGGAACGGTTTACCCGGTCCTCACCCGACTTGAGCGCGAAGGTCGCCTGACCTCTCAACTTGTTGCTTCCGCAGCAGGTCCTGCGCGAAAGTACTACCTCGCGACCGCCGAGGGACTCAATGCCCTGGCCACTATCCACGACGAATGGAATGCGCTGGTTGCCGTCGTCGAGCAAATCCTGCCCACCAAGGAGGCGCCTTGAGCATCCGACTGAAAATTTCTGACCGCTGGAACAGCTTCTGGTATTTCCAGACGTTGGGATTCTGGCTCGACCCCGTTCCCGGAAAACGCAGGCGGGCCATCCTGGCCGAGCTGCGCGAGAACCTGAGCGAAGCGGTGGCCGTCAACGGAATGACATCGGCCCTGACCGAGCTGGGGCAGCCTCGCGAACTGGCCCGACAATACGTGGAGCTGGAGCCCAAGGGTCGTCCGAACTGGGGCCTCGGAGCCCTCGCTGTGACAGTTGTGTTCGGACTCTGGCTCTTCGGCACCCTCGTCTACATACTGGGCATGCTCGGGACTCTGGAATCAACGGGTCAGCACCAAGCCGAGTCGTCATTCCTCGGTGTGCGCCTAATCACTGTATTCACTTCGTCCTCGATGGGTGTCGAATTCGCTGGATTCGCATGGCCGGTCATTATTTTCGCCGTGACCGCCTTCGTCCTCTTCGCTGCCCCCTGGCGCGTCATGACAGGGAAGTCCCGGCGCCGGGCGGCATGAATGCAACCACAAGAACACTCCCGATAAACACCCCGCGCCCCGATTTCACTCTCAAGCCACTTTATGGTTATGATATTTTCCGTGGTCATGGCGTCTTCTCCACGGAGAAGGCCGAAGAGCACAATGCATCCCTAGCTCAATTGGCAGAGCAATTGACTCTTAATCAATGGGTTTCGGGTTCAAGTCCCGAGGGGTGCACATGGGAAAGAACAGCCTCGGATTGCGAAAGCGATCCGAGGCTGTTCTTGTTTGCCCCGCAGGCCATCCCCCGTTAAACGGGCCGCACATGACGCTCGCTGGGTGGCGCTCCACCAGCCCCCGTTATTCGCGGCAGCAGGCTTGCGCGCCGCGCGCGAACCCACCCGCCGGCTCGTCCCGACCCGGTGGACCCGCATGGCCTGGCCTGCAGGTGTTTCTGCCACTCCCGATGATACAAATGCCACCCTCCGGGTAAGCAACCCCCCGGGTAGCGCCATTCCACCAGTCGTCGACTTCTTCTTATGTCCCATGTCCCGCTTTCCCACCAAAAGACTGATTTATTTCAATCGCTCATATTGCTCCGCCCCCAGGTGAACCCCGCCAGACCGTTGCCGGTGATCCGCAGACGATGCGTCTCAGCCTCCGGAATCCAGGACTCCCCCACACCCTCCCCCACGAACAATCGGGAATACCATGGCCCCATGATGCACAAGGCTCCGGCGGTGGACGGGCCAGCCCGCGAACCTGCTCGGATTCCGGGTCGCGTCCACTGGACGGAACTGTTTTTCGACCTGGTCTTCGTCGTCTTCGTCGGGCAGCTCGCCCATGGAATCCACGGTGACCCCGGCTGGGTCGAATTCGGCACCTACGTGCTGCTTTTCTTCCCCGCCTGGTGGGCATGGGTCAACATCGTTTCCATCATCAACCTCTTACCCGGGCTCTCCTCCCGAGCGCTCGGCCTGGCGATGCTAGCTGCCATGGCAGCCGCCGGCGTGATGGCAGCCGCAGCCCCGGAAGCGCTGGGCAACCGGGCCTGGGCCTTTTCGCTGGCAAACGCGGTACTGCGCACCATCTTGCTGATCCTGTGGCTCTACCGCCATCAGGAGACATCGAACGGCATCCCCTGGCGGATCTGGGCCTACAACGGCGGAACCGCCGTACTCTGGTTCGTCGCGGCGCTCCTGCCCTTCGCGGCAGCGGTGATTCTGTGGGCGGCTGCCATCGTGGCGGAGGTGGCCATGGCGGCGCTGAGTGGATGGTTCTGGGCCGAGCGCGGGATCGCCGAGATCAATATCGAACATGCGGCCGAGCGGCTGGGCCAGTTTGTCATCATCGTGCTGGGCGAATCGGTGTTCACCATTGTCACCGAGCTCTCCGATGCCTGGACACCCGGGGCCGGGCTGGATGCGTCGCTGGGATTCGCGATCGTGGCGCTGCTCGGGTGGGCCTTCTTCCACTACGGAACCGGAACCATGAGTGCCGGATTGGAGGCGCTGCGCTCACGTTCGGATTATGCCGGAATCTTGCAGACCACCCTGTTCATGCCGTTCCTGCTCGTACTGGGCGTGACGGCCATCGCCGGGGCCATCGCCACGGCCATCCCCGGGCCTCACGACAGCCTCCCCCTGGGTTCCGGGATCTGCCTCGGAGGCGGCATCGCCCTGTTTTACCTGACCAATGCCGTGGTGTCCCTGCGCTACGGGCAGCGCCCCGGCACGGTACTACCGTGGGCGCTGCCCACGGTAGTGCTCAGCCTGGTCCTGATCCCGCTGAGCGCCACGGTTTCGTCCAGCGCCGTCCTGAGCGCCGCGGTGGCCTTGCTGCTCCTGGTCACCGCCTATGTCGAGCTCCATGGCAGAATCCGGCGGAGGGCGAGGGCCGCCACGCGGCCCGCATAGGCCGGCCAGGATCCCGGGCACGCCGCGGTGGGCCACCGTCCCGAAACGGTTTCGGGGCTTTGCCTCCGATCCCGGTAATGTCGAGGACATCCGGCAACGCGCGCCCCAGGCGCCGCAACCCACCACAGGAGGCACACCCATGACCGTACCCGCTACCCGCCTGAATGCCGGGGACACCGCCCCGGACTTCACCTTGCCCGATGCCAATGGCGAGGAACTCTCCCTGTCATCGCTGCTCGGCAAGAAGGCCATCGTATATTTCTACCCGGCCGCCTCCACCCCGGGCTGCACCAAGCAGGCCTGTGACTTCCGCGACTCGCTGGCCTCGCTGGCCGCCGCCGGCTTCCAGGTCGTGGGCATCTCCCCCGATGCGCCGGCCAAGCTCGCCACGTTCACGGCCCAGGAGGAGCTGACCTTCCCGCTGCTGGCCGACGAGGATCACGCGGTGGCCGAGGCCTACGGCGCCTGGGGTGAGAAGAAGAACTACGGCCGCACCTACGAGGGCCTGATCCGCTCGACCATCGTCATCGACGAAGCAGGCAAGGTCGAACTCGCCCAGTACAACGTGCGCGCCACCGGCCATGTTGCCAAGCTGCGCCGTGATTTGGGAGTCGAATCGGAGTAATACTCGACCCGCACCACGGCATTCGTCCATACCAGTCAATTGCTTCCGCTACACTGGTTGATGCTGACCACGTGGTGGTGCGGCCTTGCGAGCGTGGCGAAATTGGCAGACGCGCTGGATTTAGGTTCCAGTGTCTTCGGACGTGGGGGTTCAAGTCCCCCCGCTCGCACCAGGGATCGGCTGGACCGATCGGCGCAGGGCCCCCGGATCTTTCCGGGGGCCCTGCTCGTTAGAGAAACGGGTACCATCAGCCATCCGGCCGGACACAGGAGTCACACAGTGCAGAACACCACCGACGGTCCCATGGAGCCCAGCCGCCGAGCGGTCCTGGGATTCGGCTTCGGTGCCATCGCGCTGGCCCTGGCGGGCTGCACCGCGACACCGCCCTCGCCCAACGGCGATCCCGCCGCACGCCCAGACCTCCGTCCGTTCTCCTTTGGCACGGCGGCAGATCCACTGACCCTCGATCCGGCCCTGGCCGCCGACAACGAATCGTTTCGGATCACGCGGCAGATCTTCGAGGGCCTGATCGGACTCGACTCGGAAACCGGTTCCCCGATCCCGTCGCTGGCCACCGAATGGCTGGTGAGCGATGACGGGCTGGACGTGCGCTTCACCCTGCGCCAGGGCGTCAGATTCCACGACGGAACGGAATTCAACGCGGCAGCCGTCGTGGCGAACTTCAAGCGGTGGGCGGCCCTTCCCGCCCCGGAATCCGGACGCAGTGCCCTGGGCTTCGAAGCGGTCTTCCGCCACCACGAAGACCTGCCGGTGATCCCGACCAAGCCCCCCGCCGAACCCGAACCCGATCCCGATGCGACCGACGCGGAGAATGCGGCGGCCATCGCCGCGTGGGAAAAGATGGTGCAGGACAACAAGGACACTGCGGCCGCGCTTGACGCTTTCCCCTTCACCGGGCGCAGCTTCGGCGGCAGCGCCAGCTACTACGGCGGCATCAAGGCCGTGGACGACTCGACCGTGATCCTCACCCTGCGCCGGCCACTGACCGGGCTCATCGACGCGCTCACGCTGCCCGGCTTCGGCCTGGCCTCCCCGCTGGCACTGATCACCCTGGACGCCAACACGGTCAACCCAGCCACCGGGCTCAGCTCCTTCGGCAAGTCCCCGGTCGGCACCGGCCCCTACCGCTTCGAGAGCTGGAACGGCGGCACGGTCAACCTGGATCGCAATACCGAACACTGGCTGCTGGCCGAGGAAAAGGCCGCCGGCCTGGACAAGGAGTCCACCCGGCCCGAGGTACTCCACTTCATCGAGCACCGCACCCCCTCCGGACGATTGCGGGCCTTGCTGCGCAAGGATATCGACGGCTTCGACATGGTCACGGTCGATGGGCTTCGCGACCTGGTCCGCGAGGGCCAACTGATCGTCCAGCGCGACCCATTCTCCGTGTCCTACCTGGGCATGAACAGCGCGAACGCGCAGCTGGCCGACCCGATCGTCCGTCAGGCCATCGCCCACGCCATCGATCGGCAGAAGCTGATCGGCCAGTTCTACATCGACGGGACCAAGGAAGCACGTGGCTTCGTCCCGCCCTCCCTGGGCATCAAGACGTCGGACACCTACTACGGCTACGACCTGCCCAAGGCCAAGGAGCTGCTCGCCCAGTCCGGCTACACCGGCGAGCCGATCCCGTTCCTGTACCCGCTGAACATCGCCCGGGCCTACCTGCCACTGCCCGAACTGATCTATGCCGAGCTTTCACGCCAGCTCACCGCCGCCGGACTGAACATCGTCCCGGTACCCATCGACTGGTCCAAGGGCTACCTGACGTCGGTGCTTTCCGGTGAACATCCGGGCCTGCACCTGCTGGGCTACAACGGGAGCTACCGCGATCCGGACGACTTCGTCGGCTCGCTCTTCGGATCCAAGCGGAACGAATTCGGCTACAACTCCCCCGCGGCCCGTGCACAGATCCTGTTGGCCCGCTCGATGCCCAATGGTCCGGAACGAGTTGCCGCCTACGAACAGCTCTCGGACCTCCTGGCCACCGACCTTCCCGCGATCCCGCTCACCTTCCCGATCTCGGCGCTGGCATTCGCGGACCGGGTCCGGTCCTATCCGTCCTCCCCGGTCTTGGATGAGGTCTTCGACAAGGTGACCCTCACCACTTAGGGGTCAATACCTCAAGGCCTGATTTCATCCAGCTCCACGCACCGCGCTACCCTTGCAGGGAGCCAGCAGAACTTTCAATGGAGATCACAGTGCCTTCTTCCACCCCTTCACAAAACTTCGACGTCGTCCTCATCGGCGCCGGCATCATGAGTTCCACCCTTGGAACCCTGATCAAGCAGGTTGAACCGGGGTGGACCATCGGGCTCTTCGAGAACCTTCAGGAGGCCGGCCTCGAATCCTCTTCCCCGTGGAACAACGCGGGCACCGGGCACTCGGCCCTCTGCGAGCTGAACTACAGTGCCGCCGGACCCGACGGATCGGTCAATCCGGCCAAGGCCATCGGCATCAACGAGCAGTTCCAGATCACGCGCCAGTTCTACGCGCACATGGTCGAGCAGCAGCACATTGGCGCCGCGAAGAGCTTCATCAACCCGCTGCAGCACATGAGCTTCGTGCTGGGCGACAAGCACTCCGACTACCTCAAGACCCGGTTTGAGGCACTGGCTCCCAATCCTCTCTTCGAGTCCATCGAGCACACCGAGGACCTCTCCGTGATCGAGAAGTGGGCGCCCCTCGTGGCACGCGGACGCGACGGCAGCCAGCGCGTTGCCGCTTCCCGCGTCGTCGGCGGCACCGATGTGGACTTCGGTTCGCTGACCCGCCAGCTGACCAGCCACATCGGCGAAAACGGAGTCGAGCTGAACTTCGGCCACAAGGTCACCACGCTGAACCGCACCTCGACCGGCTGGGAAATCATGGTCAAGGACAACGCGACCAAGGCCAAGCGCACGGTCAACGCGAAATTCGTGTTCGTCGGAGCCGGCGGCGGCGCACTGGGCCTGCTCCAGAAGGCGGGCATCCCGGAAATCAAGGGCTTCGGCGGCTTCCCCGTCTCCGGCCAGTTCCTGCGCTGCACCGACGAGGAGATCATCAACCAGCACAACGCCAAGGTCTACGGCCAGGCCTCGGTCGGCGCCCCGCCGATGAGCGTGCCGCACCTTGATACCCGTTTCGTCAACGGCAAGCGTTCGCTGATGTTCGGCCCGTACGCCGGCTTCTCGACCAACTTCCTGAAGACTTCCTCGCTGCTGGACCTGCCGCTGTCGATCCGCCCGCACAACATCATCCCGATGCTGGCCGTGGCCAAGGACAACATGTCCCTGACCACCTACCTGATCAAGGAAGTGCTGAAGTCGAGGGGGAAGAAGGACGAGGCCCTGCGTGAATACTTCCCCGAAGCCACCGGCGACAAGTGGGAACTGATCACAGCGGGCCAGCGCGTGCAGGTCATCAAGAAGGACGCGAAGAAGGGCGGCGTGCTGCAGTTCGGCACCGAGGTCATCACCTCGTCCGACGGCACCATCTCCGGCCTGCTCGGCGCCTCCCCGGGAGCATCCACCGCGACCCCGATCATGCTCGAGCTGCTCGAGCGCTGCTTCCCGAAGCAGTTCGCTGGCTGGAAGCCCAAACTGACCGAGCTCATCCCGTCTTACGGCTCCACGCTGAACGACAACCCGGCCTTGCTCGCCGAAGTAACCGCAGCGACCAATAAGGTCCTGGACCTGGCCTAGCGTTGGCACGAGGCACGCCTCGGCGCCCGGCTCCCCGCAGCAACCGCGGCCGGATGCCGGGCCTGCGTTGCGTTGCGTGGAACACCAGCTACCGCTTCGGCAAGTCCGGAGCGGAAAGGTCGGCTGACACGAGGAAACGGCATCCTCCTGCAGGATGTGAGGCCGTCCGCCCGCCAACCCATCAGCCATGCGTTTCCCACGCCAAGTGATCCACGGACGAAACATGAATCCCCGAAAGATTCTTCGTCCAAGGAGGTAATCCCGTTCTCACCGCGGCCGTCCTGAAGCCGGGAGACTTCTCGTCCCGGTGTGGCAACGGCTGGCCGCTTGGCACGTGTGGACTACCACGTTGAGGACCAGGGGGCGCTCCGCACCGGGGCCTGCACCGTCAAGGCTTCGGGATGAGCACGCAGGGCCTCGCACGCGCATGATTGTGCTGACCGCCGTCCCGATCAAGTTTCTCCTCCGCGTCGCCGGCAAGCCGGTTCGCGGAAAATTCCGGCTGGATCGAGCTGTTGCTCATCGTCCTGTTGCCGAACCTGTTGGCCCCGACAGGTGTCGATCATTCCAACTGGTCCCCGGGGCAGCGGGGTGCTCGTGGCCATCCTCGGCATCATCGAGACCGACCTTATCCAGAGCACGGCAACCGCATCGCGGCTCCAGGCTCCCCGCTCCCCGCTCCGGGCAGAGGAATTGTGCAGGGCACCGCACTGTGCCTTGGTTTTCCGCCCGAATCACCGTCCCGGCCCTGGCTGCCGGCCTGAGGGACACCCCTCGCCGGGATCCGGAGATCCTGGCCCCGCACCCTTCACCACCAGCGCCCGCCTCACCGACAGGAAAACCATGGACATCAAGGACACCCGCACCATCTACCTCGATTGCGACACCGGCATCGACGATTCGCTGGCATTGGCCTTCCTGTTGGCGGCGCCCGGCACCGATTTGGTCGGCATCGGTGCGGTCAGCGGAAACGTATCCGCCGCCCAGGGCGCACAAAACACCCTGGACTTGCTCGAGCTTGCCGGTCGAGGGGATATCCCGGTAGCCATCGGAGCCCATGATCCGCTGGCCGGCCACTTCGACGGCGGGGTCCCGCACATCCATGGCGACAACGGCATCGGCAACATCAAGCTTCACCCGGCGCAGGCAACAACCACCGGCACCAGCGCGGCCGAGCTGCTGATCTCGCTCTCCCATGACCACCCGGGAGAACTCTCCATCGTGGCCATCGGCCCGCTGACGAATATCGCCCTGGCCCTGGCCATCGATCCCTCTCTTCCCACGCGCATCAAGGACGTCACCATCATGGGCGGCGCCGCGCTAGTTGCCGGTAACGTCAGCCCCGTTGCCGAGGCGAACATCTGGAACGATCCCGAGGCTGCCGCCCTGACGCTTGCCGCCCGGTGGGACCTCACCCTGGTCCCTCTGGACGTCACGCTCGAGAACATCCTGGAGGAGGAGCAGCGGGTCGCGCTGGAGGAATCCCCAATCCCGGTGGTTTCCTCGATCGGAAGAATCCTGGACTTCTACTTCGATTTCTATGTTGGGCTCTACGGCCGCCGAGCATCAGCCATGCATGACCCGCTTGCCGCGGCCATCGCCACCGGTGCCATCATTCCAACCAACGCACCCCGGGTCGCCATCGAGGTCGACACGACCCGCGGGCCGGGCCGGGGCCAAACCATCTGCGACCTGCGTGGCCAACGCATGGGTCCGGTGGACCAGCCCGGGGCACACTGCCGCGTGGTCCTGGGCACCGACATCCCGCTGCCGCCGGTCCTTGTCGAACACCTGCTTGCCTACAAAATCCCGGCAGAACGCTAGGTCGAGAACCGGGCCCGGCGATTCGGCGGTACCCGACGAGTGGGGCACGGCGGCCACCCACCCTCCCACCGGCTTTGCCACGGGTATCGTCGATAGTCGAAACCGAAGGGCAGAGCCGGTCGAGCGGAGCGGCCGTACTCCGCTCCCGCGCCTTCTGCTAGGACCGGTACCGGGCAGCCGGCAATATCCTGTCCGCCGCGATGCCGTTTTGCTCGCTGCCAACAACGGACGTCGAGCTGGGCATAAAGCTCGACGTCAGCCGGGCCAAGGGGCGTGCGGCCACGAGACCGTCGGCTGGAGGCAAGCGGGCCGCTCCGGTAACGACAGTCGGTCCTGCTTTCATCAGGGCGGCGGACCAAATGCGCACCCCGCGGGTCTTGTCAATGTTGAACCCCGACCCTTTACTCACTAAAATCGATGTGCGAACCATTGACACAACCAAAAGGACAGTCCCATGCCCCATCTGGAGATGATCCGGGCAGCCGCCGAGGATCTCAGTTCGGCCCGAGTACTACTCAACGAACGCACGCACGCCCTTCAGGGGATCATTCGGACGGCACTGGAGCATGGGGCATCGGAGGCTCAGGTGGCTCAGTCCAGCGGCCTGAGTCCAGCCGAGATATCACTCATCGCAGCCGAGAAACCATCACTGGTATCCCTCTGATTGGCCGCTGGCCACGGCCGCGTGCCCCGCGGCGTTCAGTTCGAACGTGATACAGGCCGGACTGCCTCCGCCTTCCTTAACCCGCTTCCGCTCCGATGCCCTCCTCCGGCGCAAGACGTCTTCAAACGGGCCGCAAGCCGCTGACGGATGCTGATTACCCCTCAACGTTGCGTGATCGGGAGACTCACGTCGCAAGTGATTGCTTCACTGCAACTAGAGTGGTGCACAAGCAAATGCGTACCCCCGAACCACGAAGGATGGCAGATGTATCGGCTCGCCGTACTCTCCCTGGGCAACCGTGCCCTCATCGCCCTGATCACCGTTTTCGTCGCTGTCTTCGGTGTCATTACGATGGGCCAGCTGAAGCAGGAACTGATTCCGGCCCTGGAATTTCCGCAGATCTCGGTCGTCGCCTCCCAGCCCGGAGCCTCCCCCGCGGTGATCGACAAGCAGGTAGCCCAGCCCTTGGAAAGCTCGCTGCAGGCAGTGGAGGGGCTCGAATCCTCCGCGTCCACCTCGCAGACGGGCTTCACCACCATCTCGCTCTCCTTCGTCTACGGGACTGATCTTGATCGCGCTCGAGCGCAGGTGGACAAGGCGATCTCGAACGCCAAGCCCCTGCTGCCTCAGGACGTCGAACCCACCGCGTTCGCCGGCTCCATCTCCGACTTCCCCATCGTGTATCTGGCCGTTTCCGGCGGAGCGGACCTGAACACGCTGCGTGCCGACGTCGAACGCCTGGTCCTGCCCACGCTGACCAAACTCAACGGAGTGCGCACTGCGGATGTTTCCGGTGGCACCGGCCAACACATCGCGGTATTGCCCAACAACACGAAGCTCGTCGCGGCCGGCCTGAGCGTAGCCGACCTGAAATCGGTCATCGAGGAAGGGTCCGGGCTGATGCCCGTGGGCCGCTTGGACACCGATGGCCTGGATCTGCCGGTCACCAGCGGTTCGCTCATCGACTCGCTGGCCGCCGTCAAGGCACTTCCGGTCAAGGGCAGCACCGGCGTGCTGACGCTCGCGGATCTGTCCACCATCTCGATGCAGGACGACACTGCCACCTCGGTCACCCGCACCAATGGCATCCAGACCCTCGCAGTATCGGTGACGAAAAAGCCAGACGGTGACACCGTCTCGATATCGCACGAAGTCAACGCGCTGCTGCCCGAGCTCGCTACCCAACTGGGACACGACGCCAAATTCACCACGGTCTTCGACCAAGCCCCGTTCATCGAGCAGTCCATCCACGACCTGACAGTCGAGGGGCTGCTCGGCCTGGGGTTCGCCGTCGTGGTCATCCTGGTCTTCCTGCTTTCCGTCCGTTCCACCCTGGTCACCGCGATCTCCATCCCGCTCTCGCTGCTGGCCACCTTCATCGGGTTGAGCATCGGCGGCTACTCTCTGAACATGCTCACCCTGGGTGCGCTGACCATCTCCATCGGACGCGTGGTCGACGACTCCATCGTGGTCATCGAAAACATCAAGCGGCACCTCTCCTACGGTGAGGAAAAGGCAACGGCCATCCTCACCGCAGTGCGTGAGGTCGCCACGGCCGTGACGGCGGCGACGCTGACCACCGTCGCCGTGTTCCTGCCCGTGGCCCTGGTCGGCGGCCTGGCCGGCGAGCTGTTCCGTCCGTTCGCGCTCACCGTCACCATCGCCCTGCTCTCCTCGCTGCTGGTATCGCTGACCATCGTGCCGGTGCTCGCCTACTGGTTCCTGGGCCACACCAAGCCGGGCGCCGCCGACCTGGGAGCGGCCCGCGCAAAGGCCGAGGCCAAGGAACACAACTCGCTGCTGCAGCGCGGCTACGCCCCGATCCTGCGCAGCACCCAACGCCACCCGGCGATCACGTTGATGGCCGCCGTCGCCGTCCTGGCCGGCACGGTGGCCATGGTGCCGCTGGTGCCGACCAACCTGCTCGGCGGCACCGGACAGAACACCTTCTCCGTTTCGCAGAAGCTACCAGCCGGATCCTCGCTGGAGACCACGCTGAAGGCCGCCACCCCGGTCGAAGAGGCACTGCGCAAGGTTCCCGGGGTCGTTGACGTCCAGATGACGGCAGGCACCCCCTCGGGTGGATTCGCCGCCTTCCTTGCCGCCGGGACCGATACGGCGAGCTTCACCGTGATGACCGATACCGGGGGCGACCAGCAGGTCATTCAGGATGCGGCCCGCACCGCGGCACGAGCGGCGGCCGGCGACTCCGAGGTCACCGTCTCCGGTTCCGAGGGCGGCCCGACCGGATCCAGCTCCGTCACCATCCAGGTCGGAGCGCCTACCCCCGAGATCCTCGAGGCAGCAACCAAGAAGACGACGGCAGCGATGGAAGGGATCGACGGCGCCACCGGCGTCGAAGACAACCTGAGCTCGGCCCGCCCCCAGGTCTCCATCGAGGTGGACCGGGTCAAGGCAGCCAAGGCCGGACTCAGCGAGGTGCAGGTCGGCGCGCTGACCGCCGGCACGCTCTCCCCGGTACCAGCCGGTTCGGTGCGCATCGGCTACACCGACTTCCCGGTGCGCATCGGCGAGGGAACCGACCTGACCTCGCTGGCCCAGCTGCGCGACCTCAAGCTGCCCACGGCCACCGGACTGGTCCGGCTCGGCGACGTCGCGAGCGTTCAACGCACCGAATCCCCGGCGACCATCACCTCCTCCAACGGGGACCGGATCGCTACCGTCTCGATCACCCCCGGCGAAAAGGACCTCGGCTCGGTCTCCGCCGAGGTCACCAAGCGCCTTGATGCGCTCGTGCTGCCCGACGGGGCGACGGCCGCACTGGGCGGAGCGGCCACCGAGCAGGCCGAGTCCTTCGGCCAGCTCTATCTGGCGCTGCTCGCCGCCATCGCCATCGTGTACGTGGTGATGGTGGCGACGTTCAAGTCGCTGGTCCAGCCGCTGGTCCTGCTGGTGTCTATCCCGTTCGCCGCGACCGGAGCCATCGGGCTGCTGCTTCTCACCGGCGTTCCGCTGGGCCTGCCCTCGCTGATCGGCATGTTGATGCTGGTGGGCATCGTGGTCACCAACGCCATCGTGCTCATCGACCTGATCAACCAGTACCGCCACCCGCGCGGCAAGGAACCGGCGATGAGCTTGGCCGACGCGATCCACCACGGCGCCCGCCAACGTCTGCGCCCGATCCTGATGACGGCGCTGGCCACCATCTTCGCGCTGATTCCGATGGCCCTGGGCCTGACCGGCGGCGGCGGGTTCATCTCGCAGCCGCTGGCGGTGGTGGTCATCGGCGGCCTGGTGTCCTCCACCGCGTTGACGCTGATCCTGGTTCCGGTGCTCTACCATCTGGTCGAGGGCGCCAAGGAACGCGGCACCGCCAAGCGCGAAGCACGCCGTGCGGCCAAGCACCAGCCGGTGCCCGCCCTGGCAGGCACGGCCCCCGCGGGTACCGCAACGGCCCAACACCATGCCCGGGCCGCGCATGTGGACCGGTCGGCGGTCCCGGATGCGGCCCCGGTCCACGAGCCGCACCTGTTGATCAACCCGGCAACCGGCTCCATCCCGCTGACCCGGCGCGAACGAAAGGAAGTCGAAGGGGAACTGGGGCACAAGCACCACGCGCCCCCGGAGTAGGCGGCACTCCAACATCCGCTCCGGCCGAGGGTGGCTGAGCATCCTGCCTCTGGCGCAGGGGACGTCCCGGACGTAGGCTCTGGCCATGACCGATGATCAGGAGATGCCAGCCACCGAGACACTGGCTGCCGACGAGTGCTGGAAACTGCTGCGACGGATCTCCGTCGGGCATCTGGCCCTCTGCGGCGATGACGGGCCGGAACTCTTCCCGGTCAACTACGCGGTAGACCACGGAACGGTGGTCTTCCGGACCAGGGCCGGGACCAAACTCTCGATGGTGGGAAACGACGACCGGGTGGCTTTCGAGGTGGATTCTGTCGATACCGAGTCCGGCCGGGCCTGGTCGGTGATCATCAAGGGCCGGGCCGAGGTGTTCGGCGGCATCGAGGAAATGGTTGATTCCTTCTCACTGATGCTCTTCCCCTGGGAGGCCGGGCCGAAGGACGCGTTCGTGCGCATCGTGCCCACAATCATCAGCGGCCGGCGTTTCCACATCGCCGCGCCATTGACCTGGTGGAAGCATATGGACCACGGTTAGCGGCGTGGCGCATTACCGCACCTCGAGGCTTCCTGTGACCGGGAGTCCACTGGATCCGCTAGTCCCTTAACGGAAGCCGCGTGATGCACCTGCCCCCCCGACAGCGGCCCGGCACGCACCCAGGGCGCCCTGGGCCTGATCTTCGAACACGACGGCGGCAAGGCGACGCGGATGACCCGGGCACTGGCCAGGGACTAGATCAACGGAAGCCCCTGCACCGCAGAGGCCGTCCCCGCCAAGACCACGACGCCTGGCAGGCGGATCGGTCATCCATGAGGCGTCTTCACCGTCGTCGTACCGGCGTCGGCCGCGGCTGCCGGCGGGGTACTGCTCGACGTCGAGGCCCCGGCTGGCAGCCGGGTTCCGAACACCTCAGTACCTCCCTCGTCCCGCGAGACGGTCATCGGCTTGGTCCCCGCATTGGAATCACCCAATTCCCCGGATCGAACCCGCCCGACATGGCATTCAACATCATGATGCTCGGCGACGGATTCCAGGCCGTATAACAGGCCACCTGCAACACCGTCTGCACCGCCTTCCCCACGGCGCGATTGGGCACACCCCGCCGTTCGCCGACCTGTCCACGACCATCAACGCCTTCCAGGTGAACAGGAATTCCACCGCTGCCGGCGCGGGCGATCCGGTTTCCGGCGGTAGCACGAAAGCCGACGCACGCACCTACTTCGATGCGGGCTCCGGCTGCAACGACATCAGGTGGCTGCTTGTCTGCAAATCTGCCACCGGTCTGACAGCCCTGCTCGTGGCCAACTGCATGACCCGCGCCGGTTCACACGGCTCTATCGGCACGCTCTCGCTGGCATCCGGGCGCATCTGAGCTAGTCATCCACGCGTCCGCCCAGATGGCATTCGGCCTGGCCGACGAGGAACCGGTCTCTGCTGGCGGCACCGAGACCGGGCCAGACCACCATCCGGCGGGGCCCTCGGCACTTTCAACGGCGCACGCTCCTACGGCTGCGGTGCTTTCCGCCCCGAACGCGCCTGCAAGATGGGCAACCTCGGCGCCCCCTTCTGCGCCATGTGCCGCTGGTGATCCGGGACTGGATCGGCCCGCTGGCCGCGCTCACAGCCCGGGACCGGACGCTGGTCCCGGTGGTGGCCCGCTAAAGGCAGCACCTGGTGGCACCAGAACAGCCCGTGGGCCCGCTGGTTCCAGGGCGAGGTCGGCTACCCACCCCTACTTGGCCCACAGGTCCCGTCGGTGACCCGGTCGCATGGCCGGGGCACTGTCAGGGGCCCTGTCCACGACTGACGGCAAGTCGGCTATCGGGTGGGAATCGGGGACTG
Organism: Paeniglutamicibacter cryotolerans; assembly: GCF_014190875.1. Lineage (NCBI taxonomy): Bacteria > Bacillati > Actinomycetota > Actinomycetes > Micrococcales > Micrococcaceae > Paeniglutamicibacter > Paeniglutamicibacter cryotolerans. The sequence goes on along the minus strand of NZ_JACHVS010000001.1, from coordinate 2,827,963 downwards.
TTCCGGCACGTCCTCCAGTGCTCCGCGCGGGACCACCAGCAGGATCATGGCGCAGATGATGGCCGTCATTCCGCAGATGGCCCACACCGTCATGTAGCCGGCCAGTGGCGCGGCGGTCGATTCGGCGCCCGCACCCGGACCGGAGGCGACAACGTGCCCGACCAGCGCCAGCCCGAAGACCGCCGAGGCGAAGGACCCGCCGATGGTCTTCACCGCGTTGGTCAGCCCGGTGGCCATGCCGGTGCGGTGGAACGGTGCGGCAGCGGCAGCGGCTGCCGGAAGCGCCGCGACCAGCGCGCCGGAGCCGAGCCCGGCAACCATCATGTTCAGCAGTACCTGGCCCAGCGATCCGTGCAGTGGAAGGAACATCAGATAGCCGATGCCCACCAGCGTGCTGGCGATGATCAGTGTGGGCCGGGTCCCCGCCAGGCGGGCACCGGTCGGGAAGAGCAGGGCCCCGACCAGCAGCGAGAGCACGTAGACCCCGATGATGATCGAGACCGATGAGGCGCTCAGGCCCAGCCCGTAGCCGTAGACCGCCGGGTCGGTGCGCGCGAAGGTACTCATCGGGATCTGCGCGCCGAGCACGGAGACGCCGAACAGCCCGGCGGTCAGCTGCAGCGGCCACATCGAACGCTGGAACAGGACGGTGAAGTCAATCAGCGGGTCGGACTGCTTGGTTTCGTGCCGGTAGAAGAGGTAGAGCACGGCGCATCCGGCCGCCATCGAACCCCAGACCAGCGGGCTCGCCGGACCGTTGATGCGCAGGAAGCTCAGTCCACCCGAGAGCAGCAGCAGGCCCACCGCCAGATAGGCGAAGCCGCCGGTGTCGATCTTCGCTCCGTTGCGCTCCCCGCCGTCGGGCACGCCGAAGGCCACGGCGAAGATGCACAGCGTGGTGGCGATCGCGGGAATGGTCAGGGTCAGCGCAAGGTTCCCGCCGAAGCTCGTGATCAGCGCGCCGCCCAGCAGGGCACCGGCAATGACGCCGGCTTCCAGCGCGCCGACCAGCAAACCGGCGGCCCTCCGGGTGATCGGGCCGGGCGTGCCCAGCTTCCGGGCCCGGCTGAAGACCAGCGCGATTTCCAACGGCAGCCAAACGGCGTAGAAGCCCTGCAGCGCCCAGGCCAGCAGGAACGTGGTGAAGTTTCCGGAAAACACCACAGCCCACGACGCCGCCGCGGTGATGATCGTAGAGTAGAGCAGGATGCGCTTGTGCCCGAAGATATCGCCCATGGAGGCCAGCAGCGGCACGGCGAGCGCCGAGACCAGCAGTTGGGCCGCCTCGAACCAGTTCACGTCGGCGTCGTGGATGCCCAGGTGCCGGGCGATGTCGGTCATCAGCGGGGTGTAGTAACCCTGGAGCATGCCGCTGGTCAGTTCGACGATGGCCAGGAATCCGACGATGCCGGCCACCGCTCCCCAGCGCACCGGAGTTCCAGGGGTGGCGCCGGTGGCGGGAGGGGGCTTTTGGCTCATGGCGGCAGACTACCCCGGATTCGGCCGTGACGTGAGGATCCTCACGATGCGTACCGGGAATGCTTTGGCCGGCCTGTGCGCTATTACATGCAAATGCATAGAAATTCTGAGACACTTGGACTCGGAAGACCAGGAGGAACACCATGCAGTTCGGCATCTTCAGCGTCAGTGACGTGACCACCGACCCCACCACCGGCAAGACGCCCACCGAATACGAGCGCATCCAGGCCGCGGTGGCCATCGCTAAGAAGGCCGAGGAGATCGGCATGGACGTGTTCGCCATCGGCGAGCACCACAACCGCCCCTTCTTCTCCTCCTCGCCCACCACGACCCTGGCCTACATCGCGGCACAGACCGAAAAGCTCATCCTCTCCACCACCACGACGCTGATCACGACCAACGACCCGGTGAAGATCGCCGAGGACTTCGCCATGCTGCAGAACCTCTCCGGGGGACGCGTGGACCTGGTGCTGGGCCGCGGCAACACCGCCCCGGTCTACCCCTGGTTCGGCAAGCGGAACCAGGACTCGCTGGAACTGACCATCGAGAACTACAACCTGCTGCGCCGACTCTGGGATCAGGACACGGTGAACTGGGAGGGCAAGTTCCGCACCCCGTTGCAGAACTTCACCTCCACCCCGCGCCCGCTGGACGGCGTCGCGCCCTTCGTCTGGCACGGCTCGATCCGCACCCCGCAGATAGCCGAGATCGCCGCGTACTACGGCGACGGGTTCTTCGCCAATAACATCTTCTGGCCCAAGGAGCACTACCAACAGCTGATCGACCTCTACCGCGAACGCTACGAGCACTATGGCCACGGCCGTGCGGACCAGGCGATCGTCGGACTGGGCGGACAGTTCTTCATGCGCAGGAACTCCCAGGATGCGGTCAACGAGTTCCGCCCCTACTTCGACAACGCCCCGGTCTACGGCCACGGACCCTCGATGGAGGACTTCACCGCGCAGACCCCGCTGAGCGTCGGCTCCCCGCAGGAAGTGCTGGAAAAGACGCTCTCCTTCCAGGAACACTTCGGCAACTACCACCGCCAACTCTTCCTCGTGGACCACGCCGGCCTGCCACTGAAGACCGTCCTGGAACAACTGGACCTGTTCGGCGAACACGTGCTGCCCGAACTGCGCAAGGAGCTCGCCTCACGCGCCCCGGCCGACCACCCCGAGGCACCCACGCACGCCAACCGGGTCGCCGCCCGGGATGCGAAACTCGCTGCCGGAAGGACCGAGAATGCCTAAGGCCAGCGTCAGGGAGGTCTCCGAGGCCTGGGAAGCGCTCTTCCGCAGCCAGGTGTCGGTCATGCGCGAACTGCGCAAGCTGCCCGAGTTCAAGGAACTGGGCATGGGCGAATACGATGTGCTCTTCAACCTCAGCCGCTGCGAAGACGGCAGCAGCCGCCTGGGCGACCTGAACGAACACCTGCTGATCAGCCAACCCTCGCTCAGCCGCATGGCCGAGCGGTTGGAGGCCAAGGGCCTGGTCACCCGGGAGCCTGACCCCGAGGACCAACGCGCAGTCCTGGTTTCGCTGAGTGATGCCGGTCGCGCGCTGCAAAAGCACATCGGTCGTGAACACGTGCAGAACATCCACCGGTTGCTCGGCGACGCCATGACCCCTGCCCAGTTCAGGGAGCTGACGAAACTTGCTCGGAAAATTTCTGAGGCACTGCCCCGGCCACCCGGTACTCCCCCGCGGCGGGACGTCAGCGGGCAGCGGAAATAGGCGCCCGCACGCCAGCAGGCCCGCGGACGCCGGAACGCATCAGTGGCTGTCGCCGGTATGCCGGCGCTTGGTCAATCCGATGATCCCGAAGATCGTCATCACCGCCCCGATGAGCACCACGAACCAGATCGGGCTGACTGTGCCGTAGTCCTGGTGGGTCCCGCTGGCGATGGACCCGAGGAAGACCGCCATCGTCACCACTCCACCGACCAGCCACAAGACCCCGACATGGACGTGGTTCTTGGGTTTCTTGGTCATTTGCCCTGCCATGGTCCTGCCCCGTTTCTTGCTGAAGCCGTCGGCGCGCACGCGTGGGGGCGGCTTGGATCCGATATCGGGGCCACCGGTCCTCCGGCTCTGTTCCCTGCCCCTAGTGCCCACGCTACGACTGCCTCACCCCGGACACAAGGGACAGGCTGCTGGGAATCGGCTATGCGTCTTCGATGCCCCGTCCCACCCCGGATTCCGGGTCCGCCCCCTTCACCGGAGCCTCGCCGCCGCGATAGGCTCGCTGCACTTGGCTTCGACTACCGGATTGGCGGCATTCCCGATGCGCTTGACCCCCGCGCTTGCCCCGGCCCTCATCATCCTTGCCCTGGTTTCCTCGCTCGGGCTCGGCATGGCGCCCACCACGGCGGCCACCGGTGTTGGCAACGCACCGACGGCACGTGCGGCCACGGCCGCCATGTCATCGGCCACTGCGGCCGGGAAACCACTGCCGCGCGATCCCAGGTTGCCCAATGTCATGGTCAACAAGAAACACCCGCTGCAGCCGCTGAAGTTCGTCCCCCGGCTCCGGGCCGTCCCCGGCAGCGGAGCCTCGCTCCAGCCTGAAGCCGCACTGGCCTTCAACAAGATGGCCGCCGCAGCCAAAAAGGACGGTGCCCGCATCCGGCTGGTCTCCGGCTACCGTTCATATTCCACGCAGCAAGCGCTCTTCGCCAGCTATGCCCGGCGGGACGGAGCCAAGGCGGCCAGCCGCTTTTCGGCACGCCCCGGCTACTCTGAACATCAAACCGGATGGGGAATGGACGTCGGAACGGCAAGCGGATCATGCCGGGTGGCGAAGTGCTTCGCCAACACGACCGAGGGCAGGTGGATGCGGAAGCACGCGGCCACCTACGGCTTCATCCTGCGCTACCCCGCGGGCATGGAGGCTGTCACCGGCTACATCTACGAACCTTGGCACTTCCGCTACCTCGGCCCGAGGCTCGCCGCCGCCTACACTGCCAGCGGGGCCACGACCCTGGAGCAGTATGACGGGTTGGTTCCCGGGCCCCCGGCCCAGTGGGGCGTTCGCAAAACCACTGCCCCCGTGCGCATGTACGCCACCGCCGGCACCTCGGCGAAGCTCCTGGCCATCATTCCCACGGGCACCGAGCTCTACTATTCGGCCAACAGGGGCAGCTGGCTGAAGGTGCAGCATCAGGGAAGAACTGGCTGGATCCAGACCGGGAACTCCCGGAAGGCAACGCCTGCGGCCAAGACCACCACGCTTGCCCTCAACCTCTACTCCCTCCCAGCGATCACGGGCACCAGGCTCGCATCCCTTCCCCGCGGCACGGTGGTCCGCCCGACCGGCCGGCGCAGCGGCACCTGGTACCAGGTCGCATACGCCAAGAAGACCGGATGGCTGTCCGGGCGCTTCCTGAAGTAGGCCCGCCCCGGAGTCCGCGAAGGGGGCCGGTCGGAGACCTGCCCGCGGACTCACTAAACTGGTCAAATGACTGCAACACTCGTGGCCAAGGACCTGGCCGGCGGCCACGCCCACCGCACCCTTTTTTCCAAGCTCAGCTTCACCGCCGCACCCGGCGACGTGATCGGTGTCGTCGGCGCCAACGGCGCCGGCAAATCCACGCTGCTGCGGCTGCTCGCCGGTGTCGATACCCCCATGGGAGGCTCCGTCTCCACGGCCCCGCAGGGCGCGTTCATCGGCTGGCTGCCGCAGGAACACGAACGCCTCGCCGGGGAAACCATCACCGGCTACCTGGCCCGACGTACCGGATGTGCCGAGGCCACAGCCGCCATGGAGTCAACCGCCGAGGCACTGGGCTCCGGGGCCCCGGGCTCCGATGATGCCTACGCCGCTGCCTTCGACCACTGGATGGCCTCCGGCGCGGCGGACATCGAGGACCGGGCCCCGGGCGTGCTCGCCGAACTGGGCCTGACCCTGCCCCCCGCCACCGCGATGACGGCGCTCTCCGGCGGCCAGGCGGCCCGCGTGGCCCTGGCCGCGCTGCTGCTGAGCCGCTTCGACCTGGTCCTGCTCGACGAGCCGACCAACGACCTGGACCTGGCCGGCCTGGAGCGCCTGGAGTCCTTCGTCTCCTCGCTGCGCACTGCCGTCATCCTGGTGTCGCACGACCGCGAGTTCCTGGCCCGCTGCGTGACCCGCATCGTCGAACTGGACTTGGCCCAGAACTCGGTGGCGGTCTACGACGGCGGCTATGACTCCTATTTGGAGGAGCGCGCTATCTCCCGCCGGCATGCCCGCGAGGCCTACGACGAATTTGCCGACAAGAAGGCCGACTTGGTCTCCCGCGCCCGCACCCAGCGCGAATGGTCGTCCCAGGGCGTGCGCAACGCCATGAAGAAGAATCCCGACAACGACAAGATGCGCCGCAAGGCGTCCACAGAGTCCTCGGAGAAGCAGGCACAAAAGGTCCGCCAGATGGAATCGCGGATCGCCCGGCTCGACGAGGTCCTCGAACCACGCAAGGAATGGGTGCTGCAGTTCGAAATCGCCTCCGCCCCGCGTTCCTCCTCGGTGGTCAGCACGCTCAACGACGTGTCAGTCACCCGCGGTGATTTCACCTTCGGCCCGGTTTCGGTGCAGGTGAATGCCGGGGACCGGATCGGCATCACCGGACCCAACGGAGCCGGTAAATCCACGCTGCTGCGCCTGCTGCTGGGCGATCTGGCACCGGACACCGGCACCGCGTCGCTGGGCTCCTCGGTCGCCATCGGCGAGATCGACCAGACCCGCAGCCAGCTGGCCGAGGACCAGGACCTGGGCACCGCCTTCGAGGACGCCGTGCCCGAACTCTCCGCCGCCGAGGCCCGCACGCTGCTGGCCAAGTTCGGGCTCAAGGCCGACCAGACCACGTCCCTGGTCGCCGACCTGTCCCCGGGCGAGCGCACCCGCTCCGGGCTGGCGCTATTGCAGGCCCGCGGGGTGAACCTGCTGGTGCTCGACGAGCCGACGAACCATCTGGACCTGCCTGCCATCGAGCAGCTTGAGGAAGCGCTGGAAGCCTACGAGGGCGCCCTGCTGCTGGTCACCCACGACCGCCGGCTGCTGGACAACGTCCGGCTCGATGAGCGCTGGCAGGTCCAGGACGGGCAACTCACCACAGGGGTGCTGGCCTAGGGACCTGGCCCGGCTCCCGGGTGATCATCGCGCGCATCCCGGCGCTGGCCAACAGCTCTCCGTCCCGGGTGGCCGCGAGCACGTCGATGTCCCACCGCCCGGTGGCCGTATCCAGGCTTTGCCGGCCCCCGGCGAGGATTGCCGTGGCCAGCACGTCCGCCTGCACGATGCCTGCCGACATCACGGTGACTTGGACCAGGTCCGAGGGGCCGGTTCCGGGAGTGGTGCGCCTGATGTGTTCGCCGCGTTCGGCGATGCCCGAGGTGGCGATGGCATGCCGGTGGCGCCCCAGCGCGACGGCGCAGAGCAGGGCATCGCGTGCCTGTGGGTCGACGATTCCGGCGCACCAGCCCCGGGGCCCGTCGGTTCCCGCACACAGCACGTCCCCACCCACGTTCAGCAGCCAGCTGGCGCACCCGGCGGCCCTGAGCGTACGCCCGGCCTCCGCCATCGCCAGCGCCTTGACGATGCCTGAGAGGTCGATGACCCCGTCGGCGCGGTGCGGGGTGAAGGCCCCCTCGGTGGCACCCCTCCACTCCAGGGCGTCCGCATAGGCATCGAGCATGACTGGACTGGCGTCCGCCACCGCCGTTTCGCCACGCGCCATCGCGCTCGCCTCCGATTCCGGGCGGTACAGGCTGAACCGGGAATCGGCCTGGCGGAAGACCTCCCGCACTGCGCCCAGCGGCCAACGCGCTTGATCCTCGCCGGGCAGGCGCAGGCTCGCCATCGTGCCCATGGTGGTGAACGCATGGATCACGGGCACCTACAACCCGGCCTGGTCCAGCGCCGACTGCAGCGAGGACAGGTAGGCATCGCTGGTGTAGGTCGCCCCGCTGACCGTTTGCACCGATGCCTTTTGCGCACGCAGAATTTCCTGGCGCAGGATGGGAGCCGCCTGATTGGAGATCGACACCGACCGGGTATCCCTGTCAGTCAGCTGCAACGCTGCGACGTCGGTGACCTTGCCGGCGACGACAGTGATCCGCACCTGTACGTTGCCGTATTGGGTGGATTCGGTCAGGCCGGCGTAGCTGCCGGAGGCCGGCGCCTTCGCCTTGGCAGGCGTCGGCGACGTGGTCGACGGGCCGGCGCCCGGCCGGGTGGATGCCACAGCGACCCGTTCCGCAGGGGCCGTGGCGGCCGCGTGTTCGGCAGCCAGCTGTCCCAGGCCCATCTCCCAGCTCACCAGGAGGATGGATGCGGAAGCGAGCACGCTGGCAACTGCTCCTCGTGTTCTCACCAGTCGAACCTTTCTAGGTGGATCTGCTCTTCCCGGAGCCCGGCCTCGCGTGCATCACGCACGACCAGCATGGCCCAGCGAGTCGGGCCGCATACGTACAGGTCTGATTGGAACAGGTCGGGGAATACCGAGAGGAGGGTGACACCGCGGGAAGCGGCCTCCGCGGAGAGCCAGGTCTCGCTCCCCGGGGGCCGGCGGCCGAACATCGCATAGAGCATCCCGCCGCGGCGCACCGTCAGCTCCTCCATCTCGTCCCAGAGATACAGGTGGCCGTGTTCGGTACCGCGCAACACCGCCGTGACCTCTCCGGCTTCCAAAGTGGAGTGTTCCAGCAGCGCACGGACCGGTGTGACGCCGATGCCGGCGGCGACGATCGCCAACTTCGGGGAGGTGCGCGTCATCGGCGTGAAAATGCCGTAGGGGCCCTCGATCGATACCGGGGTGCCGGGCGCGAGCAGGCCGAGCCTGCCGGTCCCGGCGCCGAGTTCCCTGACGGTGATGCGTGCCGAAGTCCGGTTCGGCACGGCGGAGAAGGAGACGGGATGGGCATGCCACCAGGTTCCCGCCGTCCAGAAGCGCCAGATGGCGTACTGACCGCCCAGGGCGCCCAGGCGGTCCAGGTCGCGCCCGCTGAGGTGGATGGAGAAGACCCCGGGAGCCACGGCCTCGACGGCCTCCACGCGAATCCGGTGGCGTAGCGTGCGGATCACCGGTACCGTCAGGCGATACCAGGCGATCGCGCCGAACACCAGCACGTACAGCGCGATCCAGTAGACCCGCTGCCAGGTTCCGGTAGCCAGCACCATGCCGCTGGAAAGCTGATGCGGCAGCGCGAAGAACACGGCGGCGTAGCTCAACAGGTGGATGCCCTGCCAGACCTCATAGGGGAACCGTCGGCGCACCGCGACGATCGACGTCGCGACCACCAGAATCAGCAGGATGGTTCCGATGAGGGCCAGCACCAGGTCCGACCCGGAAAGCAGCATCCCGGATTCATCGACGAAACCCACGCCGTCGCTGCGCGCATAGCCGAGCGTCACCAGCACGACGTGCCCGAGCACCAGATACAGCACCGGCTTGCCCAGCCGCCGATGCAGCACCATCGCGCTGTCCTGGCCGACGGCACGATCGATCAGCGGGACGCGTGCCGCCAGCAGTACCATCACCAGAATCAGGTCCGTTGCGACCAGACCCGCGACGATCCCCGCCACGGTGAGTCCGGAGGCGACGTCGGTGACCTGAGCGCCGCCGCTGGCCAGAAACAGCGCCACAGCCACCGCCACCGAACTCCAGCAGGCCGTTGCGAGCAGGTCGGCCGAACGCATTCGGCCCCGCTGTCGGCGCCGGCGCTGCTCGGCCACCGGCAGGCGGTTAAGGCCGTGGGCACCGCGGGAGCTGCGGGTGGGACGATGGGCCCGGGCATGGAAGGTGCTCACGTCAGGCTCCTTCCGCTCGCAGGGGGCGTGCAGCAGACGCTGCGTCGACCGCTTTCCTGCCTTGAGCATGCGCGCTGAAGCTATGCATCGGCTTGGAGAAACCGCCGACTTGCATCCGAATACCCGTTCCCGCTTTCTTCCCGCATCCCCCGACCGCCCCTCGGAGCATGGCGACGGTCACACCTTCCGAGCTCCGCGCCTCGCCACACGGCGCAACGCGTTAGATATGAATGAAATCCCGGCCGCCCGCCCACCGCACCCCACAGAAACGAGTAAAAATGCTAGTCCCCGACGATATCCAAGTGGCCTGCGACCGCATCGCCGGGCACCTGCGCACCACCCCGACGATGAAACTCGACGAACCGGAGCTTCCCGGCGTTGCCTTCCTGATACTCGAGCAGACCCAGCACACCGGCACGTTCAAGGCTCCCGGAGCCTTCAACCGGCAGCTGGCCGCAGACGAGGCCGAAATGTTGGATCCGGCCGTCGGAATCGTCGCCGCCTCCGGCGGCAACTCCGGCATGGCCCACGCCTACGCGGCGCGCGAGCTCGGCGTCCCGGCCCACGTGTTCGTTCCCGCGACCGCACCGGAGGTCAAAGTCGCCCGGTTGCGCTCCTACGGGGCCATCGTGCACCTGTCCGGAACCGAATACCTCCACCCCTACGACGCGGCAATGGACCACGCCCGGGCCTCCGGCGCCCTGGTCTGCCACGCCTACGACCAAGACGAGATCGTTGCCGGGGCTGGCACCATTGGGCTCGAAATACTCGAACAATCCACCGGGTTGGATACCATCCTGGTCGCCGTGGGTGGCGGTGGGCTAATGGGCGGCATCGCGGCCGCGGTGGGCCACCGGATCCGGGTGATCGGCGTCGAGCCCGGAATCTGCCCGACGCTGCGCCAGGCTCTCGAGGCCGGAGCGCCGGTGGACATCAGCGTCTCGGGCGTTGCTGCCGATTCACTCGGAGCCGCCAAGATTGGCGCGATCGGCTTCACCCAAGCGGTTGCCCATGGCGTTGAATCGCCTCTGGTAACGGATGAGTCAATCTCCGAGGGGCGTGCATGGATGTGGGAAAACCAGCGGATGGCGCTCGAACACGGAGCTGCTGCGGTGATCGCCGCCATTCGCTCGGGGGCCTACCTCGCAGCACCCGGGGAACGGGTAGGGCTGCTGCTCTGCGGAGCGAACACGGACCCGGCGAGCCTGGTCGCCAGGGCCTAGCGCGGCACAGCAGTGCCCCCTTCCAGCGTTCTGGCCACCTCCGGGTTCCTGCATCCCTGACCGCGTCGATGTTTTCCCAATGTGCCAGCTGATGCCCCACGCAGATACTCAGGCCCCGCATCCGCAGTGGGCCGGCCGGTTCGTCGGGGTCAGGATAAAAGACTGCACTGCGATATCTGTCGAGGGGATCAATATCAATGGTCCATGGCTTTAACACCCGCTACCCGGACACCGCTTGCGCGTTCACGTTGCATCAATGCAACGACCCGACTTCGCGGATCTACGACGAGAGGAAACGCTCGGAGGGCAAGAAACACAACCAGATACTGATCGCTCTGGCCCCGCCGACGCTGCAACGTGCGCTTCGCGATGCTACGTGACGGAGTCCCCTATCAAGGTCTGGAGACCGCCGCAGCCTAAACCCCACCACCCTGCGCAGGTGCATTTTGGCTCGAAACACCCGCACCGGAGCACTGCCTCATGCCCGGATCCGGAGCCAACGATTCTTTCGCAAGCCCCGAAAAGACCTTGCGAAAAAGATAGGCCCCCCCGGGCTAGCCATCGGCCTGACTGGCAGAGCCGTGCAGATACCCACTTGCAGCGAAGGCCCTCGCCGGATAGGTTGGCCGAAGAGGAAATCCGATAGTCGAGTCGGACTACCGGATCCCGGTACCCCATGAATCCGCATGGGAAAGTAGTCCTTGAATTCCGCATCCGGACAGACCGGGATGACGGGCCCTCAATATCGAATCAGCCGAATCATTGGCCGGAAAACCTGGAGATTCGACATGGCCAGATGGGCAGCAACCGGCAGATAGCCGGGTGTGACCGCACCTCACGCCAAGGGGCCCGAACCAAACAGCCAGGATCACCGACAGCACTACGGGAGGCAAGAATGTCACGGTCCGAAAAAAGCATGGAAGACATCCAGAAACAACTTCAGCGCTGGGCGAAGAAGGCTGGACAGGAGTATCCGCGCCAGCTTGAGGCCAGCCTCCAGCAGGCCGTCAACCATTTGGACCCATCGGCAATTTCGAGGGCATCCGAACAAGTAGTGGCCACTCTGACCGGCAACCATAAACTGGCACGGAAGGCTCGTGAAAGCGTGGAGGATGCGCTGGAATCGGCCCAACGGAAACTTACCGGAAAAAAGCCCGCCCGGAGCCGAACCATGTTTTGGTTTGGGGCCGCTGTCCTTGCTGCCGGCATCATTTCCTTCTGGGCTTGGAAGGCTACTCGAAGGACCGGGGTTGTCGCCCGGGCACCGCTGGCCTCCGTCAGCGAGCAGGATCAGTCTGGCACGCATACCGATCCAGACTTGAGTAGCAGCTAGTCAGCACCGGCTACGCTCTACCCTGAGGTAAACCAGTCGAAGGAGCTACGGCACCGCAACGGAACCATGCTTTCCTATCCTGCTGGTTCCCCTGTTGGCCGCCATCGGAGGCACCCTTCGGTTGTCAATCCACGCCGTCAGGGGGCTGGCGGCATGCATCGGTCTGTCCATTGAGTCATGGAACCTAGAGGTGATCGCAGGCGCCCGGAATCCCCACGCTATTGTGCGGATTCGGCTGGGCCAGACACTCGGGCATATCCCTTATTCGCACTGGACTGCGTGTAGTCCGCTGACGGTCCACAGCGGCTGAGGAACACCGTATCCTTGGCACCCGACAACCTGGTGACAACGATGCCCGATGGCCCCATGACCACCTTGAAAAGAGGCCATGTGAATACGCTCGGCTTCGGATCCAAACCCACACGCGGGGAGCACACTTCCCGAGGGCTGTACTTCCCACAGTGCGTCGTGGGATCCGGTCTACCTGGCCGGGCATCTCGGCAATGGCGGCTCGGAGTCGCTGGAGGGTTCAGATCATTTTCCTCGGAGAACTGGGATGGTGCGCCCGCTCCGCAGGCATGGTCCGTGTCTGGTCCGGGCTTCGATGCAGTGCAACCAGAACACTGGTGGTCTGCACCCACGCCGACGCGCGCGTCAGCCCGGAACGGGGTTGGCGGTCTGGAGAGGAGAGTGGATGCTCTCATGGGAACCGTAGGTCCCGGCCCCGAGGGGATCGCGCCGTCCAGCGAGCGGGCCCAGCTCAGTGGCCTACGCCTCGTCCGCGTACACTGTGCGAACCTTGCCCTGATTGCTACAACCTACCGGGGCGTAGACGGTTTCGCCACGCTGAAATCTGACGAGAATGTTCAGCCTGCTTCGTTGATCGAGTGATGCGGGCCACGAATTGCACGTACCGCGTCCTTACGCGTCGCGACATCCTCGCCATTGAACGCTCTTACGCCCCGTGGCTTGGCCGCGTTCCTGCGCGATGTGAATCCCGGGCCGGACTTTCCAGACCACGATCGGTACCGGCTCTGCGGCCCGGCATTGCGTGGGCGAACGTTTAATCCCCCACGCCGGACCCGACACAGAATGAGGTCCACCCATCGCGAAACGATTTCCAAGATCCCGACCCTTTCGGCGTTTGCATCGGAAAGCGCTGGTGGGAGCTCTACGCACAGAATCTCCTGTCCAGTTGGCTCAGTGGGGGCGGGCAGGGAACGGCCATGGCCGTTACGGGAGGTCGCGTTCAGGCCCTTGATCCAGCGCTCCTGGGCTCCGTGAATCCGTGGATGCCAGGGCAACGCGGAACCGGCCCCCGGCAGCGTGTGGGAGAAGGCCGCCCTCGTGTTTTGTGGTGCATGGGCCACGATTGGCAGACCGTCAGGTGCCAGGCCGCTCCGGCCGTACCCACCAAGATGCTTGCGCCACCGCTGTGGCGCCTGAATTTCCCGCTCGCCGTGATCTAACGGGGCCGGTCGATGCGTATGCACCGACCGGCCCCGAGGGTTCATATGACCGGCGTCAGGCCGTGGACTTGTTCCGTCCGGTGATGGCGCCATAGATCCCCGCGACCACCAATCCACCGACGATGGCCAGCAGCCACGAGCCCACGCTCCAAAAACTCATTCTGCCGTCATTGAAGAGCGCGTCACCGATCCACCCGCCCACGATGGCTCCGACCACACCCAGGATCAAGCTGGTGACCCAGCCGCCGCCGACCCTGCCAGGAAGAACCGCCTTGACGATGGCGCCGACGATCAAACCCAAAATAATCCAACCGATGAAACCCATGATTCCTCCTCGTAGTAGATGCTGTTTCTTCGTTCTCCGCCGCGGAACAGAGACAGGATTTCCTGGCCCCAGCCATGAACCTCAGCCACTCAGTGCGCCCAACTCCTTGCCCGGTGCGGAAAACAGCTAGGTGGCCTTCTTGGCGGCCGCGGTCTCGGTACGGGCGCCGGCATCGCTGAGGTTACCGGCGTCGTCTTCGAGGTGGGCCCGCATGAACCACTGGAACAGTTCCAGCTTGGCGCTCTGTCCGATGAGCATGTCCTCGGTGATCGGATCTAGCTCTCCGGTGGCGGCCATGGCCTTGCGGTGGCTGGCGATGACGCCGTCGTACACCAGGTCAAGTGCGGCCAGGTGCTCGCTTGTCCTGGCCCGGCCGATCGAATAGTCATCCCAATCCCGCTCCTTGACCAAGGCGCCTGGAAGGCCGTTGGGTGAGGTTCCCAGCGTGGCGATACGCTCGGCCATTTCATCGATCATCGCCCGAACGAGATCGATCTGCGGATCGAGCATTTCATGGACGCCGATGAAATCGCGTCCGACAACGTTCCAGTGCGCGTGCTTCAGGGTCAACTGGAGATCGTTGAGCGCATGCAGCCTACCCTGCAGGATTTCGGCGACCTTCTGCCCATCGTCCATGCTCATTCCGGGGACGGTATATCCGGCCCGGGGAGTTTTCTTCGTAGCCATACTCAGCTCCTTGGAGTTCCTCTTCGCCGCCGCTTTCTGTCGGCTTGTTACTTCACCGTAACCCCATGCAAAGCGAATCGTCCAGCCATAAATTCACCCCGCGCCCACGGGGGCTTCAGTGTGAAACCATGACCTGCCGGTGAATTTTCAGGTCTTCAACGGCCTTCCCGTCCCCGTATGACCGGGAAGGCCCGACCTCGGACCGCTGTTGAAACCGGGTCCGCCCACCGGCACAAGTCGGTCCCTTCCGGACATATGAATCCACTCATGCCGTGCCGTCGGCCAGTGCGCATCGTGAAGCACAGGGCCGGGGACCGGAACGGATACGTGGCGCGGTAACCCGCCTTGGCCCTTATCCCGCCGAGGGAAAAGGAATCGTGGTCGGATCGGGATGGGGCATCGGATCCGGACCCGGCAGGGGGTTGGGGACTGGGAACGGATCCGGTAGCGGACCGGGGTCGGGCATGGGCCCCGGAGGGGGTTCTGGCGCCGGGGACGGACCTGTCGGCGGCAATGGCGGCCCCACGGGATCCGGGCCCGGAGGCGGGGCGGTGGGTGGTTCCGGTGGCGGCTCGTGGACCGGCGGAAGACTTTGATCCCGCGGCGACGGCGTCGGGACACGGCCCAAAATTCCGGCCGTTGTTTCGAAGGTGGACATGAGGGGTTCCTCCTTGTATCTGGCGCGCTGGCGCACCGTTTCCAGGACGCCCGGACATCCATCGTTCCATGGCGAATCCGTCCTTGGCTACCGTTCGCGCCAGCCATCAAGGGCCGGTGAAACGCCATCGTAGCCGCCGCGCCGTGCACGGGCCTTGCTCCGCAGGCCAGAATCCCGGTAGGGCCGAAGCCACCGGGTCGGACGCGGCGAACCGACCCCCCCGCCCGCCCGTAAACACCCCCGAATGGCGGGCCTTTTGCCCCTTGTAGTCACGCCATCGGCCCAGCACAATGACTGTGAGGGGAACCCCGCAGCCATCCGGCCGCCCCTGTGGATTGCGGAGCGTGCTTCAGCGCAGAGGGAAGAGATCATGGTCACCGAAACTATTTCGCCGTCCGGTGCCCCGGCTCCACCCACGCCCGCCATCAGGGTCTTCATCCTCGATGACCACGAGCTGGTGCGCCGCGGCCTGCGCGAGCTGCTCGAAGGCGAGGGGTTCGAGGTCGTCGGCACCTCCGGATCCGCCCAAGACGCCCGCCGAAGGATTCCCGCGTTGCGCCCTGATGTCTCCGTGCTCGACGCCCGGCTGCCCGATGGCACCGGCATCGAGGTCTGCCGCGACGTGCGTTCCGTGGACTCCACCCTGAACTGCCTGATTCTTACCTCCTACGATGACGAGCAGGCGCTGCGCGGGGCGGTGCTCGCCGGCGCCGTCGGCTATGTGCTCAAGCAGATTGCTGGCAACGACCTGCTCGGGGCACTGCGCCGTGCGGCGCGCGGGGAATCCCTGTTCACCCCCGGACTGAAGTCCGCGATCATCCACGGCCTGTTCTCCGCCGACAAGGTGGACCCGCGCGTCGCCACGCTGACCATGCAAGAGCGCCGGGTGCTCGAACTGGTCGGAGAAGGGCTGAGCAACAGGCAGATCGGCGAGCGCATGCGCCTGGCGGAGAAAACGGTGAAGAACTACGTCTCCTCGCTGCTTGCCAAGCTGGGCTTCGAGCGCCGGACCCAGGCGGCGGTGTTCATAACCCACCCGATGCCCTCGCCCAACGACGGCGGCACCTGAGGAACCGGTGCGGTTCAGGGCAGCGGGACCCTCCACTTCACCGTGGTGCCCGCGCCCGGCTTCGAGTCGACGCTGAAGCGCCCGCCCAGTTCCCGCGCGCGCTGGCCCATGTTCGCCAGCCCGCTTTCGGTCACCGGGAAGCTCATGCCCGCGCCATCGTCCCTCACCTGCAGGCGCAGCGCGTCGGGGCCGGCCACCACCTCCACCGAGATGCTCTCGGCCGCTGCGTGGCGCACAGCGTTCGACACCGATTCGGTGAGCACAGCGAGCAGGTTGGAGATCACCGCCTCGTCGTCGATCCCGTCGAGGGGCCCGCTCAGGCGCAGCTGCGGGGTGAAGGGCAGCGGCTCGCTCGCTGTGCGTACGGCACGCAGGATACGGCTGGAGAGCTGTTCGGCCTCCCCGGCGCTGGAGCGCAGCGCGTAGATGGTCTCGCGCAGCTCCCTGATGGTCTCGTCCAGCTCACCGGTGATGTCCAGCGCACGGGTGCGGGCCGCCTCGGAATCCAGGTGCCGGCCCAGCGCCTGGATGGAGAGCCCGGCGGCGAAGATCCGCTGGATGACCACGTCGTGCAGGTCCCGCGCAATACGTTCGCGGTCGCTGAAGAGCAGCACCTGCTCACGCAGCCGGTGCAGCCGCTCCAATCCCAGGCCCTGCCCGATGTTCGCGCCCAGCACTGCGCTCATCTCCTGGTCGGTGTCGGTGAACGGTTCGGCTCCGGCCGCCCGGACCAGCAGCAGCAGCCCGTAGTGGATCCCATGGGCATGTAGATCGACCGCCAGGGTTTCGGATTCGCCTCCGATGGCCCCGAGCTCACCGAGTTCGGGTAGCGCGCCCAACACCGCCGGCACACCGTTTCCGGCAACGGTGAGCAGTTCGGGTGTCCCGGGCTCCAACAACCTTCCATGCATGCGCCGACGCCCGGACCCGGCGGCCGAGGAAACCCGGTACACCGGACCCTCGCCCACCGGCATCAGCAGCAGCACCTGCCGGGAGCCGGATTCACGGCGGATCAGTTCGGTGACCGGGTCCAATCCTCCGCCGCGGCGCCCAGGTGCCGAATCGACAAGCATCCGCCCGACATGCATCGAGGCTTCCAGCCAGCGGGCACGCAGCCGGGCGTCGCGGTAGATCCCGGCATTGTCGATGGCCACCCCGGCCGCCGCCGCCAGCGCTTCGGCCAGGGTCCGGTCCGCCGGGGTGAAGCCGGCGGCCGCCCTGCGATGCTCGAGGAACAACCGGCCGTAGAGAAGCCCACGCACGGGGATCTCCAATTCAAGGTCCCCGGGCCCGGACGCCGGGACTTTGTGTGGTCCGCGGACCACTGTCACGCCGCCGGAGGAGACGATGTCTCCGGTAGCGCCGGCCGGGTCAAGCACCACCAGCCAGGCGCCACGTGCTTCGAAGAGCCGCCGTGCGGCATCGACCATGCGTTGGAGTACCTCGTGGACCTCCAAGTCACCGGCGAGCGCGGCAAAGAGCTCCAGTAGCGCCTGCATCCGGGTATCCACATCCCCCGCTTCGGCCATGTCCCCGCCCTCCCGGCACCACGTCGGGCCCCGGCGGTGCGGCGTCCGGGCCCGTTTTTCCCCACGATACGCCGGAGCTCTCGGTCCCCGGTAGTCCTCCGGCCCCGGAGCCATCGTGCTCATCCAGGGAGAATTCCCTGTGCGGGGGGCGGCAGCGTCCCCCACCGGCGTAGGTGGGGGGACACTGACTTGGCGCCGGTTGCTAGGACCTAGCGATCTGGTAGAACGTCAACGAACTGCGGTAGCCCGAGCCCTGCTTCTTAAAGGAGACCATCAGATGGGTGTACTTCTTGTCCATCGCGTAGCGCATGACTCCACTGTGTTCGTCGACGAGCACGTCCCGCAGGCTGAAGCGTCCGGTCCGCCCGGTTCCGATGGAACCACCCGACTTTTCTCCCTTTTTCAGCACCGGCTCGCCCTTGCCGACCTTGAGCGGGGGAAGCTTGGCTGCGGCACGCACCTGCTGGAGGGCGCCCACTATCCGGTCGCGGCTTCCGGCCGGGCCCAGCTCCTGGCCGAGCCGGGTCCCCTTCTTGAACCGCACTGCGCCCTTGGTTCCCTGATACAGGTCGATGTCGAGCACGTTGAGCGTCAACCCGTGGTTCACTTCATGCGCCACGGCATTGACCATCGTGATCGAGGCGGCCTTCTTGTTCTTCAACAGCCGCTTGACCTGGTAGTCATGTGCGTACCAGACCTCCAGCCATTCCTTGGCGGTGGGCCAGTGGCTGCCCTCGAAGAAATAGGGCCAGGTCAGACTATCCCCGGCCGAGTGGAGGAACTGCTCCACCGGCGGCAACACGTCCTCATGCACCAGCGTGAGGGGTTTGAGCCCGTTGCTCTTGCGCTTGGCATTTATCCGGGAGACGAGCTCCTTCTTGCCAGCCACGGTATTGACCTTGGCCGACGCCTTGGCAGTCTTGATGATCAGCTTCTGCGACTTCGTCGCGGTCTTCGCCCTGGCCCACTTGCTACCGCTCTTCAGCTGGTAAGTGACCCTGGTCTTGACCACATAGCTGCCGGCAGCCAGGCTGACCGACTTCTTGTTCTTCGCCACGGATTTCTTGCTCCGGGTGACGCTCAGTGTCGAGGAGGCGATCCTGACGGTTCCGCGCTTCACCAGCACCGGTTTGATGGTGGTCTTCTTCCCGGGCGCCACGCTCTTCGTGGCAATGACACCCACGGACACCGCTGACTTGGCCGGGGCCGCCGTGGCCACCGCCGGCGTCGCACCGGCCAGCAGGCCCACCATGGCCAGTGCCGCTGCAATCATGCGCAATCCCCTGAACCCCGAACCGACGGTGGGCCATTTGCCGCGTTCTGGCACGCGTTCTCCTTGATGTTCGTTGGTGTCCCGGCACGCGCAGCATCAATGCCCCGCGCCTGCCATGCCGGAAACGGGTTCACCACGGCGTGCATCTGTCTCATGCAGGGCAGTTCCGGCCGGGTCACCGACCCGATCGTAGATTCATCGTATATCAGGCTCTGATCAGGGCTTCCGCAGCTTCGCCGGGTGCTACTCCGGCACCTGGGGCACGATGGCGTCGCCATCGGACAACGAAGCGGCGCACCACTGCGGGGGATCCGATTCGCCGCTGCCTCCAACGGGAGCCGAGCGGTGGCCAGTCACCAGAACCGGCCACCGCTCGGTTTAGGCTGGGGCCGGGCCTTCCACGCGTCACAGGCTCGTCCGGGGAACACCTGCGCCTTACGCCGAAACCCATGGCGGGGGCCGCGGCCCTCGTCTCATTGCTCAGCGGTTGCACCCCACAGGCACGGGCCGATCCCGCTGGCGCCACACCTGCCGACCTCGGCGGCTACCCGAGGGCGGAGCTGCTGCGGCTGCTCCCCACCGAGGAACAACCAAGTGAACACCTGATTACTCCGGGCAGGTACAGCCTCAACACGCTGCCGCGCATGGCCTCCACCGGGGCCTGGGCCACGTCCCTGAACCGGAATTTCGGCACGTTGCTCTCAGCTTCCACGGCGTCCCGGGCGCTGAGCTGTCAGTAGCGGCGGCAAGCACCCGGGGACCCGCCTACAGCGAGCGAATCAGCCGGGTGTAGAAGGCCACCGCATTGCCCAGCTCGGAGACGAGTACCGATTCATTTGTCCCGTGGATCCCGGCGCGCTCGGAGTTGTCCATGCCCAGCGGCGCGAACCGGTACACGTTCTCGCTGATCCCGGTGAAGCGGCGCGAATCGGTCGCTGCGAGCATGATGTAGGGAACGGGTACTGCCGCCGGGTGGGAGGTGGCCAGACAGGCCTCCAGCAGCCGGAACTGGTCGCAGTCGTGCGGTGACACCGGCGACGGTTCACTGGCCGAAAGCACATCAATGGTGATCTTTCCGTCCCTGATGATCCGTTTGATGCGCCTCAGCGTGCAGTTCACGCTTTCCCCGGCGGCGATCCTGATGTTCAGCGTGACTGCGGCGCGCCTGGCCAGCACGTTGCTCCCGTCACTGCCGGCCAGCTCGGTGGCTGCGACAGTGGTGCGCACCAAGGCAGCCGGCTCGGCGCCGATCCGCGAGACGATCCACGCAGTGGCTCGTCCGCCACGGCCCAACAGGCCGATCGGCCCCCGGGCCCCAGCCGGTGCGGTGGCGGCCAGCCGGTCGATCATTTCGACGGTGACCTCGGACAGCGAGGCCGGGAACGGGGCGCGTCGCAGCCGCGTGATGGCCCGGGCAATGCGCTGCACAGCGCCGAATGACGGCGGTGCCGAGGCGTGCCCGCCGGCATCGTGCGCCTGAAGCACCACGTCGATCAGCCCCTTTTCGGAGACACCGATGACACCGACCGGCGCCTTGACCAGGGGAAACGCGCCGGTGGTCACAGCCCCGCCCTCATCGAGCACCAGCCAGGGCGCGACCCCGCGCGATTGCAGCAGCGCAGCCGTGGCGATGGCGGTGTCACCTGCGGTCTCCTCGTTGTCGCCAAAGAAGAAGTACACGTCCTGGCCCGGGACGAATCCGGTGGCTGCAAGCAGGTCTGCAGCCTCGAGGATGCAGACCAGATCACCCTTGTCATCCAGTGCACCGCGGCCCCATACCCGCCCGTCGGCTATCGTCCCGGCAAACGGCTGATGCAGCCAAGCTGCCTCTTCTTCGACGGGGACCACGTCCTGGTGGGCCATCAGCACCACCGGCCGGTTCGATGCCGCACCCCTCCACAGCCACAGTTGCCCGGTGATCCCGATGGGTTCGCGCTCCACCGCCGCAGCTATGTGCGGGAAGAGCCTGGCAAGGGCCTGGGCGTGCAGGGTGAATTGTTCGCGGTCCTCCAGGCGCCTCTCGCGTCGCGACACGGTCCTGAAACGGATCAGTTCAGCGAGCTTGGGAGCCAGCCGCGCGGCCACAGCGGCGCGCGGCTCGGCGTCCATCGGTACTGGTGGGTGCGTGGATTGCTGTGCCATGGGCCCGATCCTATGCGCTCGGACGCCCCGGGCACACCCCTCGGTTCCGCCCGGGGCCGCCGCTCGCGGAGTCCGACTACCCCCGCACAGCACCCCCATGCCGGCGCGCACTGCCCCAGACTGGGTGCATGGGCAACAACGACGCGGTTCGGGATCTGCGGGAGGCATTGGACTCCGCTGTGGATCCGCTGCGCAGGCTGGCAGCCTGGGTGCTGGCCGGGCGCGAACTGCTGCTCGATGCCGCCGGCACCACCGTCCCCCGGGGAACCGACCCGGAACGGCGGATCCCCCGGGACCCGCAGCCGATGGATCCCGTCCGCGCCGCCTTCCTGCTGGACCTGCTCCACGACGCCGCGAACCTCAGCGGCTACGGGATGATCCTCGCCACGGGGCTGGCGGCCCTGGCCCCGGTCACCGTTTTGGACGCAGCACAGCTGACCGGACTGACAGCTGTGCACCAGGACCTGCGCGGATTCGCCGTCGGCGACATCGGCCTCCCTCCCGAAGCAGCAGGCTCAACCTCCGGCAAACGGCTGTTCCGCTCCACCGATGACTATCTGCAGACCCGGCTGCGGATGGGTTTCGCCGAGTCCAAGCACCTGCTCGACGGTGCCGCGCTGTTGCTGCCCCGCCCCACACCCGGGGGCCCGGCGCTACCGGCCCGTTTCCCGTACCTGGCCCGGACGCTGGCCGGGGGTGACGCCGACCCCCGGGCGGTCGTGGAAGCGGCTCGGAGGGTGCGTAGCATCGAACCGACGCTGGCCCGGGAGTCCGACCCGGAGTCCCGGGTGAAGGAATTCCAAAGGGCAGCCGACACGGCGCTGCGCACGCTGCCGCCGCGGCCGGCCAAGAAGGTGATGGATGAACTGGAGGCCGCCGTCGTCGAGGAGCGCGAACCGAACACCGCCGAACTCAGGGCCCGACAGGGCCTGTTCTACCGCGGCAGGGTCCGCGGGCTCTCGCACTTCGATGCGTACTGCGATGCCCGGCAGACCGAATCCCTGCTCAACCTCTTCGACCTGGTGGACAACCCTAACCTGGGCAGGAAGAACACCAGGACGCCGTTTTCCGGGGCCGCCCGCACCGGCCCGGGGCAGGTTCCCGCCCACGGGCAGGCGCCCACCCCGGCAGGCGCGGGCGTCGCTGCCCCGGACTGGGCAGTGGCACCGGGCACAGCGATGGAGGACCGGCCCCGCTCCGACCCCCGGCTCGAAAACGGCATCGACCCCTTCGGCGAACTCCTCGCCTGCGATCCGGCCGAACGCACCATGGAACAACGCCACCTCGATGCCCTGACCGACGCCTGCCGGACACTGGGCCACGGCACCGGGAGCACCGGTGAACCAGAGAGCGGAAGCGGGGACCCCTCGCTGCGCTCCCGGGCCCGGCTGGTCGTCCACGTCGATTACGAGGCGCTCTTCGGCAAGCTGCGCTCCAGCGGCCGCACCGCCCACGGCGCGCGCATTTCGCCGCAAACCATCAGGACCATGGCCTGCATGGCAGAGATCGTGCCCGCAGTCATGGGCGGGGCCGGCGAGATCCTGGATTACGGCAGGTCCCGGCGCTTGTTTTCCGGTTCACAGCTGAGGGCCATGGCCGCCCGCGACGGCGGATGCGTCTGGCCCGGGTGTCCGGTGTCCGCCGCACGGACCGAGGGCCATCACCTGGACCCGTGGTCCGGCGGCGGGGAGACGAACATCGGCAAGGCCGCCCTGTTCTGCGACCACCACCACCATCTGATCCATGTGGGAGCTGGCCGGTTGATCTGCCTCGGCGGGGTCCCCTATGTCATCCCGACCCCGGCAGAGGACCCCACCCAGCGCCCGGTCCGCAACCTGTATTGGCACCCCGAACTCCTGGATTCCCCCTACTCACCGACGTTGCCAGGCCTCGAAGCGAACCGGGCCGGCACCGTCGGGGCAGCTCCGGGCCCCGCTCACCCCTGCGGTGGAGACCCACCGGGCTGAGCCGCACAGGTCAGGGGCCTGCGATGGTCCGCACCGACTCCACGACGGACCGGGCTGCCGCGGCGATCTCCGATTCCTTCACCGACCGGGTGAAGCTCAGGCGCACCGCGGTATGCGCGGCGTCCTCGTCGTACCCCATGGCCAGCAACACGGCAGAGGCATCGCTCGATCCGGCGGCGCAGGCGGAACCCGATGAACACACGACACCGCGGCGCTCGAGTTCCAACAGCACCGTCTCGCCACCGGTTTCCGGGAAGACGAAGGAAACGATGCCCGATACCCGCTGATCCGGGTGCCCGGTGAGCCGGGCCCGGATGCGGCCATCGGTGTTCAACCCGCGCAGGATCCGTTCGATCAGGTGCCGGCCGTAGCCATCGGCCAGAGCCGTTTCCCGGGCCGCTGCAGTCAGCCGCAATGCAGTGGCCGTGGATACGGCACCCGCCACGTTTTCGGTACCGGAGCGCCGCCCGCGTTCCTGCCCACCACCATGGATCAGCGGTTCAAGTGCGAGCCGGCCGCGGACCATCAGCAGGCCGGCGCCCTTGAGCCCGCCGAGTTTGTGCCCGGAAATGCTCAGCGCATCGGCATGTGTCGCCAGCTCCGCAATGTCCAACCACCCGGCGGCCTGCACCGCGTCGATGTGCATCAGCGCGCCGACGCCATGTGCCGCGGCCGCCGCCGCGGCCACCGGCTGGATGGTGCCCACCTCGTTGTTCACCGCCATCACCGAGACCAGCGTGGTGTCATCACGCAGCAGCCGCTCCAGTTCCCCGATCCTGATCCGCCCGTATTCGTCGACGGGGATGACCTCCAGCGAAAAGCCGTGGTGCCGCACCAGGTAGTCGCACGCCTCGATGACCGAGGGATGTTCCACGGCCGAGCGCAACAGGTGCCTCCCGCGCGGGGACCCGAGCGCCAGGCCCTTGATGGCCAGGTTGTTGGCCTCGGTTCCCCCGGAGGTGAAGACCACGTCGCCCTCTCGCACTGCCAGTGCCGCAGCGGCCGTCCCGCGTGCGTACTCCAGCGCCCGGGCGGCGTCCTCACCCATCGTGTGCCGGCTGGAGGGGTTGCCGTAGTCGCTGGTCAGCAGCGGGATGATCAGGTCAAGGACCTCCTGGCGCACCGGTGTGGTGGCTGCCGCGTCGAGGTAGATCATGCCGCTGCACCGGTGATCCTGAGGTCAAGGCCCAGATCCAGCGCCCGGACCGAGTGCGTGAGCGCACCGGAGGAGATGATGTCCACCCCGGTCGCGGCGATGGCAGCCACGGTGTCCAGGCGGACGTTGCCCGACGCCTCCACCAGGGCCGCCCCGCCGATCCGGCGCACCCCCTCGGCCAGGTCCACCAGCGTGAAGTTATCGAGCATGATGGTGTCCACCCCGGCGGCAAGCACAGCATCGAGCTGCTCCAGCCGGTCGATCTCCACCTCGAAGTGCACGGTGTGCCCGAGCCGGGCCCGTGCCGCCACCAGGGCAGCCGTCAGCTCGGCGCCGGTGCCCAGCAGGGCCAGGTGGTTGTCCTTGGCCATCACCGCGTCGGAAAGGTTGTCGCGGTGGTTGTGGCCGCCTCCGGCGCGCACCGCGTAGCGTTCCAGCGCGCGCAGCCCGGGCGTGGTCTTGCGGGTGTCCACGATCCGGGCCCGGTGCCCGGCGGCCTGCAGCACGAACCCACGGGTCAACGTCGCGATGCCGGAGAGGCGCTGGAGCAGGTTCAGCCCCACTCGTTCCCCGGCCAGCAGCGATCGGGCCGCTCCGGTGACAGTGGCCAAAACGTCCCCCGCGGCGAAAGATTGCCCGTCGGCGAGCGCCGGGCTCACCACCAGCTGCGGGTCGGTCAGCTTCATCGCCGCGGCGAACACCGACAGGCCGGCGCAGATGCCCGGCTCACGTGCCACGACATCGGCCGTTGCCGTGGCCCCGGCGGGGATCAGCACGTTGCCGGTCAGGTCGCCTGCCGGGTTGTCCTCGGCCAGGGCGGCGGCAACGATGGCGTTGATGACGCGGTCCGGGACCGGCATCGGCTCCGGGAACTGCACGGTAGCGGGTGCCGGGGAAGCGGTGGAAGCGGTGGCGGGTGCGGTGGTGCTCATGGGGTGGGTCCTGTGTCTGTTCGGGAATCGGCTCGGGGAAGGGTGCGGGGATTGAACAGTGCGCTGCGGGCCGGCCGGCCGTTGCGAGGCTGTGGCAGTCCGGGGGCATCGAGCCGGTAGTGTGCGCCGATCGAGTCCCCGCGCAGTCCGGCCGCGTGGGCGATGATCCGCCCGACGGTGAGCAGGTTGGACAGTTCCAGCGTGGCCCGGGTGGCACCCGGTGAGCTCCAGCTGGCCAGTTGCTTGGCGGCGACCCGCAGTTCGGCACCGGTGCGCTCCACACCCAGGTAGGCGGTGGCCAGTTCCTGCAGCGCGGACAGCTCGACGCAGGACGCCTCGGCCGTTGCTTCCTCGGGTGTCAGCGGTCCTGGATGGGTGGTGATCAGGCTGGTGTCCGCGGTGCCGGTGGGGGTCCCGGCCACGGGCAGATGGGTGACGGCCCGCCAGGCGTAGACCAACGCCTCGAGCAGCGAGTTGGAGGCCAGCCGGTTGGCCCCGTGCACCCCGGTGTTGGAGCATTCCCCGGCCGCCAGCAGGCCCGGTACGGTGGTGCGCCCGGCATCGTCGACGTGGATCCCGCCCATCCAGTAGTGCTGCGCCGGGGCGACGGGTACCGGAGCCAGTGCAAGGTCGTGTCCCAGCGCTCCCAGCGCGGCGGTGATGCCGGGGAAACGCCGGGCCAGGAACCCGGGGCCCTCACGCCGTTCGACGGCTGTTGCGTCGAGGTACACGGCTCCGCCGGCGGAGCGGACGCGGTGGATGGCCCGGGCAACCACGTCCCGCGGCGCCAGCTCGGCATCGGGGTGGATCCCCTGCATGAACCGGGTTCCGGTGCCGTCGATCAGCACTGCCCCCTCACCGCGCACCGCCTCGGAGATCATGAACCTGCCCGCGGGGACCAGCGTGGGGTGGAACTGCACGAATTCCGCGTCGGCCACCAGCGCACCCGCCTCCCAGGCCAGCGCCACCCCGTCGCCCGTGGCACCGGCCGGATTGGTGGTCGCCGCATACAGCTGCCCGATGCCACCGGTGGCCAGCAGCACTGCATCGGCATGCAGTTCACCGGTACCGGCAAAACCGGCACCGGACTGGGCGTGGGAGTGGGCATCGGAGAGGACCTGGACACCGGTGACCCGGTGACCGTCGGTCAGCAGCCGGGAGACGAACGCGTTCTCGCGGATCTCCAGTTTCCCGGCTGCCTCCAACGAACGGCAGGCGGTGATCAACGCCCCGGCCAGCGCCCGGCCGGTCCCATCCCCGTGGGCGTGCAGGATCCGGGCGTGCGAGTGCGCTGCCTCGAGCCCCAGCGCGTATTCGCCTTCAGGAGCCGTATCGAAGCCGGCACCGAGTTCGGAGAGCGCCTGCACCTGGGCCCAGGCCCCGGCGCAGATCCGCCGCACCGCAGTCTCGTCGTTCAACCCGGCACCGGCGGTGAGCGTGTCGGCGACGTGGTGGGCCACCGCGTCCCCGCGTGAGGCACCGAGCGGACCGACCGCCGCAATGCCGCCCTGCGCGTACCACGTGTTCGAATCCCGCAGCCGGTCCTTGGTGAGCAGGGTGGTCCGGTGCCCGCGGGCCGCGGCAGTCACCGCCGCATAGAGCCCGGCAATGCCGGAGCCGACAATCAGCAGCGAGCCCGGGCTCACGGCCGGGCCGCCAGCATCCGTTCAAGGGCGATCCGCGCATCGGTGGCCACCTCGGGGGCCACGGTGATCCGGTTGGGCACCTCGCCGCGCACCAGCGCCTCCAGCACCCAGGCCAGGTAGCCGGGGTGGATCCGGTACATCGTCGAGCACGGGCAGATCACCGGGTCCAGGCAGAAGATGTGGTGCTGCGGGTACTGCGCGGCCAGCCGGTTGACCATGTTGATCTCGGTTCCGATGGCGAACGTGGATCCGTGCGGTGCCGCGGCGATGGCCTTCTGGATGTAATCGGTGCTGCCCGCCTCGTCGGCCGCGTCGACCACCTCCATCGGGCATTCGGGGTGGACGATCACCCGCACGCCGGGGAACTCGGCCCGGGCCCGCTCGATCTGGGCCGGGTTGAAGCGCTTGTGCACCGAGCAGAAGCCGTGCCAGAGGATGACCCGCGCGTCAGTGAGGCTCGCGGCGTCGTTCCCGCCCAGCGGCTTGCGCGGGTTCCACATCGGCATCAGCTCCAGCGGCACGCCCATGGCCTTGGCCGTGTTGCGGCCCAGGTGCTGGTCCGGG
This sequence comes from Paeniglutamicibacter cryotolerans, assembly GCF_014190875.1. Classification (NCBI taxonomy): domain Bacteria; kingdom Bacillati; phylum Actinomycetota; class Actinomycetes; order Micrococcales; family Micrococcaceae; genus Paeniglutamicibacter; species Paeniglutamicibacter cryotolerans. The sequence goes on along the minus strand of NZ_JACHVS010000001.1, from coordinate 2,800,728 downwards.
AAGAAGAGCACCCGCTGCCCGCGCTCGAACGCCCACTCGAGCACCGTCGATGCGTTCGATGAAGTGCACACGATCCCACCGTGGCGCCCCACGAAGGCCTTCAGCGCGGCCGAGCAGTTCATGTAGGTCACCGGGATCACCGGGGCCAGGCCCTCGGCGGTCGGTTCATCCCCGTAGAGCTCCATCAGCTGCTCCCAGCATTCCTCCACGCTGGACTCGTCGGCCATGTCGGCCATCGAGCAGCCGGCGGCCAGGTTCGGCAGGATGACCTGCTGCTCGTCGGTGGAGAGGATGTCGGCGGTCTCGGCCATGAAATGCACGCCGCAGAAGACGATGTACTCGGCTTCCTGGCGGGTCAGCGCCGCGTTGGCCAGCTGGAAGGAATCCCCCACGAAGTCGGCGAAACGCACCACCTCGTCACGCTGGTAGAAGTGGCCCAGGATGACCAGGCGCTCGCCGAGCGCCTCCTTGGCGGCCAGGATCCGCCCGGTGAGTTCCTCGTCGGAGGCCTGGCGGTACTCGGCCGGGATCTGGCCCTGGCGTGGAGTGGCCGCCGGCGCCACGTCGTTTTCGGAGGAGCCGGGGCCGTAGGCCGGCGCACCGGTGTCGAAGGCCCACGGGCCCTTGGCCAGGTCCGTGTTGCAGGTGGATTCCGGGGAAATCAGTGTCAGGCGCGTGATGGTGGAGTTGATGCTGCTCATGAGATGGTCTCGCTCTCAAGGGGATGGGAAGTGGAGCCGGAATAGCGGTAAAGGCGTGGGGGGCGGTGTTTGCCGCCGGAGAGGAACTCGTCGGTTTCCTCGATGTCGGCGGCGGCGCGCAGCTGGCGGCGGAAGTTCGCCGGGTCAAGTGACTTGTTCAGCACCGCCTCGTAGACCCCGCGCACCTGCGCGAGGGTGAAGCGCTCGCCGAGCAGGCGGTGGGCGATCGAGCCGTATTCGACCTTGTTGCGCAGCCGCCACAGGGCGTAGTCGATGATCCGGCTGTGGTCGAAGGCCAGGTGCTCCATGACTTCCACGTCGTCGGCGCGGAACCAGGCGACATTCGGATCATCGAGCAGCACCGATGTTGCTGCTGATTCGGTGTGCTGGGCATCGTTCTCCCGTACCAGCGCCCAGTAGACGATGGAGACTACCCTGCGGGTTGGTGACCGCGCGGGGTCGCCGAAGGCGTAGAGCTGTTCGAGATAGCGCGGGATGAGCCCGGTGGTATCGCGTAGGTTGGCCGCTGCCGCATCGACCAGCGAGTCACGGGCGCCAAGCGGTCCCCCGGGCAGTGCCCACTGGCCGAGGAAGGGTTCGCGCGTCCGCCGGACCAACGGCAGCCAGAGGCCCTTGCGCCCGGTGCGGTCATCGTCGCGCAGCGCGAAGATCACCGTCGAGACGGCAAGCGCAGGAGGCTGTTCCCGGCGTTCTGCGACGTTTCCGAACTGAACCGAACCCACCATCCTTAGTTAGTGTCATATTGACCATAACTAAGACTAGACCCGCGGCACCAAAAACACAACGTACCCCGGGACACACCCCGGCCACCGACCCCCATCAGCAACCACGCAGACACACCGCCAATTCACCGGGATCGCCCAGCGGACACCCCTCGCATTGGCCGATCCGATCTGAAAGGATCTGCCCATGGGATCCGCACACGAGCACCTCGTTGAGGGCACGGCAAACGCCCTGAGCCTGACCACCCACGAACCGGAGGCCCCCGCAGCCCTGCGCCCGGTGGTCCTGCTGCACGGGTTCGCGTCTTCCAGCTACCTGAACTGGGAAAAAACCGGCTGGATCAGGGTCCTGGCCAAGGCCGGCCGGCGGGTGCTCGCCGTCGATCTGCCCGGGCACGGCAGCTCCCCCGCCCCCGATGACCTCGATGCCTACACACCCAGCCGCATCCGCGCCGACCTGCTTCAGCTGCTCATGGACCACGGCGCCCTGGCCCTGAACCCGGCAAACCAACTTTCGGGGGTGGACCTGATCGGATACTCGCTCGGGGCCCGGCTCGCCTGGGAATTCGGCGGCACCCAGGACCAGCTCGTGCATCGGCTGGTCCTGGGCGGCGCGGCAAGCACGGACCCGCTGGCTGCCTTCGACCTGGCCGCCGCCCAGCGCTTCCTGGCCGACGGCACGCCCATCGCCGATGCGGAAACGGCAAACCTGCTCCGCATGGCGCGGACAGTGGAGACCAATGACATGTTCTCGCTGATGAGCATGATCGAGGCGATCAAGACCGAACCCTTCGCGCCCGGGCAGCTGATTCCCACCATGCCGACGCTGCTGGTTGCCGGGGACGGGGATCCGCTCGCGGCCAGCATGCCGCGGCTCACCGAACTGCTGGCAACGCGCCGGACGCCGTCCTCCGAGCTCTGGATCACGGGACGGGACCACGCCAACGCAGTCACCAGCCGCGAGTTCAAGGATGCCGCAGTGGATTTCCTCGCCACCTGACGGCGCCGACCGGTTGTCGGCACCACCGGCAACCGGAACTTCAACGCCCCTTCCGGATCCACCCCCCCGATGGCCGCCCCCAAGGCGGTCAGCTGAAACAAACGGCAATCTCCGGCGCTCCTACCGCGCCGACAACTAGTGAGAGTGCGCATCACGGCGAACGGGACGCGCTTTTCGAAAAACTCTTCAGTATCTTTTCCCCGCACCTCCATGAGCCCCGTTTCCGGCCATGGCAACGCCCTGGCGATGCCACACACCGGGGGCGAGGGACCGCGGACACCGCCTTGACAGATGCGGAGACGCGAGTCACACTAGATCGTATACGATTTCGTACATCACAGGAGGAACAGTGAATTCGGGTAACGAAGCCACCACGATCGAGGGCCTGACGGCCGTTGACCAGTCGGTTCTTGACCAGGCCGGCAAGGTCCTTGCCGTCCACCTCAGCTATTCCTCCCGGGCGGCACAGCGTGGCCGCACCCCCGCTTTTCCCTCGTACTTCATGAAGGCATCCTCTTCCCTGAGCGTTTCCGGCACCCCGGTCGAGCGCCCCGCGGGCACCGAACTGCTCGCCTTCGAGGGCGAAATCGCCTTGGTCATCGGCACCAAGGCGCGCCGCGTATCGGTCGAAGAGGCCTGGAGCCACGTCGGAGCCGTTACCGCCTCCAACGACTTGGGCGTCTATGACATCAAGTACGCGGACAAGGGCTCGAACATCCGCTCCAAGTCCGGCGACGGCTTCACCCCGATGGGCCCGGTCCTGCTCCCGGCCGACAAGCTCAACCCGGCAGCACTGCGCATCCGCACCTGGGTCAACGGCATCCTGGCCCAGGACGCCTCCACCGAAGAGCTGATCTTCTCCTTCGCCCAGATCGTCGCGGACCTCTCCCAGCAGATGACCCTGCTGCCGGGTGACGTCATCCTCACCGGCACCCCGGCCGGCTCCTCGGTCATCGTCCCCGGCGACGTCGTGGAAATCCAGGTCGACGACGAGGCAGCAGGCCTGTCCACCGGACGCCTGTCCACCCCGGTCACCCAGGGCACCGAGGCCTTCGCCGCCTTCGGCAACCAGCCCAAGATCACCGACACCGACCGCATCGATGCCTTCGGCACCGCCGCGGCGGCCGGCATCGAGGTCCCCGTCACCGGCAAGTCCGCGCTGACCGAGGACGTCAAGGCCAAGCTCATGTCGGTGGCCACCGCCACCATTTCCGGGGCCCTGCGCAAGCGCGGGCTGAACAACGTCTCGGTCGACGGGCTGCAGGCCACCAAGGGCATGAAGAAGGTCATTGGCACCGCGCGCACCCTGCGCTACGTCCCGAACCGCGAGGACCTGTTCAAGACCCACGGCGGCGGCTACAACGCGCAGAAGCGCGTCATCGACGACATCGGCCCGGGAGAGATCCTGGTCATGGAGGCCCGCGGCGAAAAGGGCTCGGGCACCCTGGGCGACATCCTGGCGATGCGCACCCAGGTCCGCGGCGCCGAGGCCATCATCACCGACGGCGGCGTCCGCGACCTGGACGCAGTGGCCGCGCTGGAGATCCCGACCTTCCACAACGGCGCGCACCCGGCGGTGCTCGGGCGCAAGCACGTGCCGTGGGACATCGACGTGGCAGTGGGCTGCGGCGGCACCACGATCGTGCCCGGTGACATCGTGATCGCCGATGCCGACGGCATCCTGGTCATCCCGCCGCACCTGGCAGCGGAGATCGCCGAGGAGGTCGTCGAATCCGAACGCCAGGACACCTTCGTGTTCAACATGGTCACCGAGGGCAACAAGATCGAGGGCCTGTTCCCGATGAACGCCGAGTGGAAGGCCCGCTACAACGAGTGGGTCGCCGCCGGCGGGGATCAGTGACCCCCAGCAAGTCGGAAGCCGCCTACTCGCTGTTACACGGACGGATCAGCAACGGGGAGTTCTCCCCCGGCTATCGGCTGGTGCTCGGCACGATCGCCAATGAACTGGGCTGTTCCACGGTCCCGGTCCGCGAGGCGATCAGGCGGCTCGAGGCCGAGGGGCTGGTGAACTTCGAACGAAACGTCGGGGCCACCGTCGCCAAGGCCGATGCCACGCTGTACCTGCACACCATGCAGACCCTGGCCGTGATCGAGGGGGCGGCCACGGCGCTGGCCGCCCCGCTGCTGGGACCGGCGGACATCGCCGAAGCCCGGGCCTTCAACGCCCAGCTGTGCGAGTCCCTGGCGGACTTCGACCCGCGGCGCTTCACCGAACTGAACAACCGGTTCCACGAGGCGCTGTACGGGCCCTGCCCCAATCCGCACATCCTGGACCTGGTGCACCGGGGCTGGAACCGGCTCAACGCGATGCGGGCCTCCAGCTTCACGCACATCCCGGGCCGGGCCGCGGTCTCGGTCGCGGAGCACGAGGCGCTGCTGGACCTGATCGCCTCGGGCGCCTCACCGGCCCTCATCGAGCAGGCGGCGCGGGCTCATCGCACCGGCACGCTCAACGCGTACCTGGCCGCCACCGGCCTGCCGCCATCGACCCTCTAGACAGCAACACGCTTCATTCCATGCTTCCCACCCTTACTTCCGCAACACCCTAGGAAAGGACCACCATGAGCAAGCACTTCGTTCCGGAAAACCTCCCGACCCACCTGCAGCACTACATCGGCGGCAAGTTCGTCGACTCCATCGGAGGGGAGACCTTCGAGGTCCTGGACCCGGTCACCAACAAGACCTACGCCACTGCCGCAGCCGGCCAGAAGGCAGACATCGACGCAGCCGTCGTAGCAGCCACCGAGGCGTTTAAGAACGGCCCGTGGCCCACCATGAGCCCGCGTGCCCGGGCCAAGGTGCTGTACAAGATCGCCGATGCGGTCGTCGCCCAGGAAAGCCGCCTGGCCGAAATGGAAACCTTCGACACCGGTCTGCCGATCACCCAGGCCCGTGGCCAGGCCCAGCGCGCAGCGGAGAACTTCCGCTTCTTCGCCGATTTGATCGTCGCCCAGCACGATACCGCGTTGAAGGTTCCCGGCTCGCAGCTGAACTACGTGAACCGCAAGCCGATCGGCGTAGCCGGCCTGATTACCCCGTGGAACACGCCGTTCATGCTCGAGTCCTGGAAGCTGGCCCCGTCCATCGCCTCCGGCTGCACCGTGGTGCTCAAGCCGGCCGAGTTCACCCCGCTGTCCGCCTCACTGTGGGCCACCATCTTCGAAGAGGCCGGCCTGCCGACCGGTGTCTTCAACCTGGTCAACGGCATCGGCGAAGACGCCGGCGACGCCCTGGTCAAGCACCCGAAGGTCCCGCTGATCTCCTTCACCGGCGAGTCCTCCACCGGCCAGCTGATCTTCCGCAACTGCGCGGAGAACCTCAAGGGCATGTCGATGGAGCTCGGCGGCAAGTCCCCGGCCATCGTCTTCGCCGATGCCGACTTCGACGCCGCCATCGACTCGACCCTCTTCGGCGTGTTCTCGCTGAACGGCGAGCGTTGCACCGCCGGCTCGCGCATCCTGGTCGAACGCCCGATCTACGAGAAGTTCGTTGCGGCCTACGCCGCCCGCGCCAAGAACATCAAGGTCGGGGACCCGCACGACCCGGCCACCCAGGTCGGCGCGCTGGTCCACCCGGAGCACTATGACAAGGTCATGAGCTACGTGGAGATCGGCAAGACCGAGGCCCGCCTCGTCGCCGGTGGCGGCCGCCCGGAGAACCTGCCCGAGGGTCAGGAAAACGGCTCCTACGTCGCACCGACAGTCTTCGTCGACGTGGCACCGGATGCCCGCATCTTCCAGGAGGAAATCTTCGGACCCGTCGTCGCCATCACGCCATTCGACACCGATGCGGAAGCGCTGGAACTGGCTAACAACACCAGGTACGGCCTGGCCGCCTACGTCTGGACCAACGACCTCAAGCGCGCGCACAACTTCGCGCAGGACGTCGAGGCCGGCATGGTCTGGCTGAACAGCCACAACGTACGCGACCTGCGTTCTCCCTTCGGCGGCGTGAAGGCCTCGGGCCTGGGCCACGAGGGCGGCTACCGCTCGATCGATTTCTACACGGACCAGCAGGCAGTGCACATCACCCTCGGTGACGTGCACACACCCAAGTTCGGCGCCTAGCACCTCCGCTTTTCTTCCCACCATCAGCTTTTCCGCAAAGGAGCGAATCATGTCAAACGCCATCCCCACCCCCTCGGTCCCGGCGCCGGATATCCTGCGCTGCGCCTACATGGAAATCGTCGTCACCGACCTTGCCAAGTCGCGCGCGTTCTACGTCGACCTGCTGGGCCTGCACATTTCCCACGAGGACGAGACGCAGATCTACCTGCGCAGCTTCGAGGAATTCATCCACCACAACCTGGTGCTGACCCTGGGCCCGATCGCCGCGGTGAAGGCCTTCTCCTACCGCGTGCGCTCCAACGCCGACGTCGATGCCGCCGAGGCCTACTACAAGGAACTGGGCTGCCGCACCGAGCGCCGCACCGAGGGTTTCGTGCGCGGCATCGGCGACTCGGTCCGCGTCGAGGATCCGTTGGGCTTCCCGTACGAGTTCTTCTTCGAGACCACGCACGTCGAACGCCTGCACCAGCGCTATGACATCTACTCCCCCGGCGAGCTGGTCCGACTGGACCACTTCAACCAGGTCACCCCGGATGTCCCGCGCGGCCGCAAGTACCTCGAGGACCTGGGCTTCCGCGTCACCGAGGACATCCAGGACGAGGCCGGGGTGACCTACGCGGCATGGATGCAGCGCAAGGGCACCGTGCACGACACCGCCCTGACCGGCGGCAACGGCCCGCGCATGCACCACGTGGCCTTCTCCACCCACGAGAAGCACAACATCATCCAGATCTGCGACAAAATGGGTGCGCTGCGCATGTCCGACCGCATCGAACGCGGCCCCGGACGCCACGGCGTCTCGAATGCGTTCTACCTGTACATCCTGGATCCGGATGACCACCGGATCGAGATCTACACCCAGGACTACTACACCGGGGACCCGGACAACCCTGTCATCACCTGGGATGTGCACGATAACCAGCGCCGCGACTGGTGGGGCAACCCGGTAGTTCCGTCCTGGTACACGGAGGCCTCCCTGGTCCTGGACCTGGACGGCAACCCGCAGCCGGTCATCGAGCGCACAGATTCCTCGGAGATGGCGGTGACCGTGGGAGCGGACGGCTTCTCCTACACCCGCCCAGAGGACAAGGACGGCGAAGCCTCCGGCTTCAAGCTGGGCAACCAGCTCTAAGCCACAGCAATACCGTGCACTAGGGCCCGGTAGCACTCCCACGGGAGCGCTACCGGGCCCTAGGCACTTCCCGGAATCCTTCCGGTGGTGCGGCTCAGGTTCCCCGGCCACGGCGACGCTGGTCTGCCACGGCCACTGCCAGGGTTGCCAACGCCACCACCGCAATGGCGGCAAACCCAGCGCTGATCGCCGTATCCCAGTCGCTGGCCGCCAACACGGCAAAGAAAATCCCGGTGATCACCGCAATCCCGGTCGCGGCGCCGATGCGCTGTGCCGTCTGCATCACCCCACCCGCGCTTCCGGATTGCCCCAGCGGGACCTCCATCAGGGTCAGTGCCTGGTTGGGTGAAATGATCGCACCCTGGGCGATTCCCGCAAATGACAAGGTGGCCAACAGCCACCAGATCCCGATCCGTCCGGCCGCGGAGAGCTGTACCACCACGATGCTCGAGGCCATGGCGAACACTGCGCACACGATCCCGGCAATGACGATCTTGCGGCCGTATTCAATGACCCGTTTCCCGGCCAAGTGCGCCGCCCCTGCCGCGCAGAGGGCTGCAGGCAGGCCCAGCAGTCCGGCCTGGAGTGCAGAAAGTCCCATCCCGTCCTGCACATAGATCGCCACCAGCACCCAGATGCTGGTCACCCCCATGAAATACAGCCCGGCAATGAGCGTGCCCAGGGAAAACGAGCGGATCGCAAAGAGGCCCAGGTCCACCATCGGAGAGCGGCCTCCCCGGTGATAGGCCCTCTCCCAGCCCACCCAGAGCCCGATGACCAGCAGTCCCGCAGGCAACAGCCACCACGTCCAGGGACTGTCCCGCCCCTGGACGAAGGGCAGCAGCAGCGTCAGCACCCCGAGGCCCAGAAGCATCGTCCCGACCGGATCCAGATCCTTGGCGTGGCGCGACCTGGCTACCTCCGCGGCAGTGCCGGCCCGCTTCCGGGAAGTGAACAGCGGTCGCGGAAACCATCTGAGGCCCAGCACGATGGCGGTGGTGCCCACGGGCACGTTGACCAGGAACGTAAAGCGCCATCCGATCTCCGGGCCCAGCAACTGGATCATGAGGCCGCCGATGAGCGGCCCGACGGCTACCGAAAAACCCACCACGGTGCCCAGCGCACCGTACGCCCGTCCACGCTCGGCACCACGGAAGTATTGTTGCATCATCCCCAACACCTGGGGGCTGATCAGCCCCGAACCGATCCCCTGCGAGAACCGCGCAATATCCAGCGCCACCGGGTTCGGCGCCAACCCCGAGGCCACTGAGGAAAGCGTGAACAGGGCCACCCCGAAGATGAACAGCGGGCCGCGCCCGAACACGTCTCCGGCCCGCCCTGCAGCGACCAGCACCACACCGAAGGTCAACGCGTATCCGGTCAGCACCCACTGGATCTCGGACTCGGTGGCGCCCAGGGAACCCTGGATGCTGGGAAGCACCACGTTGACGATGGACACGTCGATCAACGACATGAACATGGTGACCAGTAGGACAGCTAGCACGCGCCAGCGAGCCGGGTCGGGCCGGTAGTCCGCCTCCGCACCTTCCGCGGTCTGGGAATCGCTCACCCTCCCATTCATACGCCGTGGGCGGCTCCTGTGGAATAGCCTGCAGTCCGTGTTCCGGCTACCAGCAAGCCGTAGCAACGCCTCCGGCCCCTCGCCGGCCCACGTTGGACGCCGGCAGCCGGCCCAGGACGGCGAGCCGGTGTTTGCGGTCCTGCGGGCCGGCGGCACAACGGGTTCGCCTCCCCCGCCGAGCCCGCACGGTCGACCTGCTCGAACTCATCGCCCTTGGCCCGGGCAACTCGCAGCACGCAGCACGCAGCACGCAGCACGCATGAGCAGTGGAACACCGAGCGTGGGCAACCGGGCTTCCTTCGTGCCGGCAAAACCCGGGATCATGTACTCCACGGAGGACATCGTGCTGAACCACAGGTCGGACAGGGTAAAAAGCTGGTTTCACCGCGGCTAATTTTTCATGGCCCGTTCCGGTGCAGTTCATCAATGACCGATCCCTGCCCATCGAAGGCCAGCAGCTTCCCGTCTTGAACGCGGAAGCTCACCGCGGCTGAGAGCCGGGCCCGATCCTCAAGACACCCCACCGCACCGACGATGGCGTCCAGGACGATGACATCGGCACCCGACTGGTACCACGTCCCCGAGAAGGCGTTGCACCCGTCATCCCCACCGAATGTCCCGGCATCTTCAAAGGCGATCCGCGGCACTTGACCTTCACCGCCCCAGGGTCCGAGCACCTTCGAAGAACCGGCATCACCGCACCCGGCCAGGCAAGGCGCCATCAGGCCGAGCAGCACCATCGCACCGAACCACCTCAGCCGAGGCCGGGCCGAGCCGGTTCCGGCCTTTCTCCCGCCCCCCACGAGCCGCTACTTCCCCGTACCCGTGCGCGGCAGTCCGCCGATCGGCCTGTCGTTCTGGTTGAACAGCAGCATCGTATCGCCCTTGACCCGGGCCACCGTCGCCGTGGAAAGCAGCGAGACCGGCCCCGGGCACGCCATCATGGTCATCGCCAAGGGGCTCAGCTTGATATCAGTGCCCTGCTGGTACCAGGTGCCCGTCAGCGAGTTGCAGCCATCGTTTCCGCTGAAAGTTCCCGCATCCTTGAAGTCCAGTGCCGGGGCGTTTGCCGTTTGCCCACCCCATTGCCCGACCACCGGGGACCCGCCGGAGCCGCTGCATCCGGCCAGCGCCAGGACGATGGCTGGAATCGTCATCAGTATCGCAAGTCTTCTCATCTGCGCATCTTATCCCCCGGCCAACGGAATTTCGATGCCTGCGGGGCAGCCCCGGGCACTCCCGCCATCCCGGCGCGCCCCGACCCGGCTTCCACGCTCAAGGGGTGCAGACTGGGTTCCATGAGCACCGTTCGCAAAGCACCTGATCGTTTCGCCGACCGCGTCGAGGCCGGCGCCTTCCTGGCCGAGGACCTGACCGAGTTTTCCGATGCCCCCGATGTCCTGGTGCTGGGCCTGATGCGTGGCGGAGTGCCGGTAGCGGCAGAGATCGCACGGGTCCTGGGCGTCGCGGTGGATGGGCTGGCAGTGCGCAAGTTAGGCCTGCCCGAGCGCTCCGAGACGGCCTTCGGGGCCCTGGCATCGCATGCCGGGACCACGGCACTGAAATACGTAGAGCGCGTGTGGGGCCCCGCGCAACAACATTTCACGCCCGACCAGCTCGAGGCCGTCGAGGCCGAGGCCCGGATCGAGCTCCAGCGCCTGCAGGACACTTTTGTGGGCGAGATGGCCCTGCCGGTGGCCGGGAACACGGTGATCCTCGTCGATGACGGGATGGCGACAGGCGCCACGATGCTCGCGGCCATCGAGGTCATCCGGGCCGCCGGACCCGCTCGGATCGTGGTTGCAGTGCCAGTGGCACCCGCCGTCGCCTGCCGAGAGATCGAACCGCTGGTGGACCGGCTTCTGTGCGCCATCGTCCCCAGGGTCTTCCATTCGGTCAGTGCCTTCTACTCGCGTTTCGACCAGGTCGATGACGCCGAGGTCATAGCCCTGATCCCGCATTTCTAACCGGCGGATCCCCTGCGGGAACGCCGGGGTCCGGAAACGGCGAAGGCGCCGGCACCCCATCCCCCTGTGCGGGAACGGGAACCGACGCCTTCGCGTTGCTGCTGTGGTGAACCGGGAGTGCTACTTGGCCAGTTCCTTGTCCGCGTCCTGGACGCCCAACGGGCGGCCCTTGGTTTCGCCGACCCAGAGCACGGCACCCACGGAGATGACGGTGATGACCATGATGTAGATGGCGACCGAGATGGACTTCCCGGTGGCGTTCAGCAGCGCCTGGGCGATGGTCGCGGCGAACGCGCCGCCGAGGATCGCGCCCAGGGCGTAGCCGATGGAGATGCCGGAGAAGCGGATGTGCGCCGGGAACATCTCGGCATACATGGCCGTCTGAGGTCCATAGGACAGGCCCAGGCCGATGGTCAGCACGAAGACGGCGACCGCGTAGAGCACGATGCTGCCGGTGTCGATCAGCATGAACATCGGGATCATCCAGAGGAAGATGATCGCGTAGCCGAGCAGGAAGGTGTTGCGGCGCCCGATGTAATCCGAGAGCCAGCCGCCGACCAGGGTGAAGATCAGCCAGCCGACGGAGCCGATGGTCGTGGCCAGCAGCACCGGGGCCACGTCCATCTTCAGCACCTTGGTGGCGTAGGAGATGAAGAACGCGATCACCAGGTAGCCGGCGGCGTTGTTGGAGATGAAGATCAGGGCAGCCTGGATGACTTCCTTGGTGTTCGTGGTGAACAGCTGCTTCAGCGGGGTGTGCTCGGAGGCCTTGCGCTGGGAGAGTTCCTTGAAGACCGGGGATTCCTCGACGGTGCGGCGGATGACGTAGCCGACGATGATCAACAAGATGGAAAGCAGGAACGGAATGCGCCAGCCCCAGTCGTGGAACTGATCCTTGGTCATCGAGGAGTTCAGGATGAACAGCAGGCCGGTGGCCAGGATCATGCCGGTCGGCACACCGATCTGCGGGTAGGCGCCGAAGAAGCCGCGCTTTTTCTCCGGTGCGTGCTCAACGGCCATCAGGGCAGCGCCGCCCCATTCGCCACCGGCGGAGAAGCCCTGGATGATGCGCAGCAGCACCAGCAGGATAGGAGCCCAGATGCCAATCTGTGCGTAGACCGGCAGCATGCCGATCAGCGCGGTGGCCACGCCCATGAGGATCAGCGTTGCGACGAGCACGTTCTTGCGCCCGAACTTATCGCCCAGGTGGCCGGCGACGATCGCTCCCAGCGGGCGGAACAGGAAGGAAATGCCGATCATCGCGAAGGCGAGGATCTGGCCGAGGCCGGGGTTCGATTCCTGCAGCGGTGCGAGGAAGAGCGGGGTGAGCAGCGTTGCCGTCAGCTGCGCGAAGATGAAGAAGTCGTACCACTCGATCGTGGTGCCGACCATCGTTCCGGCAAGTACGCGGCGTTCTTCGCGGCGCTTGGCCGCTGACGCGGTCATCGTTGTTTGGGCCATGGGTCTTTCTCCATCATCTGCTGCCTGCCGTGCGGCTGGCAATGGGATTTCATTCATCGTGACCGACCGTTCGGACGGAAATGTGATTGTGATCATCCTACCCGAATTCAGTGACGCCCCTCACCAGCACCCATGGGGGCCATCACAAAAGCCCCGGGGAGCGTTCGCGGGCCGGGAAGTGACCAAAGTCCGAACCGACCTGCGTCGCCCCGGCCCCAGGCGCAGCGGCGCCCTCCACTTCCGGGCGGCCGGCCTGCCCGGCGATGCACCCGAAGCGCCCGGACGCCGGGAAATCGCGCAGGTTTCCGCCCCTTTTCGGACCAGGCGGTCAGCGCTGCGGCGGCGCGGCCCGGAGCCGCCGGGGAACCGCCCGTGTCCACCACGTCCAGTCATCGCCGGGCTGATAAAGTTCTTTTATCGAACGGCTCGTTCCGATAGGGAACGAGTGATCAAAAACATAGCAACCCGCGACCGGGCGCCTGGCTCCGGTTCCGATGTGCTTCCTAGAAAGCCCGGCCCGATGACGACTCCAGCCCCCGCACCGCGCGCCGGTGCCGCACACTCGCAGACGCTCGCCCGCGGGATCCGCCTGCTGGAACTGCTGGCCGAGGCCAGCACCCCGCGCACCATCGCCGAACTGGCGGCAGACCTGGGCGTGCACCGCTCCATTGCCTATCGGATCCTGCGCACGCTCGAGGATCACCGGCTGGTCATGCGCGACGAGTCCGGCCGCGTGCAGTCGGCACCCGGACTGGCCGTGCTGGCCCGCGGGGTCCAGCGCGACCTGCAGTCCGCAGCGCTGCCCGAACTCACGGTGCTCGCCAACGACCTGCAGATGTCTGCCTTCATCGCGGTCTGGGACCACCACGACTGCACCACGCTGCTGACCGTCGAACCGCGCCACGGACATGGCGCAGTGCTGCAGCGCCCGGGAACCCGGCACCCCTTCGACCAGGGCGCACCGGGCATCGCCATCCAGTCCTCGCAGACCGAGGCGCAATGGGCTCGAATCTCCCCGGGCCAGCCCTACCGGGAGGAAGCCACCCGGGCCCGGGTCATCGGGTACGCGACCAGCATCGACGAGGTCATCTCCGGCGTGTCGTCGGTTGCCGTGCCGCTGCAGGTCCCGGGCCAGCTGCCGGCCGCTATCTCGGTGGTCTACGCGACGGCGTTGAACCCCATGGAAACGGCCGCAATCGGGCAGCGATTGCGCGCGGCGGCCGTGGCCATCGAGAACGTGCTGGGCAGCTAGCCGGATCAGCCCACGCGGCGACGGGTCGGGTGTTCCTTCCCGGCACGCAGATCCACCCGGTGCAGGATGGCAGTGCCGAGTCCGGCGGCGAAGAGCAGCAAGGCGGCGGCCGCTGCAACCCAGTACGCGCCGCGGAAGCCGACCGAATCGGCCAGCGTCCCGGCCAGCCCGTTGCCGATCGCCGTGCCCACGACGATGCCCGAGGACAGCATGGTCATTACCGTGCCCAGCCGGCCCGCCGGCGCGGCCGCACCGCCGACGGTGAAGATGGTGACCATGATCGGACCCACGGGGATGCCGACCAGCAGCAGCACCACGACCATCGGGGCAAGCGTGGTAGGCAGGTGCAGCAGCAGCACCAGCGGGAAGAGCAGCCCGCCGGCCAAGATCCAGCGGTTGGCCTGCGGCCAGCTCTGCGGCCAAAACGCCACGGAGAGCGCGGCACAGGCGGAGGTCAGACCCATGGCGGCGTAGAGCAGCCCGCCGGCGCTCGCGTTGCCCAGCGAACCGGCGAAGGCAATGGTCCCGGCCGACATCGCACCGAAGTAGGTGCCCATGCCGATCATTCCGGTCACGGCAAGGGCCACGCGCAGCACCTGGTCGCCGGTGGGCTTGGCTGCCGCTGCGGAGCCCGGGCCGGGATGGGCGCGGGTGGCACTGTGGTGCAGGGCGAAGAGCGGGACCAGCACCAGGGTCAGTGCGGCGGCGATCGCCAGCGGCAGCCAGGGGGCGATGGTCGCCGCCAGCAGCCCGACCAGGGCCGGTCCCATCACGAAGGTCAGTTCATCGGCGGTGCCCTCGTAGCTCAGCGCGGTGGAGAGTTCGCGCCCGGAGTTAGGGCGCCCGGCTGTCATCGCCATCCAGCGCACGCGGGCCAGCGGCCCGACCTGCGGGGATAACGCGCCGCAGAGCAGGCTGGCCAGCACCATCAGCCCGATGTTGGTGCCGGATCCGCCGATGACCATGAGGGCCAGGATGGCCGCGGGGTTGGCCAGCGCCAGAGGCAGCAGCACCTTGCGCTGCCCGATCCGGTCGGCCATGTACCCCAGCAGCGGACCGCCAAAGGCCGAGCCGAGGCCGACCATCGCGGCGGAAAGTCCGCCCAGTGCATAGGATCCGGTGGCTCCGGCGACCAGTGTCAGCGAGCCGACCGTCAGCATGGCCAGCGGGAGCCGGGCGAAGAAGGCCAGTGGGAAGAAGGCGGGGCCTGCCATCACCACCAGCTCGCGGAAACCGGCGCCGCCGCTACCGTTCGGGGCGCCGGGGCCGGTCAATGACTTGTTCATGTGCTTTAGGTTCCTTGAGTCGATGTGTCCCGTCCCACCCCCGGCACACCGTTCCCTCAAATCGTTATGCACCGAGTCTATCCCGCGCCACCGGCGCCGGGGCTCAGCCCCCGAGGTGCAGCGACACGGTGGATCCGTTACGTCCCTTGTGGACCCGCAGTTGAGTGGTGATGCGCTGCTTCATGTCTGCGACGTGGCTCACCAGCCCCACAACCCTCCCGCCGCTGCGCAGGTTCTCCAGTGCGTCCATGACCTGCTCGAGCGTCTCCTCGTCGAGCGAGCCGAAGCCCTCGTCGACGAACAGCGTCTCGATGTCGATGCCGCCGGACTGGTGCGCGATGACATCGGCCAGGCCCAACGCCAGGGCCAGCGAGGCCATGAACGATTCGCCTCCGGAGAGCGTCTGGGTGTCGCGGCGCTGACCGGTCCAGGCATCGAGCACATGGAGCCCGAGCCCGGAGCGGGAGTTGCCCTTGGGCCCGTCGTCGTGCACCAGGGCGTAGCGCTGGGACGTCATCACCGCCAGGCGCTCGGTGGCCGCCAGCGCGACGGCCTCCAGCCGGGCGGCCAGCACGTAGGTGCTCAGCGACATCTTCAGCCGGTTCTCCCCGCCGCCGCGGGCCAGCTCCGCCATGGACTTCGCCGTGGCCAGGCGTTTGAGCAGCGGGCCCCGGGCCATGGCCAGCGCTTCCAGGTCACGGCGTGCCGCATGCAGTCGGCGCGCATAGTCCCCGAGCACCGCTGCGGCACGCACCGCGGCGTCGCGGGTGGCATTTGCCGATTCGACGGCTCCCCGGGCCGCGTCAAGGAGTCCGGGTTCCGGTGCGCCGATGCCGGCAGCAGCGTCGGCGCGGGCCCGGGCCACCTCGGGCGCCGCTTCCCAGACCCGCAGCGTGATCGCCTCCGCCCGGCGGCTCTCCAGCAGCTGGGCTTGGGCCGCCGCCTCGGCGGCCGGAAGCAGTGCGCTGGCGTGGGCCCCGTCATCGGCAAAGGACGCGCCGGCGCGTGCCGCCGCCCAGCGCCGGGCGGCGGACCCGGCGGCGCGTTCGGCAGTGGCGGCACCGGAGCGTGCTGCTGCCAGCGCATCAAGGCGTTCGGCCGCCTCCCGCACTTGCAGGTGACGGACCTTCAGTGTTCCGGCACCGGCGCGCAGCCCGGAAAGCTTCGCCCCCAGGCGGGCGCCCTCGGTGCGCAGGTGTTCGATGCGGGCGCGCAGCACGCCGAGCTCGGTGGCCCGGGTGGAAGCCTCGGCGGAGATCGTTTTCAGCCGCGCCTCCGCCAGCTCCAACTCCGCCTTGGCGCGCTTTGATTCCTTCAGCGACAGCGCACACTCGCGGTGCTCGGACCTGGCCGTCTCCAGCTGCCGGTCGGCCGTGCGGGCATCGAGGCCCCCGGCCTTGCCACGGGCCACACTTTCCTTGTCCCGGGCGGACTGCAGCGCCTTTTCGGCTTTCTCCTGCACCGCGGCCGCCTTTTTCAGGACGGCGCGTGCCGCCTCCTCGTCTTCCTCGCCGAGCAGGTCGCCGTCCCCCGTGTCAGCCGGCGCCGGGTGCTGCACGGCACCGCAGACCGGGCAGGCGCACCCGTCGCGCAGCGTCCGGGCGAGCGCCGCCGCCGCCTGCCCCAGCCGGGTGCGCCCGATCTGAAGCACGGTGGATTCCTCGACGAGCCGGTCCTCCTTGGCTGCCAGGAACGCCGTTTCGGACTTGATCCGCTGCTTTTCCGCGGTGGCACAGGCGGCTACGGCCGCCACACGTACCTCGGCGGCGTCCACCACCGTTTTCAGCTCGGCGGCCCGGGCACCAAGTGCCCGCTGGCCCTCGAGCCGTTCGCGCATGATCGGGATGCCGGTCTCCAGCTCCGTGATTTCGGCCTCGAGCGATGCCACCGTTTCGACGAGGCCGGCGGACTCCGTGGCGGCCGTTGCCAGCTCGCGTTCCCCGGCCGCCAGGGCAGCCTCGTCGGGAAGCGACGCCTCCAGCACGGCGGCTTCCTCGGTGGCGATGCGGGTGGCGGCCGTGGCCTGCTGCGCCGTGCCCCGAGGCTCCCCGGCCCCGGCCAGGTAGCCGGCCGCCCACTCGTGGGCCTTCACGCGGTCCAGCGCCGTGGCCTGCGCGGCGGCGGCCTCGGCCGCGTCGGCAAGTGCCCGGTCCCGGTCTTCGAGCACCGGGGCGACGGCCGCTGCCGCGGCGTGCAGGGCCAGTGCCGTTTCCAGTTCGATGGCCCCGGCGGCGCCCCGTTCGTGCGTGGCCCGCAGCGCATCGAGTTCGGCCAGGCGCCGGTGGTCGGCCGCGCGGCGTTCAAGCTCCGCCGCATGCCCGGCGGCCGCGTCGGCCGCGGCGGTGGCCGCGTGTTCGGCCTCCCGGAGCAGCGCCGTGCGTTCGGCCAGGCGGGCAGTGAGCAGCGCTCCGAGTTCGGCGTCATCGGGCACCGGGTGGCCCTCGGCGGGACCGGTCGCGATGACCGCTTCCCCCCCGTCCTCGGCGAGCGAGGCCCGGGCATCTGCCAGCAGCGCCGAACGGGCGGCGTCGTGCCCAGCCTCGGCATCGGCGGCCGCTGCCTTGGCGGCGTTCAGTTCATCGGCGAGCAACGCTTCGACGGCACCATAGGTGCTGGTGTCGAAGAGGGACTTCAGCAGCGCCTCGCGCTCCTTGTCCTTGGCGCGCAGGAACGCGGCAAAGGCGCCCTGGGGCAGCATCGCGACCTTGGTGAATTCGTCCTTGCCCAACCCGATGGCCGCCAGCAGTTCAGCGGCGACCTCGTCGTTGCGCGTCGATTTCTCCACCCAGGCGCCGTCGACGAGCTCGCGCAGCCGGCTTTGGGCCTGGGCGGTGGTGGTTCCGGAGCCGCGCTTGGCCGGGCGGGCCCAGGCCGGCGAGCGGGTGACCTCGAAACGCCGGGAACCGGTGCTGAATTCGCACATGACCTCCGGGGCCAGTCCGGGCTCCGCATGATCGGAGCGCAACGACTTGCTTCCCTCGCGCTCCCCGGGCAGCCCGGCATAGAGCGCATAGCAGATCGCGTCGAGGATGCTGGTCTTTCCGGCCCCGGTTTCGCCGTTGAGCAGGAACAATCCGGCGGCGGAGAGCCCGTCGAAGTCGATCTCCTGGCGCGTGGCGAACGGACCGAAGGCCTGGACGGACAGGTGGTGCACCCTCATCGGGTCACCGCCGCTGCCGTAGCGTCGGCCAGGACGCGCTCAAGCAAGGCGGTTTCGGCTGCATCGGCGGGGCGCTGGCGCACGTGGTCGACGAAGCCGGCGCAGACCTGCAGCGGCGTGGCGGCTGCGGCGAGGCGTTCGCCGTAGCTGGCGTGTTGGGGTTCGGCGCGGCCCTCGGGTTCGAAGTTCAGCGCCAGGGTGTCGGGAAAACGGGTGCGCAGGCGTTCGATCGCCGCCGCCGGGCGGTCCGTATCGGTGAGCGTGATCTGGCACCAGGCGGCCTCGGCAGGGGCCAGGTCCGGATCGGCGAGCAGTTCCTCGAGGTGCCCGCGCAGCACCGCCAGCGGCTTGGCGGCGGGCCAGTCGATCGGCTGGACCTCCCCCAGCCCGTCGGCATCGAACTCCAGCAGCAGCGCTCCCTTGGTGTGCCCGGCCTCGGAGAAGGAGTAGGGAATCGGCGATCCGCTGTAACGCACGTTGTCCGCGAGCTTCTGGCGCCCGTGCAGGTGCCCGAGCGCCGCGTAGTCGAAGTCGGTGAAGTAGGGCACCGGGACGATGTCCAGCCCGCCGATGCTCAGCGCGCGTTCGCTTTCGGCCGGTTCTCCACCGGCGGCGAAGACGTGCGCCATGACGATGGCATGCACCGGGCGATCCGCCGCAGCCCGGCGTTCGGCCCAGTCGGCGCGGACCCGCTCCAGCGCCGCCCTGATGACCGGCGGGTGCCCGGGCTCCGTGACGCCCAGCGCCTCGGCGACCATGCGCGGTTCCAGGTAGGGCAGCCCGTAGACCAGCAGCTCGAACCCGTCGGCGGCGAAAACGGCGGGCACGTCGAGGTCCTCGATCCGGGTGCGCAGGAACACTCCGGCGGCCTCCATCAGGGAGGAACCGAAGCCCAGGCGCAGCGCCGAGTCGTGGTTGCCGCTGGTGGCCACGACGGCGGCTCCGGCAGCGCGCAGCCGCCCCAGCGCCGTGTCGAACAAGGCGACGGCATCGACGTTGGGCAGCGCCCGGTCATAGACATCACCGCTGATCAGAACCAGGTCAACCCGGTGCTCGAGGACCGTCTCGATGAGCCGGTCGATGAAGTGCCCCTGGGCGGCGAGCAACCCGGCACCGTGGAAGGAACGGCCCAGGTGCCAGTCGGAGGTGTGCAGGATACGCATGCGTCCCAGCCTATCGAGTTCCACCCGGCGCTTGGCTGCGGTCCGGTCCCGGGCGCGCCACTAGAATGGTTCGGTGACTGATTCCCGCGCCCTCGTGCCCACCGCCGATTTTTCCGACCGCGTGCTGGCAGTGCTTGCCGCCGGCGCCCTGGGGGCCGGGGCCGGTTCCGATGCCACCGGCCCGGGTGAGTCCGAGACCCTTGCCCTGTTCATCATGGACGGGCTGCTCGAAGCCATCGAGTGGGCCAACGAGGGTGTCGCCTCGGATGAAACCGCCTGCATGTGGCTCGCCGGGCTGCGCTGGTACAAGGCGGTGACCGGTGCGTTCCCGCTCTCCGCCCCCGAACCGCTGACGCGCTGGATCGATGACGAGCTCGGCGCTTTGGGCCCCATCGGTTCCCCGGCCGACCCCCGCTCACGCTCCGGACTGGACTCTGCGCAGATGTCCAGCACCGGGCGCCGCGTCTTCCCCGACGCCGACGGGCCCGGCGTCCTGCCTCGCGCCGCCGCCATCGCGCTGCTGCCGCGCGTCGATGCCGAAACCACGTCCCGGCTGGCCTCCGGTGCCGCGGCTCTGACCCACGGCACGGATGCCGCGCACGGAGCCGCGTCACTGGCGGCGCTGATGGTGCGCTCCGGCATCGAAGCGGACATGGCCGCCGTGACCCGGTGGACGTCGATGCTCGATGGCAGCGGGCAGCACGGACCGGCCATGGCCGCACTGCGCCGGGCGGTCGCCGTGGCCAGCGCCGCGTTGTCGGCCGGCGGGCCGTCCGGGACCCGGCTCCCCGCCGCTCTGAATGCCTCGATCGCAGCAGGCGCGGGTCCGGACGAGGCCTCCTTCACCGCAGCGCTTATCGCCTCGGTGCTTGGCACCCAGGCCCTGCCGGCCGGGTGGGAAGCCTCCCTGTCCATCGCTCCCCTGGTTACCGGCATGCACGCACGCTGGCTGGCGGCAACGGGCTCCTAACCGGCGCCACCGGATCCTCCGGTGATCCGGCGTGCTGCGGCTGCTGTATCGCCGAGCACCCCCAGGGCCTGGGCCAGCAGCGGCTGCGCACCGCTGCCGCTGCGCACCACGGTGCGGATATGGCGTGACGGGGCCGGGTCCCCGAGCAGCGGTACCCTCCGGATGCCGTAGCCGGCCGGGAGCCTCGCCAACCGCGGCACCAGGCAGACACCGAATCCCGCCGCCACCAGGGCCGCACCGGTATCCCACTCCGCCGCCTCGTGGGCGATCACCGGGGTGAACCCCGCCTCGGCGCAGGAACTGAACACCAGTTGCCGGTGTGGCCGCCCGGGGCGGTCCACGATCCAGCGTTCCTCCGCGGTCTCGGCCAGCGCCACCCCGGGCCGCTCCGCCAGCCGGTGCCCCTCGGGCACCAGCAGCTCCAGCGGGTCATCGACCAGGAAGTCCTGGTCAAACCGACTGTCCGATGCCTGCGGCGTGGTGCCGGTCGCGACGATGACCGCCAGATCCGCGTCGTCGGCCAAGAGCAGCTCGAAGCATTCGGCCGGATCGGCCTCGATGATCCGCACCTGAAGTTCCGGCCGGGCGGTGCGCAGCGCGCTGACCACCGGCGGCAGCAGGGCGGCCGCGGCGGTGGAGAATCCGGCGAGCCGCAGCACGCCGGCGGCGCCCGGTGCCCCGGTGCCGAGCAGCCCGCGGATGTGTTCCCAGCGGGCGAACAGCTCATCGGCGTGGGCCAGGAGGATCCGGGCGGCGGGCGTCAGCTTCACTCCGCGCCCGGCGGGCACCAGCAGCTCCACTCCGAGGTCCTCGGAAAGCCCTCTGAGCTGGTGGGAAACGGCAGAGGGCGTGTAGTGCAAGGCCCTGGCGGTGGCGGTGACGGTGCCGTGGGATGCCAACACCCTCAGCACGTGGAGCCGCGAATCAATCATGTAAAAACATTACACGGTATCTTGCGATTTCATTTGCTATTATTCAGCATTCGGCCGGGCAACACTGGGGGAAAAGGGTCTCGCGCAACGCCGGATCCGCACCGGGGAAGGCAACACCGCATGCGCATCAACGATCCCCTGTTGGATGGCTTCGAGATCAGGCACCTGAAGCTGCGCAACAGGATAGTGAGCACTTCCCACGAACCGGCCTACTCGCAGGACGGGATGCCCACCGACCGCTACCGCGCCTACCACGTGGAGCGGGCCCGGGGAGGCGCGGGCCTGCTGATGATCGGCGGCTCCGCCGTGGTCTCTCCCGACAGCCCGCCGGCTTTCGGGAACCTGCAGCTGCATCGCCAGGAGATCACCGGCTGGCTACGCAGGCTCACCGAGGAGGTCCATGCCGAGGGAGCCGCCGTCATGTGCCAGATCACCCACCTGGGCCGGCGCACCAGCAACTACGCCGGCGACTGGCTGCCCGCGATCTATCCCTCGGCGATGCGCGAACCGGCCCACCGTTCCTTCCCGAAGGTCGCCGAGCCCTGGGACCTCAAACGCGTGATCAACGACTATGCGGCGGCCGCTGTGCGCTGCCGCGACTCCGGCATGGACGGCATCGAGATCCAGTCCTACGGACACTTCATGGACGCGTTCCTCTCCCCTGCCACCAACGACCGTACCGATGAATGGGGCGGCAGCTTCGAAAACCGGATGGCGTTCCCCCGGGCGGTGATCCAGGCGGTGCGCGCCGCCGTGGGACCTCAATTCATCCTCGGCATCCGCATGGCCATGGACGAGGACCGCGAGGGCGGGCTGGGGCGCGAGGAGGCGCTGGAGGCGCTGCGCCACTATGTGTGCGACGGCATCGACTTCTTGTCGGTGATCAAGGGCAGCATCGAGTCCGATGCCACGCTCGCGAAGGTCATCCCGTCGATGGGCACCGCCTCGGCCCCGTTCCTGGACTTCGCCGGGGGGATCAAGGCGGCGGTGGACATCCCGGTCATGCACGCCTCGCGGATAGCCGACATCGCCACGGCGCGCCATGCCGTGGGCAGCGGGCTGCTGGACCTGGTCGGGATGACCCGCGCGCAGATCGCCGACCCGCACCTGGTAGCCAAGCTGATGGCCGGGGCGGAGGAGCGGATCCGCCCCTGCGTGGGAGCCAACTACTGCCTGGATTCGATCTACGCCTCCGGGGACGCCAAGTGCATCCACAACCCGGCGACCGGCCGCGAGCTGACGCTTTCGCACACGGTGCCCCCGGCCGCTGCACCGCGGAAGAAGGCCGTGGTCGTCGGCGCCGGACCGGCCGGGCTCGAGGCCGCCAGGGTGCTCGGCGAGCGCGGCCATGACGTGGTGGTGCTGGAGGCCGCCGACGCACCCGGCGGGCAGGTGCTGATCGCCGCCTCGTCGCCGCGCCGACGGGACCTGCAGGGCATCATCGACTGGCGCGTGGCCGAGGCCGCCCAGGCCGGGGTCCAGTTCCGTTACGGCGTGTACGCGGATCGGCAGACGGTGCTTGCCGAGGATCCCGATGTGGTGCTGATCGCGACCGGCGGCATGCCGAACACCTCCTTCCTGGCCCGGGGGGCCGATCTGGTTGCCGACTGCTGGGACGTGCTCGGCCAGCTTGGCACGGCCCCGGAAACGGTGCTGGTCTTCGACGACAACGGGGCCGAGCCGGGCATGGACGCCGCCGAGTCGCTGGCCGTCGCCGGGGCCCGGGTGGAGCTGGTCACCCCCGAACGCATGCTGGCCCCCGAGATCGGCTCCATGAACTCCCCGGCCTACCTGCGCGCCTTCTCCGAACACGATGTCACGATCACCTTGGCGCACCGGCTGCGCTCGGTGACCCGGGAACCGGACGGCCGCTTCACCGCGGTGCTGTACAGCGAATACTCGGGGCTGGAGAGCACGCGCACGGTGGACCTCGTGGTCGTCGAGCACGGGACGCTGCCCAACGACGAGCTCTACTTCGAGTTGCTCGCCGATTCGTCCAACGCCGGGGAGGTCGACCAGCGGGCGCTGCTGGCGGGCCTTGGGCAACCGCGCGCCGAAGGCTCGGCCGGCTTTGCGTTGTTCCGGATCGGGGACGCGGTGTCCAGCCGAAACATCCATGCCGCCATCTACGACGCGCTGCGATTATGCCTGCCCATGTAGCCCCGAACGCACCGCTCGCCAGCCCCACCCGTGACCCCAGCCGAAGGATGAACACCATGACCACCACCCCGTCGCGTACCCGCCGCGCACCACGCAAGCCGCTATCCCCCGAGCTGGCCGGGCTCATCGTCGACCGGGTCGCGGGCAGGAGCCTTCAGGCCCCGTTCTACACCTCGCCCGAGGTCTTCGACCTGGACATCGTCGAGGTGTTCGCCAAGCACTGGCTCTTTGCCGCGACAGACGCCGAAATCCCGGAGCCCGGCGACTATGTCACCCTCGAGATCGGCCCGTATTCGGTGATCCTGGTCCGCGATGACGACGAGCGGGTCTCCGCGCTGCACAACGTCTGCCGGCACCGCGGTGCCCGCATCCTGAACGATGCCTGCGGATCGGTCGGCAACCTGGTCTGCGGCTACCACCACTGGACCTACTCCACCGATGGTTCGCTGCTCCACGCCGACTCGCAGCCGGCAGACTTCGACCGCTCCCCGCTGGGCCTGCGCAAAGTGGCTGTGCGCTCGGTGGCCGGGCTGCTGTTCATCTGCCTGGCCGACGAGCCACCGGCTGACTTCGACGACATGGCCACCCGCATCACCCCGTACCTCGAACCGCACGCACTGACACGCACGAAGGTCGCCGCGCAGGAGGACCTGATCGAGGCGGGCAACTGGAAGCTGGTGATGGAGAACAACCGTGAGTGCTACCACTGCGACGGCCATCCGGAGCTCTCCTGCTCGCTGTTCCCGACCTATGGATACGATCCCGCGCAGCTGCCCGCCCGGCTGCTCCCGGCACACGAACGCTATCTGCGCGCCGAGGCCGACCTGCACCGTGCCTGCGCCGAGCACGGACTTCCGTTCGAGGAGTTCGAGGACCTGGTTCAGCCGCTGACTGCTTACCGGATCCAACGTGAACCGCTCGATGGCGCCGGTGAATCATTTACCCCCGATGGCTCGGCCGTCTCGCGCCGGCTGCTGGGCGATTTCACCGAACCCAAGCTGGGCCGGTTGTCGATGCACCTGCAACCCAATGCCTGGTTCCACGTCCTCTCCGACCACGCAGTGACGTTCTCGGTGATCCCGCTGGCGGCCGACCGGACGCTGGTGCGGACCACTTGGCTGGTCCACGAGGACGCGGTCGAGGGGCAGGACTACGACCTGGAGGAGCTGAAGCGGGTCTGGCACCAGACCAACAAGCAGGACGGCACCTTCGTGGAACGCGCCCAGCTCGGTGTTTCCAGCCCGGCCTACGAGCCGGGCCCGTATGCACCCAATGAGTACCAGGTAGAGGCGTTCTGCTCCTGGTATGCCAACCGGCTGCGCGCCGGCATTGCAGCCGATCCCGGGGTGATCTGATGTCCGTCGCGTTGCAGGCAGCGGAGGCCATGCCGGTGCCGGCCATCTGCGCCCCTGCACCCTTCGGACCCGATGACCCGGCAGACCACGTGCTGCGCTGCACTGGAGTGCGCGCCGAGACCGCAGAGGTGAAGACGTACACGTTCGAACCGGCTGCCGGGGACGGATTCGCCTGGGCACCGGGACAGTACCTGACGCTGTCTACCGGGCTGCCCGGGGCCGATGCGTCGCGCTGCTACTCGATCAGTTCCGGCTCCGCCCACGCCGCCGTCGTGGAGCTCACCGTCAAGCGGCTTCCCGGCGGACCGGTCTCGGCCTGGCTGCACGAATCGATACTCCCGGGCTCCCTGGTGCAGGTCCATGGCCCGTTGGGTTCCTTCACCCCGGAGGGGCTCGGCAACGCTGCGGGGGCCCCGGCACCGAAATACCTGTTCCTGGCGGCGGGCTCCGGCATCACCCCGCTGATGGGCATCACCCGGACCCTGCTGGCCGCCGCGGCGAGCACGCTGCCCGACGTGGTGCTGCTCAATAGCGTGCATGCACCGGCGGAGCTGATCTTCGGCCAGGAGCTGCTGGGCATACCGGCAGCAAGCGGCATCCGCGTGGAAGTGCTGTGCAGCACCGGGGGCACCGGGCACGGGCGGCTGGATGCCTCCCTGCTGCGCGGGCTGGTTCCCGACCTGGCGGATCGCGAGGTCTACGCCTGCGGACCGGCCGGCTACCTGGCGGCGGTGCGGACGATGCTCGATGACGCCGGCTGCGATCCGGCCCGCCGACACGAGGAAAGCTTTGCCCTCGGAACCCTGCCGGCAGCGGAACCCGCAGGCGGCCCGGCGGCACCGTCCAGGGACCCGGCCACCGGCACCTTCAGCGTCCGGTTCGAGCGCAGCGGTCGCACCATCGACTGTCCGGCCGGCTCTTTCGTGCTTGACGCCGCACTGGCGGCGGGTCTCGCATTGCCGTCGTCCTGCACGTTGGGGATGTGCGGGACCTGCAAGAGCCCGATGCTCAGCGGGAGCGTGGACATGAACCACGCCGGAGGCATCCGGCCCCAGGAAATCGCGGCTGGCAAGATCCTGATCTGCTGCTCAAAGCCGCTGGAGGATCTGGTCATCGACGCCTGAACTCAAGGGCACCGCCGGGGCGGACGAAGGCCCGGAGCCAGCAGCCATCGAGGGGCTCTACGATGCCCGATGCGGGCTGCTACGAAGCCGCGGGCCGGCCGGTCCCGGGCCAGGCGCCACCGACCATCTGCAGGAATTCGCCTTCGGAGAGCACCGAGACGGGGAGCCCGGCCTCGCGCATCCTGATGACCTTCTTCGCCTTGCCGGTTAACCGTCCGTTGCGCAGGTCCGCCGGGACGAATCCGTCTCCGGCGACCAGGACAGTGGTGGCCCGGGTGACCCGGCTAGCCGTCTGCGCGCCCATCTGCGCCGCGCGGTCCTTCGCGTCCTGGCGGTTGATGCCGAGGTTGCCGGTAAAGACCACGGTCTCTCCAAAGAGCGGGTTTGCCGGGTCCGCGTCGGGGTTCGGCACCGGATTCTCGCCCTCCTGAGGCCAGAGCGCCCACTCCGGCTGCAGCGGCATCTGGTGGCCGGAGCGGGCCCAACCCTGAGCGTCGACGGTGGCTTTGGAGAGCGGGTCCCCAATCGAATAGGCTGCCGCATGGCCCATGGCGACCTGCAGCGACTCGGCAGCCAGCGACACCGACCGCACGGCACATTTGCGTGAGATGTCGATCATGATCGAGGCGCAGGCGCTGGCATCGGCGCCGGCATCATGGTGGTTGGTCATCGGGGCGCCGGCCGCCTCGGCGACGAACGGCAGCGAGTAGGAGTCCAACTCGTAGCTGCGCCGCGCCAGCTTCACCGTGCAGGCGAAGTCGTAGGCGGGGCCGGAGAGTTCGGAGACTTCCAGTGCGGAGCGGATCACGCCGAGGTCGAACGCGGCGTTGTGGGCCACGAGCACGTCGGTGCCGATGAAGCCCGCCATCTCGGTAAAGAGTTCGCCAAAGCGCGGGCGGTGAGCGACCATTTCGGGGGTGATCCGGTGGATCTGCACATTGCGCGGATCGAAATGGTCGAAACCCTCCGGCGGGCGCATCAGCCAGGTCGTCTCCTCGACGATTCGCCCGCCGCGGACCCGGCTCAGTCCCACGCTGCAGGCGGAGCCCCTGAAGCCGTTAGCCGTCTCGAAATCTATTGCCGTAAAGTCCAAAGCCACCTGGTAACCATACCGGCAGCAGCCGACACCCTGGGCAAATGGTGGCGCGTGCCACGCCGCCCCGGGCGCTGTTTGGCCCGGCGCGAGGGCAAACCGGAACTCAGGCGATGGCGCGGCGCAGGGTCAGATAGGACCCCGCGGCCAGCACCACCGCGAGCAGTCCCGCCCATCCCGCAGTGCTCAGCGGCGTCTGCGCTCCCAGCCAGCTGCCGATCGCCAGCCACCAGCCGTTGAACGAGGCCAGCGCGATGGCCCCGACCAGCAGCACGGCGGACCCGAGTCCGGCCACCAGCATTCCGGTGGTCTTCCAGCGCATGTAGACGGTGGCGACCCAGAAGCCGACCATGAACAACAGCACCATCGCCACGAAGTAGAACAGGATCTGCACCCAGGCCGGGGCATCGGCCACCCAGGAAAGCGCGAACAACTGCCCGTTCATCCCCCAGCCGTGGGTAGCCTGTTCGATGCGCCCCAGCACGTAGTAGAGCACCGCCACGCCGAGCGCGACGACGGAGAACAACCCCAGCGTGCCGGCGTAGAACGACTTGCGGCTCACGCTCATGGCCTGGGAGAACGGAAAGGTCAGGGTCAGCGCCTGGATGCCCAGGGCCAGGAAGTACCACATCACCGCCTGGCCGGCACCGGAGTACTTCGTTCCCACCTCGTCCGGGATCACCGCCCAGATGGCGAAGGTCAGCAGGGTGCTGGAGGCCAGGATCAGGCCCGGGATGCCCAGGAAGGTCCATTTATTGATCAACTGCATGCGGGCGACATTCACTGCGCGGTTCATTTGAGCATCTCCATTTCCGGATCGGATTCAGTCCTGTTCCCGGCCGCGAGCGCCGTGCGCACCACCAGCTGCTGCAGCGAGACCGGGGAGATTTCCAGGCCCAGCACTGCGGCCCGGGCCCGCTCTGCCGCGTCGAGCCGCGCCTCGATGGTCGCCGAGGCCAGGGACCCGAGCGCGTCGCGATGCAACACCCGGCGCCCGGCTATGAACGGGTCGACCTTGGCCCCGGCGCCGGTGACGGTGACGGCCGAACCGCGGATCTCATCGGCCTCGGCATCGAGCACGATGCGCCCCTTGTCGATGAGGATGATGTGCTCCAGCAGGTTGGCGACCTCGTCGATCAGGTGTGAGGAGAGCACTATGGTGCGCGGGTGCAGGGCGAAGTCTGCGACCAAGTGGTCGTAGAACAGCTGCCGCGCCACGGCGTCCAGGCCCAGGTAGGGTTCGTCGAAGAACGTGATCTCTGCCCGGGAGGCCAGGCCAATGATCACCCCGACGGCCGAGAGCTGGCCGCGCGAGAGCTTCTTGATCCGCCGTTTCAGCGGCAGCGCGAAGTCCTTCGCCAACCGTGCAGCAAGCTCCGTGTCCCAGTGGGTGAAGAAGAGCGCCGCGGCCCTGAACGCCTGGCCGGCATTGAAGTCGTCCGGGTATTTCTGCGATTCCCTGATGAAGCAGATGCGCGAAAGAACCCCGTCGTTTTCGAAAGGGTCGGCCCCGTTGACCCGCACCTTTCCGGAGCTGGCATAACCCTGGCCGGCGAGGATGCCCATCAGTGTCGTCTTGCCGGCGCCGTTGCGGCCCAGCAGCCCATAGATGCGGTTCCCCTCCAGGACCAGATCGACGTCGTCCAGTGCCTTGAGCCCACGGTAGGCCTTGGTGACGCCGCGAAGTTCGATGGCCGGTGACTGGCTCTTCTTCATTGACTCACGCTCCAGTGGTGGATTCGGTGGTGCTGCCCGAGGCTTTGAACATGGCGGTGAGCTGCTCGGTGCCGATGCCCAGCTTGCGCGCCTCGATGGCGGCCGGGGTGACGTAGCGCAGGATGAACTCCTCGCGCCTCCGGGCCAGCAGCCGCTCCCTGGCCCCGGGTGCGACGAACATGCCGATGCCGCGCCGCTTGTAGAGGATGCCGTCGTCGACCAACAGGTTCAGGCCCTTGGCCGCCGTGGCGGGATTGATCCGATAGAAGGAGGCGAACTCGTTGCTGGAGGGGGCCTGGGTCTCCTCGGCGAGCATTCCCTCGACGATGTCGTTTTCGATGAGGGAGGCTATCTGCTGGAAGATCGGAGTTGAATCCTCAAGCACCTGCATGTCCCCTGACTGCCGAGGACGAGCCGGCCAATCCGTCAGTTACCTCGTTAGCTGGTTCATTACTCATGTAACTAAGCTAGGTCGGGGAACTGCCCGCGTCAAGACCCTCTGCCGCACCGTTTTCGCCCGTCACCGCGGCTGGCAAGGTGCTGAGAGTTCTGACACGAGAGCCTCCCCCGGCGTCCAGGGCCCTCGGACGTGCCTTAAGATCAGATGCGTGACTATCGACGTGATCCATCAAGCCTCCATGGCCCTTGGCGCCATTCAGCCGCCCACGGCCAGCTTCCTGCCCGACTGGCTGAACCCGGACGTGTTCCTGCGCAACGCGGACCTTGGACCCTGGATCATCCTGCTGGTCTGCGGCATCGTCTTCGCCGAAACCGGATTGCTGGTCGGGTTCTTCCTGCCCGGGGACTCCATGCTCTTCACCGCGGGACTGCTGGTGGCCACCGGCGCCATCGACGTATCTCTGCCGCTGTTCGCACTGTGCGTCTTCGTCGCCGCATTCGCCGGGGACCAGACCGGATACCTGATCGGGCGCAAGGCCGGCCCCACTGTCTTCAACAAGCCCGATTCGCGCTTCTTCCGCAAGGAATATGTGGACAAGGCCCACGCGTTCTTCGAGCGCTTCGGCGGCCGCGCGGTGATCCTGGCCCGTTTCGTGCCGATCGTGCGCACCTTCGTTCCGGTGATCGCCGGCGTCGCCCACATGAAGTACCGCACGTTCGTGGTGTTCAACTTGATCGGCGCCCTGCTCTGGGGGGTCGGAGTGACGCTGCTTGGCTTCTGGCTCGGCCAGTTCGCGTGGGTCGGGGACAACATCGACCTCATCTTCATCGTCATCGTGCTGATCTCGTTGATCCCGATCGGCATCGAGCTGCTCAAGGCGACCCTTTCGAAGAACAGCAAGAAGGCCTGAGCACAGGCAAAAGCCATGCGGCGGCCCGCATCCGGATCCCGGGATGTGGGCCGCACCTTTAAGCAGCTGCGCCGCAGCATGGATGCGCTGGATGCATGATTGATGCAGCGATCACGACACGCCTGCTGATCAGGTTGTCCTGCGGCCATGCGGGAACCGTGCTCTGGCTGTCCGACCCGGTGGAGTACTCCGATTCCCGGCTCAGCCCCGAACGCGTTGAAGCCCTCGAGCGCTGGGAGGGCGGCGGCGGTTATACTTCCGGCGCCCAGGCCCTGGCCGAGCGGGTGGCAGTCGAGGTCGGCAACTGCTACGAGGTCGGCTACGCGCGCTTCAGGGGCGGCATACCATCAACTCGGGCCCATTCCCGGCCACCAACAAGCTAGCTGCGGCAGCCTTCGAGGCACTGGCGGATGCCGCCCGGCTGGCCACAGCGGGATTCGAAGCAGCCGGTGACGCCTCCGGACCGGCAGATGGTACGCCTACGCGCCATTGAGCGGTGCAGTCTTCGATGCCCGGCACTCCCGGCACTGGGCCCGTCCGCGCACCTAGCCTGTTCAGGACGGTAGCGTCGGCCCGGTGGCCTCAAGCCACCCGGTCGGATTTGGCGACAGTCAGCAGCATGGTGGAATCCTCCACTGCATGGATCGAGGATGAACCCGGCGGGATCACTAACAGGTCCCCCACCCGGGCCTCCCATTTCTGCTCGTCCGCGACCAGCCTGATCCGCCCCGCCAGCACCATCACCGTGGCTTCCCCGGGATTCACATGCTCCGAGAGGGAGCGCCCGGATGCCAACGCGATGACGGTTTGGCGCAGCACGTGCTCGTGGCCTCCGAAAACCGTACTGGCACTGCGGCCACTGGATGCCCGGCGTGCATCATCCAGGTGATGCTTCGCCAGCGCCGTCAACGAAAACTTCTTCATGTTCAAAGCCCCCTGGATGATCTTCCTAGAGCCAAGAATCGCGCCAATTCAGGCAGCGGTCAAGCTTCCGCCGGTTCCCGCCCGCCGCACTGCCGAGGCCCTGCCATGTTCAAACCATCGTTGCCGCGATAGCTTGATAAGTGAGGCTGGCCTCATGACGGGACCGGCTTCGGACAACAGCGTGGAGGAAAGAACCATGTAACCGATCACCGGAAAGATCCTGCTGAACGCCGACCCCAAGCCGGACGCGCATTAGCGATCATGGTGGCCCGCTAGAGCATTGGCGCGACCCATCCCCCTGCGCTAGTTCGCAAGGAATTGCGGCCCGGCGATTCACGCAACGCTGATTCGCGGACCATCCCCGCTCATGTCGTGGCCAACGAATTCGCCAGGATCGCCGCGGCAAGCACCTGTCGACTCCGGTGTGGCGGCGCCGCATGGCTGTAGATTCCTGTAGCCATGCATCTAACATCACACGGGCGAACGGCACGGCGGGCAGGGTGAAGCCCCCGTGGATCAACGCCCCGGCATCGATCCACGGGAGAACACGATGAAGAGCAATAGTTTCAACGCAAAAGACCACATCACCGTCGATGACAAGCGCTATGAGATCTACCGGATCGGCAGGGTCGCCGGCTCGGACCGGCTGCCCTACAGCCTGAAGGTGCTGCTGGAAAACCTGTTGCGCAACGAGGACGGCCGACTGGTCACCCAGGACCAAATCAGGGCATTGGCAGGCTGGGACCCTGCATCCGCGCAGAACCCCGAAATCCAATACACCCCAGCCCGGGTGCTGATGCAGGACTTCACCGGCGTGCCCTGTGTCGTGGATCTGGTGGCAATGCGCGATGCCATGACCGAACTGGGCGGGGATGCCCGCAAGGTCAACCCGCAGATCCCCGCCGAACTGGTCATCGACCACTCCGTGATCGCCGATGTCTTCGGCACCGGCAACGCCTTTGCGCGCAATGCCGAGTACGAGTTCCAGCGCAACCAGGAGCGCTACCAGCTGCTGCGCTGGGCCCAGCAATCCTTCGACGATTTCCTGGTGGTCCCGCCGGACACCGGGATCTGCCACCAGGTGAACCTCGAATACCTCTCCCGGGTCGTCTTCACCCGAAAGGGACCCGACGGCGAGCAGGCCTACCCCGACACCCTGGTCGGCACCGATTCGCATACGCCCATGGTCAACGGGCTGGGCGTGCTGGGCTGGGGCGTGGGCGGGATCGAAGCCGAGGCGGCAATGCTCGGCCAGCCCATGAGCATGCTGATCCCGCAGGTGCTCGGGCTCAAGCTCACCGGCGAACTGCCCGAGGGCACCACGGCCACCGACTTGGTGCTGACCGTGGCCGAACTGCTGCGCAAGATTCGCGTCGTGGGTAAATTCGTTGACTTTTTCGGCCCCGGGGTGGCAAATGTTCCGCTAGCCACCCGAGCCACCCTGGGAAACATGAGCCCCGAATATGGTTCCACCGGTTCATTGTTCCCGATCGACGCCGAAACCCTGGACTATTTGGCCCTTACCGGGCGCTCCGAACACCACATCCGGCTGGTCGAGGCCTATGCCAGGGAGCAGGGGCTCTGGCACGACCCGGAGCATGTGCCGGACTACAGCCAAATCGTGGAACTGGACCTGGGCACCGTGGTGTCCTCCATTGCCGGGCCCAAGCGCCCACAGGACAGGATCCCGCTCAAGGCGGCCCAGCAGGCCGTCCGGCGGCTGCTGGCCGGCTATCCGCAAGACGAGGCCGTCGCCGCGTCACTCGATGAGGCCGGGGATGAATCGTTCCCGGCCAGCGACCCGGTGGCCATCAGCACCGGCAGCGAACGCGACGTTCCCCCGCATGGGTTCTCCGGCGAGCCGCCGGTGACCAGCTGGCCCTCGGACCCGGTAGAGCTCGTCCTCGACGGGACCCCGGCCAGCCTCGACCACGGGGATGTGGTCATTGCCGCGATCACTTCCTGCACCAACACCTCCAACCCGCAGGTGATGATCGGGGCGGCGCTTCTGGCCAAGAAAGCGGTGGAAAAGGGCTTGCGTTCCAAGCCGTGGGTGAAGACCACGCTGGCTCCGGGCTCCCGGGTGGTCACCGACTACTGCGACCGGTCCGGGCTCACTCCGTATCTCGAGGCGTTGGGTTTCAACCTGGTCGGCTACGGCTGCACGACCTGCATCGGCAACTCCGGCCCGCTGATCCCCGAGGTCAGCGCAGCGGTAAACGCGAACGACCTGACGGTGGCCTCGGTGCTCTCGGGCAACCGGAACTTCGAGGGCCGGATCCATGGGGAAGTGAAGATGAATTTCCTGGCCTCCCCGCCGCTGGTGATCGCCTATGCGCTAGCCGGGACGATGCATGCTGACCTGCTCAAAGACCCGCTGGGACAGGATACCGGCGGGAATCCGGTGTATCTGCGCGATATCTGGCCGAGCAGCGCGGAGATCAAGGAGGTCGTCGATGCGAACCTTGAGGCCTCGATGTTCACCCACGGGTACGCCGATGTCTACGCCGGGGACGAGAACTGGCGCTCGATGGCGATCCCGGAGGGCGACCGCTTCACGTGGGACCCCGCCTCCACTTACGTGCAGCGCCCGCCGTATTTCGACGGGGTCGGGCCCGCGCCAACGGATCTTGCTGACATCACCGGAGCGAGGGTGTTGGCCCATCTGGGCGACTCGGTGACCACCGACCACATTTCACCTGCCGGATCCATCAGGAAGGACTCCCCGGCAGGGGAATACCTGGTGTCGTTGGGCGTGGATCCGCGGGACTTCAACTCCTACGGTTCGCGGCGTGGCAACCACCATGTCATGATCCGAGGAACCTTCGCCAATGTGCGCTTGCGTAACAAGCTGGTCCCGGGCGTGGAAGGCGGATTCACCCGCTACCTGCCCGATGGGTCCCGACGAAGCATTTTCGATGCCGCCCAGCGCTACCGTCAGGACGGGACGCCGCTGGTGATCTTGGCCGGGTCTGACTACGGCTCCGGTTCATCGCGCGACTGGGCGGCCAAGGGCACCCTGTTACTCGGTGTCAAGGCCGTGCTGGCCACCTCCTTCGAGCGGATCCACCGTTCCAACCTGATCGGGATGGGGGTATTGCCGCTGCAGTTCAAAGCCGGCGACTCTGCCGAATCCCTCGGGCTCACGGGCGAGGAAACCTTCTCCATCACCGGGCTGGCCGGGGTGGGGGCACTGCCGAAGGACGTTCTCGTGCTTGTTGAATCACCGGCCGGTTCGCGGAAAATCACCGTCGATGTCCGCATCGACACACCGGCGGAAGAGGCCTATTACAAGCATGGCGGCATCCTTCAATACGTCCTGCGCCAGCTGCTTGAGTCCTGAGCAGGGCAGCTGGCTACAGGTGGCGCAGGAAGCGCTGCGGGGCATCGAGGAAGGAGCGCCAGCCCTGGACCAGGTCCAGTTCCGCCCGCTGGCGTTCACGCAGGCGCCGGTCGCCGACCTCGTGGCCCCGGGTACCGGGCAGGGCCGCCAGGATCGGCGAATGGGTGCAGGGGATCACCTGTGAATCGCCCAGCCCGATCAGGTCCTTCAACACCCCGAGCAGCGCCAGGCAACCAGGGAAGGAGAGCGCTGAAGCGGGCTCTTCGAGGATCCACGGGCCACCGCCGCGGAACTTTCCCGCGGCGGTTTCGAGGAAGGATTCGCCGTGGGACATCTCCTGGAATGCCAGGTCGGGGCCTGCGGGGTTGTCCTCCAGGTAGCTGAAGCAGCCATGCATGGTTTCGGCCCGCAGGAAGTAGCCGTAGCGGGTGGTTCCCGGATTTCGTTCCAGGCACAGGTGGCGGTGCAGTCCGGACCCGGTGTCCCGAGTCGCGTGCATGGCGCCGGTGGATCCGCCCTCGGCGCTCAATCCGCAGGCCTGCGCGATGGCCTCCACCCTGGTCGACTTGCCCGATCCGTTCGCGCCCACCAGCACCGTGGCCCGTCCCGGCTCCGGGCCGCGTTCGAGCAGCTGCGCCACCGGGGCGAGGGTGCCGGCCATATTCCGGGCGGGGCCGGATCAGGCGGGTTCGCTCCGACCCGGCACAGGGGCGTCTCACCGGGCGTCATGGCTCCATCCGTGCACCCCGCACCGGCATCCGAAGTGCCCAGGGCATGAAAGGACGGCATGGCCTGCGGTTTCCCACTTCCATGCCGCCCTGAACTCAAGCGAGTCACATACCGAGTTCGGCGATGATGCGCGGCAGCAGTGCCCGGAAGGCAGTGCCGCGGTGGCTGATCGCGTTCTTCTCGGCGCTCTCCAGCTCGGCACAGCTGCGGTCCAGGCCCGCCGGAAGCAGAATCGGGTCGTAGCCGAAACCGCCATCGCCGCGCGGGGCGGTGAGCAGCGTGCCCCTCAGGTGCCCGAGTTCGACGACCTCGGAGCCTGCGGGTGTGGCCAGCGCGGCCGCACACACGAACGACGCACCACGGTGTTCGGGGGCGATGTCGCAGAGCTGGGCCAGCAGGAGGTCGAGGTTCGCCGCATCGTCGCCGTGGCGCCCTGCCCAGCGCGCGGAGAAGATGCCCGGCGCGCCGCCAAGCACGTCCACGGCCAGCCCGGAGTCGTCGGCGATGGCCAGCAGGCCGGTGGCCTTCGCTACTGCATGGGCCTTGAGCAGCGCGTTGGCGGCGAACGTGGTGCCGGTTTCAGCGACATCCGGGGCTCCGGCGGCAGCGGCATCGATCACTTGCGTGTCGACGTCCAGGCCCGGGACCTGTCCGCGCAGCAGCTCGCGCAGCTCCTTCAACTTGCCCTGATTGTGGGTGGCGAGCACCAGCCGGGGGGCTGCGCTCATGCGCCGAGGGTTTCGCGCTGGATCCGGGCGAGCTCGGTGGTGCCGACAAGTGCCAGGTCAAGCAGTGCATCGAGCTCGGTGCGGTTGAACGGTGCACCCTCGGCCGTGCCCTGGACCTCGACGAAGTCGCCGGAGCCGGTCACCACGACGTTCATGTCGGTTTCGGCACGGACGTCCTCGACGTAGGGCAGGTCGAGCATCGGGGTGCCGTCGATGATGCCCACTGAGATCGCGGCCACCGAGTCGGTCAGCACGGTGGCGTTGGCCTTGATCAGTTTCTGCGACTTGGCCCAGGCGATGGCATCGGCCAGTGCCACGTAGGCACCGGTGATGGCAGCAGTGCGCGTGCCGCCGTCGGCCTGGAGCACGTCGCAGTCGAGCACGATGGTGTTTTCGCCCAGTGCCTTGGTGTCGATGACCGAGCGCAGCGAGCGGCCGATCAGGCGCGAGATCTCGTGGGTGCGCCCACCGATCTTTCCCTTGACCGATTCGCGGCCGTTGCGGGTGTTGGTGGCACGCGGCAGCATGGCATATTCTGCGGTAACCCAACCCGTGCCCTCGCCCTTGAGCCAGCGCGGGACCCCGGCGGTGAACGATGCGGTGCACAGCACCCGGGTGTTGCCGAATTCGATGAGGGCCGAACCCTCGGCCTGCTGGGACCAGCCGCGGGTGATGGTTACGTCGCGGAGCTGGTCGGTGGAGCGGCCGTCGGCGCGCGTTGCTGCTGAAGTCGATGCTGAAGTCATGGCTTCAAGTCTAGTCGGCATCGGCACGCCCACAGCCTTTGCGCTTCCGCTACGTGGACGCGACGCCGGGCCATTCGCGGTTCGGAGCCGGACGCACGATCGAGACCGGTGCCGTCGGCAGCGACTTCGGGGTGCCCAGCTGGGATCCGGACCAGACGCCGTAGGTCACGCCGGACACGGCCACCGCGATGCCCCCGGAGTACACTTCCTTCGCCTCGTTCACCACCGTATTGATGTCTGTCCACACCGGGATGTGGGTCAGCAGCAGGCGCTCGGCACCGGCCTGCGTCGCTGCGATGCCGGCGCGCTTGCCGGTGAGGTGCACGCCGTTGATGCCGTCATCGCGGCCCTCCTCGAAGGCCGCTTCGCAGAGGAACATGTCCGAATCCAGTGCGGCTTCGATGAGCCCGTCGCAGGAGTCGGTGTCCCCCGAGTAGGTCAGCACCGAGGTACGCAGCGTGCCGTCGACCATGGGCTCGGTGGCTTCCACGCGCAGCGCGTAGGCCTCCTCGATGGGGTGCAGCACGGGAACCGGGGTGATCTTGAACGGGCCAAGGTGCACCGGTTCGCGCGGGACCCAGTGCTGGAAGTCGTAGTCCTCGTGCATGCCCGGATCCAGCGGCAGCCCATAGGCGGTGGCGATGCGGTCCGCCGTGGCTTCCGGACCCCAGACCAGCATCCGGTCCCTGTTCCAGCCGTTCGGGTCCCAGTGAATGGCCACGTGCATCCCGCACAAATCCATGCAGTGGTCCGGGTGCAGGTGCGAGATGAAGATGCCGTCCAGGTCCTTGATGTCGACGTAGCGCTGCAGCACGCCGAGCGCGCCGGAGCCCATGTCGAGCAGGATCTTCCAGTCGCGTTCACCGTCGAACGCCGTGACCAGGTAGCAGGAGGCCGGGGAGCCGGGGCCGGGGAAGGAACCGGTACAGCCGATGATGGTCAGCTTCATGACACGCTCGCTTGTGCTTGGGCCATCATTTCCGGGGTGATCCGCGGAAACGAGCCGGTGGGATAGTGGGCGGCCACGTGGGCGACGTGCTCCACGGAGAGCACCTCGGGACCCAGGAAGCGGCGGGCCAGGACCTCGAAGGAGGCGGCGTCGCCGGTGGCGATGAATTGGTGTTCGGGGGTGCCGGTGCCCGCGCGGGCCAGGTCGTGGCGCAACAGGGCGCGGTACACGTCCTTGGCCGTTTCCTCGGCGCTGGAGACCAGGGTGACATCGTCGCCCATGACATAGGAGATGACGCCGGTCAGCAGCGGGTAGTGGGTGCAGCCCAGCACCAGCGTGTCGACCCCGGCCGCCTTCAGCGGGGCCAGGTAGGCCTCCGCGGTTTGAAGCAGTTCGGGTCCGGCGGTGATGCCGTGTTCGACGAACTCGACGAAGCGCGGGCAGGCGGCGGAATGAATCGAGAGGTGCGGGGCCGCGGCGAAGGCGTCCTCGTAGGCGCGGGATCCGATGGTGGCTTCGGTGCCGATGACACCGATCTTCCCGTTGCGGGTCGCGGATACCGCGCGCCGCACGGCCGGCTGGATGACCTCGACCACGGGGATCCCGTAGCGGGCCGTGTAGCGTTCGCGGGCATCGCGCAGGACGGCGGCGGAGGCCGAATTGCAGGCGATGACCAGCAGCTTGACCCCGGAATCGACCAGTTCGTCCATCACGCCCAGGGCATTGGCCCGCACCTGCGCTATGGGCAGCGGACCGTACGGCGAGTTGGCCGTGTCCCCCACGTACATGGTGGATTCGTGGGGCAGCTGGTCGATGATGGCGCGCGAGACGGTCAGTCCCCCTACCCCGGAATCGAAGATGCCCAGTGGAGCCTCGGCCCGGGGTGTGGGTGAGGCGGTCCGGTTCCGGCGCACCTGTGCAGCACTAGTCATGATTTATCGAGACTACTGCGTTTCGGGGGGTTCAACGAATGACGTCGGGCACATTGTCGGCCAGGTCACAGCGAAAGCGCCAGCGCCTGCATCAGCGATTCCTGGAACCAGGTGACGAAGTTGTAGACCAGGGCCAGGTAATCGTCGGTGGTTTCGGCCTTCGACCAGTCGTCCTGGGCATGGATCGCCTCGGCGTCCTCCTCGGTCTCCAGGCTCAGGCGCTGGGCCAGCACCAGGCGCACGTCGTTGAGTGCCGCGGCGAAGCGCGGTGCCGCTGCGATGTCCAGCAATAGCGCGCGCGATTCGACGGCGAGCGCGGCCTCGCGCAGCGCCCCGAGCTTGCGTTCGCGCAGCGTGCGTTCGGTCAGCCGGCGGAACTCCAGCGACGCGGCGGCGTCGTCCGGGTTGGCATCGGGCAGCAGGCGCTTGACGGCGCGGTCGGATGGAGGGGCGAAATCAGCGCGGTGCGCGTCGGGATCCAGTCCCACCATGGCCCAGAGCGGGTCCTCGTCCTTGCGTCGCTCGGGCTCCAGCAACGTGATGACGTCCTGGAAGAGGCCGCGCAACAGCTGCCGTTCGGCCTTGTCAAGCTGTGCGCTCAGCCCGCGGGGGGTGTATTTGAAAGCCCGTGCCATGCCCCTCAGCTCGCATCCGCGCGCTGGAGCGTGGCCCACAACCCGTAGGTATGCATCGCCGTCACGTCGGCTTCGATCTTCTCGCGGCTGCCGGTGGAGACCACCGAGCGTCCCTGCTGGTGCACCTCCATCATCAGCGTGTCGGCCTTGGCCGCGCTGAAGCCGAAATGGGAACGGAAGACATAGCTCACATAGCTCATCAGGTTCACCGGGTCGTTCCAGACGATCAGGACATACGGAACGGCGGTTTCCTGGAGCAGGCCCAGATCCTCGACGGGGAGCACGTCGGGGGTGGCTGTAATGACGGACATGTAACCATTCTACGACGCACCGCCGACACCGGGCAGCCGGCGGGCAGAGGCCGGGGACTAGAGTGGGACGGGTAAGCGAACGCCCCTCCACCGGGACAGCGGCCCTGCGCCGCCCGGCGGGCACGACATCCCTTCAGGAGCCCCACCGATGTGGCAGCAGCCCACCTCCCTCTTTACCGACCACTACGAGCTGACCATGTTGCAGGCCTCACTGCATTCGGGCACGGCGCACCGCCCCTCGGTGTTCGAGGCCTTCGCCCGGCGCTTGCCCGATGGCCGGCGTTACGGCGTGGTGGCCGGCACCGGACGCATCCTGGAAGGCATTAAGCACTTCCGCTTCTCCCCCGCCCAGCTTGGGTTCCTCGCCTCCACCCGCGTCGTGGACCAGCTCACGCTGGACTACCTGGCGGACTTCAGCTTTAGCGGCAACATCTATGGCTACGCCGAGGGCGAGATCTATTTCCCGAACTCGCCGGTGCTGATCGTGGAGTCCACGTTCGCGGAGGCCTGCGTGCTGGAGACGTTCATCCTCTCGGTGCTGAACCACGATTCTGCCATCGCCTCCGCCGCCTCGCGCATGATCGCCGCCGCCGGCACCCGCCCCTGCATCGAGATGGGCTCCCGCCGCACCCAGGAGGAATCGGCCGTCGCCGCGGCCCGTGCCGCGCTGATCGCCGGTTTCGATTCCACCTCCAACCTGGAGGCCGGGATGCGCTACGGGCTGAAGACCGTCGGCACGGCGGCGCACTCCTTCATGTTGCTGCACGATTCCGAGCGCGCGGCCTTCGAGGCGCAGGTCGCCTCGTTGGGAGCCGACACGACGCTGCTGGTCGACACGTACGATGTCGAAACCGGGGTGCGCACCGCGGTGGAGGCCGCCGGACCCGAGCTCGGCGCCGTCCGGCTGGACTCCGGCGACCTGGTCGAACAGGCCCGCTGGGTGCGGACGCTGCTCGATGACCTGGGCAACGAGAACACCCACATCGTGGTCACCAGCGATCTCGACGAATATGCCATCGGCGCCCTGGCTTCGGCCCCCGTCGACGCGTACGGCGTGGGCACCTCGCTGGTCACCGGTTCGGGCGCCCCGACCGCGTCGATGGTCTACAAGCTGGTAAGCCGCCAGAACGATGCCGGCGAATTCATCGACGTTGCCAAGGCCGCGGAGAACAAGGTCAGCATTGGCGGGCGCAAGTTCGCCCTGCGCCGGCTCAACGAGCGCGGCCGCGCCACCACCGAGGTCATCGGCATCGGCGAACCGCCGGCATCCGACGGCAACGACCGCACGTTGCTGCACCACTTCGTGGCCGATGGCGTGCTGGCACCGGGCTGGATAGGGGCCGAAGGCGTCGCCCGGGCCACCCAACGCCACAAGGACTCGATCGCCGAGATGCCGGGCATGGCCCGCCGGCTCCAGCGCGGGGAGCCGGTCATCCCGACGGAGTTCACCCATGGACGCT
Source organism: Paeniglutamicibacter cryotolerans (assembly GCF_014190875.1). Taxonomy (NCBI): domain Bacteria; kingdom Bacillati; phylum Actinomycetota; class Actinomycetes; order Micrococcales; family Micrococcaceae; genus Paeniglutamicibacter; species Paeniglutamicibacter cryotolerans. Next base: position 2,759,776 of record NZ_JACHVS010000001.1, on the reverse strand, counting down.
AGCGAGCGCGCGCTGCTCATCATCGACGTGCAAAACGACTTCTGCGAGCACGGCGCCCTGGCAGTGGCCGGCGGTGCGGCAGTCGCGGCGGGCATAGCCACGGATCTCGCCGTGCGCTCGGCGGACTACGGGCACATCGCGACCACCCAGGACTGGCACATCGACCCGGGCACGCATTTTTCCGACACCCCCGATTTCATCGACTCCTGGCCGGTGCACTGCGTGGCCGGGACGCCGGGGGCCGATTTCCACCCGGGCCTCTCCCCGGCGCTCGGGCACGTCGGCGCGCGGTTCCGCAAGGGCCGCTTCGCCGCAGCCTACTCGGGCTTCGAGGCCCGGCTGGCCGCCGACGGCGAGGCAAGTGATTCCGAATCAGGCATGCTGCTCGGGGACTGGCTGCGCACAGCAGGTGTCACCTCGGTGGACATCGTGGGCATCGCGACGGACTTCTGCGTACGTGCCACGGCACTGGATGCAGTGGCCCAGGGACTGGATACCACGGTGATCCTGCCGCTGAGCGCCGCTGTGCACCCGCAATCCGTTGCCGAAGTCGTGGCCGGGCTGCAGGACGCCAGGGTCACAGTGCTGACACTGGGCTGATTGCTCTCCGGGAAGAACGCCGCACAAGGCACCGCTCCCGTCCCGCATCCGCGCGGGGACATGGCCGTGCAACAGCTACTTGCGCCCGATGAACCAGTTCTGCAGCTTCGCCAGCCGCGAGGTGAGCTGGTCCGCGTTGGCCTGGGCCACGGCCGGGCCGCCGCAGGCCGCGCGCAGGGAGGTGTGGATGACACCGTGCGGGGTCCCGGTGCGTGCGCTCCACGCAGCGACGTTCTTGGAGAGCTGGGTGCGCAGCTCCATGAGCTGGCGGTGGTCGATGACCGACGGCTCCGGTTCGGCCGTCTGGCGTGAGGACTTCTGCTTCGTGACGGCCTTGGCCTGGTGCTGGCGCAGCAACACGCCGACCTGCTCGGCGTCCAACAGCCCGGGGATGCCCAGGAAATCCAGCTCCTCCTCGGAACCCGCCGCACCGCCGGTGCCGAATTCGCCGCCGTCGAAAAGCACCCGGTCGAAGGAAGCCTGCGAGTGCAGGGCCTCGAACTTCTGCTTGTTCAGCTCATCCGAGGCCTTGTCCTCGCGATTCGCCTCGGCCATGAGCGCTTCTTCGGGCACGAAGTCGGGGTCCTCGAGGTGCTTTTCCGGACGGTCCAGTGCATGGTCGCGCTCGAGCTCCATCTGGTTCGCCAGTTCCATGAGGATCGGCACCGAGGGCAGGAACACGCTGGCCACCTCGCCGCGGCGCCGAGAGCGCACGTAGCGTCCGATCGCCTGGGCGAAGAACAACGGGGTCGCTGTCGATGTCGCGTAGACGCCGACGCACAGCCGGGGCACGTCCACGCCTTCGGACACCATGCGCACGGCGACCATCCAGCGTGCATCCCCGTCGGAGAACTCCTCGATCTTTTCCGAGGCCTTGGCATCGTCGGAGAGGATCACCGTGATGTCCTGCCCGGTGATGGCCTTCAGCTGCGCCGCATAGGCGCGGGCGTCCTCGTGGTCGGTGGCGATCACCAGCGCGCCGGCATCGGGCACGGTGCGGCGGACCTCGGTCAGCCGCTTGTCGGCAGCGGCCAGCACCGAGGGGATCCAGTCGCCGGCCGGGTCCAGCGCGGTGCGCCAGGCGTGGGCGGTGATGTCCTTGGTGAAGCCCTCGCCGAGCTGGGCCTCCATTTCTTCCCCGGAGCTGGTCTTCCAGCGCATGTGCCCGGAGTACGCCATGAACAGCACCGGGCGCACCACATGGTCCTTCAGCGCGTTGCCATAGCCGTAGGTGTAGTCGGCCTTGGAGCGGCGGATGCCGGCCGAATCCTCGACGTAGTCCACGAACGGGATGGAAGCGGTATCGGAACGGAAGGGGGTGCCGGTGAGCGCGAGCCGGCGGGCTGCCGGTTCAAAGGCCTCGCGGATGCCTTCTCCCCAACTCAGCGCGTCTCCGCCATGGTGGATCTCATCCAGGATCACCAGCGTGCGGGCCGCTTCGGTCTTGGCGCGGTGCAGCAGCGGCTTGGAAGCGACCTGCGCGTACGTCACGGCGACGCCGATGTAGCCGGCTCCGTGGCGCCCGTCGGAGTTCTTGAAGTTCGGGTCGATCGAGAGCCCGATGCGTGCCGCGGCATCTGCCCACTGGCGTTTGAGGTGCTCGGTGGGACAGACAATGGTGATCCGGTTGATGGTTCCGGCCTCGACCAGCATTGCAGCCACGCGCAGCGCGAACGTGGTCTTGCCGGCACCCGGGGTTGCCACCGCCAGGAAATCCTGCGGCGAGTCGCTGAAGTACTTGGTCAGCGCCTCGGACTGCCATTGGCGCAGTTTCGTCACGGTGCCCCAGGCGGCCCGTTCCGGGTACGCCGGCGGCAGCTTGTCTTCCATCGGCAGCTTCTCGCCGATGCTGAAGAGCGTATCGCTCACGGGCATGCCTCCTTAAGGGCTAGCGGTGGCACGCGCCGCGAGGGCACGCCAAAGGCAGGTGGAACTGCAGGAAGTGAAAACGGCGGTTACTTCTTATCCGACTTGTCGCCGCCGCCGGTGAGTCCCTCGTAGATGGACTTGCAGTCCGGGCACACCGGGAATTTGTTCGGGTCCCGGCCCGGAACCCAGACCTTGCCGCACAGGGCGATGACCGGGTCTCCGCTGAGCGCCGATTCCATGATCTTTTCCTTGCGCACGTAGTGGGCAAAGCGCTCCCTGTCGCCGGCCTCGAGTTCCTGGGCGAGCTCAGTGCGCTCGATGGTGGCTGTACCGCCACCGGGCGTCGAGGGGTCATGGTGGAAAGGATCTGGGGGCAGGCTCATGGCACCCAGTCTAACAAGCCGCACACGAGCGCGCAGTGACGTAGGCGGCGCGCCGGGTCCCGCCGGTCCCGACACGCCGTGCTACCGGGCAGCTCAGCGGTTGACCATCGTGGCCTGCATCAGCTCCGGCATCCGCGAGTCGAGCCAGCGCCCACCCAGGCGGATGCCGAGGACCATCAGCACCGCTCCCAGCACCCCACCGGTGGCCAGCACCAGCCAACCGAACAACGCGTTGCCGGTGATCAGGAATGCCACCATCAAGCCGATTTCCGGAAGCATCAGCAGGCCCATGATGCCGAAGGTGGCGAACTGCACCAGCGCCATGCGCGCTCCGGCGCCAGGAGGCGTCTTGAACGGGCTCTCCCCCGGCATCGGCACGGCATAGGTGAAGCGCGCCGATGCCACTGACGAAACGCCGAACCCGGTGCACAGGGCCCCGAGCGAGAGCCCGAGCAGCCCGGGAAGCAGATCGGGCCGACCGGAGAGCACCGGGGGCAGCACGGTGGCCAGCAGCACCACGGGAACGGCGAGCAGCGCACAGGCCACCACGCGACCGGCGCGGTCCGCCATCCCGCGCACCCCGGATGTCACGTGCAGCGCGAAGGCCGTTGAATCGTAGGAAACGTCGGCCGAAATGCTGAAGGCCATCAGCACGGCGATGATCGGGCCGACGTACATCAGCAGACCGTAGCTCTCGGTCTGGCTGCCGATGAACCAGAACATCACCGGCAGCAGCGGAACTATCACGATGCTCGCCGCATAGCGCGGGTCCTTGAGCCAGTAGATCAGGGCGCGGGCAGCCACGGCGCCCCACGGTGCGGCCGGGAAGCGGGCGAAGGCACCCAGGCCCTTGGCGCCCTTGCCGCCGGATGCCACCGCCGGCGGATTCTCCAGCGCCCTGAACAGCAGCAGCTGCCAGAGCCAGACCACCGCGGCGAGGTAGCCCAGTGAAAGCACGAAGCGCAGGGCGCCGATGCCCCAGGCACCTGCGGCGATGTCGGCCGGCACCGCGGCGAAGGAGCCCAGCGGCGTCCAGCCCAGCACGGCCGCAAGCTTGGGCAGCCAGCCCAGCGCCTGCTCGAAGCCGTTGCCGAGTCCGGTCAGGATCGGGCCCAGCAGGAACAGCGGGATGATCAGCAGCACGCCGGCGATATCGCGGAAGCGCCGGTTGGAGGTCAGCGCCGTGGCGGCGGTGGTGCTCAGCCTGGCCGCTGCCAAGCACAGCACTGCCGCGAGCACGCCGCAGGTCAGCGCCGCTGCTGCTGCTGCGGGCGAACTGCGCCAGGCCAGCGCCTGCGCGCTGAACAGCAGCAGCGTGAGCAGGCCGGGTATGCCAATGAACCCGCCGAGCAGCAGGCCGATGACCAGCTGCCTGCGGTCGAGCGTGAACGTCACGAAGCGCGAAGGATCGAGCGTTGAATCAACGCCGAAGGCCAGCACCGGGACCAGCGTCCAGCCCAGCAGCATCGCCGACACGGCAAGTGTCAGCACCATCGAGGTGAAGGCCGGCCCCTCGTTACCCAGGAAGAACAGTCCGGCAACGAGCAGCACCACGACGCCCAGCGCGTACAGACCGCCGATGATGAATCCGACCAGTTGCCAGGGGCTGCGTTTGAAGCCGTTACGCAGCAGGCGCCATTTCAGGGCTAGGAGGTGTGCAACCACGAGAGCCCCTCGTTCGTTCCGCGCCCGCCCACGAGCGAGACGAAGCGGTCTTCGAGTGATTCGCCGGCGCGCACCTCGTCCACCGTCCCTGCGGCAAGCAGGTTGCCGCCGGCAATGACCGCCACGTGGGTGCACATGCGCTGGACCAGGTCCATCACGTGCGAGGAGACGATGACCGTGCCGCCGTGCCCGACGTAGTCGCTGAGGATGTCGCGGATGTTTGCCGCGGAGACCGGATCGACCGCCTCGAACGGCTCATCGAGCACCAGCACGCGGGGGGAATGGATCAGCGCGGTGGCCAAGGCGATCTTCTTCGTCATGCCCGCCGAGTAGTCCACGACGAGCTTGTCCGCCGCCTCCTGCAGGTCAAGCACGCGCAGCAGGTCCTCGGTACGCGTCGCAACAGTCTCGCGGTCCATGCCGCGCAGCAGCCCGGAGTAGGTCACCAGCTGGCGCCCCGAGAGCCGGTCGAACAGGCGCACCCCGTCTGCGAGCACGCCCAGGGAGGACTTGGCCTTCAGCGGTTCGCTCCACACGTCCACCCCGTGGATGGCCACCGTACCCGCGTCGGGGCGCAACAGCCCCGTGGCCATGGACAGCGTGGTGGTCTTGCCGGCGCCATTGGGTCCTACGAGCCCGAAGAACGAACCGGAGGGGACATCGAGGCTGATCCCGTTGACCGCGATCTTGTCGCCGAAGCGCTTGCCCAGGCCCCTGATGGACAGCGCCGGCGCAGGCGGGGATGTGACGTGTTCACTACTCATGCAATGAACGTAGCATCGGCCGGTGCCGCAGCGGATCATCCTTCGGGAGTAATCCGGGGATCGACCTTTAGCTGAGACGGCACGGGGCCCCGGCCGTCCGCAACGGACAACCGGGGCGCCGCGGCCCGGCCGGCTCGGGTCTAGAACTCGGGCCTAGAACAGGACGCGGGCCAGCTTCTGCCGGGAGGCGACGACGCGTTCGTCGGTGGTCCCGGTGACGGAATAGAGCTCGATGAGGCGGCCCCGCGCAGCTTCCTTCTCCTCGCCGGCGCTGCGCCCGATGAACGAGACCAGCCGGGCGAAGGCATCCTCCACGTGGCCGCCGAGCATGTCCAAGTCGGCAACGGCCAACTGGGCCTGGAGGTCATCCGGATCGGCGGCCGCCGCGGCGCGGGCCACGTTCAGGTCGGCGCCGGCGGTGCGCTGCTGGAGCTGCACCCGGGCCAGTCCCACAGCCGCATCGTCGTCGTTCGGCTTTTCGGCAAGCGCCTTGCGGTAGGCGGCCTCGGCTCCGTCCAAGTCCCCCGCCGCGAGGGCGTCGAGGGCTGCCTGGTGCAGCGGCGGCAGCGGTGCCGGCAGGTCCGCCGGGGTGCCCGGTGCCGGAATCGGCTGGGCTTCTCCGACCACACCGTTCTGCAGGGCCAAGCCCTGGAGTTCGTCGAGCAGCGAGTCGATGTGCTCCGGCTCGACCATGCCCTGGAACATCGGTACCGGCTGTCCGTTGATCAGCGCGACGACGGCCGGGACCTGGGTGACCCGGAAGGCCTGCGCAATGGCGGCTTCCGCCTCCGCGTCGACCGTGGCCAGCACGAACTTGCCGCCGCGGGCGTTCACGGCCCGGGCCAGCAGGCCATCCAGCTGCAGCGACACGTCGGAACGCGGGCCGCCCAGGGACACCACGACGGGCACCTGTTGGGAAAGGGCAACGATCTCGGGGAAGTTCTGCGTATTTGCCGTGCGCACCCAGGCCGGTCCGGTCGGGTAGTCGTCGACGGGTTCCGGTGCATGGTGCTGCAGTGAAGTCAGGTCAATCGCCCCGCGGGACGAAGGGGCGGTGGGTTCAGGCAGGCTCGTCATGACTCTACTTTATGCCGTATGACCCCGGCTGCACGAAAAAGCGTCCGCCACCGCACGCCGTGGTGGCTGCGGGGGCGGACGCCGAGGGGCCCTTCAGGGCCCTACTTCTTGAGCTGGGCACCCAGCGTGATCGATTCCACGGCCACCAGCCGGATCTTGTCCGCGCTACCGGCTGCCGGGACGTATAGCAGCATCGACTCGCCGTAGGAGACCACGATGCCCTTGTCGGTCTCCTTGACCCCGGTGATCTTGGAGGTGATCGAGTCGAGGACCACCTTGCCTCCGAGCTCCTTCGGGGTGACGGTGGTGGTGCTGGTCAGCTGGCCCATGACCACCGCGCCGCCGTCGGGCGCCGAGAGCACCATGGTGTCGGCCGGAATCACTGTGCGATCGAACTTCACCACGGCGTTTTTCGCATTTGCCTTGGCCAGTGCAGCCTGTTCGGTGGCGTTGATCTTGATGTAAGGGTTATCGGCAAAGTCGGCCTTTTCCTTGGCCTTGTCGTTATCCAGCACGTTGGCCAGCTGGGTCAGGGCGACCTCGGGGCTGGTTTTCAGCGTCTTGTCCCCCGGTTTCAGGCTCTGCACGGCGGAATCACCGACACCGATGCCCGGGAATGTGGCTCCGGCCAGCATGGCCGGGGCAGAGACCAGCTTGTAGTTGTCCCACGGGGTCTTCTGAGTCAGCGCCAGGACCGAGGGGATGGTCTCCGGGTTGTTGTCCTTGGCGGTGACGATCATGATGTTGCGCGGGAAATCGGTGCTGGTGGTGACAGCGGCCGAACGGATCACATCAACGGAGAACGGCGTGGCCACGCGGACCTTCACCCCGTCAGAAAGCAGCTTGTAGTTCGCTTTGCGCAGGCGCAGCGCCCCACCGGCGGCACGGTAGCCCAGTGTCTTGGCGTCGCGCTTCTTGTCGGACTCGCTCACCGTGGTCGACACCGAATCAAGGATGCGCTTGAGCTGTTCGGGCATCAGCACCGGGTACGAGGTGGCGGTACCGCCGTCGACGACCGATACAGCGGCGCCAACAGCCAAGGCCGGAGACGCGGGCAGCACCAAGAGCGACAGGGCCGTGGCGCCGGCGGCAAGGCGTTTGGCCGTGCCGTTTCCGCTGCCTTCCGTCTGGCCGCGGGATTCGCGGCGCGGGGAATCGAGCATCGCCCGGCTGGCGGTGCCCTTGCCGCGGCCGCGGGTCAGCAGCCCGGCGAGGCCAAGTAGGACCAGCAGGGAGCCAACGACGATCAGCGGCATCGAGAAGGGGGTGTCCGTGTTTCCGGCCCAGGAGACGGTGACGTTGGTCGGCGCATCGGCTTTCCCGTTGGCAGCAAGAAGCAGGGACCAGTTCCCGTCGTCCGGGGCGCTCCAGCGGTAGGTCATGGTGTCTTTGGCCGTCTCCGAGCCGTAGAAGAGGTCGGCACCGGCGGGATTGGGGCTGGTGGCCTTGCCGGGCGTCGATTCGGCGTCGAGCACCAGGTTTGACTTATCCACGCCACGGATGGTGGTGTGGGCGGACCCGTCCACCCAGGCGTTGACGTCCTCGGCCCGGCCCAGCGAGGCGCTGAAGGTGCCCTTGGACTCGATCGTCAGCTGTACCGGCGTATCACTGGCCGATACGACGCCGGACTCGATCACCGTGAGCGGGGATCCTTTCGGAGCCTGCGCAATCGAGGCGGTCAACGTCTCGGGCGGCGCCCAGATGGTTCGCTGCCCGACGCCCAGCAGTAGGGCGACGAGGCCCACGACGACTGCAATCGCGGAGAAGAACTTACGCACAAAAACACCTAACGGAGGGGGTCGTGAAACGGCCTGGAGCATGTCCGCCGCGCGAAAAACGGCGGCAGGTCATGCTTCCATAGTAACGAAGGGCCCCGGGAGGACGTTCCCGAATGTGGTCATCGACACCCGGAGTCAATCGCCACACCAAACCGCTGTGTCCCCGCGCGGCAGCTATGGGATCGTGGCTCCAAGCAATAGGCTCGAACAGTGAGTACCAACAGCGGAAGTTCAAAGCCGGGCGACGATGCCCCGGATTCCGAGCCGGCTTCGGAATCGCCCGAGACCGGCCCGGACTCGAATCACCAAGCCGGTTCTGCCCCGGTTCGGACCCGTAGTTTGTGGCAACGGCTCACCGGCGGTCTCCCCACGGCCTTCACCACCCGGGTCCGTCCCCCGGCAAACTTCGGCTTCCCCCCGGAACCGGACGATGCCGACTCCACGACCGTGGCAGCCATGGCCCGCCAACCGATGCACCCGGTCCAGCTCGGCTTCCTCTTTGCCGTCGGAGTCGGATTGGCGCTACTGGGCTACTACCTGCTGACAAACGTCGGACAATTGTTGATATGGATAGCGGTGGCCCTGTTCATTGCGCTGGGCCTGGACCCGATCGTTCGCTTCTTCGAACGCCGCGGGGCCAAACGCGCGGTCGGGGTGCTGATTACAATGGCGCTGGCTTTGGCAGTACTCGGCGGATTCTTCGCGACGATCATCCCGCAGATCGCCTCGCAGACTTCTTCGTTCATTGACAAGGCCCCGGGCTTCGTGGATTCGTTCCTGCACTCCGAGTTCTTCATGAATATCGATAAGCAATTCCACGTTAGCCAGCGCCTGCAAACGGAGATAGGCAAGTTCTTCTCCGATTCCGGGGCCGTAGGCGGGATCTTCGGCGGTGTACTGGGAGTGGGCTCGGTCATCGCCCAGAGCATGTTCGGCACACTGACCATCACGGTATTGGCCATTTATTTCTTGGCTTCGATGCCCTCGATCAAGTCCTTCGCCTACCGGCTGGCACCGCGTTCTTCACGGCATCGGGTCCAGGTCCTGGCCGAGGAGATCACCAACTCGGTGGGCAACTACGTGATGGGCCAGGCCTTCGTGGCACTGCTCAATGCGACGTACGCATTCATCGTGATGACCATCGTCGGCGTCCCCTTCTCGGTGCTTCTGTCACTGGTGGTGGCGCTCCTGGCCTTCGTGCCGCTGGTCGGCGCGGTCATAGCCGGCATCCTGGTCTCGCTGATCGCCTTGACGGTGGGTTGGCAGACAGCTGTCATTTACGCGATCTGCTACTTCGCCTACCTGCAATTTGAGGCCTATTTCGTTTCGCCACGGGTCATGCAGAAGGCCGTGGCCGTACCTGGTGCAGTGGCAGTGATCTCGGTGATTGCCGGTGGAACGCTGCTGGGGATTGCCGGTGCGCTGATGGCCATTCCGATGGCAGCGGCTGTCATGCTCCTGCTGCGCGAGGTTTTCATTACCCGGCAGGACCAGCGCTAACCGCTCGGTCCGTCCCGGTGCCACCGGGTCTCCGCTGCGCTACCGCAAGCGCATCAGCAGCAGATCCAGGAGGCCGCGGGCAGCGATCCGCCTTTACACTGCCTCAGTACTTTCAGCGCCCTGGCCGTTGCCACGTGCCCGCCTGGCCCGAGTAGCTGGTCAGACCGAAGCGCAGGTTTACCGTGGCGTCCCGGAGCTTGGTCTTCCCGGTGTTCGGCCAGGCCTCAGGGATCACCGCAGCCGGCCGATGTCCACCGCGCTAAACGCTTCGCCGTTGCCCCCTCATCGAAAAGCGTGGCCTTGCTTTCCTTGTCCGGCCTCTTGAATACCAGTCCCGCGTTGTCTTTGCCGGTCTTGCCGCGCGCCAGCTTCCGTCCGTTGGTTCTGTGGCGGCGTTCCTGGTGCAACTCAACGCGGGCTGCCATCTGGTTCCGGGGCTGCAGCAAGCCGGGCTATCGGGCGGGCACCCGGCACCAGCCCCGTCATGGACGCACCCATTCAGGTCCGCACCACACCCTTGCGGGAGGGCGGGCTTCGTCGTCAATTCATCCTGACCAAGGAACGTGCAGCTGCCCGCTTCCTTGCCGGTCTTCAGCTCCGCGGTGAATCTCCTGGCGTCAGTAGCCCGCAGAAGGCCACAGACGCCGAACGGATCAGCGCATGGCGACCGCTGCGCACCGGCACTGGTACGCCGGGCAGTTCACCCCAGATGCGTCGGACACCGGATCACGACTGGCCCGATGGAAATACCCCTCGGGTGGGAGTCGAAGTTTTCACGTTCCGCCTTCGCCAGGCCCTGGGCAGCGGCCAGGGCCTTCTTCCGGTTCGAGGCCGCTGGGTCCTTCAAGGCCGGAAAATTAATGCTCATGACCGGATTTTCAGGATCGGTGCTCCGGCATTTCTCCGTCCTGACCGATGATTGCCAGCACCTTGGGGTGGGCTGCGGAACCACGGAGCGCCACCCGTAGGGCCCTGGGCGGAGCCGCTGCCGCGGCCGGTGCGAAAGCCACGCTGCCGAGGGGCAGGTTCCCCGATGCATGCATGACGCTGGCTTTCCCCCTCTGCCGCACACCCGAAAAGCCGCCGGATTGCTCTTGCGTTGCCCCCTCGGTCCGGCACATCGACGCAGGATTATTGCGGTTCGGGCCTCGGCACGCTGGCCCGTGGAGGAACCGCACAGCAAGCACCGGGCCTCAGTAGCGGTAGCTGCGTGACTTCCAGCAGTTCGAGTGCCAATGTCGACGTGCATTGGCCGAGGCCACTTCGCCCGACCAGTGGTCCGAGCGCCAGGCCACAATGTGTTCCACCCCGGAGGGGATCTGGTGCCCGCACCCCGGGCACTTATAGGCCTTAGCGGCGTTGACAGGCGAGATCCTGCGCACATGCCACTGGCCATCCGGGGCATCCTGTAACTGGGGAACACCGAAGCGCGTGCGCTCGAGCGGGAGCTCCTCCCCCGGGGGCTTGGTCCACTTGTTGGCGCGGCCGCCACGGGTGGCTGGCGCGGCGGAACGGCGCGGGCGATTCGAACGGGACATACCTTAATTCTGCCCCACTGCCCGACCTGCCAAGGACAGCCGATCCAACAGCCGGTCCGGACGACCCTGCCCGAAACGGTAGAGTGCACGTTGTGCGTTTAGTTATTGCCCGCTGCTCCGTTGATTACGAGGGCCGCCTGCGGGCCCACCTGCCCCTTGCCACCCGACTGCTGATGGTCAAGGCCGACGGCTCGGTCTTGATCCACTCCGACGGCGGATCCTACAAGCCGCTGAACTGGATGAGCCCCCCTGCCGTCATGCGCGTCGTCGAGCCCGACGAGGAACAGCGCGAGGCCGGCATCACCGCCCTATGGCACGTGCAGCACTCGAAGTCAGACGACCGCCTAGTGGTGCAGATCTACGAGGTCGAGCACGAGTCGCAGCACAATCTGGGCATCGACCCTGGACTGATCAAGGACGGCGTGGAATCGGACCTGCAGCGACTGCTCGCCGAACAGATCCACCTGCTCGGCGACGGCTTCCGGCTGGTGCGCCGCGAATTCATGACGGCCATCGGCCCGGTGGACATCCTGGCCCGCGACGCCAAGGGCTCGGCCGTGGCCATCGAGCTCAAGCGCCGAGGCGACATCGACGGCGTGGAACAGCTCACCCGCTATTTGGAACTGCTCAACCGCGATCCACTGCTGGCTCCGGTCCGTGGCGTCTTCGCCGCACAGCAGATCAAACCGCAGGCGCGCACACTGGCCACGGACCGGGGCATCGAGTGCCTGGTCTTGGACTACGATGCCATGCGCGGCGTGGACGACAGCGATTCCCGACTCTTCTAGCCCGCCACGCCATAAGATGGAACCATGACTTCCATCACCCCAGCACTCCGATTCGCCCTTGCCGGCCGCGTCATCAGCGACGGAAGACTCAAGGAGGACTCGGTGATCGCCGTCGAGGGGCACCGCATTACCTTCGCCGGAAACCCCACCGAATTCGCGTTTTGGGATCAGCGCAGCGATTACGAGCTGACCCGGCTTCCCGAGGGGTACACCATCGTGCCCGGGCTGATCGACCTGCATTGCCATGGCGCCGTCGGCGGGGACTTCCCCGGCGGAACGGCCCAAGAGATCCGGTCAGCCATCGACTTCCTCCATGCCTCGGGAACCACCACGCTGCTGGCCTCCCTGGTCACAGCGGACCGCAGCAAAATGCTGGAACAGGCGGCGCTTTTGGCCGGCTTCTGCGAATCCGGAGATCTGGCGGGCATCCATTCCGAGGGCCCCTTCCTTTCGCACGCACGCTGCGGGGCCCAGGATCCCGCGTTCCTCTCGGACCCGGACCCGGACTTCGTCGATGAGCTCATCGGTGCGGCTCAGGGCCAGCTGCGTACGATGACCTACGCCCCCGAGCTGGCCGGTTCCGAGGCACTGGTGGAGCAGTTGGCATCCCAGGGCGTGGTGCCGTCGCTGGGTCATACCGACGCCGATGCCGCGACGGTCACGGACTCGCTGAACCTCGCCCGCGAGGAACTGGCATCGGCCGGCTTCGACGGCTTCACCGAGAACCCCACCATCACCCACCTCTTCAACGGCATGCCCCCGCTGCACCACCGCTCCCCCGGGCCAGTGGGGGCCTGCCTGGAACTCGCAGTCGCTGGACACGTCATCGTGGAGCTCATCGCCGACGGCACCCATCTGGCGCCGGACATGGTCCGCACCCTCTTCAGCCTCATCGGCGCCCGCTCCATCGCCCTGGTCACCGATTCGATGGCGGCAGCCGGCCTGCGCGACGGGTCCTACGAGCTGGGACCGGCCCAGGTCACAGTGCTCAACGGGGAGGCCCGCCTGACCTCCAACGGCGCCCTGGCCGGCGGCACGGCAACGATGCTGCAGGTGGTGCAGAGAACCGTTGCGGCAGGAGTACCGCTGCACGATGCGATTGCCTCGGCAACGGCCGTTCCGGCCTCGGTTCTCGGACTCTCCGATGAGGCAGGCCGCCTGCACCAGGGCTTCGTCGCCGACCTGCTGGTCCTCAATGAGGACCTCGGCCTCGAGCGCACCTACCGGCGGGGCGTCTTGCTGGGGAAACCCCCTGAAAGAAATCTTTGACACATACGTTGACCTAGGTCACAGCCATATGTGATGCTGGACGCAGTCTTTGTTTTGGTGTTTAGCGTACCTGCAAAGCTGGTTGCAGGTGCGGATCTCGGCCTTTCGCAAGAAAGCGGCATCCCGCTCGGCACCACCACGGCCGGCACACGGTGTGCCGGCCGTTCAGTTACACAGCAATGAGGAGAAATACATGGCTCAGGGAACCGTGAAGTGGTTTAACGCCGAAAAGGGCTTCGGCTTTATCACTCCGGATGGTGCCGAAGGGGACGTTTTCGTCCACTACTCGGAAATCCAGACCAATGGCTTCCGCACCCTGGAAGAAAACCAGCGTGTCGAGTTTGAGATCGGCGAAGGCGCCAAAGGGCCCCAGGCCACCGGCGTCGTCGGTCTCTGAGACACCCCGAGCGTTGTTTGATGGTCCCTAGGGCCCCAAATGGCAAAAGGAAGGGCCCGTACCTCACGGTACGGGCCCTTCCTTTATGCTTTCGAACCTCAGCGCCAGACTCCGATGCCGACTGCGGGGCCAGCCTCGACCCAGGCGCTCAGACCGTTATAGGCTCCGTAGTCCATTGCCACGAGCACCGACTGCCCCTCGTACTCCATCTTCACGATGACGCAGCCGGGCTGCACCTTGCCGTGTTCCGCCTCCTCCGGCTTGCGCCAACCCTGTAGTTCAACCGAACTACGGACAAAACGCCGGACCGGAATCGGGGAAACGGAAAAGAGGCGCAGGAAGGCCAGCTCTCCCTCGCCATAACGACAAACCCCCATCGTCCAGCGCCCGGGGACGGTGGAGATGGAGGCGTCGAAGGTGCCGAGGGTGCGCCGCAGTTGAAAACGGCGCACCCCCATGGCACCCAGCATCATCAGGACCAGCAGCAGGGCCGCGGCCAAGATGAGAAGTGGCATGCCGGCATCTTTCAAGGCAGGACTATCGGGTTCCTGCCGAGGCCGAACCGGCCAGCTGCGCATTGTCTGCGACGATGACCACGCGGTCCTGGTCCACGGAGAAGAATCCCCCGTCGACCTCGGCCGTGAAGCGCGCGCCGCTCACGGGCACGATCTCCAGCTCGCCGGCGGCCAATACGGCCAGAAGCGGGCTGTGGCCCGGCAGTACGCCGATCTCGCCGTTGGACGTGCGTGCCTTGACCAAGGTCGCCGCTCCCGACCACACGAAGTGGTCGGCCGCGACGATTTCGACTTCGAGTTCAGCCATGGCTACTTGGTCTGTTCCTGGATCTTGGCCCACTGGCGCTCGACGTCGTCAAGACCGCCGATGTTGAAGAACGCCTGCTCCGCAATGTGGTCCAAGTCGCCGTCGCAGATGGCCGTGAAGCCTTCGATGGTGTCGCGGATGGAAACCGTCGAACCCTCGACACCGGTGAACTGCTTGGCAGTGTAGGTGTTCTGGGACAGGAACTGCTGGATGCGGCGTGCACGCGACACGACGATCTTGTCCTCTTCGGACAGTTCGTCGACACCGAGGATCGCGATGATGTCCTGCAGTTCCTTGTTCTTCTGAAGGATCTGCTTGACGCGCACGGCGGTGTTGTAGTGGTCGTTACCGACGTACTGCGGGTCAAGGATTCGCGACGTGGAGGTCAGCGGATCAATGGCCGGGTACAGGCCACGGGAGGCGATTTCACGGGAAAGTTCCGTGGTCGCATCCAAGTGGGCGAAGGTAGCTGCCGGGGCCGGGTCGGTGTAGTCGTCAGCGGGCACGTAAACGGCCTGCATCGACGTGATCGAGTGGCCCTTGGTCGAGGTGATGCGCTCCTGAAGGAGTCCCATCTCATCGGCCAGGTTCGGCTGGTAGCCCACGGCCGAAGGCATGCGGCCCAGAAGGGTCGACACCTCGGAACCGGCCTGGGTGAAGCGGAAGATGTTGTCAACGAAGAGCAGCACGTCCTGGTTCTGCACATCGCGGAAGTACTCCGCCATGGTCAGGGCCGAGAGTGCAACGCGCAGACGCGTTCCCGGCGGCTCATCCATCTGGCCGAATACAAGGGCGGTGTCCTTCAGAACGCCTGCCTCTTCCATTTCAACCCAGAGGTCGTTGCCTTCACGGGTACGCTCGCCAACACCGGCGAATACCGAGGTACCGCCGAAGTTACGTGCAACACGGGTGATCATTTCCTGGATCAGCACGGTCTTGCCGACGCCGGCGCCGCCGAACAGGCCGATCTTTCCACCCTTGATGTAGGGGGTCAGAAGGTCAATCGACTTGATGCCGGTTTCCAGCATTTCGGTCGAGCCCTCAAGCGCTGCGAATGCAGGGGGCTTGCGGTGGATGGGCCAGCGCTCGGTAACGGTGAGTTCCGAGGCCGGAACGTCCAGGGGCTCGCCCAGTACGTTGAAGATGTGTCCCTTGACGCCGTCGCCAACAGGCACGGTGATCGGGGCGCCGAGGTCCTGCACGATGGAACCGCGGACAAGGCCGTCGGTAGCCTGCAGGGCGATGGCGCGAATGACGCCGTCACCCAGGTGCTGGGAGGTCTCGAAGGTGATGGTAGTGGTCCGACCGTTGAGAGTAATCTCGGTGGTCAGAGCGTTGTAAATGGCGGGGAGGCCGTCGGCGGGGAATTCGACGTCGACAACCGGGCCGATAACGCGCGCGATGCGGCCGGTGGCTCCGGCCTTCGCTGCGGTACCCTGCTCGTTGAGTTGGGCAGTCATCTCTCTCACTTCACTTGTGTAGATGGCATGGGGGTAAGTATGGATCGGGCTGCTAAGAAGCGTTGAGCGCGTCGGCGCCCGCAACGATCTCGGAAAGCTCCTGGGTAACTTCGGCCTGACGGGCGTTATTACGAAGACGCGTGTACTTCTTGATCAGGTCGCTGGCGTTGTCGCCGGCGGCCTTCATGGCACGCTGGCGCGCGGCGAGCTCGGAAGCGGCCGCCTGCAGCATGGCATTGAAGATACGTGACTCGATGTACCGCGGAAGCAGGGCATCCAAGACCTGCTCAGGTTCCGGCTCGTATTCGTACAGCGGCAACAGGTCGGCTGAGGATTCGACTTCTTCCTCAACTACTTCCAGCGGCAGCAAACGAATGACTGTCGGTTCCTGAACGACCATCGACTTGAACTGGGTGTATACGACGTGGATTTCCTCCACGCCACCCTCTTCAAACTCGGTGGCGAAATCCTCGAGGAGGGCTTCGCGAAGTTCATGTGCCGTTTTGAATTCCGGGGCGTCGGTTCCACCGGTCCACACCTTCGCGTAATCGCGACCGCGGAAGTCGAAGTACGCCTGGGCCTTGCGGCCGACCAGATAGGTCTTGACGTCCTTGCCTTCTCCACGAAGCAATTCGATGAGGTGCTCTGCCTGCTTCAAGACGCTGGCGGAGTAGGACCCGGCAAGTCCGCGGTCCGAAGTCATCACCAAGACTGCCGCGCGACGGATTTGCTCCGGCTCGGTAGTCAGTGGGTGGTCGACCTCGGCCTGGGACGCGACGGCGGTAACAGCACGGGTGATCGCATTGGAATACGGCAACGATGCCGAGACACGTGCACGTGCCTTTCCAATACGGGAAGTAGCGATCAGTTCCATCGCCTTGAAGATCTTTTGCATCGACGACGTCGAAGCGATCTTCTGGCGGTAGACCCGGATCTGGGCTCCCATGTTTGTCCTTTCCTTATCCCTGACTAGGTTGCCGGCCGCGTACGGCCGGCAACCCGGTCATGGAAGATGTCAGCGCTTTTGCTTGACGATCTTTTCCTGGTCTACGGCCGATTCGGCCAGGGCATCGAATTCTTCGTGTCCGGCGGCGACCAGCAGGTCGTCGCCCTCGTTGAAGAATCCGGCCTTGAAGTCGATGATGTTCGACTTCAGGGCTGCGACCGTATCGTCCTCGAGCTTGTTGGTCTGTGCCAACGTGGTCAGGACCTGAGTGCGGTGACGCAGGTGGTCCAGGAACTCGGTTTCGAAGCGGCGAACGTCTTCAACCGGAACATCGTCCAGGAAGCCGTTGGTGCCCATCCAGATGGAGACAACCTGCTCTTCAACCGGGAACGGTGCGTACTGTCCCTGCTTGAGGAGTTCCATCAGGCGTGCGCCACGGGTCAGCTGCTGCTTGGAAGCGGCGTCCAGGTCCGAGGCAAACATGGCAAATGCCTGCATGTCGCGGTACTGGGCCAGTTCCAGCTTCAACGTACCGGAGACCTTCTTCATCGACTTCACCTGTGCGGCACCGCCAACGCGGGACACCGACACGCCGACGTCCACGGCGGGACGCTGGTTGGCGTTGAAGAGGTCCGACTGCAGGAAGATCTGCCCATCGGTGATGGAGATGACGTTGGTCGGGATGAAGGCCGAGACGTCGTTTGCCTTGGTTTCGATGATCGGAAGACCGGTCATCGAACCCGCACCCAGTGCGTCGGAGAGCTTGGCACAACGCTCGAGCAGACGGGAGTGCAAGTAGAACACGTCACCCGGGTAGGCTTCGCGTCCCGGTGGACGACGCAGCAGCAGCGATACGGCGCGGTACGCTTCAGCCTGCTTGGACAGGTCGTCAAACACGATCAGAACGTGCTTGCCGCCGTACATCCAGTGCTGGCCAATGGCCGAGCCGGCATACGGTGCCAGGTACTTGAAGCCAGCCGGGTCGGATGCCGGGGACGCCACGATGGTGGTGTATTCCAGCGCGCCGTGGTCTTCAAGGGTCTGACGAACAGCGGCGATCGTCGATGCCTTCTGGCCGATGGCCACGTAGACACAACGAACCTGCTTGGTCGTGTCGCCCGAAGCCCAGTTGGCCTTCTGGTTGATGATGGCGTCGACGGCCAGGGCCGTCTTGCCGGTCTGGCGGTCACCAATGATCAGCTGACGCTGGCCACGGCCGATCGGGATCATGGCGTCAATAGCCTTCATACCGGTCTGCAGCGGTTCGTGAACCGACTTGCGCTCGGTGACACCCGGGGCCTGAAGCTCGAGGGCACGACGGCCTTCGGACTCGATCGGTCCCAGGTCATCGATCGGCTCACCGAGCGGATCGACGACGCGGCCGAGGAACTTGTCTCCAACGGGAACGGAGAGGATCTCTCCGGTGCGCTGGACTTCCTGGCCTTCGGCGATGCCGGTGAAGTCGCCCAGGACGACAACGCCGATTTCGCGGGTATCAAGGTTCTGGGCAAGGCCCAGGGTGCCGTCTTCGAAACGAAGAAGCTCGTTTGCCATGACGGAGGGAAGGCCCTCCACCTTGGCGATGCCGTCACTTGCCGTGGTCACGCGGCCAACCTCGACGCGCTCAGCATTGCCCGGTTCATAGGACGCCGCGAACTCATTCAAGGCATTGCGGACGTCGTCGGCGTTGATGGTCAATTCGGCCATCTGCAGTCCCTGCTCTCCTAAGTTGTGATTACCTTCTTGGTGTTCCAAGGATCGGTAACCGATGTTTGATTCAGTCTGTGGTGGACTGGCTGGCAGGCAGACCCGTAAAGGGTCTACCTAGCCTGCCAACCGGCGGCGGAGTTCCGCAAGGCGGGTGGCCGCGGTTGCGTCAACAACCTCGTCACCAACCACTACGCGGATTCCGCCAACTAATGTCGGGTCGACGTTGACATTGAGCTTCAATTCGCGACCATAGAGGTTGTTCAGGCCTGCCTGCAGACGGCTGAGCTGCTCTTCGGTCAGGTCACGGGTGACGCTGACTTCGGCAATCCACCGTTGCTGCCGTCGGGCAACCAATTCCACGAAACGCTGCACCAGTGCCGCCGGCTTGAGCCCACGAGGGGCAACCACGGCCTGGCGGATCAGCAGCTGCGCAGCAGCGCTGGCACCCGGAACAAGCTTGAGCGCCAGGGCGCTCTTTGCCTCTACCGTTGCCTGCGCGTCATCGAGCGCACGCTGCAGATCATGACTGGACCCAACAACACGGATGAACTGGAACAGCTCTCCTTCGAGGCCATCCAATCCGGCAGTGCCGCTGCCCTGTTCGGCAACGGCGATAGCCGTGGTTGCCGCCAGGGTTTCCAGCGCATCTCCAATGTCACGTGCCGAGCTCCAGCGTGACGAGACAAGACCGGCGAACAGGTCCTTGGCATCCGCCGAGACCTTTCCGTCCAGCAGGCGGGAAACAAGTCCGGCCTTTTCATTGTTCTCGCGGGCCGGATCAGTCAGGGCGCGGCGCAAGCCGGCATTGCTGTCCAGGATATCCAGGACGCCGAAGAGGTCCTCGGCCAATGCGAGGGACGCGGTTGCAAGCTTGGGTTCCAGCGACTTCAGTGCCGCGGCCAGTGACTCGCTCGATACACCTGCCATTAGTTCGATGCACCTGCGTTCTGCTGAGTTTCCAGGTCGGCAAGGAAGCGGTCGACAACCCGAGCTGAACGCTCGTCGTCATTGAGTGCTTCCCCAACGATCTTGCTTGCCAGGGAGGTAGCCAGCGTGCCGACTTCATTGCGCAGCGAGGCAACAGCGGCAACGCGCTCTGCTTCGATCTGCGTGTGGGCCTGCTCGGTGATCCGTGCGGATTCCGATGCTGCCTTCTCCTTGAGGTCCGCAAGGATGGCTGCGCCTTCGTTGCGTGCTTCCTCGCGGATGCCGTTGGCTTCGGTGCGTGCCTCGAGCAGCTGGGCCTTGTACTGGGCCAGAAGTTCGTTGGCTTCGTTCTGCGCGGCCTCGGCCTTTTCCAGGCCGCCTTCAATGGCGGCCACGCGGTCCTGGTAGGACTTCTCGAAGGCCGGTGCGATGAACTTAGTCACCACGTAGACCAAAACGATGAATCCAACTGCGGTGACGAGCACTTCCCACCAGTTCGGCAGCAGCGGGTTGGCCGCCTCTCCGGCAGCGAGGATCATATCTGAGCTGATCATTTCTCACTCATCCTTATCTGAATGTGTCCGACAGGTACGGCCCCCGAAAGGACCGCGACTGCACTAGGCCCCGATGACGAAGGCGAAGACCAGGCCCAGGATGGCCAGGGCTTCGGCAAGAGCGAAGCCAAGCAGGGCGATGGGCTGCAGGATGCGGGCAGCTTCCGGCTGGCGGGCAACGCCGTTGATGTAAGCAGCGAAGATCATGCCTACGCCGATGGCCGAGCCGATTGCAGCCAGGCCGTAGCCGATCATGTTGAGCGAACCGTGGAGTACCATTTCGTTCCTTTCAAGATACCGGCACTTTACCGGCAGGTTGTGAGGTCATTCCCGATGACGGGAAAACTTAGGGGGTGTGACGCGTGCTGATGTTAGTGCGCGTCGGCATCCAGGGCACCCTGGATGTAGATGGCGGTCAGCAGGGTGAAGACGAAGGCCTGCAGGACCATGATGAGAAGTTCCAAGAAGTACATGGCAACCGAGCCGACGATCACCAGCACGCCGGTGGCGTTGAGCAGGAATGAATCCTGCACAACGATCAGGTACCTCGCGCCGGATGCTGCAAGCATCACGATCATGTGGCCGGCAAGCATCGTCGCCATCAAACGCAACGAGTGCGTCAGCGGGCGGACGATGAAGTTGGAGATGACTTCCAGCGGCACCATCAGCGGCATGATCCAGCCCGGGACGCCGCTAGGGACGACGGCCAGCTTGAAGTAGCGCAGCCCGTGGTTCTTGATACCCACGGCGATCCACGTCACATAGATGATGATGGCGATCGCATAGGCGCTGCCCGCGTGTGAGAACGACGGCAGCTGCAGGAACGGGATGGCACCGAAGATGTTGTTCAGCAGGACGAAGAAGAAGGTCGCGAACAGCAGGGGCACCCACGGTGCGAAGTTCTTTTCGCCCACGATGTCGCGGCCGATGGAGTTTCGCACGAAGCCGTAGCAGAATTCAGCGAAGTACTGAACCTTGCCGGGAACCAGCTTCGGGTTGCGGATGGCAATCTTGAAGAAGACGGTGATCAGGATGATCGACAGGATGATCATGATCATCTGCTTGCCGAAGCCTGTTCCGTATTCGGCCATCCAAGGGAACACCTCGGGGAGGTGGGTGTCGGAAATTGTCGGCGGGACGTATTGGTCAGTGGCCGTCGGAAGCGCAAACGCGGTCAACGCGCTGTCCTCTCTGCAGGTTCGGTCATGGGGCAGTTATGGCGGCTCGTCGCTAGACGTCCACCAGGTGAAGTTCTCGTGGTTTTATTCATTGATGCGGGGCTTCATCCGGGCGGCGGTGCCTCTGGTGAAACCGTGCGAGGTAATATCCGCCGACCACACCCAGAAGGGCGCCAGCAATCACAATCCCACGGGTATGCAACAAATGATCCAGAGCCAACCCTATCAAACCCCACGCGATGATTCCGCCAATAATGTAGGTCAGGAAGTCATGTCCACGACGCTTTACCGGCTCCGGGGAGTCCTGTGGTTTATCCATGGTCTGGCTCCCCCGCTTTCAGCGTGGTCGCCGACGCGGCCTCGGAGTCGAAGACCGGCATCCGGGCCTTGGAGAAGGCTCGGATTTCACCGGCCTGCCACAGCACCACAGCACCCAGTGCACTCCAGAGGAACCATGGCTGGTCGACCCATCCGGGCAGGCCAATGGCCAGCAGGGTGAACCCCACGGCAAAGACCTTCACCATGTAGGTGATTATGAAGGCACCCAGTGCCGCACCGGGACTGATCCGGCCAACCACCTCGGCTATCAGCAGGCTGATCCCGAAGAAGACGATGACCAGCAGGGCCGCGAGGCCGACGCTGGCTGCCGCGAACGGGCCGGCGACAAACAAGGCCGCCAGTGCAGCCGCCGCGCAAGCGGCAACGGTCCAGGATAGACAGGTTTTAAGGATCCCGAGCCACGGTCCAGCAGGGGCGTCGGAGGCGGCAATTGCGCCGGAGGCCTCCGCACGTCTGCGGCTCATATTCATGGGAATCCCGTCTAATGGATCATCTGCGGCAACGCCGCGGATGGCCCTGATGTGGTGTTTGGGGTGGTGGCACACCTCGTAAGGAGCACCCTTGGATTCTACACGAGATAGAACTGTGACGTGGACCCGGGGTACCTATTTGCGAGACGGCGCCAGACGTGCAAAGAACTCCGGAGAGCGCAGGTAGGCGTACACCACAACGAGGCACAGGCTGCTGGCGACCACCTGAATCAGACCGCCTTCGCTAGCGGCAATCACGCCCAGCGCACTGACGAGCACCGTAGCGGTCGATACCACCGCCGTAGCCCGCAGGTGGCTCATGGGAGCATCGGTCAGCCTCTGGTATGCGTGTTGGCGGTGAGCCAGGTAGACCGGCTCCCCCGACTTCAGCCGGCGCAGGAATGTGACGAAGGTATCAGCCAGGTAAATTAACACTGGCGAAAAGACGTATTCTGCCGGCACTCCCGAGAGGAAAGCAGTCATGGCAGTCACCGAAATCGAGGCACCCAACAGGTAACTTCCCACGTCACCGAGGAAAACGTTGTCCGGCCCCAGGTTCCAGGGAAGGAAACCGGCGAAAGCGAGCCCGATGGCAACACCGGCATAGATCAGCCAGTTGTGGCCGGTCAGGTAACCGGCATAGGCATAGAATCCCCCGATGATCAGGCCCTGGAACCCGGAGATTCCGTTTAGCCCGTCCATGAAGTTGGCTACGTTGACGAAGGCTGCTACCGCCACGGCGCCAGCGGGGATCCACCAGAGCTGGTTTCCTGCAGTGTCAGCCAAGGCGACGGCCCCCGTGGCGATGGCACCGATGCCCAGCTGCAGACCCGCGCGGACCTTGATGCCCAGGCCACGGATGTCCTCGACCCAGCCTACGGCGGCAGCCGCTGCGCAGGAGAGCAGGATGACCATCAGCAGGGTGGCCCCAGGAGCTCCCTGACCGCTGCCCTGGGGCATGAACAGCGCAACTACCAGGGCGCCGATGAGGGCCACCGCGGTGGTGATGCCCATTCCGCGAATCGTCGGACGCTGGTGCGATGAGCGGGCGTTGGGCACGTCGATCACGCCGGCGCGCAGGAGCAGCGGACGCGCAGCGAGCGGCAGGGCCAGGGCCAGGGCCAGGGCCACTGCCCCGACGGCAACGGCCGGCGAGGGGCCGATCATGCCCCGGCCGCCACGTCGCCGTCGGAATCGTCGATGCTCGGGTTCGATTCCCCAGCTTCCTCCCTGCAGCGCCGCAGCCACAGTTCGAAGTCCAGGGCCTCCGGGCTCAACGAGCGGGCGCGGGTGTGGGAGATCTTCGGGTGGAGGTCGATATCCTTCTTCTCATCGTCGCCGACCAGCTGCTCGTGCAGCTTCTCCGAGGGACGCAGTCCGGTGAACGTGATCTCGATCTTGCGGCCGGACATCTGGATCATCCGCTTCGCCACATCAAGGATGCGCACCGGTTCGCCCATGTCCAGGATCAACACGTCTCCCCCGTCGCCGATGGCGCCCGCCTGGATCACCAGCTGGCAGGCCTCGGGAATGGTCATGAAGAAGCGGGTGACATCGGGGTGCGTGACAGTCACGGGCCCGCCCTTGTTGATCTGGTCGGTGAACAGCGGCAGCATCGAGCCGCGGGAGCCGATCACGTTTCCGAACCGCACCGATACATAGGCCCGAGCGGTGGCCTCGGCCATCCAGGCGGTCAGCTTTTCCGCGGCGCGCTTGGAGTGGCCCAGCGCCGTGGTGGGGCTGGCTGCCTTGTCCGTGGACACGTTCACGAACGTTTCGACGTCGACCGAGCGGGCCGCATTGAGCACATTCAACGATCCGAGCACGTTGGTCTGCCAGGCCTCGGAGGGGTACTGCTGCAGCAGCGGGGCGTGCTTCAGCGCCGCGGCGTGGAAGACGACCTCGGGGCGGCGCTGTTCGAAGATGCGCAGCAGTGATTCGCTGTCGCGGATGTCGGCCAGGACTGTGGTCTCGTCGTTGAGCAGGCCGTGTCCGAAGATGGAGAACTGGGTGTGCTGCAGGCCCGATTCATCGCGGTCGAGCATGATCAGCTCGGCCGGGTCGAACCCATGCAGCTGGCGGCAGAGCTCGGAGCCGATGGATCCGCCGGCACCCGTGACCAGCACGCGCTTGCCGGTGATGTAGCCGGCGATCTGTTCGACGTGGATGTCCACCGGGCGGCGCCCGATCAGGTCCTCGACGTCGATCTCGCGGAAATCGGTGAGCCCGCCGCGATGGTTGTCGTTTTCCGAGTTCACCGTCAGCATTTCCTGCAGCGGCGGCAGGATCAGCACCTTGACCCCGAGCCCGGAGACCGAGTCGGAGATCCGGCGGACCTGCTCGGCATCGACATCGGCCATGGCCAGCACGATCACGGTGGCCTTGGTGCGCTTGATCAGTTCAGGCAGCTCGTCGCCGCGGCCGATGACCGGGACCGAACTCAGCCGCAAGTGCTTCTTGGACTGGTCGTCATCGACGAGCCCGACGGGCACGTACGGGGACACCGGATCCTGCACCATGCGGGTGACCAGCGAGTTGCCCAGGAAACCGGCGCCGTAGATCAGCGTCTTCTGGGCCTCGTCGCCGAAGACCGGCTTTCCCTCGACATACAGCCGCTTGGCATAGCGCACGGCTGCCATGAACAGCGCGGCGAACGGGAAGGCGATGGCGCTGATCGAGCGCGCCACGTGCAGCTCGTTGATGAAGATGAAGGAGACGCAGAAAACCACTGCCGAAACGATGACGGTGGCCACTATCAGTACCCGGGCCTCCTGGATGCTGCCGAAGGAGTAGGCCCCCCGGTAGAGCGAGAGCATCCATCCGGCGATCAGCTGGGTCGCTATGGCCACGAGGATCAGCACCGTCAGGCCGGGGGCGTTGATCAGCCGCACATCGAGTTCATAGCGAAGCAGGACGGCGAGAAGCAGCGCCACGGCCCATGCGAAGGAATCGAGGATCGCCTGCGACCAGAGCCAGATGGCGGGCTTCTTCTCCGACGTCTGGGCAGGGGCCTTGGCCCCTGATTCAGTGGAACGTGTTGAGTTATTCACCGTGTCGTTAAATCCATTTTCTGCCCGGTCCACCCTGTGGGCCGCCATCTGCGGCACATCAAGTCAACAGTCTGTTGGTTTGGGGCTGTTAGTAGGGCGGAAGCTATTTACGATAGTAGTGGCGCGGGGGACCGATCCGGATCGGCCGCACCCCGGGCTAGGAGGCGGCTTCGCCGGCAGCCGATCCGTCGGCATCGAGCATGCCGGGGACGATCGAGCGCAGCGCGTCGATGCCGATGCCACCGGCCCGGACCACGCGCGGGGGTTCACTGGTGTAGTCGACGATGGTCGAGGACAACGGCTCGCCCGTGACCGGGCGCACCCCGTCCTCCAGATACACCTCGACCGATTCGGCGAGCTGCTCGAAGGCCTCTTGCGCGGTAGTGGCCGCCGGGTGTCCGGTGCGGTTGGCCGAGGAGACAGCTAGCGGACCGGTCTTGTCCAACAGTTCAAGGGCCAGCTCGTCGTCCGGCACGCGCAGCGCTACGGTGCCCATCGTTTCGCCCAGGTCCCAGGTCAGCGACGGCTGCGAATGGACGATCAGGGTCAGCGCGCCGGGCCAAAAGGCATCGGCCAGGTCCTGCGCGCCGGCGGGAACGTCGAGCGCCAGCCCCGCCATGGTGGCGGCCGAGCCGATCAGCACCGGCGGTGGCATGGTGCGGCCGCGCCCCTTGGCGGCCAGCAGCGTTGCCACTGCCTGCGGCGAGAAGGCGTCGGCGCCGATTCCGTACACGGTGTCCGTGGGAAGGACGATGCAGTGCTGCGCGATGATGGCCGCGGCGGCGGCCGCCAGCCCCGCTTCGCGGCCGTCCGGGTCTTGGGTATTAATGCGTGAAGTCACGATTTCCATTCTTCCATGGACCGGACGCCGTTACCGGCGGATGCCGGAGGTTGCGCGGTCCGACCCGTTCAGGTCGATGTGGGTGGTGACCGAATCCCAGTCGCCGGTGCCCGCCAGCAGGGCGGCCATCGCCGGGGCCTGGACCTCGGCGTGCTCCATGATGAAGAACCCCCCGGGCTTCAGCAGCCGGGCCGCGCTGCGTTCGGCGGCCCTGGGCAGCACCATCCCGTCCTCGCCTCCCCCGTACAGGGCCATCTGCGGATCGTGGTCGCGGACCTCGGGTTCACGCGGTACGGCATTGGCCGGAATGTACGGAGGGTTCGAGGCGATGACGTCGAATCTCCCGTCGTACTCCCCCAGCGCCGTGGCCAGGTCGCCCTGGATGAGCTTGACGCCCAGCGGTTCGAGGTTTGCCCGAGCATAGGGAAGCGCCTCGTCGGAGAGTTCGACCGCGAAGACCTCTGCCCCGGGCACCTCGAAGGCGATCGAGCCGGCGATGGCACCGGAACCGGTACCCAGGTCCGCGACGCGGGCGTGTTCGAGCAGCTTCGCCTGGTCGATCGCCCATTGGGCCACCGATTCGGTCTCCGGGCGTGGAATGAAAACGCCGGGGCCCACCGCCAGTTCGATATACCGGAAGTAGGCCACGCCGGTCAGGTGCTGTAGCGGGACGCGTTGCGCCCGCCGCTCGACCAGACCAGCCAAGCCCTCCGGGGCCGGGGCCCCGCCGAGGGCCATTGCCGCCACCTCGCCGCGGGAGGCCCCCAGCAGATGGGCGGCCAGAAGCTCGGCGTCCACCCGCGGGGTGGGCACGCCGGCGGCGGCCAGTTGCGCCGTGGCGGCGCGCAACGCATCGCCCAGTTCCTGCTGCTCAAGCTGCATCGGTGCCGGTGTCCCCTACTTCTGGTTGTCGGCCAGTGCATCGAGGCGGGACTGTTCGTCCATCTCGATGCACGACTGGATCAGCGGTTCCAGTTCGCCGTTCATCACGTGGTCAAGGTTGTAGGCCTTGTAGCCGGTGCGGTGATCCGCAATGCGGTTTTCCGGGTAGTTGTAGGTGCGGATCCGCTCGGAGCGGTCCATCGTGCGCACCTGCGACTTGCGAATGTCGGAGTTCTCCGCATCGATGATCGCCTGCTGGTGAGCCAGCAGCCGCGAACGCAGCACGCGCATGCCGGCCTCGCGGTTCTGCAGCTGCGACTTTTCGTTCTGCATGGCCACCACGATGCCCGTGGGGATGTGGGTGATGCGCACGGCGGAGTCGGTGGTGTTCACTGACTGGCCACCGGGGCCCGAGGAACGGTAGACGTCGATCTTCAGGTCGTTCTGGTGGATGTCGACCTCTTCTGGTTCGTCGACCTCGGGCAGTACCAGCACGCCGGCGGCCGAGGTGTGGATGCGGCCCTGGGATTCGGTCATCGGCACGCGCTGGACACGATGCACCCCACCCTCGAACTTCAGGTGTGCGTAGACGCCCTGGGCCGGGTCGTTCGACTTGCCCTTGATGGCCATCTGGGCATCCTTGTAGCCGCCCAGATCCGACTCGTTGAAGGAGATCAGCTCCGTTTTCCAGCCCTTGCTCTCCGCGTAGCGGGTGTACATGCGCAGCAGGTCCGCGGCAAACAAGGCGGCCTCGTCGCCGCCCTCACCGCCCTTGACCTCGAGGATGACATCGCGTGCGTCGTTGGGGTCGCGCGGGATCAGCAGGCGACGCAGCTTTTCCTCCAGCACGGGCAGCTGCTCTTCGAGTTCGACGACCTCCTCGGCGAAGTCCGGGTCCTCGGCCGCCATTTCGCGGGCGGCCTCAAGGTCTTCGTCCATCTGCTTCCAGCGCTTGTGCGCCTCGACGATGCCGTTGAGCTGGGCGCTTCGGCGTCCCAGTTTCCGGGCAAGGGCCTGGTCCTGGTAGACGGCGGGGTCCGAGAGCTGGGCCTGGAGGGCGGCATGCTCCTCGAGCAGGCCCTTGACGGATTCAAACATGTTTTTCCCACTTCTTTCGCTGCGGCTAGGTTCCCAGTGTAGGGAATGATGCTCGGTTCGTGCTTAACGGGCAACGCCCGGTTCCCTCCTGTCAGCAGGAGGGAACCGGGCGTCGGGGCAGCTAGCCGTCGTTCTTGGAACCCAACGTCGTCTTGTTGACCAGCATCAGGAACTCGGCGTTGGACTGGGTCTCACGGATCTTGTTCGTGAGCAGTTCCAGCGCCTGCTGGGTGTCGAGGCCCGAGAGCACGCGGCGCAGGCGCCACATGATCTTGACCTCGTCCGGGGAGAGCAGGTTCTCTTCGCGGCGGGTGCCCGACTCGTTGACGTCGACGGCCGGGAAGATGCGCTTGTCCGCGAGCTTGCGGGACAGGCGAAGCTCCATGTTGCCGGTGCCCTTGAACTCTTCGAAGATGACCTCGTCCATCTTGGACCCGGTCTCCACCAGCGCCGTGGCGAGGATGGTCAGCGAGCCGCCGTTCTCGATGTTGCGTGCGGCACCGAAGAAGCGCTTCGGCGGGTACAGTGCCGAGGAGTCCACGCCGCCGGAAAGGATGCGGCCGGAGGCCGGTGCGGCCAGGTTGTAGGCACGGCCCAGTCGGGTCATCGAGTCCAGCAGGACCACGACATCCATACCCATTTCCACCAGGCGCTTGGCACGCTCGATGGCCAGTTCGGCCACGGTGGTGTGGTCGTCTGCCGGACGGTCGAAGGTCGAGGCGATGACCTCGCCCTTCACCGTGCGCTGCATGTCGGTGACTTCCTCGGGACGCTCATCGACCAGCACCATCATGAGGTGGACCTCGGGATTATTGATGGTGATGGCGTTCGCGATGGACTGCAGGATCAGCGTCTTGCCGGCCTTGGGCGGGGAGACGATCAGGCCGCGCTGGCCCTTGCCGATCGGGGCGACCAGGTCGATGACGCGCGGACCGACCAGCTTCGGGTCGGTTTCCAGGCGCAGGCGCTCGGTCGGGTACAGCGGAACGAGCTTGCCGAATTCGACGCGGTCGGTGTTCTCATCGGCCGGCTTGCCGTTGATCGTGGTCAGCTTGACCAGTGCGTTGAACTTGGATCGCTGGCCCTGGTTCTCGTTCTCACGGGGGGCTCGAATTGCACCAACGACCGCATCGCCCTTGCGCAGGTTGTACTTCTTGACCTGGTTCAGGGTCACGTACACGTCGTTCGGGCCGGCCAGGTAGCCGGTGGTGCGGATGAACGCGTAGTTCTCCAGCACGTCCAGGATGCCTGCAACGGGCAGCAGCACGTCTGAGTCGTTCAGCTCGGTGTCATCGACCTCGGGCTGGTTGCGGTTGCGGCCGCGGCGGTTGTTGCGATCCACATTGCGGTCGTTGCGATCAGTGCGGTCGTTGCGCTCGCGGTTGCGCTCCGGGCCGGCGTTGCGGTCGCGGTTGCGCTCGTTGCGCTCACGGTTGCGCTCACGTCGGTTGTTGTTGCGCTCCTCGGCGGTTTCGCGGCGGTTGCCTTCGCGTTCGCCACGGGCCGGAGCCTCGTTCGAGTCGGTGGATTCGGCCTTGACGGCTTCGGCCTTCGGCGCCTGCTCGGCGGCTGCCTCGTTCTCGTTGCGGTCCTCGCGGCGGTTGCGTCCGCGTTCACGGCGGTTGCGGTTGCCACGCTCGTTGCGCGGCTCATTGCCCGAATCATCCGAGGACTTCTCCTCGGACTCGGCCGGGGCCTCGAGTGCAGCAGCCGGGGCCGATGCTTCCTCGTTCGATCCCTGCGCCGACTCGGCGCGGCGGCTGCGGCCGCGTCCACGGGTTGCCCGCGGCTCGGCTGCTTCTTCGGCAGCTGCGGCAACGGCCGGGGCCGGGGCCGGGGCCGGGGCTTCCTCGTTCGAGCCCTGGGCGGACTCGGCACGGCGGCTACGGCCGCGTCCACGGGTTGCCCGCGGCTCGGCTACTTCCTCGGCAGGTGCTGTTTCCGCTGCTGCGGGGGCTTCCTCAGTTGCCTTGGCACGGCTGTTGGCGCGCTTGGCCGGGGCCTTTTCGGCTGCCGCCTCCACGGGCTCGACAGCCTTGGCCTTGGGGGCGCGATCCGCGACGGAGCCGCCACGCTGGTGCGCCGTAATGGCGGTCACCAGGTCGCCCTTGCGCATCCGCGATCCGCCGGTGATGCCCAGCTGTGAAGCCAGAGCCTGCAACTGTGCAAGCTTCAGGCCGGCTAGGCCGGTGGTCTTGGGTGGGGTATTGCTGTCCACGCCTGCAGTAAGGCTGGTGGTTTCGGTCACGAAGGTTCCTTCCCCCTCGTCGGGCAAACCGTATCGGAACGGTCCACGGTATTGGTTTTCCGGGCACCGCGTCAGATGCGGTGCCGGTCGATCGCGATTCCCATGGTGTTGGAAAGGGCTCTCGGAGTAATCCCCCCACTGCCTTCTTTGCAATATCCCACAGGTCCGGATCAAGGCTTGGAGACTGGGGCAACGCAAGGAAACGTGGAGACATGCCTGCGACTAGGAACGGAAATCGTTGCTTGGGGATAAACCGAGAAAAGAGGTTTCCCCAGGGGCACGATCCGCGGCGTCCGCCCTAACTAAAGGGGGCAGGAACCATTCTGGCCGCTAGTGCACTTCCACTCTAACACCAGCATTGTCAACGCCGGGCATCAGGACACGCCACGAAACCGACGGATCGGCGGCGACATGCGCGCTGATCAGCACCTGGGCGGCGGCGGCCGCCGCGGCGTCGGGGGCGAGCACCAGAACCGTGGGACCGGCACCGGAGACCACAGCGGGGAAACCAGCGGCGCGCAAAGCGGCGATGAGCGCCGCGCTTTGAGCCATCGCCGGGGCGCGGAAGTCCTGGTGCAGGTAGTCGACGGTACCATCGAGCAGCAGCGCCGGATCGTTGGCCAGCGCATGCATCAGCAAGGCGGCCCGGGCGCCGTTTGCCGCGGCGACGGCATGCGGCACGGCGCTAGGTAGCAGCCCGCGCGCCTCATGGGTGGAGAGTTCAATTTCGGGGATGGCGATGACCGGGACGATGTCGGCGTGGATCGGGGCCGGTGCCGTGCGGAAGACGCCGCGTTCCTCCCACGAAATGGTCAGCCCTCCATAGACGGCCGGGGCGACGTTGTCCGGGTGTCCCTCCCAGCGCGCCGAGGCCTGGAAAATGCCCTCGGTGCCGCAGCGCAGCTCCTCCGGAGCCAAGGCATCGGCCGCCATCAGCGCGGAGACGATGGCGGCGGCGGAGGAGCCCATGCCGCGTCCGTGCGGGATGAGGTTTGTCGCCCGGATCAGCAGCCCCGAAGCCTCCAGGCTGAGTTCGGCCCAGCGTTCCAGGATGGTGCGGGCAATCAGGTGCGAGGCATCGGTGGGGAGCGTTGCAGCTCCCTCACCGGTGACCCGGACCGTGACCGCGGCATCGGCCGTCGTTTCGACCTCGAGGGTGTCGGCAATGCCCAGGGCCAACCCGAGGCAGTCGTAGCCCGGGCCCAGGTTGGCCGTGGTTGCCGGAACCCTCACGCTGATGCGCTGTCCGGCCGCGATCTTCTTCATGGTGCGCGTTTCCCCTAGGCCAGGTCGAGGGACTGCGCGACGGCTAGCACGTCGAAGGCGACCTTCGTCGGCTCAACCGGTGTGCCGTCGGCGCCCTTCAGCGCCCAGTCCGGGTCCTTGAGCCCGTGACCGGTCACCGTGATCACGATGGTCTTGCCCGCCGGGACGTGGCCCGCACCGTGGTGCTTGATCAGCCCGGCAACGCCAGCCGCGGAGCCGGGCTCCACGAAGACGCCCTCGCGGGAGGAGAGCCAGCGGTGCGCGGCAAGGATTTCGTCGTCCGTGACCGAGTCGATGAGTCCGCCGGACTCGTCGCGGGCTTCCTCGGCCTGCGTCCAGGAAGCAGGGTTGCCGATGCGGATGGCGGTGGCGATGGTGTCCGGCTCGGTGACCGGGTGGCCCAGCACGATCGGTGCGGCGCCTGCGGCCTGGAAGCCCCACATGATCGGCGTCTTGGTCGATACCGGTGCCAGCGTCTTGCCGGCAGCGTTGGTGTACTCGGAGGCGTACTCCTTGTAGCCCTTCCAGTAGGCAGTGATGTTGCCGGCATTGCCCACGGGCAACACATGGTAGTCCGGGGCGTCGCCCAGGGAATCGACCACTTCGAACGCACCGGTCTTCTGGCCCTCGATGCGGGCCGGGTTCACGGAGTTCACCAGGAACACCGGATAGTTCTCGGAAAGCTTGCGGGCCACCTCGAGGCAGTTATCGAAGTTGCCGTCAATCTGCAGGATGTCGGCCCCGTGGGCGATCGCCTGGGACATCTTGCCCATGGAGATCTTCCCGTCCGGCACCAGCACGGCGCACCTGAGCCCGGCCTGGGTCGCGTAGGCGGCCGCCGAGGCGGAGGTGTTGCCGGTCGAGGCGCACACCACGGCCTGGGCGCCCGCGGCGACGGCGGCGGTCATGGCCATGGTCATGCCCCGGTCCTTGAACGAACCGGTCGGGTTCATGCCCTCGACCTTGAGGTAGACGCTCGAGCCGGTGAGCTCGGACAGCGCCGGCGCGAAGACCAGCGGGGTCCCGCCCTCGCCGAGGGTGATCACCTTCGTGGACTCGGTTACGGGCAGGCGTTCGGCATATTCGCGGATGACTCCGCGCCACTGGTGGGCCACTTAGTTTCCTTCAACTCGAAGTACGGAGGTTACTTCCTTGACGACGTCGAGCTTCCCGACGGCGGCGACGGTGGCGGCAAGCGCAGCCTCGGTCGACTTGTGGGTGACGATGCGCAGCAACGCCGATCCGCCGTCCGCCGAGTCAACGACCGACTGGCGCAGCAGCTCGATGGAGACCCCGTGCTCGGCGAAGAGGGCGGCGATGCGCGAGAGCACGCCTGACTCGTCGGCCACGCGCAGCGAGATCCAATAGCTGGTGGCGATCTGGTCGAAGCGCAGCGCCGGCTGGGATCCCCGGACCCCGGAGGCAATGACCGGGGCATCGGCCACCAGACGTCGGGCGATGGCAACGGTGTCGCCCATGATGGCCGAAGCCGTCGGCGCCCCGCCGGCGCCGGCGCCGTAGAACATCAGCTCGCCGGCGTTTTCGGCCTCGACGAACACGGCGTTATACGCGCCGTGTACTGATGCCAGCGGGTGCTTGCGGGGCAGCAGGGTCGGGTGCACGCGCACCGCGATCCCCGCTTCAAGGCGTTCGGCGATGGCCAACAGCTTGATGACCATGCCTGCGTCCGCTGCTGCTGCGACGTCAGCCGCCGACACCGAACTGATGCCCTCGCAGTGAACGTCGGCCAGGTCGAAGTCGGTGTGGAAGGCCAGCGAGGCCAGGATCGCGGCCTTCGCAGCGGCATCGTGCCCCTCGACGTCGGCCGTCGGGTCGGCCTCGGCGTAGCCCAGTGCCTGTGCCTCGGCGAGCACGTCGGCGAACTGGGCACCAGTGGTGTCCATGGCGTCCAGGATGAAGTTCGTGGTGCCGTTGACGATGCCCATCACCTTGGTGATGCGGTCACCAGAGAGGCTGTCGGTGATCGGGCGCAGGATCGGGATCGCTCCGGCCACGGCCGCCTCGTAGCGCAGCTGGGCGCCGTTGGCGGCCGCCAGGGCACCGAGTTCCGCGCCGCGGACGGCCAGCAGGGCCTTGTTCCCGGTCACCACGGACGCGCCGGAAGCCAGCGCGGCCGAGATCAGCTCGCCCGCAGGTTCCATCCCGCCAAGCAGTTCAATGACCACGTCGGCGTCGGCAATCAGGGCCAACGCGTCGGTGGTGAACAGTTCGCGCGGCAGTTCGACGTCGCGCTTGGCTTCGATGTTGCGCACCGCGATGCCGGAAAGTTCCAGCTTCGCTCCGGCGCGGGCTGCCAGCTCGCTTGCGTCCTCGAGCAGGATGCGGGCGACCTGCGCCCCCACATTGCCACAGCCGAGCAGGGCCACCTTCAGTGTCTTCACGGGGTACTACACTCCCAAATCACGGGCCAATAGGTCAGATTCGTTTTCCCTGCGGATCAGCTGGCGGACTTCGCCGCCGCGGACCGCCACAACACCGGGACGGGCCAGGTAGTTGTAGTTGCTGGCCATCGCCCAGCAGTAGGCGCCGGTGGCGGGGACGGCAAGCAGGTCCCCCGCGGCGATGTCCCCGGGCAGGTAAACGTTCCTCACGACTATGTCACCGGACTCGCAGTGTTTGCCAACCACGCGGGAAATAATCGGCTCCGCGGCCGTCACACGGCTTGCCAACACGGCGCTGTAGTCGGCGTCGTAGAGCACCGGGCGGGCATTGTCGCTCATCCCGCCGTCCACCGAGACGTAGCGGCGCTCCAGCAGCTCACCCTCGTGTTCG
The DNA here is from genome assembly GCF_014190875.1 of Paeniglutamicibacter cryotolerans. Lineage (NCBI taxonomy): Bacteria > Bacillati > Actinomycetota > Actinomycetes > Micrococcales > Micrococcaceae > Paeniglutamicibacter > Paeniglutamicibacter cryotolerans. The sequence continues at coordinate 2,725,564 of NZ_JACHVS010000001.1, read as the reverse complement.
ACGAGGACGCTCTTGCGCACACCGACTTCGTAGAGCGTGAAGGTCGAGGGTCCGGCAATGGCTCGGCCGGGCTCGATCGAGATCCGCGGGACCGAAATTCCCAGCTCAAGGCAGGACTCCCCCACCACGGCCGCCATCGCGGCGGCCAGCTCCGCCGGCGGGCGCGGGGTATCGGTCTCGGTGTAGGCGATGCCGTAGCCGCCGCCCAAATCCAGCTCGGGCAGCTCGACGCCGTGGCGCTGTTTGATCCCGGCCAGGAAACCGAGCAGCTTCTGCGCGGCCAGGGCGAATCCCTCGGGCTCGAAGATCTGCGAACCGATGTGCGCGTGCAGGCCCAGCAGCTCGATGGAGCCGTGCGCCAGCGCGTAGGCGGCGGCAGCCACGGCCGGGGCCGTGCCGGAGGCATCGGGCAGCATGGAGAGGCCGAACTTCTGGTCCTCGTGCGCCGTGGCGATGAATTCGTGGGTGCTCGCGTGCACGCCGGGGGTCAGGCGCAACATGACGTTGGCCTTCACACCGGCCTCCGCGGCCAGCTTTGCCACGCGCGCCAGCTCGTCCATCGAGTCCACGACGATGCGGCCCAGGTCCATCTCCAGGGCGGTGCGCAGCTCGGTGACCGACTTGTTGTTGCCGTGCAGCGAGAGGTTCGCCGCCGGAACACCGGCGGCACGGGCCACCGCCAGCTCGCCGCCGGAGCAGGTGTCCAGGCGCAGGCCGTCCGCCGTCACCCAGCGGGCCACCTCGACGCTCAGGAACGCCTTGCCGGCGTAGTACACGTCGACCCCACCGCAGAGCTCGGAAAAGGCGGCGTCGAACGCCGTCTTGAAGTCCCGGGCCCGGGCGCGGAAGTCGTCCTCGTCGAGCACGAAGAGCGGCGTGCCGAACTCCTGTGCCAGCGCGGCGACATCGATGCCCTGGACGGACAGCGCACCGGAAGCGGACCGGGAAACACCGGCGGCCCATTCGATCGGGCGCAGCGTGTTGGCATCGGCGGGGAAGGACAACCATTCGGGGGCGAGCGGTGAACGAGCCATGGAGTTACATCTTTTCCGGCGCGCCGACACCCAGCAGATCCAGCCCGTTGGCCAGGACCTGGGTGGTGGCGTCGTTGAGCCATAGTCGGGTGCGGTGGATGTCTTGGACGGCTCCGTCGTTCACCGGGGTGACGCGGCAGGCGGCGTACCAGCTGTGGTAGGCGCCGGCAACGGTCTCAATGTGGCGGGCGATGCGGTGCGGTTCGCGGAAGGATGCTGCTGCGGCAACCACCGACGGGAACCTGCCCAGGGCTGCGAGCAGGTCGTTTTCAGTCTCGTGGGTCAGCAGCGAGGCGTCGAACACGGTGCGCTCGACACCCTTGGCCACCGCGTTGCGGGCTGCTGCGCAGGAGCGTGCGTGGGCGTACTGCACGTAGAACACCGGGTTGTCGTTGGTGTTCTTCTTCAGCAGTTCCGGGTCGATGGCCATCGGCGAATCGGCCGGGTAGCGGCCCAGCGAGTAGCGCAGCGCGTCGGCGCCGAGCCAGTTGATCAGATCGCGCAGCTCAATGATGTTGCCGGCACGCTTGGACAGGCGGGCGCCGTTGACCGAGATCAGCTGGCCGATGAGCACCTGGATGTTCTTTTCCGGGTCATCTCCGGCGCAGGCCGCGATGGCCTTCAGCCGCGAGACATAGCCGTGGTGGTCGGCTCCGAGCAGGTAGATCTTCTCTTCGAAACCGCGGTCCTTCTTGGACAGGTAATACGCGGCGTCGGCGGCGAAGTAGGTCGGCTCGCCGTTGGCGCGGATCAGCACGCGGTCCTTGTCATCGCCGAAGTCTGTGGTGCGCAGCCAGACGGCGCCGTCGGTGTCGTCGATGTGGCCCTGTTCGCGCAGGCGCTCGACGGCCTTTTCGACGGCACCGCCGTCGTGCAGCCCACTCTCGGAGAAATACACGTCGAATTCGACGCCGAAGTCCTTCAGCGTGTCCTTGATGTCTGCCATCTGCGCTGTGTACGCGGCGTGGCGGATGATCGGCAGCGCGGCGGCCTCGGTCAGCGTGCGCACATCCGGGTGCGCGGCGGCGACGATGTCGGCGAGTTCCTTGATGTACTCGCCCGGGTAGCCTCCATCGGGGACCGGAAGAGAGTGCATGCGGTTGTAGACGGAGCGCGCGAAGACGTTCATCTGGTTGCCGGCGTCGTTGATGTAGTACTCGCTGGTCACCTCGGCGCCGCTGGCCTTGAGCACGCGGGCGATCGAATCGCCCAGGGCGGCCCAGCGGGTATGGCCGATGTGCAGCGGGCCGGTCGGGTTCGCCGAGACGAATTCCATGTTGATGATGTGCCCTGCCAGTGCGTCGTTCTTGCCATAGGCGGGACCGGCCTCGACGATGACCTTGGCGAGTTCGCCGGCGGCCGCGGCATCGAGGGTGATGTTCAGGAATCCTGGTCCGGCGATGTCGACCTTGGTCACGCCGTCGATGCCGAGCAGTCGCTCCTGCAGGATCATGGCGAAGTCGCGCGGGTTCATGCCGGCCTTCTTGCCCAGCTGCAGGGCGATGTTGGTGGCCCAGTCACCGTGCTCCCGGCTCTTCGGTCGGTCCACCCGCACCTCGTCGGGGACCTCGACGGAAATCTGGCCATCGGCGACGGCATCGCGGAGGCAGGCGGAAATGGCTGAGGAGAGTTCTTCTGGAGTCACCCCTCAAGGATAACCGGGCGAAGGACCGGGATTTGCGTTATGACGTGGGAGCGGCAACGTTCCCTGCCCCACATGCTTTTGCGCCGGGTTCCGATGCGGATTCAACGCACGGCGCGGCAGCCGATTTGTCAATGCCCGCCCAACTACTGCTAAGCTCGTTGATGTTCCCACGCCGGGAATGAAAAGTTGCACGTGTTGCTGCTCAGTAAATTCCGGCATGCCTTCGTAGCTCAGGGGATAGAGCGTCGGTTTCCGGTACCGTAGGTCGGGGGTTCGAATCCCTCCGAGGGCACCACACTGGACTAAGGTCCCTGGCTTGCGCCGGGGGCCTTTTCCTTTTGTCTTGCCCTGCCCTGCCCTTCCGGCATTGGGCGCCCGCCGCGGGCCATGGGCAGTTCCACCCGCCTGGTCAAGCTCCTTCGCCACGCTCTTGTGGATAAAATCGCTGGGTGGATCAGCGCCAGAAGCCCCCGCGGCAGACGCCTTCGGGCCCACCACCACCGGCACAGCAGCCGGCACCCAATGAACCACCCCCGGAAAACTACATTCGGGACCGCAAGCGGCTCCGGGACCAGTACGGCCCCTACTCCTACGCCAAGGGCATGTACGTCAAGGGCATGTACGTCAACGGCTCCAAAACGCCGATGAAACCACGCAACATCAGGATCCAGAGCTCCATCCCGACCGCCTTCGCCGTGGTGATCGCGATTTACGGCGTATGGCTACTGTCGACAGGCCGTGAGCCGTTGAGCGGATGGATGACCATCGCCATGGCCGGGTTCTTCCACTTCATGTCCTGGGTCGGCTTCCTGACCGCCCGCATCCGCGAGCAGTGGGAACGCGAGAACCCCGACCTGGCGAAGAACATCGACTACTGAGGCACCGGGGCGGTTAAATAAGTCGACCCGCACAACGATGGCGATCATTGTACGGGCCTAACCGCAACTAACCTCGAGAAGAAGCGTATTGGCTTCCATGAACAGTACGGCATGTCCCACGCTTTGACCTCATTCGGTGCCGCAGCTCACCTTCGGCTCAGCGTCCGACGCGGTTTTCGTATGGGTACACGACGAACTGGACCCTGTCGCGCAGTTCAAGCTTGCGCAGGATCGCGCCGATGCGCGTCTTGACAGTCGATTTGCCCAGGAACAGCTTGGCGCAGATCTCCGGGTTAGCCAGTCCGCGTGCCACGGCAGCCAGCACCTCGCGTTCGCCCAGCGTGACGTACAGCTCCGGCGTCGGGGGTGCAGGGTCCGGCTCCGCGGTGCGCAGCGCTCCCAGGGCCTGCGGCGCGATCACCGCATGCCCGGCGCGCACAGTCCTGATCAATTCACAGGCGAACTCCGGGGTGCTGCCCTGGGGCAGGAAGCTGCTGGCCCCGTAGCGCACCGCGTCCACCGCGTGCCGGTCCCAGCCGGGCGGGCAGCATGATGCCCCTCGGTGGCTTCCACCCCACTAGTTGCGCACGCCCAACCCGGAGGCGCAACTGAGCAGCTCTTCCACGGCGCCCGAAGCGGGGTTATCGTGGAGCCATCCCGGGGGTTGCCCCCTCAGCCGGCAGGAGACCGATGCGATGAGCCTCACCCACCGCTCCGATGCCGGCGAGCGCCTGCTTGTCTATACGGCCAGCGGTCCGGTCCGCGGCATCGCCGCCGGGGGAATCCACCGGTTCCTGGGCATCCCCTATGCGGCGGCGCCCGTGGGCATGCACCGCTTCGGCCCGCCGGCCCGCGCCCCCGAATGGGTTACCGAGTTCGACGCCTCGACCCCGGGCCCCACCGCGCCTCAGGTCCCCTATCCAGGGGCACTTGGCCGGTTGCTGCCTTCCGTCCGGGTCCCCGGTGACGGATACCTGAATCTGAACATCTGCGTCCCGGCCGAACCCGGCAAATACCTGCGCCCGGTTCTGGTCTTCTTTCACGGCGGCGGCCTCACCCGCGGGTCGAATGCCATCGAGGGTTACGATGGCGGCGCGTTCGCCCGCGACGGATTGATCTTCGTCGCCCCCAATTACCGTCTCGGTGCCGAGGGCTTCGGCGTGCTCGACGGTGCCCCGCTGAATCGGGGCCTGGCGGACCAGTTGGCCGCGCTGGACTGGGTGGCCAGGAATATCAGGGCCTTCGGCGGTGATCCGGCGCGGGTCACCGTGGTGGGCCATTCGGCCGGAGGCAATACTGTTGCCGCGTTGCTGGCCCACCAACGGGCGGCGTCCCTGATCCAGCGGGCCATCATCCAAAGTGCGCCGCTGAACGCGCTCCCGTCCAATCAGAGTGCGCGGGCAACCCATGCGATCGCCCACGACCTCGGCATCGACACCACCCGGCCGGCTTTTTCCGAGGTCCCGGCCGCGGACATCCTGGCGGCCCAGACCCGTGTGGCCCCGGGCGGCGGACCGCTATCCCGGGCGCCGGGGTTCTCCTTGAGCATCGGCCTGCCACTGATCCCGCGCAGCCCGGACGAGGCGCTGGAGCACGTTGCCGGCGGCGGCATCGACCTGCTCATCGGCACCACTTCCGAGGAAGCCCGGCTCTGGCTTGTACCCACCGGGCTGGCGGACCGGGTCGACCGGCTGGCCCTGGCACTGGCCCGGCACCGCCTGCACATCCCAGCCGAGACGCTGCGGCTCTTCCGGTCTAACCGGCCCGGGGCCTCGAACGGGGAGGTGCTCGGAGCCGTTTTCACGGAACAGTTGCTGCGGATTCCCGCGCACCGGCTGGCCGATGCGCGCCTGGCCAACGGTGGTTCGACGTATGTCTACGAGTTCGGCTGGCCCAGCCCGGTGCAACGGCTGGGCGCGGCACACGCCGTGGAACTCGGTTTCGTGTTCGACCATCTGGGGGGTGCCGATGCCGTGGCACTGGTCGGGCCCGATGCCCCGCAGGCGCTGGCCGATGCGATGCATGGCGCCTGGGTCTCCTTCGCCACGACGGGAAATCCGGGCTGGCGGCCCTGGGATGCGATGCGCCCGGTGAAGACCTTCGACGGAGCCGGCAATTCCGTCATCCAGTCCCCGCGCGAATCCGAACGGCTGGCCCTGCTCCGGGGCGACCATGGATGACGACGCGGCACAATTCACTTTGACACCGGCAATACCCCCGCCGGGAACCGCTTTTCCTATAGCGTGGGGCTGAGTCCCATCCACAGCAGAGGAAAATACCCGTGTTCGATAATGCCACCTGGTGGGTCATCACAGTCCTCGTCATCGATATCCTGATTCGCGCCCTGGCCGTCATCATCGTGCCACGCAACCGCCGCCCCACATCGGGCATGGCCTGGTTGTTGGCGATCTTCTTCCTGCCTTCCCTGGGCGTGGTCCTGTTCCTGATCATCGGCAGCCCGAAGCTTCCGCGCAAGCGCCGCAAGGTCCAGGCCGAAATCAACGAATTCATCAAGTCGGTCACCGAGAACGACCACCACGACGATCCCGATGCTCCGCAGTGGTTCAACTCGCTGACCGAACTGAACTCGAACCTGGGCGCGCTGCCCCTGCTCGAGGGCAACGGCGCGACGCTGCTCGGCGGCTACCAGGAAACGCTGGACGCCATGACGGCGGAGGTCGAAACGGCCACCGCATACGTTCACGTGCAGTTCTACATCCTCTCCCTCGATGCCACCACCGAACCGTTCTTCGACGCCCTGGAGCGCGCTGTGGCCCGCGGCGTGCACGTGAACGTGCTGCTCGACCACTGGGCCTCGATGCGCAAGCCGTACTCGCGGGAAACCCGGGAGCGCTTGACCGCGATGGGTGCCAGTTGGGAGTTGATGCTGCCGTTGCAGCCGCTGAAGGGCAAGCTGCAGCGCCCGGATCTGCGCAACCACCGCAAGATCCTGATCATCGACGGCCGCGTCGGCTACATGGGCTCACTGAACCTCATCGACCGGACCTACAACATGAAGTCCAACATCAAGCGCGGGCTGAAGTGGAAGGAGCTGGTCGCCCGGGTCGAAGGGCCGGTCGTCGCGGCGCTGGACGCGATTTTCATTTCCGACTGGTTTTCGGAGACCGGTCAGGTGATCCGCGACGGCGTCAAGCGCGCCGAGTACGCCGACTCCGCCACCAGCTTCAGCGAACTGGGCCCGGCGTTCATCGATCCCCACGACGTGCGCGGCGACCTGCAGGCTCAGATCGTCCCCTCGGGCCCCGGCTTCGAGGGCGAGAACAACCTGCGCCTTTTCCTGGGCATGCTCTACAGTGCCCAGGAACGCATCGTCATCACCTCGCCCTACTTCGTGCCCGACGAGTCGCTGATGTTCGCGGTGACCACCGCAGTGCAGCGCGGTGTGCCGGTCGACCTGTTCGTCTCGGAGATCGGCGACCAGGCGCTGGTCTACCACGCGCAACGGTCCTACTACGAGCAGCTGCTGCGCGCCGGAGTGCGGATCTACCTCTACCCGGCCCCCTATATCCTGCACGCCAAGCACTTCACCATCGATTCCGACGTGGCGCTGATCGGTTCATCCAACATGGACATGCGTTCCTTCGGACTGAACATGGAGGTCTCGATGCTGATCCGCGGAGAGTCGTTCGTGCGCGACATGCGCGCCGTCGAGGACGGCTACCGTTCGATCAGCCGCGAGCTGACCCTCGAGGAATGGATGCGCCAGCCGCTGCGATCCACCGTGCTGGACAACCTGGCCCGGCTCACCTCCGCCCTGCAGTAAACCCCCATCAACCCGGCCGACCCCGATGAACCGAGGCGCGGATGCTGCGGCTGCTGCGGCTGCTGCGGCTGCAATCCAGTGGACGTTGGGTGCGGGGCGTGTCGGGCGACACTGCCAGGGTCGACACCCGCACGCCCCTGATTGTTTGGGGGAAGGCGACTTCCCGGTGCCGGGATACGCCTACGCCCCTGAGCATGTACGCACCGATCTGCTCCAGCCCTCCGCCGGTCCCCCTCGGGGCGGCAACGTCTTGCTTCCCAAGGGGCCGGTGTCGGCGTGGTTCGACCTGCTCGACGGCCACCGGGTCATCGAGCATGCGTCCTGGATCCGCGCCGATGCCGTTCAGGACCGCCGGCTGGAGGAGGATAAGGTCCTCGACGCCCCGTCCAGTTCGCGGCATCTCACCGTCGCACTTGACGGACACCTGCCGGCCGATTCGCGGGACCTGTGGCTGCTCGTTGAGATCTTCCTACCCACCCGGAACTATGTTCCCGCGCGCGGACGTCGGCTTCGGCCTGATCACAATCGTGGATAGGTTCAGCATCTGTCCCTGCAAGGGTTACGCGCGGGAGTACTGGGACGCACCGGGGCAAGCGGTATTTCCTGGTGCAATGCCGCGCCCTTCCCGGCCGTCGGAGCCATAACCGGCCGCCACCCGGACAAACAGAAGGGGAGCCGCCCTGAAGGCGACTCCCCTATCCTGCCGTGGGTGGCCGGTGACTACTGCAGCATCGTGCGATCGTCGAGCTGTGCGCCCTTGATCTTCTCGAATTCGTGCAGCAGGTCCGATACCTGCATCCTGGACTTCTGTTCCTGGTCCAGGTCCAGGATGATCTGGCCGTCATGCATCATGATCAGCCTGGTGCCCAACCGCAGCGCCTGCTCCATATTGTGTGTGACCATCAGCGTGGTCAACTGGTGACGCTCCACGATTTCCTCGGTCAGACGGGCCACCAGCGCGGCACGCTGCGGATCAAGTGCCGCCGTGTGCTCGTCGAGCAGCAGGATCTTGGGTCCGCTGAACGTCGCCATCAGCAGTGACAGCGCCTGGCGCTGGCCGCCGGAGAGCAGGCCGACCTTGGACTTCATCCGATTCTCGAGGCCGAGTTCCAGGGACCGAAGTTCCTCGGCGAAGCGTACCCGCTTCGCCTTGGTCACGCCCAAGCCCAGCCCGCGGTTCGTTCCGCGGCCCAGGGCGAGGGACATGTTCTCCTCGATGGTCATGTTCGGCGCCGTGCCCGCCATCGGGTCCTGGAAGACCCGCCCAATGAAGCGTGCCCGCACGTGGTCCGGCAGCTTGGTGACGTCCTTGCCGTCGATGATCACCGAGCCGGTGTCCGGGCGCAGCTTGCCGCCGACCATGTTCAGGATCGTTGACTTGCCGGCGCCATTGGAGCCGATCACGGTCACGAATTCGCCGGCACCGAGGTTCAGGTTGACCTCGCGCAGCGCCTTGCGCTCATTGACGGTTCCGGGGAAGAAGGTCTTGGAGATGTTGTTGACTTCAAGCATGATCAGGCCACCGGTTCCTTCTGTGCCGAGGCACTATCCGTCTTGTTCGTAGCGGCGGAGGACCCCTTCATGCGGGCAGATATCTTCGAGAAGCCCTTCCACTGCGGCAACACCAGCGCGATGACCACCAAGATGGCGGAGATCATCTTCATGTCGTTTGGCTCCAGGCCGGCGCTCAGCGCCAGCTGGATGACCAGGCGGTAGAGTACGGCGCCGAGGATCACTGCGAGCGTGGCGATCCAGATGTACTTCGAACCGAAGATCGCCTGCCCGATGATGACCGATGCCAGTCCAATCAGGATCAGGCCGATGCCCATGCCGACGTCTGCGAAACCCTGGTACTGCGCGATGAAGGCACCACAGAGGGCCACCAGTCCGTTGGACAGGGCCAGGCCCAGGATCTTCTGGTTGTCGGTGCTGACGCCGAAGCTGCGGATCATTTCCTCGTTGTCGCCGGTGGCCTGCATGGCCAGCCCGACATCGGTGCGCAGGAACCAGTCGATGGCGAACTTCACCAGCAGCGCGAGGGCGAAGAAGATCGCCACGGAGAAGACCGTGCCAAGCATCTTCCCGTCACGCAGCGGGGTGATCAACGTGGTTTCGCCAAGTAGCGGCACGTTGGCCTTGCCCATGATGCGCAGGTTGATCGAATAGAGGGCAATCATCGTCAGGATGCCGGCCAGCAGACCGTTGATCTTGCCCTTGGTGTGCAGCAGTCCGGTGACGGTACCGGCTGCGGCTCCGGCGAAGAACGCCAGCAGCGTGGCCACCAGCGGGTTGATGCCGTTGACGATGCCGACGGCGGCGACTGCCGCGCCGGTGGTGAAGCTTCCATCAACCGTCAGGTCGGGGAAGTCCAGGATGCGGAAGGTCAGATAGACCCCGAGTGCCATGATCGCGTAGATCAGGCCTAATTCAACCGCGGTGATCATGGGGATCCTTGCGTTTCTCGAAATGAATTGGGACGGTGGCCGGTCGAGATTTCCGGCCGGCCACCGTTGTCGGCCCTATGGGGCCAGATACTGCAGAGGTAGTGCTACTTCTTGAGGTTGACTGCCTTGTCAAGCATGTCGGCCGGGAAAGTGATTCCAACTTTTGCCGCGGCGTCGACGTTCAGGTACAGCTCCACATCGTCGAGGGTTTCGACCGGCATTGTTGCCGGTGTGGCCTCGCCCTTGAGGATCTTCACTGCCATGGCGGCGGTCTGCTCACCGAGCTTCTCGTAGTTGATGCCATAGGTGGCGGTGGCGCCACGTTCGACGGACTCACCATCGGCGGAGATGACCGGGATCTTCTTGTCGTAGGAGACCTGGAGCAGTGCTTCGAGGGCCGAAACGACAGCGTTGTCGGTCGGCACATAGAAGGCGTCGACGTTCAGCGACTGGGCTGCCTGCTGGACCTCGGTGGAGGAAGAAATCGCGGCTTCCTTGATTTCGAGGCCGAGCTCAGCGCCGGCTTCCTTGGCCATCTTTACCTGGACTTCGGAGTTCACCTCGGCCGAGGAGTAGACGATGCCAACGGTCTTGGCCTCGGGCCTCAGCGCCTTGAGCAGCTCCAGCTGCTCCTTCACCGGGTTCTTGTCCGAAGTGCCGGTGACGTTGCCGCCCGGCTCCGCGTCGGATTTGACCAGCTTGGCCGCCACTGCATCGGTGACTGCGGAGAAGACGATCGGTGTGTCCTGCATGGCAGAAGCTGCAGCCTGGGCGGTCGGCGTGGCGATGGCCATGACCAGGTCCAGCTTGTCGGCGGCGAACTTGCCCATGATGGAGGCATTGGTTGCCTGGTCGCCCTGGGCGTTCTGGATGTCCAGGGCAACCTTGTCGCCACTGTAACCGGCGTCGGCCAGGCCCTTGATGAAGCCCTCGCGCACCTGGTCAAGGGACGGGTGCTTGGTGATCTGCGAAATGCCGATCTTGACCGGCTTGGTTGCATCCGGGGTCGCTGCCGGGCTATCCCCGGCACCTCCGCATGCGGTTGCCAGGAGGGCGACGGCGAAGAGGCCGGCGGACAGCTTGGCAGTTTTTGCAAATTTCATTAAAGAAATACCTTTCACGACGTGCGAGTTCCGCCCGTTTTCAACGACGTTGGGCCGGGCTTGTTCGCGATCTCAGTCAAACGAAATCCGTTGCCGGACGTCGCACCACGAACGCTTTAGATCCTACCTGTGAAGCATCTCACATTGTGTCCATGCTTCGGCAATATCCAGATCCTTTGTTCGAAAATGACTACATCTCATGGACGGTTTTGATTAAAATCTGGCTATTTGTCGGTTTTTGTACGCGTTTCACGGGGGCTAACGGCTGTTCGTTTGACATCGACTTGACCAATCATCTCGGCGTGCCGGTGACCACCGGATCAGTTTGATCCCCGGAGGGGCAGGGGACAGCTCCCGCCAACCCCCGGTGCATCGGTGCTGGCCGGCACCTCGCTAGACTGGGAGAACCATGGCGATCACCATTTCCTACCCCGAATCCCTTCCCGTCTCCGGTCGTCGCGACGACATCATGGAGGCGATCCGCGACAATCAGGTCGTGATCGTCGCCGGTGAAACCGGATCCGGCAAGACCACCCAGCTGCCCAAGATGCTGCTCGAGCTCGGCTACGGCACCAAGGCCATGATCGGCCACACCCAGCCGCGCCGCCTGGCCGCGCGCACAGTGGCCGAGCGCATCGCCGAGGAACTGGGCACCACCATCGGCGAAGAGGTCGGCTTCCATGTCCGCTTCACCGGCGAGGTCTCCCGTGGAACCCGGGTCAAGGTGATGACCGACGGCATCCTGCTGGCCGAGATCCAGCACGACAAGATGCTCAAGAAGTACGGTGCCATCATCATCGATGAGGCCCACGAGCGCAGCCTGAACATCGACTTCCTGCTCGGCTACCTCAGCCAGCTGCTGCCCCAACGCCCCGACCTGAAGCTGGTCATCACCTCCGCGACCATCGACCCCGAGCGCTTTGCGCAGCACTTTGCCTCCCCCGCCGCGATTGGCGCCGAGTCCCGCGAGCCCGTTCCGGCCCCGATCATCGAGGTCTCCGGGCGCACCTTCCCGGTGGAGCTGCGCTACCGCCCGCTGAACCCTGCCGAGGGCATGGACGATGACGAACTGGATCCCGATGACGCCGTCGAGGACCGAGACCCGCTCGATGCCATCTGCGATGCGGTGGACGAACTGGCCACCGAGGCCCCGGGCGACATCCTGATCTTCTTCTCCGGTGAACGCGAGATCCGCGATGCGGCCGAGGCCCTGCGGGCCCGGGTACAGACCAACAAGCGCCTGACCGGTACCGAGATCCTGCCGTTGTTCGCCCGGCTCTCGCTGGCCGAACAGCATGCCGTCTTCCACCCCGGTTCCAAGCGACGCATCGTGTTGGCAACGAATGTCGCCGAAACCTCGCTGACGGTGCCGGGCATCAAGTATGTGATCGATACCGGCACAGCCCGCATCTCGCGCTATTCCCACCGCACCAAGGTCCAGCGCCTTCCCATCGAACGGGTCTCGCAGGCCAGCGCCAACCAGCGCTCGGGACGCTGCGGGCGCGTCAGCGACGGAATCGCCATCCGGCTGTATTCGGAGGAGGACTTCGCCTCGCGTCCGGAGTTCACCGATCCGGAGATCCTGCGCACCAACCTGGCAGCGGTGATCCTGCAGATGAGCGCGATGGGCGTGGTCAAAAGCGCCCGGGACATCGCCGACTTCCCGTTCGTCGAGGCCCCTGACGCGAAAGCCGTCACCGATGGCGTCTCCCTGCTGCGCGAACTCGGAGCCGTCCAGGAGGGCCGCGACGCGGGCATCACCATCGTCGGGCGCAAGCTCGCCCAGCTGCCGGTGGACGTGCGCCTGGGCCGGATGATCGTGGAGGCCGGCAAGCGCGACTGCGCCAAGGAGGTCATGGTGCTCGCCGCCGCCCTGAGTATCCAAGACCCGCGTGAGCGCCCCTCCGAAGAGACCGGCAAGCGCCAGCGCGCCAACGAGCTGCACAAGCGCTTCAGCGACGACAAATCCGACTTCACCGGGCTGCTGAACCTCTGGGGATACCTGCAGGAACAGCAGAAGGAGCTCTCCTCCTCCGCGTTCCGCCGATTGTGTAAGAACGAGTTCATCAACTACCTGCGCGTGCGCGAATGGCAGGACCTGTTCTCCCAGCTGCGCCAGCTGGCCAAGCCGCTGGGCATCGTGCTTTCCCCCGATCCGGTGGATCCGGTGGCGAAGCACGAGCCGGTGCACATCTCGCTGCTCTCCGGGCTGCTGGGCCACATCGGTTCCTGGGACGAGCGCAAGCGCGACTACCTGGGCGCGCGCGGCACCCGCTTCTCCGTGTTCCCCGGTTCGGCGCTGTTCAAGAAGTCCCCGGACTGGGTGATGGCTGCCGAATTGGTGGAAACCAGCCGGCTCTGGGCCCGCACCGCCGCGCGCTTCGACCCGCTATGGGTCGAGTCCGTCGCGCCGCACCTGGTCAAGCGCAGCTACTCGGAACCCCATTGGTCGCGCAAGATGGGCACCGTGATGGGCTACGAGAAGGTCACCTTGTTCGGGCTGCCCGTCATCCCGACCCGGCGCATCCAATACGGGCGCGTGGACCCGGTGCTGAGCCGCGAACTGTTCATCAGGCACGCCCTGGTGGAGGGCGACTGGAAAACCCACCACAAGTTCTTCCACCGCAACCGGGCACTGCTCGAAGACATCGAGGAACTCGAAACCCGGATGCGCCGGCGCGACCTGCGCGCCTCGGACGAGGACCTGTTCGAGTTCTACGACGCGCGCATCGGCGCCGAGGTGGTCTCCGAGCGGCACTTCGATACCTGGTGGAAGGAGGCCCGGCGAGAGCATCCGACACTGCTCGATTTCGACGCCGATGCCCTGCTGCAGGCAGACGCCGAAGAACTGGACACCACCGCCTACCCGCGCACGTGGAAGCACGGCTCGCTGGACCTTGACCTGTCCTACGACTTCAACCCGGTTGCCGGGGCCGGGGAATCGGACGGGGTCACCGTCCGCGTACCGGTGCTCTTCTTGAACCAGCTCGATCCGGCACGCTTCCGCTGGCTGATCCCGGGATTGCGCACGGAGCTGGTCACGGCACTGATCAAGTCCCTGCCCAAGGCCGTGCGCAAGAACTTCGTGCCGGCCCCCGATGTGGCGCGCCTGGCGGTTGCCACGTTGGAATCAGATTTCGACCCGGCCACCGACGAGCTGGAGGCATCCCTCGAGCTCGTCCTGCGCCGGCTCAAGGGCGTGGTCATACCGCCCCGCTCGTGGAACTGGGATGCGGTCCCGGCGCACCTGAAGCCTTCCTTCCAGGTGATCGATTCCTCGGCGCGGATCCTGGATGAGTCCAAGGACCTGGGCTACCTGCAGCAGTCCCTGGCCGCGGCGAACCGCGCGGCGCTTGCCGCATCGCTCGGCCTCTCCGAGGTGCCGGCCACCCCGAAGGAGGCCCGTCCTTCGAAGGCCGCGGCGTTCAAGGCCGCCACCGGCAAGGCCAAGTCCAAGGCTCCCCACGGACCGGGGGGCCCCTCGCCTTGGGAGCGCGACGGGCTCAGGGACTGGGATACCGGGTTCGGGAACGACGGCGTCATCGAACGCAAGGTCGTCACGACGATCTCCGGGCAGCAGGTCACTGCCTACCCGGGGCTGGCAGACGCCGGGGATTCCGTGCGGCTCACCGTCTTCCGGAACACCGACGAGCAGCTCGCCGCCCACCGGGCCGGCGTCATCCGCTTGCTGCTGCTCAAGGTCCCTTCCCCCGAGCGCTACGTGCTGGACCATCTGAGCAACCAGGAAAAACTGGTCTTCACGCAGAACCCGCATGGTTCGGTGGCATCGCTGATCCAGGACTGCACGATGGCGGCGGTGGACAAACTACTGCCCGAGGAGCTGCCCTGGAACCCGGCGTCCTTCCAGTCCATCTACGAGCAGGTGCGCGCCGAGCTGATCGACACCGTCTTCACGGTCACCGCCATCGTGGAGAAGATCCTCTCGAGCGTGCGCCGCATCGAAAAGCGGATCAAGAAGGCCTCGTCGCTGGCGCTGGTCAACGCGCTGGGCGATATCCGGATGCAGCTCTCGCAACTGGTCTACGCCGGATTCGTGGCGCGCACCGGCTACGCCCAGCTCGCCCAGCTGCCGCGCTATGTGCTGGCCATCGAAAAGCGGCTGGACAAGCTGGAGGCCGGCAACGTGAACCGCGACAACGCGGCAATGCTTGCCGTCCAGGCCCTCGAGGACGACTACGACGCCGCGCTGGAGAAGCTGGTTCCCGGCACCGGGACGCCCCCTGCACTGGCGAAGGTGAAGTGGATGATCGAGGAGTTCCGGGTCAGCCAGTTCGCCCAGGAACTGGGTACCGCCTACTCGGTCTCCGAGAAGCGCATCCGCGCCGCCATCAGGGACGGCGGCGCGCTGTCCTAGGCCGTCGGGACGACCTCGTCGAAGCCGTCCTCGCGCAGGGCAGCGCGCAGCGCTTCTGCGTTGGCATCGAGCTTCGCGGGATCCGGGTTGGCATCGGCCCGCGAGATGTCGAAGTCGGCCAGCGAATTGGTCGGCCACACATGCACGTGTAGATGCGGGACCTCGAATCCGGCGACCATCAGCCCGGCGCGCTCGGCACCGAAGGCCCGCTTTTGCGCGCGGCCGATGTGTCCGGCTACGACCGTGAGCTTGGCCATGAGTTCGGGGGCGTCGGTCCATTCGTTGACCTCGGCGCGGGGCACCACCAGCGTGTGTCCGTCGGTGATCGGGCCGATGGTCAGGAAGGCGACCAGCTCGGGGTCCTTCCAGATGAAGCGGCCGGGGATCTCCCCGTTGATGATCTTGGTGAACAACGTGCTCACTGATGCTCCTTAGTTCGTCGCGCGGAGGGTTCCGGCGTCCAACACAAAACGATATTGCACATCACCGGCAACCATCCTGTCCCACGCAGTGTTCAGCGCATCCGCGCCCACCACCTCGACGTCGCAGACCACCCCGTGCTCGGCGCAGAAGTCCAACATCTCCTGGGTTTCGGCTATCCCGCCGATCAGCGAACCACCGTAGCGCAGACGGCGCGAGATCAGCCGCCCCACGTCCACCGGCGGCATCGGGCCGGAGGGAAGGCCCAGCTGGATCAGCGCCCCGTCCCTGCGCAGCGTGGCCAGGAAGGGACCCAGGTCGTGCGGCGCCGCCACGGTATCGATGAGCAGCGACAGCGTGTCAGATGCCTCGGCCATGGCTTCCTGGTCGCCGGTCACCACCACCCTCGCGGCTCCCAGCTCCAAGGCGGCTGCCCGCTTGGATTCCTTGGAGGTGAACACCGTGACATCGGCGCCCATCGCGGCCCCGATCTTCACCGCCGTGTGCCCCAGCCCGCCCAGGCCCAATACGCCGATCCGGTCCCCCGCCGCCACTCCGTAGTGGCGCATCGGCGAATAGGTGGTGATCCCGGCGCAGAGCAGCGGGGCGGCGGCAGCCGGGTCAAGCCCGTCCGGAATCCGCAGTACGTAGGCGCAATCGACCACGATGGAACTGGCATAGCCGCCCTGGGTATACTCGCCGGTGCGCGTATTCCGGGCCCCGTAGGTCCCCACCGATGCGCCGCAGAACTGCTCCAGCCCCGCATCGCATTGTTCGCAGTCGCGACAGGAATCCACGAGGCACCCCACGCCCACGCGGTCCCCCACCCGGAAATCGTCGGCCTCCGGCCCGACGGTCCGCACGATGCCGACTATCTCATGCCCTGGCACCAGCGGCAGCGTCCGCGCTCCCCACTCCCCGCGACCGGCATGTACATCCGAATGGCACAAGCCGCAGAATTCGATGTCGATCAGCACATCGCGGGGCCCGGCCGCCCGGCGCTCGACGCGCAGCGGAACCAGCGGCCCCCCGGGTTCGGCAATGCCCATGGCCCCGACGCTCGAGGGTCGGGAGGAACGGGGCTGGGAACCGCGCGGCGGCGGGACGGGTCGACCAATCATGATTCGAACCTACGCCTTGGTGCCGGTACTGGCCAGCCCGCCCGGATCGCCCAGCTCGGCCGGACGCCCGGGGTCAGCCGCATACTGCGACCAGGATCCGGGATAGAGCACGCCCTGGATCCCGGCGATGCCCAGCGCCAACAGCTGGTGGGACGCGGTGATCCCGGAGCCGCAATAGGAGCCCACCGGGCCGGTTTCGGGGGTGATGCCCAGCCCGGCGTAGCGATCGCGCAGCACGGCAGCCGGCAGGAAGCGCCCCTCGGCATCCAAGTTGGCCAGGGCTGGCGCATTACGTGCCCCCGGGATGTGCCCCGGGCGCGGGTCAAGGACCTCGGCCTCTCCCCTGAAGCGCTCCGCAGGCCGGGCGTCGAGCAGCACACCCTGTCCCGGGAAGGCAGCGGCAGCCTCGATATCCAGAACCGGCAGCTGCCCCCATCCGACGTCCACCGGGTCAGCCGGCGGAGAAACAGGCCCGGGTTTGCCGGCCTCCAGCGGGAGGCCGGCGCGTTTCCAGGCGCCGAGTCCTCCATCGAGCACCCGTATCCCGATGATCCCGGCATGGCGCAAGAGCCACCAGGCCCTGGCCGCAGCCATCGAACCCCAATCGTCGTAGGCCACCACCACGTCACCGCAGCCGATGCCCCACCGGGCCACGGCCCGACCGAAGTCCCCGGGATCGGGCAGCGGATGCCTCCCGGCAGCCGCTGATGCGCATCCGGCGAGCTCCGTGTCCAGGTCCACGAACACGGCACCGGGCAGGTGCCCGGCCACATAGTGCTCGAACCCGTTCGGATCCCCGAGCGCCCAGCGCACGTCCAGCAGCACGATGCGGGCCGGTGTTTCGAGCAGCCGGGCCAGTTCCCCGGCCCCGATCAGTTGGTCCTGCTTCATTATCAGTTTCTCCCTCATGCCGGGTGATCCGCTTGCCACCCATTGTGCACCACGCCGCCCGGCGCTGGCTGAAGGGACCCCCGGGCGCGACTAGTGTGGTGGGGGTGGACAACATTTCAGCTTCAAATACAGCGACCCGGGCCTGGGTCGACCGTGCGGTGCGCTTGATCGACGCCGACAACGCCCGCTCCGCCGACACCCACCTGCACCGTCTCCCGCTACCCGCGCATTGGGGCATCGACCTCTATCTCAAGGACGAGTCGACACACCTGACCGGAAGCCTGAAGCACCGGCTGGCCCGCTCGCTCTTCCTTTACGGACTGGTCAACGGTTGGATCACCGGGGGGACCACGATCGTGGAGGCCTCTTCAGGCTCCACCGCGGTCTCCGAGGCGTATTACGCCCGGCTGCTGGGCCTGCCGTTCATCGCCGTCATGGCGGCCACCACCAGCCCCGAAAAAATCAAACTGATCGAGGGCTTCGGAGGCCGCTGCCACCTGGTCTCGGATCCGTCCGCCGTCTATGCGGAGGCCGAACGGCTGGCATCCGAAACCAACGGACACTACATGGACCAGTTCACCTACGCCGAGCGTGCCACGGACTGGCGCGGTAACAACAACATCGCCGAATCGATCTTCGAGCAGCTGCGCATGGAGGAGCATCCGGTCCCGGCCTGGGTTATCGTGGGCGCCGGCACCGGCGGTACCTCGGCGACCATCGGGCGCTACCTGCGCTACCACCGCCTCGATGCCCGGCTGGCGGTCGCGGACCCCGAAGGCTCGGTCTTCGCCACCGCCTGGCATGCTTGGGCGGACGGAGGCGATCCGCGCGCCGTGTCCGGTCGCGCGAGCCGCATTGAGGGCATCGGCCGGGCCCGGCCGGAACCCAGCTTCATCCCCTCGGTAATCGACGCCATCCACACGGTGCCCGACGGTGCCGCAGTGGCAGCCATGCGCCATCTGCAGGAATGGGCCGGGCTCGGCGCTGGCCCATCGACCGGAACCAACCTGTGGCTGACCTGGCAGCTGATCGCCTCGATGCGCGCCGAGGGCCGCACCGGCTCGGTCGTCTCGCTGATCTGCGACGGATCCGAACGCTACGCCGATACCTACGGCCAAGACTCATGGCTCGCCGCCGGTGGCATCGATCCGGCACCCTACACCGGAGTCATCGACGCCTTTCTCGAAACCGGGGTCTGGGGCGGGCACTAGATCTCGCGGTTGTCTCCTGTTGACCAGGTCTCGAACCGGCTGCCATAGCGCTGGCCGAAGCGTTCCAGGAGCCCTGACACCAACGCCAGCCCGCGCTCATTGAGCAGCGCGTCGTGAATCGGCAACACCAGTGCGGCGCGCATGGCAATCAGGTAGTCGATGGTCGATCCGACGTCGGCCCAAGGCGCATGCAGCGGGATCAACAGTGTCGTCGGGGCAACGCCGTCGGGCACCACGAAACTGTCGCCGGGGTGGAAGAGCTTGCCATCGATCAGGTAGCCGATGTTGTCAACCACCGGCAGCAGCCCGTGAATCACCGCGTGCTGTCCGCCATAGGTCCGTACCGACAGGCCCGCCACCCGAAGTTCTGTGCCGGGAACCACGTCAATGATCCGTTCCGCGGCCCGCGGCTCGGCGGATCGCAGCGTAGCGGCAAGTCCTGCCGGCGCGTACAGCGCCATGTCCGGGGTGGCTGCAAGCAGGGGCAGCACGGTTTCCCGGTCCAGGTGGTCGGCGTGTTCGTGGGTGATGAGGATGGCCTCAACGTCGGCAAGCGCCGCAGCCGCATCGCTCCAGCTCCCGGGATCGATCACCAATACCCTGCCGGCCTGTTCGATGCGAACGCAGGCATGCCCAAATTTCGTGATGTTCATGGCATCAGCGTACTGGCGGGCACGGCCTGGGGCTACCGTCGCAACCCGGTTCCCACATGGCCCGCTGGTAGGCTGGAGGCAGCGGCAACCGGGTTTGTCCCCGGCTCCGTCCCCGCACCAGCCCAGGCAATCCCGCCCCGTTCCAAGGAGTATCGCACCGATGAGCACACCGGCTCCCGAACGTCGTGGCAGCGAACAGCGTGTCACTAAACAGCGTTTGGCAGTGACAGCCGCGCTGGGCATGGTCGATGATTTCGTCAGTGCCCAGGAACTGCACCGCTGGTTGATGGACGACGGAGCGAAGGTCTCGCTGGCAACCGTCTACCGGCTGCTCCAGTCCCTCGCCGAAGACGGCCTGGTCGACGTCTTGCGTGGCCTGGAGGGTGAGGCGATGTACCGCCAGTGCCGGGCCGAGCACCACCACCACCACCTGGTCTGCCGCAAGTGCGGCAAGGCCGTCGAGATCGAGGCTCCGGCGGTTGAGGCCTGGGCGACGCGAGTGGCCCGGGAAAACGGGTTCTCCGATCCCTCGCACACGGTGGAGATCTACGGTTTGTGCCCAGCCTGCACGGCCACGGCAGCCGCCGGTGCAGCATAGTCGTTGGCTGAACCGACCCGTTGGCCGGCCCTACGCCGTATCGTAAGTAGTGCGGTCCCGTCCGCTGCCGACAGGCCGGCTGCATGGCGGCTCACTAGCGCTGGGAAGGTGGCGACCCGGGAATTTGAACGTCAGGTTCCAGTGAGTACCCCGTTCGCCGGGCCGCAATACTGCTAATGCATTTTCCCCGCAAGGACCCGCTTCGCTGTCGTTCCTCGGACTCCGGAACAACTCTGGCTATAGCCTCTCCCCCGCCCATGGCCCACGCCATGGGGTCGGCAAGATGCTCGATGCCTTGTCCGCTACGCGTCCGGTAGACCTTGTCCAGCCGGCGCTCGCCCTTGTTGATGTAACCTCTTCCATGCTTCTTGGCGCTGACTTTGAAGGTCCTGATATGTGCACCTTCATGGAGTACAACGAACTTCATGCCGGAGCCCGCGGATAGTTAGGCGGCATTTCAATCCGAAAAGGGGAAAGCGGGCACTGCTTCGAAGAATGGTGCACCCCATGGTTTCCCGGTGTCCATAGACAATTACCTGGTTCGGATAATGCGCCTTCATCTCGTCGCAGGAGGCCTGGATGTATCCGGTGTATTGTTTGGGATTCACCTGCCTGATCGTGGCCGATGGGCATGTTCAGGTCTTTTCAATGGCCGTGGCAGGTATATGGCCCGATACTTCACCGTAGCGGTGGCTAGCTCCGTGGGCGTCGTGAGCCACCCGGTTGATTGGCCGCATTTCCCCTTTTCGGGGACACCGTTTGAACGGTCTTGCACTTGCCACCGCGGTACTGCTGCAGCCGGCCCTTGCGTGTGCCCAGAGTGTTGCACAGGGCGACGACTTCCGCTCCCACCATTACCAGCAAGCTGGCCATGGCAACGGCGGGTATTTTTGTACGGCGAATCCTTGTGGACGAGCCTATGCCCGAACGGGTAAACCACATGTCAGGCGAGGAATGCACCCGGTGTGGCTGGGTGCAACTACGACAACGGCACTGCCCTTGGTCCCGGCTACGCTACACCGCGACCGGAAGCGCGGCGGGCTGCTTTTCACGCCTGCCGGCCACCTCCCGGCGCCAAGCGATCACCCGGCAGACCACGTAGATCAGGAACGAAATCGTCGTCACGTAGGGACTGATCGGCAACCGTCCGGCCAAGGCCAGCAGAATGCCACCAACGACCGAAACCATCGCAAAGACCACCGAGAGCACGATGGTCAGCGCCGGGCGAGCCGTCACTCGGACGGCAGCGGCGGCGGGAGTGATCAGCAGCGAAAGCACCAGCAGCGCACCGACGATCTGGATCGACAGGGCGACTGCCAGGCCCAGGAGCAGCATGAACGCCACGGACAGCTTGGCCGCGGGCACGCCTCGGGCCGCTGCCACCTGCGGGTCGACAGAAACGAACATCAGCGGCCGCCAGATGGCGACCAGCCCGACGATCACCACCACGGCGCATAGGGCCAACAGTCCGAGCTGGACCTGGTCCACGGCAACGATCTGACCGGTCAGCAAGCCGAACTTATTCGCGCTGCGGCCCTCGTAGAGTGCGAGGAACAGGATGCCCAGGCCCAGGCCGAAGGGCATGAGTACCCCGATGATCGAGTTACGGTCCTTGGCCGCCGCACCCATCAGTCCCAGCACCAGCGATGCGGCAATGGAACCCACTAGGGAACCGACAACCACGTTGGCGCCGATCAGCAGCGCGAAGGCGGCACCGGCAAAACTGAGTTCGGCGATGCCGTGCACGGCGAAGGCCATGTCGCGCATCATCACGAACACGCCGACCAGCCCACCGACCAGCCCCAGCAGGGCACCGGCCAGCAACGAATTGACCACCAGCGGCAGCAGTTCAGCGTAGTCCTCGAAACTGAAGACGGTTTTCAGGATTTCGTTGAAGTCCACTGGACTTATTCCCCTTCGACCGGGTGCTGGTGGGTGACGGCATCAGGCATCCCGACGACCACAATGCGACCGTGGGACTCGAAGACCTCAATGGGTGACTGGTAAAGCTCGGAGAGCACCTTGGAGGTCATGACTTCGCTCGGAGCACCGATGTGGAATCGGCCTCCGGCCAGGTACAACACGCGGTCCACATATTGCAGAATCGGATTGATCTCATGGGTGATGAAGACGACGGCGGCACCCTTGTCGCAGGCCTCGGAGTGAATCAGCGAGGACACTGCCTGCTGATGGTGCAGGTCCAGCGAGAGCAGCGGTTCGTCGCACAGGAGCAGCCGCGGATCATCGCTCAGGGCCTGGGCCGCGCGTAGCCGCTGCTGTTCGCCGCCGGAGAGCACGCCTACCGGACGGTCGGCGTAGCTGGTGGCCCCGACCCGCTCGAGCAGCTCATCGACCTTGCGGTTCAGCTTCTTATGGAAGATGCGTGGACCCCATTTGTGTCCGTCGATGCCCAAGGCGACCAGGTCCCTGGCACGCAGCGGAGTGTCGGGGGCGAAATGCTGCTGCTGCGGGATGGACCCGACCAGCCGTGAACCGCGGGTGACCGGCTTGCCACAGATTTCCACCGTGCCGCTGGTCAGCGGTTGCAGGCCCAGCAGGGTCTTCACCATGGACGACTTTCCCGAGCCGTTGGGCCCGAGCACCGCAAGGAATTCTCCGGGTGCGATATCAAGGTCGAGCCCGGACCAGAGCACGCGTTCTCCAAAGCGAAGCCCCGCATTACGCAGCCGCACCACCGGTTCCACGCCCGTCTTCGCCACTGTGGGCCTCGGGTTGGTCTCAGTGTTCAAGTGCGGCCTCCAAGTGGTTAACGTTGTCGTTCATCCAGGACAGGTAGCTGTCGCCGGCGGGAAGCGTTTCGGTGAAGTCCAAGATGGGGACCCCATATTGTTCAGCGACCTTGCGCGCCGCCTCGGTCTGCGGGCCGGAGGTCTGCGAGTTGTAGGCAAACACGTCGTAGGCCCCTGACCGCAGTCCGTCCGAGAGCCGCTTGAGCAGCAGCGGTGGCACGTCTCCGCCAGATTCCATGGCCTCGCCCAGCCCCTCCGGGGTGGCGTCCTTCATGCCAGCCTCGGTCAGCAGGTAATAAGGGACGGGTTCGGTCATCGCGAAGCTCTTCGAGCCGCCTCCGGCGGTCAGGTTTTCGAGCCGGCGCTCGATTTTTTCCGTGCCCGCAGAGAATTTCCGGGCGTTCGCGGCAAAGCGCTCTGAAAATTCCGGCTCCAGGGCGGAGAATCGCGCGGCCAGGGTGTCGGCAAGCTCGGCCACGACATGGGGGTCATACCAGACGTGTTCATTGGCTCCCCCGTGGTCGTGGCCGGACGCGGCCTCAGCCGAGGATCCTTCCGCATGGGTGTCATGCGCCTCGGAATCGAGCCCCACGACCGAGATGATGGTGTCGGGTGCGAGCTTCAGCGACCCTGCCAAGGCGTCGATGAACACGTCGTATCCACCGCCATTGGCAATGACCAGATCCGCCCTGGAGACGGCGAGTTTGTCGCGGACCGTCGCCTCATAGGAGTGCGGGTCTTGGGAGGTCTTGTCGATGATCGCAGTGGCATCGACCCGGTCACCGCCGACAGCCCGGGCCACATCCGCATACACACTGGTGGAAGCCACCACGCGGATCCCGCCCACCCCGGCTTCCGGGGTGGGCGGGGATGCTACGGCACCGCCGCCGCAGCCACTCACCAGGAGCAGTGCGGCCAGGGCTGCGACGGTGCGGAGGGAGCGGGCCATCTGCGGACCCTTCGGAAGCTGTCGAATCATTGCTTCCATTCTAACTCAAATGCGAGTCATTTTCATTATCACCGGATTCGTTCTGCCGACGCAGCCCCTGGGACTGCGTCGCATCGCGGATCTCCCCGACCAGCTGTTCAAGTACATCTTCCAGGAACAGCACGCCGAGCGTCACCCCGTCCGGGCTGATCACCCGGGAGAGGTGCGATCCGTTGCGCTGCATGACCACCAACGCGTCCTCGATCTCCTCTGCGGCGCGCATATTGCCCAGCGCACGCAATTTCGAGACCGAAATCGGGTCGTGGTAACGAGAGTCCGGAAGGTTCATCACGTCCTTCATATGCAGGTAACCGGCCAGCGTGCCGTCCGGTCCCTCCATCACGAAGCGTGAGAATCCGGTTCGACTGACCGCCTTTTCGAATTGCGCCACGGTGGTTCCCAGCGGCAGAGTCACTAGCTCCCCCAGCGGCACCATGGTCATTTCGGCGGTGTACTGCGAAAATTCCAGGGCACCGGAGAGCAGCCCGCTATCGTCTTCGACCAGCCCACTGCGGGTCGATTCGGCAACAATGGTGGCCACCTCCTGGCGGGTGAAGCTGGAGTTGACCTCGTCCTTCGGCTGGACGCCGAGCAGGTGCAGGAAACGGTTGGCCATCCAGTTCAGGGACACCACTACCGGATACACCGCCTTGGACAGCCACAACAGTGGTGTCGCCAACAGCATGACCGCCTTGTCGGCCAGGGAGACCGAGATGTTCTTGGGCACCATTTCACCGAAGGTCACATGCAGGAACGTGACGGTCAGCAGGGCAAGCACAAAAGCTACGCTCCCGGCCAGTGCCTCCGGCATACCCAACAGATGCAGCGGGGCCGCCAGCAGGTGGTGGATCGCCGGCTCGGCGACATTCAGGATCAGCAGCGAACACACGGTGATGCCGAGCTGGCAGACTGCCAGCATCAGCGACACGGATTCCATGGCCTTGAGCGCGGTCTTGGCGCGCTTGTTGCCGGCATCGGCCAACGGTTCGATCTGACTGCGCCGGGCGCTCATCACGGCGAATTCGGCAGCAACGAAGAAGGCGTTGCCGAGCAGGAGCACGACGAGCCAGAAGAGTCCCATGAAGTCGTTCACTTGGACTCCCCCTCGTGCTCGGAGTCTTGCGGCTCGGGGGTCGGTTCGTAGCGGACCCGGTCCACGCGGCGTCCATCAAGGGATTCAACGACGAGGACCCCGGAAGGGATCTCGATCCGGTCCCCGGCCTCGGGCAAGCGCCCCAGCTCGGACATCAGGAACCCGCCGACCGTTTCATAGGCGGCGTCGTCCGGGATCTGCAGCCCAGGCACCTTTTCCACCAGCTCGTCGGGGCGCAGCAGGCCCGGGAAGGTCCAATTGCCCGACGCCGATTGCAACACGCCAACCAGCGCCCGGTCATGCTCGTCGGACACCTCACCGACGATTTCCTCGATCAGGTCCTCCAACGTGACCATGCCGGCCGTCCCCCCGTATTCATCCAGGACCACGGCAACTTGGAGGTTCGCCTCGCGCAGCTCCTGGATCAACGTGTCCAGATGGACGGTTTCGGGAACGAAAATGATGTCTGAAAGGATGTTGGCGGCCACCAGCCTGTCACGCTTGCCGCGGGGAATGCCGATGGCCTTTTTCACATGGCACACGCCCTGGATGTCGTCGGCAGAGTCATCGACCACGGGGAAGCGTGAATAGCCGGTGCGTCGGGCCAGCTCGATGACATCATTGACCGAGGCGTCCTTGTGTACCGTCTGCATCCTGATCCGCGGCGTCATGACATCGGCGGCCGAACGCTCCGAGAAGCGCAGCGTGCGGTTCACGAAATTTGCCGTGTCGGCATCGAGCGTTCCCATTTCGGCGGAGCGGCGCACCAGCGATGCAAGCTCGGCCGGGCTGCGGGCCCCGGAGATCTCCTCCTTGGCCTCCAGCCCGAACAGGTGAAGCACCTTGTTGGAAAAGCCGTTCAGCACGACGATCGCGGGCCTGAACACGGCGGTGAAGATCAGTTGGGGTCCGGCGACGGCGCGCCCGATCTCGAAGGCCTTGGCAATGGCCAGGTTCTTGGGCACCAGTTCGCCGATGACCATTGAAAGCAGGGTGGCCAACAGCATCGCGACGATCAGGCTGACCGGTACGGCGCTGTCACCCAGCCCCAGCGCCCGTAGCGGTACCTGCAGCAGTTTTCCGACGGACGGTTCGATTACATAGCCGGTCAACAAGGTAGTCAGGGTGATGCCCAGCTGGCATGAGGAAAGCTGGGTGGATAGCGATTTGAGGCAGCGCAGCAGGGCGGCGGACTTCGCATCACCCTCGTCCACCGCACGTTGCACGGTGGATTGGTCCAGTGCAACAAGTGAGAATTCGACTGCGACGAAGAAGCCGGTGCCGAGAATCAGCAGCAGGCCGAGTAGGAGTAGGAGCCATTCCATTTAGCGTCCCACCCCCGGTGCAACGGGGTAGGGCATGCGCGACGGCCTGGACTTCGAAAGCTGACGGCATCGGGGATGACCTGATCTGGAAGGCTCCAAGGCGGAAGCGGATGAGCTGGGCAAGCAGAGACGTGATTTGCCGGCGCTGCGCTGTGACGCGGCTGGCCGGCACCGAGAGTGACTGTCCATAAGGATCACAGTCTATCGGAACACTTTGATGGTGTCCTCCGGATGACCTGCACAGGCACCCCCGGCAGGGCACTGCGCTGCCTACGGGTCCCGGATCGGGAACCCCTGACTAATTTCAATTGTGATGCGCGCCGCATAAATTAACACCGGGGCCCGGTTAGTCACTAGACTGGACGGCAGGTCTAGGACCATGCCCGCGTCTGCGCACACCCCATCGCGACGCAGGACCATGGAAGACAAATCGGCAATCAGGGAAGAGGCGTAAAACCGTGCCAGATCAATCGCACCACCGACTGACCGAAGAGTTTGGTGGGAACGAATGGCTCGTCGATGAGCTGTACCAGCAGTTCCTCAAGGACAAGAATTCAGTAGACAAGAAGTGGTGGGAGATCTTCGAATCCCTCGACGGCGCACCCGCAGCTGCCGCTCCCGCCGCACCTGTCGCACCGGCACCCGCCGCTCCGGTCACCGGAGCCCCTCGCGCCGCCAATGCCGCCACCTCGGCACGCCCGGCAGAAACCCCGGCGTTTCCGGCCGCCCCGATAGCCGCAAAGGCACCGGCAAACCCGGCGCCCATCACCAAGGCCCAGGCCATTCCGGCACAGCTGCCCAAGAGCGCGGCCGTCAACGCCACCGCGGGCGAGTCCAAGAAGACCCCGCTGCGCGGTCCGGCCAAGGCCATCGTTACCAACATGGAAGCCAGCCTCACGGTTCCGACAGCCACCACCGTCCGCGCCGTTCCGGCCAAGGCACTGATCGACAACCGCGTGGTCATCAACAACCACCTGGCCCGCGCCCGCGGCGGCAAGGTCTCCTTCACCCACATCATCGGCTTCGCCGTGATCCGTGCGCTGAAGCTCTTCCCCTCGCAGAACGTCACGTTCGAGGAAATCGACGGCAAGCCCATGGCCGTCCAGCCAGCCAACGTGAACTTCGGCATCGCGATCGATATGCCAAAGCCCGATGGCAGCCGCATGCTGGCCGTTCCGAATATCAAGAAGGCAGAGACGCTCTCCTTCTCCGAGTTCTGGAACACCTACGAGGAACTGATCAAGCGCGCCCGCAACAATAAGCTGACGGCCGACGACTACGCCGGCACCACGGTTTCGCTGACCAACCCTGGTGGCATCGGCACGGTGCACTCGGTGCCGCGCCTGTCCAAGGGCCAGGCCACCATCGTGGGCGTCGGCGCGCTGGAGTACCCGGCCGAATTCCGCGGCGCCAGCCCGAAGACCGTCGCCCTGCAGGGCATCGGCAAGGTCATCACGCTGACCTCCACCTATGACCACCGCGTCATCCAGGGTGCCGGTTCGGGCGAGTTCCTGCGCCTGATCGAGTCCCTGCTGCTCGGCGAGCAGGGCTTCTACGACGAGATCTTCGAAGCGCTGCGGATCCCGTACGAACCGGTGCGCTGGTCCGTCGACAACCAGGTCGACATCGACCTGCAGATCAACAAGATCGCCCGGATCCAGCAGATGATCCACTCCTACCGCGTGCGCGGCCACCTCATGGCCGACACCAACCCGCTGGAATACGTCCAGCGACGCCACCCGGACCTTGACATCCAGACCTACGGCCTGACGCTGTGGGACCTGGACCGCGAGTGGGTCACCGGCGGTTTCGGCGGCAAGGACCGCCTGTTGCTGCGCGATATCCTCGGTGTGCTTCGCGATGCCTATTGCCGCACCACCGGCATCGAATACATGCATATCCAGGACCCGGTCGAGCGCCACTGGTTCCAGGACGAGCTGGAGCACAAGTACTCCAAGCCGACCCGCGAAGAGCAGCTGCGCATCCTGTCGAAACTGAACTCCGCGGAGGCCTTCGAGACCTTCCTGCAGACCAAGTTCGTCGGCCAGAAGCGCTTCTCCCTCGAGGGCGGAGAATCGCTGATTCCGCTGCTCGACGGCATCATCTCCGACGCTGCCGACCAGGGCATGGACGAGGTTGCCATCGGCATGGCCCACCGCGGCCGCCTGAACGTGCTGACCAACATCGCCGGCAAGACCTATGCACAGGTCTTCCGCGAATTCGAAGGCACCCAGATCCCCGGTTCCGTCCAGGGATCGGGCGACGTGAAGTACCACCTGGGCACCGAGGGTGAATTCACCTCGGACCAGGGCAACCAGACCAAGGTCTACCTGGCCGCCAACCCGTCGCACTTGGAGGCCGTCGACTCGGTCCTCGAGGGCATCGTGCGCGCCAAGCAGGACCGCATGGACCAGGGCGAAGGCAACTTCAACGTGCTGCCGATCCTGGTACACGGTGATGCCGCATTCGCCGGCCAAGGCGTCGTAGCCGAAACCCTGACCCTCTCGCAGCTGGAGGGCTACCGCACCGGCGGCACCATCCACGTTGTCGTGAACAACCAGGTCGGATTCACCACCTCGCCGTCCAATTCGCGATCCTCGGTGTACTCCACCGACGTCGCGAAGATGGTCCAGGCGCCGGTCTTCCACGTCAACGGCGATGACCCCGAGTCCGTCGTCCGCATTGCCCAGCTCGCGTTCAAATACCGCCAGCTGTTCAACAAGGACGTCGTCATCGACATGGTTTGCTACCGTCGACGCGGCCACAACGAGGGCGACGATCCCTCAATGACCCAGCCGATGATGTACAACCTGATCGAGGCCAAGCGCTCCACCCGCAAGCTGTACACCGAGGCCCTGGTTGGCCGCGGCGACATCACGCAGGACGAAGCCGACCAGGCTCTGCGCGACTACCAGGAACGCCTGGAGCGGGTCTTCGCCGAGACCCACGCCGCACAGACCTCGCCCATCCCGGTCATTCCCACCGGCGCCACCTCGGTGCACGACCTGGAACTGCCCACCGCACAGCGTAACGACGAGGCTGCGCTGCCGACGGAGAACCCCACGGCGATCTCCCCGGCGACGCTGGCCCACATCGGAGCAGCACACTTGGCCGTCCCGGAGGACTTCACCGTCCACCCGAAGCTCAAGGTCCTGCTGGAACGCCGCGAGAAGATGTCCCGCGAAGGCGGCATCGACTGGGGCTTCGCCGAGCTGGCCGCCTTTGGTTCGTTGTCCATGGAAGGCGTGCCGGTCCGGCTTGCCGGCCAGGATTCGCGCCGTGGTACCTTCGTGCAGCGCCATGCGGTCTTCCACGACCGCCTCAACGGCGAAGAGTGGACCCCTCTGCTGCACCTGTCCGACGACCAGGCAAAACTGTGGATCTACGATTCCCTGCTGTCCGAATACGCGGCCATGGGCTTCGAATACGGCTACTCGGTCGAGCGTCCGGACGCCCTGGTGCTCTGGGAGGCCCAGTTCGGCGACTTCGTCAACGGCGCCCAGACGGTCATCGACGAGTTCCTCTCCTCCGCCGAGCAGAAGTGGGGCCAGCGTTCCTCGCTGGTGCTCATGCTGCCGCACGGATACGAGGGCCAGGGCCCGGACCACTCCTCCGCACGCATCGAACGCTTCCTGCAGATGTGCGCCGAGGAAAACATGGTCGTTGCCAACCCGTCCACGGGAGCGAACCACTTCCACCTGCTGCGTCGCCAGGCCTATGCCCGTCCGCGCAAGCCCTTGGTCATCTTCACCCCGAAGCAGCTGCTGCGCCTTAAGGCCGCCGCTTCGTCGGTCGAGGATTTCACGCAGGGCACGTTCCAGTCGGTCATCGCCGATCAGGGTAACCTGAACCCGGCCGATGTCGATCGAGTGCTTCTGGTCTCTGGCCGCCTGTATTACGACCTGGCCGCGGCCCGGACGAAGGCCAATGACACGAAGACCGCTATCATCCGTGTCGAGCAGCTTTACCCGCTGCCCCTCGAGGAGATCCGCGCCGAGCTGGCCAAGTATCCGAACGCGGAAATCGTTTGGGCACAGGACGAGCCCGAGAACCAGGGCCCGTGGCCGTTCATTGCGCTGAATCTGCTTCCGGAACTGGACCGCACCGTACGGGTCGCCTCGCGCCCGGCCTCTGCAGCCACCTCCACCGGTACGCACAAGCGACATGAGGTTGAGCAGTCCATCCTGCTGCAGCAGGCTTTCCAGCGCTAAGCGCCGGGTACCACAGCAAGACGAATAAACGCGTGACGGAAGGGACGGAACACAATGTGTTCCGTCCCTTCCTCACTTGGCTGACTGCTAAGGTGGGCGTAGAACCCCTAGAAAGGTCATTTGTGGAACACCGCACCATCCGCCTTACCGCCATTGGCGACGAACTACTCGCCGGCCATGGCGACCCGCGGGCTCTTGGCTGGTACGGCCGTGTTTTGGCCCGGACAACCAGCGACGAGACCCGCTTCGAGAGTTATTCGTTGGCCGCTCCGGGAGAAGGTTCCGAGGCTCTTGCCTCGCGGTGGTTCGATGAGGCATCCCGGCGTTTCGGAGATAACTGCGAAAACCGTCTCGTTGTCGCATTGTCGGACCGCGACCTTGACCTAGGGCTTTCCACCGCTCGCAGCAGGCTGAACCTGGCAAACATCCTCGATTCCGCTTCTCAGATGAGCATCAAGGCCATCGTTGTTGGCCCCGCTCCCGGATTGGACGATGAGCGCAACCGCCGCCTGGGTGAGCTCTCCACCGTTTTCGCGGATGTCGCCACACGCAGGCACCACCACTACGTCGATACGTTCACTCCCCTGCTTAATCATGCCCAATGGCGAACTGACCTCGCAGCCAACGGCGGCTTGCCGGGCCAGGCCGGATACGGGCTCATGGCTTGGCTTGTTCTGCACCGCGGCTGGTATTCCTGGTTGGGCCTGCCCGAACCACGTCCCTGATGACGGGCCGCTCACGACACGACGCCACACGACTGACGTGTTAGGAATCACATGTGCTCCTGTGCGAGACTGGATCCGACCTAAAAGGCATCCATGAAAAGGAGCAACCATGAGCAAGCGATCACGCAAGCGCAAGGACCGCAAGCGCGGCGGAGCCAACCACGGTAAGCGCCCCAACACCTAAGCATCCCCATGCACATCATGCCGGCCCCGGTTCCAGATGGAACCGGGGCCGGCATTCGCATGCCCCATTATGATCAGCTCGAACGCCGGCTCAAAGTTCCGCAAGGAACCAAGGAGCGGCCTCGGTAGTATTTGGGTTACATTCCGGCGCCCGGCGGTGGTGGCGCTGTGGAGCGGTATGTCATCCCGGTCGGAGTGGTTATCTCCACCGCATGTCGTTCCCCGGGCACCGCGGTCGCGGACCAGTCGGGGATCTCCTTGTCCAGGTTGCAGCCCTTGCAACAACCCCTCCCGTTTTTCGCTGTAGTCAGTCCACCCAGGACCCAGCCGAACACGTGGTCGATGTCCTGGATCCGGGCGTCGCAGCCCGGTGTGCGGCAGTACCGGTCGCGGATCTTGATGAAGCGGGTCAAACCGGCCGGGAAGAGCCGGCGTGTGGAGTCCATGCCGATCAGTTCCCCGGAGCCGGGTGCGGTGTAGAGACATCGGATCCAGCGCTCGGCCCCCGGGTCCCCGGTGCTGGTATCCGGTCCGTGGATCAGGGCCCTGGCCCAGTCCGCCGGAACCGTGCCGTAGCCGGTGAGGTGCGCCGGTTCGCGGCTTCCGCGGAAGAGGGTGCGTTCGCTCATGACCAGCGTGATTTCCACCCGCGGGACGGTGGTTCGAGTTCCGGTGAGCAGGGAGCAGCATTCGTCGGTGCGTAACTGGGTGCGGGTGCGGCCTTGGGCGGCCCCGGTGGTGGTGAGGGAATCGGCGAGGTCATCCAGAACCTGGTTGATCAGCAGGCCCGCCTCCACCGGGATCATTCCGGTGAGCTTCATCATCGCGTTGGCCGCCGGGTAGATGGCCAGGTAGCGCTTGGAGCGGGCGCCCTCTGCCTTTTCGAGCATGTCCCGGGGGTCCAGTTCCTGGGCCAGGACCCGGACCCGGTTGCCCAAGGCCTTGGCTCCCTCGCCGCGTGAACAGATCGGGCTGTTCGTTCAGTCGCTCGTCAACTTCCGCGCGGGCGACAGGGTAAGTTTGCGCACGTGGTGGGCGATGGCCATGGCCTGACCCTCGGTGATACGTCCGCGGCTGAAGCGGTACATGGTGGCTGGCAGGTCATCGGTGAGGATGCGTGAGCAGGTGAGGTGTCTACGTCCCTCGGCCGGCGCCTCGTGGCGAGCCAGGGCGATTTCGGTGCCGACGCCGCGGCCCTGGACCTTTTTCTTGATCCCGGCTTGTGCGTGGCGGGTGCGGCGGCGGTGTCCAGGGCGGTGGCTGTGCGGGCTTCGAGGGCTGCCAGGGCTGCCTTGGCCTGTTCGGTTTTGGTGATCAGCTCGATGAGTTCGCGTTCGGCGCCTCCTTGGGTCAGGGTGGCCAAGGCGGCGGTGAATGCGGTGAGGCGGGCGCGCCCGGGGCTCCGAGGTGTGGTTCCGGGGTCCGCCTCGGAGCGGTACGTCCGGTTCGATTCCTGGGTTTTTCCCGTATCGAGCATGGAACTAGCATGCGATGACATACCGGCATTTTGAAGGACTCCCAAACGCCTCTGTGCATGTCAATGATTCACTGAAAGATCAGTTCAGGCATGGCTTGTCGGGTTATTCACAGGGGCACGAGGGCGGGTGGACGCGGTGGTTAGGGTGTGCATGTTCGAATAAAAGGAAGATCGTCCCACTTGAAGAGTTCGGCCCCAGATTCTCATGAACCCGGGGCCGGACTTCAACGACTGCGGTGACCGCTACGCGTGACCGATTTCCACTCGAATCTCACTGATCCGCGAGATGATCTTGGACTTCAAGGCAGCTGGCGCGATTTCTTGGCAGCTACGCTTCACCACAGTACGGATAATGCACTCCAAATCGTATTCCTCGGTGCATTCCGAACAGTGCTCAAGGTGTTCCCTGACGTCCTTCAAGTCCTGAACCGTCAAGGCACCATCCAGATACTCATAGAGCCGTACGATGCGCTTGTCGTCGCAGTCGCCCAGCGATTGGCAGTCACCCATTATTTCTTCTCCTGACCGGGCGCTTCTGCCCGTTCACTCTTGGCATTTCCAACGCCGCGGTCTGCCGCGTAGTCGGAGAGGAGTTCACGCAATTGCTTACGACCGCGGTGCAGCCGGGACATCACCGTTCCGATGGGAATACCCAGGATCTCGGCCACTTCCTTATAAGCGAATCCTTCGACATCGACAAAGTACACAGCCAGGCGGAACTCCTCGGGGATGGCCTGCAATGCGTTCTTTACGTCGGAATCGGGCAGATGATCCAAGGCCTCGGCCTCGGCCGAGCGCAGCCCCATCGGGGAATGCTCGGCAGCCTGCGCCATCTGCCAGTCCTCCACCTGATCGGTGTTCGTGCGTAAAGGTTCGCGCTGCCGCTTCCGGTAGAGGTTGATGTAGGTGTTCGTCAGGATCCTGTACAGCCACGCCTTCAGGTTCGTGCCGGGCTTGTACTGGTGGAAAGCGGAATAGGCCTTCGTATAGGCCTCCTGCACCAAGTCCTCGGCATCGGCCGGATTGCGCGCCATGCGCATGGCGGCCGAATACAACTGGTCAACGTATTGCAACGCATCACGCTCGAAGCGCTCGCGACGCTGATCATCGGTCTCGTCGGCAACCGGAACGATCTCGGTGCTCTCTTTGCTCTCGGTCATTACGGCCCAGTCTACGCCGGACAGATTGCTCGGAATCATCGATTTCCACGCCGTTAATATGGTCATAGCCCATGTCCCTCCTGCCCTGCCCGATGCCACGGCTCCCCGGACTACTTCCGCAGGCCCAATTGCCACGGCTGATTGTGTCAACGCCCCGGGCTGGCGATGTATTCCGCGTCGAACCGGGCACCGGCAGGGATTTCTGCGAGACTAGGATGAGTTGTCTCGACCAGTCTGAATTCTTCTTGGAGGTTCGCATGTCCCTAATCCGGTTGATTGCACGTCCGCTTCTCGCATCAAGCTTCGTTTATGCCGGCCTCGAGCGCCTGCGTAAACCCCTGGAAACCTCACGCAGCCTCGAACCGAACCTGCGTCGCGTCAGCTCGCTAGTGCCGCAGGCGAGCACCGCAGCCGAGCACCCCGTGCTGATGGCCCGCATCATCGGCGGAGTGCAGGTCGGGGCCGGAATACTGCTGGCCCTTGGCAAAGCCCCCCGAACCGCTGCGCTACTCCTGGTGGGAACCTCCGCAGTGACCGCGGTCTCCGATTCAGCGGCCCAGACCGGATTCAAGGACCGCAGCTCATCGCTGCTAAAGAACCTTTCGCTGGTCGGCGCCGTACTTCTTGCCGCAGCCGATACGGCCGGGAAACCGTCCCTGGCCTGGCGCACACAGCACCTGGGCAAGGACGCCGGCCGCCAATTGCGCAAAAGCGCCGACGAAGCAGTTAAGACAGCGCAAAAGGTGATCAAGAAATAATGCCCCACAGCACTACCGTCCTTCCCCTGTGGGATGCACCGCATCCCACAGGACCGGTGGACGCCACCGTAGTGGTACCCGCTTCCAAATCCCTGACCAACCGCTACCTGTTGCTCGCGGCCATGGCCGACGGGCCGTGCCGGGTGCGTAATGCGCTGGTTTCCCGCGACGCCGACCTGATGGTCGAGGCGTTGCGGGCACTGGGGGCCCGGATTGAATCGGTCATCGGGGAACACGGGGTGGACCTGCTGGTCGAACCCATCGATCAGTCCAGGGACCTGGGCGAGGTGGCCATCGACTGCGGCCTGGCCGGAACGGTCATGCGCTTCGTGCCGCCGCTGGCCGCGTTGGCGAACGGGATCGTTTCATTCGATGGCGACCTACACGCACGGTTGCGCCCGATGCGCCCGGTCATCGATGCGCTCAAAGACCTTGGCGTGGCATTGCACGAGTCCGGAGAACCGGGGCAGCTGCCGTTTACGCTCACCGGCACCGGTGCCCTTGCCGGCGGCCGCATCGAGCTGGATTCCACCGAATCCTCGCAGTTCATCAGCGCCTTACTGCTCATTGGCGCACGCACACTCAGCGGACTGGAAATCATCAGCACCGGGGACAAGGTCCCGAGCCCGGATCACATCAGGATGACCGTTGCGACGTTGCGCGAACTTGGTGTTCGGGTCGACGACGGTACCGAGGGACGCTGGTTCGTCTCCCCGGGCCCGATCCGCGCCTTCGATCTGGCCATGGAGCCCGACCTGTCCAACGCCGGCCCGTTCCTTGCAGCGGCTCTGGCCACCGGCGGAACGATCCGCATTCCGCATTGGCCGCGCGAGACCACACAGGTCGGCGACGCCTGGCGCGGCATCCTCGCGCGCATGGGCGCCGACGTGGAGCTGGGTGAAGACTCGGTGCTGCGGGTGACCGGCGGCGCCCAGATCCGCGGCATCGAGCAGGATGAATCGTCCGAGCTGGCCCCGACGCTTGCCGCGTTGTGCGCGCTGGCCACGGGAGAGTCGCGGCTCACCGGCATTGCGCACCTCCGGGGGCACGAGACCGACCGGCTTGCCGCTCTGGCGGCTGAGCTCAACGCCCTCGGCGGGGATGTCGAGGAGACGGCGGACGGGCTGATCATCCGCCCGCGGCCGTTGAAGGCCGGAACCTTCCATTCCTACGCCGACCACCGCATGGCCACGGCAGGTGCCATCGTCGGCTTGGCGGTGCCCGGCATCGCCGTGGAGGACATAGCAACAACAGCAAAGACCATGCCGGAATTCGCCCGGCTCTGGGAAGAACTTGCCGCCACCGGCGGAACCAAAAAGGCACGAGGCTAGCACGATGGCACGGAACGCACGCGACTGGGACGAATCCGATGTCCGGGTTCGGCCGAACAAGAAGGGCACCCGCCCGCGCACCAAGGACCGGCCTGCCTACGAGGACGCCCTGACCGGGCGCATCATCACCGTGGACCGCGGCCGCTATACGGCCATCCTCGACGAGGACACCCCCGAGGAGCGGATCGTCATTGCCGCCCGTGCCCGCGAGCTGCGCCGCTCCCCCGTGGTCCCCGGCGACTTCGTTTCGCTGGTTGGCGATACCTCCGGGGAGCCGGACACCCTCGCCCGGCTGGTGCGCATCCAGGACCGCAGTACGCTGCTGCGCCGCAGTGCGGACGATACCGATCCGGTGGAGCGCGTGGTGGTGGCGAATGTCGACCAGTTGGTGATCGTCGTCGCGGCGGCGAACCCCGAGCCGCGCACTGGGTTCATCGACCGCGCCATCGTCGCTGCCTTCGACGCGGGCATCCGTCCGCTGCTGTGCGTGACGAAGGCCGATGTCAAGGATCCGACCGAGCTGCTGGACAACTACCGGCACCTGGACATGGACATCGTCATTTCCCGCACCACCGCCCAGGACGCCACTGGCATCGACGCGCGCAGCGCCGACGGGCTCTCGGCCCGCTTGGCCGGCACCCCGGTGGAGGAACTGCGCGAGATGCTCGCGTCCAAGGTCTCGGTGGTCATCGGGCACTCGGGAGTCGGCAAGTCCACGCTGGTCAACGCACTCACCGGCGCCGAGCGTGCCACCGGAAACGTCAACGCCGTCACCGGCCGCGGCCGCCACACCTCCTCCTCTGCACTCGCGTTGCGCGTCGACGACGCTCCCGATGGCACGTGGATCATCGACACACCGGGGATCCGCTCTTTCGGGCTCGCCCTGGTGGAACCCGACAACATCCTGCAGGCCTTCCCGGATCTGGCCCCGGGCGCGCTGGACTGTCCGCGCGGCTGCACGCACAAGGCCACCGAGCCCGGATGCGCACTGGACACCTGGGTGGCCGCCGGTTCGGCCGGTTCCGCCGGCGACGCCCGGCTGACCTCTTTCCGCCGCCTGCTCGGACACGAGGAAACCGGTGAGGCCAAGGAACTCGGGGTGTTCTGAACCGGTGTCGACCCGGCTCAATGAACGGGCGGAGCGGTGCCCCGCTGGGATAGGTTTAATCCCATGAGCAACGACGCAATGACCTATAACGACGATCTGCGACTGGCCCACGTCATCGCCGATTCGGTCGATGACCTGACGATGTCCCGGTTCAAGGCCGTGGACCTGCAGGTCGACACCAAGCCGGACCTGAGCCCGGTCACCGACGCGGACCGTGCCGCCGAACGGTCGATCCGCTCGCATCTCTCCCGCGCCCGGCCCCGCGACGCCGTATTCGGCGAGGAGTTCGGCAGCACCGGGCATGGCACCCGGCGCTGGGTGATCGACCCGATCGACGGCACCAAGAACTTCGTCCGCGGCGTGCCGGTCTGGGCGACGCTGATCGCGCTGATCGACGACGGCGAGCCGGTGGTAGGGCTCGTTTCCGCACCGGCTCTAGGAAAGCGCTGGTGGGCCGCCAAGGACATGGGCGCGTACACCGGCAAGTCGATGGCCGCGGCGACCCGGCTGCGCGTCTCCGGAGTCTCCGAGCTGGCCGACGCCTCGGTATCCTATTCCAGCCTCGGAGGCTGGAAGGAACGCGGGCAACTCGATGACATGCTCGAGCTGCACGAGAAGGTCTGGCGCACGCGCGCCTACGGCGACTTCTGGTCGTATTGCCTTCTCGCCGAAGGCGCGGTGGATATCGCCGCCGAACCCGAACTGAACCTCTACGACATGGCGGCGCTGGTCCCGATCGTACGCGAGGCCGGCGGGCGTTTCACCTCGGTCGAGGGCATTGAGGGCTGCGACGGCGGCAATGCGCTGGCCAGCAACTCACTGCTGCACGACGCGGTGCTTCAGATCTTCAACGGCGGCTGATCCGCGCAACCGTCCACGGCAAATGCCGGTCCCGGATTCTTTTCCGGGACCGGCATTTGCGTTTTGGCACCCCGTGCAGCACTATTTAGCCATGCCTAAATTCTTGGGCGGTCAACGACGACGCCCGCTGAAGCCCGCGCTGCTCGCCGCCTGCGCCGCCATGGCGCTGGCCAGCTGCGCCTCCCCCGGCCCCATGGCAGCGAGCGGGGAGAAGCCCGTGGTACTGACCACCTTCAGCGTGCTGGCCGATCTGGTCCGCGAGGTCGGCGGGGAGAAGGTCGAGGTCGTCTCGATCACCAAACCCGGCACGGAGATCCACGGCTACGAGCCCACCCCCTCGGACCTGGTTCGGGTTCACGAGGCCGACCTGGTGCTGGACAACGGCTTGGGGCTCGAGCGCTGGTTCGAACCGTTCGTCAGGGGCCTGGATGCCCCGCATGCGGTGCTCTCGGCCGGCATCGAACCAGCCGACATCGGCTCCGGCACCTACACCGGCAGGCCCAACCCGCACGCATGGATGTCTCCCGTCGCCTCCCAGCAATACGTGCTCAACGCCCGCGATGCCCTCAGCGCACTGCTGCCCCGGGAAGCCGACTACTTCGCCGGCCGCGCCGCGGCCACCAACGCCAAGCTGCAACTCATGCTCGACGACGCCCGCGCGGCCCTGGCCACGGTGCCCGAACCGACATTGGCCACCTGCGAGGGGGCTTTCTCCTACCTGGCCCGTGACCTGGGCCTGAAAGAAAGCTTCCTGTGGCCGGTGAACTCCGACTCGGAAGGGACACCCCGGCAGATCCGCACCCAGATCGACTTCGTCACCCGGCTTCGACCAGCGGCGCTGTTCTGCGAATCCACGATCAACCCCGGAGCGCAGCAACGCGTCGCAGAGGCCACCGGGGTACCGCTGCGTGGCCCACTCTACGTCGACTCGCTTTCGGGGCCCGACGGGCCGGTCCCGACATTCCTGGAGCTGATCGATTACGACCTCAACCTCATCCTGGAAGGCCAGCGCCATGCGGACTGACCGCGCAAACGATGCCATCACCATCACCGGGCTCACCGTGCGCTACGGCGGGAACACCGCGCTGGAGCGAATCGACTATGAGCTGGCCGGCGGTGAACTCTGCGGACTGATCGGAGTCAACGGCAGCGGCAAATCGACGCTGTTCAAGTCGATCATGGGCCTCCAGGCGCCCAGCAGCGGCAGCGTGCGGCTCTTCGGCCACTCCCCCGCAGCAGCCCGCAAGCTCGGACTTCTGGGCTACGTGCCACAGGCCGAGGCCGTGGACTGGACCTTCCCGGTGAGCGTGCGCGAGGTGGTGATGATGGGCCGCTACGGCTATATGGGCCGCACCCGCCGCCCGGGCCACGCGGACAAGGCAGCCGTGGCCGAGGCGCTCGAACGCGTTGACCTCACAGCCCTGGCCCACCGTCAGATCGGCGAGCTCTCCGGCGGGCAGAAGAAGCGCGCGTTCGTCGCCCGCGGCATCGCCCAGGGCGCGAAGCTGATGCTGCTCGACGAGCCCTTCGCCGGGGTGGATATCGGCTCCGAACAACTGATCACCGACCAGTTGCGGGAACTGAACCGGACCGGCACCACCATCCTGATCTCCACCCACGACCTGGCCCAGGTCCCGCGGCTGTGCAGCAGCGCACTGCTGCTGCACCGTCGGGTGTTGGCCTCCGGCGCCCCAGCCGCGGTCCTCACCGACGCCAACCTGGCCCTCACCTTCGGCCATGCGCCGAGCGAAACGCGGTAGCCGTGAACCCGATCGATTTCCTGACCGAGCCCTTCGGCTACGGCTTCATGACCAACGCCCTGCTGGTCACGCTCGCCGCTGCGTTGGTCTGCTCGGTGCTCTCCTGTTGGCTGGTGCTCATGGGATGGTCGCTGATGGGTGACGCGATCTCCCATGCGGTACTGCCGGGCGTGGCGCTGTCCTACCTGGCCGGACTGCCCTTTACCGTCGGCGCACTGGTCTTCGGGCTCGGCGCCGTCTACCTGATCGGCTCGCTGCGCTCCACCACCTCGCTGAAACCCGACACAGTGACCGGGATCGTGTTTACCACGCTCTTCGCGCTCGGTCTGGCCATCGTCGCCAAGACCCCATCACAGGTCGATCTGGGCCATATCCTCTTCGGCAACGTGCTCGGTGCCGGCGGCCCGGAACTGATCCAGGTGCTGGTGCTCGGCGCCATCACGTTGGGCACCGTGCTCTATCTGCGCAAGGACCTCACTCTGCTGGCCTTCGACCCGGTCCATGCACACGCCATCGGGCTCAACGCACGGGCCTTGAACGCGATCCTGCTAGGGCTCCTGGCCCTCACCGTCGTGGCGAGCCTGCAGGCCATGGGCATCATCCTGGTCGTGGCGATGCTGATTACCCCCGGTGCGACGGCATTCCTACTGACTCGCTCCTTCAACAAGATGCTGCTGATCTCAGCCGGGCTCGGCTGCGGCGCGGCAGTCATCGGCATCTACGCCAGCTACCACCTTGACCTGTCCACCGGAGCCTCGGTGGTGCTGACCCAGGCCGGATTCTTCCTGCTCGCCTATCTGTTCGCCCCACGCGAGGGTAGAGTCGCGGCAGTGATACGTCGGCGCAGGCAGGCCGCAGCAGACACAGCGGCAGCAGTTCGGACAACAATGGGGGTGAGCTCATGAGTCCCGATCGACTGAGCAGCAGCGAGGAGGACTACCTCAAGACCGTGTACGGGCTCACAGAATGGGAAGACACTCCGGTGACCACTGGCGCGTTGGCGGTGAAATTAGAGCTCGCCCCCGCCTCGGTCACTATGATGGTGCGCAAGCTCGTGGGCAAGGGCCTCCTGGTGCACCCGCCCTACGGCGCAGTGACGCTCACCGCCCTCGGGCTCGATGCGGCTCTATCGGTTGTCCGCCGACACCGGCTGGTGGAGACGTTCTTGGTCAACGAGCTCGGCTACGGCTGGGATGAGGTCCACGACGAGGCGGAGCGGATCGAACACGCGGTCTCCGAGCAATTCGTGCGCAGGCTCGAGGAGCGCCTAGGGTTCCCCACCGCCGACCCGCATGGGGATCCGATCCCCGCAGCCGACGGCTCCATGGAACACCGAACAGCGATCAGGCTCGACCGCGCAGCAGCAGGCCTCGTGATGGTGGTGCGGATCAACGATGCCGCCCCCCAAGCACTTCGCCAATGCCTTGCCGCAGGCATCGCTCCG
The DNA here is from genome assembly GCF_014190875.1 of Paeniglutamicibacter cryotolerans. Lineage (NCBI taxonomy): Bacteria > Bacillati > Actinomycetota > Actinomycetes > Micrococcales > Micrococcaceae > Paeniglutamicibacter > Paeniglutamicibacter cryotolerans. The sequence goes on along the minus strand of NZ_JACHVS010000001.1, from coordinate 2,684,233 downwards.
GGCAGCACCATAGATACAACTGCCCCGGGCCTAGACCCGGAAATCCGCCAGGCCCTATGGGTGGTCGGAACCGAGCCAATACGACCCTGATGAGCCTGGTTGGTGGTCTTTGCTGATAGTTCCGCCATCATCGATCGTGCCAGCTGCCAGAGACTGTACTGTCAATAGAGGTGATGGATCCCACCGGAGCCGCTCGTGGCCCGAACCGCCTTTTCGGCTAATGGTTCCTGCCTTTACTTGATGGGAGGTATGTTTGTCATTCTAAGATCCACGCCACCGGTTCAATCGATAATGAAGTTCCCGATCCTTTCAACGGCCGATGCAGAACATATCCGCGCAGTTTCCCCACGGCTCGCCGCTCGTATTCCCCCAACCAGTGCACCGGCCGCCTAGAAACTGCACCACGAACCTGCCAGCCTGCGGAGAGCCGCGGATTCACGTTCACGCTGGTATACCGCTCACCCGTTTCTTCAACGCCTCCATCGCCAACCAAGCAATCAGGAGCAGACGATGAGCGAACTTAGTCTCTTCCCTGTCAGCGCCTGGCCGATCCTTGATTCCCGTGGATTTCCGACCCTTCAGGTCAAGCTCCACTCCATCGGCGGGCTCGTGTTCGACCGCTCGGTCCCCGAGGGAGGCTCCACCGGTGTCCCGGAAGCCAAGAATCTGTGTGACGACGGACCTGCATGGCCGGGGCAGGGGGTGCAGAGACATTGGCTGGGGTAGCGGACGGGATCGGAACCTTGCCATGCTAACGCCCTTGGTCCGTACAAGAGCCTCTGGGCAGCGCGCTACGCTTCTCGGATGGGATCAAGAATCAGTCCGGGCTGGAAGCACAAACGTGGATCTTGCGATCAGCTGGCAGCCCGAGGCTAATTACCGTACCGCATTTAATCTCAGCACCGGCGGAGCGCATACAGTCGAGCCTGGGCCCTCCAAGAATTCATGATCGCTCCAGTCGGTGCAGATACATATCCGCAAACGCTTGAATGGTGCATGGAGATTTGTCGCGTTCACGACGCCAGTCCCCGGCAGCTGAGGATTCAACATCGGTTTGGCCACTGATGGCGAGGACGCACCTAAGCGTTCCGACGCTGAAGAGTGTCTTAGACCTGAGCGGCGAGGCAACCGAAGCCATTGGACTGCAATCTGGCACATCGCGCATGGACCGAGCCGCAGAACCGGTCGCCAACTCATTCTTCGAGCTCGGAGAGCATCTTTTCAATAGACATTTCCATCGCCTGGTCGAGCTGGTCGCCTCCCCCAGGAAATGTCGGGATGACCACCCAATTCGAAACCTCGTAGATCCCATGGCCGAAACGAGGCGTGTATAGACGGAGCTTTCGGTAGCGCATGTGGAGCGAAACGGTAGCACCGGTGCGAGGACCCGGTAGCACCGAGCCCTCGCGCCAGCACCGATCGCTTCAGCTCACCGGCTCATCTCCCGGACCCGTATGCTTACGCCGACGCATATTGGGCCCATCAAGCTGGACCAACTCACTGCTGGAAACGATGCGGTTGAGGATCGATTCGGCGATCACCGCATCATGCAGCGACTTGTACCAGTCCTCGGGATCGAACTGAGAAGTCACCACCGTGGCGCCACGGTGTTCGCGCCCCGCCAGGATATTGAGCAGTTCGCTCGCGGTCTCCGGGCTAATCGGCGTGGTCAAGAAGTCATCCAGGACCAGAACATCGCAGTCGTGCAGGCTGCCCAGGAACGTCAGCCGTTCGGCATCACCCCGACGATAAACCGCGAGCTTGTTCGCCAGGTCATCAAGTCGGAAGTAGCGAGCCGTGTAGTCGTGCCGGCAGGCCGCGTTGACCAGGGCTTGGGCCAAATACGATTTGCCGACGCTTGATTTGCCCAGGATCACCAGGTTCGTGGTGTGCTCGATCCACTGGCAGGACGCGAGCCGTGCCACGACCTCCCGGTTCAGGCTCCGGTCCGGCAGGTAGTGGATGTCTTCAACACAGGCAGCAGGGTTCGGCGTTTTCGATTCCTTGAGCAGCTTCACCACCCGACGCTGGGCCCGGGCCGCGATCTCCTGATCCAGTGCATGACGGACCTTGCGCGAAAACGTCCATTCGTCATAGGCCGAGTCGTTGGCGATGTCGATGACGCTTTGGCCGAACGCTGTCATCCGCAACCCGGTAAACAGCCCCATGTCATCGTCGGTCAGATGATGATCAAGCATGGTCCTCCTCCTTCGTTTCCTCGGTTGCGGCGGTGCTTCTCAAGGCCTCGAGACTGAACTGCGAGATCCCGCCCAGATGGGCGCTGCTGGTATCCCTGGCACCCGCGGTCACCGGCCCCGCGCCGGACTGCGGCGATGCCGGTGCGCTCACGCCCGGACGCCCGGCGTAGGCCGCCCGCAGGGCGGTGATGCGATGTTTGAGCGCGGTATAACTGACAGGGTTCCGCTCGTCTTGCACGCAGAGGTCATGGCAGGCCTGCTCCAGCAGGGCGCGGTTGTTGCCCTTGCCCAGTGCCAGGATGTTCATGCAGGAGCGGTAGCCCTGCGCTTCGATCTTTTTCCGATCCAGCAACCGAGCCAGCGCCTGAACCGTGTAGGGGCCGACCTTTGTTGCTTGCCGGATGAAATAGGCACGGGTCCAGAGCAGTGAGATGTCCTCATACCCGTGCGGCGCATGTTCGGGATCGGTGACGTAGGAATGACGCTGCGCACCACGCCGGTGCGAAGCAACCACGAGCCCACCGGCAAGCACGGTGACCTGCTCACCCACGATCCGCACGTCCAGGATCTGCCCGGCGAGCTGGTGCGGAACCGAATATTTAACCGTGTCGACCTGCACGTGCCAGTCCCTGGAGACTTTCGCCTTGCGCCAGTAAACCTGCTGCCACGGCTCGGCCGGGAGGCCGATGAGTTCGTGGCGTTCAGCATCCTGGAACCAATCGCGTCGGGAGCGGTTCTCCCCGCGAAAGGGCGTGCGGTCATTGATCATCTCCACCTGTTCGGCCACGGCCTCGTTCAGCTCATCCAGACCCGCGAAACGCCGCCCCTGCAGGTAGTGGATGATCCAATTGGTCGAGACCTTAACCCCCGCCTCGACGTTGCCTTTCTCCTGCGGCTTATACGCGCCGGTCGGGACTGCCGCGGTTTGATAGTACTCAAGGAAGGCCTCATAGGATTGGTTCACATCCCGGGCCTTTTCATACCGGCTGATCTGGTTCGATGCGGTCGAGGCGTTATCGGGAATGACCAGCTGGCTGACACCCTCAAAGTATTCAAAGGCCTTCCGGTGCAGCTGGCACCAGGCGGGAAGCTTCTCATCCAGGGACCCGTAGGCGAAGATCATTCCCGAATACGGTAAGGACGCCACGAAGAGCGAGACCTTCGTGGTTTCCTGGGTGATCGGATCGGTCAGCTGCATCTTGGTGCCGGCCCAGTCGACCTGCATCGTGTGTCCGGGTTCGTGGGACAGCGGGCTGGTCAGGTCGTTGACCTTGACGTGCTCGGCAATAATCTGGCAGAACCGCTCATAGCCGTAAAACCGGGCGGAGTCTGTGTGCGCGGTGTCCAGGTAGCGGGCCCACAAGACTTTCAACGGTGGCTTCTTCCGACCGATGCGTGCCTTCACCACGGCCTCGACATTGACGGGGACGAACTCACCGCTCACGGCCTTGCGGCCGTCGTCGAACAGCCGGTCGAGGTCCTCATCGGTGAGCGCGTCGATCTGCTCACGGGTGGTCAGCTTTTGATCGGCAAGGACCCGGCTGGCCTTGGCGATCGTGCGGTGCGAGCAGCCTGCCCTGCCTTGGACCTGTCGGTACGAATGGCCCTGCACCAGCAGGGCCATGATGTGTCTGTAGTCAGCCATTACCGTCAGTCTTCCTTTCACTGTCCCCGACCTGGTGTCGTGGGTGAAAGCAATCCTGACTTTGAACGTCCCGAAGCGCTACCGGTTGCTTACACGCGTGCTACCGGATCGTTACGCACGTGCTACCAAAAGCTCCGTCTAAACACGAGGCGACCTTCTGGATGGGCATGGTCACATCCTTGGGTGCAGCCGAACAACTAATCAGCGAGGACGAGTTCTTTTCTCTAGCGGAACCAATCGCTGTTGACGAGAGAGATACTTCGGCAATATCCGTTTTGCTCAAGCTAAGTCCGGCAGGCAGTTTGAGCCAGATAGTCGATAGCTTGGTTTAGCTCTGACTGGCAGATCCGTCGCGATGGTTTCGCACCGATCCGGGGAAAGCACAAACAATGTCATTGCGGATCTGGTGGTTGAATCCGGTTGCTCCCATCTCAATTCCGGGGATCCGGCCCGCAGAGAACGCGTGGCCAAGTATAATCGACCCATTGGCAATGGCCAGTGGCAGGCCCGGACTCCCCGAGGGGCTTCCCCTGCTGCCCGAGAGGAAGTGGAATCCATGACACAGCACCCGCTTCCTCCCGAGACAGCAGGAATATCCCGTGTACTGCCGATGACCGGCCCCATTGTCGCGGGGATAATGCCGGGTCAGCCGCTCGCCGTCGTTCGCCACTGTGCAGCGCTTGCCAGCGGGCTGAACGTTGGCATCGTCTTCGTCTATGTGGATGCCAGCCGCTATCTCGTGAAAGAGAAGGGTGATACTTCGGCCCTCATCGACCCCGATGGGATCGATGAGCCCGGCGATGGCGATCGCCTTATAGGGCTACTCCGCCAAAGGATCGACGTCGAGCTGGCAGGCACTGCCATCGACTGGGCCTTGGTTTCGGAGGCTGGAGAACCCGCTCGTTCCCTGAACCGCCTGGCGGATAGGGTCCAGGCGTCCGTGATCCTCGTGGGCACCCGCGAACGCGGGGTTGAAGCGTTACTGGAGGAACTCGTAATGGGTTCCGTTGCCGTGCATCTTGCCCACCACCAGGCCCGTCCGGTGATGATCGTCCCGCTGGACCCGCAACCGGAGCATGAGCGGCTTTGATGGAACAGGGCAAGCCTTCTCCCGCGGACCCTGGCCCGGACCGGGAACACCTCCCGAGAGAAATTGACGTCGCTCTCACGGTCCCGCCCCAACGCCCCATCCATCTGCATCCCGGCTATGTTTTGCTGGTCATGGCAGGCGGTTGTTTCGGCGCATCTGCCCGCTACGGTTTGGAATTACTCCTGCCAGCCCCGTACGGTTGGCCCGTTCCGACCTTGATCATCAACGTTTTCGGTGCCTTTCTCTTGGGCGTACTACTCGAGGGCCTGGTCCGACGAGGCCCGGATACGGGACGACGACGTTTCCTCCGTCTGCTGGTGGGCACCGGCTTCATGGGAGCATTCACCACCTACAGCAGCCTGTCCGTAGATGCCATGCATTTATTTGATGCTGGCCGCGGGCTAGTGGCTTTTCTGTATCTCGGAGCAAGCCTCCTTCTAGGAACCGGAGCTGCTTTCGTCGGAATCTGGGCTGCCGCGAGGCAATATCGTCAGCCCCCCGGCCATGACGTCGATCCGCTGGGCTTAAGTCGGGGGCAGCAATGACCGTCCTGCTGCTCGCTCTCGCTGGCGGGCTCGGCGCCGGGCTCCGTTTCATGATCGACGGATTGGTGAGGGCAAGGTTCCGTACAGCGCTCCCAGTAGGAACGATACTCATCAATGTCTCGGGATCGGTACTTCTCGGTTTCGTTACGGGGCTTGGCGCGCTCCATTGTCTCACCCCAACCGTTGCCCTGATTCTCGGAACCGGATTGTTGGGCGGGTACACCACGTTCAGCACCGCCAGTGTTGAAACCGTAAGGCTAATTCAATCGCGAAGGACCACGCTAGCCTTGATCAATGCCCTGGGAACTATGGCGGCCGGTGTACTCGCTGCATTCGCCGGAGCTGGCCTGGCCTTGCTGCTCTAGCTGATCCGTGGCCGGGAACTGAATGCAATTGCCGACAGCCATGGACGTTGCAGCGAACCACCGGACCCCTTTCTAGCGTGCAGCGCGCCGACCAGCGGGTTTTTGGTAAGGAGGAGCAACAATTCCGGTTTCAAGCAGCATCGCTCGTTGGACGACGGTCAGGATCGCACTGAACAGCGTCAGCGCACCCATCGTCAGACCAATGGTCGGCTGGTTCGCAGCAAAGAGCAGCCCGGCTCCCCCGGCGAACAACAGATGGGCGACTATGGGTTGGACTGGCCAGCGCAATCGGATGGGGGCCTGAGGCGACATGAACACAGCCCAGAAGATCACCAGCGGCAAGGCCACCACCAGCACCGAGAGGAGCACCGAGAAAGGTAACGCGCTGATAGCCCAAAGACTTACGGAGCCCAGCATGGCCACCTCAAGCACGAAAGCCAGGGCACGATAGGCCGAGCCGTTGCCCACGGAAGGTACACGCTCCGAAATCATCATTTCCGGGGCGGGTTTGGGCTCATTGACATGTGTTGGCCCAGAGGCATCCGTAAAACGCGCAACGGACTCGACCACTGCGTCCCTTCCAGGTGTCTTCCCGCAAATATCGACGGTTTCCATTTCCACATCAACAGCCGATTCAGGCAACCTGGATGCGGCTCCGAGCTGATTAGCTGGAACGACTCCACCTTCAGCGTGTACATGCAACATCGGGTCCTTGGCGCCGACGGTTCTGTGCTCCGCCCCTTGTTCTCCCTTCGCGGTAACTTTTTCCACTTCGGAAGGAGTCGCAACAACTACTTCTGCAGTATTTTGCGACTCCAAGGTTAAAGCGGTGGCCGGTTCCTCCTGATCGACATGGCCGGCCAGAACGGCCTGATCGCCTGCTTCCTTCTTGGCTTTAACATCCGCGACTGATGCCTTCCATCCCACCCCCGGGGATTTATCGGTGACGGGCTCAGCCGAGGAGAGCGATACCGGCAAATCGATATTTGCATCAATGCGAGGCTTGCCTGAATTGGCAACATCGACTCGGGCCGCGGTCACACCACTAGGCGCCTCCGCCACCAAGCCGGTCTTCGACTCTTCCGAGGTTAGGCTCGCGTTGGAACCAGCCTGAGGTTTACCGGCACCAACGTTTCCTGGAGATGATCTCGGCTTATGCTCCAGGATCCCGCCTGCATCGGCATCACCGGCCCCAGACGCCCCCTCCGTGGGTCCCGCTTCATCTTTCGTCGTCTTCAGCGTGACTTCTTCGGGGAACGGCTGTGAGGTCGAGGGGATCTTCTGTGAACCAGTTGATTCCGAGGATACTGGCACACCGGGCTTTATCTTGGCAGCTTCCGGCCTACTGCCAACGGCCTGCTTCATACCCTGTGTTTTCCCGCGCAGCTTCTTTTTCATGCCTGCCTTACTCAATGCTCGGGTCGGAGCGATTGCTTCACCTCGCCGGTGCTATGTCTTGTTTCCATTCTATGCATGGAACGGTTCAACCCGGCTCTTAGCCTATTTCTGGACCGGTCACGCCTTCTAGAGCCCTGAGCCAGAATAGCAAAAAAGCCCCCGGCATCGCCGGGGGCTTTTAAGTGGAGATGGGGAGAATTGAACTCCCGTCCGATGTGGTGTTGCCAGGTCTTCTCCGGGCGCAGTTTGCGTTGGAATTTCTCTGCCCCAGCCGTCATGCAAACAAGCAGCTGATCCGGGCACAGTTACCTAAATTATGCGAGTCGTCCCGGTAACGTTGACTTCCCGCAGTGGCTATCTAAATGACGTTAGGATCAGGGGCGATAGCATCCCCTGGCTAACGGACTGGTCTGGCTGCTTAGGCAGCGAGAGCGAAGTCAGTGCGCTTTGAGTCGGCACTTATTGTTTTGCAAAGAGCGTTTACGAGATAACTTTGCATCCTCGGCCCGCTTCACATGTCGCGACTCACACCGTCGAAACCGATCATCCCCGTATTTTGTTGTCAATGGGCGGCTTACGCCTCCCCAACACCTGCGATCAAGACCGCAGATACCTATAGTAACCCAAATGTGCATCCGTGTATTCCGCACACCCGTAGATGGTTAGTCGCGCACTCCGCGGTTGCGGTCGCGCATCACCCGCAATGCCTCGCGGTTATCCTGCTGCTCGCGCAACGACTGGCGCTTGTCGTAGTCCTTCTTGCCCCGGCCAATGCCGATCTCGACCTTGGCCCGTCCGCCCTTGAAGTACAGACGCAGCGGTACGATGCTGAAGCCGGATTCCATGATCTTGCGTGAAATCTTCGTGAGTTCCTGACGATGCAGCAACAGCTTGCGCCGGCGCCGGGCCGCATGGTTCGTCCAGGAGCCGTTCAGGTATTCGGGAATGTAGACGTTTTCCAGGTAGAGCTCGTCACGGTAGAAGATAGCGAAACCGTCCACCAACGAGGCTTTGCCCTCGCGCAATGACTTCACCTCGGTACCGCTGAGCACCATGCCGGCCTCGTAAGTGTCGAGGATTTCATAGTCATGCCGAGCCTTGCGGTTGGTGGCAACCACTTTTTCGCCGGTGTCTTTGTCCTTGGCCATGGGGAATCCTCTCTTGCCCGATGCTGAATTGATCGAAAGTACTAGCCTACCGCTACAGCAGGCCCAGCGGATTTACCGTCGACCCATTGACCACTGTCTCAAAGTGCATGTGGCAGCCGGTGGAGTTTCCGGTGGTACCGACATATCCGATGATCTGGCCTTGGCGGACATGCTGGCCGACTGACACCGTGATGCTTCGCATGTGGTGGTAGTTCGTAGCCAGGGCCTTGCCCCGCACCACGCCATGGCTGATGGTGACCTTATTGCCCGAGGTTCCGCTGAACCCGGCAACCCAGACCTCGCCGTCGGCTGCAGCCATGACCGGGGCACCGCACACGCCGCCGAAGCCCCAGTCGACACCTGCGTGCACGTAGCCACCGCGCCCACCGTAGTCGATGGTGCCGGCAGGCGTCGGACGCCATCCGTAGCTCGAAGTCTGGCGCCCACCGGCGACGGGCTTGATCAGGCCCCACGAACTACGCTCGGGCTTAGCCACTGGCACCGGCGGCACATAAGTAGGCTTCTTGTATGTGCTGGCGACCTTTTTCTCGGAGGGGGCCTTCTTCCGGTTCGCCGCATCGGCAATCCGCTTTGCTTCGGCGGCCTTCTTCGCTTGGGCACGCTCCCATGCGATCTTGGCAGCTGCCACGCGCTTGGCTTCCGCAGCTTCTTCTCGCAGCTTCTTGGCGGCGGCTTCGGCAATCAGCCTGTCCTGGCGCTTCTTGATGTCCAGATTGACCTTGTCGTAATCGGCCTGCTGGGCATCGAGTTTTTGCTGGATCCGCGGCCGTTCCGCCAGCAACTTGGCGCTAAGCGACTCGGTTTGGGAGATCAGTCCGTCGACGGCCGTCTTCTTGGCTTCGGCATCGTCACGCTCGACCTGCTCGCGCGCCAAGGCGGCATCAGCCATTCCCTTGAGTCCGGAGATATCCTCCTCGACGGCCCCGAGACGTAGCTGCGAGTTCGCGTCGGTGGCTCCCTTTTGCGAGAGCTTGCCCAAGACGGCGTTCTGGCTACGCATGGCCTGGTCTGCCAGATCCATGCCGGTGGCCAAGTTTCCGTCGGCGCCGGCGCCCAGGATCAAGCTCAGGTTGCTCGACAAGCCGCCCTGTTTGTATGCCTGGGTGGCAATCTGACCGATAATCTTGCGGGACTCATCGGCGGCGACCTTGTCCTTGGCCATCTGAAGCAGGATCCCATCGCGGGAGTCCTTGGCACCCTGGAGCCGGCGCCCGAGATCGGTTACCTCGTCGGAGGCACGCTGGACGCGCCCCTGGGCCTCGGCCAGGGCCTTCTGGGCAGCGGGCAGCTGGGCCTGGAATTCCTGTAGCTTGGCTCCGGTCTGGACGATGTCGTCGTCCAGGAAGTCCAGGTCCTCTTCGAAGGTCTCGAGGTTCTTCTCAATGGCCGTCTTGCGGTCATCGAGTTCGTCCGCGGCTGCGCCCGATGCCATGGACATGACCAAGGCTGCAGCCATGGCTCCAGCCACTCCGGACCGGCCCATGCGGCACCAATAACCTTCACCCAACGGGTACTCCCTCATCTATGAGTTCACTACTTCGAAGCCGATCCGGGGACCGGCGCCACTAAACCTTCAAGTAACGCCGTAAGGTCACGATCGACGATACACCAGCCAATACCGCTCCCAGCAGCAACAACCCGGGTGCGATCAGGAAAATCTCACCGGTGGAAATGAACGCCGTGTCGGGATAGTCCTTGGCCAATTTGCCGTCGATGAGAAATTCCGTCATCGCCCATAAGACGCCCGACGCCAGCACAGCGCCGATCAAACCGGCGATGACGCCCTCAAGCACGAACGGTAGTTGGATGGCAGTCTTAGACGCGCCAACAAGGCGCATGATGCCCGTTTCCAAGCGCCTGCTATACGCGGACAACCGGATTGTGGTGGCGATCAGCAGCACAGCGCACACAATCATCACCCCGGCGATGCCCAATGCCACATAGGAGGCGATATTAATCATCGAGAAGACTGTTTCCAGCAATTCACGCTGGTCGACAACCACGTCAACGCCCTTCATCGACGAGAAGACCTCGTTGACCACGCCGTACTTTTCCGGGTCCAGCAGCGAGACGCGGAAGGACTCGGGCAGCTGGTCGGCCGTCACACTGTCGACGATCGGCGAGTTCTGGAACTGCTCGCGGAAGTGCGCCAACGCTTGATCCTTCGACTCGTAGTCGTAGGTATCCACATACGGCTTGAGTACATCCGAGTCCAAGGCCGATTTGATCTCCCCGCGCTGGGTGTCGGTGACCTTGCCGTCGGCACAGGTCACCGACGCGGAGTTCTCGTCACACAGGAACACTGCCACCTGAACCTTGTCATACCAAAAGCCCTTCATCTGCGTGATCTGCAATTGGAGCAGGCCCGCCGCACCGACGAACGTCAGCGAAACGAAGGTCACGAGCACCACGGAGATGACCATGGAAAGGTTACGGCGAAGGCCGGAGCCGACCTCGCGCAGGATGAATCCAAGCCTCACAGTGCTTCATCTTCCGGATCGAAGGGGGCGATTGCCTGGTCCTTGGGGTTTGCCTTGCGCAATTGACGGCTGCCGTCCTGGTTGATGATCGGAATCATCGTGGTGTATTCGCCGGCGACCTCGTCACGCACGATTTTTCCGGCGGAGAGTTCAATGACCCGGCGGCGCATGGTGTTCACGATGTCGTTGTCGTGCGTGGCCATGAGGACCGTGGTGCCGTTCTGATTGATCCTGTCCAACACGTTCATGATCTCGACGCTCGTGGCGGGGTCCAGGTTGCCGGTGGGCTCATCGGCCAGCAGGATGGCTGGCTTGTTCACGATGGCCCGGGCAATGCCCACGCGCTGCTGCTCTCCGCCGGAAAGCTCGTGGGGCATCCGCTTGCCCTTGCCCTCGAGACCGACCAGCCTGAGGGTCTCCGGGACCTGCTCGCGGATCACGCTGCGGTTGGTACCGATGACCTGCAGCGCGAAGGCGACATTCTCGAAAACGTTCTTGTTGGGCAGCAGTCGGAAGTCCTGAAAAACCACACCGAGGCCGCGGCGCAGCTTGGGCACACGCCAAGATGGAATCCGGGCGACATTCTGACCCGCGACGTGGACGGATCCGTTGGTCGCGGTGATTTCACGCAGGACCAGACGCAAGAAGGTGGACTTTCCGGAGCCGGAGGCCCCGACAAGGAAGGCGAAGTCGCCGCGGTTGATCTCGATGTCGATGTCATCGAGACCGGGACGGGTCTTCGCATCGTAGACCTTGGTGACGTGCTCGAATCTAATCATCACGGTTCCGCCCGAATAACCACCGGCATGCGGTGGCGGATTCGGGACTTGGTTCGGGAGTGGGGGTGGTGCTGCATCGGCTGTTTCAGCCTATCGGGCATCGGGGCCCGGGTAACGGCACTTACGCAGCGTGTCTGACAACCTGTGAGAAGCCTTGGAAGTCGGTGGACGCAACAATGCCGGGAGGTTAGGCCCGGCGGCCCTCGGCGCGCCAGCGGATGCCGGCGTTGATGAAGTCGTCAATTTCACCGTCGAGCACGGCCGACGTGTTTCCGACCTCGTGTTCGGTGCGCAGGTCCTTGACCATCTGGTATGGATTCAGCACGTAGGAGCGCATCTGATCGCCCCACGACGCCTTCACGTCACCTGCGAGTGCCTTCTTCTTCGCGTCTTGCTCCTCCTTGCGGACCAGCAGCAGGCGGGACTGCAGCACACGCAGTGCGGCGGCACGGTTCTGAATCTGCGACTTCTCGTTCTGCATCGAGACCACGATGCCCGTGGGGATGTGAGTCATGCGCACGGCGGAGTCGGTGGTGTTCACCGACTGGCCCCCGGGGCCCGAGGAACGGAAGACATCGACCTTGATCTCGTTTTCGGGGATCTCCACCGAGTCGTTCTGTTCAATCAGTGGGATGACCTCGACAGCGGCGAACGAGGTCTGGCGGCGGCCCTGGTTGTCGAACGGGCTGATCCGCACGAGCCGGTGGGTGCCCGCCTCGACGGATAGGGTGCCAAATGCGTAGGGCGCGTTGACCTCGAACGTGGCGGACTTCAGCCCGGCTTCTTCGGCATAGGAGGTGTCCATGACCCTGGTGGGGTAACCGCGCTTTTCGGCCCAGCGCAGGTACATGCGCAACAGCATTTCGGCAAAGTCCGCCGCATCGACGCCGCCGGCACCGGAACGAATGGTCACCACGGCCTCGCGGGAATCGTATTCGCCCGAGAGCAGAGTGACGACTTCCAAGTCGGCGAGCGCCTTGCGGACGGAGACGAGCTCCTTTTCCGCCTCCGCCAGAGAATCGGCGTCGCCCTCATCGGCGGCCAGCTCCACCAGCACCTCGAGGTCTTCGATGCGCGAACCGATGGATTCCAGTCTTTCGAGCTCGGACTGCCGATGCGAGAGTTTCGAGGTGACAACCTGTGCCGCGGCGGGGTTGTCCCAGAGGTCGGGGACGCCGGCCTCCTCGGACAGCATTTCAATGTCGGCGCGGATGCGCTCCACGTCGGAGACCTTCTCGATGGTCTGGAAGGTGTTACGGAGCGAACGGATTTCGGCGGGAAAGTCAGTAGAAGCCATGGTGTCTCCAGCCTACGGCATTAGCGCGTCAGGACGGTGCGGGCGCGGACGTCGACCGTAATCCCCACCCCAGAGGGGACGAACCATCCGACGATGGGCGGGTGGACGGTTGCCCCTAGTGACAGGCGCGCGGTGATCCCGTCCGGGTCGACCGTCGCATCAGTGATCCGCAGCGCGGCAAACCGTTCGCCTGCCCCGGTATCGGCGAGATAATCGGATGCTGCATTGTGCACGTCGACCGGGCTCAGCCGCAGCCTGGCCGGGGACCGGCCGACGGTGCTCAGCGTGTAACTGTCCGCGGCGGCTGCCACCGCCCCATCCGCAACGGCAAGCAGGGCCCGGGAAGCGGAGTTCACCGCCGTGGCGGCCAGAGTGGCGCTGATGGCCAGCAGGCAAATCGCGATCATGCCTATGATCAGCACCGTCGCTTGCCCCGATTCGATGCCCGATGGCGCCCCTTTCTCCTTGCTCATCCGAACCGGTCGATCCGATGCGTAGCAGTGGCGCCGACGTATCCCGTGTTCAGCGCGACACCATCGGGCAGGAAGGGGAGCACGGTGGCGATGCGCACGCTGACGGTCACCGTGCTGCCGGGGCTCAGGCAGGTTGCTGAGCAGAAGTAGTCGACCTCAGCCCGCGATGCAGCAATGCCCATGTTTCCCAGGGCCACCGCTATGGCGTCCTGAGCGGCAGCCTTGCCCGCGGTGGGGTTGGATGCGGAAACGAAGACCTTTGCCGCATGATCTGCAGCCCCGACAGCCGCATAGCTTGCGGCCTGGAGCTGGGATGAGGCTACAACCAGATAGACCAGCGGCACCAGAAGTAACAGGACAAGGAATACGAACTCGATCATCGCCGAACCTGATTCTCCCGCCGGAGTCCCCGGCTCATCCTCCGCCATAGCGCACTGCCTCTCCAGTGACGCGCAATTCGGCTCCCAGGGCGAAAAAACCGACGAGTGGAAGTCCGGTATTGATGGATATTTCCAGCCCCTGCCGCCCGCCGATCTCGCGGCTGACCGCCCGCACATCTGACGCAAAGCGGGGACTGAGCGCGCTGGAGACCAACTCCCGGGTCAGTTGGGCCCCGTCACCGGGGCCGCGGTCGGCCAGCGTCCCGTAGCGGGCGCCGGTAGCAGCCGCGTCGAGCAACGTATTGCGCACATGCAGCACCAGGGTCAGCTGCAGCACCGAGGCGAAGACGGCAAGCAACAGCCCTGAAACCATCACGAACTCCGCGATGGCCGAACCCTGTTCGATGTCTCCGCGTCTGGTACCGCCCCTCCGACCAGGCGGTGCCTGTTGACCCATCTGCTCCATGCCCGGTTCAGTCCAGTCCGGAGACCCTGTTGATGGCTTGGTTGAACAGGCCCTCGAGCCGCGGCCCGGCGATGGCCAGCAGTGCGGCTACCAGGACTGCCGACATGAGGGTGATCATGACCCACCCCGGCACGTCTCCCCGTTCATCGCGCTTGATCCGCTCCACCAGCCCAACGATTCGGGCCGAGCAGAGCAATATCGCAGTCGTACCCAACTCACGTAATCCCAGCTTGTTCATCCTCGTTCCTTCCACTTGCTTTGCTTGCATCCATTCGGTCTGTGTTCCAGGCATTCATGTCACCTAGTAGTTCATGTCGATCAGCGAAATTCCCGGGAAAACCGCAAAAACGATGGTTAGTGGCAGGATCCCGAACACCACCGGAACCATCATCGAAATCTCCTTCCGCCCGGCTGTCTCCATCAGTTCCCGCTTGGCCGTATCGCGCACGTCCTGTGCTTGGGCACGCATGACTGCTGCGATCGGGGTTCCCCGCTCAGTGGCCACGACAATTGCGTCGACGAAGCGGGTCATGGCGGTCAACCGGACTCTGTCGGACATGCCCTGCATCGCGGCAACCAGCGATCTCCCCGAACGTACATCGGCCAAGGTTGCAGCGAATTCATCGCGCAGATCCCCTCTGGAGATCCGGCAAACGCGCTCCACCGCGCCTAGCGTGCTCTCCCCCGCACCGACGGCCAGCGCCATGAGTTCTGCGATCGTGGGGAATTGGGCAAGGATGCGCCGGGAGCGCCGGGTGATCTGCTCCCCCAGCCACCAGTCGCGCAGCAGATATCCGCCCAAACATGAACCGATCAAAAGGACGACGGCTAGGGTCGGGTTGAAGTTGCCCGCAGCGATGCCGAGGCCAATGAGCACCGAACAGCAAAACGCGGAAACCGCGGCCCAGATCAGCTGCCTGGCCCGGAAATCGGAGGCGCTCAGCTCAAGCCCGGCGCGCCGGAGGCGGCGGGCAAGAGACTCACTGGTCGGGTTGTACCTGTTGATCCGTTTGACCACGTCGCCGAGCACAGGCGCCAGGATGCGACCCAAGGGTCCGAACGGCGTCTGGGCGGACAGTGGTTCGTTCAGCAACCGGGAGTCGACGCGTCCGCTGCGCAGATATGGAGCCATGCGCTCGGAAAAGGACACTCTGCGCATTATCGGCAGCCTGACTAGGATCAGCCACAGTCCGAGGCCGAGCCCCAGACCCGTCACCAGGGATAACGCCACCACGGGGCTCACCGAATGACTCGTTCTTCGGTCGGCAGGGTTCCGATGCTGAGCATGGCGCGATAGCAGATCACGGAGATGGCCAAGCCGGAGAGCAGCACTAGCGATCCGGCGACAGACGAGTAGGCCCGCACCGCTGCCGGTTGGCTTGCCAGCAACAACAGGATGACCCATGGCGCGGCGATTGCCAGCCGGGCTGCACTGACCGTCCATGACTGGCGGGCCTCGAGTTCACCGCGGGTGCGGGCACTGTCGCGCAAGAATGAGGAGAGCGTCCCGAGCATTTCACCCAAGTCCGAACCGCCGACCTCCCGAGTGATGAGCAGTGCGGCGATGATCTTGTCCGATACCGGGTCGGCCAGGCGTAATCTCAGTCGTTCGACGGATTCCTCGAATCGAGCTGTGGCACGGTAGTCAAGGGCGAATTCTACAAATGCCGGACGCAACGACTCGGGGCCGAGTTGTCCGAGTTGGACGAGCGCTTCTGGCAGCGAGAGACCCGCCCTGATCGCCGAGCGCAGGTGATCGACCACATCGGGCCATTGCTCGCGAAGATCCGCTGTTCGTTTCCTCGCCCGCCATCGGATGACCGTGAGCGGGAGCAGTGCACCAAACAGTGCAAACGTCGCCGCGATCAGCGGTGCCCCGGTCAGGATCAGGACCAACAGCCCTGCCAGCACCGCGCTTGTCGCTGTGGCATAGACGAAGCCTCCGCGGCTGATCTTCTCCATGCCGGCGTGCACCAGCAGCAGTTCCAGGCGTCCCTGCCGCGGACGTCGGTCGATGGCCGGCCGGCTCCAACAGGACTCCCACACCAGAAACAGTCCCATCCCGAGGCCCAGACCCAGCAGCAGACTCACGCCACTGCCCTCCCCAGGGCCGCTACGTCGATCCCCGCAGCAATGAATTTTCCATGGGACAGGTCAGCCGCCTGCTGCAGCACCAATTCCCCGCCTTCCATGGCAAATACACAGTTCGTTTCAATGGCCCCGTTCTCCACACGTCGGCCCAGGGCCAGTATTTCGGAGACGTACCGGTGCCCGTCGGGGGTACGCGAGCAATGGACCACTAGGTCGATGCAGGCGGCCACAGTGGGCACCACGAAACTCGAGGAGATGTTTTCCCCGGCGAGCAGCGGCAACGTGCAAATTTTCGTAACTGCAGATCGGGCGTCATTTGCGTGGATGGTACATAGCCCAGGCATACCGGCGTTCAGCGCGATCAGCATGTCCAGTGCCTCCGCCTCGCGTACCTCGCCGACGATCAATCGATCCGGGCGCATCCTCAGGGCCTCCTTGACGAGCCGGCGCATGTTAATTTCTCCTTGGCCCTCTAGGTTCGGCTGACGGCATTGGAGCCCGACCACGTCACGCAGCGGGATCTTCAACTCGAAGATCTCCTCGATGGTGACCACCCGTTCCCGCGGCCCAATGGATCCCGACAGGCAGTTGAGCATCGTGGTCTTTCCCGCGTGCGTCGCCCCCGAAATCAGAACGTTCAGACCGGCCCCGACTGCCATGTCCAGATAATGGGCGGCGCCACGGCTGATCGAACCGAGATCCACGAGATGTTCCAGCTTGCTGGCACGGGCAACGAACTTGCGAATATTCACCGCCCAATGTCGACGTGTGATATCTGGGATCACCACATGCAGGCGCGATCCGTCGGACAGTTGACAGTCGACGAAGGGCTGGGAGAGATCCAGTCTGCGGCCCGATGCCTTCAGCATGCGTTCGACGAGGTTGCGCACCTCGACCTCTTCGAGACGGATCGAGGTTAGCTCCGAAACACCCGATCTGGCCGAATAGACCTCGCTGGGCCCGTTGATCCAGATTTCCTCGACTTCCGGGTCATCGAGCAACGGTTGCAGCGCCCCGAGCCCCGCAACCGCGTCAAAGATCCTGCGTCGTGCTGTCATCGGGTCGGTCAACATCGGCAGCGAACCAAGCATAGAACGCTCGTCGTAATCGCGCACGGCATCATCGACCAGGCGCCTGATCTCGGTTCCCTGCAGCGCGGGGTCAAGGCCCTGCCGCCGGATCAGCTCCCGGACTTCATCTTCAACGATTCGAATGCCATCCACGGTCCGCCTCCGAATGGCCCGGCCGGTGCCATCACCCGCGATGGCACCGCCGAGGCGAGTTAGCGCCGAGACTACAGAGCCGGGGCCCAGCTCCACAAGGGCAGGAACAGAAGTGTGGATAACCGTTGTCGCCACTTCATGAAATTCCACAAGACTGCCGACAACATAGCCGGACGACCCCGGCCCGTCGATAGTCTTGCCACGACCGGGGCTGCCCGACACGAGAGGAAGACCCCCATGGCGCTTCAATTGACTCTGACCGGATGCAGTCCGGAGGTTGCGTGGGAAGCATGTCTAGAGGGTGACGTACCCTCTTCCGGCGCCGGGTTGGCGGCGCTGCTGGCCGAGACCACGGGCCTCTGCATCTGGTTCTTGGGCCCGGTGCCAATTCAGAGGATCGGGCGGCTGCCGGTGCACGGACATCTGCTGCTAAGCACTACGGCCCTGCCCCTCCCCCGGTCTGACTTGGCCCCGGCGCAGCCAGACGCCCGGGCATTGCATCTGGTCGTCGTAGAGGGCCCGGATCCGGGGCCGCGGCTACCGTTGCTGCGCGGCGAACACACGATCGGCCGTGCTGGCGCAGACATGTGCGTGGCCGATCCGGGACTGTCCCGGATCCACGCCCGACTCGTCGTTGATGCGCTTGGCGTAAGGGTCTACGACCTGGACTCCGGCAACGGGATAAGCATTGACGGCCAACGCGTTTCCGAGTCCATTTTGGTGGAGGGCGGCGGCTTCAGCGCCGGGGAAAGCACATTCACGGTGATGGGAGCTGCCACCGACACTGCATCTGCAGACCGATCGTGGCCACAGGAACCGCTGCCTGTCGAGGCACCGCCACCCACCGGACGCGTCCTGCCCCAGGCCCTGGGCGCGCTGTTGCCGATGGCGGTGGGCCTAGGTCTTTTTGTGGCCACTGGCAGCTGGTACTTCCTGGCCTTCTGCGTCATCGGGCTCGCCACTGGAGGGGTATCAGCGCTGTCCGGGCTACGCGAAAGACGACGGCATCTGTTTTCCCTCAAGGCCGCAGTTCTGGTTGACGAGGGCCGCCGCCGTGCACTGGCACTTCCACCAGGCGAAGCCGCCCATCGCTTCCGAGCTAACCCGACCAGCCCGACAGGGCCGGACTCCGCAGTATTCTGCGTGGGCCGCGGAGATGCCGCAGCAAACGTTCCTTCGGGGGCGCGGATCCGAGGTGCGGCCCCTCCCCTTGCCCGCAACGTTCCGTGTTTCCTGCCCTGCGGTCCGGGCAGCCTCGGCATTCTGGAGGGGTCCGTGCCAGCCGCACATGCTCTGGTTCGGTCACTCATATTGCGGCTGGCACCCGAGCTCTTCAACGGGACCACCACGCTGATCCTGACCGGCGACGCCTCCTTCCTGCCGGTGGAGGTCCGCCGCATGCCGGGGGTATCGGTGCTCGACAGGTTACCGAGCTCCCACGGATTCTCGACGCGGACTCTGGTGCTGTCGCTAGGGCCTGATGCTTCGGCGTGTGCCGCGGCCAAGAATCTTGCCGCCGCCCCTTCTGGCCCGGGCGTGGTGCTGGTGTGTCCACGGGACGGGTCACAATCGGCCACTTGGAGCGTGGATGCCGGATCAGGCCGCGTCGTCCGAGGACAAGAAACATCGTTCATCCGGCCCGACAGATTGGGGACAGAAGTACTGCGCACGCTGTTGGTAAGCGTCCTTCCGGAACCCGGGTTCGGTCCGCTTCCTGACACCGTACCGGAACCACGTCCGCATGGCGCTGATGCTACCCGCCGTCTCGCCTGCAGGATCGGCTGCAACGGCCCGGACCCGGTCGAGCTGGATCTTGTCGCAGACGGGCCCCACCTACTGGTCGCAGGGACTACCGGCTCGGGAAAATCCGAATTGCTCCGCAGCCTGGTCCTGGGCTGGTGCCAAGAGTATTCGGCTGCCGAATTGGCCCTGATGCTCGTCGATTTCAAGGGCGGGTCCGCGTTGGGGCCTTTGGGAGCATTGCCGCATGTGCAATCCCTGGCCACCGACCTCGACGGCGACGGGGCATCGCGTGCGTTGGAGTCCCTGGGTGCCGAATTGCGGAGACGCGAGGCATTGTTGGCCGCAGCGGGTGCCGGGGACTATGCCGAGTACCGCTCCGAGGCCGGCGCCGGTCGTCTGCCGCTTCCACGTCTGGTCGTTGTCATTGACGAGTTCCGGGTTCTAGGCACAGAACTGCCCGATGCCACCGATCGGATCGTGCGGCTTGCGACCATCGGCCGGTCCCTTGGCGTACATCTGGTCCTTGCCACCCAACGCCCCCAGGGCGCGGTACCAGCAGAACTTCGGGCCAACATCAATAGCGTGTTGTGCCTTCGACTGCAAAGCGAGTTCGAGTCCTCCGAACTGCTGGGAACCCCGGCTGCCGCCGGGCTTGACCCGGCGATGCCTGGTAGCGCACTCTTACGCCGCGGCACCGGGATGGTCGTGGGGTTCAGGGTCGACGACCGCGCCAGCCGCGGAAACCCGCCGAAGCTGCTCGTTTATGGTTCGCGTCTGGGCCAACCACGGGCGGCGACCGGGCAGATGCCGCCCCGGGAGCACCCCTTGGACGAGCTGGTGGCAACGGCGGCCCGACGTTTTGCACCCTCGGAGATTCCGGAGAACCCCTTTCCCCGACCCTTGCCACAATTGCTCCCTTTTCTGCCGCGACGAATCCTCGGCACCGTACCGGGGACGGGTATCGGTCTGGGGCTGGTGGATCTGGTGGCCGAACAGCGCAGCACAGGCTGGTGGTGGTCCCCGGGAACCATGCGGCGACTGGCTGTCATCGGCCATCCAGCGTCTGGCGTCGGCCCGCTCTTGGGGAATTTGCTGGCCGGCTTACCCCGGATCGGGGCCCGCGCCTTCGTATTAGACGGCGCCGGTTACCTCGCGGGCTGGGCCACCGCGCCGCAGATTGCCGGTTATGTGGGAGCTGCCGAACCGGAGCGGGTAGCCGATGTCATCGGGCTGCTGGCGGGAGCCGACACGGACCCGGCGCTTGTGCTGTTGGTGACCGGCATGGCTGGTTGGGCAGGCACCATGGATTCCCAGGCCTACGCCGAACTCGATGGGTTCCTAGCGGCCCAGGCGCGTCGAAGCCGTGGGCCGGGGCCCGCGCTGGTGCTGGCCGGAGACAGGGATGCGGGGGCTGCCAAGGCCTATGCGCTCTGCGAGCACCGGCTTTTCCTGCCGCTGGGAAGCGGCCCGGAAACCACCATCGGGTGGCCCCGGCTACGGTCGGTGGCTAAAATCCCCGGGCGGTCGGTGTGGGTTGGCCCGGAAACACCCCTTACGGGCCATGCCGTCCAACTATTGACCGTTCCGGCGACACCGCCGGCTCCCGATCAGTGGCATGCCGGGGATCAGCAACGGCGCCCATATTGCCTTCCCTTGCCACACCGAATCACGGCGGCCGAACTGCCAGTGAACTCCAGGAGCGCCGAATGTGCTTCGGGCCGCTACTTGGTGGGAGTGACTGGCCCGGATAACCGGTGGTGGTCGTGGGGACCTGGAGCCGTTGGTCTGGTACTAGGCCGAGAGGGAATGGGCAAGAGCACGTTGTTGCTCCTGCTGGCAGCGAATCTGGGGTCGGCGGCACGGCTGTTCCGGCTGGGCCAGGCAGCGACTGCGGAAGAGGGCGGCACTCCCGATGACCCGGGCAAGGAGGTCCGTTTCATCTTGATCGACGATGCCGATCGGGATCCATCCCGGGCTACACGGTTGCTGGAACGTGCCGCATCACAGGGTTTGTCTGTCGTGCTGACTGCGCGTCCCTCGGCGTCGCTCGGTTATGCGTTGCCCGTGGGATCCGTATTGCGTTCAGGCGAATCGGTCTTGGTGCTCGGGCCCATCGGGCGCGCCGAGGCAGACCAGTTGGGGTTTCGGGTGCCCGAACTTTCGCGGGATGTGCCCGGACGCGGCGTGGCACTGGATGAGGGCCGGGTACGCAGGATCCAATGCCTGTTTCCCGTTGATCCGGACTAGCTCCGGGCTGCCGTACTGCCGCTTTGCCGGTCCCCGAAGAAGGCCGTCGTGCGCGGGTCGAACAACAGGACGATGATGGCCGCTGCCGGAAGCAGCAGAAGCGTCCCCGTCAAGGCACCCCCGACGCCGAAGAAGGGGATGGCGACAATGACCTGGATCAGCTGCCAGGTAATGGCGGCGGCCCGGGTCCAGGCCCGTCCCCGGAACAGGTTCCAGGCAACGGAGCACTGCCAGATTCCGGCGGCGACGATCAGACCGAGCATGAACAGACGTCCTCCCATGGACAGCGGGCCCGGAGTGCCAAGCTGCAAGGCATAGACCAATGCGTAGTACAGGACACCTAGCGCCTCGGCCAACAACAGGACGGCTATCACCACGACCGAGACGGGTCTGGTCCGAGGGGTTCGCTGGGGCTGGCTCTTGTCGTTCATCACGCTTAAAACCTAGCCCCATTCGCAGGTCCCCGGCTAACCGGAAGGGTCCGATGTGGCCAAGACATCCCTTGTCAACAACGGACGCTACTGCTACTTGAAAGCCGCCACCGGCGGATTGTGACAAAGCGCTCACGTACAGCGGGGTATTTCCATCCCCGGCCCCTTGTTTACGTGAACGTAACATGAAAACCTTGTTAGGCAGGTGAACGGGAGAGGGATATCCTCCCGTTTCTCTGCTGTTTGCCGCTGTTTACTCGCGGCAGGCGCATCCCACAGACCTACACTCAAGGAGCATCACCAAGCATGGATTGGCGTAGCCGCGCAGCTTGTCTGGACAAGGACCCGGAGCTCTTTTTCCCGGTTGGAAATACCGGTCCAGCACTGCTCCAGATCGAAGAGGCAAAGAGTGTATGCCGCCGTTGCCCGGTTGTTGACACCTGCCTGCAATGGGCCATCGAGTCCGGCCAGGACGCCGGTGTTTGGGGCGGCATGAGCGAGGACGAGCGCCGCGCCTTGAAGCGCCGCGCCGCCCGTGCTCGGCGCGCATCCTAGGTTCCACGACGCCGTATCAACTCGGCAATCCGAAGGGGGCCGGTTCCATCATGGAGCCGGGCCCCTTCGGCATACCCGGGCAAGTCTCGTGTTGATGCGGCGGCCCGTCGGCGGAATCGCTACGATCAAATGGTGACGGATCACCGTAAAGACCCATTGATCGGCGCTACCCTCGACGACCGATACCGGATCCACCGATTAATCGAAACCGGCGGAATGTCCAGGGTCTATTTGGCGACCCATATTCGCTTGCGACGCCAAGTGGCCATCAAGGTGCTGCTCCCCCAGTTGGCAGCCGACCCCGATACAGTCAGACGCTTCGAATCCGAGGCGATCCTCTCGGCAGGGCTCTCCCACCCCAACATCGTGCGCGTGACGGACCAGGGGGTCGACGGCCCGGACGCCTACCTCGTCATGGAGTACGTACGCGGGATGACGCTGCGTGACCTGCTGCGGGAACGCGGGCGCATGACCCCGCGTCAGGCACTGACAGTGCTGAACGACATTTCGGCTGGCCTCGCCGCCGCCCACGAGCGCGGCATCGTCCACCGGGACATGAAACCGGCCAATGTGCTGCTCTCGGACACTGGTGACATCAAAGTCGCCGACTTCGGACTGGCCCGCGCCACGACGCAGCAGACCTCGGCCTCGAACCTCATGGGCACGGCCGCCTACATCTCCCCCGAGCTGGTTGAAGGCAAGCCCTCCGACGAACGCAGCGACGTTTATGCCGTGGGCATCATTGCCTACGAACTGCTCACCGGGCACCAGCCCTTTACCGGCGAATCCCAGTTCCAGATCGCATTGCAGCACGTCGGTTCCGAAGTTCCGGCACCATCGCGCCTGATCCCCGGCCTTCACTCGGACCTGGACGAACTAGTGCGCTGCTGCACCGAAAAAGACCCAGAGAACCGGCCCCAGGATGCCCAAGCGCTACTGGGCGAGGTCCGCCATATTCTCTCCACCATGGATCCCGGCGACCTCGACTTCGACTCCGAACTGCTCGGCACCCTTTCCGATCTGGTCCCCGCGGCTCCCCCTGAACCCGTGATCCATGTCGATGCGGAGGCCGGTGACAAGACATTGTCGATGGCCGACGGACATACTGCTGGCACCACAGTGTTGGGACCGCCACCGCCACTGCCCCCGGGGCTTGCTGCCATCGACACGGACGCCACGACTCCGTTGACCGCTGGCCGGGACCGGACCGAGGTCTTCCCGGGGTTCAGGCCGCAGTCCTCGGACGACACCGGCCGGATCACCGAGGACACGGAGCTGGAAGTCCATGACGAATTGGCTGCGCTGCCGTCCAAGCGGGAGCAGCGCGCCGCCGACAAGCGGTGGAAGAAGGATGCCCAGATTCCCACGGAAACACTGGCCCCGCGCATGTCCACCCGTCGCCGCTGGATCCTAGGCACCGTCCTGGCCCTGCTGGCAGTGCTGATCACGGCCTCCAGCCTGTTCTTCGGGTTCGGACCGGGAGCACGGGTTCAGCTGCCCCAACTCGGTGGAAAGAGCGCCACCGTCGCCATCGAGCAGCTGACAGCTCTGGGTATCAAGTCGCACACCCAGAAGGTCTTTGACGAACGGTTCAAGACCGGTCTGGTGGTCTCCACCGACCCGGTCGCCGGTTCGGTGATCAGGCGCTACGAGCCGGTCCAGGTCATCGTCTCGCAGGGCCCCGAGCTGTTCTCAGTACCGAATCTTGGCGGGACCGAATCCGCCGACGCACCCAAGGCCCTCGGCGCCGTGAACCTCGCGCCGGGCACGTCCACCGGGAAGTACTCCGAGAAGGTGGCCAAGGGCCTGATCATTTCCACCGATCCAGCTGCCGGTGCCGATCTGCGCCGGGCCTCGGTCGTTGACCTGGTGGTGTCCAAGGGACCGGCGCCGGTCAAGGTCCCGGAATTGCGCGGGATCACCGAAGAACAGGCCATGGCAGCGCTGAAGAAGGCGGGTTTGAAGGGCAAGTCCGGCACCCCGGCGAACGACGGTACGGTGGCCGCCGGCCTCGTGCTGTCACAGACCCCCTCCGCAGGCAAGGTCGAGCGGGGCTCCATCGTCGAGTATGTGCTCTCGTTGGGCCCGAAGATGATCGAAGTCCCCAATTTCCAGGGCAAACAGCTGGATGAAGCCAAGGCTGAACTTGAACGCCTGGGCTTCACCGTCGAGGTAGAGAAGCTGCTGGGCGGGTTCTTCGGGACGGTGCGCTCCCAGGATCCGGCATCGGGCACGGCGCCCGAAAAATCGATAATCAGACTGGTCGTCGTCTAGGTCCACGAGTTCAGCGCCCGTGGCGGCCGCGCCGCTTAACACCGGGGGAAGCCCTCCGGGAGCATCAGTCGCCGGAGGAACAATCGGCGGCTGCGGACCGGACGCCCAGCACACTGGTCATGGCGTGGTTGCTCCCGCCGGATCGGTAACCGAGTTCGAACCCCTGGGCCGATCCGTCCGGCCCGGACTGATCCATGCGCCTGACGGTGTTGACCAGGATGGTTTCGGGCTCGGTGAGCGGCCATGAGCTGACGGGAACGCACTTCTTCCAGCCGTTCCGGATCTCGTCGGCAGCTTCCGGAGCGCAAAGGGCCAGCGGCATCTGCTCGGTGAGGTTCCGCAGCGAGCTCTCGAGCAATTCGAGGTTCTCCGGCACCGGCAGACTGGCCGGGAAAACGATGCTTCGATTGGCAGCAGAGGCCTCCTTTACGGCACTTCTGCGCGGATGCGGTGGTGTGCCGAGAGCAGACCGTCGACCGAACACGAGCTAAGCGCCCGGACGAGGCCGCCGGCAAGCATGAAACGAGATACCTTCGCCACCTTGACCGCCCGGCCATTGCGTATGCGTGGCGTACGCCATATCGACACTGAACGCGGCCCTCTTGGCGGTGAAGTGGATCCGACAACAGCAACAGCCGCCTGCTCCCTTCCGGGTGCCGGCGGCTGTCGAGGTCGGCGCCTGGTTACTTGGCTTCGCCGCGCTTGGCCAGGGCCCCGGAAACCAAGAAGGCCATCTCCAGCGACTGGCGGTGATTCAAGCGCGGATCGCAGACCGACTCGTAGAGGTCCTCGAACTGCTCCTGGCGGATCGGGTCGGCTCCACCGAGGCACTCGGCCACGTCGTCGCCGGTCATCTCCACGTGCAGGCCACCGGGGAAGGTGCCCAGCGCGTCGTGTACCTCGAAGAAGCCGCGGACCTCGTCCATGACGTCGTCGAAGTTGCGGGTCTTGTAGCCGTTGCCGCTGGTGACCGTGTTTCCATGCATCGGGTCGGTCACCCACAGCACCTTGGCGCCGGAGGCGGTGACCTTCTCGACCAGGTTCGGCAGCTTCTCGCGGATGTTCTTCGCGCCCATGCGGGTGATGAAGGTCAGGCGGCCTGGTTCGCGGTTCGGATCAAGCTTCTCGATCAGGGCCAGCGCATCGTCCGGCGACGTCGTCGGGCCGAGCTTCACACCGATCGGGTTGCGCACGCGCGAGAGGAAGTCCACGTGGGCGCCGTCCAGCTGGCGGGTGCGCTCCCCGATCCACAGGAAGTGGCCGGAGGTGTCGTATGGCTGTCCGGTCCGCGAATCGGTGCGGGTCAATGCGCGCTCGTAGTCAAGCAGCAGGGCCTCGTGGCTGGCGAAGAACTCGGTGCGCTTGAGCGCCTCGAAGTCGGTTCCGCAGGCATTCATGAAGCGCACGGCGCGGTCGATCTCGCCGGCCAGCTGTTCGTAGCGGCTGTGTGCCGGGTTGGAGGTGAAGCCCTTGTTCCAGGAGTGCACCGAACGAAGGTCGGCGAATCCACCCTGGGTGAAGGCACGAATCAGGTTCAGCGTGGAGGCGGAGGTGTGGTACGCGTGGACCATGCGCTGCGGGTCATGGGCCCGGGATTCGGGGGTGAAGTCGTAACCGTTGACGATGTCGCCGCGGAAGGCCGGCAGCGTGACACCGTCGCGGGTCTCGTCGTTGGAGGAGCGCGGCTTGGCGAACTGCCCGGCCATGCGGCCCATCTTCACCACGGGCATCGAGGCGCCGTAGGTGAGCACGACGGACATCTGCAGGATGGTCTTCACGCGGGCGCTGATCTTGTCGGCAGTGGCGCCGTCGAAGGTCTCGGCGCAATCCCCTCCCTGGAGCAGGAAGGCCTTGCCGTTGGCCGCTGCCGCGAGGCGCTCCCGCAGGACGTCGACCTCGCCGGCGAAGACCAGCGGTGGGCGTGAGCCCAGTTCGGCGATCGCCGAGTCATAGGCAGGCGTGCCACTCCAGCTGGGCTGCTGGGCGATGGGCAGCGAGCGCCAGAGATCCAGATCCGGGTCGACGGCGGGTCCGGCAGGCGAGCTGCCGGGGAACAGGGGGGCGGAGGAAGTCTGAGTCACCTTCCCAGCGTAGACCTCCTGCGTGTGGTGCCGCACTTCTCCCGTCATCTGGGCGCACCCACGTTAACACTCAATGACCGGGGCTGCTGGCGGGGCTACCACCCCGGGGCGCCAAAGTCCTAGTCGGAAACTGATTTCCTGCCCGGACGGCGTTTCGAGACATGACGGGCAGCCTGGCGTTCGGCATCCATGCGCGCCTTGACCGTCGCCGCATAGGTATCGGCGTATTCCTGGCCGGAGAGCCGCATGATCGCGTACATGATCTCGTCCGCCACCGAACGCTGCACGAAGCGGTCCTCGGCCAGCCCGGCGTACCTGCTGAAGTCCAGCGGTTCACCGACGATCATGCCCACCCGGCGGATGTTCGGCAGGCGCTTGCCGATCGGCTGCACCTTGTCGGTGCCGATCATCGCGATGGGGATCACCGGGACACCGGTCTCCAATGCCAGCTTTGCGACGCCGAGCTTCCCGCGATACAGCCGGCCGTCTGGGCTGCGCGTGCCCTCGGGGTAGATGCCCAGCAGTTGTCCGTCGAGCAGCGCCTGGGCGCCGACCCCCAGCGAATTCGCCGATGCGGTGCCACCGGAGCGGTCCATCGGCAACTGGTTGGAGAGGCGGAAAAACAGCGCCGTCGCCCTGCCCTTGATGCCGCGGCCGGTGAAGTAGTCGCTCTTGGCCAGGAACACCACCGGGCGCGATACGGCGACAGGCAGGAAAATGGAGTCGGAGACGGAGAGGTGGTTGCTGGCCAGGATTGCGCCGCCCTGCGCAGGGATCCGCTCCAGACCCTTGACCCAGGGCCTGAAAACGATGTTGACGAACGGTGCGATGAACAACCGTTTCATGATCCAGTAGAACAATGTGCTGGCCTTCCGCCCCTCCGGGGTCGGTGTCGTGGGGATACCGGATGCTGGTACCCGGGGTCGGTTAGGCTCTAACCTTAGGCATATCTCGGCCCCGGGCCTATCCCGCGGGCCCTTCATGGGGGCAGATAATGCAAGACACAGGCGGGGCCGCGGCCCTTGACCAGACTCCGTTCAAGCACCAGGGCTCCAATGGGGAGGCCGTACTGGTCATCCACGGGTTCACCGCTGGACCGTCGGGCATGCGCCCCTGGGCCGATGCGCTGTCCGCCGCCGGCTACAGCGTTGCGCTGCCGCTGCTGCCGGGGCACGGGACCCGGTGGCAGGATCTGGCCGCCACTACCTATACCGACATCGTCGCCGCCGTCGCCCGGGAATACGAGGCGCTGGCAGCCCGCCATGCGCGGGTGTACGTCTGCGGATTGTCCATGGGCGGGGCACTGGCGCTGTATCTGGCGGCCACCCATTCCCCCGCCGGCCTAATACTGGTGAACCCCGCGCTGACCTTCGGCCAGGCGACGGCCAAGTTCGCCGGGGTGCTGCGCTTCGTGGTGCCGTCGGTGAACGCCATCGCCGATGACATAGCGATGCCCGGGGTAAGCGAGGGGGCCTACTCCCGCACGCCGGTTGCCGGGGTACATCAGCTGGGCAAGCTGTTCCGGGCCACCATCGATCGACTGCCGCGCATATCCTGCCCGGTGCTGGTGTACCGCTCGGATGCCGACCACGTGGTCCCGGAAAGCAGCATCGCGGCACTGCGCAGCGGGCTGGGCCCGGCCGCCCCCTTGACGATCAGGCGACTGGCCCGCAGCTACCATGTGGCGACACTGGACTACGATGCACAGGAGATCTTTGCCGGATCCATTTCATTCATCCAGTCCCTGGGAGGGACCGAACGTGCCTGAACAAAATCCAGCCGAAACCCCGCACGACCCCACCGGAGACGACGCCGCATGGGCCGACCTCGTGCGGCGTCTGGAGGAGGACGATCCCACGGCCGACCGACCGGCCGATCCGGCGGAACCGCTGGCGCCCCCCACCCCGA
Source organism: Paeniglutamicibacter cryotolerans (assembly GCF_014190875.1). Lineage (NCBI taxonomy): Bacteria > Bacillati > Actinomycetota > Actinomycetes > Micrococcales > Micrococcaceae > Paeniglutamicibacter > Paeniglutamicibacter cryotolerans. Next base: position 2,655,395 of record NZ_JACHVS010000001.1, on the reverse strand, counting down.
CCCCGGTGGATCCGGGCGTCTTCAGGATGCATCCGGCACTCGTCGGTCCCCGCGACTACGAGGTCGACGATACCGATGACGGCGAGTTCGTTCCCGAAGATCCCCCGCCGCTGGGCTTCGGAAACCCGCTGCTGGTCCTGGCCTGGTGTGGCGCCACCGGTGCGCCTATCGTGTTGCTGCTCGCCGCGATGTTCCTGCGGAGGTCGCCGACGCCACTGTGGATTGGGCTGATTGCAGTGTTCCTGCTGTCTGTGGGATTCCTGATGTGGAAGCTGCCGCGGCACCGCGCGGACAACGGGGACGACGGGGCCCGGATCTAACCAGGCCCCTTCCCCGTCTAATCTTCGGCGGGCGCACGGCGGGCCAGGTCGGCAGCACCGATGAGCCCGGCGGCCGGACCCAGGGCAGCTCGAACGACCCGGGCGAACGGCCGGTAGCTGCGCCCGGAAAGGGTACGTCGGTAGGTGTCCGCCGCCGTGTCGATCAGCAGCGGGGCGGCCGACCCCAGACCGCCGCCAATCACGACGATCCCGGGATCAAGCACAGCCGCGAGGTTCGCAATGCCGATGCCCAGCCAATGACCGGCGTCAACCAGCAGGTCGCGGCACGCCGCATCGCCCGACGCTGCGAGCCGGGTCACCAACTCGCCGGTCACAGCGTCGGCGTTCCCACCGGCGGCATCGCGCAGCGCATGGGCCACCGGTGAACCGGCGGCCAACAGGCCCCGCCCCTCCCTGCCCAGCGCGTTGCCCGAGGCGTACTGCTCCCAGCAGCCACGGTTTCCACAGGCGCAGCGGTGCCCTTCGTGTACCAGCGTCTGGTGGCCGAACTCCCCCGCCACCCCGAAACGTCCGCGCTGCAGCACCCCGTCGGTGACCATGGCCCCGCCGATGCCGGTGCCCAGCGTCAGTACCACTGCATGGGACTCCCCGGCCGCGGCGCCGTAGCGGTACTCGGCCCAGCCTGCGGCATCCGCGTCGTTACACAGCAGGACCCGGCGCCCCACCATCTCCTCGAGCCGGGCGCGCAGCGGCTCGTTGCGCCAGGCCAAATGCGGACTGAAGAGCACTGTGGAACCACTGAGGTCCATCCAGCCGGCTGCACCGACTCCCACCGCAGCCCCGGGGGCCTGGGCTCCGAGCTCGGCGACCAGCGCCGCAACGGTCCGCTCCACGGCGCGGGCGTCGTGCCCCGGCGTGGCACGGCGCACTTCCTCGACCACTCGCCCCTCGGCGTCGACCAGCCCCGCGGCGATCTTCGTTCCGCCGATGTCGATGCCAATGGCGAGCTCGTTTTCCACGTGCATTCCTACTCCTGCGGGTGTATGCCGAAAATTTTTGTTACCGATGAGTATAAAGTGTGACTTAAACCACTAGGATTGATTCATGGCCCGGGCAGTTCACCTGTTCGCCACGGGCCACTTACCTCGAGAAGGAGTCGCAGTGCGCGAATTCAGCGTTCCACCCCTGGTAGTCAACCAACCCCAGATGAATATTACTGACCTGGTGCTGCGCCACGCGACTTCTACATCGAACCCCGTGCTCTTTTCACGGCCCAACCAGGACGGAACCTGGTCCGATGTCTCGGCCAAGGAATTCGCAGCTGACGCCTCCCTGCTCGCCAAGGGCCTGATCGCCAGCGGGCTCGAATCCGGGGCACGCATAGGGCTGATGGCCAGCACCCGCTACGAATGGGCGCTGGTCGACTTCGCCATCTGGTTCGCCGGCTGCGTCTCGGTTCCCGTCTACGAGACTTCCTCCCCCAGCCAGGTCGCGTGGATCCTGGGCGACTCCGGCGCGGCAGCCGTCATTGTCGAGGCCCCCCGGCATGAGAACGTGGTCCGCCAGGCGGCCCATCAGGAGGGCCTGGCGGAGATCAAGCACCTCTGGCAGATGGACGGCAACGGACTGGATCCGCTGCGCGAGGCCGGCGCCACCGTCTCGGACGAGGCGCTCGAAAAACGCCGCACGTCGGCCGGAATGGACTCCCTGGCCACCATCATCTACACCTCCGGAACCACCGGGCGGCCCAAGGGCTGCGAGCTGATGCACAGCAACTTCGTCGAGCTCTCCGAGAATGCTGCGGTGGCCCTGCCCGAATGCGTGCACCAGGGTGCCTCGACCATCATGTTCCTCCCCCTGGCCCACGTCTTCGCCCGCTACATCTCGGTGCTCTGCGTCTGCGCCGGCGTGCGCGTCGGCCATACCCCGGATGTGAAGAACCTGATGGCCGACCTGCAGTCGTTCAAACCGACCTTCATCCTCGCCGTGCCCCGCGTCTTCGAGAAGGTCTACAACTCCTCGATGCTCAAGGCAGAGGACGGCGGCAAGGGCAAGATCTTCCACGCGGCATCGGCCACCGCCATCGCCTGGTCCCGGGCCTCCGAAGCAGGCAAGGTTCCGCTGGGCCTGACCCTGAAGCACCAGCTCTTCGACGTGCTGCTCTACAAGAAGATCCGGGCCGCCATGGGCGGGGAGATCGTCTACGCCGTTTCCGGCGGCGCACCGCTGGGTGAACGCCTGGGCCACTTCTTCCACGGCATCGGGCTGACGATCCTCGAGGGCTACGGACTGACCGAGACCACCGCCCCGATCACCGTGAACACTCCGAAGAAGATCAAGATCGGTTCAGTGGGGCGCCCGCTGCCGGGCAACGCGGTGCGCATCGCCGACGACGGGGAGATCCTGGCCAAGGGCGCCTGCGTGATGCGCGGCTACTTCAATCGCCCGGATCTGGCCGAGGAGACGTTCGTCGACGGATGGTTCCGCACCGGCGACATCGGCGAGCTCGACGCCGAGGGCTTCCTGCGCATCACCGGACGCAAGAAGGAGATCATCGTCACGGCCAGCGGCAAGAACGTGGTTCCGGCGATGCTCGAGGACCAGATCCGTTCGGACGCGCTGATTTCCCAGTGCGTCGTCGTGGGCGATGCCCGCCCGTTCATCTCCGCACTGATCACCCTCGACGCCGAGGCGCTGCCGGGCTGGCTGGAGCGCCACCAGCTGCCGGCCGACACCACGGTGGCCCGCGCCTCCGAACTGCCGCAGGTCCGGGAGGCCGTCGCCGTGCTGGTGGCCAAGGCGAATACGGTAGTCTCGCAGGCCGAGGCGATCCGGGAGTTCCGCATCGTGCCCACCGACTTCACCGAGGACTCCGGCCACCTGACCCCGTCGATGAAGATCAAGCGCGCACAGGTGCTCAAGGACTTCGGCCAGGTCGTGGAGGAGATCTACTCCAAGCCGGTCGCCTGACGCCCGGCCTCAACGCGAAAGGGCACGTACCTTGCGGTACGTGCCCTTTCGCATGGCCGGTTCCCGCTTACAGCGGGTCGCCTGCTTGGGGATCGACGCCCAGGGACAAGAGCGCGTTCTCCACGACCTCGGTGAGCGCCGGGTGGATCCAGTACGGGCCGCGGGCCAGCTGGGCCACCGTGGTCCCGTTGACCATGGCCTGGATCAGCGGCTGGATGAGCAGCGACGCCTCGTGGCCCATGATGTGCCCGCCCAGGATCTCACCGGTGTGCTTGTCCGCAACGATCTTCACGAAGCCTTCCGTGTCATCCATGGCCCAGCCGTAGGCGGTGGAACCGTACTCCTGGATCGCCACTGCCAGCTCGCGTTCCGGGTGCGCGAACCGGGCCTCGGCCTCGGAGAGCCCGACGGTGGCGATCTGCGGGTTGGTGAAGACTGCGGCAGCCACCGCGCGGCGGTCCATGGGACGCAGGTCCGAAGGATTTTCCAGGTTGTGGACGACCACGCGGGTCTCGCGGTTCGCCACGTGCTTGAGCTGCTCCAGGTTTGCCACATCACCCATCGCGAACATACCCGGAACCGGCTCGCCGCCGCGCAGCAGGCGCTGGTATTCATCGACCAGCAGCGTTCCATCCTCGCGCTGGTCCAGCCCGATCCCCGCAACGCCGAGGGTATCGGTGTTCGGGACCCGGCCCGCGGCCACCAGCACCACGTCGGCCACCAGCTCCAGCTTTTTCCCGTCGGTTCCTTCGAACTCCACGACCAGGCCGCGGTCGGCTGTCCGGATCCCGGTCAAATGGGAGTTGAGTTCGACGTTCCAGCGCGCCGCGGCGGCCTTCGTGAACGCGGTGGAAATGTCGGCGTCCTGGTGGCGCATCAACGCGCCGGAGCGGTTCACCTGGGTGACGCTCGAACCCAGCCCGGAGAACACCGCAGCGAATTCGGAGGCGATGTAACCGCCACCGACTATCACGATGCGTTCGGGCAGCTCGTCCAGGCGCATGATCGTGTCGGAGGTGTGCACACCGGGCAGGTCGATCCCGCGCACCTGGGGCAACACGGCGCGCGACCCGCTGGCCACTACGATGTTGTCCGCCGTGATGACGGCTCCGGACGCCATGGTGAGTTCCTTCTCGCCGGTGAAAGTCGCGTATTCGGAGTACAGGTCAACGTTCTCCAGCTCGAGGTCGCGGTAGCGGCGCCCGCCCTCGGAGATGGCATCGATGCGACCGAAGATCCTGTCGCGGATCCCGACCCAGTCTGCACCCTTGAACTCCAAGTCCACGCCGAGCTTCTTCGCCTCGGCCGCGGAGGCGGCGAGCTGCGCCGGGTAGACGTACATCTTGGTGGGGATGCAACCAACGTTCAGGCAGGTCCCGCCAAAGATGCCGCCATCGATCAAGGCAACCTTCTTATCGTCCCAGTACCCGGTGATCACCGAGTTCCCGGAGCCCGAACCGATGATGGCCAAATCGTAATGCGTCACGTCATTTCTCCTGGATGCTGTTGCTGAGCTCGTTGCCGAGCTGGTTGATGGCGGAGCGGGTCGCGCGGCGCGGCTGGCGCGAGGCGCTGCCGAGCTGCCCAAGGGCCGGATCCACCGGCAGCACGATGACCGGGCGGTCCAGGTCTGCCGGCAGCACCAGCGGGCCGGGAGCTGCGTCGGAGGCGCCGAGGTTCACCACGAAGACGCAGCGTTCGACTAGGTGGCCACGGCCGTTGGCCCGCAACCATTGCAGCGACTCGTTCAGTGCCTGCGTTTCGGTGGGATCCGGCGAGGTCACCAGGACGATGGCGTCGGCGACCTGCAACGCTCCGGTGAAGGCAGCCCGGGTGAGTCCGGGGCCCGCCTCGTTGATGATCGTGTTCACCGGGTCATAGCGCCGCGCCAGCAATGAGCTGACGGTGCTCGTCCCGTTTCCGGGACGGGTGGAGACCACGGCAATGACCCGGGTGACGGTGGTGCCCGGCGAGCCGGCGGCGCGCACCTCGGCCCGCGGGCGTTCCGCCACCGGGGAAGCAGCCTGCGCTTCGGGCCGCTCGGAGGCCGTCTCGGGCTGCGCGGGCGCTTCCGGCTCGGCTGCCGGGGTCACCGTCTTGGCCGGGTTGTTCCTCCGCAGGCGGGATCTGATTCCACGCCATGTCGGACCTAATGATCGCAATTCTTTCCTCACTCAAAAAAGACGTCAGCGTCCTGTCGTCCATCCGCACCCTAACACGATGGGGGACGGGCCCCATATGGCACCCGCCCCCGCTTCGCTGTCAGCCGATTACTAGCCCTCGTCGATGACGATCAGCAGGTCTCCGCCCTGCACCGGGGTGGTGCCGGCAATGGCCAGCCGGGAGACCGTTCCGGCGACGGTGGTGGTGATTCCGGCTTCCATCTTCATCGCCTCTATCGTCGCCACCGTGTCGCCGACCTGGACCACGTCGCCGACCTGGACCGTCGGCGAGACGGCACCGGCAAACGGCGCAGCCACATGGCCAGCGGTTCCCGGGTCGGCCTTCTCCGCCGCCTTGACCGTCGACTGGACGTTCTTGTCCCGGATCATCAGCTGGCGCATCTGCCCGTTGAGCGTGCACAACACGGCACGAAGGCCCTTTTCATCGGGCTCGGAAACGGCCTGCAGGGTGACCAGGAGGCGCACGCCCTTGCCCAGGGAGATCACGTGCTCCTTGCCCTTGACCAACCCATAGAGGTAATCGCGGGTATGCAACGGGGACACGTCGCCGTAGCTGGCGACCGTTGCCTCGAAGTCGCGGGTCGGACCGGCAAAGAGCAACCGGTTCAGTGTCGCCCGACGCGTCGCCGAATCGGCTGCCAGCGCGGCCGAGTCAGCCGGCTCTAGCACCTCCGCACCCGGGCGTACGACGCGGCCCTCGAGCGCCTTGGACCGGAACGGCTCCGGCCAGCCTCCTGGGGGATCGCCGAGCTCTCCGGAGAGGAACTGGATCACCGAGTCCGGGATGTCGAAGGACGCCGGGTCCTTCTCGAACTCGGCCGGGTCCACATTCATGCCGACCAGCTGCAGGGCCAGGTCGCCGACCACCTTGGATGAGGGCGTGACCTTGACCAAGCGGCCCAGGATCTTGTTCGCCGCCGTGTACATGTCCTCGATGGCTTCGAAGCGCTCGCCCAGACCCAGCGCGATGGCCTGCTGGCGCAGGTTCGAGAGCTGCCCGCCGGGGATCTCGTGCCGGTAGACCCGACCTGTCGGGGCGGTCAGCCCCGATTCAAACGGGGCGTACATGGCCCGCACCGATTCCCAGTACGGCTCAAGCGATGCCGCAGCCTCCAGCGAGATACCGGTATCACGCTCGGTGTTCTCCAGTGCCGCAATCAGTGCCGAGGACGAGGGCTGGGACGTGGTTCCGGCCATCGATGCCGCGGCGACGTCCACCGCGTCCACCCCGGCGTCGATCGCCGCCATGAGCGTGGCCAGCTGTCCGCCGGCCGTGTCGTGCGTGTGCAGGTGGACCGGCAAATCGAAACGCTCACGCAGGGCACGGACCAGCTTCGCGGCGGCCGCCGGACGCAGCAACCCGGCCATGTCCTTGATCGCCAGGATGTGCGCCCCGGCGTCGACGATCTGCTGTGCGAGGTTCAGGTAGTAGTCAAGCGTGTACAGGTCCTCGTTCGGATCCAGCAGGTTGCCGGTGTAGCACAGCGCCACCTCGGCCACCGCGGTACCGGTCTCCCGGACCGCCTTGATCGCCGGGGCCATCTGCGAGACGTCGTTCAGCGCGTCGAAGATACGGAAGATGTCGATGCCGCTGGCCGCCGCCTCCTTCACGAAGGCGTCAGTGACCTCGGTCGGGTACGGTGTGTAGCCGACCGTGTTGCGGCCGCGCAGCAGCATCTGCAGCGGGATGTTCGGCAGTTCGGCACGCAGCAGATCGAGGCGCTTCCACGGGTCCTCGCCCAGGAAGCGCAGCGATACGTCGTAGGTTGCCCCGCCCCAGACCTCCATCGAGAACAGCTGCGGCATGATGTGCGCGTAGGCTGGTGCCGCCGCGATCAGGTCGCGGGTGCGCACGCGGGTGGCCAGCAGTGACTGGTGTGCGTCACGGAAGGTGGTGTCCGTGACCGCTACTGCGGTTTCGTTGCGCAGCGCCTTGGCGAATCCTTCCGGGCCCAGCTCCAGCAGTCGCTGGCGCCAACCCGGCGCCGGTTCCTGCTGGGAAGGACCGTCAAAGGGGCTGCGGTCCGGTTCGGACAGCTTGTCCCCCGGGAAGGCCGGAAGCTTTCGACGCGGGTCGATGCCCTCGATGCGCGGCCCGTTGGGCCGGTTCACCGTGACGTCGGCCAGGAAGGAGAGCGCCTTGGTGCCGCGGTCCTGGGACTTGTTTCCCTCGAGCAGGTCCGGTCGCGAATCGATGAAGTCGGTAGCCACGTTTCCGGCAATGAATTGCGGGTCGGCTAGCACGTTCATCAGGAACGGGATATTTGTGGTGACGCCGCGGACGCGGAATTCGGCCAGCGCCCGGCGGGCGCGTGCCACGGCCGTGGGGTAGTCGCGTCCACGGCAGGTCAGCTTGACCAGCATCGAGTCGAAGTGCGGTGAGACCTCCGCGCCGGTGTAAATGGTGCCACCGTCCAGGCGCACGCCCGAACCACCGGCGGAGCGGTACACATTGATGGTTCCCACATCCGGGCGGAAGCCGTTCGCAGGATCCTCGGTAGTGATGCGCGACTGCAGTGCCACGCCACGGATCTTCAGTTCGTCCTGGCGGATACCCAGGTCCTCGAGACTCGCACCGGCCGCGATGCGCATCTGCGCTTGCACCAGGTCGACGTCGGTGATTTCCTCGGTGACGGTGTGCTCGACCTGGATGCGCGGGTTCATCTCAATGAACACGTGTTGTCCGGCGCGCTCCCCCACCGTGTCGACGAGGAATTCAACGGTGCCCGCATTCTGGTATTTCATCGCCTTGGCAAACTTCACGGCGTCGGCATACAGGGCCTGGCGGATGCCCTCGTCCAGGTTCTGCGCCGGAGCGATCTCGATGACCTTCTGATGGCGGCGCTGAAGCGAGCAGTCGCGCTCGAAGAGGTGGACCACGTTTCCGTGCTCATCGGCGAGGATCTGGACCTCGATGTGGCGCGGGCGGAGCACTGCCTGTTCCAGGAAGACCGTCGGGTCCCCGAACGCGCTTCCGGCCTCGCGCATGGCAGCTGCGAGGGATTCGGCGAGCATCTCACGGGTGTCGACCCGGCGCATGCCGCGTCCGCCGCCGCCGGCCACGGCCTTGACGAAGACCGGGAAGCCGATCTTCTCCGCAGCCGAGGTCAGGTACTCGACGTCATCGCTGGGCTCGGAGGAGTTCAGCACCGGGATGCCGGCGGCCCGTGCTGCCTTCAGCGCCTGGACCTTGTTGCCGGTGAGTTCGAGCACTGAGGCCGGCGGGCCGATGAATTTGATGCCCGCATCGGCCGCAGCCTGGGCCAGGTCGGGGTTCTCTGAGAGGAATCCGTACCCGGGATAGATGGCATCGGCTCCGGATTCCTTGGCGACCCGGACCACCTCCGCGACATCCAAATAGGCGCGGACGGGATGGCCCTCTTCACCGATGCGGTAGGCCTCGTCGGCCTTTTGCCGGTGGATCGAATTGCGGTCTTCGTACGGATAGACTGCCACGGTCTTTGCGCCCAGCTCATAGCCGGCACGGAAGGCTCGAATGGCAATTTCACCGCGGTTGGCTACCAGGATCTTCGAAAACATGGGACTCCTGCGAATTCATGAAGATGAGACGTCGCGGGCTTCATAGGCATGATCCGCGTCCGCCGGGCGCACGGCCATGTCGGCGACCCAAAATGAACCCTACCGTGGCGTGGCACACAGTCTAAAATCTTTCATTGAGTCGAAGAAACACTTCGACCCGATAGGGAAACGCCATCCCGGGGGCAAGTGTCAGCGAACGGCTGGCCACCCGATTATGATATGAGGGGAACCATTCGAGGGTCGATGAGGTTAGTGAAGCAGAAAAGGACGTGGTCCGTTCCGTGCAGGTAGTGAGCATCAGCAGCTTGAAGGGTGGCGTGGGTAAGACCTCAGTCACCTTGGGGCTCGCATCGGCCGCGTTGGCCGCAGGCATACCCACCCTGGTGATCGATCTGGATCCGCACGCGGATGCCAGTACCGGACTGGGCGTCAGCGCAGACTCTCGCGAAACCATCGGCCACCTCCTCAAGAAGGGCCGTCGGGGCGATATCGCCGCAAACATCGCGCCAAGCGCCTGGCAGTCGAAGGCCGCCGACAAGGCCTCGCTGACTCGCGTTCCGGTCCTCGACGTGGCAGTCGGAGGAGCCTATTCGGGTATCTACGACCGCCCCGACCTCCGCGCACGCGACCTGCGTCGCCTGTCCCAGCTGCTGGCCCGCACCTCGGGCTACGCCCTGGTGCTCATCGATTGCCCGCCTTCCCTCAACGGCCTGACCCGCATTGCCTGGACCGCCAGCAACCGGGTCCTGCTCGTAGCGGAACCCAGCCTCTTCTCCGTCGCCGGTACCGAGCGCACCCAACGCGCGCTGGAACTGTTCCGCAAGGAGTTCGCACCCGACCTCGGCGCAGTCGACGTCGTGGCAAACCGCGTCCGCAAGGATTCCGCCGAGCACACCTACCGGCTGAACGAAATGCGCACCATGTTCGGTTCGGCACTGCTTAAGCCCGAGCTGCCGGAAATGTCCGAATGGCAGCAGATCCAAGGTGCCGCCTACTCGGTGCACCAGTGGCCTGGCAAAGGTGCCCGAACCACGGCGGGGCACTTCGATGACCTGCTGGCGAACCTAGTCGATACCGGTTCCAAGCGCAGCCGACCGGCCCGCGACTGATCTTCCACGGCAGCTGCTCGTCGGCGTTCCGTTATTGCCCACCGACGCTCCAGCGGCTTCGGCACTCTCGTTGCGGGACCAGCCCTCACGCGGGTCAATGGCACCGGCTCAGGCTCCAACAGTCATCCACTGGGCAAGGCTGGAAACGCCAGCCAGAAATTTCCTGACTTTTCCCACGGATTCCGAGCATTTCACCTGTGCCTCGGACGGGAAGCCGCATGCCATGAACTTCGGCCTTCCGCCCACCCATGAATTGATAGCAGGGCTCATCTGTTCATGGGTGGGCAACGAAAAATCACCGGCAAACCGGTTCGGTTTGCCGGGGTTTTCGATGCCCTAAGGTTGCCGTTCGGTATCAGCTGGCGTTCTTCTTGGCGGCCCGGCGCATGGCCAGCTCGTCCTCGGGGAACGTCTCGGCGTGCTCGCTGGGCAGCTGCGAGAGGCTTCCCTCGACCTCGCGCCACACCCTGCCCACAGCAATGCCGAATACTCCCTGTCCACCCTGGACCAGGTCGATGACCTCATCGGCCGAGGTGCACTCGTAGACCGACGCCCCGTCGCTCATCAGGGTGATCTGGGCCAGATCCTCAACACCATGCTCACGCAGGTGGCTGACGGCGGTGCGGATCTGCTGCAGCGAGACTCCCGTATCCAACAGCCGCTTGACGACCTTGAGCACCAGGATGTCACGGAAGCCATAAAGGCGCTGCGATCCGGAGCCCTTGGCTCCGCGCACGGCCGGCTCCACGAGTCCGGTACGTGCCCAGTAGTCGAGCTGGCGGTAGGTGATTCCAGCCGCCTTGCAGACGATCGGACCGCGGTAGCCCGCATCCTCGTCAAGGACCGGCAGATCCTCGGTGAAGAGCAGTCCCTGGGTGTTGCCGCTCTTTGTTCCGGTGCGGACCGGAACCGACCGGGATTGATCACCTATGGGATTCATGTGAATCTCCTTGCTTGAAGCCTCCCCAAAGGGAAGTGTAACGAGGGGCCGCCCGGCGGGAAAGGGTGCCGGTCAGTATCCCGCGCACAGTGGGAAACCTATGTTTCGACGGTACGGCCACTTCGGGGCAAGGTCAAAGACCTTCAAGCTTAACTTGAGGGCGTGTCGCAGACGCAGCGGATCAGGTTTCGAAATCCTCGGGCTCGACGTCGTCAAGGAATTCGCGGAACTCGCGGATCCTCTCCTCTTCACCATCGACCGATTCCCCGCCGTTACCCACCAGGACGCCGGCATCGGCAAGCACTTCCTCGGCGCAGAGCAGCGGGCAACCGGCCCGCAGTACCAGGGCCACCGCATCCGAGGCGCGCGCATCAACACTCACGCCGTCGGCGAAGACCAGGCTGGCCTTGAAGATGGTGTCCTCGACGGAGATAAGTTCGGCGCGCAGCAGTGGTTTGCCCAGGGCCTGCAGTACGTTGATGAGCAGGTCGTGCGTCATGGGTCGCGGCGGCTCAATGCCCTGCTGGCTCATCGCGATAGCGGAGGCTTCCGGGGCGCCGATCCAGATCGGAAGATGACGGGGTCCGTCAACCTCCTTCAGCAGCACGAGCGGCTGATTCGACGGCAGTTCAATGCGAACGCCGACGATTTCCAGTTCACGCATGATCCATTCCTTTCCGCGCCCGTTCCGGGCGCATCGGGCTAGTGATCGAGCTTGGCGATCGCACCGTTGACCAGTGCGCCGTGAAGCGCCATGCAGGCATCGGTGATCTCGCGGGCCGTATCGGCCGCGCGGGCTCGGGACGCGACGTCGCGGCGTGCGCTCAAAGGAGCCACTGCGCGTTCCACCAGCCCGAGTTCACGATCAGCGGCGGCGCGGAAGGCGCGAAGGTGGCGAGGCTCGATACCGTGTGCGGCAAGCTTGGCGCTGGCCTCGGTAATCCGCTGGGCGTGTTCACCGAAACGGTCGTTTTCCTCGGCGATCATACCGAAGGAGAGCAGGTCGGCGATCAGCTCAGCGCTGGCTCCAGTTGACCCCTGCAGCTCCGCCCGGGTCAACGGGCGGCTGTGGCCGGCGATCTTCTGCGCCATCGCATCGGTGACGCCTCGCGGAGCCAACGCCACTCCACCGGGCAGCTGCTCGGGCGCCTCACCTCGATCCACTGCATCAAGGTGATCCTTGATGACCTTCAGTGGTAGGTACTGGTCCCGCTGCAAGCCCAGAATGAAGCGCAACCTGCCCACGTCCCCTGGCAGGTACTTGCGGTATCCCGCGGAGGTCCGCTGCGGGGTGATGAGCCCCTTTTCCTCGAGGAAACGAATCTTCGATGCGGTGATCTGCGGGAAGTCGCCGTTGAGCTCGGAAAGTACCTCGCCGATATTCAGAGCGGCGAGGCGGACTGGCTCGGCACCCAGTGCCGTCAGTCTGCGGGTATGAGCGGTGGAAGTCACTGACCGTCCCGCTAGTCTCCGGTGGCAGCGCTCGGCTGCGGCGAACCGACATAGAACGTTAGGCGGAATTTGCCGATCTGCACCTCGGCGCCGTTGGCTAGGCGCACCGAGTCGACGCGGTCCTGATTGACGTAAGTGCCGTTCAGGCTGCCAGAATCGACCAGGACGAACCCCTCCGCGGTGCGGCGGAACTGGGCGTGCTTGCGGGATACGGTGACGTCGTCGAGGAAAACATCGACGTCCGGATGGCGTCCGGCCTGGGTAATGTCCTGGTCCAGCAGGAAGCGGGCTCCCTGATTGGGGCCCGAATGGGCGATCAGCAGTGCCGAACCAGCCGGAAGGGCGGAAATAGCTGCCCGTTCTTCGGCGCTCAAGGCATACTGAGCCGTCGGAGCATGTACAACGGGCGGCAGTGCGATGCCGGTCGTCTCCGTTGCGGGCTCGTCATGACCATTTGCCAGACGTGCCTCGTGCTCTCCAGCCATGCCTGTTTCCTCCCGCTTTTTCAACATCTTTGCTTGTCGGTTGGACCGATCCCCTTGGGGGAACAGGCGGACTCAACCTCTACTACAACATTAGCCTACATACCCATGCCCGGTTGTCGCTCATTTCATGAAGTTGGACCACTGAATCTTGTCCTGTCGTGGGATGATGCCCCCATGAGCGAATCACCAACGGCAGGACCAGAAAAAGTAGTCGTCACCACCGAAACGCTCCCCACCCCGCGCTGGGGGCTGCGCATCGGGCTTGGCATCGCCGGGGTGGCAGTGGCAGTGGCCACCTACGTCATCCTCCCAACTTTCCTTCAGACCTGGTGGGCGACCACCATCAAGAGCCAAGCCAACGGCGATCTGGGTACCGGCTTGCTGCTTGGACTTTTCTACGGTTTCGTCTTTACCTTCGTACCGCTACTGCTCCTGTGGCAAGCGCGCCACCGGAAGATCAGTTGGCCATGGAAAGCAGTCATCCTCGGCGCCGCCGTTCTGCTGGCGACACCCAACCTGCTGACTCTTGGCATCTACGCCAGCAATTCCGCCTCCGCGCTCAAGGCCAGAAACATGATTGACAACGATGCGACGTGGTTCCCCGGATGGAGCCTGGGCGCCGCCATTGCCGCCGCGATGATGTTCATTGCCGCGGCAATCGCCTGGGAGGTCTGGCGATCCCGCGGCAAGAAGCTCAAGGAACTGAAGCAGGCCCGGAACCTCGTCGATCATGCTGACCGCAGGAATTCCGAGAAGCCGGTTTCCGGTTCCCCTGCAGCGACCGCGCCCACGACCCCGGTCGCTGCAGGCGATGCTCAGGCCGAATCCGGGAACGACTCACCATTGTCGTGGCTCCCCGAGGAGAACGACGGCTCGTCCGCACGATAGCAGCCACAGGTAGCCTCAGATGGCGGTAAGCAACAGGAAGTCGTCCTCGGTGATCATCACGATGTCCTGCCCCTTGTCCCGGTACGCCTGCGCCTTTCGCTCCTTGGAAGAACCACGGGCCGGGTCGTAACCCGGGGCGAATCCGGTCACACCACAGACGACCAACACAGTGGTCTTCTTCGTGACGCCCGCGCCGTTATGGGCGCCACACCGCGCTGCCGCCTCCATCGCCTCCCATCGACCCATGGACTTCAAGTCTCCGGTAAAGATGACGTGTTGTCCGAAGAGCGGGTGGCTCGGGGAGGCCGCCGGATTGGCCGCCGGAAGGTCGGAAACCTTCGAGCTGTAGCCACGGCCAAAGAACTTCGAGGCCCCGTTGTCCACGGGCGCGGGAGCCGGCCCCGCGTCGGGCCACAGCCCAGCCAACGTCGGCTGCCGTAGCCTGTCGGACAGCGCGAGCACGACCTGGGCACAGGCCAGTGCATCCGCGCCGGCCTGGTGGTGCTCGAAGGCGTCGACGCCCAGGAACCCGCCAACGACGTTCAGCTTGTATGAATCAAGAGTCAGATGCCTGCGGGAAAGCTCGAGCGCGCAGTGCCAGGGGTTCGCCAGCGGTGACAGGCCCGTCATCTCACTTGAACCCTTCATGACTGAGCGGTCAAAGGGGACATTGAATGCAACAAGCGGCCCATCACCGGCCAGATCGCCGATCCGCGAGAGCGAGTCCGTCCAGGAGCTGCCGGTGGCCGCCATTTCCGGAGTGATGCCATGGATCGAGATGTTGATGTCCTCGAACGCAGTCAGACCGGTCGGGGGAACCACCAGCCATTCGACGGTTTCGACAATTCGTCCACCCCGCACCTGGGTAATGCCCACGGCACACACGGATCCGCGTTGCCTATTGGCCGTCTCGAAGTCGATTGCCGTGAAGTCCATGATCCTCCGCTATTCGTTGCCGCCGGCGCTCGCTCGGCACAGCATTAAGGTTATCCGCATTCGGCAAACACCGGAGGCTAGTGCTAGACGACTCCCCCGGCTCCGGTCCTGGCGTGCCAGCGGATCATGCACACACCCGAGGCCAGGCCCGAACGTGACCTATGCCACCACCAGCCGGACACGCCGGACGTCGCAAAGGCGTTGTCACCGCCCATATCCGCGCATGGCAGCCCGCCTCCGCTCATGGGCCCGACGTACCGGGCCCATGAGCGGCACTCCGTCGCCAGGTCCTGCCGCCGGGACCCTGGGGACAACACTGGCCTTGTATAAACGGGGCAGTCTTTCCAGGAAACCAGAAAAACCCCGGGAAATCACGGATCATTCCGTAATTTCCCGGGGTTTCCACCGGTCGGGCTAGCGGGATTCGAACCCACGGCCTCCTGACCCCCAGTCAGGCGCGCTACCAAGCTGCGCCATAGCCCGGTGGTTTTCGCAGCCGTTCTCCCGATCACTTGCGTGCGGGTGCCGTCTGCGAAAAGCTCCGTGAGAAGCTTACCCCACTTTCGGGACTACTTTTTACGCGCCCGCTTTTCACGCACGCGCATCGAGACCTCGATCGGCGTGCCATCGAAGCCAAACGTCTCACGCAGGCGCCTGGTGATGAATCGACGGTAGCCCGGATCGAGGAAACCGGTGGTGAACAGCACAAAACGTGGCGGACGCGAGGAGACCTGCGTACCGAACAGGATGCGCGGCTGCTTGCCACCACGCAACGGGTGCGGGTGCGCCGCGACGAGCTCACCGAGGAAGGTGTTCAGCTTGCCTGTGGAGATCCGCTTGTCCCACGATTCCAGGGCGCGATCCAATGCCGGGACGAGCTTGTCCTTGTGCCAGCCGGTCTTTGCCGAGATGTTCACGGTGGGCGCCCACTCAACGTGGCTGAGGTCGGTGTCGATTTCGCGTTCCAGGTAGCGGCGGCGCTCTTCTTCGAGCAGATCCCACTTGTTGAAGGCGATCACCAGGGCGCGGCCCGAGTCGATGGTCATCTGCAGGATACGCACATCCTGCTCCGAAAGGACCTCATCGACGGCGAGCAGCACGACGGCCACTTCCGCCTTGTCCAGCGCGGACTGGGTGCGCAACGAAGCGTAGTAGTCCGAGCCGTGAGCCATGTGCTGGCGGCGGCGGATGCCTGCGGTGTCAACGAAGCGCCAGACGCGTCCGCCAAGCTCCACGAGCTCATCAACCGGGTCGCGGGTGGTGCCGGCGGTGTTGTCGACGACGACGCGGTTGGAACCGGCCAGCTTGTTCAGCAGCGAGGACTTGCCGACATTCGGGCGACCGATCAGCGCGATGCGGCGCGGGCCGCCACGTGGGATCAGTCCGCCGTAGGCCGAGTGCTCGGGCATCTTTGACACGGCTTCGTCGAGCAGGTCGGCCGCGCCGCGGCCGTGCAGCGCCGAAACCGGCCAGGGCTGTCCGAAGCCCAGGCCCCAGAGTGTTGCCGCTTCAGATTCCTGGTTGAAGTCATCGATCTTGTTGGCGACCAACAGGACCGGCTTCTTCTTCTTGCGCAGCATCTTCACGACTGCCTCGTCGGTGGCCGTGGCCCCGACGCGCGCATCGACGACGAAGAGGATCACGTCCGCGACGTCGGCGGCGATTTCGGCCTGCTCGGCGACACGGGCGTGGAGGCCCTTGGCGTCGTGCTCCCAGCCACCGGTGTCAACGACCGTGAAATCACGGCCGTTCCATTCGGCCTGGTAGGACACTCGGTCGCGGGTCACGCCGGGAACGTCCTCGACCACTGCCTCGCGGCGGCCCAGGATTCGGTTGACCAGCGTCGACTTGCCCACGTTTGGGCGGCCGATGATGGCCAGCACCGGGGGGATGAGTTCGTCCTCATCGTCGTCGTACTCGGCGTCGCCGCGGGCCAGCAGAGCCGCGTCTTCGTCGTCGAGTTCGTAGTCGCCCAGACCCACAAGGAGGGACTGAGCGCGCTGGTCTGCATCCTCGTCGGAGATTTCCAGCAGGCGTTCGGCGATGTTGTCCTCGACCGACGGGACGTACTCGTCGCCGTCGACCGGGAAGGAGCTGTCGCTCATGGTGAGGGGTTCCTTTGTTTGTCGCTCCCACCTAACGCGGAAGCACCTTTACATTCAAGCATTAAGCATGGTGGGCGGCCGACGGTTCCAGGGTTGGAACCGGTGGCCGCTCGTCATGGGGAAACTAGTTGGACTGCGCAGTGACGGCAGCAAGCACAGCCTGCACCGTCTCCTCGAAGTCCAGGTCCGAGGAATCGACGGTGGCGACCCCATCGGAAGCGATAAGGAAGCTCGAGACTGTCGAATCCTTTGCATCACGGGCCACGACCTGGCGCTGCAGGTCCTGCGCGCTCTGGGTTCCACCCAGCTGCAGTCCGCGGCGGCGCATGCGCGCCTCCTCGGATGCCGTGAGCAGGATCCGCGCGTCGGCATCGGGGGCCACCACGGTGGTGATATCCCGTCCCTCGGCAACGATGCGCGGGTTCGCCGCGATGATCTCGCGCTGTCGGCGGACCAGTTCTGCACGCGCCTCCAGATTGGTGGCTACGGCGGAAACCGCCTCCGAGACGAACGGCTCGCGGATGGCCTCGGTGACATCGGTACCGTGGATCTTCACCGATTCGAGGTCCGGGTCCGTGCTGATTTCCAGATCGGCGGCACGCACTGCATCGGCAACCGCCGCTGCGTCGCTCAGGTCCGTTCCGGCATCCAACGCATGCCAGGTCACTGCCCGGTACATGGCGCCGGTGTCCAGATAGACGGCGTCCAATCGGCGCGCCGTCTCCTTGGAGACCGAGGACTTGCCGCTGCCCGAGGGTCCGTCGACCGCGATTACGAGTCGTTCCATTACTGCACTACCTTCCATTCGAGTGCCGTGAGCACGTCGATCAATTCTTGGCGGCGTCCCGGGATGACCGAGACGTCCACGAGGCCCACCTGGTGGCCGGCCGAGTGTTCCATGCGCAGGTCCTCCACGTTGATTCCCGCTGCACCGATATCGGACAGCAGCGCCGAGATCTGCCCGGGGCGGTCCTGGACCACCACGGTGACCAGCGCGAAGGCCTGCGGCGGGGCGCCGTGTTTGCCCGGGATGCGGGCATGGCCCGCGTTTCCCTCGCCCATTAGCTGGGCCAGATCAAGCAGCGCACCGGGTGCGCTCGGTTCCTCCAAGGTCCCGATGAGCCGGCCTAGGTCATCGCGCATTCCATGCAGGATGTCCACTAGCGCTGGGGCGTTGTGGCTCAGAATCTGGATCCACAGCTTCGGGTCTGAAGCAGCGATCCGGGTGGTGTCGCGCAGTCCGTTGCCGGCCAGCGCAAGCGCATGCCCCGGTGCATTGAGCAGCCGTGAGGCGATCATCGACGAAGCGACCTGCGGGAAATGAGAAATCAGCGCAACCGATTCGTCGTGCTCTTTCGCCTTCATCCGCGAGACGGTGGCCCCCAGGTCGATGGCCATCGCCTCGGCCGTCTTCAAGGATTCCGGCGATGTCCGCTCGTGGCTGCACATCACCCAGGGCACCGAGGTGAATAGCTCACCGCGGGCCGCGGCGGGACCCGATTTCTCGCGTCCCGCCATCGGGTGCGTACCCACATAGCGAGCCAGCGCTGCGGCGTCGAGGCGGTCATCGGCCAGCAGCGCGGCAAGAATCGAGGACTTCACCGAGGCGATGTCCAAGACCGTTGCAGCAGGGTAGTCAAGCAGCGCCTGTGCGACCACCTGGGCGGTCACGTCCGGTGGTGCTCCTACGACAACCAGCTCGGGAGCCAGTCGCTGATCCGTCGTGAGGATCCTGCCGGCACCGATGTCCTGCGCAACCGTCTGCGCCGTGGGTGACGGGTCCTGAAGCCAGACGGAGAGTCCGCGCTGGCTCAGGCCCAACCCGATGCTTGCACCCAGCAAGCCGGTGCCGATGACCAGGATCGGTCCGGCAAGATGGGTAGCCGGCATGGGTTACATCCCCACCAGGGAGAGCAAGTGGCCGACCTCCTGGTGACCCAGCGGGCGGACAGTACCCTGCTTCTGGTCACCGAGGCGAATGGGGCCGACCTGGACGCGTACCAGGCGCATGACCGGGTGTCCGACCGAGTCGAACAGGCGGCGCACGATCCGGTTGCGTCCCGAGTGCAGGATGACTTCGACCAGCACGCGGCCGGGGGTGGAGTCGATCAGGCGGAACGAGTCGACGCTTGCCCAGCCGTCCTCAAGCTTGATGCCCTTCTTCATCTGGGCACCGATGCCAGCGCCCATCGGGCCGCGGACCTGGACCAGATAGGTCTTCGGAACCTCGTAGGACGGATGCGAGAGGCGGTTTGCTGCTTCACCATCATTGGTCAGAAGCAGCAGGCCCTCGGTCTGGTAATCCAGGCGACCGACGTGGAACAGGCGTTCCTGGCCGTGCTTGCGCAAGAAGTCCGTGATGCACTTGCGGCCCTCGGGATCCTCCATCGTCGAAACGACGTTGCGGGGCTTGTTGAAGACGAAGTACTTCATCTCGGCGTCCAGCTGCACACGCATGCCATCGACGTGGATGGTATCAACTGCCGGGTCAAGACGGGCACCGAGCTCGGTGACGATCTCGCCGTTAATCTCAACGCGACCTTCTTCAATCATTGCCTCGCAGACGCGGCGAGATGCGACGCCGGCGTTGGCCATGACCTTCTGCAGGCGGACGCCATCAAGATCCGACGGCGTCGTATCTGCCTGGGCGCGGGCCCGCTGTGTGGTGCGCGGGCGGTCGGTTACCGGGCCGAGGTTCTGGCCGAAGCGCTCGCCACCGAAGGGCTGATTCGGGCTTTTCCGAGCGGGACGCTGGGCGCCACCCTTCTTGGGTGCACCCTTCTTTGCGCCCGGCTTTCCGTAACCGCCACGCGAAGAACCACCAGCAGAAGAACCGCCACGGTAGCCACCCTCGGAGGACGAGCCACCACGGTAGCCCTCGGACGAACCGCCACGCGAAGAACCACCAGCAGCAGAACCGCCACGGTATCCACCCTCGGAGGACGAACCGCCACGGGAAGGACCACCACGGTAGCCCTCGGACGAACCGCCACGCGAAGAACCACCAGCGGAGGAACCGCCACGCGAAGAACCACCAGCGGA
Organism: Paeniglutamicibacter cryotolerans; assembly: GCF_014190875.1. Taxonomy (NCBI): domain Bacteria; kingdom Bacillati; phylum Actinomycetota; class Actinomycetes; order Micrococcales; family Micrococcaceae; genus Paeniglutamicibacter; species Paeniglutamicibacter cryotolerans. The sequence continues at coordinate 2,635,464 of NZ_JACHVS010000001.1, read as the reverse complement.
GGAACCGCCACGGTATCCACCCTCGGAGGACGAGCCACCACGGTAGCCCTCGGACGAACCGCCACGCGAAGAACCACCAGCAGAAGAACCGCCACGGTAGCCACCCTCGGAGGACGAGCCACCACGGTAGCCCTCGGACGAACCGCCACGCGAAGAACCACCAGCAGCAGAACCGCCACGGTATCCACCCTCGGAGGACGAACCGCCACGGGAAGGACCACCACGGTAGCCCTCGGACGAACCGCCACGCGAAGAACCACCAGCAGCAGAACCGCCACGGTATCCACCCTCGGAGGACGAACCGCCACGGGAAGGACCACCACGGTAGCCCTCGGACGAACCGCCACGCGAAGAACCACCAGCAGAAGAACCGCCACGGTAGCCACCCTCGGAGGACGAACCGCCACGCGAAGAACCACCAGCGGAGGAACCGCCACGGTAGCCACCGTCGGACGAACCGCCGCGGTCGGAATTGCCACGGTAGCCGTCGGAGTTGCCGCGACCGGCCCCGCCTTGAGCTCCGCGGCCGGACTGGCGGCCGTCGCCGGAGCCTCCGGGGCGCTGATTACCGCGGCCGGAACGGGGATCCTGGGTCATTTTTCATCCTTTGTTGTTACTACGTTGTTACTGCTAGACAGGTCTAAATGGAGTCGACGTCGAACTCGTCGAGATGCTCCAAACCGGGTAGGTGTGGAGAGAGGCGCGGCAGGTCGGAAACACTGCCCATACCCAATCTTTCCAGAAAATACGATGTGGTCTGGTAGAGCACCGCCCCGGATTCCGGTTCAATGCTCGCTTCTTCGATCAAACCACGCTGCGTCAGGGTGCGTACTACCGAATCGACGTTTACCCCCCGGATCGCAGCTATCCGCCCGCGGGAAACGGGTTGCCGGTAGGCAATCACGGCCAGTGTTTCCAGTGCCGCTTGGGTCAAACGGGAGGTCTGACCATCAATGACGAAACGGGAGACAAAGGGAGCAAAATCACGTCGGGAGAAGAGTCGCCAACCCCCGGCAAGCTCCCGCAGCTCGAATCCACGGGGTGTATCAACACAATTGTACTCACTGGACAACCGCAATAGTTCAACTGTGATCCGTTCCACGCCGACCTCGAAGGCGTCGGCAAGGGTACCGGCGGTGACCGGTTCATCGGTGATCATGAGCACCGCCTCGATTCCGGCTCCCAGCCCACCGGGCAAATCATCGACTTCGGCTCGATTCCCGGGCTTCGGGGCCGGATGGTTTCCTGAGCTCACAGTGGGTCCTCCCGTGGCCCCGATCCGGTATCGGCATCCGAGGCCGTTGCTTCGTATTCTTCAATCAGGGTACCGGCATTCCAGTGCGGATCATCGGCTCTCCACTGCACTTCGAGTTCCCCGAGCGGCGCCTCTTGGTGGAAGGAAATGACCTGTTCCCGGTACAGCTCCAGCAGTGCCAGGAAACGGGCAATGACCACCGTTTGGCTTCCGGCATCGGCCACGAGCGCCGAGAACCGCACCGGGACCCCGGACTTCAGCCGCTCGGCGAGCAACTCGGCCTGCTCGCGGATGCTGACCGGAGCCGAATGCAGATGGTCCAGCGCCACCTCTGTGGGGACCACCTGTTTCGGGGCGAAGACCTTGCGGGCCATCTCGGCCAGCTGTTCCGCCGTGGTGTTAAAGATCAGGTCGGGCAGCAGCGCGGCGAAGTCCGGCTCGAGCGCAACTTGTCGTGGGAAGCTGTCGGCTTCCTCGATGAAGCGCTCTCCCAGCCAGCCCGCAATTTCCTTGAAGGCCTTGTACTGCAGCAGCCGTGCGAAAAGCAGGTCCCTCGCTTCAAGAAGTGCGAAGTCCTCCGCTTCCTCGGCCGCCGCGTTGGGCAGCAGCCTGGCCGCCTTCAGGTCCAGCAGCGTGGAGGCGACGACAAGGAACTCGGTCGCTTCGTCCAGTGCCCGGTCCCCCGAGTCCACGCGCAAGGCCTTGATGTAGGAAATGAACTCGTCGGTTACTTCGGCCAACGCGATCTCGGTGATGTCGAGTTCACGCTTGGCAATCAGTCCGAGCAACAGATCGAAGGGTCCGGAGAAGTTTGCCAGTGACAGTTCGAACCCGTTGCCGTGGTCCTTTGTCCCGGTTTCGGCAACGGCCCCGGCATCCGGCGCCGCAGCCTTCATTACGGGGCGCCGCCGCGGCTGATCAGTTCCTTGGCCAGACTGCGGTAGGCCTCGGCACCAGGGTGGTTGGTGGCGTAGCTGGTGATCGGTTCCGCTGCGACATTTGCATCGGCGAACTTGATGGTCCGCTTGATCACCGTTTCGAAGACGGTATCTCCGAAGGCCTCGATCAGCCGGCTAATGACCTCGCGGCCGTGCAGGGTGCGTGCGTCGTACATCGTTGCCAGGACGCCGTCGATGGTCAGCGACGGGTTCAGGCGGTCCTGCACTTTTTCGATGGTTTCCACCAGCAGCGCGACGGCGCGCAAGGCGAAGAACTCGGCAGTCAGCGGAATGATCACGCCGTGCGCCGCGGTAAGCGCATTGACCGTCAGCAGGCCCAGCGAGGGCTGGCAGTCGATGAGCACCACGTCGTAGTCGTCGGTTACCTTACGCAGCTGGCGCTCGAGCACCTGCTCGCGGGCGACCTCGTTGACCAGCTGCACCTCGGCGGCGGAGAGGTCGATGTTGGCCGGAAGCAGGTCGATGTTCTCGATACCGGTTTCCAGGATGGCGTCGCGGATATCGACCTTACGGTCCATTAACACGTTGTAGATCGTGCAGTCCAGCTCGTGCGGGTTGGTGCCGAAGCCGGCGCTGAGTGCACCCTGCGGGTCGAAGTCGACCAGCAGGACCTTGCGCCCGTATTCAGCCAAGGCCGCTGCCAGATTAATGGTCGAGGTGGTCTTGCCAACCCCGCCCTTCTGGTTCACCATGGCGATGACCCGCGCCGGGCCATGACCCTCCAGTGGAGCCGGTTCGGGGAACTCCGTCAGTGGGCGCCCAGTCGCCCCCATTGCCGCAGGTTCCTTGAGCAATCCTGTTGCCCGAGTCCTTGAACCTTGTTCCTCGCTCACGGTGTAAACCACGCTTCCGTTTGTAATAAGTCTCTACTTGGCCTTCGGCCTTTAGCCTATCGTCCGCCGCCGTCCATCAGGGGCACGCTGGCGCGTCGACGGCGAGCCTTTACCTTGTACTAAAGGTGGAATGTTAGGCCGCCGAAGTGGCCCCGCGGCTGCTTGAACGAGCCGCGTCAGACCACAGCCCCGACCCCTGGGAGCCGACCGCGCATCCGCGTCGGCTTGCTCCTCCCGGCGGGCCCCTCCCACACGGCACACTTCACACGCCATGCCCGACCCGAAAGGACTCTTCGTTTCACCACGTTTTCACTTGTCAGACAGTAAATCGATGGACTACCGGGTTAGCCGCGCAGACCGGGCAGGCCAGCTGAAAGCGGATATGAAGTTGAACCTCCGCTCGGAATTCCTTATCCAATCCGGCCTGCTGTTGCTGTCCCATGCCGCACTGCTGCTCTTGGCCTTCGACCCAGCCGATGCGTTCGGCATCGACAGGCTTCTCTCCCTGGGGTGGATGATGTTTTTGATCACCACGACGGTTCTGCAGGGCCAGGTGCTGGCCAACGGGATCCCGGGAAAGTCCACCATGCTGGTTTCCTGGCTGGCGATGCCGCCCACCATGTCGATGGCCCTGGTCACCCAGGCGGAACTACGCGGTTTGCCGGACGGAACGGCTTCAACGCCGTCCTTCAAGATCGTGCTCTACGCCCTGCCGGCGATAAGCCTCTCGGTCCTGCTGCGACTGGGCCTGCTGCGACTGGGCCTGATCGCCTTCAAGATGCGCAATGAAGGACCGGTTCCACAACACCGCGCCGTCCCCGGCACTCAGGCCCCCGGGCGCAGGAACGGCAGCAGCGCCTCGACCACTGCCGGGTCCTCGATGGTCGATGGAACCACGTAGGGCCGGCCATCGGCTATCTCGCGCATGGTCTTGCGCAGGATCTTTCCCGAGCGGGTCTTGGGCAGCGCCTCGACCACCCGCACCTCGCGGAAGTCCGCCACCGGACCGATCTGGTCCCTGACCATCGCCACCAGCTCGGCGCGCAGCTCTTCCTCGCTGATCTGCGCCCCGCTCTTGAGCACGACGTAGCCGCTGGGGCGCTGGCCCGTGAGCGCGTCGGCCAGGCCGATCACCGCGCATTCGGCGACGTGCCGGTGGCTGGAAAGCACCTGCTCGAGTGCGCCGGTGGAGATCCGGTGCCCGGACACGTTGATCACGTCATCGGTGCGGCCCATCACGAACAGGTAGCCGTCATGGTCCAGGTATCCCGAATCCCCGGTGGCGTAGTAGCCGGGGAACTGCTCGAGGTAGGTGGAGATGAAACGCTCGTCGTTGCCCCACAGCGTACACAGCGTGCCCGGAGGCAACGGTAGTTCGATGCCGATGTTGCCCTCCGTGCCGGCCGGGACCGGGGTCCCGAACCCATCGAGGATGGCGACCCGGAATCCGGGCACCGGGACTGTGGGCGAACCGGGTTTGATCGGCAGCGGTTCAAGGCCCAGCGGGTTGGCGGCGATCGGCCACCCGGTCTCGGTCTGCCACCAGTTATCGATCACCGGCACCCCGAGCTTCTCCCCCGCCCAGGTGAAGGCGTCCGGGTCCAGCCGTTCGCCGGCGACAAAAAGCGCACGCAGGGTGGAGATGACGTGGTCTGCCAGCAGCTCCGCCTCCGGGTCCGCCTTGCGGATGGCCCGCAGCGCGGTGGGAGCGGTGAACAGCACGTCGACCTTGTGGTCCTCGATGATGCGCCAGAAAGCGCCGGCATCGGGCGTACCTACCGGTTTGCCCTCATAGAGCACGGTGGTAGCCTCGGCAATGAGCGGACCGTAGACGATATAGGAGTGCCCGACGACCCAGCCGACATCGGAGGCGGTGAACATGGTGTCCCCTGCCCCGACCCCGTAGATGTTCTCCATCGACCAGTTCATGGCCACGGCGTAGGAACCGGTATCGCGTACCACGCCCTTGGGCGAGCCGGTGGTGCCGGAGGTGTAGAGCACGTAGAGCGGGTCGGTGGAGCGCACCGGAACGGCAGCCGCGGGAACGGCAGTGGCAACCAGCGCGTCCCAGTCCAGCCAGGTGGTGTCAGTATCGGCGAAGTCGGCCGTTGCATGGGTGAAGCCGTCGCGGTGTCCGACGATGACATCGGGCACGCGGTGCGTGGCCAGGTCCAGGGCGGTGGCGACAGCGGGCAGGTATTCGACCCGGCGGGCCGGCTCCATGCCGCCGGTGGCAGTGATGATCGCGGCGGGTGTCGCGTCGTCGATGCGGGCCGCCAGTTCCTTCGGGGCGAAGCCACCGAAGACCACCGAGTGCACGGCACCGATGCGGGCGCAGGCGAGCATGGCGATGACCGCCTGCGGGATCATCGGCAGGTAGATCAGCACCCGGTTGCCCTTGCCGATGCCGCGGGCGGCAAGCACCTCGGCGAAGGTGGCCACCTCGTGCAGCAGCTCGGCATAGCTGTAGCTGTGCCGGATGCCGAGCATCGCCGAGTCGTACGCCAGGGCCGTTGCATCGCCGCGGCCGGCCTGCACGTGGCGGTCCAGCGCGTTATGGCAGATGTTGAGCATGCCGTCGGGGTACCAGCGGTAGATCGGGGCGGCCGAGTCGTCGATCGCTGTTTCCGGCACCGTGTCCCAGTCGATGCCGGCCGCTGCTTCGAGCCAGAAGCCGGCGGGATCGCTACTGCTGCGGGCGTAGGTTTCGCTATGGGAACGGCTCATGTCGGGCTTCCTTTGCTGTGGATGTGCTTGCCCGGAAGTCTACGGTTCGGGTCAAGCGAAAACAATGGTTGTGTATACATTCAGCTGTTCGTTTGCGCTGAAATACCGAGATATCGAGACGACTGACCCGCATCTGAACATCTGTGTATACAATGAGGCCATGAGAGCAAGCGAGAAGGCCTACACGGAGCTCCGCCGCGACATCGTCGAATGGCGCCTGGCTCCCGGGGCCGTGCTGGGCGAGGTCGACCAGGCCGAACGCCTCGGCGTTTCCCGTACCCCGCTGCGCGAAGCGCTCGCCCGGCTGGTCTCCGACGGGCTCGCCGTCCAGCAACGGGGACGCGGCGTGGTCGTCTCGGATGTCTCGCTGGAGCACATCGACCACCTGTTCCAATTGCGCCGCGCCCTGGAGATCGAAGCCGCCCGCACGGCCGCGGCCACCGGGGACACTGGCGAATTCACCGACCTGGCCGAACGCTTTACCCGGGCTGCAGCACTATCCGGCGCAGGAAACAGCAATGACTACTACCAGCTGGCAGCCGATCTGGACGGGGCCATAGATCACGCCACCGGCAACCCCTACCTGGAGCAGTCGCTGCGCTCGCTGCGTGTGCACCTGGCCCGCGTGCGCCGCTTGGCGCAGGACGACCCCGAACGGCTGCGCACTTCGGCCGGGGAACATGCGCAGATCGCCTCGGCCATCGCAGCCAGGAACCCGGAGCTTGCCGCCGCGGCAACCCTGCTGCATCTGCACCACAGCCTTGAACACATAAAGAACCACGCAGGAACCCGAGAGGAAACGACATGATCAACCACCCAGTACGCGTTTACCGCAGCGAAGAAAACCTGGCCCGCGAGGACCAGCTGGCCCACAAGATCGCCGTCGTGGCGGCCGACCCGGTGGCGGTGGACCCCGAGGTCACCGAGATGATCATCAACCGCGTCATCGACAACGCCGCGGTGGCCATCGCCTCGCTGAACCGCGGACCGATCATCGCCGCCCGCGCCCAGGCACTGTCCCACGCCCCGTCCACCGGCGGCACCGGCGCCTCGGTCTTCGGCATCACCGAAAAGGTCTCCCCCGAATGGGCTGCCTGGGCCAACGGCGTGGCGGTGCGCGAACTCGACTACCACGACACCTTCCTCGCCGCCGATTACTCCCACCCGGGCGATAACATCCCGCCGATCCTCGCCGTCGCCCAGCACACCGGCGCCTCCGGTGCGGACCTGCTCCGCGGCATCGCCACCGGCTACGAGATCCAGGTCGACCTGGTCAAGGCCATCTGCCTGCACAAGCACAAGATAGACCACGTGGCGCACCTGGGTCCGTCGGCCTCCGCCGGCATCGGCACCCTGCTGGGCCTCGACGTGGAGACCATCTTCCAGGCCGTCGGCCAGGGCCTGCACACCACCACCGCCACGCGCCAGTCGCGCAAGGGCGAGATCTCCACCTGGAAGGCCCACGCACCGGCGTTTGCCGGGAAGATGGCCGTCGAGGCGGCGGACCGTGCCATGCGTGGGCAGACCTCACCGGTTCCGATCTACGAGGGTGAGGACGGGGTCATTGCCTGGATGCTCGATGGCAAGGACGCCGCCTACACGGTACCGCTCCCCGCCGCCGGCGAGGCAAAGCGCGCCATCCTGGACACCTACACCAAGGAGCACTCGGCCGAGTACCAGGCGCAGGCCTGGATCGACCTGGCCCGCAAGCTGAACCGCGAACACCCGGAAGCCACCGAGGCGAAGAACGTCGCTTCGGTGCTGATCCAGACCAGTCACCACACCCACTACGTGATCGGCTCCGGGGCAAACGACCCGCAGAAGTACGACCCGAGCGCCTCGCGCGAGACGCTTGACCACTCGATCCCGTACATCTTCACCGTCGCCCTGCAGGACGGCTCCTGGCACCACGTGGACTCCTACTCCCCCGAACGCGCCAACCGCCCCGACACGGTCGAACTGTGGAACAAGGTCACCACCGAGGAGGACGCCGAATGGACCCGGCGCTACCACTCGCTGGACATCGCCGAGAAGGCCTTCGGCGGCACCGTGGTCATCACGCTGGTTGACGGCACGCTCATCACCGATTCGATCGCCGTCGCAGACGCGCACCCGCTGGGTGCCAGGCCGTTCGCCCGCGAGCAGTACATCAACAAGTTCCGCACCCTGGCCGCGGGCCTGGTCACCGACGAGGAGATCGAGCGCTTCATCGCTGCGGCCGAGAACCTGCCGAACCTGGCAGCGGGTGAACTGGACCAGCTGAACATCATCGCAGCCCCGGGCGTCATCGACCTTGCCGCGGCACCCAAGGGACTGTTTTAAATGCTGTACTCAAAGGTCACTCCCGAACAGAAGCGTGCCACGCTGCGCGAGCTGCTGATGCCCGGCACCGCACGCCAGTTCCCGGGTGCCTTCAACCCGCTCTCGGCGCGGCTGATCGGCGAAAAGGGCTTCGACGGGGTGTACATCTCCGGTGCGGTCCTGGCCAACGACCTGGGTCTGCCCGACATCGGGCTGACCACGCTCACGGAGGTGGCCCTGCGTGCCGGGCAGATCGCCCGGATGACCGACCTGCCGTCGATCGTCGATGCCGACACCGGGTTCGGCGAGCCGATGAACGTGGCCCGCACCATCCAGGAACTGGAGAACGCCGGGTTGGCCGGCTGCCACATCGAGGACCAGTTCAATCCGAAGCGCTGCGGCCACCTGGATGGCAAGAACGTGGTTGACCTGGACACCATGGTCAAGCGCATCGCAGCCGCGGCCGATGCCCGCAGGGACCCGAACTTCCTGATCATGGCCCGCACCGACGTGCGCGCGGTGGATGGGCTGGATGTCGCGATCAACCGGGCCAAGGCACTGGTCGACGCCGGTGCCGACTCGATCTTCCCCGAGGCCCTGAAGGACGTCGCGGAGTTCGAGGCCGTCTGCAACGCGGTGGACGTGCCGGTGCTGGCGAACATGACCGAGTTCGGCAAGTCCGAGCTGTTCACCCGACGCCAGCTGGCCGAAGCCGGGGTAGCCATGGTGATCTACCCGGTGACGCTGCTGCGCAGCGCCATGGGAGCGGCCGAACGGGTGCTTGACGCGATAGCCGAAGATGGAACTCAGGAAACACAGGTGAATCGGATGCTCACCCGTGCCAGACTGTACGAACTGGTGGACTACGAGGCGTACAACCGCTTCGACACCGGGATCTTCAACTTCCAGGTCCCGGACCTGGACATCGACAGCAACAACTCGAACCTGTAGAGGGAGCGCGACCTGATGACTGAAACGGATATCAAGAAGGGCCTGGCCGGGGTCGTCGTGGACTACACGGCCGTCTCGAAAGTCAATCCGGACACGAACTCGCTGCTCTACCGCGGCTACCCGGTCCAGGACCTGGCCGCCTCCAAGAGCTTCGAGGAAGTGGCGCTGCTGCTGTGGAACGGTGAACTGCCCTCCGCCGGGGAACTGGCCGACTTCGTGGCACTCGAGCGTGCAGGCCGTGCACTGGTCCCTAACGTGAAGGCGGCCATCGACCTGCTGCCGACAACCTGCCACCCGATGGACGTGGGCCGCACCGCGGTCTCCGTCATGGGTGCCAACCACCCCTTGGCCGAGGACTCGTCTCCGGAGGCCGAGCTGGCCAAGGCCAAGGACCTGTTGGCCGCCTTCCCCGCCATCGTGGCCTACGACCAGCGCCGCCGCCGTGGCCTGGGCGTCATCGAACCGCGTGCGGATCTTGACTACTCGCAGAACTTCCTCTGGATGACCTTCGGCGAGGAGGCTGCGCCCGAGGTCGTCGACGCGTTCCGCATCTCGATGGTGCTCTACGCTGAGCACTCGTTCAACGCCTCCACGTTCACCGCCCGCGTGATCACCTCCACGCTCTCGGACCTGCACTCGGCAGTTACCGGCGCGATCGGTGCGCTCAAGGGTCCACTTCACGGCGGGGCCAACGAGGCGGTGATGCATACCTTCGAGGAGATCGGCATCGACAAGGCCGAATCCCGCGAGGATGCCGCCGCCCGGGCCAAGACCTGGATGGAGGCCGCGCTGGCCGCCAAGAAGAAGGTCATGGGCTTCGGCCACCGCGTCTACAAGAACGGCGACTCCCGGGTCCCGACCATGAAGGCCGCGCTGGACAAGATGATCGAGCACTACGACCGCGCCGAGATGCTCGGGCTCTACGACGGGCTGGAGGCCGCAATGAACGAGGCAAAGGCGATCAAGCCGAACCTCGACTACCCGGCCGGACCGACGTACCACCTGATGGGCTTCGACACGCAGATGTTCACGCCGCTGTTCATCGCCTCGCGCATCACCGGCTGGACCGCACACATCATGGAACAGCGTGCGGCAAATGCGCTGATCCGCCCGCTCTCGGCCTACAACGGCCCGGAGCAGCGCGCACTCTAGCCACGCCACCCACAGTGAAACAGGCCGTATTGTCACCCGGGAAACCAGGAGACAATACGGCCTGTTTTTGCGAAGCCGCCGATGGATCACATCGGACTGAGCACCAGCTTCGAGGCCACAGTGACCGCCATCCTGTATTCGGTTGATTCGAGGTAAGCCTTGCGTTCCGCCTCGTCCTTGAACGCCATCGGAGCCATCCAGCGTCCCGCCTCGAGCATCCGCCCGTTGAAGGGGACCTCCCGTGGCAGGTCGCAGTACCTGCCGGTGGCCGGGGTATCAGCGGGGAAGAGCCCCACGCTTGATCCCAGCTCCGGGAACACCACGCCGTTGGAACCCGTGACCGTGATCAGTGCCAGCTCCAGCGCTCCGCCATCCACGACAGTGGCGCTGGGCGAGACCCCCTCCAGCCGGTAGCTGGCTTCGGGGTCCTGGCAGGTTACCGGCTGAAGCATCCCGGGCTCGCGGCTGGCGAAGGCAAAGACCTGCTTGCCCGCGGCGTCGAACATCCGCATCGTGTGCAAAGCAGATTCACCGAGCTCCACCTTCATGTCCCCGGGGGCACCGGAGGCGTCGGTGCTGATCTCCTCCCACATCCAGGAATCCGATCCCGCGTATAGCGGGTAGGTGATCTCCAGCGCGCCGGTGCCGCTGGTGATGAATTCCAGCGGCTTGGCCTTCACCATCCAGGACGCCGTGTCCGGGCCCATCAGCCGTGCGGTAGCGGATGGCTTCAACCCCATTCCCCGCAGCTGTTCCTTCATCAGCGTTTGGGCATCGGGGCCTCCGGCCAGGGTCCTGGCCCGAAGTTGCGGCCAGGTCAGCAAGGGGCCGTCATCGAAACCGTGGGCCGCTGCCGCGTCGATGCTCCAGGCCTTGTCCTGCCAGGTGGCCAGGAGCACGCCGGGTGGGATACCGGGGTCTGCCGCATGGGTGCCGCCCTGGTCGGAGACCATGAACGTGGCCTTGTCATCCGCACAGCCGACCACCGGGTGGTCCACCGCCTCACCGGGCAGCACAACGGTGCTGCCGTCCAACCGAGTGACCCTGACCTTGGCCGGATCCAGGGCCATGCAGGCGGCCGAGTCGTCGAACTCCACCCCCGGGTAGGCCGGGACCAGCCCATGGGGCAGACCGCTGCCGTTCGGTCCCAGCGGTGGACGCTCGGCGGAGGCGCTCTGCGAGGGATTCTCCGGCTCCGGGACAACCGGTGCTGCAGGTCCGGGATTCGGTGGCGGCCCGTTCAGCGGCGACGAGAGCGCGATGGCCCCGACGGCGACGGCTGCCACGACGGTACCGGCCAGGGCAAAGCGCCAGCCATTGCGTTGTGCCCGTGGCTTGCGCGGCGCATGTTCCTGGTCACCCGGGTTCCGGGCCTGGGTGAAGACCGGGACCGGGGCCTCCAGGCGCAGCGGCCCGGGCCCACCACTCTCGGCAGCCGGATCGGCCGATCTCATGAGGCGTTCAATGTCATCCATTATTTGCTCCCACCCTTCAACAACGTCGTTGGTGCCAAGCGGCCGAAGGCCTTGCGCGCACGGAACAGCCGGGACTTGGCGGACTCCACCGAGCATTCAAGCAGGGCCGCCATCTGGGCCATGTCCATGTCGTCCCAGTACGCGAGCATCAGGACCTCGCGGTCCTTGGGCCGCATCGAGCCAAGGACCTCGTGAACCGCCGCTGAGGCATCTGCATCCGAGGCACGGCCCGCTGCCATGTGTTCGGCCGCGAGTTTGAGCCTCAGCTTCGCCTCCCGGCCCAGGGCACGCACCTCGTTGGCCACCAGGTTGCGGGCCGTGACCAGCAACCAGGGCAGCGCCTCGGGGCCCGGTTCCAGCTCTCGTTGCCAGGCGATCCGGAACACGTCATTGGTGACCTGCCGGGCAAGCTCGATGTCCCGGACCCGCCGATAGGCGTAGCCGTAGACGCGGCCGGCATGCAGCCGGTGCAATTGCTCCACGGCCGATGCGGTGCGTGCTTCCTCGACCATGTCCCCCTTCATGGCACGTGGTTCTGCGTGCCCGTATATCTAGGTAATGTCCGGGAATGCAGTTGCGGTTGCGGGATGGGACGGAATCTTTTCGTTCATCCAGTCGACCAGGTCGAACCGTGCCACCGCTTGGTTGTTCTCAGCCAGCACGATCCGGGCGTCGAAGCGCCGACCGTCGAGCAGCAGGCCCAACCAATATGCCGAGTCGTCCCACATGCGCGGGTAGGGCGGCGCGGAAACCGGGTGCCATTCCGGAAGCAGTTCATCTGTCGGTACCGCATGACCGGTGAACACCCGGGTCAGGAACACCGTGCAGTCCATGTCGGCCGCCGGGGCTGCGGGAAAACGGAAGAGCACCCGGGCAGCGGGTTCCAGCGAGTCGGGAAGGGCGCCCAACCCTGTCTCCTCGCGGAGTTCGCGCGTTGCGGCATCGGCGGGGGCCTCCCCCGGTTCGATCTTGCCTCCCGGGGCGACCACCTTACCGGCGCCGAAGCCATGGCGTTTGAGCCCCAGCAGGACCTCGGCACCTGTTCCCGCGCCGCGGACGGGCAGGCACAGCACCACATTCACTGGATGTTCCCGCTTCGGCATCGTGCTCCTCCTTGGCTCAGGCGTGGGCGCGGGGATGCGCCGCGGCATAGATCTCACGCAGCGTATCGGCCGTGACCAGCGTGTAGACCTGTGTGGTGGTGACGGAGGCGTGGCCCAGCAGCTCCTGGACCACGCGGACGTCCGCCCCGCCCTCGAGCAGGTGGGTGGCGAAGGAGTGGCGCAACGTATGCGGTGAAACGTCCTTTTCGATTCCGGCGCGTTTGGCTGCCGTGGTGAGCACGGTCCAGGCCGATTGCCGGCTGAGCCGTCCTCCGCGCAGGTTCAGGAACAACGCCGGGGTTCCGGTGCCCTTGGCCACCAGCGCGGGGCGTCCACGCACCAGATAGGCGTCAAGCGCGTTTGCGGCATAGGAGCCCAGCGGGACGATGCGTTCCTTGGAGCCCTTGCCGAAGAGCCGTACCACTGCCGGTCCGTCGGAGACCCGTTCCAGGTGCAGGTCATCGACGTCCAGGCCGACGGCCTCGGAAATGCGGGCGCCGGTGGAATAGAGGAATTCGAGCAGGGCACGATCGCGCTGGCCCGCCTCGGTCTCGGTGTTGATCGATTCGAGGATCGCGGTGACCTCGGCGACGCTGATCGCCTTGGGCAGGCGCTTGCCGGGCTGCGGCGGGTGGAGGTCGACCGCGGGGTTGTCAACGGTGGTGCCCTCGAGCTCCCAGAAGCGGTGCAGGCCGCGTACCGCGACGATGGTTCGGGCGGCCGAGCGGGCACTGAGCACCGAGCCGCCGTCGGCGCCGTCGCGTACCGCCTGCGCGAAACCGGTCAGGTGCCGGAGTTGGACCTGCCCCGGAGCCGTGACGCCCTGCGAGGCCAGGAACGCGGCGAAGCGCAACAGGTCCCGGCGGTAGGCAGAAACGGTGTTGCGGGCCATACCGCGTTCCACACCGAGGTGTTGCAGGTAGGCGTCGAGGTGCCGCTGCAGCGGATTGGCCGGTGCCGCCGGGGCTGCGGGAACACCCCCGGGAATCCCGCCGGTGTTCCCGTGGGCCACCGGGGTGGCCAGTATTTCATCCATGGTCGGGCGTCACGGGGCCTTCGGTCCGGCGGGCGCCGAACGCAGCCCGGGATGGGCCTCCCACGGCGCATCGGCCGGTGAGAGGTCGACATAGCCGTTGTTCCGCGCGGCGGCACAAGCCAGGATGCCCGCAACCGCCGAGGGGTTGTGGATCCGTCCGCGCAGCACTGCGGTGACTGCCTCATCCAGCGGCACCCAGGCCACCGGCATGTCGGCTTCCTCCTCGGTGCGCACATGGCGCAGTTCCGCCGGGATCTTCGACGGCTTGCGGGCCAGGAAGATCCGCAGCGCCTCGGAGGATGAACCCGGGGAGTTGAACATATCGACCAGCACCGACCATTCAGCTGCTTCAAGGTCGGCTTCCTCGGCAAGTTCGCGGGCCGCCCCGGCCTGGGCCGGCTCACCGGCAACGTCCATGAGCCCGGCGGGAATCTCCCAGAGGGTCATCCCCACCGGGTGGCGGTACTGGTTCAACAGCAGCACCCGGTCCTCGTCGTCCAACACCACCACGGCAACGGCACCCGGGTGGGCGATATAGTCGCGGGTCAGCGGTTCGGTGGCCTCGTCGAAGACGAAGCGGTCCTGCACCACGTTCCAGATGCGGCCTTCGTAGACCGGGGTGGAAGAAAGCAGACGGCGGGGACTAAGCCCATCGGCCAGTTCCCCGCCATCATGCGGATACATCGTTACTTACCGGCCTTTGCGGGGACGGTTTCGCCCTTCTGGTGGGCCAGTGCAGCCTTGACCAGGCCCGCGAACAACGGGTGCGGACGGGTCGGGCGCGAGCTCAGTTCCGGGTGCGCCTGCGTGGAGACGTAGAACGGGTGGACTGCGGCGGGCAGCTCAACAAACTCGACCAGCTTGCCGTCCGGGGAAGTGCCGGAGAAGACCAGGCCCTTCTCGGACAGCTGTTCGCGGTACGCGTTGTTGACCTCGTAGCGGTGCCGGTGGCGCTCAGCGACTTCAGTCTTGCCGTAGGTTTCAGCGGTGACCGAGCCTTCGAGCAGGGTAGCGTCGTAGAGTCCCAGGCGCATGGTGCCGCCCAGATCGCCCTTGCCGTCAACGATGGCCAGCTGCTCTTCCATCGTGGCGATGACCGGGTACTTGGTATCCGCCTCGAACTCGGTGGATGAGGCGCCGACCAGGCCAAGCACGTTGCGGGCGTATTCGATGACCATCGACTGAAGGCCCAGGCACAGGCCCAGGGTCGGCAGCTTGTTCTCGCGAGCGAATTTCAACGCACCGAGCTTGCCGTCCAGGCCGCGGATGCCGAAGCCGCCGGGCACGCAGATGGCGTCCACTCCGGCCAGTGCCTTGGCGGCGCCTTCCGGGCTGGAGCAATCGTCGGAGGCGACCCAGCGGATCTGGACTTTGGTCTTGTTGGCGAAGCCTCCGGCACGAAGCGCCTCGGTGACCGAAAGGTAGGCGTCGGGAAGATCGATGTACTTACCAACCAGCGCGATTTCCACGTGGTGCTTCGGGTTATGGACGGCGTCAAGCAGCTTGTTCCACTTCGACCAGTTCACATCCTTGAACTTCAACCCGAGGTGCTGGACGATGTATGCGTCCAGGCCCTGGGAGTGGATGACCACCGGGATGTCATAGATGCTCGCGGCATCGGCGCAGTTGATGACCGCTTCCGGGTCAACGTCGCAGGTCTTGCCGAGCTTGACGCGCATTTCCGGCGGGATCTCGCGGTCCGAACGGATCACGAGGGCATCGGGCTGGATACCGATGGAGCGCAACGCGGCGACTGAGTGCTGGGTCGGCTTGGTCTTCAGCTCATGGCTCGGGCCGATGTACGGAACCAGCGATACGTGGGCGAAGAAGACGTTTGCACGGCCGATATCCTGGCGCACCTGGCGTGCGGCTTCCAGGAACGGCTGGGACTCGATGTCCCCGACGGTGCCACCGATTTCGGTGATGATGACATCAGGTGCCTTCTTGGACTCGGAAGGCAGGCGCATACGGCGCTTGATTTCGTCGGTGATGTGGGGAATGACCTGGACGGTGTCACCGAGGTAATCGCCGCGGCGTTCCTTTTCGATGACTGTCGAGTAGACCTGGCCGGTGGTCACGTTGGCGGACCCATCGAGGTTCTCATCGAGGAAACGCTCGTAGTGTCCGATGTCTAGGTCGGTTTCCGAACCATCGTCGGTGACGAACACTTCGCCATGCTGGAACGGGTTCATCGTGCCGGGATCGACATTGAGGTAGGGGTCGAGCTTCTGCATCGTGACTGAGAGGCCACGGGCTCGAAGCAAGTGACCGAGGCTTGAAGCCGTCAGCCCCTTACCCAAGGACGAGGCGACGCCACCGGTGACGAAGATCTGCTTTGTCGTCTTGGACGACCTGGACTCGGGGGAAAGATTACGCTGCACCACGGGGTTCGATCCTATCACCATTTGGACAATGGACATTTTGAAACGACTCTACAGGTTGGCCGCAGGGTCGGATGGAAAACTTATCTAGCTCAACGAGGCGACGAGTTTCTGGGCATCCGCCAGCAGCTCCTCGGCGTGGGCCTGCGCCGTCCCGGATTCCTCTTGGCCCGCGAGCATCCGCGCTAATTCGCGCACCCGCTGGCCCTCATCCAGCAACACGACGTCACTGGCGGTGAAGCCAGCACCGTCCGCGGCGGTGGCATCCGAGTTCTTGATCACCCTGATATGCCGGTCTGCATAGGCAGCCACCTGGGGCAGGTGAGTGACGACAATCACCTGGACGTGGCGGGCCAGCATGGCCAAGCGCTTGCCGATCTCAACTGCCGCCTTACCGCCGACGCCGGCGTCCACCTCGTCGAAGACAAAGGTCGGAACCGGGTCCACCGCGGCAAGGACCACCTCGAGGGCGAGCATGACGCGAGATAGCTCGCCTCCGGAGGCTCCCTTGCCCAGCGGCCGCGGTGCCGCACCGGCGTGTGGCTGCAGCAGCAGGGCGATGCCGTCACGGCCATGCCGCGCCGGTTCGGCAAGCGGGCTCAGTTCCACGACGAACTTGGCGTCCGGCATTGCCAGCGCCGCGAGTTCCGCCGTGACGCGTTTGGCCAAGTCCGTCCCCGCGGCAGTGCGCAGCTTGGTCAGCTTGGCCCCGAGCACCTCGAGTTCGGCCTGCAGCTTCAGCGACTCCGCCTGGAGCGATTCGATCCGCCCGTCATCGCCCTCGAGTTCCTCGAGCCGGGCCCGGGCATTTTCAGCCCAGGCCAAGACCTCGTCGATGCTCGGAGCGTACTTGCGGATCAAACGGTTCAGATCGGCTCTGCGTTCCTCGATGGCCGCCAGGCGTTCGGGGCCCTCGGTGTCGAGGTCCGAACCGTAGCTTGCCAGTTCGGTGGACACGTCGGACACCAAGAAGCCGATCTCGCCGAGCCGGTCCGCCAGCGACTTGAGCTCCGGATCGTCGTTCTGCACGTGTTCGAGGGCGCGGCGGGCCGTCTCAACGAGTGCCACCACCGTCGGTCCGGCGTCGTATTCCTCCCCTGCCAGCGCGTCGTGCGCCAGCGCGGCGGCCGAACGCAGTCCCTCGACGTTGGAGAGTTTCTGCGCCTCGGCTTTCAGGGTTTCGTCCTCGGCTGGCTGCGGCTCCGCGGCATCGATTTCCTCCAGCGCAGCCTGCAGGCCCTCCGCTTCGCGCAACCTGTCCCGCGAGGCGGTGAGAAGGTTCTCGAGTTCCTTGCGCACTGCTGCCCAGCGGTCGAAACAGTCGGAATGGGCGCGTAGCGCGGCGGCCAGCTTGGGGCCTCCGAATTTGTCCAGCGAGGCACGCTGGGCAGAGGTTTCCTTCAACCGCAGCTGGTCGGTCTGGCCGTGCACTGCCACCAGGTCCTCCCCCAGCTCAACCAAGAGTCCCACGGGGGCACCGCGACCGCCCACGACTGCCCGGCTGCGTCCCTCGGCGCTGAGGATGCGGGTGAGCATCAGCTCGGCCCCGTCCTCGAGGCGTTCGATGATGGCTCCGGCTTCTTCGGCCCGCGTGAGCACCGGGCTGTCGGCGGGCAGCAGCACGGTGGCCTCTGCCACCGCTTGCTTGGCTCCGCGGCGAACGGCTCCGGCATCGGCACGGCGTCCCAGGAGCAATCCCAGCGCGGTGACAACCATGGTCTTGCCGGCACCGGTTTCTCCGGTGACGACGCTCAGCCCCGGGCCCAGCGGCAGCGTGGCCCGCGTGATGACACCGAGGTCGCTGATCCTGATTTCCTGGATCATTGTCCCTGACCTTCCTCGTTCGGGTTGGCCTGCTCATGACGCAGGTGCTCTACAGGCGGCTTCGGCGCGTGGTGCCGTGGCTCGATGACCTGCAGTGGTGGCGTGATGATCGGCAACGCCGTGGTAGCCGTTTCCCGGTCCTTGGGCAGAACGGGTCCGCGCCAGCCTTGGATCGGCAGTTCGAACTTGTTCACGAGACGTTCGCTGAACGGCGTCTGGTTGACCCGTGCCAGGCGCACCGACTTGTTAGAGCGGGTGATTTCCACTCGCGCTCCCGGCGGCAGCTCGACGGTCCGGCGTCCATCACACCAGAGCACCGCCTTCGCGTCCGTGCGGGTGAGCAGTTCGAGTGCCAAGCGCGAGGTGGGCGCCACCACCAGTGGCTTGGCGAAGAGCGCGTGCGCGCTGATCGGGACCATGATCAGCGCCTCGACCTCGGGCCAGACCACCGGTCCCCCGGCGGAAAAGGCGTAGGCGGTGGAGCCGGTAGGCGTCGCCATGACCACGCCGTCGCAGCCGAAGGTGCTGATCGGACGCCCGTCGACCTCCATCACGACCTCGATCATGCGTTCGCGGTTCGCCTTTTCGATGGCCGCCTCATTCAGCGCCCAGGTGTGGGCGATGCGCTTGTTGCCCAGCCAGACCTGTACGTCGATGGTCATGCGCTCCTCGACGGTGTAGTGCCGGTTCACCACCCATTCGACGGTCTGGTCCAGGTCGGCGCGTTCGCTCTCGGCCAGGAAGCCGACATGGCCGAGGTTCACGCCGAGCAGCGGGACGCTGGAATTTCGAACAAGTTCGGCCGCGCGCAAGACGGTGCCGTCGCCTCCGAGGACCATGCCCAGGTCGATGCCGTCCAGGCTCACGTCCTCGTCGAGGATCTCCACCTGGAGGTGCTCGCCCTCGGCGGTATTGCGCAGGTTCTGCACCTCGAGCCGGCGCATTACGGGAATCAGCCCGGCTTCACGCAACCTGTTGCAGGTATCCAATGCGGCAAGCAGTGCATCTGTCCGTCCGGTGTGGGTAAGGACCAGGATCCTTCTCAAAGCGTTCCTTCCATCGGCGGGAGCGGAAGGGCGCCCTGCCACATGGCGGCGCCTTCCGGGTTCAAGAATAGTCAACCCAGGACGCGGCGTCTGTTGCGGCGCGGGCATCCGGGTAAAAGCTTTCGGTCTCCAGCGGGCGGCGCAGCCACAAGAAGAACTCGACGTTTCCGTCTTGCCCGGGAAGTGGGCTGCGGGCCAGGCCGCGGGTTTCCAGTCCGGCTCCGAAGGCACCCTTCAGCACCAGTTCCACCGCCCGGCGGCGCATTATCGGGCTTGTCACCACTCCAGTGCGGGCGAGGTTGTCACGTCCGACCTCGAATTGCGGCTTGATCATGAGCACCAGTTCCCCGCCGGGACGGGTCGCCGCGGCCAAGGGGCCAATGACCTTGGTCAACGAGATGAAGGACAGGTCGGCGACGACCAGATCCACTTGGCCGCCGATGGACTCGGGCTCCAGATACCGCACGTTGACACCCTCGTGCACATGAACGCGCGGGTCGGCACGCAGCTGCGCGACCATCTGGTCGTGTCCGACGTCTACCGCCTCGACGACGTCCGCTCCACGGCGCAGGAGCACGTCGGTGAATCCTCCGGTGGAGGCCCCGGCATCCAGACAGCGCCGTGAAACGACGAGGACCTCGGTGAAGACGTCCAGGGCACCGGCAAGCTTATGGCCGGCACGGCTGACGTATTCCTCTGTTTCTGCGCCCAGCACGACGAGTACAGTATCGGAGGTCGTTGATTTGGCCGCTTTGACCGCAGTGACGCCGTCCAGGAGAACGCGGCCGTCGGCGATGAGGCTGGCGGCGTGGGTACGTGAGCGGGCCAGGCCGCGGCCCACTAGTTCCTGGTCGAGCCGGCTCACAGTCCCAGCTCCACGTTCTCGTCCAGCGCCGACATCAGCCGTTCATGTAATTCCTCGTAGACCGGCAGGTGGCCGGCAACAGGCAGGCCGAGCAGAGCTTCAAGGACCTCCAGGTCCACCGCGCCGGCGGGGTCCATCGGAAGCGGTTCCGGGGTTGCCGGTGGGCGGGGGCCCGGAACTGGGCGGGAACTGTCGGTGGGCTGCACCTGGCCTCCAAGGCGAATGTGTTCGGTTGTTGTTGCTGGCAGTGCGTAGGGGGGGGGCAACCCCTGATGAATTCGATCTCCGGATTCGTGGTGCTTTCGACATGGGGGTGCGCCAACCACCATGCCTCGCAGGCCGCCCGCCACGCGTCGAGGTCTTCGCGGCGGCCAGTTACGCTGATTCTTCCGTCTCGCACCGATGCAATGGCACTTCCGCAACGGATCCCGTAACCTGTGGCTTCCAGGACCGGATAGGCGTCATAGAGCTCAGTGAGATCGCGCAGGATGAAGTCAGGTCGTTCGGCAGTCCTGGCAGCGAGCAGGGATGCGGTGGTTTCTACCCCGGTGAGCACCACTGCTGTCTTGAAGCCGGCCTGGTTACCACCGAGGATGTCCGTGTCGAGCCTGTCCCCGATGACCAGGGGGTGAGCCGATTCAAAACGCTCAGCGGCGCGTTGGAACAGCAGCGGCTGCGGCTTGCCCGCCACATGGGGGTTGATGCCCGTGGCATTGGTGACTGCGGCAACCAGCGAACCGTTGCCCGGGGCGATGCCCTCGGCGCGGGGAATGGTCAGATCGGTATTGGTGGCTACCCAGAGGGCACCCTTGTTGATGGCGAACGCGGCCGCTGCCAGGTCCTTCCATCCCAAGGTCGGATCAAAGCCCTGGATCACGGCATCGATCCGTTCATGTTCGCTCAAAGCCAGCACCATGCCACGTGCTGTGACGCATTCGCGCAGGTAGGCGCTTCCCACGACCAGAACCACAGACCCTATCTCTACCAGCTTGGCCAGCAGGTCAGCTCCTGCACTGGCCGAGTCGAAAACCTGGTCGGACCGGGCAGGGACCCCTAGCGCACGCAGGTGCCCTGCGACGACCTCCGGGGAACGCGAGGCGTTGTTGGTGACATACGCCAATGAAACGCCGAGGCCGGCCAGGCGATCGAGGGATTCTACCGCTCCCTCGATCGCCCCGGCCCCCGCGTAAACAACACCGTCGAGATCGGTCAGGACGGCGTCGAACCCGGAGATCAACATGGTGTTGCGTCCCGCCTAGCGCTCTTCTTCGGCGTCGATTTCAGGAGAAGCACCATCACCGAATTCAACGTCGGCGGCCGAGAAGTCCTCGGCCTCGTCGATTTCCGGGTTCTCCTCGGCGTCGGCGGATTCGCCGGCAACCACGGATTCCAGCTTGTCGTCCTCGACCGAACCGTTTTCAACGACGTCGCCAGCGGCGGCTTCCTCGGAATCGGTGGCCGGAGCCGGCTCGGCAGGAACGAAATCGCGGGCACGCGGCTTGCGCGCAGGTTCCTCGTCGTCCTCGCCGAAGTCGATGATTTCCGGTTCTTCGAACTCTCCAACGCCCAGTGCGCTCTCAGCAACGGTGATCTGGTCACGCCAGATCAGTGCTTCCTGGTCACGGCCAACCGCTTCCAGCGCATTGGCGTAAGCGGTAAAAAGTCGCGGGCTGAAGGAGAACGCACGGTTCAGGTCCAGCTGCGGGATCTCCAGCTCGGTGACTGCTGCCTCGAGGTTGCCAAGGTCAACTTGGGCACCCGATGCGACAATGGCCATTTCGACCTTGCCCGCGGTGTCCAGCGTCTGTGCGTCTTCGCCGTGGGCGGTTTCCAGTGCCTTTTCGGAGCGTCCCAAACCGCGTTCGCAGTCTGCAATCACCGGAAGGTGCATGTTGGACCCGCTGATTCGGCGGTGGGTACGGAATTCACGAAGTGCATCGGCGTACTCACCGGCGGCGTAGGCGGTCAGGCCGACGGCCTCGCGCACCACTGCAACTCGTCCACCGCGCCGGCTAGCAGCCAAGGCGTGGTCGTAGGCGAGTTCCGGATCGTAGTCGATCAATCGGCCGGCCATAACCAGGTGCTTGGAAACCCACTCGTTGTTCTTCTCGTCCAGGTACCGCAGTTCAGCGCGGGTGATCCTGTCGAGTTCCTTACCGGTGACGTCGTCATCGATCAACGGTGAGCGGCCACGATCGGCACGGTTCGAGCTACGCAGGTCAGCCGGGTTGTGTCCGGTACGCGAGATCTCCGAGGAGTCGCCGAATGCCGGACTGTTCAGGTGCTTCTTGAAGCCGCCTTCACCGCGGTCTTCACGGGGCTTGAATCCACCTTCACGACGGTCGCTGCCGCCGCGGTCTTCGCGCGGCTTGAATCCACCTTCACGACGGTCATCGCCTCCACGGAATCCACCGCGATCTTCACGGGGCTTGAATCCACCTTCGCGACGGTCGCTGCCGCCGCGGTCTTCGCGCGGCTTGAATCCACCTTCACGACGGTCATCGCCTCCACGGAATCCACCGCGATCTTCACGGGGCTTGAATCCACCTTCGCGACGGTCATCGCCTCCACGGAATCCACCACGGTCTTCGCGCGGCTTGAATCCACCTTCACGGCGGTCATCGCCGCCACGGAATCCACCACGGTCTTCGCGCGGCTTGAAACCGCCGCGGTCTTCGCGCGGCTTGAATCCACCTTCACGACGGTCATCGCCGCCACGGAATCCACCGCGATCTTCACGGGGCTTGAAACCGCCGCGGTCTTCACGGGGCTTGAATCCACCTTCACGGCGGTCATCGCCTCCACGGAATCCACCGCGATCTTCACGGGGCTTGAAACCACCGCGGTCTTCACGGGGCTTGAAGCCACCTTCACGGCGGTCGCTGCCGCCGCGGTCTTCGCGCGGCTTGAATCCACCTTCACGGCGGTCATCGCCGCCACGGAATCCACCGCGATCTTCACGGGGCTTGAAACCGCCGCGGTCTTCACGGGGCTTGAAGCCACCTTCACGGCGGTCGCTGCCGCCGCGGTCTTCGCGCGGCTTGAAACCACCTTCACGGCGGTCGCTGCCGCCGCGGTCTTCGCGCGGCTTGAAACCACCTTCACGGCGGTCATCGCCGCCACGGAATCCACCACGGTCTTCGCGCGGCTTGAAACCGCCGCGGTCTTCACGGGGCTTGAAGCCACCTTCACGACGGTCGCTGCCGCCGCGGTCTTCACGAGGCTTGAAACCACCTTCACGGCGGTCATCGCCTCCACGGAATCCACCACGGTCTTCGCGCGGCTTGAAACCACCGCGGTCTTCACGGGGCTTGAAGCCACCTTCACGACGGTCGCTGCCGCCGCGGTCTTCACGAGGCTTGAAACCACCTTCACGGCGGTCATCGCCGCCACGGAATCCACCACGGTCTTCGCGCGGCTTGAAACCGCCGCGGTCTTCACGGGGCTTGAAGCCACCTTCACGACGGTCGCTGCCGCCGCGGTCTTCACGAGGCTTGAAACCACCTTCGCGACGGTCACTTCCACCACGGAAACCGCCTTCATTGCGATCGCGGTTATAGCCCTTGTTGTCTTCAGACACTGGTGTGTTCCTCTCATGGATGCACTCAATATGAAGCACCCTAAATGTGCACGACCAATCGCTGAATATAGCAATGACCGCCAATAAAACTTTTGATCCAAACCTGGATCGAATACGCCTCATACCATCGTAGTCGAGCGATCGACGAGTCACCCTGAAAATGGGTAATTAGTGCCCAACACAACTAGTCCCAGGCTGCACTCTCAGATTGGTTTTCTGGTTAAACGGCGCCATCCCCGGACCTGGTGGTCCGGGGATGGGCTCTGAAAAGATGTTCGGCGGTGTCCTACTCTCCCACACCCTCCCGAGTGCAGTACCATCGGCGCAGTGGGGCTTAGCTTCCGGGTTCGGTATGGGACCGGGCGTTTCCCCCACGCTATGACCGCCGTAACCCGTGCTCCACGCACCCGGGGGGACCCGGGTGGGGAAAATCATGGTCACAGTCATGCTGTGGTTGCTCATACCGCGTGCGCACCTGCCCGTGAAGGGGAGGGTGTGCACCGGTACGGTGTTTTCAGTCCTGCAAGACGGTTGTTGTCTCGGGACCGCATAGTGGACGCAGCGTATCTTGCCACCCATGAAGGGTGGTGTTTGTGGTGTAAGTCATCGGCCTATTAGTACGGGTCGGCTTCACGGGTCTTTGGTCCCCGCTTCCACGTCCCGCCTATCAACCCAGTGGTCTGCTGGGGGCCTCTCACACAAATTGTGCGTGGAAATCTCATCTCGAAGTGGGCTTCCCGCTTAGATGCTTTCAGCGGTTATCCCTTCCGAACGTAGCCAATCAGCGGTGCACTTGGCAGTACAACTGACACACCAGAGGTTCGTCCGTCCCGGTCCTCTCGTACTAAGGACAGCTCTTCTCAAATTTCCTGCGCGCGCAGCGGATAGGGACCGAACTGTCTCACGACGTTCTAAACCCAGCTCGCGTACCGCTTTAATGGGCGAACAGCCCAACCCTTGGGACCTACTCCAGCCCCAGGATGCGACGAGCCGACATCGAGGTGCCAAACCATGCCGTCGATATGGACTCTTGGGCAAGATCAGCCTGTTATCCCCGAGGTACCTTTTATCCGTTGAGCGACGGCCGTTCCACAACGTGCCGCCGGATCACTAGTCCCGACTTTCGTCCCTGCTCGAGCTGTCGCTCTCACAGTCAAGCTCCCTTGTGCACTTACACTCGACACCTGATTGCCAACCAGGCTGAGGGAACCTTTGGGCGCCTCCGTTACTTTTTAGGAGGCAACCGCCCCAGTTAAACTACCCATCAGGCACTGTCCCTGACCCAGATCATGGGCCGAAGTTAGGTGACCGGTACAGCCAGAGTGGTATTTCAACGATGACTCCACCACAACTAGCGTTGCGGCTTCACAGTCTCCCACCTATCCTACACAAGCTGCACCGAACACCAATACCAAACTATAGTAAAGGTCTCGGGGTCTTTCCGTCCTGCTGCGCGTAACGAGCATCTTTACTCGTAGTGCAATTTCGCCGAGTTCATGGTTGAGACAGCGGGGAAGTCGTTACTCCATTCGTGCAGGTCGGAACTTACCCGACAAGGAATTTCGCTACCTTAGGATGGTTATAGTTACCACCGCCGTTTACTGGGGCTTAAATTCTCAGCTTCGCCTTGCGGCTAACCGGTCCTCTTAACCTTCCAGCACCGGGCAGGAGTCAGTCCGTATACATCGTCTTGCGACTTCGCACGGACCTGTGTTTTTAGTAAACAGTCGCTTCCCCCTGGTCTCTGCGGCCCCGATCCCCTCCGGAACGCGAAGTTCCATCAAGGTTGGGGCCCCCCTTCTCCCGAAGTTACGGGGGCATTTTGCCGAGTTCCTTAACCATGATTCTCTCGATCGCCTTAGTATTCTCTACCTGATCACCTGTGTCGGTTTGGGGTACGGGCGGCTAAAACCTCGCGTCGATGCTTTTCTTGGCAGCATAGGATCACCGAATCACCCCCCGAGGGGGGCGCCTATCGGGTCTCAGGCTTAGATGAGTCGCGGATTTGCCTACGACTCGCCCTACATCCTTGGACCAGGTCAATTCCATTGCCTGGCTCGGCTACCTTCCTGCGTCACACCTGTTAATACGCTTACCTCCCCGGCTCGGGTCCCGCGCCTTACACCCGGTAGATGACCCGAAGGTCATCTGGTGGGTGCTCGGGGCGGTTAGCATCGCCGGCTTAGTATGGGCGGTTTTTTACCGGTACGGGAATATCAACCCGTTGTCCATCGACTACGCCTGTCGGCCTCGCCTTAGGTCCCGACTTACCCAGGGCAGATTAGCTTGACCCTGGAACCCTTGATCATTCGGCGGACGGGTTTCTCACCCGTCTTTCGCTACTCATGCCTGCATTCTCACTCGTGTGGGCTCCACCGCTGGTTTACACCGCGACTTCACTGCCCACACGACGCTCCCCTACCCATCCAGGCGGCTGGACCACGAAGGCCTACCACATACCTGAATGACGCAACTTCGGCGGTGTGCTTGAGCCCCGCTACATTGTCGGCGCGGAATCACTTGACCAGTGAGCTATTACGCACTCTTTCAAGGATGGCTGCTTCTAAGCCAACCTCCTGGTTGTCTTCGCAACTCCACATCCTTTTCCACTTAGCACACGCTTAGGGGCCTTAGTTGGCGCTCTGGGCTGTTTCCCTCTCGACTATGAAGCTTATCCCCCACAGTCTCACTGCTGCGCTCTCACTTACCGGCATTCGGAGTTTGGCTGACGTCAGTAACCTTGTAGGGCCCATTAGCCATCCAGTAGCTCTACCTCCGGTAAGAAACACGCAACGCTGCACCTAAATGCATTTCGGGGAGAACCAGCTATCACGAAGTTTGATTGGCCTTTCACCCCTACCCACAGCTCATCCCCTCCATTTTCAACTGAAGTGGGTTCGGTCCTCCACGCGCTCTTACACGCGCTTCAACCTGGCCATGGGTAGATCACTTCGCTTCGGGTCTAGATCACGCCACTAACTCGCCCTATTCAGACTCGCTTTCGCTACGGCTTCCCCACACGGGTTAACCTCGCGACGTAACACTAACTCGCAGGCTCATTCTTCAAAAGGCACGCTGTCACCCCAACAAGGAGGCTCCAACGGATTGTAAGCGCACGGTTTCAGGTACTATTTCACTCCCCTCCCGGGGTACTTTTCACCTTTCCCTCACGGTACTTTTCCGCTATCGGTCATTGGGTAGTATTTAGGCTTATCAGGTGGTCCTGACAGATTCATACGGGATTTCTCGGGCCCCGTACTACTTGGGATACCATCACAGGGCGGCGAAACACATTACGGATACGGGACTTTCACCCCCTATGGTCCTGCATTCAAACAGGTTCTCCTATATGTTCGCACCTCACCCCGCCAGTGCGGCAGCACTGGCATGGATAGTCCCACAACCCCGACCATGCAACGCCCGCCGGCTATCACACATGGACCGGTTTAGCCCCATCCGCTTTCGCTCGCCACTACTCACGGAATCACTTTTGTTTTCTCTTCCTGGGGGTACTGAGATGTTTCACTTCCCCCCGTTCCCTCCACGCAGCCTATGTGTTCAGCTGCGGGTCATGCGGCATGACGCCGCACGGGGTTTCCCCATTCGGAAATCCTGGCATCAACGTCCGGTTATCGACTCCGCCAGGCTTATCGCAGATTCCCACGTCCTTCTTCGGCTCCCAATGCCAAGGCATTCACCGTGCGCCCTTAAAAACTTGACCACAAACAGGTCAAATCAAAAAGACACTAACTTATATCGAGAAAACCAACGGAACCACACACGAGGTGCGGTCCAGGGTCTTCTATCATCAAAGAAATTGCTATTTTGCATGCTCCACGACCCTCTCACACCCCCTCCCGAAGAAGCAGGCGATCAACGATACGTGGCATACAAGATGCTCGCGTCCACTATGCAGTTCCCAAACAACAACCCCATCACACCCACCACCAGCACCACCACCCCGTCACGGGATGATTCGGCGCGGCTTAGGCCATGCGCGGGGACAACCAGAAACAAACAGCCCACACACACCACCACTCACCCCCACCACAACGGTGAGAGACGAGCAAGTAAACATGCATGTCCTGTTGCCTCAGGACCCAACAGTGTGCCAAGAGACCGAACCCCCCACCGACCAGCTCCCCGTTCCCACCACACAAGTGCGGCGTACTAGGAAAACCAACCAGGAAGAAACCCGGCCATTACCTGTTAACATTCCACCCATGAGCACCCGTCCACCAACACAAGTGGTGGAAACGGGCAGCACTGAACACGCCGTGAACACCACTGTGGATGAACCGTACCTGCTAGTTGCTCCTTAGAAAGGAGGTGATCCAGCCGCACCTTCCGGTACGGCTACCTTGTTACGACTTAGTCCCAATCGCCGGTCCCACCTTCGACGGCTCCCTCCCACAAGGGGTTAGGCCACCGGCTTCGGGTGTTACCAACTTTCGTGACTTGACGGGCGGTGTGTACAAGGCCCGGGAACGTATTCACCGCAGCGTTGCTGATCTGCGATTACTAGCGACTCCGACTTCATGGGGTCGAGTTGCAGACCCCAATCCGAACTGAGACCGGCTTTTTGGGATTAGCTCCACCTCACAGTATCGCAACCCATTGTACCGGCCATTGTAGCATGCGTGAAGCCCAAGACATAAGGGGCATGATGATTTGACGTCGTCCCCACCTTCCTCCGAGTTGACCCCGGCAGTCTCCTATGAGTCCCCGGCATAATCCGCTGGCAACATAGAACGAGGGTTGCGCTCGTTGCGGGACTTAACCCAACATCTCACGACACGAGCTGACGACAACCATGCACCACCTGTGAACCGACCCCAAAGGGGAAACCGTGTTTCCACGGCGATCCGGAACATGTCAAGCCTTGGTAAGGTTCTTCGCGTTGCATCGAATTAATCCGCATGCTCCGCCGCTTGTGCGGGCCCCCGTCAATTCCTTTGAGTTTTAGCCTTGCGGCCGTACTCCCCAGGCGGGGCACTTAATGCGTTAGCTACGGCGCGGAAAACGTGGAATGTCCCCCACACCTAGTGCCCAACGTTTACGGCATGGACTACCAGGGTATCTAATCCTGTTCGCTCCCCATGCTTTCGCTCCTCAGCGTCAGTTAATGCCCAGAGACCTGCCTTCGCCATCGGTGTTCCTCCTGATATCTGCGCATTTCACCGCTACACCAGGAATTCCAGTCTCCCCTACATCACTCTAGTCTGCCCGTACCCACCGCAGATCCGGAGTTGAGCCCCGGACTTTCACGGCAGACGCGACAAACCGCCTACGAGCTCTTTACGCCCAATAATTCCGGATAACGCTTGCGCCCTACGTATTACCGCGGCTGCTGGCACGTAGTTAGCCGGCGCTTCTTCTGCAGGTACCGTCACTTTCGCTTCTTCCCTACTGAAAGAGGTTTACAACCCGAAGGCCGTCATCCCTCACGCGGCGTCGCTGCATCAGGCTTTCGCCCATTGTGCAATATTCCCCACTGCTGCCTCCCGTAGGAGTCTGGGCCGTGTCTCAGTCCCAGTGTGGCCGGTCACCCTCTCAGGCCGGCTACCCGTCGTCGCCTTGGTGAGCCATTACCTCACCAACAAGCTGATAGGCCGCGAGTCCATCCCAGACCGATAAATCTTTCCACCAAAAACCATGCGGCTTACGGTGCATATCCGGTATTAGACCCAGTTTCCCGGGCTTATCCCAGAGTCTAGGGCAGGTTACTCACGTGTTACTCACCCGTTCGCCACTAATCGGAGAGCAAGCTCCCCTCATCGTTCGACTTGCATGTGTTAAGCACGCCGCCAGCGTTCATCCTGAGCCAGGATCAAACTCTCCGTAAAAAAATACAGACACAACCAACACGCCGACTGGAAAAAGCCGACCGGGTTGCACCAAGTAAAAAAATCCCGGCAAATTGCCTCGAGCCTCCACACGGGGGTGCGGAGCCCGAAACCATTCACCAATTACATAATAAAATCGGTGTTAACAAATTTGGCACACTATTGAGTTCTCAAACAACAGACAGCGCACGGTTCCGAACAAGTTGGATTCTTTCGAATTCTTTATGTTTTTCGTCCGTGGCGATGTTTATAATTTATGTCATCGTTTCGTCATTGTCAAATCGTCATTTTCTGCGATTTGCTTCGTTTTGATTCGATGACCCAACCGGTCTCCGGATTCTTCGGGCATCTGAAATGCCCTGAAATTCCGGTGTTTTGGTTGGTTTGCCGTCCGTAGCTCCAGCGGTTATCCGCTGTGCCCCTCGGCGACTTGGAAAACATTACGGGAGTTTTCGAGATCATGCAAATCGGCCATACGCCCCAGTGATGTAGCCCGGGATTCCGGGCAATTCGGCTTGCTAGGCATTGCTTAAAAGAAGAACCACGCTGGTGAAAGCCGTGATTCGCGACTCGCCCACCAGCGTGGTTCTTTCTCCCTACTGCTACATCGGCCTGAAAATCAGCCGGCCACTTCGACCATGGCCAAATTCTTCTTTCCCCTGCGAACCAAAAGGTAACGACCGTGAAGCAGCTGATCCGCCGTAATGACACCGTCGAGATCGGTGACCTTGACGTTGTTCACGTACGCGCCGCCCTCCGTGACCGTGCGACGGGCAGATGACTTGGAATCCGAAAGCTTAGAGGCAACCAGCAGGTCGATGATCCCCATCGAGTCGGCTGGCACGGTGACGCTGTCAAGTTCCTCAGTTGCGGCACGAAGCGTGGGTTCATCCAGCTCGGTCAGTTCGCCCTGGCCGAAAAGCGCCGCCGAAGCGGCGATCACGCTTTCGGTTGCCTGCACTCCATGGACCAGGGACGTGACGTCGTAAGCGAGTTCCTTCTGCGCCCGACGGGCAAAGGGACGCTCCGCGACTTCGCGCTCCAGCTCTTCGATCTTCTCGCGGCTCATGAAGGTGAAGACCTTCAACCGGGAGATCACATCGGCGTCGGAGGTGTTCAGCCAGAACTGGTAGAACGTGTACGGGCTGCACATCTCCGCATCGAGCCAGATCGCATTTCCCTCGGACTTGCCGAACTTGGTGCCGTCCGAGTTGGTGATCAGCGGTGTGCCGAAGGCGAAGACGGACTTGCCCTCCACCTTGCGGATCAGGTCGGTGCCGCTGGTCAGGTTACCCCACTGGTCCGAGCCGCCGGTCTGCAGGGAGCAGCCATAGAGCTTGTGCAGCTGGAGGTAGTCGTAGCCCTGCAGGACCTGGTAGCTGAACTCGGTGTAGCTGATGCCCTCATCGGAGTTCAGGCGCGCCGATACGGTTTCCTTCTTGATCATGGTGCCCACCCGGAAGTACTTGCCGACCTCGCGCAAGAAGTCGATCGCACTCAGCGGGGCGGTCCAATCGAGGTTGTTGACCATGCGCGCGGCATTGTCTCCCTCGAAGGAAAGGAAGCGCTCGACCTGGGCCTGCAGCTTGCCGACCCAATCGGCGACGGTTTCCTTGGTGTTGAGCACGCGCTCGGCGGTCTGGCGCGGATCACCGATCAGGCCGGTGGAGCCGCCTACCAGGCCCAGTGGCTTGTGGCCCGCCAGCTGCAGGCGGCGCATGTTCAGCAACTGGACCAGGTTGCCCAGGTGCAGCGAGGGGGCCGTCGGGTCGAACCCGCAGTAATAGGTGATCGGGTCCCCCGCCAGGGCCTTTTCCAGCTCGGTTTCATCGGTGGAAACGTGGACCAGGCCACGCCACTTCAGTTCCTGCCAGACATTCTCGAACGACTGATCATTGCTCTGCCCCGTAAGCGCGGGGTTCTGCTGGGTTAAAGACACGCCTTAAACCTAGCAGGAGCCCCGCCCTTGCGCCGCTTTATTCCATTCCCGCCGGTATGCCGCCCTCGGCAAGCACGCGCAGCCGCTGCGTTGCCCGAGTCATCGCGACGTACAGGTCACCGACGGTTCCATCGACCTCGTCGACGAGTTCCTGCGGTTCCAGCACCACGACGACATCGAATTCAAGGCCCTTCGCCTCGCGGGCGCCGAGCACCACGATGTCCTGGCTCAGCCCGCCCGAGCCGCGGCCCACGCGCTTTCCATAGAGCCCAATGACGGCAGCGCGCGCCGCATCGAGCTTGGACTCGGGCACGATGACGGCCAGCAATCCCCCATCGGCGATTTGGACCTCGCCGGGAAGCACCTCGATCAATGTGGGGAGCAGCCGGCCCGGGGCCAAGCGATCGATGACCGGTGGCCACCGTCCGTCGCGGACGGCCTGCGGGGTGGAGATGGTCAGCCCCGCGGCGTGGGCCACCCTGGTTGCCGCCTCGGCAATTTGGGTCGGGGTGCGGTAGTTGACGGTCAGCTCCTCCAACGTGAATCGCTCGCGCACGAACGGTTCCATGGCGCCGGCCCAACTAGTGGCTCCGGCGGCCGAACTGGACTGGGCGATGTCGCCCACGATGGTGAATGACTTCAACGGGCAGCGGCGCATCAACAGGCGCCACTGCATCGGCGACAGTTCCTGGGCCTCATCGACCACGACGTGGCCATAGGCCCAATCGCGGTCCAGTGCGGCCCGTTCGGCCGCCGTCTTGGAGATGGCCGTCTCCTGGTTCATGGCGGCCAGGTCCGAAGCCTCGACCAACCCATCCATGCCGGCATTGAACAACATCTCGTTGACGTTGCGCAGCGTCTGCTCCGCGTTCGCCACGTCCCTTTCGAGCTGCGCCTCCTGGGCAGCGTCCTCGCGGCCGCTGGAGACGTTGAACTCGCCCAGCAGCTCGGCTGCCTCGTCCAGCAGAGGCACGTCGGATTCGGTCCAGGGCGAGCCCGGTGCGCGGTACAGGACCTTGCGTTCAGCGGCGCTCAGCTGCGGTGCGGCGGCGGCGAGCAAGTCCGGACGGGCATAAAGTTCCTCGATGAGCCGCTGCGGCGTCATCGGCATCCAGCACAGGTTCAGCGCGATGCGCACGTCCTGGGCGCTGCGCACGTCCTCCAACAGGTAGCTGCGGTCAGCTGCGTTGCCGCCACCCGACGACTCCTCGAGGATCTCCTGCATCTGGTTGGCCAGCTCGCGCAACAGCACCTTCACGAATGTCTGCCGTGCATCGTTGTGCGGCTTGTGGGTTCCGCGGGCCTTGTCGCGGGCGTGGCGGACCTGGGCGCGGGTGAGGATCAGCGCAGTTCCCTCGACCACCACACGGCGGTCCGCTGCGGGAAGTCGCTGGCGGTTTGCCACGGCGCGGGCCACGACCTTGGCCATGGACAGCTTGCCCTTGACCCGGGCGGCCTCGCGGTTGTGCTCGGACACCGCGTGGATGCCCGGCATCAGCTGGCCCAACGACGACATGACCACGCCGGTCTCGCCGAGCGAAGGCAGCACGCGTTCGATATAGCGCATGAAGGACGGCGAGGGGCCCACGAGCAGCACGCCGGCGGTCTTCAGCCGTTCACGGTGTTCGTAGAGCAGGAAGGCCGCCCGGTGCAGGGCGACGGCCGTCTTGCCGGTTCCCGGTCCACCCTGGACGACGAGTACCCCGGGCAGCGGCGCACGAATGATCCGGTCTTGTTCGGCCTGGATGGTGGAGACGATGTCATGCATCCGGCCGGTGCGCTTGGAGCTGAGCGCGGCCATCAGCGCACCCTCGCCCTGGTGTCCGTGTTCATCGGCCAGCAGGCCGGAATCGAGCACTTCATCCTCGACGCCGAGCACGGTGCGGCCCTGCAGCATCAGGTGCCGGCGTCGGCGCACTCCCATGCGGTGAAGTGCCGTGGCCTGATAGAACGCGGCGGCCTCGGGTGCACGCCAGTCGATCATCAGCCGGGTCTGTTCTTCATCGGTCATGCCGATGCGCCCAATGTAGCGGGTCGTGCCCGCATCGCCCCGGGCCGGGGCGTCGCCATCGGCGGGGGCATCGACATCAAGCCGGCCGAAGACCAGCTTGTCCTCGACCGCGTTGAGCTGGGCGAGACGGTCCTCGTACAGGGTCGCGAAGGCGTCGCGCTCGGAGACGTTCTGCAGCGTGCCGACGGCACCGGTACCCCGGACCCGCTTGAGCTGCTCCTCCTTTTCGGCGCGCAACTCATCGAGACGGTTGTACAACCGGGCGACGTAGGTGCGTTCGAGCTCGGCCTCGAGTTGGACCGCCGTGGACTCGTGCATGGATTCTCCCTCAGCCAAAATCATGGACAGACCAGTCTACAACCGCTTCGATCAGACCAGTTGCAGCGAATGGACTTTGTTGGCTCCCAGGCTCCCGCGTCCGCCAAGGGCCGAAAGTTCAAGGACTACGCCGATGCCAACGACCTGGGCGCCGGCCATCTCGAAGAGCTTCACGGCGGAGCCGACGGTGCCTCCGGTGGCCAGCACGTCATCGAGGATCAGCACCCGGGTACCGGGGGCGACGTCGTCGCGGTGCAGCTCCAGCGTTGCCGTGCCGTACTCCAGCGTGTAGTCCATGGAATGCACCGGGCGCGGCAGCTTACCGGCCTTGCGCACGGTGACCATGCCGGTGCCCGAGGCGTAGGCTGCCGCGGCGGCCATCACGAATCCGCGGGCCTCGAGCCCGGCGATCACATCGAACTGTCCGGAGAAGGGTTCGATGACCGCGTCGGTGATCCGCCTCAGTCCCACGGCATCTGCAAAGACGGGGGTGAGGTCCTTGAAGGAGATCCCCGCGCTGGGATAGTCGGGCACGACCTCGGAGAGCCGGTCCAGGAGTTCGGTAATGGATTCACGCTGAATATTCACCCGACAATCCTACGCGCACCCATCACCGGGCAATGCCGGGGCACGCTACCGCCGGGCCCCGCGCACGGTGGCCGGGCGGTAGGTCGACACGCTGTCCTCCCCCGGCAGCCAAAACCGCCACGGGTAGGCGGCCGTGCCACCCTCCCCCGCGACGCCGACCCGTGGACCGGCGTGGTGCTCCAGGGGCGTGGCACTGAGGGAACCGAGTTCGAAGTGCGGTCCCGGGGCGGAGCTGTCGGCCAGGCCCATCGGTTCGAGCCGGGCCCCGCTGTGCTCCACCCGCAGGCCCAGGCATTGGGTCAGCCGGGCCGGGCCCGAAGCCAGGTCCCGCGCCGTGCGCGGGATCGCACCCCGGCGGGCCACTGCCACGTCCCGGCCCTCGATGACCTCCCCGCCGCGCATCAGGCAGGCCGAGGAATTCCCGTCGGTGCCGCAGACGATGCTGGCGCAAAAGTGCATCCCATAGGTGAAATAGACATACAGGGTCCCCGGAGGCCCGAAGAGCGCCGCATTGCGGGCCGTCTTGCCGCGGTATCCATGGGACCCCGGATCCAGGGCGCCCTCATAGGCCTCCACCTCGGTCAGCCTCACGGCAACCGAGGTCCCGTCCAGGCTGACCCGCAGGACCGCGCCGAGAAGCCGCGGGGCCACGATCGTGGCCCCGTCCCCGAGCAAGCCGAATCCGGAGGCACCCATGGCCAAGCTACTTCTTGCCCGGGCCCGCCGCCCAGGGCAGCAGTTCGGGTAAATCAGCGCCGTCGGCATCCGCGGTGGCACGCACCGGACCCACCGGTGTCCGGCCGGCAAGCCACGCCGCGAGGTCATATTCCATGCCGGTCACCACCACCGCCTCGAGTCCGGAGCCCAGGGTGAACGGGGTACCGCCTGTCGGCTGGAACACCACGCGCTTGTCCGCCGGAATCCGTCCGGCGAGGGCGTCGAAGAGGTGCGCGCAGAAATCACTGCTCCAGTCGAGCGGCGTGTGCCCCAGACCGAGGTCGGTCGCGTGGATGACCAGTTCGCGCCAGGCAGCGAAGACGCAGTCGCGCACCACGCTGCCGGGGCGGAATCCGGTCTCGGCCGCCCACCCCCCCGCGGGGATCGCGTGAAGGCCGGTTGCAAGCAGCCCCAGTGCCTCGGTGACCCGGGCCCGCAGCGCCTCGGGGGCCATCAGCGCCGCGAGCTCGATCCGTTCGTTGCGTCCGGCTTGACCGCCGTCGTACATCGGCACGAGCTCACCGGTGCGGGCCGAGGAGAGCTGGCGGGCCATGGCCCGGGCAAAGCCATCCACGTGTGCCAGCACGTGCGCCCTGTCCCAGCCCGGCAGCTGGGAGGCCTGGGTGTACTGTACGGGGGCGATGGCCGGCAGCAACTTTTCCCAGCCGGCAAGTGCCTTCGAGACGGAGCCGGCCAGGTCGGAATCGGTGATCTGAGTCATGGGCCCACCTTATCCTCCCGGTTCGGCCGTTTCACCGCTTCGGAGAAACCCGAACCGGGCGTCGTCCGGCGTCGAGGGCACCTGGGGTACCGCGCCCGCTACCCGGACAGCGTCACTGCGTCCCGGTGCCACCGACGGCTCGGACATCGCCAACGACCACATGCACGGCAGTGATGTCGTCGATCTGCTTGAACCGCGGATAGCGGTTCCAGGTCGGGTCGGCCGCGAACCCTGCTTCGATGGCGCCAAACACGCTTTCCACGCCGGTGTCCCGCACCGCCACCAAAAGCTCCGGCGCGTTGGCATACAGATGGAGCGTGTCGTGGGCCGAGGAAAATCCGTCGGTCATGAGCAGGACATCGCGCACCTCGCCCAGGGGCACCCGAAGGACGCTGGCCTGGGAAACCCCTTTCCCGTAGGGCTCGAGGATCCAGTAGCCGCCGGGCTCGTTCATGCGTTGCCGGTTCGCGACGAGCTCATCGTTGATCAGGGGCCGGGCCGCCCTGGCCTCGATTCCCTGCCGCGCGGCGGTCTCCACCAGCACTGACAGGGCATTGGCATCCAGGGCGGGCAGGAGCTCATCCTCCATCGTGATGAATTCGCCGGACCGGAGCCCGACCACCAGCGAGCAGTCACCAATGCGCAGCAGCTCCAGCTCGGCATCGACGACTCGAACCATCACGGCCCCGGCGGAAGGCACGCCGTAGGCGGGAACCGATGCTGCCCCCTCGCACCCGAGGTAGCGCGGCAGGATCCCTTCCAGGGCCAGGGCAAGACAACCGGCAAGGTCAAGAGAGGCATCTGCCAGATACCTGGGCAGCGAAACGCACAGGGCATCCACCAGCCACTTCGCGTCGGAACAGTCCGCAGTGACGGATCCCGCCAGCGGCGAGGCCCCGTCAAAGACGACCGCGTATTCCGGTTTGTGGAACAACCCGTCCTCGTTGCACGGGCCCGCGCCCCTGCACAGCTCGCCTCCTACCGTCAGCGCAGCCAAATCAAGGCACCTCCCACACAGGCCAGCAGGCCCACGCCACCGGCGATGAGCACTCTCCAGCTGCTGGTGCTCAGATGCCGTTCGAGGATGAAGCTGAATCCGGAGAAGGCCACCAGCAGGGCCCCCATCAGGACGACGATCAGACCGGCCGCATCCTGCGGCGGAAATGACACCGCCATTTGCACGCTGCCGATGGTGAAGGAGATCAGCGCCGCGAAGAAACCAAGGAACTCGAGGTTCTTCAGGGTGGAGCCGTCCATCCGGCTGACCGATTCGGCCAGCTTGGCTTCGGCCTCGTCATGTTTCCGATCGAATTCCCGGGAATATTCCTCGATCCGGTTCCGCAGCTTCCGGTCGTTCTCCTGGGACTGAATCGAGAGCCTCAGCGACTGGTAGTTGCCGATCCTGATGGCGTAGTCGGACCGTGACGAGTCCTCCCGGTCGATGGCGAAGGTGATGCAGATCAGGGCCTCGCCGTAATCATGCCGCAGCGCCAGCAGTCTGGCCTTGGTTGCGTAGAACTTCGCATAGCCGGGCTCCAGCGCTATGGCGTCGTCCACGGCCTTGAGCCCTGACTCGATCGCATCCACGGGAGGTTGCTCATCCCCGTTCTCCCGTGCCAGTTCACGCGCGGTAGCCACGACGTCGGCGTAGAGGTGGACGAAGCCGGTATGTTTCGGGAAGCCCTGCGCGTAGCCGCGGGACAGCCGAAGTGTTTGTGACACGTCCACGTTGCGCAATCCGCGCTCCAGATCAGACATGACGCGCGTGTGGCCATAGGCGGGCCGGCCGGCAAACCGCGGCCCGTAGATCATGAACCAGCTCTCCAGCTCGGTGAAGTCCTTCATCCGGCGCAGGAGGATGGTTCCGCAGTAGAACGCGGCGAAGGCCACGTCCTCGTCGGCGTCGCGTACGGCCACCAGCAGTTCGGGGCGAAGCCGCGCCCGGTCGGCCTTCAGCGCGATGCCCATGAGCAGGAGCTCATACTCGCGCGAGGTCTCCATCGGCAATGGCTTCAGCAAGTCGGCCAGGGCACATCTTCCGCCGTGGTAGTCATCCAGCGTCCACGTCGTGGGGGCCCCGGCCCGCGGTGGTGCCGTCGTTTCCGTCATCGTCTGCTCCCTCACTCGTTCTGCCGTGGTCCTCCCGCCGACCGCCCGACGGCGGCGGGCTCCAGCCCGCCGCCGTCGGGCGGTCGCATCATACGGAGGCTACAGCGCGTAGCCGCGCACCGCGTCGAGCTGTTCCTTCAATGCATCCAGCTGTGCGGCAACGGCGCTCGGGGCCGTGCCGCCCTGGGCGCTTCGGGAGTTCAGCGAGCCCTCTGTACTGAGCACGGAACGGACCTCCGGGGTCAGGTGCTCCGAGATGCCGGCGTACTCGGCGTCGGTCAGGTCCCACAGCTCGACGCCCTTGGACTCGGCCAGCTTCACCGCTGCGCCGGAGAGCTCGTGGGCCTCGCGGAACGGCACGCCCTGACGGACCAGCCATTCGGCGATGTCGGTGGCAAGGGCGAAGCCCAACGGAGCCAGTTCGGCCATGCGCTCGGTGTTGAACACCAGCGTGGCCATCATGCCGGAAACTGCGGGCAGCAGCAGTTCAAGGGTGTCCGCCGCGTCAAAGACCGGCTCCTTGTCTTCCTGCAGGTCGCGGTTGTACGCCAGCGGCAGGCCCTTGAGCGTTGCCAGCAACCCGGTCAGGTCCCCGATCAGGCGTCCGGCCTTGCCGCGGGCCAGCTCGGCCACGTCCGGGTTCTTCTTCTGCGGCATGATCGATGAACCGGTGGAGTAGGCATCATCGAGCGTGACGAAGGAGAATTCCTTGGTTGCCCAGAGGATGACCTCCTCCGAGACGCGGGACAGGTCCACGCCGATCATCGCGGCGACCCAGGAGAACTCGGCGAAGACGTCTCGCGAGGCGGTGCCGTCGATGGAATTCCACACGGCGGAGTCGAAGCCCAACTCGGCGGCGACCGCATTGGGGTCCAGCCCCAGCGAGGAGCCGGCGAGCGCGCCGGAGCCGTAGGGGGAAACGGCTGCGCGCTTGTCCCAGTCGGCCAGGCGCTGCACGTCGCGCAGCATGGCCCAGGCATGGGCCAGCAGGTGGTGCGAGAGCAGGATCGGCTGCGCATGCTGCAGGTGGGTGCGTCCGGGCATGGCGGCGTTCGGGTGCGCCTCGGCCTGGGCGATGAGTGCATCGATGGTGTCCAACACGCCGCGGGCGATAATGCGGGCGTGGTCACGCAGGAACATGCGGCCCAGCGTGGCGATCTGGTCGTTGCGGGAGCGTCCGGCGCGCAGCTTGCCGCCCAGGGCAGTGCCGGCACGTTCGATCAGACCGCGTTCCAGCGAGCCGTGGACGTCCTCGTCGGACTCCGAGGCGGTGTAAGCGCCAGAGACGACATCGGCGTCGAGCTGGTCCAGGGCGGCGATCATGCCCTGGAGCTCGGCATCATCCAGCAGGCCGGCAGTGTGCAGGACGCGAGCGTGGGCACGGGATCCGGCTACGTCGTAGCGGGCCAGCCTCCAGTCGAAGTGGGTGGACTTGCTCAGTGCCGCCAGTGCATCGGCGGGACCGCCGGCAAAGCGTCCGCCCCACAGGGCGCCTTCGTTGGTTGAGGATGCCATTTACTTGGCCTCTCCGGCTACGCGCTCATCGCGCTCGGTGGCGACCTTGGATGTCAGGCCGAATATGTCAATGAAGCCGCGGGCGCTGGACTGGTCGAACGCGTCGCCGGTGTCGTAGGTGGCGAGGTCGAAGCGGTACAGTCCGGTATCCGAACGGCGCCCCTCAACCGTAGCGCGCCCGCCGTGCAGGGACATGCGGATGTCGCCCGAGACGTAACGTTGCGTGTCGTCGATGAATGTGTCCAGCGAGCGCTTGAGCGGGGAGAACCACTGGCCGTCGTAGACCAGCTCGCTCCAACGCTGGGAAACGGTGGCCTTGAAGCGTGCCTGCTCGCGTTCGAGGGTGACGTTTTCCAGGTGCTTGTGCGCCTCCATCAGTACCATGGCGCCGGGCGCCTCGTAGATCTCGCGGGATTTGATGCCGACCAGGCGGTCCTCGACGACGTCAATGCGGCCGATGCCCTGGGCTCCGCCACGTCGGTTGAGTTCCTCGATGGCCTGCAGCGGGGTGACGGCCACCCCGTCGATGGCCACCGGAATGCCCTCGCGGAAGCTGATCAGCACTTCATCGGGCGCCGGAGGGAACTCCGGGGAGGCGGTGTAGTCGTAGATGTCCTCGGTGGGGGCGTTCCAGATGTCTTCGAGGTAGCCGGTTTCCACCGCGCGGCCCCAGACGTTCTGGTCGATCGAGTACGGGTTCTTCTTCGTGGTTTCGATCGGGAGGTTCCTGGCCTCGGCATAGGAAATGGCCTTGTCGCGGGTCAGGGCCAGGTCGCGCACGGGAGCGATGCACTTGAGTTCCGGGCCCAGGGTCTGGATGCCGACTTCGAAGCGGACCTGGTCGTTGCCTTTGCCCGTGCAGCCGTGGGAGACGGTGGTGGCTCCGAACTGCTTGGCCGCCGCCACCAGGTGCTTGACGATCACGGGACGGGAGATGGCGGAGACCAGCGGGTAATGGTTCTGGTAGAGGCCGCCGGCCTTCAGCGTGGGCATGCAGTATTCGTTGGCGAACTCGTCGCGGGCGTCTGCGACATAGGCCTCGACGGCCCCGCAGCCCAGGGCGCGCTGGCGGATGGTTTCCAGCGACTCCCCGCCCTGTCCGACATCTACCGCGACAGCGATGACTTCCGCTCCCGTTGCGTCGGCAATCCACCCGATGGCCACCGAGGTGTCCAGTCCGCCCGAGTAGGCCAGGACGATGCGTTCCTTCACTGTGTTCTCCTTCTGCGGCGAACTCGTAGAGGTTCGCCAATAACGACACATTCACTTCTTATGCATAAGTCTACATAATTATGCACAAGAGGAAATCCACGCCGCCTGCGCCTCCCGGTAATCTTTTGAGCATGACTGAAGAAATACCGGCGGCACCGACCGAGCTGAGCGAGGCCGAACTCGCCTTCCTGCATTCGCTGTTCGACCTGGCCCGCGCAGGCGAGACAAGCAAACTCATGGCATTGATCGACCAGGGCATCCCGGTCGACCTCACCGATTCCAAGGGCGACACCCTATTGATCCTCGCCGCCTACAACGGCCACAACGAGCTGGTCGAGGCGCTCGTGGCCCGCAACGCCGAGATCAACCGCCTGAACGACAAGGGCCAGGGAGCGCTGACCTGCTCCGTCTTCCGCAAGAACGAACCCCTGACCCGCTTCCTCCTGGGCCGAGGCGCCGATCCGAAGCTCGGGCCGCAGAACGCACTGGCCGTCACGGAGATGTTCTCTCTGGCCGAGATGCGCTCGGTCATCGAGGAATACCTCTAGGAGATATTCCGTCGCTCCGAAGCCGTCCCGCATGGCGCCGCAAGGGTGCGGGGACCAGCCGTGGTCGTCATGGATAGAACTATCCGAGCGCGGCAAACGGATTACTCCACACGGTAGAGTAGTTGGCGTGTCGATGTTCCCCAAAGGATGCAGCACCGGCACGCCACCTACTCACCACTTGGACGCACCGTGGAGGACGCCTTCATGAATACCCTTAAGAACAAGACCCTTCTCCTGCCCGTCACCGCTTCGCTGCTGCTGGCCTTGGCCGGATGTGGCGGCGCCCAAGAGGCTCCCACCCCCACTGCCACTCCCACTCAAGAGAGTGAAACCACAGCTACCCAGGCTGCTCCTGCCACTCCCGTCGAGGCTCTCATTGCTCCCGAAGCAAAGGAGATCTTCCCGAAGGTCTCCGCTGCCTTGAGGAGCGCCACGTCCGTCTCCATTGATGCCGATATGACCCGGGGCTCGGAGTCAGCGAAGGTCAAATTGTCAGGGACCCGCGATGGATCCAACTCACGCGCCCAGATCACCAGGGATGGCGCCACTGTCGAGTTGCTCACCGCCGACGGAGGTTCCTATGTCAAGGCCGATCAGAAGTTCTTTACCCAGAATGTCGGCAAGGATGCCGCGAAAATGGTTGATTCATTGGCACATGGCAAATGGATCTCAGTGAAAGACACCAGTCAGTTCGGCGACCTCAGCATCGGCACACTGCTGGAATCTTTGGGTGCGGAGGACATCAAAGAATCCGATCTGGGCAAAATGACAGGCAAGTCAGTCGTCGACCTCAACGGTGCCAAGGCCTTCAAATACACGGCAAAAAAGGGAATCCTTTGGATTGCCGCCGAAGGCGATCCGTACCTCCTGCAAATGGAGCCCAAGGATTCCACAGGCAAGGATTCAGGCACTGTTTCTTTCGCTGAATGGAACGCCGTAAAACCACACACCGCACCCTCGAAGGCTGAAACGGTAGCTGTCCCGGGGCTCTAACCAGGAGCGACCCTATGAATACGCTGAGCGTCTAGAGTAAAGCCCACCAGCTCAGCGTATTGTTTGGTTCAGAGGTACAAACGACTAGGGCAGGAGCATACAAGATGCATATAGACATCGTGCAGGGAGACATCACCGAGCAAGTGGTCGATGTCATCGTCAATGCGGCCAACCCCTCCCTACTGGGCGGCGGTGGCGTTGATGGGGCCATCCATGCAGCCGCAGGTCCCCGGCTACTGGCCGAGTGCCGTCGACTGCTGGCCACCTCACACCCCGACGGGTTGTCCACCGGGCTGGCAGTCGCCACCGGCGCGGGAAACCTCAAGGCTCGCTGGGTCATCCATACCGCAGGGCCGAACCGGCACGTCGGACAGGTCAATCCCAAGGTGCTGGCCAACTGCTATATCAACAGCCTGTACGCGGCCAACCATCTGGAAGCCACCAGCATTGCGTTCCCTGCCATCGGGGCCGGAGCTTGCGGGTGGGATCCGGCGCAAGCAGCCGACATCGCCGCCCATGCCATCATCGGCTGGTTCGAGACCTACGCACACTCCACCTCCATCCATAAGGTGACCATGGTTGCGCTTCAGCCCGAGGTGGAGGCCGAATTCCACCGGGCCTTCGACACTCCGCTCAGCGACATGCGACTCGTGCACGGACACTGAACAAACGAGGAACTGCCCGGACCCGTCAAGGTCCGGGCAGTTCCTCGTTCATCCTCCTGCGGGGCGCTGGCCATCAGTCGGCGTGCAGGTGTTCATGCACTGCCCGTAATTCGATCTCCCACCCCTCACGGTTATCCAGCAGGAACCTGCAATGCGCATCGGCGTCCAGGTCCAGGGCGGTGATCCCGCTTTCGCGCACCAGCAGTTCCACGCCGTCGCCATGGTCGTTTAGCCTGAACTCGATCAGAGTCGCTACCGGAACCGGGTCCTCGGTTCCGTCGCCCTCCCCCAAGGAGGATCCGATCCAGCGATAGGAGACGTAATATCCGGGATCGATGTCGACGACCCGGATCCGGAAGGTGCCGTGCACCGGATCCGTCACCGTGGCCAGGTCCCCCTCCATGGTGATCCGGTGTTCAACAATTTCCCCGTCGTTGACGAACCAGCCCGGCTCGCTGACCAGCTGCCACAGCTTCTGCGCATCTGTCCTGACGACGGTGCGCATTTCAATGCTGTCCTCGAGTTCGT
Organism: Paeniglutamicibacter cryotolerans; assembly: GCF_014190875.1. Lineage (NCBI taxonomy): Bacteria > Bacillati > Actinomycetota > Actinomycetes > Micrococcales > Micrococcaceae > Paeniglutamicibacter > Paeniglutamicibacter cryotolerans. The sequence continues at coordinate 2,592,266 of NZ_JACHVS010000001.1, read as the reverse complement.
GCATCATCTGCCTCCTGAAGGGAAACGGGCCGCCGTTGCCCACCATCTTGGTGGGAACGACGGCCCATGGCAACAGCTTTGATTCACGAATCGACGCTATTCGGCCAATTCCAGGAAGCGTGCGGCCAGCGCCTGCCCGCCTCCGGGGTCACGAGTGACAATCAGGACCGTGTCATCCCCGGCGATGGTACCCAGCACCGAGGGCATCAGCGAGTGGTCGATGGATAGGGCCAGGAAATTCGCAGCACCTGGCGGGGTGCGCAGCACCACCATGTTCCCGCTGGCCTCGGCGGAGACCAGCAGTTCGGCGCAGAGCTTGGAGAGGCGGGCATCGAGCACCTCTTGGCTGAGTACCACCTGTGGACTGCGGTCTCCGCCCTCGGCGCGCAGCGCATAGACGAGAGCTCCTTCGACGCCGCGCACACGCACCGCACCGAGCTCCACCAGGTCGCGCGAGAGCGTGGCCTGTGTAACCTGCAGCCCCTCATCGGAGAGCAGCACGGCAAGCTCTGCCTGCGAACGTACCGCCCGGGCCGCAAGGACCGCCGTGATGCGGGCCTGACGCGCGGTCTTGGTAGACGGCTGTGAAGCCGGGAGGTTGCTCATCGTACTCCGTCGCAGGACTGCCGCACCCCGGCAACCTCGGCCAGGTTGGACTTGGCCATGAGCCAGGCCATCAGTGCCTTCTGCGCATGGAGACGGTTCTCTGCCTCGTCGAAGACCACCGATTGCGGGCCATCGATGACCTCGGCCGAGATCTCATAGCCGCGGTAAGCCGGCAGGCAGTGCAGCACGATCGCGTCCTCGTGCGCATGGGCCATCGCGGTCGCATCCACCGCATAGTCGCGAAAGAGCTCCAGGCGCGCAGCCTTCTCGTCTTCCTGTCCCATCGACACCCAGGTGTCGGTGGCGACTACGTCGGCTCCGGCCAACGCCGCCGTCGCATCGGTGGTCACCAGCACCGAACCGCCGGTCTGTGCGGCGCGTTGCTCGGCGGCGGCGATGATCGCAGCCGAGGGCAGGTAGCCCTCGGGGCCAGCAATGCGCACATGCATGCCCGCAGTGACGCCGGCAAGCAGGTAGGAATTGGCCATGTTGTTGGCCGAGTCGCCCAGGTAGGCCATCGACAGCCCGGCCAGGGCGCCCTTATGTTCACGCACGGTCAGCAGATCGGCCAGCAGCTGGCACGGGTGATAGTCATCCGAGAGCGCGTTGATGACCGGCACCGATGAATTCTGCGCCATTTCCTCGAGCCCGGCCTGGGCGTAGGTACGCCAGACGATGGTGGAGACCATGCGCTCGAGCACCTTGGCGGAATCGGCGATCGATTCCTTGTGGCCCAGCTGGGACTCGCCGGAGTTGATGATCAGCGGTGTGCCCCCCAGCTCGGCGATGCCCGCGGCGAAGGAGACCCGGGTGCGGGTGGAAGTCTTGTCGAAGAACACGACGACGGTCTGCGGGCCGGCGTACGGGCGGTACCCGTAGCGGTCGGCCTTCATGGCCGCGGCGAGATCCAGCACCTCGGACTGTTCCGCCTGGCTAAGGTCCAGGTCGGTGAGGAAGTGACGTACGGGGGTGGTGTTCGCTGGGCTCATGCCTGTTCCTGGCTTTCTGCGAGGGCGGCCACGTAGAGCGCAGGCAGCGCCTCCACGAAGGTGCCCAATTGTTCGGCGGTGATGATCAGTGGAGGGGCCAGGCGCAGGGTGCGCGGTCCCGGGGCGTTAATGATGAAGCCGGCATCCAGTGCGTGGCGCACCAGTGCCGGGGCCACGTCCGCGGCGAGGTCGAAGCCGATCAGCAGGCCTTCCCCGCGCACCTCTGTGACGCAGTCCAGCGTGGCGAGCTGCTCGCGCAGCACCGCACCGGTGGTCTGAACGTGGGCCAGCAGCTGCTGGGATTCGATCACGTGCAGCGTCGCCAGCGCGCACGCGGTGGCGACGGGGTTGCCGCCGAAGGTGGTGCCGTGCTGGCCGGCAGACAGCAGCGTCGAGGCCGTATCGCCGAAAGTGACCAGGGCGCCGATCGGGAAGCCGCCGCCCAGGCCCTTGGCCAGGGTCATCGCATCGGGCAGCACTCCCTCGGAGGCAAACCACTTGCCGGTGCGCCCGATGCCGGTCTGTACCTCGTCGAAGACCAGCAGGGCCCCGGCGGCAGAGGCGATCTCCCGCGCCGCCGCCAGGTAACCGGCGGGAAGCGGGACCACGCCGGCCTCGCCCTGGATCGGTTCGATGAAGATGGCCGCCACTGAATCATCGACGGCTGCGCGCAGCGCGTCCACGTCGCCGGCCGGCACCCATTCGACGCCGCCGGGCAGCGGTTCGAACGGTTCGCGGTAGGCCTGTTTCCAGGTCAGCGCCAGTGCGCCCATGCTCCGCCCGTGGAAACCCTGCTCCAGGGCGACGATCCGGGTACGCGGCTTCTGCGGGGTTCCGGCATTGCGGCGGGCCAGCTTGAAGGCCGCCTCGTTTGCCTCGGTGCCGGAGTTGGTGAAGAAGACCTTGGAGCCTGCCGGGGCGGCGGTGAGTTCAAGCAGCTTCTCGGCCAGCCCGATCTGCGTCGGGGAGGTGAAGAAATTGGAGATGTGCCCCAGCGTGGCCATCTGGCTGGTGGCGACCGAGTTCAGCAGCGGGTGGGCGTGGCCCAGCGCGTTGACCGCGATGCCGGCCAGCAGGTCCAGGTATTCATTGCCGTCGGCGTCCCAGACCAGGGACCCGGTGCCGCGCACCAGCACGCGTTGCGGGGTGCCGAAGACCCCCATCAGCGAGGCCTGGTAGCGGGCGAGCAGCTCGGTGCCCTGCAGGTGCGCCAGCTCGTTGATGTCTGCTGCGACGATGTCACTCATGTAAGTTCCTCCGGAACGACTTGGGTGCCCACGCCGGCGGAGGTGAAGACCTCCAGCAGCATGGAGTGCGGTTGGCGGCCATCGACGATGTGGGCCTGGGCGACGCCCTGGGCAACGGCCTTGAGGCAGGCGGCCATCTTCGGGATCATGCCGGATTCGAGCGAGGGCAGCATCACCTCGAGCTCGGATGCGGTGATGCTGGAGATCAGCGACGACTTGTCCGGCCAGTTGGCATAGAGCCCCTCCACATCGGTAAGGATCACCAGCTTGGAGGCTCCCAGCGCCGAGGCCAGTGCCGCGGCGGCGGTGTCTGCGTTGACGTTGAGCACCTGCCCAGTGGGGTCGTCGTTCGCATCGACCTCGGGGGCGATCGTGGAGATGACCGGAATGCGCCCGGCCTGCAGCAGGTCCAGGATCGCCTCGGGGGCGACACCGGTAACCTCGCCTACCAGGCCCAGGTCCACTTCCTGCCCGTCAATGACTGTTCCGGTGCGCACGGCACGCAGCAGCGCCCCGTCCTCTCCGGAGAGTCCCACGGCGTAGGGCCCATGCGAGTTGATCAGGCCGATCAGTTCGCGCTGGACCTGCCCGGTGAGCACCATGCGCACCACATCCATGGCCTCGGGCGTGGTGACTCGCAGCCCGCCCTTGAACTCGGATTCAATGCCCAGTCGCTTGAGCATCGAGTTGATCTGCGGTCCGCCGCCGTGGACGACGACGGGGTTGATGCCGACGTGGCGCAGGAAGACGATGTCTTCGGCGAACGCGCGGCGCAATTCCTCGTTGACCATGGCGTTGCCGCCGTACTTGATGACCATGGTGGTCCCGGCGAAGCGCTGGATCCAGGGCAAGGCCTCGATCAGGGCCTCGGCCTTGCGCTGGGCCACGTCCATGGGGGTGGTCTGGGTGCTGCTCATAGGTAGTTCCTCACTGCCGGACACCGCTAGCTGCTGTAGGCGGAGTTCTCGTGGACATAGTCGTGGGTGAGGTCATTGGTCCAGATGGCGGCCTCGGCGTCGCCGGCGTTCAGGTCGATCTCCACCAGCACCTCTCGGCCGGTGAGGTCGACCAGGTTGCGGTCATCCCCCACGCCGCCGTTGCGGCAGATCTGCACCCCGTTGATCGACACGTTCAGCTCATCGGCCTCGAAGACGGCCTTGGTGGTTCCCACGGCGGAGAGCACACGGCCCCAGTTGGGGTCCTGGCCGAAGATCGCCGTCTTGAACAGGTTGGAGCGCGAGACGGTGCGCGAGACGTCCTCGGCGTCCTGCTCGGTGGCCGCGTTGAACGTGCGGATGGTGATGTCGTGGGCTGCGCCCTCGGCATCGCGAATCAGCTGCAGGGCCAGGTCGATGCAGAGGTCCTTGAGCCCGGTGGCGAATTCCGCCGGGTCCGGCACGGTTCCCGAGGCACCGGAGGCCATCAGCACCACGGTGTCGTTGGTGGACATGCAGCCGTCGGAGTCGGCGCGATCGAAGCTGACCCGGGTCGCGCCGCGCAGGGCGGCCTCCAATCCGGCGGGTTCGACCACGGCATCGGTGGTGATGACCACGAGCATGGTGGCCAGGCCCGGCGCCAGCATGCCGGCGCCCTTGGCCATGGCGCCGATGCTGTAGCCGGTTCCGGCGAAGCCGGCCTGCTTGGAGACGGTATCGGTGGTCATGATGGCGGTCGCCGCGGCGCCGCCGCCGTCGAACTCGCTGCCGCTGCCCAGCGCAGCCGCCGCCGCATCGATGCCGGGGATGATCTTGTCCATTGGCAGCTGTTCGCCGATCAGGCCGGTGGAGCAGACGACGATGTCGCCGGAGCCGATGCCCAGCACCTTGGCCGCGTGTTCGGCCGAGGCGTGCGTATTGGCGAAGCCCTCCGGGCCGGTGCAGGCGTTGGCGCCGCCGGAGTTCAGCAGCACCGCGTCGGCGCGGCCGTCGCCGACCACTTGGCGCGACCAGTGCACAGGTGCCGCCGCGACGCGGTTGGAGGTGAAGACGGCTGCCACATGGTGCAGCGGACCGTCGTTGCGCACGATGGCGAGGTCGGGGTTGCCCGAGGCCTTGAGTCCGGCCGTCACGCCGGAGGCGGAGAATCCTGCAGGGGCCGTCACGCCGATGGTGGGGTTGCTCACGGTGCTACTCCTTCAATCATCAGGCCGGCGGTTTCGCTCAGTCCGAGGGCGATGTTCATGGATTGGACGGCCCCGCCGGCTGTGCCCTTGGTCAGGTTGTCGATGGCCACGGTGACGATGACCCGGCCTACATGCTCGTCGAGTGCCAACTGCACCTGTGCGTAGTTGCTTCCCTGCACGGCCTTGGTGTGCGGCCACCGGCCTTCGGGCAGCAGCTTCACGAACGGCTCGTGGGCGTAGGCGTTTTCCCAGGCGTCGCGCAGGGCGGCGGCTGTGACGCCCGGGCGCACCTTGGCCGTGGCCGTGGTGAGGATGCCGCGCGGCATCGGGGCCAGCGTGGGGGTAAAGGAAACGGTGACCGGCTCCCCCGCCGCATGGGAGAAGCCCTGTTCCATTTCGGGGGTGTGGCGGTGGAACCCGCCGACGCCATAGGGACTCATGCCGCCCATGACCTCGGCGCCGATCAGGTTGACCTTGGCCGCCTTGCCCGCGCCGGAGGTTCCTGAAGCTGCGATGATGACCACATCCTCCGGCTGAAGCAACCCTGCGGCGAAGCCGGGAACCAGCGCCAGCTGGGCGCTGGTCGGGTAGCAGCCGGGTACGGCGATGCGCTTGGCACCGGCGAGCGCGGCGCGGGCGCCGGGCAGTTCGGGCAAGCCGTAGGGCCAAGTCCCGGCGTGGGCCGAGCCGTAGAACTTCTCCCAGGCGGCGGCCGATTCGAGCCGGTGGTCGGCTCCGGCATCGATGACCAGGGTGTCGGGCGGCAGCTGCGCGGCAATGGCGGCACTGGCTCCGTGCGGTAGTGCCAGGAACACGACGTCGTGTCCGGCAAGGTTCTCCACCGTGGTCTCGACCAGAACGCGGTCGGCGAGCGAGTGCAGGTGCGGGGCGACATCGCCGAGGCGCGCCCCGGCGTTGCTGTGCGCCGTGATGGCGCCGATGGAAACGTTCGGGTGGTTCGTCAGCAGGCGCAGGACCTCGCCGCCGGCGTATCCGCTGGCACCGGAGACTGCTACAGAGATCGTCATACGGAAACCCTACTACTGATTTATGCACTACGGCTAATAAATATTCACACTATTTCGGCCGGTTTGTCATCCCGCGTCGCCACGGGCCCGGCGGAGCAGCCCCGGCGTTAAGATGGAGGCGAAGCCAAACAGCACACACAAAGGAGTCCATGGTGTCATACGCAGTCCAGGTCCCTGCGGCCGGCGGAGCCGAAGCCTTCGAACGGGTCGAGCTCCCGGTCCCCGTTCCCGGCCCCGGCCAACTCCTGCTCCGGGTCTCCGCTGTAGGTGTGAACTTCATTGAAACCTATCAGCGCTCCGGCGTCTACCAGGTCTCCTATCCCTTCATTGCCGGCGGCGAATGCTCCGGAATCGTCGAGTCGCTCGGCGACGGAGTCACCGGCTTTGCCGTGGGCGACCGCGTGGCAACGGCCGAGGGCAGCGGCACCTACGCCCAGTTCACGCTGCTCGAGGCGGACAAGGCGCTGCCCGTCCCCGACGCCGTGCCCGACGATGTCGCCGCCGCCTTGCCACTGCAGGGCATGACGGCCCACTATCTGGTCAACTCCAGCTACCACGTGCGTCCCGGCGACACCGTGCTGACCTACGCCGGGGCGGGCGGGGTCGGGCTGCTGCTGATCCAGCTGCTCAAGCTGCGCGGGGCCACCGTCATCACCACGACCTCCACGCCGGCGAAGGCCGAGCTGGCCCGGACGGCCGGTGCCGACCACGTACTGGGATACGCCGACGTGCCGGCGCGGGTCCGCGAACTGACCGGCGGGCGCGGCGTTGACGTGGTCTACGACGGGATCGGCAAGGACACCTTCGAGGACTCGCTCGACGCCCTGGCGATCCGCGGCACCCTGGTGCTCTTCGGTGGTGCCTCGGGCCAGGTCCCGCCCTTCGACCTGCAGCAGCTCAATGCCCATGGATCGCTCACCGTCACCCGCCCGAAGATCGGGGATTTCCTGCTCAGCGCCGAGGAACGCCGGTGGCGCTCCGGCGAGATGTTCGCCCTGGCCGCCGAAGGCAAACTGAATGTGCGCATCGGCGCGCGCTTTGCCCTGGAGGACGCGGGCGCCGCCCATACGGCGCTCGAATCCCGGGCCACCACCGGCAAGGTCATCCTCATTCCCTAGCAGGCCCGCCTTTTGCCCGGCACCCTGGCGCAACGCGTTTCAGGGCCGGGCGTCATGAAGGCGACACATGGGGCAATCCCGGGGCCTTCCCCCGGATCGCCACGACCCCTTGGATAGGGTTGGCACATGACTTCCCACGCAGGCGGGCCCCCGGCCCAGGCCGAGGCGCCCGCTCCGCGGCATCACCAGCTCATCGTCTCTCTTTTCGGGCTCTACGCCCGGCGCCATGGCGGCGCCTTGCAGGTGGCGGCCATCATTTCGCTGATGCAGGACATCGGCGTGGAACCGGCGGGGACGCGTTCGTCCATTTCGCGGCTCAAGAAGCGCGGGGTCATCGACAGCGTTGCGGTCAACGGCCGCAGCGGATATGCGTTGGCCTCTTCCGTCATCGAGACGTTCATCGAGGGCGACGAACGAATCTTCCACCCGCGCCGGGCCACGGCCACCGACCGATGGCTACTAGCCACCTTCACCGTCCCGGAGTCCCAACGCAACATCCGCCACAAGATCCGCTCATCGTTGATCCGCATGGGCTTCGGTTCGGTCACCCCCGGGCTCTGGATCGCCCCGGGGCACCTGCGCGAAGAGGTCCTGGCGCACTTCGATCAGCACGGGCTCAACGAATACCTCGAGTTCTTCATGGCCGACCACGTCGGGGGTGCCGACCTGCACCGGAACATCGACTCCTGGTGGGACCTTCCGGCTCTGGACGCCCTGTATTCGGACTTCCTGCTCAACAACGCGGGCCTGCTCGCCTCGTGGCGGGAAACCGATGCATCGATAACCGACCCCGCTGCCGATGCCCGCGCCTTCGCCGATTACCTGGTCCTGATCACCCAGTGGCGCCGGCTGCCCTACCTCGACCCGGGACTGCCCATCGCGTTCCTGCCGGCGGACTGGAATGCGTTGGGCGCCGAGCGGCTTTTCCAAGAACTGCACGCCCTGCTCTCACCCCGCGCCGAAAGGCACGCAGGCCGGGTTATCGACGCGGGCCTCGCCGGCGCCTAGCACTGCCCGCGCGCCGCACGCAGGTCGGGCCCCGGGCTGTGGTGCATGCCGTCTTCCCGGGCTCGAATCTCCATGAGCACCAGCTGAACCATGTCGCCGAAGCGCCGGCGTGCCGCGTCGGCGACCCCGATGAATCCCCGGATGCAGAGCGGGCCGGACCGGCACGGGAACACGTTCAGTTACAGCCTCGGGTGGCGGGCCTTCATATCGAGCAGCTGCAGGTCAAGGAGCGGCATCAGGCAGTCGTAACCCGTGGCCAGCCTGATCCCATGGGCCTGCCCGGTGGATCAGTCGAGGAATACCGCTCCCTACCCGGTGAGGCCCCCGGCCGCTCCGATCCGCCGGGGCGGTTCGAGGATTCCGGCAACCACGCTTCGGCAGGCCGCACGCCGCTGCGTTTCGGGAAGTAGCGTTAGCGGCGCCTCACCGATGCGAAGGCCCGCTCGGCACGCCACGCGCCGGGGCAGGCGATGAACGTACCGGAGTTTCCGCCGCCGATCACCAGGGCCTGCCTGCCGCGCAGTTCCGGGCCGTCGCCGAAGGTTCACGAGTGCCGGATCCGGACGGCGAAGCACTCCGGACCGGCCAGCCGCGGGACGTGGCAGCGGCGGGCTTGCCCAAGGCCCGGGCCGCCTGGGCATGGAAAGCGCCGGAATTGACCTCCTGCCCGTCCTTCGCCGCGTAGCCGACGAAGAAGCGCAGCCCGATCACCGCGGCGAGCACGAACGCGACGGGCAGCCCGCTGCCGTTGGTGCGGGTGAGCCCGGTCGGGACGTTGCCCGCTACGGGCCCCACCGTGGCCGCCGCCGTGATCACGAGGAAGGAGACACTAGCGCTGAGGGGTCTCGGCGTGGTGCGGTTCCGGGCAAGCAGGCTTCCGATGGAGCACGGCGGCCGGCGGAAGCCAAGGCCAGCATCATGCCGAACCCGGGCACGCCCTGTGGTCAAACGGTCGGGGCCGGCTCCCCGGGGCCGGGGATCAGTTGTCGCGGTCCTGAATCACCGCGACGCCCTGGATTTCGATCAGGGCCTCCTTCTGCCAGAGCCGATTGACCCCGATTCCCGCCATCGCCGGGTATTTCGTACCCGCCATCTCGCGCCAGAGCCGGCCGATCTCACGGCCATTGGCCATATAGTCGTCGACATCGGTGAGGTAGATCGTCACCGACACCAGGTCCTCGGGTCGGCCGCCGGCCTCGGCCAGCGTGGCCAACACGTTCGAAAAGGCCTGGGTGAACTGTTCGATGATGCCGCCGGGAACGATGCGCATGTCAGCATCCAGAGCGGTCTGTCCACCGAGATAGACGGTGCTGCCGGCGAGCATGCCATGGGCATATCCGGAGGGCTTGGGCAATGAAACGGGATTGATCGTGAGGTTTTCGTGAACCGTGGTCTGGGTCATGTCGCACTCCCTGAGGGCCGTCGTGTTTTTGTGGTGGATTCACCCCTAGCGCCACACTTGTGACGCGTGTTACATTGAGGATACGTGACGGCAGTCAAAAAGTCGACACAGGTATGACCAGGAAACACCCCAAGGGAGCAGTACATGAAACTCGCAACGATTCGCCACGGTGCCACCACCACAGCAGCAGTGGCGGTGAACGGCGGCTACCTGCCGCTGCCTGCCCGCAACCTCAGCGAACTGCTCGGCACCCCGGAATGGAAGCACCTGGTTCGCGTGGCCACCTCCAGCCACAGCTCCCCCGATGTCATTCCCCGCACCGAGGCGACGCTGCTGAACCCGGTACCGGCCCCGGCCAAGGTCATCTGCTGCGGACTGAACTACGCAGACCACATCCTTGAAATGGGCCGCGACCTGCCTGAATATCCCACGCTTTTCGCCAAGTTCGCCGATACGCTCACCGATCCGGATGCCGAAATCACCAGCGAACACTCGCAGAGCCTCGACTGGGAGGCCGAACTCGCGGTCATCGTCGGCACTACGCTCCGGGACGCCGACGAAGCGGAGGCCGCCGCCGCCATCGCCGGGTACACGGTGGCCAACGACGTTTCCATGCGCGACTGGCAGAGCCGGACCCTGCAGTGGTTCCAGGGCAAGGCGTTTGACGCCACTACCCCGTTGGGCCCAGTGATGGTAACACCGGACGAACTGGACCCGGAAGCCGGGGTCCAGGTCATTTGCACGCTCAACGGCGAGGAAGTCCAGCGCGGCAACACCATGACCCTGGTCTTCTCCTGCGCCCGGCTCCTGTCCTACATCTCTACGTTCACCACGCTGCGCCCCGGGGACGTGGTCCTCACCGGCACACCCGGCGGCGTGGGCATGGGAATGGTCCCGCAGCGCTTCCTGCGCGACGGGGACCTGCTGCGCACCGAGATCCCCGGCATCGGCACCCTGACCAACACCGTCAGGATCCGCACCAGGGCCACTATCCAGTCCGTTTGACCACACCGTCCGCAGTCGAAGGAGACATACCCATGAACACCAGCCCCACGATCTACAGCACCGAAGGCGACAACTCGATCTATGCCGGCGCGGACGGAGCCGTCGTCCCGGTGGTCACCCGCGCCGGCGCCGAAGACACCAACACGGCTCAGTCCGGCGACTGCATCCGCGTCTCCGGCGTTTCAATCCAGCACACCCCCGCCACCAAGCTCTGGTTCGGCCAGGTCTCCAATACCCCCGGCTACCGCTCGCTGCCGCACCACCACGGCGAGGCCGAAACCGGCGGATACGTGCTGCGCGGCCACGGCCGCATCTACTTCGGTGAGAACTACGAGCAGTTCCTGGACATGACCGCCGGAGACTGGGTATTTGTGCCGCCGTACATGCCGCATGTGGAGGCAAACATGTCCATCACCGGGGACCTGGTCTGGCTGACCGCGCGCACGCCGGAAAACATCGTAGTCAACCTCGAAGACGTGGCGGACGCATCGCTGGAAGGATACCGCCGGGCATGAGTTCACAGATCTTCCTCGACGCCATCGACCTGAGCCCCTGCGAGCCTGAAGTGTTCGACCAGGCCTACACCGCCGTCCCGCAGTACGTTCCGTGGCCCAAGGCCTACGGCGGGGACATGGTGGCCCAGGGCGCCTCGGCCATGATGCGCTCGGTCGCCGATGACCGCTCGCTGCACTCGATGCACTCCTACTTCCTGCGGCCGGTCGACATGCACGTACCGGTCCGCTATGAGGTCGAACTATTGCGCGATGGCCGCGGCTATTCCACCCGCCAGGTGCGCGGCTTCCAGAACGGCAAACCCGTCTACACGGCGCTCGGTTCCTTCCACGTCCCCGAGGATGGTCCGGAGCAGGCCTCCAGCGCCCCGGCCGAATACCTGGACTTGGATCCGGAGGCACTGGCCAGCGCCGCCGAGGTCCTGGCCGGAGCCGAGGGCGCCGCGGCAGACTACTGGGCGACCGGTCGCAGCTTCGACATGCGCCATGTTCCCGGTGCCCTGTATCTGGACGTCGAGGGCGCGAGCACGGCCCACCAGGCGGTCTGGGTGAAGGCCTTCACCGGACTTCCCGATGACCAGATCACGCAGAAGGCCGCCCTGGCCTACGTCTGCGACTACACCATCCTTGAACCATTGCTGCGCACGCAGAACCTGGCCTGGGGCACCGAGGGCCTGGTGACTGCCAGCCTGGATCATTCCATGTGGTTCCACCGCGATGGCCGCGTCGATGACTGGGTGCTCTACGTCCAGGAAGCCGTCTCCAGCCAGAACAACCGGGGCCTTGCACTGGGCCGGTTCTACACCCGGGCGGGCATGTTGCTGGCCACTGTCGCCCAGGAGGGCATGATCCGCGGCCCCCGGGGCTAAGGCTTTATTCGTCCAGCAGAACCATTGATCACCGACTCTTGGAAAGAGACGTCATGGAACTATCGTCCTCGGCACATCGGGACACCTTCGCTCGAGACCATCTGCCGCCACACGAGTTGTGGCCGACGCTGGAATTCACGCTGCCCGAACTCCAATACCCGGAGAAGCTCAACGCCGCCACCGTGCTCATCGACGACGCCGTGGCAACCTTCGGGGCCGATCGCCCCGCGCTGCTGGCACCGGACGGTTCGGCCCTGAGCTACGGCGAGCTGCTCATCCGCTCCAACCAGGTAGCCCGGGTGCTGGTCGAGGATTACGGGATCGTGCCGGGCAACCGGGTCATGCTCCGCGCCCCCAACAACGCCTGGCTCGTCGCCTGCTGGCTCGGGGTGCTCAAGGCCGGAGCCGTGGCGGTGACCACCATGCCCGCACTGCGCGCCGCTGAGATCGAAAAGCTCGCGGCCCTCACCCTGCCTGCCCTGATGCTATGCGACCACCGCTTCCTGTCCGACGCACAGGAGGCCGCGACCGGCGGCTATCCCGTCGTCTCCGTCGGCTCCCAGGCAGCCGGTGACCTGGTGGCGCTCTCGGCATCCAAGCCCGGGGACTTCACGAATGTGCAGACGGCTGCAGACGACGTGGCCCTGCTAGGTCCCACCTCGGGCACCACGGGCACACCGAAGATCACCATGCATTTCCACCGGGACATCCTGGCCAATGCCGACACGTTCGCCCGCCACATCCTCAAGCCGACTCCCGAGGATGTCTTCGCCGGCTCCCCGCCGCTGGCCTTCACCTTCGGACTTGGTGGCCTGGTCGTCTTTCCCCTCCGTTTCGGGGCCAGCGCGCTGCTGACCGAACGCACCACGCCGGTGGAACTGGCCAGGCAGTCCCATGCTGCCGGTGCCACCATCTTGTTCACCGCACCGACCGCCTACCGGGCCATCTTGAAGGAGGGGAAGGCCGAGCTGCTCACGTCGCTGCGCATGGCGGTCTCCGCCGGCGAACACCTGCCAGCTGAAACCTGGCACCATGTGCACGATGAAACAGGGCTGGCGCTGGTCAACGGCATCGGCGCCACCGAAATGCTGCACGTGTTCATTTCGGCAGCGGGTGCCGACATCCGTCCCGGCACCACGGGCACAGCCGTCCCCGGCTACCGCGCCACCATCCTCGATGCGCAGGGCAACGAACTCGGCCCCAACGAGGTCGGCCGGCTGGCTGTCATCGGCCCCACCGGCTGCCGCTACCTCGACGACGAACGCCAACACGCGTACGTGTCCAACGGCTGGAACGTCACCGGCGACACCTTTGTGATGGATGCCGATGGCTACTTCACCTACCAGGCCCGCAGCGACAACATGATCGTCTCCTCGGGCTACAACATCGGGGCCCCGGAGGTCGAAGCCGCCCTGAACGAGCACCCCGACGTACTGGAAAACGCGGTGGTGGCCCGGCCGGACGAGCAGCGCGGCTCGGTGGTCTGCGCCTTCGTCGTCCTGGTCGACGGCGCCGGGTCCGGCCCGGAAAAGGTCAAGGAGCTCCAAGACTTCGTCAAGGCAACCATCGCGCCCTACAAATACCCGCGTGACATCCGCTTCGTCGCGGAGCTGCCGAGAAATCCCAGCGGCAAGCTGCAGCACTTCAAGCTGCGCGAATCCCTCGCCGGGACCAGCGCCCCCTAATCCCCCGTACCCCGGCAGGCCGGCCCCGAACCTCCGCTTGAACCGGAACCGGATCGCCTCTGCCCGGCCCGGCACCCCCGGGCCATCGAAAGGACACCAGACATGAAAATCGCAATCGTTGGCGGCGGGCCCGGCGGCCTGTACTTCGCCGCACTGATGAAGCAGCTGGACCCGACCCACGAGGTCACCGTGTGGGAACGCAACGCGGCATCGGATACGTTCGGCTTCGGCGTGGTCTTCTCGGACGAGACGCTCGGCGGCATCGGCAACGCCGATACCGTCGTGGCCGATTACATGTCCCGCCGCTTTGCCCGCTGGAGCGACATCGACATCCACTTCCGCGGCGAGATGCACACCGTCGGCGGCCAGGGCTTCGCCGCGATGAGCCGCAAGGAACTGCTCGAACTGCTCCAGCGCCGGTGCATCGAACTCGGCGTCGACGTACGATTCTCCACCATGGCCCCGCATGTTTCCGAGCTCTCGGCAAACTACGACCTGGTGCTGGCAGCGGACGGGCTTAACTCGGCGATCCGTACCGAGTTCGCCGAATCCTTTGGTCCATCGCTGGACCCGCGCGTCTCGAAGTACATGTGGCTGGGCACCGACCAGGTCTTCGAGGCGTTCAAATTCTTCGTCAAGGAAACCGAAGCCGGCACCATGCAGATCCATGGCTACCCGTACTCGGAGGAGGGTTCGACGTTCATCGTGGAAATGCACGAGGACGTGTGGCGTGCCGCCGGGTTCGACGAGACCGAAGATGTTGCGTTCGCCCCGGGCGTCAGCGATGAGAAGTCGGTGACCCGGATCAAGGAGATCTTCGCCGAGGAGCTGGCCGGCTACGAGGTGCTGACCAACAACTCCAAGTGGATCAACTTCACCACCGTGCGCAACCGGAACTGGCGCCATGGAAACATCGTGCTGCTCGGGGATGCGGCCCACACGGCGCACTTCTCCATCGGCTCGGGCACCAAGCTGGCCATGGAGGACTCCCTCGCCCTGGCCGCCTGCCTGCACGAACACGCGAGCGTCGAGGCCGCCTTGGAAGCCTACGAGACCGAACGCCGTCCGGTGGTCGAATCGACCCAGCGTGCTGCCCAGGCCTCGATGGAGTGGTTCGAGAACATCGGCCAGTACAAGGACCAGGATCCGGTGCAGTTCTGCTTCAACCTGCTCACCCGCTCCCGCCGCATCACCTACGACAACCTGAAGCTGCGCGACACCGGCTTCGCCGAGACGGTCGATGCCGACTTCGCCCGCCGGGCCGGCTCCGCCGAGGTGGCACCGGCGATGTTCCAGCCGTACAAGCTCGGCGAGCTGGACCTGGTGAACCGCGTCGTTGTCTCCCCCATGGACATGTACTCGGCGGTTGACGGGGTACCCGGGGACTTCCATCTGGTGCACCTGGGCTCCAAGGCCATGGGCGGCGCCGGACTGGTCATGACCGAGATGGTCTGCGTCTCGGACATCGGGCGCATCACCCCCGGCTGCACCGGCCTCTACAACGACGAACAGGCCACCGCCTGGAAGCGCATCGCCGACTACGTGCACGCAAACTCGAACGCCAAGATCGGCGCGCAAATCGGACATTCGGGGCGCAAGGGTTCCACCAGACTCATGTGGGACGGCATCGACGAGCCACTCGAGGAAGGCAACTGGGAGGTACTGGCCCCCAGTGCGATCCCCTACGGCGAGGGCTGCCATGTTCCCCGGGAAATCACCCGCGCCCAGATGAATGAGGTCCGCGAGCAGTTCGTCGCCGCTGCCCGCCGCGCGGATACGGCCGGCTTCGACCTGCTGGAGCTGCACGCGGCCCACGGCTACCTGCTCTCCTCCTTCCTGTCCCCGCTGTCGAATACGCGCACCGATGAGTACGGCGGCTCGTTGGAAAACCGCCTGCGCTACCCCCTTGAGGTGCTCGATGCGGTCCGCGCCGCCTGGCCTGCCCACAAGCCGATCGGAGTCCGCATCTCGGCCACCGACTGGGTCGAGGGCGGCAACACCGAGGAGGATGCACTGCTCATCTCCACCGCATTCATCGAACACGGCATCAACTCGATCGATGTCTCCTCCGGGCAGATAGTGCGCAACGAACGCCCTGCATTCGGCCGCAGCTACCAGACCCCGTTCGCCGACAAGATCCGCAACCAGGTCGCTGCCGCGGCCGGTGTCGCAGTCATCGCCGTCGGCGCGGTGTCCTCGTACGACGACGTCAACTCGATCCTGCTCGCCGGGCGCGCCGACCTGGTGGCATTGGGCCGCACTCACCTGTACAACCCGCAGTGGACCCTGCAGGCGGCGGCCGAACAGGAATACGCCGGGGCCGGAGCGCACTGGCCGCTGCCGTTCAAGGCCGGACGCCGCAAGCCACCCAGTGCCCGCACCGATGCGGTCCGTCCGCGGCTGTCGCTGCTGCGCGAGGAGGAGATCGACGAGCAGGTGCACCTGCGCTGGACCCCGGCGCAGGACAAAGCCGACGGGGGTTTGGTGCCCAGCGTGTAGCCGGGATTCTCCGCCACTGCTGAGCGTCCCGCGCCATGCCGAAACGAACGCTTACAGCGGGTTTCGGCATGGCCCGTTGGAGGCGGACAGCACTGAGCGTGGAAGCAAATGCGTACGGGGCCCTGGATATGCGGCGTCCGCGCCGGGATTCGGTGCTTCCTGTCCCGAATTCCCGGTGCGGACGCGACGCGTTTCAGCCACACCCCGAGCTGGCGTTCATCGAGGTAGCCCACGGACACGGGCTCAACACCCCGGCTCGGCTTGCCCATGCCCACGGATATCACCGGTGGAGCCTGATAGAGCGCTGCACCATTGACGAAAATGAACTTGCGGTGGCCTGCGAAGCCACCGCAGCTGAAACACCAGCCGTCACCGACGCCGCAGTCCGGCATGCCCCACTTCATCGAGCGTTGGAGTTCCGGAAGTGTCCGAGCCGCCAGCGCATCGACGGCCTGATGCTACCCCCGTGCTGTGGCTGCGGCAGGGCCGTTGGGAGTGGCAGGAGGCCTCATGTGGTCAGCCCTTGGCGTCGTTGTGCTCATGTCGATCAGCGTCGCCAACAACTGGGCGCCTGTCATCGGCTGGGGATTGGTTTCCCTAGCGGTAGTGGGCAGCGCGCCGAGAACCTGTCAATGCGCTTACCCGCTAAACAAGTATGCCCAAGGGAGCTGCGACGGTTTCCCCGACATCAAAGAGCACCCGGTATGTCGTGGGATTGAAAGTTTCCATACGGCGAGTACAGAAATTTCTCTCGCTTGCGCGGCGCAGCCATACCCGGCGGGGATGATCGACTGCTATAGCCATTTTCTAATGGAAACCCGTTACGGGTCGGCCGGGTACCCTGAGCATCCCTCATCGGCAATGGGGTTAGGCCCGGCGGTAGCGGCCGAGTTCCATCACCTTGGTCCACGCGGCGACGAAGTCCACGACAAATTTCTCCTTCGCAT
Source organism: Paeniglutamicibacter cryotolerans (assembly GCF_014190875.1). Classification (NCBI taxonomy): domain Bacteria; kingdom Bacillati; phylum Actinomycetota; class Actinomycetes; order Micrococcales; family Micrococcaceae; genus Paeniglutamicibacter; species Paeniglutamicibacter cryotolerans. The sequence goes on along the minus strand of NZ_JACHVS010000001.1, from coordinate 2,575,229 downwards.
CGTCGGCAGCGTAAACCTCTGCCAGCGCACGCAGCTCGGAGTTGGAGCCGAAGACGAGGTCGTTACGCGTGCCGGTCCACTTCTGCCGGCCCTGCGCGTCGGTCGCCTCGAAACGTTCCTGCCCCTCCCCGATGCTCTTCCACGTGATGCCCATGTCGAGCAGGTTCACGAAGAAGTCGTTGGTCAGGGTTCCGGGCTTGTCGGTGAAGACACCGTCGGTCGAGCCCTGCATGGTGGCTCCCAGCACCCGCATACCACCGACCAGCACCGTCATCTCCGGGGCGGTCAGCGTCAGCTGGCTGGCCCGGTCGACGAGCAGATGCTCCGCCGACAGGCTGTTGACCTCACCAAGGTAGTTGCGGAACCCATCCGCCGCCGGCTCGAGCGGGGCGAACGACTCGATGTCCGTCTGCTCCTGTGTCGCGTCTGCGCGGCCCGGAGTGAAGGGCACCTGAACCTCATGCCCGGCGTCTCTGGCGGCTTTCTCGATGCCGGCCGCACCACCGAGGACGATCAGGTCTGCGAGCGAGACCTTCTTGCCACCGGTCTGGGCGCAGTTGAACTTCTGTTGCTCACCCTCAAGCACACTCAGCACGGTCGCAAGCTGAGCCGGGTCGTTGACCGCCCAGCCGTTCTGGGGCAGCAGCCGGACGCGCGACCCGTCGGCGCCACCGCGCTTGTCGCCGCCACGGAAGGTCGACGCCGATGCCCATGCGGTCCGCACCAGCCAGGGCACGGCCAGTCCCGTGGCGAGGATGTCGTGCTTGAGCGCTGCGACGTCCGCGTCGTCGACCAACTCGTGATCCACCGGGGGCACCGGGTCCTGCCAGAGCAGCTGCTCCTCGGGAACTTCCGGGCCGAGATAGCGCTCGATCGGGCCCATGTCACGGTGCGTGAGCTTGAACCATGCCCGCGCGAACGCGTCGGCAAACTGGTCCGGGTTCTCCATGAACCGGCGCGAGATCTTCCCGTAGATCGGGTCTTCCCGCAGACCGATGTCGGTCGTCAGCATGGTCGGCGGGCGGCTCAGCGAGCCGTCTTGGGGGTCGGGCACCGTGTTTGCACCGGCCCCGTCCTTCGGCTGCCACTGGTATGCGCCGGCTGGACTCTTGGTCAGTTCCCACTCGTAGCCGAACAGGATCTCAAAGAAGCTGTTGTCCCATGTTTAACCGGCTAATATTTGCTTGGCTTGGGCCATAACCGGCTAATCACAGAGCCTCAGCGCGGTGTGGTGTGGGGCCTGCCTTCGAGATGCCGGAGGCGTTCTTCTTGGTTGCGGACCCGTGCGGCCAGCGTCTCGATCAGGATACGGAGCCGGGTCACCTCGGCGGCCAGGTTCATATCCGCGTGCAGGTGTGTTTCGGCGATGCGCCGGGCAATGAGTTCACGGGCCTGGGCATTGCGATAGAGGCTTGAGCGCGGGATCCCGGCCCGGGCGGCCACCGCGGTGATGCTGATCCGGGCGCCCTGGCCGGTCAGCTCCTGCAGCGCCGTCTCGATTCGTTCCTTCAGCGGTTCCGCGCTCATGCCGGGCTGGCTTCATCGATGAGCTTTTCTAGCTGGGCCACCAGGGCTTGGTGCCGGCGGGCCTCGCTGTCCCAACCGCGGCCCCTGGCATCCTGGGCCAGCAGGGCGGCATCTTTGCGCTGGGCCTCGAGCACGGGAAGATTGCTGTTCTCGGTGCGGAAGCTGGGGCAATGCTCGCAGATGTTCGCGTACGGGCAGGCTTCCTGGGCCAGGGCGCGCAGGCAGTAGCCGCCAGCAAGCCGGGACTTGATGGTCGGGGTCTCACGCCAGTTGCCGTCGGTGATGTTCCTGATGGGCAGCAGTACCCGTCCGGTTCCGGTGGTGGTGCCGATGCGGGTCTTGGCCAGGTCCAAGGCACGCTCGTATTCGGTGCGGACGGTGGAATCGAAGAGCGAGGCGTAGCGCAGGCTCATCTCTGCCGAGACGTGCCCCAGCAGGCTCATCAGGGCCTGGAGGGTGACCCCGGCATTGATCAGTGCGGTGGCATAGGTGTGGCGCAGCTGGTGCGTGGTCACGTGCCCGAGCCCGGCGCTGGCCGCGGCACGGTCCAACTCGTTGCGCAGCCCACTGACCTGCAACCGCTTCCCGTAATGGGTGAAGAGGAACTGCACGGGTTTGCCGCTCACGGGGTGGGTGATCGCCTGGCCCGGGGACCGGGTGGCGATGATCCGATCCAACAGCGCCAGGCTGTCCTCGTCCAACGGCACCATCCGTTCGGTCTTCATCTTGCCCAGCGGGACCTTCAGCCAGGCCCCGTTGCCGGCAAGCTGGTGGACGCAGTCCATTTCCAGGTCCAGCAGTTCACCGATCCGCAGGCCGCAGGCCCGCTGCAGCAACAAGGCATCGGCGGCCAACCGGTTGGAGGACTCCACCAGGGCCCGGGCCAGCATCCGGTCGCTGTCCGGTGGCAGGTAGCGCGGCAGCGGCCGGGGCAGGCGGGGAATATCGGAGCGGAACAGCAGTTGCCTCGCCGGGGCATCGGGCCACCCCCATTCGGTGATTTCACGCAGGAAATTCGACACGGCATGAATCCGCCGGGCCTGCTCCGCGGGCGAGAGGATGCCCCCGGATTTGGTGTTCGGAGCCCGGCTCAACATGATCAGGTACGGCTCGATATGCCGGCACCGCTCCAGCCCGTGAGGTCCGGAAAGATCCGGGTCCAAGGTGGTGGCATACGCACCGAAGTGCGCCAGCCGGGTGGCCAGCGAGGACACGGTATGGGCCACGCAGGTCACGGTCTTGCGCTCCAGATACCGCTCCAACGTCTGGGCCAGGGGTCCGTGGACCGTTTCCATCCGCTGGCTGAAGGTGGCGCGAGTATCTGGCTTCGGCGCCGGTTCGGGCATCAGCTCGGCATGGAAAAGCACCCTGCGGACGTTGGCACTGAGCACCAGGTAGGGGTGCGCGGAGCGTCCGGTGCGCTGCTCCCGGGCCCGGCAGGCGGTCTCGAATTCCTCCAGCTCCCCGCTTCCCACCGCGCAGAGCGGGGAGCCGGTGTGCAGGAGGACCCGGGCCACGACCCCGGTAGTCATCGCCCGCCCGACGCGTTCGCTGAAACCCAGCGTGCGGGCCCGGCCCAGGAAGAAAAGCAGATCCGTTTCCAGTGCTTGGCCAACGCAGGCGCTGAGAATATTGGTGAGTTTGGTATTCAGGAGATACCCGTAGTCCCCGTGGATCCGCCCGGTGAGCATCAGGAAAAGGATGAAGCCCGTCGTGTGGTATTTGGTTTCCACGCGCTGCTCGAGGGGTTCATCCAGCCAGTCCCCGGGCTCCGGCCAGCGGGCCATGAACGTCCGGGCGCCGGAGAACACCGGTGTGGAACCGTGCCCGCGCGCGGCCAGGTAGTCGCGGAAGGCGTCCACGACCAGGGAGGGATCCTCAGTCAGGGGATTGCTGGCGTTTGCGGGCTGCATCGTATTCGGCTTTCACGTGGACGGGGGCCAGATGGATATAGCGGGCGGTGGTATTGACGTGGGTATGGCCCAGCAGTTCGCGCATAACCGCCAAGTCGACCCCGGCCTCGGCCAGGGCACTGCCGAAGGTGTGACGCAGCGCGTGCGGATGGGCGTCGGCGACGCCGGAGATTTCCCGGTGGTAGCGGAAGATGGTCCGCAGCCCGGCCGGGGTCAACGGCTGGCCGCGGGTCTTGCCCTTGGCCACCAGGAACAGCATGCGGCTTGCCGATTCGGGGCGTTCGATCAGCAGGTAGGTTTGGATGGTTGCAGCGACGTCGGTATCCAAGGGGACCCGCCGTTCCTTGGCTCCCTTGCCGTGGACCAGCAGCCAGCGGGCGCCGATGTCGACGTCGCCGACCGCCAGTGCCAGCACCTCCCCGGCGCGCAGCCCGCAATAGAGCATCAGCCCGGCCATGGCCCGGTCCCGCCAGGTTTTCAGGTCCTGGAAGAGGGCCACGACCTCCTGGTGGTCCAGGGCGCGGGGAAGCCGGCGGGGTTCGCGCAGCCGCAGGGCGGAGCGGGGTTGGGGTCGGGCCAGGTGCCCGAGCAGCCCGGAACGGTTTCCTGAACCCTGCCACCTGTTTTCTGTTCCTCGGGGGATGGGGTTCTTCAAGGCCGGGTTGCGCATCACCATGAACGTGAAGAGGCCAGAGGCGGCGGCCAGGCGGCGGTTCACCGTGGCCGGGGCGTAGCCGTCGGTGCGTTGGCCGTGCAGGGTCAGGACGTTGGGTCCGGGGCGGCCCGGGACCGTGGCGTGGCGGCAGGCGGTGAGGTAGCGCAGCATCACATCGGTATCCACGCCACCGAGCCCCAGTCCCTCGGAGGCCAGCCAGCGGCAGAAGGCCAGCAGGTCGAACCCGTAGGCGCGCACCGTCGCCGGCGAATAGTTCCGGTCGGCCAGATAGCCCAGGTAGTCGTTGACCGTGGTGAACGCGGCCGAGCCGGCACCGGCGATCTGCCATGTTCCGCCGGAGGCTTCCAGGCTCAGGTCCGGGTCGGTCTCCATGGGTCAAAAGGGTCCGCCTCGTCCGGTTGGAAGTCAAGGAATGCCAGCGGGTTAGCGGGGGTGAACGATTGTATTAGCCGGTTAACGGGGAGGTGGGCGTGTATGTCCAGGTGACCTCGAGGCCGCTACCGATCGCGTCCCGGCCCTTGCCGCTCCTGTAGCTGCCCTTCCAGCCGAGTCCCATCTGTTCCAGGCCCGCAGCCTCCGGCTCAGGCCCGACATACTGCTCGGGGTCGGCGGCACCGTGGGTCTTGCCGAAGGTGTGGCCTCCGGCGATGAGTGCGACCGTCTCCTCGTCATTCATCGCCATCTGCTTGAACGTCTCACGGGTGTCGCGCGCCGCTCCAAGCGGATCCGGGTTTCCGTTCGGGCCCTCGGGATTGACGTAAATGAGGCCCATCTGCGTCGCGGCGAACGGCTTGTCGAGCTCATGCTCGCCGTTGTGGCGCTCGTCGCCGAGCCAGGTGGTCTCCGGGCCCCAGTAGACAGACTCATCCGGCTCCCACTCGTCCACTCGCCCGCCGCCGAAGCCGAAGGTATCAAAGCCCATCGACTCGAGCGCGACGTTGCCAGCCAACACCATCAGGTCGCCCCACGACAGCTTCGCGCCGTACTTCTGCTTCACCGGCCATAGCACACGCCGGGCCCGGTCCAGCAGCACGTTGTCCGGCCAGCTGGAAAGCGGCGAGAAGCGCTGCTGGCCCGCGCCCGCGCCACCGCGGCCATCCTCGATGCGATACGTGCCCGCAGCGTGCCATGCCATCCGGATGACAAGCGGGCCATAATGACCGAAGTCGGCTGGCCACCAATCCTGCGACGTGGTAAGCACCTGCTCGATGTCCTGCTTCACGGCCGGCAAGTCCAGAGAGTTGAACGCCGCGGCGTAGTCGAAGTCCTCGCCGAGCGGGTTGGCCACGGCCGGGTTGCGGGCGAGCAGCTTGAGGTTGAGGCGGCCGGGCCACCAGCCGGAACTACGCTCACCCTCGGTGGGGTGAAGCCCCCGCCCGTGCACCACCGGGCACTTCCCTTCCGGGCTCCCAGTGTTGAGTTCGGCCTCACGGGTCTCATGGTTGTCAGTCATGGCATTCCTTTCGCACTAAAGCGATGATCGGAAACGGTCAACAGACGCAGGCCCAGTGTGCCGTCTCTCTGCGGTCCTCGCGGAGCTGATCTCCCAATTATGGACCGCTCCTCTAAGGTCGAACAGAGCGGGACCAGCGCCAGATGCACGCGATCGCGGATCCGCGCGATCCCGGATACCGAACCTTGACGCAGAGAGCACATGCGTCGGACGTCACTGCTTCTACTCGACAACGCAGAGTTGCCCGGCAGGCGGAGTTCTGCCCAATGCGCCACCCCCGCCGTCTCCGGACCTCAAATTACCTTTGAAAACGACAAACGCGCACCGCACGGAAAAGCACTTGAGCGACCACGTCAAGGATCCCTCGCCAAACGCTTGGCGCGTCTCCACTCGAGACAATACCCAGCAGCCGCGAGCAGCCAACAAACGGATAACCCTGCACCAAGGACCTAGTTCCGTCCGGAGACGATTTCCAAGATGACAACAACCAGTTGGCTTATACCGATCACCCCGAAGAGCGTCATGAGCCCGGCAGCGACACGGCCGTTCATGGCCGGTGCCCGCTTCGCGGGATCGGTCAAGCCCAGGCTATCCGTCTGGTGCTGCCACCACAGCCGAAGATTCGACACAACGTCGCTCTAAGACATCCACACCCTAGGTGCGTGGGTCGGTAGTCGTTTGACCAACGGCACCACCCACGAAGGAATACCGGCCCGGCCCGGCCGCCGCAGGGTCACACCACGGAGAAAAAGGCCTTCGGGCGCATCCGCCCTTCCCCGGGGCCCTCAAACCGGACCAGTGGGTTCTGGCGCGCAGCGCCAGGGCCCACCTCCGACCCTGGCTATCCGGCACCCTGGGCCCGGAACGCATGCAACTTGAGCAGGTTATGCCCTGCCGCCAACAACTTCCACTCCGCCTGCGCGTTCTGAAGTCCGCGCAACAACAAGTGCTTACCCTGACGGGTTTTGATCTGCCCGAACACCGGTTCCACGATGACCTTCCGGCGCGAGTAGACCTGTTTGCCGGGCTTGGTCTTCAGCTTCCGGGCCATCCGCTCACCCAAGGTGGCGTTCGCCGGGATCCGGCCCCGCGGGGACTCCGGGATCGGGGTGGCGTGCTTCACCCGGGCGGTGGAGATGAAGAACCCGGTCCCGTGCTCCGCCTCCATCCGCCCCGCCTCCACCAGGTTCGCCTTCGAGCAGTACCCGGCATCGGCGCTCAACGTTTTGGGCATCATGCCCAGGTTTTCCTGGACCCGCTCGACCATGGGGACCAGCTGTCCGTAATCGTTGGCCCCTTGGCCCAACTCGGCGGCAACAATGACCTGATGCCCGGCGTCCACCACCGCCTGCGCGTTATAGCAATAGTGATAGGACCCGTCGGCGGTCTTCATGATCCGCGCTTGGGGATCCGTGAAATTCCGTTGCGCCGCGGGCCTCGGTTCCGATTCCCGGGCCGCGGTGTCACCGGCACCGGTGATCTCATCATCGTCATCCCCGCGCTTGGCGGCCTTCTCTTCGGCTTCTACCCGTGCCTTGTCCGCGGCCTCCTGCTCCAAGGAAGCCCGCGCGGCGGCCATGGCCTTGGACCGGGCCTGCCGGTTGGCCAGTTCCACCGGCAGCTCGTCCCCGCGCTTACCGGGACCGAACTTCGCATCCTCGGACTCGTCCACGGTCTTGGCCTCCGCCATCAGATCGCTGATCTCCTGGGCCAGGACCTTCTGCTTTTCGGTCAGCCGCGCGTAGGACATCGCCTTGTGCCGAGAGGCGTTGGCCCGCAGCTTCGTTCCGTCCAGCGCGACCATCCCGAGTTTGACCATGCCCGCGGCCCGGCAGAGTTCTAGCGCCTGCAGGAACACGTTGGCCAAGGCGGCCAGGTGGCGTTGGCGGAAGCGGCCGATGGATCGGAAATCCGGGGCCTGTTGGGCAGCCAGCCAGCGCAACGCGACCACATCCGTGCATGCGCGCTCCAGCTGGCGGGAGGAGCGGACCCCGGTGCAGTAGCCGTAGAGCACGATGCGCAGCATCAGCCGCGGGTCGTACGGCGGCTGGCCCTTGGCCTTTTTGTGGGAGGCGTAGAACCGGGTCAGGTCCAGCTCGTTCTCGACCAGTTCGGCGATGAACCGGGCCAGGTGCCCCTCGGGCAGCCACTCCTCCAGGGAGGGTGGCACCAGCATCACCGCATCGGGTTCAAAGGCCCTGAACCGCTTCCGCTCCCCGCCGTTGGCATCCATCAGCCCGTCATCAACGGGCTCGAGGCGCTCCACCAGGGATGCGTCGAACAAGCCGTCCTGCGGGATGGAAGAAGAAGGGGAGTTCATACCCCTCATTCTTCCAGCGACCCCTTTGCGGCCCTGGTTAATTCCTCGGCGTTTTAAGAATCATTTGAGCCCGGCACCCGACTACCGACCCACGCACCTAGGAGCTAGACCACATTCGCCACCGTGTCTGACCGGAGCCAAGGTCTCAGTGTCCACAGACGCTCCAGATGGCTGGAACTAATGCCCTCAACCAGGGGGGCCATTTTCCAAAGTCGGCTGCACTAGACATCCGAAGCCCTCTGCGCGGCGAATCTACGCCCGCAAGCGGAACCTCGCATGGGATGCCCAGGTCACGATCACGCGACTGCGGCCGAACCCGGATACGACTAGAACGACGGAATGCCGAATCCGCCAGAAAACAGGACTGTCCCCAAGCCCACGATTGCCAGGCTGACAAGCGCCACGTAGGACACCCTTGACACCCACTGGTACCCTGACCCGCCCGTAGCGGAGACCACAAGAAGCATGAGCATCGGCACGAGCATGAGCCCGCCAAAGATGATCGCTGGAGCAGCCCTGACATCCGGCGCTGGGCACGGAAACGCCAACGCACACACTGTCGGGATACTCTGCGCGAGCCACATAAGCATCCAGGCGACGAGCAGGAGCCCGAGCGCTGGCAGAACCTTCCACAAGACCCGGGCGCGTGGTTCGTTTGCTTCCATGACCCCATGTTGGCAGAGCCGATGCGGAACGGCACCATGCCACCAGCCCGCTCCGGGAACCTTCACCGGGGCAGCGACCTGAGAAGGGTTTAGCCGAAACGGTTAACCTCATCGGGACGGAGTAAACCTTGCAGGCCGTGGTACTACCTCGTCGCATCATGGCCATTCGAAATGCTGGTGGGTTCAACCAGCAGATCAGGGGCATCTCCACACCCCGGTTCCTGGGAACTGGGATGCCACTGGACACGCCTTGGATGGCGGTGGACCACCAAACCCCGAAGGAATTCGAAGAGACCTAACGATGTGAACCGCTTTCCGGACCGCCACCCGACGAAGTCTCCACAACACGGCAGAAGGCTCGGTCACCCAGCAAGAGGTTCCTGCCGCCCTGTCGTTACGGGTCCCCACGAAGCGTCCTTCGGGTGCCGCGTCGGCGTCGGCGTCGCAACTGCAGGAGCCGCACCGCACCGGCGATAGCCACCAAAATCCCGCCCGCCACCGCAGCGACGAAAAGCGCCATCCCCAGTGAAAGTTCGCCGGCCAGGCCAAAGTAGTTCACTGTCACACGTTCCTGGTTTTGCAGGATGAGGATGATGAGCAATACCAAGAGGACCAGCCCCGCGCTGACGGCCACCCAGATGACTCCGGCCCGCGTCACGTCCTCATTTCGAGGCTGCGTAGGCTGCTTGGACGGGATCTTCGGTTTGGAAGGCGTGGGTTTCTTCGCCGAATGCGGGCCGGGGGTAGGCTCACTCGACGGACTCGGCCATGGTTCAGAAGCCACGTTTTTCACCACCTTGAGACAGGGCACCCCGTCCATGCGGGACTGATACGGCAAACACTACTCCGCGCCGCACCATGCGTCATTGCTCCCCTCCTGATTCTTCATCGATGCCCGATACCGGATCAACAATGGCCATCGCGTTCCCGACCCTAAGCATGGCATTTAACCTCTGGCGGAAAATTCCTTGACTTTCGGAGCCTTGCTCGTCGTGTCACGAGCGCGTAGACGGGCCTCGTTACTGATCACCATACTGTGATGAGTGCGTGTGAACCATGAAGCGGGTGATTACAACACTCCAGGGTGTCATGTGATCGTGTGAGTTAAGCTACAGCGTCTTGAGTTCGTCGAGGGTGATCGTCAGGGGCTGTTCAGCGTGTGACTGGTACTCATCGCCGACCTGAGTGAACACACCCGCATCGCCGCCCAAGATCGATGCCGGAGCATCGGGATAGGTTGCGAGGAAGAGGATAACAGTCTGTCCTTCCTGCAGTGGACGGGACCCAGTGACCGTGTACTCGGTGCCGTCCATGGTCCCACCGAGTTGACCGACGTTGATCACTTCGCCGGGCTTCACTTCGCCCAGGTAAACCGTGTTCACCGTCGCGGCGAACACAGTGATAGGCACGGCTCCCGCTGCACGGTCGGGCTTCTCTGTGGTGCCGGCCAACGGGTTGGTCTCCGAATCGTCGCCTTCGTACTTCGGGAGCAGTTTGTCCGGAGAAGACGCTCCGAGGGTGACCTCGACGACCAACGTCGAGCGCTTGGCAAGATCCTGGATGGTGGCGTAGGACGGATAGTCAGGCTGCAGCTGAGCAGTGGCGGTCTCGTGTGCCGGTGCTGCCGCGCAAGACGTCATGGCGAGAAGGGCAGAGCCTGCAAGGGCGCAGCCGGCGAGTGCTTTCGAGATGTACTTCATGATGGTGCCTCCTGACGGCTCAGTAGAACGAGTTGACATCGGTGATGTCGTAGGGCTGTGGAAGGTACAGCGTGTTTCGATTGCGACTGTGCTTTGTGTTACCAAACAACGAAGCATGAGAAGGATCCGGTGGCCGTAACCATGATTATCCATAAGGGCTCCATTCCACCACAAGGCACCACGGCCACCGGGCCCTTCGACGCGTTCCGCCAAGGCTATTACCGCTGCCTCACCCGCCGGGCCGACACCCTCTTCGAGCCCACCGACGCCCTCTTGTGCACCGAAGGGAAGGTCACGGGCCTGGCCCACCTGTCCCTGGAACCCGAACACCACCGCGTTTACGGGGCCCTCTACGACGCGGTGAACGCCGGCGACATCAACACCACAGCCCTCAAAAACCTCATCGGGACCGTACCCGTGCCCAAGATGCCCGGGCCCGGCAGCCGGATAGATCCACAGAAGTCACCCCCTGCTGCCGGCCGGCCTGCCTTCGGCGACTGACGCCCCGGCCAAGACCACCCGCTTCGCAGTGCGCATCCCGGAATCAGTGCCCCTTGAACGCCTCGGCCAGCCACCAGGAACCCTTATCGGAGGCGATCTTCGCATCGATCACCAGCGGGCGGCTCGGATTCGACGCCACCCACTCCCTCACCTCGTCCAGATCCGCCAGGGTGCGCACCGTGATGCCATCGGCACCGAAACCACGGCCGATGGCGGCGAAGTCGGTGTCCGGGAACTGGACCGAACTCATGTCGGCATCCGGGTCATCGATGGCGAAATGGTGTACTTCGGCGCCGTAGGCAGCGTCGTTGTAGACGATGCACACCAGTGGCAACTGCAGCCGCACCGCCGTATCCAGTTCGGCGATGGCCATGTGGAATCCGCCGTCTCCGGTACCGAGCACCGGCAGGCGTCCGGGTTGTGCCAAACCCGCACCGATGGCCGTGGACAGGCCCAGCCCGATGGACTGGAACGCCTGCGTGAAGCAGAAGCCGAACTCATCTGGAACCGAAAGGAACTGACTCGGGTAGCCCATGAAGTTTCCCGAATCGATGCTGAGGATGCGTTCGGATGGCAGCAGCTGATCCAGGGCCTTCGTCAGTGTGCGCGGATCGATCCGCTCGCTATCAGAGAGGTCCTCGTAGCCGACCTGTCCCCAGTGGATCGATTCGCTGATGCGGGCCCGCACGTCGGCACGCCGGTAGCCCTCGCGGGGAGCCACACCTAAGGCAACCAACTCTGCCAGGACGTCGGTGGCGCACTGGGCCGCGTCGCCAACGACGCCGAGGTCGATGGGGCGGTTGGCGCCCAGTGCAAGGTCTTCCAAGTCGATCTGGACGACCTTGGCCTCGGCTCCGATCAGGTGCCCCTGGCGCATCGTCCACATGTTCAAGGCGCAGCCAAATCCGATGACCAGGTCTGCGCCGGTGATCAGCTCGGCCGCCAGCGGGGAGGAGAACCCGCCCGAAATGCCGAGGTTGAAGTCATCCGCATTGAACAGTCCCTTCGCCACGGCCGAGGTGGCGACCAGGGCGCCTGCGTGCCGGGCCACGGCAAGGATCTCGTCCTTGGCCCCGCGACCGCCCCGGCCTGCGACGAAGACCGGGCGTTGGGCCCCGGCCAGCAACCCGGCCAGCGCCTGAACCGAGGCATGCGAGGGGCGGATCGGTTCGGCCGGTGCGATGGCAACCGGAGCGGACGCCTGCTCGTCGGCGACCTCCTGCGCCTGGACGTTCAGCGGAAGGTTCAACACCACTGTCCGGCGGTCGTTGACAGCCCGGCGGTAGGCGCGCACCGTGTCGGCGACGGCGCTGGCGGCCGAATGCACGCGTTCGGGCACCGCGTAGACGGAGGCGGCAAAGCCGTCCTGGTCCATGGCGAAGTTCGAGTAGACGGCGCTGGGTGCGGCCTCGGCGGCAAGCACTATCATCGGGGTGCGGGATTTGGCCGCCTCGCCGACGCCCGTGGCGGCATTGGTCAGGCCACAGCCCTGGTGCACCGAGAGCAGCGCGACCTGCCCGCTGATCCGGGCGAAGGCATCGGCCATGGTAGCGGCACCACCCTCGTGCCGGGCCGCAGTGAAGGGCACCCCGTGCTCCATGAGCGTGTTGGTGATGGTGAAGTTTCCCGAACCGACCACGCCGAAGCAGTGGCCCACGCCCAGGTCCGCGAGTGTCTTGCCGACAAGTTGTGCGACGTTCATTCTCTTGTTCTCCTTCGTGCCCGTGGCATGCGTGAGCGTGGTGGATGCCGGAGACGAAACGACATCCACCACGGGACTGCGGGCCGGAATTTCCGGCATGGTTCGGATGCTGGCCTACTTTTGAACCATGGCCAGCACGCGGGCCGGAGCACCGGTGCCACCCACGATGGGCAGCGGGGCGACCACGATCATCGCCCCGTGGGTGGGCAGCTTATCCAGGTTCTTCAGCGAGGTGATCCCGTACTTGTCCGCACCCAGCAGGAAGTAGTGCATCGGGAACGGCGGGTTCAGTGCTCCGGCGTTGCCCGCGTCGATGCCCACCGTTTCCACGCCGATGCCGGAGATATCCAGTTCCTCGGCAATCCACTTGGCGCAATCGGCCGTGAAGCCCGGGGTATGGGAACCGTTCTCGTCGAGGTTCAGGAAGGCCTGCTGGTCATGCCCGTGCTGGTCCCATCCGGTGCGGAAGAGCAGCCACGAGTTTGCGGGGAAGGCCCCGTGTTCCTCCTGCCACGTCACCAGGTGTTCGATATCGATCAGGAAGTCGGGATCCGCTGCCGCTTCGGCGCTGAAGTCCAGCACCACTGCCGGGCCGACGAGGCGGGCCGGGTCCAGCTGCGAGACGTCCTTGCCCTCGCGCCCGGAGATCCAGTGGATCGGGGCATCGATGTGCGTGCCGATGTGTTCCCCGGTGTGGATGTTGTGGTGCTTCCAGTAGGGGCCGGGCTCGTTGTAGGCGGAGACCTGCTCGATACTGAAATCAATCAAGTTCGCGAACGGTTCGGGGAGCACCAGCGTCGGGGTGTCGGCCGATAGCGGTGCTGTCAGGTCGTGGATCACGACCGCGCCGCTGGCAAGTGAGGTCAGGACTTCATGTACAGGACTCATCGGTTCTCCCATGGTGTGGCTGGGTCGCATATGCGACCCAGCAGCTGTTTTTCGGCTTCAAATGGATATGTCGCGCATCAGGACATGGTGGCTAACTTACTCGTGCTGCAAGGTGAACAAAACCCCTGCTCACGTGGTGGATTTTCGCAATCCAGGGCGCTTGGCCCGACGGATCAGGCGCTGGGCCACCAGGTGCCCGGACCCACCGCCCAACCCCGGGCCAGGATGCGTCGCCGCACCGATATGCCAGAGGTCCTTCACCGGCGAGCGCCCCCTGCCCATGCGCGGCAGCGGACGCCACAACAGGTTCTGATACAGCTCTACCGCTCCGCCATAAGGATCTCCCCCCACGGCATTGCGGTTCAGCTTGCTCAGCTCCCACGGACTGATGGCCCTGATGCCCCGCACCAACGCGCGTAGGCCCGGCGCGTAGACCTCGATCTTGTCCAGCACGCGGTCCGTATAGTCGGAGACCAGCTGCTCGTCCCAACCCTTGGAGGTATCCAGGAAGCCCGCAGCATCACCCGAGGGCTCGTAGGGCAGCTCTTGGAGCTGCAGCCAGAGCGTCGCCTGCCCAGCTGGCGCACGGGAGGGATCGAGTACGCATTGCTGACCCACCACGATGGTGGGGTTGCCCGGAAGCAGTCCGGCCTCGGCCTGGGCGCAGGCGATGGCGGTGGAATCGGAGCCGGATGAAACATGGATCAACGGTGTGTGGGCCAACCTCTGATCGGTCCAGGGCACTGGCCCGGCGAGCGCCACGTGGATTTGCATGGCGGCGCGTCCGGGCCGGTAGGTCGCCGCTTGCTCGGCGACCCCGGGGGCCAGGTCCGGGGCCTTCAGCAGCTCTCCGTAGAGTTCGGGCACCGAGACGGAGGCGAGGATCCCCTTGCGGGCCCGGATGCTCCCCTCCGGTGTATTCACCGCGACCGCCCTGCCCTCACGCACCTCGATGGACTCGGCGCGGGTTCCGGTGCGGATCACCACGCCATGGTCCCGGAGCAGTGATTCGAAGGCCGTGACAAACCCCGCAGCCCCGCCCTTGACCACCGGCAGCCCGAATTGGTGCATGGTGGCCGCCATGACGGGAAGCATCACCCCGCCGCTTGCCTGTTCGGGGCCGATACCGGCATGCAGCAGCCAGGGGGCCCACAGCTGGTCCACCTCGGTGCCGCGGAAACGGCTGCGGGTCAGGTTCCTTCCGCTCATCAGTGCTTGGCGCGCCAGTTCCTGGGCGCGTACCAGGCCCATCCGCAGTGTCTTCAGGCCGAGCCTCGACAGCGTGGGAACATCCATCTCACCACCCAGCGTTCCGAAGACCACGGGCGCCTGGGCGCCTAAATCATCGAGCATCCGGGCATAGGCGGCGCCGTCTTCCTGCTGCCCGAACGCTGCAGCGGTAGCCTGGGGATCGCGCTGGGCCAGCACCACCGAGGTGTTTCCCCGGCTGTCGGTTCCCACCGACGCGCAAACCCAGGGGGTGTCGGTATCCTCGGTGTTCAGGTATTGAAGCCCGCGGGCATGGAGTTCGGCACCCAGCTCAGCGTAGGCGGCGCCGGCAACGAACAACGGGTGCCAGGAGGAGAAGGTGTCGTGGATGAATCCCGGCACCGTCAGCTCCGCGGAGCCGATGAAGCCGCCGAGCTTCTCCCGTTCCTCAAGCAGCGTCACGCTGGCTCCGGAGCGGGCCAGTTCGACGGCCGCCACCAGCGCGTTGATGCCCGAGCCGATCACCACGTAGTCGGTGTCCAAGATGTGTTTCCTCCGTCTGGTAGGGGCGTCTAGCTGAAGTCGGGGTGCAGTGCGGTGCGGTGGTACGCACCTGCATGGAAGACCAGCGGATCCCCCGCGCCGCGCGAGTACTTTTCGACCTCGCCCACGTAGATGACGTGGTCCCCTGCCTGGTGCCTGGCCACGGTGCGGCATTCGAAGGTGGCTATGGCTCCGTCGAGCAGCGGGAGCCCGGCGATGCCATCGGTGTAGGCGACACCGGCGAACTTGTCATCGGCAGGGGTGGCGAACTGGCGCGAAAGCACATGCTGGGAGGACTCGAGCACATTGATGGCAAAGTGCGTTGAGGCCTCGAAGTCCTCCAGCGAGGGCGCGAACCTGCTCGGGCACCAGAGCACCAGGGGCGGATCCATCGAAACCGAGGTAAACGAGTTGGCCGTCATTCCCGCCTTGGTGCCCTGCGGGGTGCGGGTAGTGACCACGGTGACACCGGTGGCGAACTGCCCCAGCGCCGCTCGGAAATCGCGCAGGTCCAGGGCGGCTCCTTCCTCCGCTGCCGCACGCTCGGAGAAGGCAGCTGCCTCCTCCGGCTCGAACCACCAGGGGAAGAGCATGCGCGGGTCATCGAACCCGTTGGCCAGTGCAGTAGCCAGGGAATCGTGGCGCTGCGCCTTCCCGAGCAACTCCAGCTGCCAGTCCTTGCGTTCGCGCAGCATCGAATTGGTCCAGACAGTCGAGAACTGTCCCCACCCGCGCCAGAACTCGTCGAATGTATGCAGCATCCACGCATCGTCGAAAGGTTCATCACCCCGCGCATCGATGGCGCGGGCGTAGTGGTCTGCGGCGAGCGTTGCGTTGTTCGACCCCTGCCCGGTGAGCGGGTCGTTGAGCATGATCGCGTCCCCGATGCCCATGATGGTCCGTCCCCCGGGCAGTGTGCCGACGGCCGAACGGACCACGGGGGTGATCCGTCCGCGCAGGCCGGCCCCGGGGTCATTCAATGTAGAGCCGGCAAACCGAACGTATTCGTGGGGGAAGTGCTCATTCAGGATCCCCAAGGACGTCGACAGGTGCCCTTCCGGCGAATCTATGGTGTCCCAGCAGTCCATCGGGCCTCCGGGCAGCCCCTCGAAGACCATCATCTGGCACGGACCCTGCGTGCTCAGCCCGGGGAACGTGAAGAACTCCCCGACGCCGGGGACCATGCTCATCCTGATCTGCGAGGGGTCCGCGCCTTCGATGGCACTCTGAGCGGGCCTGACGTAGGTGACTGCCACCGCCCGCTGCGGTCGGTCGAAGGGCGACTTGGCCCGGTCGGTGACAAAGATCTGGCCCAGTTCGCCCTTGCCCGTTCCCACCACCACGAGGTCGAAGAGCGCCGCCACCTCCTCGAGCCGGCGCACCGAGAGCTTTTCGATGCGGAAGTCTCCCCCGCGCCCGATGAACGTTTCGATCCAATGCGCACATTTAACCCGCTGGTCCACCGATAGCGCCGGGTTATCCAGCGTGCCCTGCCAGTCGATCCCTTCACGCCCGTCGGTCCCCTTGATGCTCAGCCGGATTCCGGTGATGCCCAGTTCCGTGGTAACTGCCCCGGGAATCTCCAGCGGCTGCTGCACACGCAGCGCCGAGGAGAAGACGCATTGGCTCGAAGTGATCGAGCCGCTGCGGATCTGCTGGGCCGAACGGTCGGAGAACAGGGTGACATTGTGTCCCGAACGCTGCAGCGACAGCGCAAGTTGGGCACCGGATTCTCCGGCCCCGACGATGGCAATGGTGCGCATGTGATGCTCCAGTAGGTGATGGATAGGCGTGGTGGATGCCGGTGGCAGGCCGGATGGCCGGGTGTGGCTAATGTACCGGGTTGAAGGATCCGAGATAATCCTGCGCCGCATCCGGCGTCATGAACCACTGCGCGAAATCCGGAGGGTAGTCGAAGCCGTTGGCGAAGCGCTGGGCGATCTGCGGGTTTTCCTGGGCCGCGCCGAGCACCTGCAGCACGTGCTCCGGTGGCGGTGAGAGCATCGCATTGGTCCAGCCGGCTACATGCTGGGCGTAATCCCAGTAGGACTCAAACAATCCCTGCTTGAATGCGTCGTCGTAACCCGCTTCGCCGTGCTCGATGATGCCCTCAAGGTAGGCCGCGGCGCACTTTGCCGCGTTGTTTGAACCCTGCCCGGTGATCGGGTCGTTGAGCACCACCACATCGGCCATGCCCAGCACCGTCCGGCCCGAGGGCAGCGTTGCCAGCGGGTGGCGGACCGTCGGCGCGAAACGCCCCTGCAGTATTCCGTGGGTGTCGGTGAGCTTGACGTCGGTGCAGCGCGCGGCCTCCCAGGGCAGGTACTTGTTCAGGATGCGCAGCGAGTTTTCCAGGTGCTCCTGCGGCGTCAGGCCCTTCCAGGAGTCCATGTCTGAACCCGGCAGGCCCTCGAACACCATGATTTCGCAGGGACCGGAGAGCGTCAGCGCCGGGAAGACGAAGTACTCTCCGACGCCGGGAATCAGGTTGAAGTTTACAGCGGAGTATTCCTCGCGCGGCTTCATCCCATGCACGTAGGTCAGGGCCAACGCACGCTGCGGTGCGGCATAGTGGCTGCGCTGATCATCGCGGGTGAAGAGCCCGGCGACCTCGCCCTTGCCGGCGGCGACGATCACCAGGTCGCTGGCCTGCGCATAACGCTCCAACTCGGCTACCCCGGCGTCCTCGATCAGCAGCGTGCCGCCGCGGGCTTCGAACACCTCCATGAAGGCCGGGTATTTCACCCGCTGGTCGATGGACTGCGCTGGGGAGTCCAGGCGGTGGGACCAGCCCATGGCCTGCACCCCGGGTGCCTCCGGTGGTGCCACGGTGAAGCCGATGCCCTCAACGACAGGAGCGTCGGGCCACAGGTCCAGTCCCAGTGCCCGTTCGTGGCCCAGCGCCTGGTCGAACATGCATTGGCTGGAGGCGATGGATCCATCGCGGATCTGCTCCGGCGTCCGGTTGGACACGAGGGTGACCTCGAAGCCGGCATCGAGCAGGCCGATGCCGAGCTGGAGGCCTGATTGCCCTGCTCCCACGATGGTGATGCTGCGTGCTGCCATGGTCTTGGTTCCTTTGTTCTCGCTAAACGGTGGATGGGGAGGGGGCGTGGTGCGACGGGTGTTGCTAGTTTTCCGCCAGCAGCGTGATGGCCGGTTCATTGCGTTCGGGGCCGAGCGTTGAGTAGCCGCCGTCGACAGCCCAGTCGGCACCGGTGACGAACGATGCCTGCTCCGAGAGCAGGAAGGAGACCACGTTGCCGACCTCCGCCGGACGCCCGACCCGACCCAGCAGGTGGAAGGGGGCAGCCACCGAATCGGTCTTGGCCAGGTCGCCCCCGGAAAGGTTGTCCATGATCTTGGACCAGGTCCAGCCGGGGCTCACCGAATTCACCCGGATGCCCTCGGCGGCAAGGTCCGCGGCCATGGAGCGGGTGACCTGCACCAGCGCGGCCTTGCTTGCAGGGTAGAGCCAGCGCCCGGTCTGCGAGATGCCAGCTGAAATGGAGGTGAAGTTGACGATGGCGCCGTGGCCGGATTCAGCCAGCAGGCCGCGTGCTGCACGGGCAAGCATCACTGCCGACACGACGTTGATGTCCAGGGCGGTCAGCCAGTCGGCGCGGGGTGAGGCGATGCCGTCGTCGAGGTAGCTGCAGGCCAGGTTCACCAGGCCATCGAGCCGGCCGTGGATGCTCGAGATGTGGTTGATCAGTGTTTCCACCGCCGCGTCGTCGGTGACGTCCACAGCGTGGAAGTCCACGTCCGGGTGGCGTTGAACCAGTTCCCGGCCGCCGGACTCGTCGATGTCGGCCACCACGACCCGGGCACCGGACTCCAGCAGGGAGGCGGCGACCCCGGCGCCCACGAGTGTTGCGCCTCCGGTCAACAGCACGACGCGGTCTTCAAGAATTTTCATCAGCTTCCTCCCCGCCGAACGGCGTGTGATCCATGTCATAATCAAGTGGTCTGTTGAGAACCTATCCCCCGCATGCTTCCTGTCTCTATCCCCATTGCGCATCGCCTATCCGATTCACGTATGACCACCAGCCAGAAGGAGTCCGTGAGCAATGTTGACCCTGCAGCCCGCCGTGCCACAGGCGCATCAGGTACTCGACGGACTGCCGACACTGCGGACCCCTGACCCGCTCGAGGCCCAGGAACGGATCAGCCGGCTTTTTTGCGAGCACACGCTGCGCCCGCTCTCCATGCGCGGCACGGTGAAGCTGAACCTGCGTTCCAGCGGTGGCGGCTTCGGTGTCCACCTGCTGGATTACGGGACAACGGTGCGGATCGACCCGGGTCCGCTGGGCTCGTTCTACATGGTGCAGCTGCCGCTGAGCGGGCGGGCCCAATTACGGTGTTCGGCTGCCACCATCGAATCGACGCCCACCGTGGCCTCGATTCCCCCGATCGACCAGGACTTCTCCATGACCTGGCAACAGGGAACGCCCCAGCTGATAGTGACGGCACCACGCGAGATGTTGGCCACGGCGGCCAAGTCGCTCTATGGTGCCCGGCTCGACGGGCCGCTGAGGATGGCGCACTCCATGAACGTGGACACCCCGCAGGGCCGGTCGTTTGTCCGGGCCGTCTTCGAATACCACGACCTGATCAACGACCCGCTGAGCGCACCGGCTCCCTACACCCGGCATCTGCAGGAGGAAACCGTCCTGGCCCGCTGGCTCCTGGCGGCGAAGACCAATGCGGACTCGGGGCCAGCTGACCGGGACTTGCCCGCCGGTGAAGCCCGCGGTTCGTCATTGACTGCCGCCTTCACCCGCCTGCTCCAGATGCACAGCGGGGAGGACCTCGGGGTCAGGGATCTGGCCGAGGCGCTGGGCGTCTCCATCCGCACGCTACAGGCGGCACTGGCTGCCGATCTGGGCTCGACCCCGTCGCAGCTGCTGCGTGAGGAACGCCTGCGCCGCGCGCATGCACTGCTGCTGGCTGCCGATGTGCGCACCGACAGCGTCGCCGCCATCGCCCAGGTGTGCGGGTTCGGGCACCTGGGCCGTTTTTCCCAGTCCTACCGACAGCACTTCGGATTTCCGCCTTCGCAGACCCTGCGCGGGCCGAAACCGGCCTAGCCGGCACCGCCCCGTATTCCCCGTTATGGTGCCCCTATGCCAAGCTTGAAGCCACACCATCAGGATCGAGAGGGACGCGCATGTCCAAGAAGAACACGTCAAAGAGCAAAAACCGGTCCAAGTCGGCAAAGGACGCCCGCGCCACGGGGTCCTCGGCGCGCAGCATCGGCCTGGCCCAGATGCGGGCGCTGGAACCCCGCTTCATCCGGTGGGCCTCCGAGGACTCGGCCTCGGCCGAAGCCTCGCAGGAGTTCTCCGGCATCGGTGATGTCCTGGCCGCCTACTCCGAGGAGTTCAGCTTCGGATCAATCGATGCGCTGGACCCGGACGCCGTCTTCGAGCTGCTTGAATCCATTACCGAGCACAACCGCACGATCCTGGCCGAGGTCTCCTTCCTGCTCGACCGATACCTGCACTTCCTCGATGATTCAGGGCTCTGGGGCAGCGGCGACGAGAACTTCGAGGCCATCCATTCGATGCTCGCCAACCCGATGTCCGATCCGGGCTTCGATGTTCCGGAACTGGATGAGGAAGAGATTGGCGCCCAAGCTAGGGAGCTGCCGATCGTGCGCCGCGCCATCGGCATGATCCGTTGGATCGGGACAGGAATCGACGTCTCGGAAGCCGGCGACCTGAGCCCCGCACAGTTGCTGGAAGCTGCCGCTGCCCTGGGAGATGAGGCACCCGATCCGGACGGCATCCTGCCGCTTTCCACGCTGTGGGAGTCCCTGGAGGAGACGGAGCTGATCTCCGTCGAGGGGACCCGTGCCACCCCCACCGCGAAGGGACTGGCCATCCTCGGCGAGGACGCCACCGAATTCGCTCAGGTCTGCTTCGACCTGCTGATCGACCAGCTCACGATGCTGGTTTACGGAACAGCCGATGAGGAACTGGAGGAAACCATCGGTGACACCATGCTGGGCTTCCTCACTGCTGCTGCTGGCGAGGAGCCGCCACCGGCAACGGCCCTGGAGATGGACTGGGACGATGAGGCGATGCGCCAGGAATCCGAGGCCGTGGAGGAACTGCGCGCTGCACTGCCCTACCTGAAGGCCGCACGGGACGCCGGGATCCTGGCCATGGCCGGGGAAGACCTGATTGTCCCGCCGGTCGTCCGTTCGCCGCTTGCGGCCTTCATCGAGGTCAACGTCGGCGACGACGAGTAGCAGCCGCCCTCCGGCAGTGGAGGGCGAATGCGCCGCCGGCCGGTGGCTCCGACTTCCTGCAGGGAAGCGGTGCCACCGGCCGGCGGTGTTTCATCGGGTTCCCGCTTAGCGCTGCACAGCACCGTGGCGGGTTGCAGCCAGCTCCACTGCAGCGGCGCGGGCGGCCGATACCTCATCGGCAGTCAGCGTACGGTCGACGGCGCGGAAGCGCAGCCCGAAGGCGAGCGACTTCTTGCCCTCTTCGATGCCCTTGCCCGTGTACACGTCGAACAGCGCGATGTCCTCGAGCAGTTCACCGGCTCCCTCGCGCAGCGTCTCGAGCACCTCACCAGCCACCACGGCGGAGTCGACCACGAGGGCGACGTCCTGGGTGGAGATCGGGAAGGTCGAGATCGACTTGGCCACGATGACATCGGCGGCGGCGGCGAAGAGCATGTCGGCGTCGATTTCCATGGCGACGGTGCGCTCTGGCAAGTCCAGCTCGGCCAGCAGCTTCGGGTGCAGCTCGCCGGCGTAACCGACTACCGTTCCATCACGCAGGCTCAGCGCCGCCGTGCGTCCGGGGTGGAACGCCTGGTGAGCGCCCTGCCCGATGACCAGTTCGACGCCGAGCACATCGGCAACCAGCTTTGCCACGTCCAGCGCGTCGGCCCAGTCGTACTGGCGCGGGGTGTGCCCGGCGCCGACCGGCGAATCATGGCCGGTGAGCACAGCGGCGATGTGCTGCGGCTGCTCCGGCATGCCCTCATCCAGCGCATCCAGCTCGGCCTCCGCCGGGCGGGTGGCAACGGCCGGAAGCACCGCCGTGCCCAGCGTGTCGCCGGGCAGGAAGACCAGTCCGGCCTCGTACAGGGCCAGGTCGCGGAAGCCCCGGCCGTGGTTGCGGCGGGCGATGCCCAGCAGGCCCGGCAGCACCGAGGTGCGCAGGAAGCCATACTCGGAGGAGAGCGGGTTCTGCAGCTTGACCGCTGCGACCTCACCGGCCTCGGCAGCGCCGAAGGTGTTGTTCTGCACGGCGGTGACGAACGGGTAGGACAGCACCTCGGTCAGGCCGGCATCTGCCAGCGCCTGGACGGCTCGGCGGCGCTGGCCCTGCACGCGGGTCAGCCCACGGCCAGCCGGTGCCACCGGGAGGGTGGAGGGGATCAAGTCGTAACCGACCAGGCGCGCGATTTCCTCCGTGAGGTCCTCGGGGATGCTCAAGTCCGGGCGCCAGCTCGGCACGGTGACGGTGTAGCCGGTGGCCGAGGCAACGACATCGGCTCCGATGTCTTCCAGCGCCGTGGTGACTTGTTCGGCCGTGTAGTCGATGCCGATCAGCTTCGAGGCGAAGTCCCGCGGCAGCTCGATGAGCACCGGTGCCGGACGGGTACCGATGTCGGTCATCAGCGTGACGGGCGTGCCGCCAGCCAACTCGACCAGCAGGTTCACGGCGCGCTGGGCGGCCTTGTCGGCGACCTCCCAGTCCACGCCGCGCTCGAAGCGCTTCGAGGCCTCGGAGGGCAGCTTGTGCCGACGACGCGAGCGGGCAATGGAGACTGGCTCGAAGTGCGCGGCCTCGATCAGCACGGTGGACGTGGTGCCGGAGACCTCGGTGGAGGCCCCACCCATGACGCCGGCGATGCCGATGGGACCGGACCCGTCGGTGATCAGCAGATCCT
The DNA here is from genome assembly GCF_014190875.1 of Paeniglutamicibacter cryotolerans. Taxonomy (NCBI): domain Bacteria; kingdom Bacillati; phylum Actinomycetota; class Actinomycetes; order Micrococcales; family Micrococcaceae; genus Paeniglutamicibacter; species Paeniglutamicibacter cryotolerans. Next base: position 2,552,215 of record NZ_JACHVS010000001.1, on the reverse strand, counting down.
CAGTGTCCAGCGCACGTTCCTTGGCATCGAGCGTGGCCAGCTTCTCGCCGGCGTTGGCACGGCGGACGGTGATCGTCCCAGTGAGCTTGTCGGCGTCGTAGAAGTGCAGCGGCTGGCCGAGTTCGAGCATCACGTAGTTGGAGATGTCCACGGGCAGCGAGATCGAACGCATCCCGGCCAGGCGCAGGCGCGAGGACATCCACGGCGGGGTCGGCGCCGCGGCGTCGATCCCGGTGACGGTGCGGGCCACGAAGCGGTCACAGCCGTCCTTGCCGTAGATCCCGGCGCCATCGGCCAGCACCACCGGGTAGCCGGCACCGGTGGAGGCGTCCACAGTGATCCCCGCGGCGGGGTCGATGAAGGGCGTTTCCGTGGCGTGGGCGTATTCGCGGGCAACGCCGCGGATCGAGAACGCGTAGGAGCGGTCCGGGGTGACGTTGATTTCAGCTGCCTGGTCATAGAGGCCCAGCAGGTCCATCGCATCGGTGCCCAGCTCCGGGTCCAGCCCGAGGGTGGAGAGCACCAGGATGCCGTCGTGGTCATCGCCGATGCCTAGTTCGCGCACCGAGGCGATCATGCCGGCCGAGAGGTGGCCATAGGTCTTGCGGGCGCTGATCCGGAAGTCGCCGGGCAGGACGGCGCCCGGAAGCGTCACCACCACCTTGTCACCGACCACGAAGTTGTGCGCACCGCAGATGATGCCCTGTACGCCCGAGGGGTCGATGCCCTCGTGGCTCAGGGTCTGGATGGCACCCTCGGGAACGACGCGGACCTGGCACCAGTTGATGGTCTTGCCGTTGGTCTGGGCTTCCTTCTCGATCGAGAGCACCTGGCCGATAACTATCGGCCCGGTGATCGATTCGGTGGGACGGTGCACGTCCTCTTCCTCGAGGCCGACCTTGACCAGGTCGGCCATGACGTCTTCAGCCGTTGCATCGGCCGGTACCTGCGCGAATTCACGCAGCCATGAAAGGGGAATACGCATGTCCTAGATCTCCATCCCGAAGTGCTCGCTGAAACGGACGTCGCCTTCGATCATGTCGTGCATGTCGGGGACGTCGTTGCGGAACATGAGCGTGCGCTCGATGCCCATGCCGAAGGCAAAGCCCGAGTATTGCCCGGGGTCGATGCCGGCGACGCGCAACACATTGGGGTGCACCATGCCGCAGCCGCCCCACTCGATCCAGCGCGGTCCGCCCTTGGCGCCGGCGTGCCAGATATCCAGCTCGGCGCTCGGTTCGGTGAACGGGAAGAAGTTCGGGCGCAGGCGCACCTCGGCCTCGGCGCCGAACATCTGCCGGGCGAAGTACTCCAGCGTGCCGCGCAAATCGGCCATGGTCAGGCCCTTGTCGATGGCCAGGCCCTCGAACTGGTGGAAGACCGGGGTGTGGGTCGCATCGAGTTCGTCGGTGCGGAAGGTCTTGCCCGGGCACAGCACATACAGCGGCACGTCGCGTTCGAGCATCGAGCGGACCTGGACCGGGGAGGTCTGGGTCCGCAGCAGCAGGTGCGATTCGGGCGGGTCGACGAAGAAGGTGTCCTGCATTTCACGCGCCGGGTGGTCCGGCGGGAAATTCAGCGCATCGAAGTTGAACCACTCGGATTCGAGCTCGGGGCCCTCGGCGATTTCCCAGCCCATGCCCACGAAGATGTCCGATACGCGTTCCTGCAGCATCGAGAGCGGGTGCCGGGCACCGGCGCGGCGGCGGCGCGGTGCGGCAGTGACATCGACCGTCTCCTCGAGCAGGATGCGTGCCGCGTCCGCTTCCTCGAGCACGCTGGTGCGGGCGGCCAGGGCCTTGTTCACGCGGCCGCGCGAGGCGCCCATGAGCTTGCCTGCCACTGCCTTCTCGGCCTTGTCCAGGCGGCCGATTTCGCGGTTTGCCAGCGACAGCGGGGATTTCTCCCCGGTGTGTGCCAGGCGGGCGGCCTTCAGCTCGTCGAGGTTGGATGCGGCTTCGAACGCGGCCAGGGCCGCCTCAACGGCGCGGCCGATGGCGTTCTCATCCGTGGGATGCGGTACGGCCGGGGCTTGAGCGTCATGGACGCCGGCCTCCGGTGACGTGGATTCAGACATGGGGTTCTACGGCCCTTTTCACTGTTGTTATGCTGTCCGGTTGCTGCCACTAGTCTAGTTGCTTGCGCCCGGGCCCCAAGAACCGGGCCGAATGCTACCCGGACCCGCCCGACTTGTGGTTTACGCCGCCTGATCGGAATACTGGGAGCCATGCAACGAGTTCCGCGTTACGCCCTCACCGGCGCCTTGCTGGCCCTGGCCATCGCCCCTCTTTCGGCCTGCAGCCCGGCAGCGGTTCCGGATCCCCGGCCTGCCGCGGAGGCCTTGGCCGGCGCGCTGGCCACCAACGACTTCTCCGCGGTGCATGTCACTGGCACCGGGGCAGCCGACGCCGCGACGCTGCTGGGCACCGCGCTCGAAGCGTTCAAGGACATACCCCGCACCACCACGCTTCTCTCGGTGAGCATGGATCCGGAGCCGGTCGATGCGAAGCAACCCTCGGCCACCGCCGTGCTGAAGACCGTATGGGACATCGATTCCACGGCCAAGGACTGGGAGTACGAGACCACTGCGCGGCTCTCCTTCGACGCCGAAGCCGATGCCTGGGCAGTCCCCTTCACCCCGGAGATGTCGGTCCCCGGGCTCGAGACCGGCCAGTACGTCGCGTACAAGACCACGAAGGCCGCCCGCGGGGAAATCCGCGGCGCGGACAACGCCGCGCTGGTGTCCAACCGCGCCGTGGTGCGCATCGGCATCAACAAGCCGGAGGTGCCTGGCGGGAAACTGGAGGACTCGGCCATGAAGCTGGCCAAACTGGTGGATATCGACCCGGCCGTCTATGCGGCCCGGGTCAGGGCCGCCGGCGACAAGGCCTTCGTGGAGGCCATCGTGCTGCGCGATGACTTCGAGCGCACTGTAACCAACGAGGCGGTCGAAGCCATTCCCGGTACGCTCGTGAAGCCCGACGTGCTTCCGCTGGCCCCGACCCGTTCGTTCGCGCGGCCGATCCTGGGCGTCGTGGGCGAGGCGACGGCCGAAATCGTCGATCAGTCGAAGGGCACCATCAAGCCCGGGACACTGGTCGGGCTATCGGGTGTGCAGGCCCAGTACCAGAAGGAGCTGGCGGGCAGCAACGGCTACACGATCTCCACCTACTCCACGGACCGCAAGCCGGTGGAGAAGCTGTTCGAGTCCCCCGCCGTCGACGGGGCGAACCTGCAGCTGACCATGGACCTCGAGTATCAGGACCTGGCCCAGAAGATGGTCGACGGAGCCGGGGGCACGGCGGCGCTGGTGGCCATCCGCCCCTCGGACGGGGCAGTGCTCGCCGCCGCCTCCGGCCCGGCCGATGCCGGGCTGAACACAGCGATGCTCGGTAAGTTCGCCCCGGGGTCCACTTTCAAGGTCATCACGGCCCTGGCCATGCTGCGCGGCGGCAAGACGCCGACATCGACGGTCAAATGTCCCGCCACGACGACGGTCGATGGCAAGTCCTTCAAGAACTACAACGGCTACCCGTCCGCGGCCCTGGGCACCATCCCGCTCTCGGAGGCCATCGCCCAGTCCTGCAACACGGTCTTCGTCAATGCTTCCACCTCGATGAAGGCAGCGCAGTTGACCGATGCCGCCGGCGCCCTGGGGTTGGCCGCGGAAGCGGCCACCGGCGCCGCGTCGTTCCTGGGTTCGGTCCCCTCGACCTCCACCGGCACCGAGCTCGCCGCAAACGCCATCGGGCAGGGTGTCGTGGAGGCCTCGGCGCTGGGCATGGCCACCGTGGCGGCCTCCGTGGCAGCGGGCAAGACCGTCTCCCCGCACCTGGTCGCCGACCCCGCGCCCAAGGCGGGTACGGCACCGGCCAAGCCGCTGACCGCCATCGAGGCGAAGGCACTGAAATCGATGATGGCCGAGGTCGTAGACCATGGCACGCTCAAGGACCTGCGGACCCTGCGCCCGGCGGTCTTCGGCAAGAGCGGCACGGCCGAATACGACTCAGAGCGAAATGCCCACGCCTGGGTGATCGCAGCCCAGGGCGACCTGGCCGTGGCGGCCTTCGTGAAGGACGGCAGCGGCGGCGCGCAGACCGCCGGACCCCTGGTCAAGGGATTCCTCACGGGCCTGCCCAAGTAGGGGCGGCTCCACCTGCCCGAAACACCACTGTGCCCCGGCACATCCAGGCTGAACTCTGGATGTGCCCGGGGCACAGTGGTGTTTCGGGGACCTTGGCCGCTTAGGCCGGAGGAGCAGGTGGCGCCGGCGGCATCGGCGGCATCGGCGGCATCGGTGCCTGGCTTTGAGCCTGGCCGGCGGCCCATCCCGGCTCGGCGAAGCGCATGGTTTCCTGCCCGGAATCACCAGTCGGAACCGGGTAGGCAGGGGATGCTGCTGCGGCGGCTACCGCGTTCCTGCGCTGATAGATGACGAGGAAGGCCACCAGTGCGCCGGCGACCAGGATAAGTCCTCCGAGCACCCACCAGATCCAGCCCATTGACGATCCGGAGAACTGCCCGGCGATGCCGGCCGGCTTGCCTTCCGCCACTGCAGAAACCTCGGTACCCGAGGCCGTCAACATGTCGAAGCTGACCTTATTCCCCTCGATGATGGCACCCTCGGAAGCCTCAAGCACCTTGCCCGGGAAGGTGATGCTCATTGTCGATTCGGTGATGGCTTCCTTGCCTGCCTCATTGCCCGATTCGATGGGGGCATGGAACGTGTACTTGCCATCGGCGTATTCCAGCCCCGAATCCTGGGTAATGCCATCGACACCCGGGACACCCGAGTCGGTCAGCTTCTGGTCATTCAGCACGACGCGGTAGCCCTGGAAGCCGTCCTGGTTGTACTCCTCGCGCTTCGCATCGGCCGGCATGTCTGCGAACGGGTCATCGACACCCATCGTGCCAAGGAACTCTTCGACGCTCTTGCCCTGGAGTACTTCCTGCTTGAATGCCATCACCATCGAGATGTCGGCGGTGTCCTGATCCTTGATCACGATGTCGATGTTCATTTTCACGCAGCCGGTCAAGGCAATGACCAGACCCAGCAGGAGTCCGATGACGGCTAATGGTTTCTTCATGTTTTTCCTTCAGGGAGCGGCTGCGGCAGCACCGGTTAGTTGCTGCGCCGGACCCGCCCCACTTTATCCGCACGATGGATCAGCTGCGGCATCAAGCACATGGGCACAACTCCCCGGTGCCGCTCGCTACACTGGGCAGCATGAGAGCACGGCACCGGATCCGCAGCGTGGCAAACTGGGTAAACCTGAGCACCCCGCTGGGCCTGGCGCTGGCCAGGGCCACCGGGTGCCGCCTTGAACCCGGCCGTCATTACCTGCATTACGCGCTTGAATACGGCAAGGCGCTGCCGAACGCGCGGGCCTTCACCGTGGGCAGCGTCCTGTTCTTCAGGCCCCCGATATCGGATCCCCCGCTGCACCTGAGACTTCTCGAACATGAGGAATCACACGCCGGGCAATACGCCTGGTGCCTGGGGCTGCCGTTCCTGCCCCTGTACTTCGCTACCGCCGGCGCCTCACTGTTGTTGTGCGGGGATCCGGCAGCGTTGAACCCCTTCGAACGCAGGGCCGGGCTCGAAGCCGGCGGCTACGGCCCCCGGAGTCCCGGAGGCCTGCTGGCGCGGCTCGCGAAACCCACCGCATCAAGAACCCGAAAGGACACCCCTTGAATCAGCTCGAGCACACGGTCACCACCATCGGTAGCGCGACAATCGCCGCCGTTCCCGACTTGGCAGTCATCACCTTGGCTGTGGAATGCCGCCACACCGGCGCGCAGGGTGCCTTCGACGCAGCCGCAACGGCAGCGGCCCGGGTGCTGGCCGCCATCGGCGAAACGGCACCGGGGGCGCTGCTGACCACCCGCGGGGTGGGGCTTCGGGCCGAAACTGCCTGGCGCGACGAGCAGACGGTGGTGACCGGGTACGTCTCGGATTCGACGCTGCTGGTTTCCGGGTTGCCCATCGACGCGGCATCCGCCGTGCTGCATGCAGCAGTCGCGGCCGGTGGGGATGACGTGCGGATCCAATCGCTGGAGTACGAGCTGGCCGACGAGCACGAGGCCCGCAACGGCGCCCGCGAGGACGCCTTTGCCGATGCCCGGGCCAAGGCCGGGCAACTCGCCCAGCTGGCCGGCCGTACCCTCGGGGCCGCCGTGGTCATCGAGGAGATCGGGGAAAACACCGTGTCACCGCTGCGGGCCGCCGGCCGCGACATGAAGCTCGCCTCGATGCCTGTGATGGCCGGGGAGAAGCAGGTCGGGGCGGGAGTCTCGGTGCGCTGGGAACTGATCTAGCGCGCTAGTATACGGTTCCCGCCGCATAGTTGTCATCCGGTGCCGGGTCCAGCGAGGCCAGCGCGATGAGCTCCAACGCCCTGGCTCCCTGGCCGGTCCCGATGCCTCCGGCCCCGGCGGGTGGCAGGTGGACGAATCCGCCGCGCACACCGCCATGGGCGGGCAGGAGCCCCAGCAGCGCGTAGAACACCTGATTGCAGACGTACGTTCCGGCGCTCAGCGACAGTTCCGCAGCCAGCTCCTCGCCACGCAACCGGGACAGCGCCCGTTTGAGGGGCAGCGTGGTCCACCGAGCTGCCGGTCCCCCGGCCTCCACCGGGACATCGACGGGACGGTCCCCGGCGTTGTCCGGGATCCGCGCATCGATCAGGTTCACCGCCACACGCTCGAGCGAGACGGCGGCGCGTCCCCCGGCCAACCCGGCGCACAGCACCAGGTCCGGGGCGTGGGCGTCGATGGCCGCCTCCAAGGCCGCAGGCGCCGTGGCAAAGACGCAGGGAAGCTCGATGGCCACGGCATGGTGCCCGGCGGCGTTCAGCAACGTCGCCGCGGCGCGTGCGGCATCGATGGAGGGGTTCGTTGTTGCCCCGTCGAAGGGCTCGAAACCGGTAAGGAGGATCATCGACCGGCGAACGGGTCGATGATGGCCGCCAGCAGCGCATCGACGATCGGCCGGTCCGCGGGAATCCATTCCAGCGCGTGGAGTTCGACCGGATCCAGACCCACCCAGCTCAGCGCGTCGTGGTCCTCCAGCGGCTGCGGGGTGCCGGAGCTGATTTCACACAGCCAGACCCGCATGGCCGCTCCGTTGCCCAGATCCCACCCCTGCTCCAGCGGGCCGGGAAGTTCGGCGCCAAGCACCGATTCCACCCCCAGTTCCTCCCGGACCTCGCGGGTGAGTGCCTGCGTGCATTCCTCACCCGGTTCGACCTTGCCGCCGGGGAATTCCCAGAGCCCGGCCAGGTGAGCCGGCTGCGTCCTGCGCGCCGCCAGCAGCCGGGTGGGCCGGTGCAGCGAGTCGACGATGGCCGCCCCGACGATTTGTTTCAGCCCGCTCACGCGTTTTCTCCCGCGGAGGCCGTACCCGGGCGGTAAATGTCGGGCTCCAGGTAGATGACCCTCGCAATCGGCACTGCATCCCTGATCCTGGCCTCGACCTGGTCGATGGCCGCGGCGATCTGTTCGCCGGTGGCGTCGCGTTCGACCGAGATCTTGGCTGCCACAAGCAGCTCGTCAGGACCCAGGTGCAGCGTCTTGAGGTGGATGACGCGGGTGCCATCGGCGCGGATGGCCGCGATGATGTGCCGCACATTGTCCGCGGTGGCCGACTCCCCCAGCAGCAGCGACTTGGTCTCTACGGCCAGGATGGCGGCGATGCTCACCAGCAGCAGGCCGATCATCGCGGTGCCCGCGGCGTCGAAGATCCCGTTGCCGGTGATCAGCGTCAGCGTGACGCCGCACAGGGCGAAGAACAGGCCCACTAGGGCGCCCAGGTCCTCGAGCAGGATCACCGGAAGCTCGGGCGCCTTGGCCGTGCGCACGAACCGCACCCAGTCCTGGTTGCCACGCACGTGGTTCGATTCCTTGATCGCCGTGCGGAAGGAGAAGGACTCGGCGACGATGGCCCCGCCCAGGACAGCCAGCGGCACCCACCACCAGGGGCCCTCGATGCCGTGCGGATGTTGGAACTTCTGGTAGGCCTCGTACAGGGCGAAGAGCCCGCCGACGCTGAAGAGCACGATGGACACAATGAACGAGTAGACATAACGTTCACGGCCATAGCCGAAGGGGTGCTCGAGGTCCGCCTTGCGCCCCGCCCGCTTGCCGCCGACAAGCAGCAGCACTTGGTTTCCCGAATCGGCAACCGAGTGGATCGCCTCGGCGAGCATCGAAGAGGACAGTGTGATCGCCCAGGCCACAAACTTGAATACGGCAATGGTCAGGTTGGCCGCCAACGCGGCGACCACCGCCTTGGTTCCTCCGGATGCGGCCATCGTCCATGCCTTTCATTCTGGTGCGACGGCCTTGCGCCACGCTCACCAGGAAACTACGTTAGCGCGTTCCGGGGCCGGCGGCGCCGCCGACCCCGGATCCTCGGTCCTACTTGTCCCGATTGCCGCGCTGCGCCCGCGCCGAGGCATACATGCACACGGTGGCCGCTGTCCCCACATTCAGCGATTCGGCCACGCCGTAGAGCGGAACGGCCACGCGTTCGTCGGCCGCGGAGAGTTCCTCCGGGGTCAGGCCGGCTCCCTCGTTTCCGAACAGCCACGCGGTGGGATCCTCCAGCCGGATCGCGGCACCGGAATCCGGGTCGGTGCTCTCGCCCAGACGGCGGCGGGTGCTGGCATCTTGGAAGTCATCCAGATTGCGGTCGCCATAGCCGTCGGCGGCCAACACGCTGTGCCCCGCGGCACGCAGCGATTCGACGGCTTCCTCGAAGTCGACACCGGTGACGATGGGCAGGTGGAAGAGCGAGCCGACGGTGGAGCGCACCGCCTTGGGGTTGTAGATGTCAACGCTTCCCGAGGTGAGGATCAGCGCGTCTGCTCCAGCCGCGTCGGCCGCGCGCAGGATCGTCCCGGCGTTGCCGGGATCCTGGATCCTGCACAGCACGGCAACGAGCTTGGGCTCAAGTTCGAGGACCTCGGCGAGGGTGGTCTGGGGCAGATAGCAGACGGCGACGATGCCCTGCGGGGTTACCGTGTCGGCCATGGCGGCCAGGACCTCGTCGGTGACGATCCGCGCGAACAGGTGCGGAATGGCCGCAACAAGGTCGATGAACTCGGGGTACCGTTCCAGCGCGTGTTCGGTGGCGTAGACGGCGGCAACCACGGGGTCCTGGTCGGCTGCGGCACGGGCGGCGTGCAGCTTAAGCGCCTCGCGCACGGCCTGTGGGCCTTCGGCCAGAAACTGGTCCAGTTTGGCACGGCCGCCACGTGTTGCAAGGTGCGCGACTTCGCGGACGCGCTCGGCTCGCGGGTTGGACATCGTTTCAGAGGAGAATCCGGCAGAAATCATAAAGAAGACTCTAGCCGCACAGCCGGTTTCACGGCCAAACGCCACCCCAGGGCTTAAAAGCGTCAAGGACGGAACCCCCTTTGGGGATCCCGTCCTTGACGGCTGATCAGGCTAAAACCTAGAAACTAGGCGTCCTTGATCTGCTGGCGAGATTCGCCACCGGCCGGCTCGAAGCCTGCAGCCTTGGCTGCATCGGTGGTCTCGAACCAAACTTCGGCATCCGTCTGGTCGTACCAGGTCGAGCCCGGGACGTGGTACTTGTTCGACTGTGCGTTGCCCTTGACAACCCAGCCTTCCGGGTTGGCTGCGCCTTCGGCAGCCTTCTTGCCTACAGCCTTTTCAGCGGCAGCGGCCTTCTTGTCGGCAGCCTTGTTCGACTTTGGTGCAACCGGGGCTTCACGGACAACCGGGGCGTTGACGTCGGCCGGCAGTGCGGCCTTGGCAACGGCAACCAGAGTGGCGAAGGCGTTGGCGTCGGAGACGGCCAGCTCGGCGAGCATACGGCGGTCAACCTCGACCGAAGCAGCCTTCAGGCCCTGGATCAGGCGGTTGTAGGTCAGGCCGTTGGCGCGGGAAGCAGCGTTGATACGCTGGATCCACAGGCGACGGAAGTCGCCCTTGCGCTTGCGGCGGTCGCCGTAGCTGTAGACGAACGAGTGGAGCAGCTGCTCCTTCGCCTTGCGGTACAGACGCGAACGCTGTCCGCGGTAGCCCTTTGCGCGTTCCAGAACGACGCGACGCTTCTTGTGGGCGTTAACCGCCCGCTTCACACGTGCCACGTGTGTACTCCTTTGTTTCTGCCCGGCCTGCTCCCGATGCGGGAACGACGAGGAAATCTAAATTCGGGGTTGGGAACCAAGCGGTTCCCGGGGGAAAAGCTTAGAGACCGAGCATCTTCTTGATGACACGCGTGTCAGCCTTCGACACGATCAGATCGCCCTTGAGCTTGCGCTTGAGGCTGGAGGGCTTGTGCTCCAGGTAGTGGCGGCGGTTAGCCTGCTGGCGCCGCAGCTTGCCGCTGCCGGTGAGCTTGAAACGCTTCTTGGCGCCACTGTGAGTCTTGAACTTCGGCATATCCGCCGTTCTCCTTACGTGCTCCCGTTACCCTTGCGGGCCGGGGATCTTGCGGGCTTCCGGTGTCGAAAGCCCGTGGTTCGGGTGTTGCCCTTGCGGGCACCAGCCCAGGTCGACTACTTGGCAGCCGGACCGGGCTTGGTTGCGCGGACAGCAGGCTTGGGACCTGGCTTGCCCGCGGGCTTCGGAGCCGGCTTCGGGATGGCGACCGGCTTGGGAGCCGCCATCGGCTTCGGCGCGGCTGCCGGAACGGCCGGAGTGGCTGCAACGGCTGGCTTGGCTGGCGCGGTAGCGGCAGGCCGGGAGACAGCGGGACGTGCAACGGCCGGGCGGCTGGTGGCCGGGGCCTTGGTCACCGGGCGGCTGGCTGCGGGAGCCTTGGCCGGTGCCGTGACTGGTGCCTTGGCTTCGACGACCGGAGCCTTCGGCAAGAGCGCCTCGGCCGCGGAGCGTTCCTGGACTGCTGCCAGCTTGGCTCGGAACTCGGCCTCGAGGGATTCGCCCAGCGACTGGGTGAAGCTGTCCTGCTCCTGCGAGGTGTCGATCCGTTCCTTCGGCTCGTTGCCACGGGCCTTGTCGGCTTCGCGCTGCTCGTTGCGTCGGGCTTCCGCCTTTGCTTCGGCCTTGTTCTTCAACGGGCCAACGACCATGACCATGTTGCGGCCATCGATGCGCGGGCTGGACTCGATGACGCCAACCTCGGAAACGGCAGCGGCAAACTTCTCCAAGAGGCGGATACCCATTTCCGGACGCTGCTGTTCGCGGCCTCGGAACTGGATCATGGCCTTGACCTTGTCGCCGGCGCCGAGGAAGCGCAGCGCGTGGCCGACCTTCGTCTCGTAGTCATGCGTGTCGATCTTGAGGCGGAAACGAATTTCCTTCAGGATCGTGTTGGTCTGGTTCTTGCGCGCTTCACGAGCCTTGACGGCCGCCTCGTACTTGTACTTGCCGAAGTCCATCAGTTTGCACACGGGAGGCTTCGCCGTGGGCGCCACCTCAACGAGATCAAGGTCGGACTCGACAGCAAGGCGGAGGGCGTCTTCGATGCGGACGATGCCAACCTGTTCACCGTTCGGGCCGACAAGCCGCACCTCGGGGACGCGGATTCGATCATTAATGCGTGGATCGCTGATGTGTAGCTCCTGAAAGTCGTGGTTCGAGGCCGACCGCAGACAAGAAAAGGCCTCCGGCTGCGGTGCAGGCGGAGGCCTCGGAATTCGATCGGCGAGCCGAAGCTCACAGACCCCTGACGGGATCTGCACCGAATGAGTACCCGGCCGCCTGATTCGGCTGCTGCGGGTGGGAGTGGCCTCCACTTGCATACCGAATCCTATCGTCGATCACCACTGATTGGCTAGCCGCACAGTGGCAACCGAATACACAGATCCGGTCGGTCTATGGAAAGCTTAGCAGTATGAGTACCCCCGAAACCAATCCGGAAACCCGTTCCAACAATCCAGAGCAGCAGATCCGCGACATCGCCGAGGTCGCAGCCGTTGAAATCATCACCACCGCTGCCGTGCACCTGATGAGCGCCGCAGCAGTGAAGTGCGGCCTTGCCGAGGGCAACGACGCGGAAGAACTCAAGGACCTCGACGAGGCACGCAAGCTGATCACCGCCCTTGCCGGCCTGATCACCTCGGCTGCCCCCGAGGTCGGCAGCCAGCACGCCGGTCCATTGCGCGACGGACTGCGCGCACTGCAGCTGGCCTTCCGTGAGGCCTCCGTCATCGAAGATGCACCGGGTCAGGGCCCGGGCGAGAAGCTCACCGGGCCGGTCAGCTAACCGGCGTCCACCGCAATACGCCAAAGGGGCGGCAGGGCTTTGAACCGGGCGCCCCTTGCGCATCCCCGGAACTACCGGGAGGCCAAGACCCGGGCCATGGCCCGGCGGCGGCGCAGGCTTTGCACGAACAGGGCGGCCAGGCAGATGGCCGACCCCAGGATTCCTACGCCCAGAAAGCCCGCACCGGGGCCCATGGCATCGATGGTCATGCCCGTCAGCGGCGAGCCCAGGGCCGTGCCTCCGGTCAGCGCCGAACCGTACCAGCCCATGGCCTCCCCGCGACGCTTCTCCGGGACCAGCTCGGTCAGCCGTTCCGAGGCGGCCGACAACACCGGTGCGCAGAGCATGCCGGAGAAGATCGACAGGATGGCCAGGGTCCAGGTGTCGGTGGCAAACATCATCGGGATGGTGAGGACCGACATCGCCAGCAGCAGCACTATCGGGGAAATGCTGCGCTTCAGCGATCCGTAGATCAGCCCGCCGATCAAGGACGAGAAGCACCAGAAGAAGAACACGATGCCCAACTGGCCGGAGTTGCCGTGCTCATCGAGCAGTGCAACGATGCCGACTTCGCTTCCCGACAGCACCAATCCGGCGCCCGAGGCGGCTATGAACACTGCGATCACCCCGGCACTCACCCAACCGAAGCGGCTCTTGAAGGACCGGCCGCGCCGGGCAACCCGGGCCTTGGTGGACTTGAGCCCGGCCGTCAGCAGCTCGCCCTCGGCCATGGCCAGGTGCGCCGGGGCGGAAGCGATCATGGCCACTTCCGCCCCGGCCGATTCGGCGTCGGCGTCGCGGACGCGCACGGCACCGGGATGCTCCGAGCTCGTGGGCGGGTTCAGCCAGAGGAGCAGCAGCCCGCTTCCCGATGCGGCAATGGCGATGGCCGTCATGCCGACCGAGGTGTTGATTTGCGTGGCAACGATGCCCGCCGCGGCGGGGCCGATAATAAACACCATTTCGGTGCTGATCGCGTCCAAGGCGAATGCCGAGCGGCGGTTTTGCCCGGTGGTCATCACGCCAAGTGAGGTACGGACCACGCTGAAGACCGGTAGCGAGAACAGCCCGCCGATGAATACCAGCGGCATCAGCAGGGTGAATCCCACGTGCGGCGCCAGCATCCACACGACGAGTTCGACGATGATCGAGGGTACCAGCGCGCGGCGTAGCCCGTGCTTGTCCACCATGTGTCCCCGCCAAGGCGCGCCCACCGCGATTCCCACCGTCATCAGCGCGACGACGAGCCCGGCCGAGCCCCAGTCCTTGCCCAGGGTGTTGACCAGGTGCAGGAGCAGCAGCATGCCCAGCGCGGAGTGCGGGAGCCGGGCGATCATGCCCACGCCCAGCAGTCTGGCGATCCCCCGTTGCTTCAGGAGCGTACTGTAGGGTCCGCCGCTCACTGGGCGTTGCCGCCGCGCCCGGGCTCTGCCGTCAGTGCCAGCTCCAGCGAATCCACGGCCTCGGCGAATACCGCATTACCGGCTAGTGCCGCTTGGATCCGCGTTGCAGATTCCCGGGCGTCCTCGCCCAAGGTTCCGGCCCGGAACGTGATTTCTAGGCGCAGTTCGGGCCCCGGCCCTCCTCCTGGGACGATTTGTCCACTGCCGGTACGGCTCCCCACTCCGTGGCCCGGCGCAAGCGAAATTCCGGCAATGGCCGATTCCCCGGCGGCCAGATCATGCAGGATCGCCAGCAGGGATTCGTCGGTGTAGCTGGGCAGCCAGTCCTGCTGCTGGGCCAGGGCCCACATGCCGGGGCGGCGCAGGACGAAAGTGAAGTCCGCACCCGGATCGATGACCAGCATCTGGGCCTCCTCGCTGACGGCCGAAAGTGCCGCCCGTGGTGCGTACACCGCCACGGGGCGGGCCTCGGCGTGCCAGGACTGGAGGTTTTCGACGGTGGTGAACACGGGAAGCGCGGTGCGGCCGTCGGGCGCAGTGAGCGTCACCAGTGCCATGTCGGCCTCCTTGTCCTCGGTGAAGCCGTGTTCTCCGAGCCCACCCTCCGCGAGCTGGGCGACGACGGCGATGAAGACCCGGGCCGTGGCGAGTGCGGCGTGAACCTCCTGCTCGGTGCCGGTTCCGGCGATGAGCGCACCGATGGCAGCAAGGTAGCCGGAATCGGCCCGTCCATCGTCTGCATCGAAATTATGCAGCGGGTTTCCCTCGCCTGACAGATCCCGGCCGGCCCAGTCCTGTCCTGCGGAATCGGTCCCTCCGCCTGCTCGGGCCAGTGCCGCGGAAATGTGCCCCGGCAAGTGTTTCGGCGTCGCGGTGCCTGCTGGGCGCGAAGCGGAGTGGTCGTGAGCAGTCATGCAAGAATCGTATCCTCTGGACGCGAAGGGCCGATCTTCCACCCAGGGAAGACCGGCCCATTGTTACGGCTCTGACTTGGAGTGATGCACCGATTCCAGGCTAAGTCCGTGGCGGAAATCGCACCATCGGGGCCGCAGTTAGCGCCGGCCGGCCACGTCCAGCGCCTGGGGCAGCGTGAACTGGCCGGAGTACAGCGCCTTGCCGATGATGGCACCCTCGACGCCGGCGGGAACCAGTTGGCGCAGCACGCGCAGGTCCTCGAGGCTGGAGATGCCACCGGAGGCGACGACCGGCTTGGACGTGCGGGAGCACATTTCGCGCAGCAGCTCCACATTCGGTCCGCGCAGCGTTCCGTCCTTGGTGACGTCGGTGACGACGTATCGTGCGCAGCCGGCATCTTCCAGCCTAGCCAGGACCTCCCAGATGTCCCCGCCTTCCTTGGTCCAGCCGTGACCGGCAAGCGTGGTGCCGCGCACGTCGAGCCCCACGGCGATCTTGTCGCCGTGGCGGGCGATGGCGCGGGCGGTCCATTCCGGGTTTTCCAGGGCGGCAGTGCCCAGATTCACGCGGGCCGCACCGAATTCAAGGGCCCGCTCCAGCGAGGCATCGTCGCGGATGCCTCCCGAGAGTTCCACCTTGATGTTCAGTTCGGTGGCAACCCGGCGCAGGATCTCGGTGTTGGAACCACGGCCGAAGGCGGCGTCCAGGTCCACCAGGTGTACCCACTCGGCGCCTTGGTCAGCCCAGGCCTTAGCGGCGACGACCGGGTCGCCGTATCCAGTTTCGCTGCCTGCTTCGCCCTGAACTAGGCGGACCGCCTGGCCGTCCACGACGTCGACGGCGGGGAGCAGTTCGAGAATCGATGTTTCGGTGATGCTCATCGGGTGTTCCTTTGTTTTGGCGGGGATCCGCGTCCGGGCGGACCCCGGGTGTTTAGAAGGTCAGCAGGTATCCGGCGAGGAGCGAGAGCCCGGCCAGGATCCAGCAGGCAATGATCCAGGAGACGTGTGCCTTCTGCTGGCGCAGTGAAATGGCACCGCCGGCCAGGACTCCGCCCAGGAGCAGCAGCAGGAAGGTATAGATCACAGCGTGGCCAGCCAGTTGCGCAGCAACTGCGCTCCGGCCTCGCCGGACTTCTCCGGGTGGAACTGAAGCGCCGAGAGCGGGCCGTTTTCCACACCCGCCACAAAGGGAACCCCGTGTTCGGACCAGGTCACCGCCGGTGGCTTCATCTTCGGCTGGGCAACGTCGAATTCCCACTTCTGCACGGCATAGGAATGCACGAAGTAGAAGCGTTCGCTTTCGATGCCGGCAAAGAGCTTGCTGTCGGCGGGTGGGGTGACGGTATTCCAACCCATGTGCGGGACGACTGGCGCGTCGAGCAGTTCGACAACGCCGGGCCATTCACCCATGCCCCGGGTGCGAATGCCATGCTCTACACCCTCTTCGAAGAGCACCTGGTGCCCCACGCAGATGCCCAGGACCGGACGGCCTCCGGCAATGCGGCGGCCGATCCACTGAAGCGCTCCGACCTCCCGCAGGGCCTTCATGACCGCGGCAAAGGCGCCGACGCCCGGAACAAAGAGTCCGTCGCATTCGAGCACGTTCGCGGCCTTCGCGCTGAGCGTCACCTCGGCACCCGCATATTCCAGCGCGCGGACGGCAGAGCGGATGTTGCCCGACCCGTAGTCCAGCACCGTGACTTTTTTCTTCGCTTCACTCATTTACAGCGCACCCTTGGTGGAGGGAATGGCGTTGCCGATGCGAAGGTCGGGCTCGACCGCCTGACGCAGGGCCCGGGCCAAGGCCTTGAACTGGGCCTCCACGATGTGGTGGGGATCGCGCCCACCCAGGACCGTCATGTGCAGGCAGATCTGGGCGTGCAGCGTGAGCGATTCGAAGACGTGACGGGTCAGCGAACCGGTGAAGTGGCCACCGATCAGATGGTATTCCTGTCCGGCGGGCTCGCCACCGTGGACCAGGTAAGGGCGCCCGGAGATGTCGACGACGGCGTGCGCCAGTGCCTCGTCCAACGGGACGGTGGCTTCGCCGAACCGGGTGATCCCGGCCTTGTTGCCCAACGCTGTGCGCAGGACCTCGCCGATGGTGATGGCCACGTCCTCGACGGTGTGGTGGACGTCGATCTGGATGTCGCCGGTGGCCCGGACCGTGAGGTCGATCAGCGAGTGCTTGGACAGTGCCGTGAGCATATGGTCGTAGAACGGCACCCCGGTGCTGATTTCCGACTTGCCGGTTCCGTCCAGGTCCAGTTCGACAAAGACAGACGACTCGCTGGTATTGCGCTCGAGTCGAGCACGGCGACCGGTGAGCAATTCTGCAGACATGCACGTTCCTTAGGATTCAGGTGGTGTGGGTCCCCGAAGGAGGTCCCCGGGTCAAGTTTAGCCGGGGTGGACTACAGGCCGCTGGCCAGGAGTTCTTCGAGGCGGGTGAGGAAGGCCGTGGTTTCCGGCTCGGTACCCGCCGTGACGCGCAGGTGCCCGGGGATTCCGACGTCGCGGATGATGACTCCGGCTTCGAGCAGTCCGGACCAGATCGCCTGCGGGTCCTTCAACCCGCCGAAGAACACGAAGTTCGAATCGCTGGATGCCGGCTTGAGTCCCATCCGGGTCAGTTCATCCACGATCCGATCCCGCTGGCCCTTGATGGCCTCAACGTTGGCCAGCAGCGCGCCAACGTGCTTCAGCGCGGCGTTGGCCGTCGCCTGGGTGACGGCGGAGAGGTGGTAGGGCAGGCGGACCAGGCGCAGCGCGTCAGTGACCTCCGGAGCGGCGGCAAGGTAGCCAAGGCGTGCCCCTGCCAGCGCGAAGGCCTTGCTCATGGTGCGCGAGACGATCAGCCTTTCGCGGCCCGGCAGCAGGGTCAGCGCCGAGGCGGTGCCGTTGTGGGCAAACTCGGCGTAGGCCTCATCGACGATGACCACGGTGTTGCTGGCCATGCCGGCAGCGTAGACGGCCTCGACCACATCAAGGCGCAGGGCGGTGCCCGTGGGATTGTTCGGAGAGCAAAGGAAGACGATATCAGGACCCACCTCTCGCACCTGGCGGGCCGCTTCAGCGGCGCTGAGCTGGAAATCGGCCTCGCGGATGCCGGCGACGTAGGTGGTGTCGGTCCCGCTGGCCAGCAGCGGGTACATCGAATAGGTGGGGGGGAACCCCATCACCGTGCGGCCGGGACCACCAAAGGCCTGCAGGATCTGCTGCAGCACCTCGTTGGAGCCGTTGCCGGCCCAGATGTTCTCGGCAGTCAGTCCGTGCCCGAGATACCCGGCGAGGCGGGTACGCAGCTCGGTGAATTCACGGTCCGGATAGCGGTTAAGGCCGGTTGCCGCAACAGCCACCTCGATGCCGATGGCTTCGAGCACCTCCGCCGGAAGCGGATGGGTGTTCTCATTGACGTTCAACTGAATCGGAACATCTATTTGCGGTGCCCCATAGGGCGCAAGGCCTTTGAGGTTATCGCGCAGGGGAAGGTTTGACAGTCGTTCAAGCCGCTCGTTCACGCTTCAAGTTTAGTCCGTTTGGGACTTTGGCCCCGAATCACGCGATCTGCGGGCGGTAACATTCGATTCGGGCCTTCGCTTTCGCGCGGCCCGGAACCCTATCGCTGGACTGGGATATTGATGATCTGGCCCGGCTGCAGGGCTTTGCCACGGAGGTTGTTGAGCTCGATGATCTCCTTGATCACGGTTCGGCGATCGGCATTAGGCGCGAATTCCGCGGCAAGGCCCCAGAGGCTGTCCCCTGCCAGCACTGCCACCTCGGTGCTCTCTACGCCCGCGGATTCCCGGTCGGCTGCCATGACCGGAGCCGTGAAGATCCCGGCGACCAGCAGAAGTGCCGTGGTCACCAACATGACCGGCAATCCGATCAGGACGAACCGGCCGCGGCGGGTCAACCGCAATGGGGGCAGGTCCCGCAGGATTGCCCTTTCCGCCCGGTCCAAACGGTCGGCAAGTGTTGCCGCTTCTGCTGCGGCGCTGATGTAAATAGGGGCCGATAGTGCCATGTCTGCCATGATCTCGCCTTTCCTGCCTCGTCGTTTCGACGTCTGGCTAGTAGGGATCGAACAATCACTCGGTTCGAAAGTATATTTCGAACATCTCTTCGATGTTCGCATTTCATTTGTAGCATTCATCACCGACACGTGTCCAGACAGGTTCGAACAAATCTTTGAAAGATGGGTTCGGTTCAACTAGCATGGAGTCAGCGGAAGGTTGGAATCATTTCAACAGTCCCCTCCGACAAAATGGGACAACCCGGGCAACCGGCAACGATCGGGATGAGGCAGAAAATGAGCACGGAACAGCGAACGCCACGGCGCGACGCCAAGAGCCTGACGATCAGGCAGAAGAAGGTTCTGGAAACCATCCAGCGTGCCGTCACCGACAACGGATACCCGCCCTCGATGCGGGAAATCGGCGATTCGGTGGGGCTTGCCAGCCTCTCGAGCGTGACCCACCAGCTCAGCCAGCTGGAGAAACTCGGTTATATCCGGCGCGATCCCCGACGCCCCCGTGCGATGGAAATCCTGTTGCCGCTGCAGCTCAAGGAAGCACATACGTTGGACGTCTCGCCCAACCAGCCGCACCTGAAAGCGGCAAACGGCATGGCAGTC
Source organism: Paeniglutamicibacter cryotolerans (assembly GCF_014190875.1). Classification (NCBI taxonomy): domain Bacteria; kingdom Bacillati; phylum Actinomycetota; class Actinomycetes; order Micrococcales; family Micrococcaceae; genus Paeniglutamicibacter; species Paeniglutamicibacter cryotolerans. The sequence continues at coordinate 2,533,060 of NZ_JACHVS010000001.1, read as the reverse complement.
ACCGAACTGTCGACCTCGGCGGATACCGCCATGGTCCCGCTGGTCGGCCGCATCGCGGCTGGCGGCCCGATCTTGGCCGACCAGTCAGTCGAAGACGTCTTCGCCCTTCCACGGCAGCTGGTGGGCCACGGTGAGCTCTTCATGCTGAAGGTCAGCGGTGACTCGATGGTCGACGCCGCCATCTGCGACGGGGACTGGGTCGTGGTCCGCCGCCAGCAGACAGCCGCCAACGGGGACATCGTTGCGGCGCTACTCGACGAGGAAGCCACGGTAAAAACGTTCCGCCAACGCGACGGCCACACTTGGCTACTGCCGCAGAACAGCCGTTACGAACCGATCCTTGGCGACAAGGCAACCGTCATGGGCAAGGTCGTTTCGGTGATGCGCTCGATCTAGGAGTACCTCGCGGCACATTGTCCCGAAAATGACGATGGCGTGGCATCAACCCCACCGGGGGAAGATGCCACGCCTTCGTCGTTTCTTGCCTAGGCCGCCGGTGTTCCGGCCAAGCGCTTGAGCGCGCCCAGCACGGTGGCCTTGTCCTGGGTCTTCCACATCGGCGGCAGCGAGGAACGCAGGAACGAACCGTAGCGTTCGGTGGCCAGCCGGGGATCCAGCACCGCCACCACTCCCCTGTCGTCCATGGCACGGATCAGCCGGCCGGCACCCTGGGCCAGGCGCACCGCGGCGAATGTCGCGGCAACGGCCATGAAGCCGTTTCCGCCATGGCGGGCGATGTCCCGGCTCCGCGCCGAGGACAACGGGTCGTCCGGACGCGGGAACGGGATCTTGTCGATGATCACCAGCCGACACGAGGGCCCGGGAACGTCAACGCCCTGCCAAAGCGTCATCGTTCCGAACAGGCAGGTATCGCGTTCGGCCGAGAACTGGTCGACCAGCGACTTCATGCTTGAGTCTCCCTGGCAGAGGATGTCGTATTCCAGTCGCGGGCGTAGTGCCTCGGCAGCCTCCTCGGCGGCCCTGCGCGAGGTGAACAGGGCAAGCGCCCCGCCCCCGGAGGCCCGGATCAGGTCCTCGATCTCATCGAGCAGCTCCGGCGCCATCTGCCGTCCGGGCTTGGGCAGGTGCCCCGCAACGTAGAGCATGCCCTGCTGGGCGTAGTTGAACGGGCTGCCCACATCGATCCCCGACCATTCGGGCGCAGACTCCCCGAGCAGGCCCAGTGCCCCGGCAACCGGTTCGAAGGCCGAGCCAATGGCCAGTGTCGCCGATGTCAGCACGACGGTGCGCCCGTCGAAGAGTCCCTCACGCAAGCGCCCGGCCACCGAGAGCGGAGCGACGTTCAGTGTCGGCTGGGTGGTTTCATCAGGCTGGACATAGCCCTGTCCGGGGGTGAACTGTCCTGGCCGCGAGGCCCACACGACCTCGCGCGCATCCTGGGCCTCGAGCAAGCGGCTGGCCTGCTCGACGAGATAGGTCAGCTGCGAGCGTGCCATCTGGCGTCCGCCATCGACGGCGTTGTTCGGCTCCGGTTTGGAATCGGAGAGCGCCACTCGTGCGGCCTCGCCAACCTGCTGGATGGCGGCCGACTGCTCCTCATTGAGCCCCTGCGGCAGCAGGCCGGTGGGGACGCCCTCCAGGGACCGGGCCAGGGCCTTGGCCGCCTGGTTGAGCGGTTCGACGGCCACGGCGCAGTTCTTTCGGGCCGCCGAAGCCGCCGTCTGCACCAGTGAGACGGACAGCGGGCGGGTCACTGAGCTGGTCACCCGGTCCTGCAGCTCGTGGGCCTCGTCGATGATGACGGTGTCGAAGTCTGGAAGCACTGCAAGGCCCTCGAAAGCCGAGACAGCGAGCATCGCATGGTTGGTGATCACCACGTCGGCGTCGGCCGCCTGAGCGCGGGCCAATTCGCTGAAGCACTCGGCCGCCATCGGGCACTTCTGTGCGCCTAGGCAGTCCATGGCGCTGACCGAGACCTGGCGCCAGGCCCGGTCACTGACCCCAGGGGTCAGGTCGTCCCGGTCCCCGCTGTCGGTGTATTCGGCCCACTCGCGCACGCGCACGATCTCCTGGCCGAGCGCCGAACCGGGCCCGTCTCCTCCGGGAAGGCGCATCGGGGCCTCATCGGTGAGCGAGAACAGCGCGCCCTCGTCCTCGTCCGGGTAGCCGCCACCGAGCTTGTACTTGCACACGTAGTTCGCCCGGCCTTTGACCAGCGAGACCTTCATCGGCCGGGGCAGCTCGTTCTTGAGCGTCTCCAACAGCCGCGGCACGTCCCGGCCCACGATCTGGGCCTGCAGCGCGAGTGTCGCGGTGGAGATAATCACCGGTTTTTCCGACTCCAACGCATGCGCCAGCGCTGGAATCAGATAGGCCATCGACTTGCCCGTGCCGGTGCCGGCCTGGACCAGCAGGTGCTTGCCGCTTTCGAGCGACTGCACGACCTGGCGGGTCATTTCATGCTGGCCCGGGCGGGATTGCCCGCCCATGGCGGCAACTGCGGTGTCGAGTAATTCGATGACCTTGGTTTCATCAGCCATTAATGTTGAACTGCTCCAATTCCGAGGCCAATCCCTCGCGTACCTTGACGATGAACCGCGTACCGGTTTCCAGGTGTTCGGTGAGCAGGATTTCCGCGGCGGTGCTGTGCAGCCGGTTCACCATCTCCCCGCGGTCATACGGAATCAACAATTCTAGCTGGATATCGGGGCGCGGGATGGCCTCGCTGATCCGCTCCAACAGCTCCGCGATGCCCTCGCCGGTGCGTGCCGAGACCACCACGTGGTTGGCTTCGCGTTGGCGCAGCCGCTCGACCACAAACGGATCAGCCGCATCGGCCTTGTTCAGCACGATAATTTCCGGAATCCCCAGGGCATCGATCTCACCAAGGACCTCGCGAACGGCATGGATCTGCCCTTCCGGATCCGGGTGCGAGACATCAACCACATGCAGGATCAGATCGGAGTCGGAGAGCTCCTCCAGCGTGGAGCGGAAAGCCTCGACGAGCTGCGTCGGCAACGAGCGCACGAACCCGACGGTGTCGGCCAGGGTGTAGCCCAGCCCGTCGGAGGTCTCGGTCTTGCGGACGGTGGGGTCCAACGTCGCGAACAGCGCGTTCTCCACCAGCACCCCGGCATCGGTGAGCCAGTTCAGCAACGATGACTTCCCGGCGTTGGTGTAGCCGGCGATGGCGACAGAAGGGACAGCGTTGCGCTTGCGGCTCAGCCGCTTCGTCTCGCGGGCCGGCTTCATGGCCTTGATTTCCTTCTTCAGCTTCGCCATCCGGTCGCGGATCCGCCGGCGGTCCAGCTCGATCTTGGTCTCACCCGGACCACGCGAACCGATGCCGCCACCGGCGGCACCGACCCGGCCGCCGGCCTGGCGGGACATCGAATCGCCCCAGCCACGCAGTCGCGGCAAGAGGTATTCGAGCTGGGCCAGTTCGACCTGGGCCTTACCCTCGCGGCTTTGGGCATGCTGGGCGAAGATGTCCAAGATCAGCGCAGTGCGGTCGATGACCTTGACCCGCACGATGTCTTCCAGCGCACGCCGCTGCGAAGGGGCCAGCTCGGAGTCGATGACCACGGTATCCGCGCCCGTCGCCTCGACGATATCGCGCAGCTCTTGGGCCTTGCCCTTGCCCAGGAAGGTTGCCGGGTCGGGCTTCGAACGACGCTGGACGAGCCCGTCCAGCACCTCGGAACCGGCTGTCTCGGCCAAGGCGGAGAGTTCAAGCAGCGAGTTCTCAGCATCCTGAGAGGTGCCCTCGGTCCAGATCCCCGCCAGGACCACGCGTTCGAGTCGCAGCTGGCGGTTCTCGACCTCGGTGACATCCTCCAGCTCGGTGGAGTGGCTCGCCGATACGCGACCCAGAGCACGGCGTTCGGCCAGATCTTCCTGGGCCCCGTCGAAGACCGAGTGCCCGTGGGATGATCGGTCAAGCGCTTGCGCTTGCCCGCCCGAAAGCAGTCCGGCGTCCGGCACCACCGCGGTGGCTTCCTGCGCCGCCCTATCGTTGGCCAGGATCCTCTGGATGACGGCCTGGATTTCGGCCTCGTCACCGTTGTGGTCCTGTGGGTCTGGTTGCTGTGAGCTGGTCATGTTCTCCTTCGTCTGCCGCTGTCTTCCAGAATAGTGCCCGCCACCGCCATCGGAGCCCTCGGTGAAGGGATTGCCTGTCTGTGAATGCATGGGGTCCTGCCTGGGATGCGTCGAATCACCGGGTTCCGCTTGAGAAGGGCCGGGTGCGGGTGCGGGTGCGGGAAAAGTGCCGGGGTCGCGGCCGTCATAGCTGAGCGCAGGGCGGGCCTGTCGCCGGGGCGCCAGCACCCCAAGGATCCTCGGCGCGCTGGCGCTTGGCTTCCGGAGCGGCGGGTTGGGGAGGTGCCGAAGCGGCCCGGTCCACCGGTGCGGGGACTAGATGTAAGTCATAGGGAAAACTCTATCACTTCCCGGATTGGGATCCCCGGCCGCCAGCGGCACTGCGACGAATAGGGATGTGCGCGAAATCCGGTTAATCTGTCTGAATGAGCCAGGAGCATTATTTCAGCACGCAACAGTCAACCCCGGAGAAGCGAAAGACCATTCAGGTCTCTCTCGGGGGTGCCACCCGCAAGGTCCAGACCTCCGGCGGGATCTTCAGCCCGGACCGCTTAGACAAGGGAACTGCCATCCTGCTGGGCGGAGTCCCCGCCCCCTCGCCGGCCGGGAATCTCTTGGACCTCGGCTGCGGCTGGGGGCCGGTGGCCTTGAGCATGGCCATCGCCTCACCCGATGCCACGGTCCATGCCGTCGACGTCAACGAACGCAGCATCGCCCTGACCCGCGACAACGCAGCCTCGCTGCGCCTGGGCAATGTCCGGGCCGGCATGCCGGAGTCCGTGGACCCCGCGATTGAATTCGATACCATCTGGTCCAACCCGCCCATCCGCGTGGGCAAGGAGGCACTGCATGAACTCTTGATGCTGTGGCTTCCGCGGCTGGCACCGGGCGGCAACGCCTGGCTCGTGGTGCAGAAGAACCTGGGTGCCGATTCCCTGCAGAAGTGGATCATCGGCCAGCTCCCCTCCGACTGGTCCGTCGATCGCGTTTCCACGGACAACGCCTTCCGAATCCTCAAGGTCCAGCGCCCCGGAGCCTGAGCCCCTAGGCCAGCACGCCGCGGCCCGTCATCACTGCGGGGCCGCTGAGTTCGACCTGCTCGTCGCCCGCCGAGTCCACGGTAAAGCGAACCTTGACCACTCCGCCGGGCACGGCAACATTCCATTCGCCGATACCCGCGTCCCCGGCCCAGTGCCGGGTCGCCAATGCCGCGGCACATGCGCCGGTGCCGCAGGACAGCGTCTCGCCCACGCCGCGCTCATGCACGCGCATGCTGATCTCCCCGATGCCGTCGTGGACCAGGGGCTCGGCCCGCAACACAAACTCCACATTGGTTCCCGCCGCGGGCAGGGGATCCACCCGGGGGGAACGGACCAGGCCGAGCCCGGCCAACTGCCCGGCGGTGGCCACGGTCACGACGGTATGCGGGTTGCCCATGTCGATGCTGAGGCCCGGGAGCGGAGCCTTAAGCCCCTCGGCATCGACCACCGAGTCCCGGTCGTTCGCCAGTGCCTCGGCAGGGAATGCGAAGGCCCACGGCCCCATGCCCACCGCGTATCCGTTCACGGACCGGGTGACCGTCTTGATCCCGGCACGGGTTGCGATACTCAGGCTGGCGCCGGCGGGCAGCTCCACGAACCCCTCGGTAACCAGGAAATGCACGAAAGCGCGAACGCCGTTGCCGCACATTTCCGACAACGACCCGTCGGCATTGCGGTAGTCCATGAACCAGTAGGCGCTCGGATCACCGAGCAGCAGGTCGCGTCCCTCCTCGATCGCCGAGGAGGGCACCGCCCTGATCAGCCCGTCTCCCCCGACGCCCCGGTGCCTGTCGCAAATTGCCGCGACCTGCTCGGGGCTCGGGTCGAAGTCGTTCCGGGGATCAGCGAGGAGCACGAAGTCGTTTCCGGTGGCGTGGGCCTTGGCAAAGGCCAAACCGGAAAGCCCGGAGAGGACCTCCACTGGGTCGATCGTGGACACTTGGCCGCGCAGCACTGCTTTGTTCATGGATTAAGCCTACGATGCACGGTCGGCCACAGCGGCACAGGCGATTTGCATCAGCCCCGTGCCGATGCTTGTTCGCGCACCACGGCCAGCGCCCGGGCAACCAGGCCGTCACTTGCCGCATCCAGCCAGTGCACCCGCGGATCGGCACGGAACCAGGTCAGTTGCCGGCGGGCGAATTGGCGGGTGGCGATGACCGTCTGCTCGACGGCGGTCTTTTCATCGAGAGTTCCGTCGATCAAACCCAGGAACTGGGAATAGCCGATTGCGCGTCCGGCCGTCTTCCCCTCTCGCAGGCCCCGCCCGGCCAGTTCCCGCACCTCATCGGCGAGCCCCTTGGCGACCATCCCGTGGACCCTGGCCTCCAACCGTCCGTGAAGTTGCTTGCGCTCCAGGTCCAAGCCCAGCTGCACGGTGTGCTGCACGTAGTCGCGCTGCGGCATGTAGGCGCTGAACGGCCTGCCGCTAATCTCGTACACCTCCAGCGCCCTGACCACGCGTCGATCATCGAGGTTGCGCTCGGCCGAGGCCGGGTCGACCTCACGCAGGCGGTTGAGCAGTGGGCCGATGCCCTCCGCCGCAGCACGGGCCTCGAGCGAGGCGCGCACAACCGGGTCGGTGGGCGGGAAATGAAGCGCGTCCAGCGCCGCGCGCACATAGAGCCCGGAGCCTCCGACCAGAATCGGCACGGACCCCTTGGCGCGGATCAGCTCGAAGGTCTCGCGGGCACGGAGCTGGAAGTCCGCCACCGAGGCCTCCTCACGCACGTCCATGATGTCGAGCAGGTGGTGCTCGATGCCCCCGCGTTCGGCCGGGGGCAGCTTGGCCGTACCAATGTCCATGCCACGGTAGAACTGCAGCGCGTCGGCATTGACGATCTCCCCGCCCAGCTCGCGGGCCAACGCTATGGATAGGTCTGATTTTCCCGTGCCGGTGGGGCCGACGACGGCGATCAGCGGAATCGTTTCCATGCTAACCGCGCACCGGCAGCGCCGGCATGCCCAGCAACACGCCACCTTTCGTGCCGACGCTACCCTGTCCCGGAACCCCGCAGGAATCGGCCTGCGCCCTGTCCCAGGCGTCGCCCGCCCGCGAGCGACGCAGTTCGTAATCCTGAGCCCCGGTCGGATCCGCGACCAAGTGGAAGGCCGCCGCCTCGGTGATGGTCACGGTGACCAGGTCTCCGGGTCGAGGCGTATCCGCGCCCTCGGGGACCGAGAAGTGCACCAGCCGCTGGTCTTTGGAACGGCCCGAGAGCCGGTGCGTTTCGGAGGACTTCCGGCCGGCGTGGGCCGTGACAAGAACCTCCACCCGGGCACCGAGCTTCTTCGCGTTTTCCTCGGCACAGATCCTGTCCTGCAGCGCAGTAAGCCGCTCGAAGCGTTCCTGCACGACAGCCTTGGGAAGTTGCTCCTCAAGTTCGGCCGCCGGGGTGCCGGGGCGCTTCGAGTACTGGAAGGTGAAGGCCGTGGCGAAGCGGGAGCGTTCAACCACGTCCAGTGTCGCCTGGAAATCCTGCTCGGTTTCACCGGGGAAGCCAACAATGATATCCGTGCTGATCGCGGCATCGGGAATCTGTTCGCGCACCTTATCCAGAATGCCGAGGAACTTCTTCGAGCGGTATGAGCGGCGCATGTCCTTGAGCACCTTGTCCGATCCGGACTGCAGTGGCATGTGAAGCTGCGGCATGACGTTCGGTGTCTGTGCCATGGCCTCGATGACATCGTCCGTGAAGGCAGCCGGGTGGGGGCTGGTGAAGCGCACCCGTTCCAGGCCCTCGATTTTCCCGCAGGCGCGCAGCAGCTTTCCGAAGGCGAGGCGGTCCCCGAATTCGACTCCATAGGAATTCACGTTCTGGCCGAGGAGAGTGACCTCGATGGCCCCGTCGGAGACAAGCGCCTCGATTTCGGCCAGGATCTCACCGGGGCGGCGGTCCCGTTCCTTGCCACGCAGTGAGGGGACGATGCAGAAGGTACAGGTGTTGTTGCAGCCCACGGAGATGGAGACCCAGCCGGAATGCACCGATTCGCGTTTGGTGGGCAGGGTGGAGGGAAAGACCTCCAAGGATTCGAGGATCTCCAATTGTGCCTCGTTGTTGTGCCGGGCACGTTCCAGCAAGGCAGGCAGGGCACCAACATTGTGGGTCCCAAAGACGGCGTCGACCCAGGGGGCCTTTCTCAGGATGGTCTCTCGGTCCTTCTGCGCAAGGCAGCCGCCGACGGCAATTTGCATGCCCGGGCGGGCTTCCTTGACCTTGGCCAACAGGCCCAGGTTCCCGTAGAGCTTGTTGTCCGCGTTCTCCCGCACTGCGCAGGTGTTGAAGACCACGACGTCGGCAATCGGTTCCCTCTCGTCTTTGGCTACCAGTCCGGCGGCCTCAAGCAGCCCGGAGAGCCGCTCGGAGTCGTGGACGTTCATTTGGCAACCATAGGTCCGCACCTCGTAGGTGCGGGGGCTGGCGTTGGTTTGCTTCTCGGAGGCTGGGCTGGGATGAGTCACCTTTCAAGGTTACCCAATCACGGGTCAGGACCCGGTCTTCCTAGTACTGTGCGGAATACGTTTCGTCCCAGGCCTCGCCGACGATCCTGAACGCCAGCCCGGGGCCGTATCCCTTGCGGCACAGCATCCCCACGAGCCGTCGCACTTCCCTCTCGCGGTCCGCGCCCATGGAGGGAGAGCGCAGCTTCTTGTCCACCAGCTCCCTGGCCGTTTGCGCCTCATCCTCGTCGGTAAGCTGCTCCAGCGCTTCCTCAGCCTGCTCGTCGTCGATCCCCTTTTGGCGCAGCTCGCGGCGGATCGCGCTGCGGGCCAGTCCGCGGCTGCGGGCTCGTCCACGAACCCAGGCGTCGGCAAAAGCCGTATCGTCGACCAGGTTCACTTCCTCGAAACGGTCAAGGACCTGCTCGGCGATATCCTCGGGGATCTCCTTTTCGGCGAGCTTCCTGCGCAGCTGGTCCCGGCTCTTGGCAGATGCCGTGAGCTGACGCAGCACGATGTCCCGGGCCTGGGACGCGGGGTCGATTTCGGACTGGGGCGTCCTGCGGCGTTCCACTGTTTCGGCGCTCGTCTCCCCGCCGGTCTTGCGCCTCTGGCCACCCGCCGGCCCGGAACCAAACCCGGAGGTGCGGGCCCGCTTCTTCCCTGACGGATGGCCGCCGGTGCCCCGCGGTGCCCACTCCGGTGCAGAAGTCGGCTCCAGCGGCTGGGCTTGGTGAGCTTCGGGAGTATCGGCCCAGCCGGGAATTTGATCAGGTGAGCCCCAGCTGTCGTCCCCGGTGGCGGGAAACGCCGAAAGCGGCCAACCGGCACCCTGCGGGGTGTCGGTTGGCCGCTTCGGAGCGTGCAATTCGTTCAAGGAATCAGGAGTCCGTACCCACGACGCGCAGCGAGTCATCGCCCTCGTCAATGATCCCGGAGTTCGGACCAATGCCCAGCTTGTCCTTGATCTGGCGTTCCAGCTCGTCGGTCAGATCCGGGTTGTCGCGCAGGAACTTACGCGCATTTTCCTTGCCCTGGCCCAGCTGGTCTCCGTCGTAGGTGAACCAGGCGCCGGACTTCTTCACGAAGCCGTGCTCGACACCCATGTCGATCAGGCCACCCTCACGGGAAATGCCCTGGCCGTAGATGATGTCGAATTCGGCCTGCTTGAAGGGCGGGGCCATCTTGTTCTTGACGATCTTGGCACGGGTGCGGTTACCGACGGCGTTGGTGCCTTCCTTCAGCGTTTCGATGCGGCGGACATCGATGCGGATCGACGCGTAGAACTTCAGCGCCTTGCCGCCGGTCGTAGTCTCCGGACTGCCGAAGAACACGCCGATCTTTTCACGCAGCTGGTTGATGAAGATCGCCGTGGTCTTGGTCTGGGCCAGGCGGCCGGTGATCTTACGCAGGGCCTGGCTCATCAGGCGCGCCTGCAGGCCGACGTGGCTATCGCCCATGTCGCCTTCGATTTCGGCACGAGGTACCAGTGCGGCAACGGAGTCGATCACGACGATGTCGATGGAGCCCGAGCCCACCAGCATGTCCATGATTTCCAGGGCCTGCTCGCCGGTATCCGGCTGGGAGACCAGCAGCGCGTCGGTATCGACGCCCAGCTTCTTGGCATATTCCGGATCAAGCGCGTGCTCGGCATCGATGAACGCAGCAATGCCGCCCAGCTTCTGCGCGTTAGCCACCGCGTGCAGCGCCACGGTCGTCTTACCCGAGGATTCCGGTCCGTAGATTTCGACGACGCGGCCTCGCGGCAGTCCACCGATGCCCAGGGCGAGGTCCAGCGCAACCGAGCCGGTGGGAATCACGGCAGTCGGGACGATGGCCTTGTCACCCAGACGCATGACCGAACCCTTGCCGAACTGCTTATCGATTTGGGCGAGCGCCGCTTCCAGGGCCTTCTCGCGGTCGTTTGCTGCAGCCATCATTCACCTCGGTTGTTTGGAGCCTTGCGGCCGTTATTCATTCTTCCCTGAAGGTTATGCCAGCACTCCGACATTTTGCCGGGCCCAGAGGCACCTTGTGGAAAACCGGAGTCGAAACTCCGCGAACTCTTAGTGACGAGAATACACCCTTACGAACAGATCTTCGAATATGCTCGGGTGTTTCTTCGTATATTCATTCCTTCAACGGCAGATCTCGACCCAAACGCCGCTCCATTGGCACGTCCTGCATTTCGCAGACCTCGAGCCAAATCGCCTTAGGACGGATGCCGCGCCTCAGCGCCGCCTCAGCGGTGTCGCCGCCGAGCTTGGTCAGGGCGAGGCTCGAGGCCAGCACCCGGGCATAGCCTGGGCCGAATTCGTCTTCCATGAGCCGCCAGAATTCACTATTTCGCACAGCTCAATTCTTCCATGCCCAGCAGGCGGCAACTGCAACAACCAACAACTCGCGCTATGCCCTTGGCGATACGCCTCCGAGCCCACCCCCGGCGCATAAGCTTTAACCATGAATGAACTACGCCACCCGGCACCCCCGGCTGATCGAAACGACGACATCGGCGTACTGGAAGACCAGCTGAGCCTCCTCTGGCGCCAGTCGCGCTCCAACGCGCACCAGATAGCCCGCCGCGTCCACCCCGACATCGAACCGGGAGCCTACGGCCTCTTGGCAACCCTGCAGCGGTGCGGCCAACTGCGGCTGACCGAACTCGCCACCGAGATCGGAGTCGGGAAGCCCTCGTTGAGCCGCCAGATCAGCATGCTGGAAAAGCTGGGCGTGGTGTCCAAAACGGCCGATCCATCGGACGGCCGCGCCCAGGCCCTCTCGCTGACACCTTCGGGACTCGACAAGCTCACCGCCGCCCAGGGCGCCCGGCGGGAGATCTTCCACGGGATCCTCGAGGAATGGGACGACTCCGAGTTGGCAGACCTCGGCCGCCTGCTGACCAAACTCAACGAATCCTATCGCGGCCACCGGGACCAGCAGGCCTAGGGGAGCAGCCTCGGGTAGATGCGAAAACGGCCACCTGCGCAGATCAAGACATCTGCGAGGTGGCCGTTTTCCACGGGAACCGGACACCGGCCGGTTCCCCGTCGGGGGGGGTAGGTATATGCCTAGTGGCTCGGCGCCATGCGGCTCGCTAGCGAGGCCGGCAGCTCAACGGGGATGTCACCGGCGAATTCGCTGGCCAGTTCCACCGGAACCGTGTCGGGAATGATGATTCCCTCGGCGATGGCGACGCGGTCGCTGACTTCGCGGAGCATGATGGAAATCGGGATCTCCAAGGCTGAGCAGATCGAGGAGAGCAACTCGGAGGATGCCTCCTTCTGGCCGCGCTCGACCTCTGAGAGATACCCGAGGGAAACGCGGGCGCTGTGTGAAACCTCGCGCAGCGTACGACCCTGGCGCTGGCGGACGTCTCGCAAGACGTCGCCAATCTCGTGTCGAAGGACTACCATTTTGCGCTCCTCCTGCTCGCGTCGGACCTCGTTCGCCAGACCCACATCGCGCCACCGGACCACACCGTTTACCGATACGGGTTGCTTGACCATGTGCATTGTCTTTGTTTCTCCGGTCCATGTGCCTTGTGGGGCGGTTGGTGCGGGCCGCTTTTTGTGCCCGTCTACTTCTTCAACTCACGGGGTTTCAATTTTGTTCCCGCAGAACCACCCTAACCACAGCCGACCCCGAATTGCCACACGGAGATGCTATTTAGGGCAAACTCACTGGAAGTGCATTGAATTGTCACTGAATGTGACCTAACCCTCAAGGTGGTCCGCGAGAATTCGCAACGCCTCGTCACATGCTTGATTCCGGATCGAGACGCGGTCGCCGGCGAAATGGAATTCAGTGAACCCGCTGCCCGCCGCGTCGGCGTAACCCACGAACACCGTGCCGACGGGCTTGCCATCGTGGGGGCTCGGGCCGGCGGCCCCCGTGGTGGAAACCGCCACCACGGCACCGCAGGCGCTCAGCGCCCCGACGGCCATCTGCCGTGCCACCTCGCCATCCACCGAACCGGCTCGATCGAGCAGGTCCGCGTCGACGCCCAGCAGCCGTTCCTTGACCTCGTTCGCATAAGAGATCACTCCCCCACGCAGGACGGCGGAGGCCCCCGGGACGTCGGCGATACGTGCCGCCACCAACCCGGCGGTCAACGACTCGGCTGTTGCCACGCTCAGTGCGTGCGCACCAGCAGCCTCCACGATCCGCTGTGCAGGATCTACTGGCCGCGCCGCGTTCACCGGGGAGCCCACCATGCTAGTTTCCCGTGCCCTTGCGTTTGGTCAGCGTGCGCGATCGCAGCGCCAGCGCCTTGACGACGTAGTCTGCTCCGGTAACCAGCGTGGCCGCCAAGGCAATGAGCATCACGATAAATGCCACGCCACCCAGCCACGGCACCGTCTGGGACCAGGGCAGCAGGTAGAGCAGGATGGCGATGGCCTGCAGCACCGTCTTGAGCTTGCCGCCGCGCGATGCGGCCATCACCCCGTACCTGATCACGGCGAAGCGCAGGGCCGTGATGCCCCATTCGCGGACCAGGATGAGAATGGTGATCCACCAGGGCAGCTCGCCTATCCAGGAGAGCACTACGAGCGCTGAGCCGGTCAGCAACTTGTCCGCAATCGGGTCAGCTATCTTGCCGAAGCTGGTGATCAGATTCCGGCTGCGGGCCAGGTCCCCGTCGAGCTTGTCGGTATAGATGGCCAGCGCGAACAGCCCGAAGGCCACCCAGCGCAACCAGCCGTACTCCTGCCCGTCTGCCAGCAACGCCCAGACGAAGAACGGCACCATGATGATGCGCAGCGTCGTGAGCACATTGGCGATATTGAGGTTCGGCACGGGCGCTTGGCCGGGAGCCGGGGTTTGATCAGTCACCTGACAAGGCTACCTTCCGGTGAGGTTCCAGGCGTCCTCGCTACCGCCCTCGTCGTCCCCGTCAAAGTAGTCGACCGCCTGTTCCCTGTTGTCCAGATCCTGCGCCACCAAGTCCACTCCGTAGTGGTTCGCGTTGGCGTTCTCCGCCAGGGCCGCCTCCACGGCCGTCGGGACGACGTCCTCGGCGGCCGCCTCGTCCCCGCGCATTGCGGCAAGCACAGCCGGCAGGTCATCGGGTTTGACCAGGACGTCGCGGGCCTTGGAACCCTCGGAGGGCCCCACGACGCCTCGGGATTCGAGCAGGTCCATCAGCCGGCCAGCCTTCGCGAAGCCCACTCGCAGCTTGCGCTGGAGCATCGAGGTGGACCCGAATTGCGTGGTGACAACCAGTTCCGTGGCCTGGAGCAGCAGCTCAAGATCGTCTCCGATGTCGTCTTCGATCTGCTTCTTCGGCGCCTCGACTGCAACGTCTGAGCGGTATTCGGCGGCGAGCTGGCCCTTGACGTGCTCGACGACGCGGTGGATCTCCGATTCGGTGACCCAGGCGCCCTGCACGCGCATTGGCTTGGACTGGCCCATGGGCAGGAAGAGCGCGTCACCCTGGCCCAGCAGCTTCTCCGCGCCGGGCTGATCAAGTACCACGCGGGAGTCGGTGACCGATGAGGTGGCGAAGGCCATGCGCGAGGGCACGTTGGCCTTGATCAGTCCGGTGACCACGTCCACGGAGGGACGCTGGGTGGCCAGTACCAGGTGGATGCCCGCGGCACGGGCGAGCTGGGTGATGCGCACGATCGAGTCCTCGACGTCGCGCGGGGCGACCATCATCAGGTCGGCGAGCTCATCGACGATGACCAGCAGGTACGGGTAGGTCTTCATGACCCGCTTGGAACCCTCGGGCGGAATGACCTTGCCGGCGCGGACTGCCTTGTTGAAGTCGTCCACGTGCTTGAAGCCGAAGTTGGCCAGGTCGTCGTAGCGGGTGTCCATCTCCTTCACCACCCACTGCAGCGCCTCGGCCGCCTTCTTCGGGTTGGTGATGATGGGGGTGATCAGGTGCGGGACACCCTCGTAGGCGGTGAGTTCCACGCGCTTGGGGTCGACCATGACCATGCGCACCTCGTCGGGCGTGGCGCGCATCAGGATCGAGGTGATCATCGAGTTCACGAACGAGGACTTGCCGGCACCGGTGGCACCGGCCACGAGCAGGTGAGGCATCTTGGCCAGGTTGGCCACGACGAAGCCGCCCTCGACGTCCTTGCCCACCCCCATGACCATCGGATGGTCGGTCTTGCGGGCGTTGTGGCTGCGCAACACATCGCCCAGGGCGACGATTTCCTTGTCGGCGTTCGGGATTTCGATGCCGATGGCGCTCTTGCCCGGGATCGGGGACAGGATGCGCACGTCGGAGGAGGCGACGGCGTAGGAGATGTTCTTCGCGAGAGCGGTGACTCGTTCGACCTTGGTGCCCGGGGAGAGTTCGATCTCGTACCGGGTGACCGTTGGCCCACGGCTGAAGCCGGTGACCTGCGCGTCGACATTGAATTGGTTCAGCGTGTCGGTCAGTGCAGCGACGATGGCGTCGTTTGCCTCGGAACGTTCCTTCGAGGGCGGGCCGGCGGGCAGGTAGTCGGACTGCGGCAGCGTGTAGGTCACGTCTCCGGAGAGCTGGAGCTGTTCGGTGCGCTGCGGGATCGGGGGCAGCGGGGTTTCGGGCATGCGTGGGGCAACGTTGGGGATCCTCGGCACCACCGTGGTGGCGTCGGGGTCCGGGATGACGGCCATGGCCTCGGTGGCAGGTTCGGCCTCCCCTCCCAGCCCGACGGCTGCCATGACCTCGGCCATGTCGCGTTCGGCCTTAGTGGGACGGCGCACGCCGGGGCGGATTGCCGGTTCCGCCGGCTCGATGTCTTCGGGCTCGTAGTCGGCCGCTTCGGCGTAGTCGTGGTCGCCGATCACGGCCGTGTCGTAGGCCTGGTCGCCGGTGTAGCCCAGTTCATCGAGCGCCGTGGTGGCGTCGGCGTCCTTGTCGCGGCCGAAGAGGCTCCGCTTGCGGCGTGGCTTCTTCACCGGGACCTCGGTGTCATAGAGGTAACTCTGGTCGTGCTCTCCCGTGACCGATCCGGCCGGCGCGTCCGAGCGCTGGCCCATAAGCCGCTCGTAGGCCTCGCGCAGTCGCGAACCGATGTGCCTGAACGGCGTTGCTGTGGTGATCATCAACGCCAGGAACAGCAGGCCGATCATCAGGATCAGCGTGCCCCAGTACTTCAGCAGAGCGGCAAACGGGGCGGTGACCAGGAAGCCGATCACGCCGCCGGCGTTCCAGAGCTCATCGAAGGGCGCGTTGATTGGAGGCATTCCGCCGGCGACGGCGGCTATGCCGGAACCGGCCACGGTACCCAGCGCCAGCCCGATGCCGATGCGGTTGTTGGCCCGGAAGTCCTCGGGCCAGCGGAAGAGCCTGATGGCTCCGAGCAGCAGGACGATCGGCAGCACGGTGGCCATGAAGCCGAACGTGCCGCCGGCGACCGAGTGCACGAAGCCGCCGTACCAGCCGATCCCGCGCAGCCCCCACCATTCGACGCTGGCGACGATCACGGCGATGATGACCAGGAAGAGCCCGGTCCCGTCGCGGCGGATCCCGTACTCCGGGTGCACGTCGTGCCCGATCTTCCGGAAGGCGCCACCGACGACCCGGGCGATGCCCATCCACGCTCCGCGCACCATGCGCAGCGGCAGCGGCACGTCGGGGATTTCGGGCACCACGGGCTTCTTTCCTCGGGGCGTGGAGGTGCCTGTGCCCTTGGATCGGGACGCTGAGGTGCCAGTCGTGGGACGTCCGGAGGACTTCGACTGGCCGGAGGAAGTTCGGGTGGCCATACCCGCTAGGTTACCGGAACGCGGCAACAGGCAGGTGGAGGCGCACGAAGAAGCCCGCCCTCCGGCGGGAGCCGGAAAGCGGGCGCCGGTCATGCCGTGGTGCGCCGGGTCAGACTTCCAGGACCACCGGGACGATCATCGGGCGGCGGCGCAACTTGCGTGCCACCCAGGCCCCGATCACGCGCCTGACTACTTGCTGGAGCTGGTGCGTGGTGTGTCCGGGATTGTTCCGCACCGCCTCGGCCAGGGCCTCGGCGATCTTCGGCTTGATCTCCTCGAACACCGAATCGTCCTCCGCCACGCCGCGGGCGTGGATGTCCGGTCCCGAGACGATGGTGCCGGTGCGTCGGTTGACGACGGAGATCACCGAGATGAAACCCTCCTCACCCAGGGTGACCCGGTCCTTGAGGTCGTCGTCGGTGATGGTGCCGACCTTATTGCCGTCGACATAGACGTAGCCGCAGTCGACCTGGCCGACGATGGACGCCGTCCCGGCCACGAGGTCGACGACATAGCCGTCCTCGGTGAGCAGCACGTTCTGCCGGGGCACTCCGGATTCGACGGCAAGCTTGCCGTTGGCGATCAGGTGCCGGGTTTCCCCATGCACCGGCATCACGTTGGCCGGCTTGAGGATGTTGTAGCAGTAGAGCAGTTCGCCCGCGGCAGCGTGGCCCGAGACGTGCACCTTGGCCATGCCCTTGTGGATCACCTCGGCGCCCATGCGCATCAGCCCGTTGATCACCCGGAAGACGGCGTTCTCATTGCCGGGAATCAGCGATGAGGCGAGGATCACTGTGTCCCCGGTGCCGATCTGAATCCGGTGGTCACCGGTGGCCATGCGCGAGAGCGCCGCCATCGGCTCGCCCTGCGAACCGGTGGACATCAGCACGACCTGTTCGTCGGGCAGCGCGTCGGCTTCCTTGATGTCGATCACCAAGCCCTCGGGAACCTTGAGATAGCCGAGTTTCGCCGCGATGCCCATGTTGCGCACCATCGAGCGGCCGATGAAAGCCACCTTGCGCCCATGCATCTGCGCCGCGTCGAGCACCTGCTGCACCCGGTGGATGTGCGAGGAGAAGGAGGCGACGATGATGCGCTTGTCGGCGTGGCCGAAGAGCCCCTGCAGCACCGGTCCGATTTCCTTTTCGGCCGTGGTGAAGCCGGGCACGTCGGCGTTCGTCGAGTCGGGCATGAACAGGTCCACGCCTTCCTCGCCGAGCCGGGCGAAGTGGCGCAGGTCGGTGATGCGCCCATCCAGCGGCAGCTGGTCCATCTTGAAGTCGCCGGTGTGCAGCACGGTGCCGGCCGCGGTTCTGATGAACACCGCCAGCGCGTCGGGGATGGAGTGGTTCACGGCGATGAATTCGAGTTCGAACGGGCCGATCTTCTCGACCTGTTCCTCCTTCACGGTGAGGGTGAAGGGCGTGATCCGGTGTTCGGCGAGCTTCGCCTCGACCAGTGCCAGGGTGAGCCGGGACCCGATCAGCGGGATGTCCTTCTTGAGCCGCAGCAAGTACGGGACGGCGCCGATGTGGTCCTCGTGGCCATGCGTGAGCACGACGCCGAGCACGTCGTCGAGGCGGTCCTTGATGTAGCTGAAGTCGGGCAGGATGACATCCACGCCGGGTTGGAACTCCTCCGGGAAGAGCACCCCGCAGTCGATGATCAACAGTTTCGAATCGATTTCGAAGACGGCCATGTTCCGGCCGATCTCCGCCAGGCCGCCAAGTGGCACGATGCGCAGCGTTCCGCGCTCAAGTGCCGGCGGCGGGCCCAGCAGCGAGGGCTCCGCGATGTCCACCGGAGTAACTCCCATGATGGCTACAGCCTTCCTAGAGGTCCCACCCGGCGGCGCGCAGGTCGGCGCGGACGGGCTCGAGTTCCGCTTCGGTCGGGGTGACCAGCGGCAGGCGGACGACGTTGTTGGTCAGCACGCCCTGCCAGTGCAGGACGGTCTTCGCGGCGACGGCGCCCTGGATGTGGGTCATCACGGCGCGCTGGATCGGGTCCAGCTCGAAGTGCAGCCGGCGGGCGGTGGCCAGGTCGCCGGCGTGCATCGCATCGACCATGGCGCGGTACTGGGCCGTGGCGACGTGGGCCGTTACCGAGACGACGCCGACGGCCCCCGCGGCCATCAGCGGCAGGGTCAGCCCGTCGTCGCCCGAGTAGACGTCCAGGTCGGTTTCGGCCAGCACGCGGGTGGTAGCCATGAAGTCGGCCTTCGCGTCCTTCAGCGCCACGATGTACTCGTTGGCCGAAAGCTCGATGATCGTCTCGGTGCTGATGGCGATGCCGGTACGTCCCGGGATGTCGTAGATCATGACCGGCAGCTTCGCTGCGTTAGCGATGGCCTCGAAGTGGGCCTTGACGCCGGCCTGCGAGGGCTTGTTGTAGTACGGGGTGACCAGCAGCAGTCCGTGCACGCCCAGCGCCGCTGCGCGGGTGGACAGCGAGATGGAGTGGCGGGTGTCGTTGGTGCCTGTGCCGGCGATGACCTTGGCACGGTCCCCGACGGCGTCGAGCACGGCGGAGAACATGCCGAGGTTTTCCTCGTCCGTGAGCGTGGAGGTCTCACCCGTGGTGCCGGTGACGACCAGGCCGTCGCAGCCGTCGTCGACGAGCTTGGTGGCCAGTGCGGCCGCGGCGACGTAGTCGACGTCGCCATTGTCCTTGAACGGGGTCACCATCGCGGTGAGGACCGTTCCAAACGTGTATTCGGTTCCGGAGGTGCTCAATGCAGAATCAGCCATGGGATCAAGGTTACCCGGTGGCGCGGCGGCTCCCGCATCGTGACCGGCCCGGCACCGACTCCCCGATACGCTGGATGGCATGAGATCACCCCTCCCGGAACCGACTTCCGTCCTGGGCCGAGATCCCGGTCCGCGGGCCCGGATCCCGGGCATCGACGTGGCCCGGGGCCTGGCCCTGCTGGGCATGGTCGCAGTGCACCTGCTGCCGTTGGAGAGCCCGGGGCCCGGCGGGGTGCCGGAACCCACTTGGGCCGCACTGTGGTTTGCTGGCAAGGCCTCCACTCTTTTCGCCGTGCTGGCGGGCACCGGTTTGGGGTTGCTGGCCGGGGGTGCGGTTCCACTTGCCCGGGCCCGGTTGGCGGTGGTTCGCCGCTCGGTTGCCGCGCGCGCGGGAATCATCGCCGTGCTGGGGCTGGGGCTGGCGGCGCTGGATGTTCCGGTGGCAATCATCCTGGCGCACTACGGTTTACTGTTCATCGTGACGCTGCCGTTCCTGGGCCTCGGAGCCCGGGCGCTGGCCCGCTGGGCCGTCGGCTGGCTGTTGCTTGCCCCGTGGCTACTGGCGGGCCTTGATACGCTGCTCTCCCCCGGCCGGTTGGACGGATCGCCGGGTTTCACCGACCTGGCCGACCCGGCGTCGTTTGCCGGGGACCTGCTGCTGGGTGGCTTCTATCCGGTGCTGTTGTGGACCGGGTTCATCTTGTTGGGCCTGTTCCTGGGCCGGCTCAGGCTGAACCGCCCGGCAACGGCGGTCCTGCTGCTGTGCTGCGGGACGGTGCTGGCAGCAGGTGCCCGGCTGGCTTCGGACCTGCTGCTCGGGCTTCCGGGTGCGTTGGGATCACTGGCCCGGGCCACCGACGGGGATCCGGCGGCGCTGCCAACCCATCTGCGCACCGGCCAGCATCTCGGTGGGGTGGGGAACAGCGAGTGGTTCCAAGCCATCGCCGCACCCCATTCCGGCTCACTGCTCGATGTGCTGCTGGTCGCCGGAACCGCCGTTGCCGTGCTGGGGGCCTGCCAGTTGCTGGCCATGGCCCTCTCCGCGACGGGCCGGGGCAGGGCCATGGTGCTGTTGTGGCCGCTGGCCGGTGCCGGATCGGCGACGCTAACCCTTTACTCGGCGCATCTGCTGGCGCTGCACCTGGTCCCCGTCGGGGAATCCGGGCTTTCAGCCACGACGCATTTCGCCATCTACGTCGCGGCAGCACTTGCCTTCGGGTTGCTGCTGCGGCTGCTGGGGCGCCGTGGACCGCTCGAGTCCGCGGTCCATGCCGTGGCGCGTTCCGCGGCTTCGGCACCCTCCGCCGTAAGCCAACGGGGCCGCCTCGACTGAGGCGACCCCGGGTGCCGGTGCTTCTTTTCCTGGCGCTTGGTGCGCTACTTGTCGCTGGATTTCAGGTAGAAACCGATCGCCGTGCGCATGGATTCACGGGCTCGCCGACGGTCACCGGACGCGTCATAGGCCAGGGCCAGGCGGTGCCAGGAACGCCAGGACTCCGGGTTGGCCTCGGCCTCTTCTTTGTACTGGACGAAGTCGGCATCGGCCGCAGCCTTCACGATGCGTCCCGACGGGGTGCGCTCAAGGTTGTCCTCGGGCAGCAGGCCCTCGGATTCCAGGATTTTGGCCATGTGCTGGGTGCGGGTGCCGAAAAGCACCTCGCGGATCAGAATCCAAACGGCGATGATCGGCAACACGAGTGCCGCGGCGCCGATGGCCTTCGCCATCGGCTCCTCAGCCTGCAGGAAGCGCAGCGAGGAGGAGAAGGAGGCGACGATGTAGAACACGAACAGGGCAATAATGGCCCCGACCCAGATCTTGGTTTTCATGATCGTTTAGCGTCCCAACTCGAGGTAGCCGTCAAGGCCGTAGGTCAACCCGGGGCGCGATGCCACGGTGCGCAAACCCAGCAGGACGCCGGGCATGAAGGAGGCGCGGTCGTAGGAGTCATGTCGCAACGTGAGCTGTTCACCCGGCCCGCCGAGCAGGACCTCCTGGTGGGCAACCAAGCCGCGCAGGCGCACCGAGTGCACGTGGATGCCATCGACCACGGCGCCACGGGCTCCCTCGAGCTGGGTTTCGGTGGCGTCGGGGCTCGGCGCCACGCCGGCCGCGGCGCGTTGCGCTGCTATCAGTTCGGCGGTGCGCACGGCTGTGCCGGAGGGGGCGTCAACCTTGTTGGGATGGTGCAGCTCGATGATCTCCACCGATTCGAAGTAGCGTGCAGCCGAGGCGGCGAAGGCGCTGGCCAGCACCGAGCCCAGTGCGAAGTTTGGCGCGATGAGCACCCCGGTGCCTTGATGGGCGGCAAGAAGCGCCCCCAGCGAATCGCGCTTGGCATCGTCCCACCCGGTGGTTCCGACCACTGCGTGCAGCCCGTGCTCGACGGCAAAACGGACGTTTGCCTCGGTGCTGGCCGGAATGCTCAGGTCCACCACGTGCGTGGCGCCCGCCTCGAGGATCGCCTCGAGGCTGTCGCCGCGACCCAGCGCCGCGACCAGTTCCATGTCGGTGGCGGCGGAGACGGCCTTGACGGCTTCGGCTCCCATTCGTCCGGACGCGCCGATGACGGCGACTTTCAGTGGTGCACTCATGGTTCCTAGGATATCGGGATCAGGCGCTCCCCACCCATTCGGTGTCGCCGTCGGCGAAGAACTGCTCCTTCCAGACCGGAATCCCGTGCTTGACGGTTTCGACCAGGTCGCGGCAGGCGTCGAACGCCTCGCCCCGGTGGGAGCTGGCCGCCGCCGCAATCAACGCGCTGTCGCCGATGGCGAGCTCGCCGATCCGGTGGGCCACCCACAGCCGGGTGCCGGGGTGGCGGGAGGCTACCTGTTCGGCCAGCTCACGCATCGTGGCATTCGCCGTGGGATGGGCGGTGTAGGTCAGCCGGGTGACGTCGCGCCCCCCATCGTGGTTGCGCACCACACCCCCGAAGGTCACGACCGCACCGGTGGTGTCCGTCTCCACCGCGGTCCAGGCCGTGTCGGCGTCGATGGGCACGCTGCTGACTGCCGCGTGGACGATGGTTGCCGGGTTCTGATCAGTGGCCATGTCCACCCTCCAACTGGTCGCACAGGTGCGTGATGATGGGGTCCAGCACGCCCAGGGCGTCCATGACCCCGCCCGGGGAGCCGGGCAGGTTGATGACAAAGGTCTTACCGACGGTACCCGCATGTCCGCGCGAGAGCGCCGCCATCGGGGTCTTGGCGGCACCGGCGGCACGGATTGCCTCCATGATGCCGGGGATCTCGCGTTCGAGCAGGACCCGCGTTTCCTCCGGTGTCACGTCGTCGTGGCTGAGCCCCGTTCCCCCGCTGGTGATGATCATGGCCGGGGCACCGAGCAGCATGCCGCGCAGGGTGGACCCCACGGCGGGTCCGTCGGGGACGACCACCGAGGAGGCCACCTCGAAGCCGTGCTCGTTCAGCCAGTCGGTGATCACCGGCGCGCTGGCGTCCTGGTAGATGCCGGTGGCGGCACGAGTCGAGGCAATCAGGATGCAGGCGCGGCGCGGCGCGGCGCCGGGTTCGCAGGCGCTCACCGATTTTCCCCTTCGGTCGATGGTTCAATGGACCAGTCACCGGATTTGCCCCCGGATTTCGCCAGGACCAGGATGCCTCCGATGGAGGCGTGCTTGTCCACTGCCTTGAGCATGTCGTACAGCGTCAGCGCGGCGATGCTGGCGGCGCTGAGCGCCTCCATTTCGACGCCGGTGACGCCACGGGTCTTCACCGTGGCGAGGATGCGCACCGTACCGGCCACGGCATCGGGCTCGAAGTCGATGGTGACCTTGGAAATCGGCAGCGGGTGGCACAACGGGATCAATTCGGGAGTCTTCTTAGCACCCATGATCCCCGCGACCCGGGCCACGGCCAGCGCGTCCCCCTTGGGCAGGGTTCCGTCGGTGATCAAACCAATAATTTCCGGTCGCGTGCGCAGCACGGCCTGGGCCGTGGCCTGGCGGCTGGTTTCGGTTTTGGCCGAGACATCGACCATGTGGGCGCTGCCGTCCTCGCGGACGTGGGAGAGCGCCGGGGCTCCGGGATCTTGCACGTTCATGCGGCATCTCCGATCAAGAGAACGTCGATCATTTCCCCGGGCGCCACGGAGGTGGTGTGCGCGGGGATCCGGATCAGGGCATTGGATTGGGCCAGGGACCCGAGCAAGTGGGAACTTTCACCGCCGGTCAGCGACACGGCATCGGCAACGAGCGTGGCCCGGCGGTATTGTTCGCGGCCGTGCGGGGAGGCGAGCCCCGAAGCCAGCGGGAGGGACAGCATGCGGCGGGCTGGCAGGCCCAGATATGCGCAGCAGGCCGGGCGCAGGAACACTTCCCAGCTGACGTAGCTGCTGACCGGGTTGCCGGGGAACGCGAGCAGGGGCACTTCAGCGGTTCCGGGCAGCGCGAGCAGGCCGGCCCCCTGCGGGCCGCCGGGCTGCATCGCCACCGAACCGAATTCCACGCCATGGGCGGCAAGTGCCAGCTTGACCACCTCGAAGGCGCCTTGGCTGATGCCGCCGCTGGTCAGGACCAGATCGGGGGTCCCCCGGCGTTCCGCCGACGCTTGCCCTGCCCCGGCGAGCCGCCGAGCCAGCGCTTCGGTGAATGACCGGGCATCATCGATGGCGATGTCGGTACCCTCCACGTCCCAGCCGGCCTCCAGCAGTGCGGCGGAAAGCATGGTGGTGTTGGCATCATGGATCTGCCCGGGGGCAAGGTCCGCTCCGGGGGCCGCCAGTTCATCACCGGTGGACAGCAGCAGCGCGCGGGGACGGACCCGTACGGTGACAGATTCGATGCCCAGTCCCGCCAGCAGGCCCAGTTGCGCCGGGCCCAGCCGGGTTCCGGCAGGAAGCAGCGGCTGCCCGGTCAGCACGTCGCTGCCACGGGTCCGGATGTAGCTGCCGGGGGCAACCACGGCCGGGAGCAACACGGTGGTTCCCGGCACGTAGGGCTGCCGGTCGCCGACGAAACCGGGGAAGGCCGACGGCTCGGCGGCCTCGATCGGGACCACGGCGTCGGCACCCTCGGGTATCGGCGCCCCGGTCATGATCGGTGCCGCCTGTCCGGATTCGAGCGGCTCGGGCATGCTGCCAGCGGCGATCGGCCGCCCTACCCCGAGCGGCAGGCCGGCTGCCAGGTCCGCCGTCCTGACCGCGTAGCCGTCCATCTGCGAGTTATCGAACGGGGGGAGCTGGCGCGGTGCGACAACGTCGGCGTCCAGGGTGCGGTGCAGTGCCCGGCTTAGCATGAGCGTTTCGCTCCCGAGCCCGGTCAGGACCGGCTCCAACAACGCCGAAACTGCCTCTTGATGTTCGGCGACTGTTCGCCGGAAACTGGGGGTCATGATTCCCATCCTAAAGCCGGGGTCCCGTCGGGGCGGGAATCGGTTGGTTTCAGGAGCGGCGGCCGAAGATCCGCTGCACCCCGGCTCCGGCCGCGATGAGCACCAGCAGGTAGAGCCCGACGAGCATGATCGAGATGCCGACGGCGGACGATGGAGCGTTTGAATTCAGCGCCAATTCGATCTGCAGCGGCAGGGTCCTGGTTTCTCCGGCTACCGAACCGGCGAACGTGATCGTGGCACCGTATTCGCCCAGCGAACGGGCGAACGCCAGCAGCGTTCCCACGATGATGCCCGGTGCCGCTAGCGGAAGTGTGATGTAGCGGACGATCTGCGCCGCATTGGCCCCGGCATTGGCCGCCGAGAGCTCGAGGTTGGCATCCACCGATTCGATGCTGCTCAGCGCCGCGACCACGAAAAAGGGCAATGACACGAACACCTGCACGAGCACGACGGCCGCTGGGCTGAACCCGACGCCCCAGCCCATGGATTCCAGCCAACCACCCAGCGTGCCTCGCCGGCCCCAGAAATACAGCAGGGCCAGGCCCGAGACCACGGGAGAGAGCACCAGCGGTATCAGCAGCACTCCGCGCATCAATTGCAGCAGCGGTCCGTGCAGCCGCGAGAGCAACACCGACAGCGGTATTCCCAGTGCCAGGCAGAGCCCGGTGGACACGGTGGAGGTCCGCAGTGAGAGCCACAGCGCCTCGCGGGTGCTCGGGTCTGTCAGCTGCCCGCCCAGCCGCCCCCAGTCGGCTGCCGCACCCAGGGCGATCAGCGGTCCGGCGAGGAAAGCCAGAGCCAGCAGCGACGGAACCCACAGCCACCCGGGAGTGGTGGCCCTCCTCAGCCGCGGGGAGAAATGTTCGCGGCCGGTCACGGCCGCTCGAAGCCGGCCTGCTCGAACAGGGCCCCGGCGCTGTCTCCCTCAAGCCAGTGCGCGAACTCCATGGCACCGGCCGGAGCGGTCTTGGCGACCAGCAGCGGGTAGACGTTCGGTGCCAGTCCGTCCAGCATAATCGCCTTCACCTTGTCCCCCGCGGCCGCGGCATCCGTGGCATAGACGAAACCGGCATCGACCTGTCCGGAGGTGAGCTTGGTGAGCACCGCACGGACGTTGTCCTCCTCGCTGGATCTGGCCAGTTTCAGTCCCCTGGATTCCAGGTAGCTGTTTGCCGCACGGCCACACGGGACGCTCGGCGCACACAGCGCCACCGTGGCGTCCGCGGGCAGTTCGGCCGCGGAGTCAACGGAGGAGGTTGCGGGGACAGCAAGAACCAGCTTGTTGGTAGCGACGTCGCCCATCCGGTCGAACTCATCCAAGTGATCCAGGCCGTCGATGGCCGGGGTATCGGCAGTGACCAGCACGTCCGGTGCCTTGTCTGCGTTCGCCTGCTGGACCAGCTGCGCCGAGGAACCGATGTTCAACACGATCTTGTCCTTGCTGCCGGTTTCGGTGCCATAGGCGGAGATCAGCTCCGGGCCCAGGTCGGTCAGCGACGCGGCGGCAGAAAAGGTCACGGTGGCGCCGCCGGTGTCGTTGCCGGCAGCCGAGCTCTGGCAGCCGGTCACGAGCACGAGGCCCACGAGCAGCGGAACCGCTACAGCGATGCACTGGCGGGTCCGGAGAGCGGTTGCGCCCTTCTTTGAAATCATGGTTTTCCTGTCTCGACCATTACGTTTGTTGACTTGATGACGGCTGTGGCAACGGCTCCCGGTTTCAGGTCCAGCGCCCTGACGGCTTCGCTACTCATTAGCGACACGACGCGGAACGGCCCGCATTGAAGCTCCACCTGGGCCATGACCTTGTCCATGATGACCTCCGTGACCAGCCCGACGAAGCGGTTGCGAGCGGAACTGGCTACCCGTGCGGGGTCTTCCGGAGTGCTGGCAGCACGGCGTAGTTCGGCGGCAAGCTCGCTGCCGTCAATCACGGCTCGCCCGGACGAGTCGGACAGGGAACTCAGCGTCCCGGACTCAACCATCCTGCGGACCGTATCGTCACTGACACCCAGAAAGCGGGCCGCCTCAGAAATCCTCAATTGCGTCATGTAAACACGGTATATACACGCAGATGAGATGTCACGCCTGATTTGTTTCATGAAGCGCTATTCCCGCCATCCACTCCTGCGGCCGACCAGGCAAGCGGGGAGGCCATCACTCTGCCCGCGGTGGCCTACCCTTAACAAATGGGACCTACCACAGCACCAACCACCCCGGCCGCGCGCGCGCCGATCAGCCTCGGCATCCCCACCTTCCTGGCACCCGCCCCGGCCGACTCCCCCGGGCTGGGCGATAAGTTCGGCCGGCAGGCCACCGATCTGCGCATCTCCCTGATCGACAAGTGCAACCTCCGCTGCACCTATTGCATGCCAGCCGATGGTCTTGCCTGGCTGCCCAAGTCGAAGCTGCTCACTCTGGAGGAGGTCACGAGGATCGTGCGCATCGGCGTGCGCGACCTCGGCATCCGCGAATTGCGCCTCACCGGCGGGGAACCACTGGTGCGCGTCGACCTGGCCCAGATCATCGCTGCAGTCCGGGCCGAACACCCTGACCTGCCCATCTCGCTGACCACCAACGGCGTGGGACTGGCTAAAAAGGCAGCGGCCCTCGCCGAGGCCGGCCTCAGCCGCATCAATGTTTCCCTCGATACGCTGCATGCCGAAACCTTCGCCACGCTGACCCGCCGCAACCACATCGATTCGGTCTTCGAGGGTATCGATGCGGCACTGGCCGCCGGTCTGGCCCCGGTCAAGATCAATGCGGTGCTGATGCGCGGGATCAACGACGTGCAGGCGCCCGAGCTCCTCGCCTGGGCGCTGGAACGCGGCCTGGAGCTGCGCTTCATCGAACAGATGCCGTTGGACGCCGACCACACCTGGCGCAAGGACAACATGGTCACCGCCGCCCAGTTGCGCGGCTACCTGGAAACCCGCTTCCTGCTCAGCCCGGATACGCGCCCGCGCGATGGGGCCCCGGCCGAACGCTTCATGGTCTCCACCCCTGATGATCCGCAGGTGATCCTCGGCGCGGTGGGGATCATCGCCTCGGTCTCAGAACCGTTCTGCTCCGACTGCCGCCGCACTCGCATCACGGCGGAAGGCAAGGTCATGAGCTGCCTCTTCTCCCGCGAGGAAACGGACCTGAGCGCGCTGCTGCGCGACGGTTCTGACGACACGGCCGTCGGCGAACGCTGGCGCGCCGCCATGTGGGGCAAGCCCCGGGCCCACGGCATGGACCACGTGGGGCTGGGTTCCAAGGATTTCGTACAATCGGACCGCTCCATGAGCGCCATCGGAGGATAAGTGCAGATCAGGTATTTCGCGGCGGCAGCCGCAGCAGCAGGACGTCAGGAGGAGGAACTCGGGCTCTCCACACTGGGCTTGGAGCACCCGACTCTGGCCGACGTACTCGTGCACCTCGCCGAGGAACTCCATCCGGAAACCCCGGCACAGCCGCTGGCACCGGGCTCCACACTGGTGCGCAAGGCGCCCTCACTGGCCGGCGTGCTGCGCCGCTCCAGCTTCCTGGTCAACCAGGTCTCCGAACAGGACCACTCCCGAGTGCTGCACGACTCCGACGTGCTCGACGTCCTGCCGCCGTTCGCCGGCGGATAACCCTCCCGGACGCCGAGGTCAGGACATCGGGTCGAACCCGAACTTCCGGACCTCCTGCGCGCAGCGGCAGGCGGCCGCGATCTACGCGGCCCAGCCCAGCGCCTCCGGTCGGGTTGCCACCTCCAAGACGGTGAAGCCGCCGCTGAGCTCCCTGTGCTGCGGGTACGCGCCCGGAGCGGCTGACCCATCACCCGCTACCAGGACGGGTGCTGCGTCCTCGTCCAGCCCGCCGCCGAAGTCGTACACGCCGGCGTCCTTGGCCTCCTGGATGACGGCATGCGACGCGTCCGAAACCGCGGGAAGCTCCTCGGCCGAGACGTCCATCGCACTGCCGGGGAATGAAATCAGGTATTTGGCCATGCGCTTGCTCCTTGTTCCTTGTTCCTTGTTTCGATGACTGCATCCGACCCGGGGCCCACGATCTCCGTCGATCATCGCGCTGGAATCCTATGCCCCGCAGCGCTCGGAAACCAGCCGCCGCGGAGGGGTTTACGCTCGGGCAGGAAGACGGTGCGGTGATCGCGGCCCAGGCCGGACGCCATCGCCGCCGAACCCAACCCCGCCGAGCCCAACCCCGTCGCCACTAGGCACATCAATGACCGGAATCCTTGAGTTGCGGACAGTCACGCCCTGCCGGAAACAGCGAAGCCCGCCGCCCACCCTGCTCGGGGAAGGCGACGGGCTTCGTCACTGTACTACTTGGCAATGCAACTAACTAGTGCCGCTCCGCAGCTTCGGAGAGCTTGCCGGTCTTGCGGTAAGCGTGGCTGGAGCCGACGACATCGCCGGACTTCCATTCGGCCCAGCTGTCCTGGTCTGCCATGAAGGCCTCGATCTCGTCCTTCGTGGCCTCGAGCTTTGGATCGTGTTTGAGGTAGTGGCGGGTTTCGCGCACGATGAGTCCGGACATGATCAGCAGGCCAATCAGGTTCGGAAGCGCCATCAAGCCGTTCATCATGTCGGAGAAGTTCCAGACGACCTCAAGCTTGACCGTGCAGCCAATGAAGACGACCAGTGAGAAGGCCACGCGGAACGGCATCACCGCACGGCGTCCGATCAGGCGTTCGATGTTGCGCTCACCGTAGTAGCACCAGCCCAGGATGGTGGAGAAGGCGAACATGACCAGGCCAATGGTCACAATCCAGTGGCCCCACTGGCCGGGCAGACCGTTGGTGAATGCCTCGCCGGTCATCAGCGCCGCCGGGATCTGCATCAACGATCCCGGCTTATCCGGATCAGCAACCTGCAGGTTCCATACACCGGTGGTCACGATGACCAGGCCGGTGCAGGTGACCACGATGATGGTATCGATGAAGGTCTGTGTCATGGACACCAAGCCCTGACGCACCGGGTGCGAGGTCTGGGCTGCTGCTGCGGCGATGGCTGCCGAGCCCATGCCGGACTCGTTGGAGAAGATGCCGCGGGCCACACCGAACTGTACGGCGATGATGATGACCGAGCCGGCGAATCCGCCGACCGCCGAGGTACCGGTGAAGGCTTCGGAGTAGATCTGGCCGAAGGCCGCCGGGACGGCTGCGACGTTGGCGATCAGGATGTAAATGGCTGCGCCCACGTAGAAGATGATCATGACCGGCACGAATGCGGCGGTGACCTTGCCGATGGACTTGATGCCACCGACCAGGACAACCATGGCCATCACGGTCAGCACGGCGCCGGTGACCCAAGGGGTCACGGAGAAGCTCTTTTCCATGTTTGCGGCGATCGAGTTGCCCTGGGTCATGTTGCCGATGCCGAAGCAGGCCAGCGTCGCGAAGACGGCGAAGGTCAATGCCAGGACCTTGCCCAGCGGGCCCCTGATGCCGCGTTCAAGGTAGTACTGCGGGCCGCCGGACTTCTCCCCGGCCGTATCGGTGGCGCGGTAGCGCACGCCGAGGAACGCCTCGGAGTACTTGGCTGCCATGCCGACCAGACCGGTCACCCACATCCAGAAGAGGGCACCCGGACCGCCGATGCCGATGGCAGTTGCCACGCCGACGATATTGCCGGTGCCGACGGTGGCCGCCAGTGCGGTGGTCAGCGCCTGGAACTGGGAGATGTCACCAACAGATCCCGGGTCCTTGCGCTTGAGCAGGCCCAGGCGCAGTGCGACGCCCAGCTTGAAGAACTGCAGCCCGCCGAGGCGGATGGTCAGGTAGAGCCCGGTGCCCAGAAGCAGTGGGATCAACAGGAAGGGCCCCCAGATGACAGACGAAATGTCACCGAGGGTTGTTGCGAGATCGTCCATGTGACTGGTCCAATCCTTCTCGAGAGGGTGCGAATTGAGTATCGGTGACTTTCGTCACAAAGAGAACATTCTACGCGATCCAGCGACTCCCGATGTGCCAATCGCCACCCTCTGCGCCATGAGCGGCGATCAGCGGTCCATTTCTGGCGATAAGCGGTCGAAGGACGCTTAATATGCCCACACAAAAGGACCGCCCCCGCTTCACCCCTCATGGGGGGATGCGGGAGCGGTCCTGATAGTCCCGGGACCCGGGGTCGAATCACATGCCGAAGTCGGCCGGTGAATCGAACGGTCCCACGACGGTGATCGTGCGCGGGCGGGAGACCAGCTCTCGGGCCAGCTCCTGGACCTGCCCGCAGGTCACTGCCTTGACACGGCCGAGCGTGTCATCGATGTCGTGGAAGACACCGGTCACCAGTTCAGCACGACCCAGGCGCGACATGCGCGATCCCGGATCCTCGAGCGCCAGCACGGTTCCGCCGCACAATTGGCCGATGGCCTTGCGCAGTTCTTCCTCCGTGATGCCGTGCTCGGCCAGCTTCTCCAGCTCGTCCGCAAGCAGGTCGATGACCTGCTTGGTCTTCGCCGGTGAGCAGCCCGCGTACATGCCGAAGTATCCGGCATCCGAGTAGGCCGCGGAGAAGGAGTAGGTCGAGTAGACCAACCCCCGTTTCTCACGGATCTCCTGGAACAGGCGCGAAGACATGCCCCCGCCCAGTACGGCGTTGAGCACGCTCATCTGGTGGCGGCGCTCGTCGGTGGCGACGATGCCGGGGCAGCCCATGATGATGTTCGTCTGTTCCACCGGGCGGCGGAAAACGTCGATCGTGTGCTGTCCCTCGATCTTGGCCGGTGCGGTGCTGCGGCGCGGTTCGGGTTCTACCCCTTCGGTCAGGTCCCAGCCGGCGGTGCGCAGCGCATCCATGATCTGTTCGCAGACCACGTCGTGATCGAGCGAGCCGGCAGCCGTAATGACCAGTTCACCGGGCTTGTAGTAGCGCTGGTAGTGCTCCCAGACGGACTCTCGCGGAACGGCCAGAATGGCCTCGGGCGTGCCGCCGATGGGACGTCCCAGCGGGTGGTCGCCCAGGACCGCCGCGACGAACTTCTCGTGTGCGACGTCGCCCGGATCGTCGTTATCCATCGCGATTTCCTCGAGGATGACGTCGCGCTCCTGCTCGAGTTCATGCGGATCGAGCACTGCCGAGGTGACCATGTCGGCAATGACGTCGATGGCCAGGCCCAGGTCGCTATCCAGCACGCGGGCAAAGTAGCAGGTGCTTTCCTTCGCCGTTGCGGCGTTGGATTCGCCGCCTACCTCGTCGAACGCCGAGGCGATCTCCATGGCCGTGCGCCGCTTGGTGCCCTTGAACAGCAGGTGCTCAAGGAAGTGGGTGGAACCATGCTGGCCCGGGGCCTCGTCGCGTGAACCGACGCCGACCCAGAAGCCGATCGTGGCCGAGCGCTGGCCGGGCATTGCCTCGGTGAGCACCCGGACCCCGCCGGGGAGGACCGAGCGGCGTACTAGTGCGCCGCCGGCCTCCCCGTGCAGGATCGTGGGGTCCCCGGCTTCGATGGGAGCGGGGGCACCGTTGCCTGTATCCCCCAGCGAAGCCGGGGGTACACCGGAGCCGGCAAGCGGCAGCGGAATCATTACCACTGAGAAAGTCCTTTATTCGACGAAGGTCTGAACATAGTTACGCTGACGCGAACATACGGTTTCCATTATCCCATAGCGTGTTCAAACTGCCGCGTCGGCCGGCAGCCCCGGTGACCACACCCGTGCTGACCAGTACCGGTTAACAAAGCAAGACACCCCTTCCTCCGTTTTTCAACGGACGAAGGGGTGTCTTACCCAGCTAGGAAGCTTACGCTTCTTCCTCGGCAGCAGGCTCTTCCTCTGCCACGACCGGGGCAAGCGACAGCTTTCCACGATCGTCGACCTTGGTGATTTCTACCTGGAGCTTCTGGCCCACGGAAACGACGTCTTCGACGTCATCGACGCGCTTGCCACCGGCGAGCTTACGGAGCTCGGAGATGTGCAGCAGGCCGTCCTTGCCCGGGGTCAGCGAAACGAACGCACCGAAGGTGGTCAGCTTCACGATGGTGCCGAGGTAGCGTTCGCCGACCTCGGGGACCATCGGGTTGGCGATCGCGTTGATCGCCGAGCGGGCGGCCTCGGCGGATTCGCCGTTGGTCGCGCCGATGAGGACCGTTCCGTCATCTTCGATCGAGATGTCGGCGCCGGTGTCCTCCTGGATCTGGTTGATCATCTTGCCCTTCGGGCCGATGACCTCGCCGATCTTATCCACCGGGATCTTCACCGAGATGATGCGCGGCGCGTAGGTGGAGAGCTCGTCCGGGGCGTCGATAGCCTGGTTGAGCACCGAGAGGATGTGCAGGCGCGCTTCGCGTGCCTGCTTCAGGGCTGCTGCAAGAACCGATGCCGGGATGCCGTCGAGCTTGGTATCAAGCTGGATGGCAGTCACGAACTCGGCGGTGCCGGCGACCTTGAAGTCCATGTCGCCCATGGCATCTTCGGCACCAAGGATGTCGGTCAGTGCCGCGTAGCGGGTCTGACCGTCGACGACGTCCGAGACGAGGCCCATGGCGATGCCGGCAACCGGTGCCTTCAACGGGACACCGGCGTTGAGCAGCGACAGGGTCGATGCGCAAACGGAGCCCATGGAGGTGGAGCCGTTGGAGCTCAGCGCCTCGGAGACCTGGCGGATGGCGTACGGGAATTCCTCACGCGACGGCAACACCGGCATGAGGGCGCGCTCTGCGAGGGCACCATGGCCGATTTCGCGGCGCTTGGGCGAACCCACGCGGCCGGTCTCACCGGTGGAGTACGGCGGGAAGTTGTAGTTGTGCATGTAGCGCTTGCGCGTTACCGGGCCCAACGAGTCGATCTGCTGTTCCATCTTCAGCATGTTCAAGGTGGTGACGCCCATGATCTGGGTTTCGCCACGCTCGAAGATGGCCGAACCGTGGACGCGCGGCAGGACCTCGACCTCGGCGGTGAGCTTACGGATGTCCGAAAGCCCGCGGCCGTCCATGCGGACCTGGTCGCGCAGGATGCGCTGGCGCACGACCTGCTTGGTGACTGCGCCGAAGGCCTTGGAGGCCTCGGAAGCACGGCCTTCGAGCCCAGCGCCCTCGGCGATCAGTGCGGAAACTACTTCGTCCTTGAGTGCCGAAGCTGCGTTGTCACGCTCCTGCTTGCCGGCGATCGTGTAGATCCCGGCCAGCTTGGTGCCCGCTGCTGCCTCGACGGCTGCAAAGGCATCGTCTTCGTAGTCGCGGAAGACCGGGAACTCGACGGTTTCCTTGGCGGCGCGGGCAGCCAAGTCCGACTGGGCCTCGCACAGAGCCTTGATGAACGGCTTTGCAGCTTCCAGGCCCTCTGCAACGACCTCTTCGGTCGGGGCGGTGTGGCCCTGTTCCTTGATGAGGTTCCAGGAGTTGTCGGTGGCTTCTGCCTCGACCATCATGATCGCGACGTCATCGCCGGCGATACGGCCGGCAACGACCATGTTGAACACGGCGTTTTCCAACTGGCTGTGCTTCGGGAAGGCAACCCACTGGGCGCCGTTTCCATCGTCGATCAGGGCAACGCGGACGCCGCCGATCGGGCCGGAGAAGGGCAGGCCCGAAAGCTGGGTCGACATCGAGGAGGCGTTGATGGCCACCACGTCGTAGAGCTCGTCCGGGTTGATCGCCAGTACGGTGACGACGATCTGGACCTCGTTGCGCAGGCCCTTGACGAATGCCGGGCGCAGCGGGCGGTCCATCAGGCGGCAAGCCAGGATGGCCTCCGTTGACGGACGGCCTTCGCGGCGGAAGAAGCTGCCCGGGATGCGGCCGGCAGCGTACATGCGCTCCTCGACGTCCACGGTCAGCGGGAAGAAGTCGAAGCCCTCACGCGGGTGCTTGCCGGCCGTGGTGGCCGACAGCAGGGCGGTCTCTTCGTCGATGTAGACCATTGCGGCGCCAGCAGCCTGCTGGGCCAGGCGACCGGTTTCAAAGCGGATAACGCGCTTGCCGTGACGACCGTTGTCGATCACTGCCTCGGCGAACTGAATCTCGGGACCCTCCAAGAGAGTCACCTCCATTTCTGTTGGTGCGGAGACAGCCATTGTCCTGATGCCCGGAATGGGTCCGTGCGCCGGCGCCCGGTCTTCGATCGAGGCCCACGGGATGCCGTATGCATCCCGGAGACCACTACCGAGGACCGCGAATGCCGTGGTCTGGCTGCTCCTGATAATCGGGGTGGTGCGTTCAGGGTGCAAAACACCCTGTTACTAGACTAAGGGCGGTACCTCCGGTACGGGAATTCCCGTACCGGCGGCACCGCCCTCAACCAAACCTAGCGACGCAGGCCGAGGCGCTCGATGAGCGCACGGTAGCGGGCAATGTCGGTCTTCTTCAGGTAGCCGAGCATGCGACGACGACGACCAACCAGGCCCATGAGGCCACGGCGGGTGTGGTGATCGTGCTTGTGCATCTTCAGGTGTTCCGTCAGATCGGCGATACGGCGGGAAAGTACAGCAACCTGTACCTCCGGTGAACCCGTGTCGCCTTCGCTGGTGGCGTAGGCCTGCATGATTTCGGTCTTGATAGCAGCGTCAAGTGCCACAGTAACTCCTAGAGTTGTACCGCGATTCAAAAAATCACCGTTTCCGGCAAGGTACCGCGCAACCGCGGACTGCAGCGGGCACCGCCAACCAGTCTAACACCGGTTATCCGGGGCCAGGCCCAGAATGTGGCGGCTATCGCAGGTCAGCGATCCAGGCGTGGGTCAGGTAGGGAAGCTCCAATGCGGCGCCCCGTCCATGACCCAGGTGCTCGTGCAGGTACCAGTCGAGGTTCGCTTCGACCTTGGCCCGGGTTGCCGCCGAGGCGCGTAGGTAGTAGCTGCGCGATTTGGTCAGTTCAAGGATGCCGTTTGTGCTTGCGGGTTGGTTCCAGCGGACCTCGTGGGAAACCGGTGTCCCAAACTCGGCGCCCAGCGGCGGGGCGAAGCCGGGGCGGTGCACATCCCCGGCATGCATGATGCGGGCCAGCCGGTGCACCCACGGCACCGAGACGTCCAGCTGGTTCCAGACCAGGGCGATACGCCCTCCGGGGCGCAGGATCCGTGCCGCTTCGGCGCTCGCTGCCAGCGGATCCACCCAGTGCCAGGCTTGGGCCACGGAGACCACGTTGACGCTTGCCGGCGGGATCCCGGTGGCCTCCGCCGTGCCCTCGAGCACCCGGGCGGCCGGCAGGTTGCGGGCCAGCACGGCAAGCATGTCCACCGAGGGGTCGATGGCCCAGGTCTCCAGGCCGCGCTCGATCAGGTGCCGGGTGAAGATCCCGGTACCGGCTCCCACGTCCGCCGCGGCGCGGGCCCCGGCGGGGACCATGAAGTCGACTATGGCTTCGGGGTAGTCGGGGCGTACGGCGTCGTAGTGGTCGCCGCCGGCGGAGAACGCGGCGGCCAGGGTTTCGCGGCGGCCGGGGTCCAGCTCGAAGGCGCGTCCGGGCAACGCCGGGATCTCGGGTGTGTCAGACATGGTGTTCCAGGGGATTCGGGTCAGGCGTTGACGAGCACGCCGCGGGTGCGCTCGACATCCTCGCGCATCTGCTCGATCAGCGCCTCGACGCCTCGGTAGGCGACCATCGGGCGCAGGTGCGCAACGAATTCGACAACGACCTGCTGGCCGTAGAGGTCGAAGTCCTCGACGCCCTCGCTGGGCCTGTCGATCACATGGGCTTCGACCTGGCGGCTGACGCCTTCGAAGGTGGGGTTGGAACCCACCGAAATCGCGGCGGGCCAGCGGACCTCCGCCTCATCGACCAGCCAACCGGCATAGACGCCGTCGGCCGGGATGATGCCGGAGGCAGCGGTTTCCAGGTTCGCCGTGGGGAAGCCCAGTTCGCGACCGCGGGCAGCACCGTGCACCACCTCGCCGCGCATTCGGTGCGGTCGGCCAAGGATCTGCGCCGCCGTTTCCACGTCGCCCCTGTTCAGGGCCTCGCGGACCCAGGTGGATGACCAGCGGCGATGGTCCCCGATGTCCTCGACGCCGATGACCTCGAAGCCGTACTTCTCGCCCAGCTCGCACATGGTGGCGAAGTCTCCGGCATTGCCATGGCCGAATCGCACGTCGTGCCCGACGACCACGGCACAGGCGCCGAGGAGTTCCACGATGATGGACTTGACGAATTCCTCGGGGCTCGCCTGGGCGAAATCGAGCGTGTAGCGGATCATCAGCAGCGCATCGAGGTCCTCGTTCGCCAGCGTCTCGATCCGGTCGGCAAGTCCCATGATCAGTTCGGGCGCCGATTCGGGGCGGTGGACCTGTGCCGGATGCGGGTCGAAGCTGATCGCGACGGCGCTGGCGGCATGGCGCTTGGCTGTTTCCGCCACTGCCTGCAGGACCTCGCGGTGGCCGCGGTGGACCCCGTCGAAGTTCCCGATCGTGACTACAGATGGACCGAAGCCAGCAGGGACGGCTTCAAGGCCTTTCCAATAGTGCACGGTATTCCTTTGATCGGTGGTGCGGCCAGCCGGTTCAAGACAGCCGTTTCCATTATGGCCGAAAAGTTCACTGTCCATGAACCGTGACATGCACGTTCGGGCCCGAGACACCCCCGAGCCGAGCGGTCATCAGCCGAGACCGCGTCCCCTCTATCGGAGGCTTAGGCCGTGGCGGCCGGCGCCTGAGGGCGGTGCTTGTTCAACCACCACAGGCCCACCAGCGGCAGCAACAACGGGACGTAGCCGTATCCGCCACCGAAGTGCGACCACACGGCCGGGTGCGCAAAGAGCGCCGGCAGCGCGAAGCTCAGCGTTCCGACGACCAGCACACCAGCCAGCTCGAACAGCACCGCGTACCAGGCCAGCTTCCAGGACCCCGGCTTCCGCGATGCCAGGGCAAGGGTGGCAACGATATAGACGACACCCGCCAAGGCGCTGAGCAGGTAGGCAAGTGGCGCCCCCTGGAAATCCATCAGGATCTGGTAGACGGCCCGCACCGTGGCGGAGAGGGCCAGAATGCCGTAGACGGCGATGATGATCCGTCCCAGCCCGGAGCTGCGCCCGTTGCCGGGATGCCGCTTGGCTCCTGCCGCATCAACGATACGTGAGCGCTTTGCCGGCGCAGATGCGCCGTTTTCCCCTGCTGTGCTCATGCTGCCACCACTCCATCCCAAATCTGTTCC
Source organism: Paeniglutamicibacter cryotolerans (assembly GCF_014190875.1). Classification (NCBI taxonomy): domain Bacteria; kingdom Bacillati; phylum Actinomycetota; class Actinomycetes; order Micrococcales; family Micrococcaceae; genus Paeniglutamicibacter; species Paeniglutamicibacter cryotolerans. The sequence goes on along the minus strand of NZ_JACHVS010000001.1, from coordinate 2,495,639 downwards.
ATCCTGAATAACATGACAAAGACCGTGAGGCCGGAGGCCGCCAGCACCAGGTTGGACCAGCGCGACTTGTCGGTCACGGCCCAGATGAAGGCCAGCGCCGGCACGAACAGGGCCGTGATGAGGTAACCCCAGAACTCCCAGGACTCACCGGAGATCGCCTGCCCACCGGCCTGCCTGATGGCCGCCGAGACCCCATAGACCAGCAAAAACAGCTCGAGCACGGCGACGGAGACCAGAGTGAAGTCATCCGGGTAGTCGCGGGCGATCGCGGCGATAACTCCCAGCAGCACTGTGACAGCACAGATCAGGGCGCCAGCGATGAAGAATCCGTCAACAATCACGGCGGACCTGTCCTCTTTTCGGTGGTGTTGGGTGGGGCGGTACCTCAGGCTGTGGCGAAGACCAGTTCCGGCTTTGCCTGGCCGGCCTTGTTCTTCAACAGCGCAACGAGCGAGCCGTCGGGAGCGAAGGCGGCGGTGATCTCGTCCGTATCGCATTCGGCAATGCGACGTCCGTAGGAGAGCTCGACGCGCTCGGCCTCGGTCAGGTCCCGGCGTGGGAAGAGGGCAGCCGCGGCGTCGTCCAGCTCGAGGTAGCTGAATTCCTTAGCCAGCTCCTCAAGCGTGTGGGCCTGCTCAAGCGTGTAGGGGCCGACCTGCGTGCGGCGCAGCGCGGTCAGGTGCCCGCCGACGTTCAGTGCGGCGCCCAGGTCTCGGGCCAGTGCCCTGATGTAGGTGCCGGAAGTGCAATCGACCGTCACATCGATGTCCAGCACCTTGCCGCCGCGTTCACGGCGGATGTCGTGGACCTCGAAGCGCTTGATCGTGACCGGGCGGGCCTTGAGCTTCACTTCCTCGCCGGCACGCACGCGGGCGTAGGAGCGTTCGCCATTGACCTTAATCGCGCTGACCGATGAGGGCACCTGTTCGATCTCCCCCGTCAGGGCGGCGATGCCCGCGTGGATCTGCTCCTCGGTGACTGCTGCGGCGATGCGGCGCTCGATGACCTCACCCTCGGCATCGTCGGTAATCGTTGATTCCCCGAGCCGGATGGTGGCCGTATAGGTCTTGGACGCGCCCACGATGTATGTCAGCAGGCGCGTGGCCTTGTTGATGCCCAGCACGAGCACTCCGGTGGCCATCGGGTCCAAGGTGCCGGCATGGCCGACCTTGCGGGTGCCCGCAAGACGGCGGGTACGACCCACCACATCGTGGCTGGTCCAACCCTGCGGTTTGTCGATGATCACCAATCCGGAGCCGATTCCGTCGGTGTTGTTCTCGTGGCCTGTTTTCACGCACTCCAGTATAGGCGGCTTTCGGATGCGGCAATTCCGCCGAGTCCCCCGTTGCGCCTCAAGAGCAGCACCCCGGTGCCTACCCTCGCCATTTTCCGGTCCCCTCGGCCACCCCTCTGTTCCTCAATCGGCTGACCCCTGCTGTTGACACCCATTTTTCCGATGGCTATGGTTGCGCCATATGTGGCTCACGCACCGCGCCACAGCACGTGCCGGGACAGCGAGCTGGCGCTCTCCCCCATCGCCGATAGCGGCACCCACTCGTCACCAGCCATGCCGAACCACCAATCGAGAATCATCACTTTTTGCACCACTGGTCCCGTGGCCCGGTGACGGATTCCGTGTTTTTCGTTTGCGCCCTGCACATTTGCGCCTCTGCACAGCAGGGAAGCTCTTTGATGGGATTCTCATGAAACCTCGCACCATTGCGGCATCTATTGCCGCTGCGGCCCTGGCCGTCACCCTCACCTCCGCTCCGGCCCAAGCCCACCGGCAGCCGCATCCGCCCAACCCACCGGTCTCGCACGTCAAGACCTTGGCCTCCGGGCTGGCCTCACCACTGAAGGTTGCCTTTGGTCCCCACGGCAGCTATCTGGTGGCCGAGTCGTTCATCGGGAAGCTGACCCGGATCAGCGCATCGGGCAAGAAGAGCACCATGTACTCTGCTCCGGGCCATGAAATCGCCGGGGTCTCGTACCGGTCGGGCACCACCTACTTCTTCGACAACGAACAGGGGGACAACCCCGAGCAACCGCCAACCGAGCTGCTTCCGGCACTGCTGAAGACCATCGACCAGCGCGGCAAGGTACGCACCGTGGCCGACCTGTCGGTCTTCGAGAAGAAGTACAACCCCGACCGCAAGACCGTGTACGGGGTGCGGAAGGCCTCAAAGGCTTGCCTGGCCCAAGCACCGGAGTTCGGGAATACGGCAGAGGTCTACTCGCACCCGTATTCGTCCACCGCAACCCGCAATGGGCTCTATGTCGGCGATGCAGGGGCAAACACCATCCTTCACGTGAACAAGCGTGGGAAGGTCTCGCTGGTTAAGGCCCTGCCGGCGGAACCGATCAAGATCACCGCTGCTGTGGCGGCCGCCTTCGCCGAGATGGGCGCGGTGGTCCCCAACTGCATGCTCGGGCTCACCTACTACGCACAGGCAGTGCCCACCGACGTCGATGTCCGGGGCGATTGGCTGTACTACACGGTTCTTCCCGGGGTTCCGGGTGAAGGCCTTTCCACGGGAAAGGCCTATCGGATGAATCTGCGCTCCCACCACACCCAGACGCTGGCCACCGGGCTGTCGGCACCGACCGGAATCGCCGTCTCCGGCACCGGAGGCGCGTACGTCAGCCAGCTCATGGGAGATGGAGTAGTGAAACTGGACCGTGGCCGAAAGATCACGGTACTCAAGGCGCCCATGACCGGCGACGTTGCCATCAGCGGCAAGAGGATGGCCGTCACGACCAATGTCATGGCCGATCCTCCTGAAGGTGGATCTTTGGTCACCGCCAAGATCCGCTGGTAGAAGCTCCTGGGGTCCCGTCGAACGGACTGCCGGGCTTAAACAAACATCGGGCCGACCGGGCCCTCCCTGCAAGGGGTGGGGCTGGTCGGTCCGATGCACGTTGCGGGGACGGCCAGGCTAGGCCTGCTCGTCCTCTTCCTCGTCGCGCTTGTAGGGATCTTCGTCCCCTGCAAACGTCGCGCCCTCGGCAAGGGCAGCCACTGCTGCATCCTTTTCCTTGGCGGAACGCAGCAGTGCCTCGAGGTTGGAGGCGTTGACCGGGATCTCGTCGGGGACGAATTCCAGGGTGGGGGTCAGGCGAACGGTGACGTTGCGGCCGACCTCCTTGCGCAGCACCCCTCGGGACTTCTCCAGGGCTGCCGCGGCGTCCGCCTTGGCCTCCGCATCGCCGAAGACGGTGTAGTAGATGGTGGCGTGCTGCAGGTCGTTGGTGACGCGGGCGTCGGTGACCGTGATGGCCTCGACGCGCGGGTCCTTGACGGCCTTGCCCAGTGCTTGGGCGACAACCACCTTGATGCGTTGCGCCAAACGGGCGGCGCGTGCGGAATCAGCCATGATCGCTCCTTGGTGTGATTGGCTACGGATGAAGTGTTAAGGGTGAACGACGACGGAGCCCCGCCGTTGCGGGTGGGGCTCCGTCGTCGTCAGCCATTACTCACGAAGGACTAGTTGCGCGGCTTTTCGCGCATCTCGAACGTCTGGATGATGTCCTCGGGCTGCAGGTCGTTGAACGAACCCAGGCCGATGCCACACTCGAAGTCCGTACGGACCTCGGTTGCGTCATCCTTGAAGCGCTTGAGCGAGTCAACGGTGAGGTTCTCACCGATGATCTTGCCGGCGCGCAAGACGCGTGCCTTGGAGTTACGGCGGATGGTACCGGACCGAACGATGGAACCGGCGATGTTGCCGTGCTTGGAGGAACGGAATACCTCGCGGATTTCCGCGGTACCCAGTTCGACTTCCTCGTACTCGGGCTTGAGCATGCCCTTGAGTGCCAGTTCGATGTCGTCGATGGCGCCGTAGATGACCGAGTAGAAGCGCATGTCGACGCCTTCTTTGTCGGCCAGTTCGGCAACACGCTCGGCCGGCTTGACGTTGAAGCCGATGATGATGGCCGAGTCGACGGTCGCCAGGTTGACGTCGTTCTGGGTGATGGCACCCACGCCGCGGTGGATGACGCGCAGCTGCACGCCCTCGCCCACGTCGATCTTGAGCAGCGAGTCTTCCAGGGCCTCGACGGCACCGGACACGTCGCCCTTGAGGATGAGGTTGAGCGTATCGATCTTGCCGTCGGCGACGGCCTGGTCGAAGTCCTCCAGGGTGATGCGCTTGCGGCGCTTGGCCAGCGAGGCGTTGCGGTCCGCTGCTTCACGCTTTTCGGCGATCTGGCGGGCGGTGCGCTCGTCGGCGGTGACCAGGAACGTGTCGCCTGCACGCGGAACCGAGGACAGGCCGAGGACCTGGACCGGGCGCGAGGGCAGTGCATGGGTGACGGTGGTGCCGTCTTCGGTGAACATGGCACGCACGCGGCCATGTGCCGTACCGGCCACGATGGTGTCGCCGACGTTCAAGGTACCGGACTGGACCAGGACGGTTGCCACGGCACCGCGTCCCTTGTCCAGATTGGCCTCGATCGCGATGCCGCGGGCATCCTTGTTCGGGTTGGCACGCATGTCCAACGCGGCGTCTGCGGTCAGCAGCACTGCGTCGAGCAGGTCGTCGACGCCTTCGCCCTTGAGAGCGGAGACGTGGATGAACATGGTGTCGCCACCGTACTCCTCAGGAACCAGGCCGTATTCGGCCAGCTGGCCCTTGACCTTGTCCGGGTTGGCGGACGGCTTGTCGATCTTGTTGACCGCGACCACGATCGGCACGCCTGCGGCCTGGGCGTGGTTAAGCGCCTCAACCGTCTGCGGCATGACGCCGTCATCCGCCGCCACGACGAGCACGGCGATGTCGGTGACCTTGGCACCACGGGCACGCATGGCGGTGAACGCCTCGTGGCCCGGAGTATCGATGAAGGTGATCGGGCGATCAATGCCTTCGTGTTCGTGGTGGACCTGGTAGGCACCGATGTGCTGGGTGATGCCGCCGGCTTCGCCCTCGATGACGTTGGTCTTACGGATTGCATCGAGCAGACGGGTCTTACCGTGATCGACGTGGCCCATGACGGTGACAACCGGCGGGCGGGCTTCGAGCTCGTCGTCGCCTTCGGCCTCGAGTTCGGCGTCCAAGTCGATCGAGAAGGACTCGAAGAGTTCGCGCTCTTCGTCTTCCGGGGAAACAACCTGAACCTTGTAGCCGAGCTCGGCTCCGAGGATATCGAAGGTCGCCTCATCCAGGGACTGGGTGGCTGTTGCCATTTCGCCCAGGTGGAAGAGCACGGTGACCAGCGATGCCGGGTTTGCACCGATCTTATCGGCGAAGTCGGTGATCGAGGCGCCACGACGAAGACGGATCTCCGTGGTGCCGCTGCCGCGGGGCACGCTCACGCCGCCCAGCGACGGAGCACTCATCTGCTCGAGTTCCTGGCGCTTGGCACGCTTCGACTTGCGCTGCTTGCCGCGGCCGGCGCCGCCCTTACCGAAAGCACCCTGGGTTCCACCGCGACCGCGGTTCGGACCGCCGCCGCCCTTGAAGCCGCCACCTGCACCCGGAGCGCCGCCTGCGGCACCCGGAGCGCCACCCGGACGGGCTGCGCCGCCACGGCCGCCTGCACCCGGACGACCTGCGCCGGCTGCGGGAGCCGGACGCTCGGTACGGTTGGGCATCATGCCCGGAGTAGCGCGAGCACCACCGGGCGTGCGCGGGCCTGCTGCGCCGGCACCGGCCGGACGGGGACCGCCCGGACGGGCGTTGGCTCCGCCTGCGGGGCGGGGACCTGCCGCACCGGCTCCTGCCGGACGCGGTCCACCTGCACCCGGGGCGCCACCCTGACGCGGAGCACCGCCCGAACGCATGCCCTGCTGGGATGAGAACGGGTTGTTACCCGGACGCGGGCCACCGGGGCGCGGTCCACCCGGACGCGGGCCGCCGGGGCGCTCGCTGGTTGCCCGGTCGTTGTCGTTTGCCGAACGCATGCCCTGCTGGGACGAAAACGGGTTGTTGCCCGGACGCGGAGCGCCCGGCTTGGCGCCGGGGCGCGGAGCCTCGGTGCGTGCCGTTGCCGGCTTCGGTGCCGGGGCGCCCGGAACGGCGGCCGGAGCCGATGCCGCGGGAGCTTCCGGAGCTGCTGCTGCCGGAGCGGCGGCCGGGGCTGCTGCCGCCGGAGCTGCTGCGGGTGCCGGAGCGGGGGTTTCCACGGCCGGGGCCGGGGTTGCCGCTGCGGGCTTCGGGGCGGCGTTGCCCGGCTTCGGAGCCGAGGGTGCCTTGGGAGCGGCAGCGGGTGCTACCGCATCGGGGAACGCGTCGCGCAGCTTGCGCACGACGGGTGCCTCGATGGTGGAGGATGCCGAACGGACGAATTCGCCCAGTTCCTGCAGCTTTGCCACTGCATCCTTCGAAGTGATTCCGAGCTCTTTGGCGAGCTCGTGTACGCGGACCTTGGCCACATTTCTCCTGTCTCGGCCCGCACCACCACTTTGTGAAAAAGTCTTAAGTACGAGCCAACTCTTGCTTGTTTCGCCCGGCGTCCGGGACGGACGACATGGGCACTTCGGCGCTTAAATGACGAGTCATTTTCAGGCGCTCATCGCTTGGAACTCATCGGGTTTCCATCAGTTCGCTGACCCGCTCTCAGGTTGGATTCTCGTGTTGATGTTTCCTCCGGTTGAGGAATCATGTGCAGCCATCGCCGTGAGCACACCGGCATCGTCCACGGCCTTCTTGAAGGCCCGTGGGAATGCCCGGCGCTTGAGGGCCAGAGCGGCACATTCCGGCGTGGGGTGCAGCCATGCGCCCCTGCCGGACATGCACCGGCGTGGATCGGGAACGACGACGCTACGGCCATCTCCCTGTTCCACGGCCCAGCGCATCAACAGATCTTGGTCCCGGGTCTGACGGCATCCAATGCACGTGCGTTGCGGCGTATGTTGCGCACTCACGTTCGGATTCACTCCTGCATTCGATTACCGCCCCCACCCGGGGCCACAGACCAGTCTAGCGCGTTTCCCGGGACGATGTGGCGTGCCGTGGGCCACTACGGCACCGCACGCTCCGATAAAGGCCGCCGCCCGCCACCCCGGAGGGATGGCGGGCGGCGGCCCGGAAGGCGCGGCGCGCTAGGAGCGCACTACCCCATCGGAAACGATATCGATGCGCCAGCCGGTGAGCTTGGCCGCGAGGCGGGCATTCTGCCCCTCCTTGCCGATCGCCAGCGACAGCTGGTAGTCGGGAACCACGACGCGGGCCGACCGCGTGGCCGGATCAACGATGGTCACCGAGTTCACCTTGGACGGCGAGAGCGCCGAGGCGATGAACTTTGCCGGGTCTTCGTTGAAGTCGACGATGTCGATCTTCTCGTCGTTCAGCTCGGTCATGACGGCACGGACGCGGGAACCCATTTCGCCGATGCAGGCGCCCTTGGCATTGACTCCCGCTGCAGTGGCGCGCACCGCGATCTTCGTGCGGTGTCCGGCTTCGCGGGCCAGGGCCATGATTTCCACGGCACCGTCGGCGATCTCCGGGACCTCCATCTCGAAGAGCCGGCGGACCAGGTTCGGGTGTGAACGCGAAAGCGTGATCGACGGGCCCTTAGGGCCCTTGTGCACGTCGACGACGTAGGCGCGGATGCGGTTGCCGTGGACGTACTTCTCGCCCGGAACCTGCTCCGGCGGCGGCAGCAGGCCTTCGACGACGCCCAGGTTGACCTGGACCATGATCGGGTTGTTGCCCTGCTGGATCTGACCGGAGACGAGTTCGCCTTCCTTGCCCTTGAACTCGCCCAGGATGTTGTCATCCTCGGCATCGCGCAGGCGCTGCAGGATGACTTGGCGGGCCGTCGAGGCGGCGATGCGGCCGAAACCGGTCGGGGTGTCGTCGAATTCGGGCATCGGGGTGCCGTCGTCGTCCATCTCGGTGGCGAGGATCGTCACGCGGCCGCTCTTGCGGTCGACCTGGGCACGAGCTTGCGGCACTGCACCGGGTGACTTGTGGTAAGCCAGCAACAGGGCCTGCTCGATGGTGGGGATCAGCACTTCCAACGGGATTTCCCGTTCGCGCTCGAGCATGCGCAGTGCGCTCATATCAATGTCCAACTCAGGCCTCCTCAGTCTCTTCGTCGATGTCTAGTTCTTCAAGGTCCGCGTCGTCGACATGCGTGAATTCGACTTCGACGTTGCCGCGGCGGATGCCGCTGAATTCCAGGACCCGCTCCGGGCCCTGCTTGGCCTTCATGCCTTTTTTAACCTCAAGCTCGGGGACCACGGTGATGGAGTCCTCGGTGACCGCCATGACGCGTCCCATGAGGTTTTCCTCCCCGATCATGTTGATCTTCACCATGCGGCCCACGTTGCGGCGCCAGTGGCGCAGCTCGGTGAGCGGACGCGATACGCCCGGCGAGGAGACCTCGAGGTCGTAGGGCGTGGCCCCATCCAGCGGGTCTGCGTCAAGGACGTCGGACACCGAGCGTGAAACCTCGGCGATGGTATCGAGCTGGACTCCGCCGGTGCCTTCAAGCAGGTCGACCACGATGTGTACGATGCGCTGGGCGCCCGCGTTGCGTACCTCGACGTCCTCGAGGTACAGGCTGTGGGAGGCAACGGTGGGCTCCAGTAGTTTCTTTAGGCGATTAGCCTCAAGCTGGGTATCTGCCGGCGTGCCGGTCATGGCATTTCCTCCCACGTAATGATGTTGTCATCCAAGAGTATCGGCTATCTCCCGTCACGGCATGCCTCGATCCTCCCCGACGCGGCATGGGATGATCATGTTGATGGCAATTCACGATGATCCCAGCTCCCCCGGCACTACCCGACCCCGACGGCGCAAGGGCCGGGCTCCCCTGCTCACGGCGGGGATCCTCGTTGCGCTCCTGAGCGCCGTGGCGGTAACCGGTGGCGGCATGTACCTGCAGCGCGATACCCCCGAATGGCAACGTTTTTGGGGCAACACGCCGGTTGTTGTGCCGGATCCCGCGCCCACCGATGACCTCGGGCCGCTGCTCGCCGATCTGCGATACATGATCGCCTACCCGGAGTCCTCGACCAACGCCCGGACCACGGCCGCATTGCAGGCCAGCGTGGCGATGTTGGAGAAGCATGTCGAATTACTCACACCCGGGGCCTCGGCCGCGGCCGAGGCGGACCCGAGGAGCGCGCCGGCAACCGATGCACCCGTTGCGGCCCTTCCCCCGCTCTCGGTCTCCGCGTTCAGCACTAATCTGGCAAAGGTGGGAAACAACCTGCTGAAGGCCGGCATTCAGGCCCCCGAGCAGGAAGCTCGGCGACTTTCCGGCTCCGGCATCGAGCTGATCCTTCAAGCCCGAAACATCGCTTCCGCGGCCGGGGCCAGCGCCGCAGACATCGACGGGCTGCCCAGTCCCGCCACCAACTGGCCGGTTGATGCGCAGTCCTCGGCAGTTGCCGGGGAAGAGGCGCCCTCGACGGGAGCCAGCATCGGGCTCTCGGCGCAGGAAGGATTGCCCGAGCTCACCTTCGGTGCCTGTCCGACAACCGAACAGTCGGCTTCCGACGCAGCATTGGACCCGGCTGCGGGCCAATCCGGCTTGTTGCTCGGGCAAGTCATTGATGCCGCCTATTCGATGGGATACGCCTACGACGTTGCCGGCGCCCGGAGAACCGGGACGCTGCGCACAGCGGCTTGGGACCGGGAAAAGGTCTTGGTGGGTTTCGCCAGCACCCTAGAAGGCCAAGTCGATGCCTCATGGAACTGTGCACCACTGCGGCAGGCCGCCTATCAGCTGCCGGCCGACGCGCGCCAAAATCCGCTGGACGCCGCGCGCAGCGGCGAGGGCCAACTTGCGCTGCTTTTGCGGGATGCCGCGGCCACGCAAAGCGGTGAGGCACGCAGCTTCCTGCTCCGGACCACCTGGTTCCAGGCCCTGCAGGCACGCCAGGTCACCGGCATCGTGCCGGACTTCATGCGGGTTCAAAGCACACAGGAGTCCCCGGAAACCACCATGGGGTCGCCCACGGCTCCAAGCCAGTAGCCGCGAGGCATCCGGCTGAACCTGCCGAAGGCGGACCGGGAGACCTAGGCTTCCGGGAACAACACGTCGTAGCCCAGGCGCACTATCAGCACGCCGACGACGCAGAGGAACACGATCCTGATGAATTTGCTGCCGCGGCTCACCGCCATGCGCGCACCCAGATAGCCGCCGAGCATATTCGCCATACCGAGGACGAGCCCGATCCCCCACAGCAGGTGCCCGGTGGGCACGAAGAAGGCCAGCGCGCCGAGGTTGGTGGCCATGTTCACGATCTTCGCCTTCGCGCTGGCAGCCAGGAAGTCATAGCCCAGCAGCGTGACCATCGCGATGATCAGGAAGGAACCGGTGCCCGGGCCGATCAACCCGTCATAGCCGCCAATGACCAGCCCAATAACGGCAGCCGTCGCGTGGTGTCTGGCCCCGGAATAGCGCAGCGCCGTGAGTTCACCGGCGGTGGGCCGCAGCATCGTAAACAGTCCGACGGCGATCAACGCGGCAATGATGACGGGCTTGATCACCTCGGCCGGTAGGAGCGTGGCCAGGATCGCCCCGCCGAAGCTGCCGGCCAGTGCCACGGCGGCCATCGGCAGCGCCGTGCGCAGATCCGGATGCACCCGCCGGTAATACGTGATGGCGCTGGTGGTGGTCCCGAAGAGGGAACCCAACTTGTTGGTGGCCAGCGCCTGTACCGGCGAGATCCCGGGAACCAGCAGCAACGCCGGCAGCTGCAGCAGACCGCCGCCACCGACCACCGCGTCGATCCAGCCGGCGGCAAAACCCGCCAGCAAAATGAGCACGAGGGTTCCGGTCTGCATGTCCTGCAGACCGGAACCCCCGAAAAAAACCGCCCAGTCGAGCATCGGAATTATTAGCCGTTGACCGTAGTCACGAGCAGTTCCACTACCTCGTCCACCGCGACGTTGGCCGCCTCGCCGGTGGCACGGTCCTTGACCTCGACAACGCCTTCCGCGAGGCCGCGGCCGATGACCACGATGGTCGGCACGCCGATCAGTTCGGCGTCGGAGAACTTCACACCGGCCGAGACCTTGGGACGATCGTCGTACATGACCTCGATGCCGCGGGCCTCGAGCTCGGTAGCGATCTTCTCGGCCGCCTCGAACAGTTCGGCCTGCTTACCGGTAACGACCAGATGCACATCGGCCGGTGCCACGTTGCGCGGCCAGACCAGGCCGTTCTCGTCGTGGTTGGACTCTGCCAGCGCTGCGACGGCGCGGGTGACGCCGATGCCGTAGGAGCCCATCGTGACGACCTTGAGCTTGCCGTTCTGGTCCAGCACCTTCAGGTCCAGCGCCTCGGCGTACTTTCGCCCCAGCTGGAAGATGTGGCCCATTTCGATGCCACGGGCGGTTTCCAGCGGACCGGATCCGTCCGGTGCGGGGTCACCCGCGCGGACCTCGACGGCCTCGATGGTGCCGTCCCAGGTGAAGTCGCGGCCAGCGACGAGGCCGAAGACGTGCTTGCCCGCCTCGTTGGCGCCGGTGATCCAGCTGGTCCCGGAGACCACGCGCGGGTCGACCAGGAAGAGGATGCCGCTGGCGCCCTGGGAGCCGAGCACTGCGTGGTCCAGGCCGTTGCCCGGGCCGATGTAGCCCTTGATCAGGGTCGGGTGCTTCTTCAGGTCGGCCTCGGTCGCCGCCTCGATTTCCACCTCGCCGCCGACCTCCAGGTGCGAGGCGATGTTCGCCTCGACGCGCTTGAAGTCGACAGCGCGGTCACCGGGCACGCCCAGGACCACCAGCTGGCGCTCACCGGTGGGAAGCTTGGCGGCCAGCACCACGTTCTTGAGCGTGTCAATGGCTTCCCAAGGCCCTTCGGGGCGGGCCGCCATCTGGTTCGCGACGGCGACCAGCGTGTCGATGGTCGGGGTGTCGGGGGTGTCCATGACCTCGAACGCCGGGGCGTCGGTGAAGTCGATGTCCGCCGGCACCACGGTGGTCACCGCCTCGACGTTGGCAGCGTATCCCCCGGCCGAGCGCACGAAGGTGTCCTCGCCGACCGGGGTCGGGTGCAGGAACTCCTCGGACTTGGATCCGCCCATGGCACCGGCCGTGGCGAACACCGGCAGGACCTCCAGGCCCAGACGGGCGAAGATCTTGATGTACGCGGCCCGGTGTGCCTGGTATGCGGCCTCCAGTCCATCGTCGTCGATGTCGAAGGAGTAGGAGTCCTTCATGATGAATTCGCGCCCGCGCAGCAGGCCTGCCCGCGGACGGGCCTCGTCGCGGTACTTGTTCTGGATCTGGTACAGGTACGCCGGCAGGTCCTTGTACGAGTTGTACAGATCCTTGACCAGGAGGGTGAACATCTCCTCGTGGGTCGGGGCCAGCAGGTAGTCGGCGCCCTTGCGGTCCTGCAAGCGGAACAGGCCCTCGCCGTATTCGGTCCAGCGGTTGGTCGCCTCGTAGGGTTCGCGCGGCAGCAGTGCCGGGAAGTGGACTTCCTGGGCGCCGATGGAGTTCATTTCCTCGCGGACGATGGCCTCGACCTTGGCCAGCACGCGCAGGCCCATCGGCAGCCAGGTGTAGATGCCCGGGGCGGCACGGCGGATGTATCCGGCGCGAACCAGCAGCTTATGGCTGGCGACCTCGGCATCGACGGGATCTTCGCGCAGCGTGCGCAGGAACAGTGAGGAAAGTCGAAGGACCACGCTAACTATCCGTTTCCGCGGCCCGGGAGCCGCTAATCGGTGGGACTGCCCCGGTAGGGCACCTACCCAATTTACCCGTACCCCGGCCCGGCACCCAACGCGCACCGCCCGGGACACCGCCTGGGCATCCCGGGAGGTTGCCAGGACGGGTAAGGGCCAGCCGATTAGCTGTTCTCTTGGAGGCCGCTCAGGGTCGTAGCCGACATCATCTCGGCGTCGGTCATCAGCTCGATGCCATCGCCGGTGCCGGAAACGGTGGCCGTCACCACGTTGTTGCCCACGAGGTAGGTCACCGACGCGGTGTTCACGACAGCACCGTCCACCTCGATGCCCTTGACCCAGGCATCGACGAAGCCGGCCTTGCCCGTGAAGGCGTTGTCCGGCTTCGTGGTGGCCTTGACCTTGATGCCCGCCATGTTCATGGTGAAGCTCGGGCAGGCGGCCACCAAGGCCTTGTTTTCCCGGGCGGCGTCGGATGCCGCCGCGGCGTTCGGGAAGGAGTTGATGCCCACGGTGTTCACGGCGCCGAGCTGTGCGCCCGGCCAGGACAGGGCAGACATGGTCAGCGATTCAAAGCCTGCCGGGGTGCTGGTGCTGGCCAGCGCGCCGCATGACGCCGGCTCGACGTCCATGCTCTCGGCCAGGGAAGTGGCCATCGGCAGGGCATCCTTGATCGTGGCGCTGTCCAGGATGACGGCGCCATTGCTCGGGAAACTGCTCTTCACGTAATCCATGACCGAGGCCAGCTGCGCGTCGGTGAGCTGGCCAGAGCCCGCGGCTGGGACATAGCTCGTTCCGGTGGGCTGCTCTGAGGCGCCGGTGGCGGGCGCCTCGGCGTCCGGTGTCACAGCCACCTCGGGAGCCGCCTCGGTCGTGGGCTGCTGATCCGCAGGGGTCGGGGACGGAGCCCCGGTGGTCGGCGCCGGGGACGGGACCACGGCCGAGGGTGCCGCGGCGGCTTCGGTAGTGGGAGCGGCCGCCTGCGTCGTCGCGGTCTGGCTCGCCGCCGGGAAGCCCAGAGCGCCGCAACCGGTCAGTGCGAGTGTTGCTGCGAAGGGAAGGGCAAGGAAAGCTGTCTTCTTCATGATGATCGTTACCTCGTGCTGGAGTTCCTGGGACTGGACTTAGGCGATTGATTGGCCTAACTTCCTCTTGCGCTAAACCCTACAGGCCCGGTGGCGACCATCCCGACCTTTTGAATGGGGAGAACTACCCTCCGGCCGTCCGGGGACTCCTAGCCGCGGGCGCGCAGGAGCTCGAGCATCCGCTCGACGTCGGTCTGCGCCGCCTGGGTGGCCGCGGCGACATCGGAACCGGCATCACGGGTGGAGGTCACCATGACGTTCCCATCGACTGCCCTGACCGTCAGGTTCCTGGTGGTCTTTTTCCCGCTGGTCGCCGTGGCCAGGATGCCCGAACCGTACGGCGCGGAAGAATCAACGGGGACCGCCTCGATCCTGTTCTTCACCGTCTGGCCGCCACTGGTCACGCTGAACGTCCCGCAGTCCTTGTCCAGGTACTGCTGGGTGGAGATGTCGGCGACCAGCGTTTCGGCCTCCCGATAGGAGGACACGGTGATTTGCGCGGATTGCTGCCCCTCGGCTCGCGGAAGCGTCACGACCGCCAGCTCGGCCACGGCAAGCTGCTCGGTCAGGCTCTGCCCGCCATAGTAGCCACAGCGCTCGGGTTCGATGACCACCGTCTTGAGCCACTTCTCGGTCGCCGGTATCTGGGCGCGGATCTGGGCCCCGTCCAGCATCTTGGAACCGGGATGCTCAGCGGCGAAAGTCCGTGCCACGTCCTCGAGCACAGATGCGTCGAGTTTCCCGAGTTCCGCCGGCGGGGTCACAGTGCCGGTACCCCCCGAAGGATCCGGAACAGGGTTTCCCGAGGAACAGCCGGACAGCAGCAGGGCCAGCCCCAACGCCGAAACAGCCATGGACATGCCGAGGGATCGCTTGAAAGCCGGGCGGAGGAAAACGGGGGCGGTGAAATCTGTCATGGGGTTGCCATTCTACCCGTGCCGGCTCTCGAAATCCCGGGGGTCTCCCGAGCGGGCAACAAGCCACCCGCCGCTCAGAACAGCACGGTGGCGAATTCCCCGACCACTTCGAATCCGACCTTTTTATATGTGGCCAGGGCGGGGGCGTTGTAGTCGTTGACGTACAGGCTGGTCACCGGGGCCAGCGACAACGCGTATCCGGCCACGGCCGACATGTAGGCCGCCGCTGAACCCTGGCCGCGGTATTTCGGGTTCATCCAGACGCCCTGGATCTGGGTTGCCCTGGCCGAGACGGTGCCCAGTTCGGCCTTGAACCTGATTTCTCCGTCCCTGATGTCAACCATCGAGTGCCCCTGGCGCATCAGGCTGCGCACCCTCGAACGGTAGTAGGACCCACCGGCCGCCAGTGGCGAGTAGCCCAGTTCCTCCTCGAACATGGCGGCACAGGCCGGCAGCAGCAACTCGAACTCGCCCTCGTGGCTGATCCGCAAGGCCTTGTTCGGCGCCACCTGCGGGGCTGCATCCAGCACCATCAGGGGCTGGTGCTCACGCACGTCGAAGGCCCGCTGAGTGCCCTCGCCCAGCCCCTGCCACAGTCCAAGGACGGCGGCCGAAGGGCCGAAGATCGAGGCGTAGTGCCGTCCCATGGGGACCAGCACCCGGGCGAACTCGGCGGCGTCCTCCCCGGTCATCTGGATCGGCACCAGATTGGCGCCCACCCAGCAGGCTGAAATCAACAGGCCGCCGTCGAAGCGTCCGAGGACGAAGGAGCCCGAGGAAGCGGGCCCCGCGCCACCGATGGCATCGAGCTGGGCGTCCATGAAAATATTGGATACCGGGTCCCGTGCGATGAGCGCGCGCAGGGCCGGAGTGTCGGCGTCTGCTAGGACGCGGATGGACTCCGTGAGGGGTTCCCCGGGGGTACGCCGGCTTTTAGCTGACGGAAACCACGGGGCCACCCTGGACAGTATTCTCGCCATCCGGGCCTCCCATTTCCTCGGCGAGGCGCATAGCCTCTTCGATCAGTGTTTCGACGATCTGGTCCTCGGGCACCGTCTTGATGACCTCGCCCTTGACGAAGATCTGGCCCTTGCCGTTGCCGGAGGCCACGCCGAGGTCGGCCTCGCGGGCCTCACCCGGTCCGTTGACGACACAGCCCATGACGGCGACGCGCAGCGGGACATCCATGCCCTCGAGTCCGGCGGTGACCTGTTCGGCCAGCGTGTAGACGTCCACTTGGGCGCGGCCGCAGGAGGGGCAGGAGACGATTTCCAGCTTGCGCGGGCGCAGGTTCAGCGACTGCAGGATCTGGTTGGCGACCTTGATCTCCTCCACGGGCGGGGCGGAGAGCGAGACGCGGATGGTGTCGCCGATGCCCCGGGCCAGCAGTGCGCCGAAGGCGGTGGCCGACTTGATGGTGCCCTGGAAGGCCGGTCCGGCCTCGGTAACGCCCAGGTGCAACGGCCAGTCCCCGCGCTGTGCGAGCAGCTCGTAGGCGCGGACCATGACCACCGGGTCATTGTGCTTGACCGAGATCTTGAAGTCGTGGAAGCCGTGTTCTTCGAACAGCGAGGCCTCCCAGACGGCGGATTCGACCAGCGCCTCCGGGGTGGCCTTGCCGTACTTGGCCAGCAGGCGCGGATCCAACGAACCGGCGTTGACGCCGATGCGGATCGAGGTGCCGTGGTCGGTGGCGGCCTTGGCGATTTCCTTGATCTGGTCATCGAACTTGCGAATGTTGCCCGGGTTCACGCGGACGGCGGCGCAGCCGGCCTCGATCGCGGCGAAGACGTACTTCGGCTGGAAGTGGATGTCGGCGATCACCGGAATCTGCGACTTCTTGGCGATGATCGGCAGGGCAGCCGCGTCGTCGGCCGAGGGGCACGCAACACGCACGATGTCGCAGCCGGTCGCCGTCAGTTCGGCGATTTGCTGCAGCGTCGCGTTGATGTCGGTGGTCGGGGTCGTCGTCATCGACTGGATGCTGATCGGGTAGTCGGAACCAACCCCGACCGATCCGACCTTGATCTGGCGCGTCTTACGGCGCGGGGCAAGGACTGGTGGCGGTGCCGAAGGCATTCCGAGGCTGACCGAGGTCAATGTTTCCTCCGTGTGGTGGGGACTATTGCAAAGCTGTATCCATTATCCACCCCGCTGCGGCAAGAAAGGCCGGGATCGGCACGGTCTTTGCCACCCGGTTCCAGCCTCCCGCCCGCATCGGCGGGGCCGAAGCCTTAGGCGTGGTGCTTAAGCTCACCAGTCACGGGCGCCCACGCGGTGATGCGCAGGGCACTGATGGTGCCGTGGACGGCAAAGGGATCGTTTTTCAACGTGGCGGCCAGGACTGCTTCCTCCGGTGCGGAGAACATCAGCAGGGCGCCGCTGCCATCGGTGTAGGGGCCGGCTGCGATCAACGCGACGTCCCCGGTTTCGGCGGTCAGCCCGGTCAGGAAGGCCCGGTGTGTGGGGCGGTGCTCGTCCCGGACCGCTTCGGAATCTGCTGCATATACGTATTCGACTGCGAAAACACTCATGGGGCCAGCCTAACCGCTGTAGCTGCCACCGACCTGAACTCGGGTCGCGATGTGACATGGCGCGGTCCCGGCCAAAGCCGGAACCATGCCGCTCCCCCGGGCAAGTGCGTCGACGCCGGTTCAGGGAAGGGAGGGCCGCGCCGGTGCCCGCCGGTCCGGAGAAGCCGCCGGTGACGGATCCAGTGCCCCGCGGGCCAGTGGCAGCAACCCGATGAGCGTTCCCAGGCCCATGGCCACAGCCGTGGCGTAGGAGCTTCCCAAGACGATCAACGCGACATTGACCACCAGGATCAGGATCATCGCCCACAGCGGGATCCGCCCGGCCCGGTAGAGGGCAACAGCCAACAGGGGCAGCCACAGCACCAGGCCCAGGATGGTCGGGACGATGACCATGTTTACCGGCCAGAATCCGTTCATCTCCGAGTCGATGCCCACCGCCTGCTCCAGCGGCAGCCGGGTGGCCATGAACAGGGTCCAGGTGAAGTACACGCAGGTGTGGATGACGCGGCCCAGCACGAAGCAGGAGCCCACTGCGGCAAGCACCACGGCAAGTACCGGCAGCCCCGGACGGGTCAGCCTCCAGATCGCCGGCAGCGCCGGGATCGCCACGAAGGCCGTGGCGAAAGCCAGGATGGTGGCGGCGGCCATGGGGCCGGGGCATGCCGCCACCGAGGCCAGGGCCCTCGCCCCGGCCTCGGGCTCCCCGATCCCACCGGTGATCGCGCCATCGCCCTCGGACCACATGCGCAGCATGTCCATCACGGCGGCCAACAGCGGGACGGCCAGCAGGCAGGCCACTCCCCACCGCTCCATGGCTCCCGCGGGTACCGGATCGAGTTCCCTGCATGGTGTTTTCATGTCCTGCCGCCTTCGTCCAGGGGAACCGGCCCTGCGGTTCCGTTGCCGCCACCCTGCCCCGGGGACCCGGATCCCGTGATCCGGCGCGGGGCACCGAGCAGACACCTACTCCCGGAGGATGCCGGGTCATCCCCGGGTCGCTCGTGCAACACGACGCAGCCCCCTACCCTGCTGACTATGGGCAGGCTCCGATTCTCCGGCGACGAGTGGTCGGTGGCACTGTGCTCGGGGCTCTGGGCCGCGGGACTGCTGGCCTTCGACGGCCACGGACACCTGTATCTGGCGGCCGGATGGGCCGCCGTGGCGCTGCTGCACCGCCGCACACCGCTGGTCTCCGCCGTGGGCGCCTCCCTGTTGCTCGGGGCCGGGGCGTTGTTGGGGATCCCCACCGCAAGCGCTGCCCCGATGATTCCGGTGCTCATTATCGCCTTCGGCTGCGGACGGAACCTGCGGCACCGGTTTGCCGTCTGCGCGCTGGCCCCGCTGCTTGCCACGCTGTCCATCCCGCAGCTGGGGGCCACAGCGGCCGACGCCTTCTTCGCCGCGCTGCTCTACCTCGCCGCCTTCGGTTTCGGGAGGCTGGTGCGCCGCCGGGCCGACGGCGCCCGATCGGCCTGGGCCGGGACCAGGGCGCTGATGCAACGCGATCGGGCAAGCACGCCCTGTCCCTGGCCGGTTCCGGGCTCGAGGAGGTGCAGCGGCGGTTCGTCACCGATATCGAAGCTGCAGTCGCCCTGATCCGGAAGCTGGCATCCGAGGCGGCAGCCGACCTCGACCGGGGGAAGATCGACGCGGTCCAGAGCACCGGCGCGGCCGCAGTTTCCCGGCTGCGCGAGGCACTCCTCTTCCTGCATGCCGCCCCGGCCCCGGCCGCCGGGCCGATGCCGCCGTCGAACTCGCGGCGAGAAGGCCCCTGGGTCATCGGCATGACGCTGCTCGCCACACTGCTGGTGGCCGAGTACCTGCTCACCGACCCGGGCTGGGACGCCCGGGTCCGGCTTCTCGCCGCGCTGTTGCTGCTTGCCACCTGTCTGAGCCGCTATCTGCCGCTCCTCGCCGGAGCCGCCGCTGCCTGCTTCCTGGCCCTGGTGCCGTTGACGGGCACCGGGCTGCCCCAGTGCCTGGCGATCGCCGCGATGTACGCCTGCCTCACTTGGCAGTTGATGCTGCGCGGGGGCCGGGGCGCGGGGATCCTCTTCGCGCTGTTCACCACGGCGCTGGCGATCGCCTTGCTGCTGCGCGATCCGGTCAACCTGCCGGTGAACATCGGCACCGTCGCGTTGTCTGCCTTCTGCGCGCGGGCCTGGTCCGGATACCGGGTCGACGAACTCGACGCGCTTGCCGTGGCCCGGGACCTGGAAGCCGAATTCAGCGCCATCTTCGATGCAGCGCTGGCCGGGGAGAAGCTCGTCTTGGCCCGGGCCCTGCACGATGCCACCAGCCATTCGATCGGGGCGATGGCGATCCAGGCGAATGCCGCTGCCGCGCTGCTCGACACCGATCCCGATGGCGCCCGCCGCGCCCTTTCCATCATCGATGCAGTGGGGCTGGAATCCGGTGAAACCATCCATGCGCTGCTGCGGGAGGACGCCGAGCGCGCCACCCGGGTCGATGACGGCACCCTGGCCCGGCTGCTGGAAACCCTGTCTGCCGCGGGGCTCGTGCTGGACCTGGAAAACACCGCGGCCTATGACACGGCGCTGCCGCCGCTGCTGTTCCGGGCTCTGGCCGAGGCCCTGTTCAACGCGGCCCGGCATGCACCGGGAAGCGTGGTGCGGGTGCGGCTGGCATCCGACGTCCCGGGCGCCCGGGTCCTGGTGGAGAACGGCCCCGGCACCACTGCCCCCGGGACGGGGACCGGATTCGGGCTGCTGGGCCTCGCCGAGGAAACGGCACTGGCCGGCGGCACGCTGCACCACGGCCCGACACCCGGGGGCGGATTCCGGGTCGAGGTGTTCGTTCCGGCTACCGGAATCCTCTCACCCCGGCTGCGGCCGGCATCGACGGAGGACCCATGAGTCCAATCAAGGTCGTGTTGGCCGATGACCAGGACCTGATCCGGGCCGGACTCGCGGCGATACTGGGTCCGGCACCGGATATCGACGTGGCGGCCGAGGCGGCAAACGGATTGGATGCGGCGGAAGCCGCAGCGGCCAACGCGGCCGATGTGGTGCTGATGGATATCCAGATGCCCGGCAGCAGCGGGATCGACGGGCTGGAACAGATAGCCGCATCGGGTTCCGGGACCCGGGTGCTGATGCTGAGCATGTTCGACCTCGATGAATACGTCTATGCAGCACTGCGGGCCGGTGCCAGCGGATTCCTGCTCAAGACCACGCCGGCGGCGCGACTGCTCGAGGGCATCCGAGCCTGCCACGCCGGCGGATCGCTCTTCGCCCCGGAAATCACCCGGCGCCTCGTCGAGTCGTTCGTGTCACGGCCACCGGCACCGGCAGGCATCCCGGCGGTCCTGACCGGGCTGACCGGCCGCGAGCTCGAGGTCTTTGACCAGCTGCCCGGTGGCCTGTCGAACGCCGAGATCGGTGCGGCACTGTATCTCGGCGAAACCACCGTCAAGACCCATGTCACCCGGATCCTGGCCAAGCTCGGGCTCCGTGACCGGGTCCAGGGAGTGGTCCTCGCCTACGAATGCGGGTTCCGGTACCCCGGCCGGAACCACAGCCCCTGAGGCCCGGAAAACACGCCACGCCACGACAGCCACAGCACTGAACGTGCTGTGGCTGTCGTGGCGTGAAGGACCGGGTGGCTAGCCGAAGAGCTTGACCGGCTTGACGATGTCGGCGTAGATCAGGATCGCGCCCATGACCAGCATCAGGGAAGCCACCACGTAGGTCAGCGGCAGCGCTTTGGCGATGTCCACCGGGCCGGGGTCCTTGCGCTTGAAGGTCCTGGCAACAGTGCGGCGCAGGCCCTCCCAGAGCGCGCCGATCACGTGTCCACCGTCCAACGGCAGCAGCGGGATCAAGTTGAAGACGAACAACGCGATATTCAGCCCGCCGATCAGCCCGATCAGCGATGCCACCTTGTCAGTGACGGAGATCTGGTTGGTGGCGCTGATTTCACCGGCGATCCGGCCCACGCCGACCACGGAGATGGGTCCGTTGGGGTCACGCGGTTCGCTCGAGAACGCTGCTCGGGCCACGGCGACGACGCGGGCCGGCAGGTCGATCACGACGCCCGCAACGCTTTTGAGCTGGTCTCCCACTGCGGCGGGAACGGCCGTCAGCGGCTGGCGGATGGTCGCCGATTCGGAACCCATGCCGATGAATCCGACCTTGACGGTCTGGAGCGAACCGTCGGGGTTTGTCAGGGGCTGGCCGTTGATGTCCAGGGCCGGGCGCTCGGTGGCCAGCGGCGTGATCGTTGCGGTCTTCTCCACGCCGTCGCGCACGAAGGTAACCGGGGTGGGCTTGCCCGCTGCGTCGCGGATCAACGTGATCAGTTCCAGCCACTGGGTCTGCCCGATGGCCACGCCGCCGAAGGAGGTGATCAGGTCACCCGGTCGCAGCCCGGCAGCGTAGGCGGGGGCTTGCGGGTCACCGGGCAGGCAGCCGCCGTTGGCCGCCGTATCGCGGGTTGGCTGCTGGCTCAGCGGGACCACGCATTGATAGACCTCGGAGACCTTGTTTGTCTGTTCGGGAACGCCGAAGCCGACCAGCAGAATCCCGATCATCACCGTGCCGATGAGCAGGTTCATGAGCGGCCCGCCGAGCATGATGATGACGCGCTTGTAGACGGGCAGCTTGTAGAAGACCCGGTTCCCATCACCGGGCTGCAGCTGCTCGGCAGCCGCATGGCGTGCCTCGTCGGCCATCTGCTGGAACATGCCGGTGCTCGACTGGCGCAGCACCGGGGCACCGTCCGCGTCGGTGGCTTCCTCGCCTTTCTTGGCCTTCGCCGGCGGATACATCCCGATCATGGAGATGTAGCCGCCCAGCGGGATGGCCTTGAAACCGTACTCGGTCTCACCGCGCCGGAAGGACCAGATGGTCTTGCCGAAGCCGATCATGTATTGCGGGACACGGACCTTGAACAGCTTGGCCGGAAGCAGGTGCCCGACCTCGTGCAGGCCGATGGATACGGCGATGGCCACGACCATGACCAGGATGCCGACGATGAAAAGTAGAACGCTCACAGTAGTCCCAAACGATCGTGTGCCCGGTTTCGTGCCCAGGACTCCGCCTCGAGCACCATGTCGATGTCGAGTTCGCCGCCGGCTGCCGCCTGCGGCTGGTATTCCTCCACCACCACGCGCACCGTGTCAACGATGTCCAGGAATCCGATGGCCCCGGCGTGGAAGGCCTCGACGGCCTCCTCGTTTGCCGCATTGAAGACTGCCATGTGGGTGGGCGAGGCGGCGGCGGCGGCCTTGGCCAGTTCGATGGCCGGGAAGGCCTCGGCGTCCAGCGGTTCGAACGTCCAGGCGGCGGCTGCGGAGAAGTCGCAGGCTGTTGCCGAGCCGGCAACGCGCGCCGGCCAGCCCATGCCCAAGGCGATGGGCAGGGCCATGTCCGGCGGCGAGGCCTGGGCGATGATGGAGCCGTCGATGAACTCGACCATCGAATGCACCACGGACTGCGGGTGCACCACCGCCTCGATGCGGCCCAGCGGCACGTCGAAGAGCAGGTGCGCCTCGATGACCTCCAGCGCCTTGTTCACCATGGTGGCCGAGTTGGTGGTCACCACCTTGCCCATGGCCCAGGTCGGGTGCGCGAGCGCCTGGGCGGGAGTGACCTGGCGCAGTGCCTCGCGGCTCCACCCGCGGAACGGACCGCCGGAGGCAGTAAGGATGAGCTGGTGCACCTCGTCCGGTGTACCGGAGCGCAGCGCCTGGGCCAGCGCCGAGTGTTCGGAGTCGACCGGGACCAGCTGCCCGGGGGCCGCCGCCCGCTTAACCAGTTCGCCGCCAACGATCAGCGATTCCTTGTTGGCCAGGGCCAGCAGGTGACCGGCGTTCAGTGCCGCCAGCGTCGGGGCCAGGCCGATGGATCCGGTGATGCCGTTGAGCACCACGTCGGCGGCGGGCCAGGCGGCGATGGCAGTGGCCGCATCGGGGCCGGAGAAGAGTTCGGGCGCGTAACCGGTCACGGAGGCGGCGCGTGCCGCATCGTCGATGGCGGCACGCAGGACGTCGAGGCCGTGTCCGGCGCTGCCGACGGCTTCGGCCCGGGTTGCCACCGCCTGGGCGGCCAGCTGCGTGAGGTTCGAGCCCCCGGCGAGCGCGACGATGGCGAAGCGGTCCGGTGCCTGGGCTGCCACGTCGATGGCCTGGGTTCCGATGGATCCGGTGGAGCCCAGCAGCACGACCCGGCGCAGTGCCTGCGGATCGGGGGCTGTGAAGGGGTGCGGTAGGGAAGTCACTTTCCCAGTATCCCAGTCTTCCCTGATGCGTCGAACACGCAGGTGCCGGGGAGCCTCCCCGGCACGCTCAGGTCCAGTCCTCCTCGAAGTGCCCGCGCAGGCTGTCCAGGTGCGCCTGCCGGGTCCACATCAGGCAGGTGCGGGTCGCTTCGGCGACGATGACGCCGTCCTGGTTGCGCCCCACGTGCCTGAAGGTGGCCACGCCCTGGCCGGGCCGGGAGGCGGAGGGCCGCAGCTCGCGGATCCTGCTCTCCGTATAGAGGGTGTCCCCCGGGTACATCGGGTGCGGGAAGCGCACGTCGTCCAGTCCCAGCTGCCCGATGATGGTGCCCTGGGTCAGCTGTCCCACCGACTGGCCCACGAGCGTTGCCAGGGTGAACATCGAGTTCATGACCCGGCGCCCAAAGGGCTGGGCGGCACTGAACGCGGCGTCCAGGTGCAGCGCTTGCGGGTTCATGCTCAGCGTGGTGAACAGGACGTTGTCGGTCTCGGTCATGGTCCGCCCGGGGTTGTGCACGTAGAGCGCCTCCGGGTCCAGTTCCTCGAAGTACAGTCCGCGCTGTTCAACCCGGTGCGGAGCGGGTGTGCCCTCGTTGGTCATCGGCTGTCTCTCCCCTGGTGCTCGTGTCGGCGGTGAAGTACCTAGAGCCCGAGCGAACGGGCGATCAGCATCAGTTGCACCTCGGTGGTGCCCTCGCCGATCTCCAGGATCTTCGAGTCCCGGTAGTGCCGGGCCACCAGCGACTCGTTGATGAACCCGTAGCCGCCGAACACCTGGGTGGCGTCGCGGGCGTTGTCCATGGCCGCCTCCCCCGCGACCAGCTTTGCGATGCAAGCCTGGGCCTTGAAGGGCGCCCCGGCCAGCATCCGGGCGGCGGCATCGTAGTAGGCGAGCCGGGCCGCATGGGCCCGGGCCTGCATGCGCGCGATCTTGAAGGAGATCCCCTGGTTGGTGCCGATCGCTGAGCCGAAGGCGGTGCGGGTCTTGGCGTAGGCCACCGATGCATCGACGCAGCCCTGCGCGGCGCCGGTGGCCAGTGCGGCGATGGCGATGCGGCCCTCATCCAGGATGGAGAGGAAGTTCGCATAGCCGCGCCCCGGCGCACCGAGCAGGTTCTCCTCGGGGATGCGCACGTTGTGCAACGTCAGCGGGTGGGTGTCCGAGGCCCTCCAGCCGACCTTGTCGTAGGCCTTCTCGGCGGTGAAGCCGGGGGCATGTGCCGGAACCAGGAAGCTGGAGATGGCGCCGTCGCCCCCGGTGCGGGCCGTGACGGTGATCAGCGTGGTGATGTCCGTGCCGGAGTTGGTGATGAATTCCTTGTTGCCGTTCAGCACCCAATGCCCGTCATCGAGCACGGCCGTGGTGCGGGTACCGGCGGCATCCGAGCCTGCGCCGGGTTCGGTGAGGCCGAAGGCGCCCAGCTCGGTGCCCGCGCAGAGCCCGGGCAGCCAACGCTGCTTCTGCGTCTCGGTCCCGAAGCGGTAGACCGGCATGGCGCCGAGGCACACGCCGGCCTCCAGCGTGATGGCCACCGACTGGTCAACACGGCCGAGTTCCTCCAGCGCGAGCGCCAGGGCGAAGTAGTCCCCGCCCATGCCACCGTATTCCTCGGGGAACGGCAGCCCGAACAGGCCGATTTCCCCCATCTGCGCCACTATCTCGTACGGGAAGCTGTGTTCGGCGTCGTGGCGGGCGGAAGCCGGTGCCACCACCTCGTTCGCGAATTCCCGGACCGTGGCGCGAAGGTCGCCGTGTTCCTCGGAGAGTTCGAAATCCATCGCTTCCTCCTTCTTGCGGTACCCGCCCCTGCCTGTTTCCGACGCTAGCGGCGTTGCCCTTCCCTGTCCAGAGCCGGCACCGGCGGAGGGGCACCGGCCGCGGTGGCGTGGAAGTCAGGGCGGGCACCGGTAGGCTAGTGAGGTATATCGCGCATGACAGAGAGGCAGACAACGTGAAGCTACGCCCCGTGCAGCCCGCGGATCTGGATCGGTTCTTCGAACACCAGCAGGATCCGGAGGCGAACATCATGGCCGCCTTCACCGCCCGCAACCCCTCGGACCGGGGTGTATTCGATCTTCACTGGGGCATGATCCTCAATGATCCCAGTGTCATCGTGCGCACCATCGAACACGAGGGCGAGGTGGCCGGTTCGGTGTTGATCTACCCCCATGAGGGCTACCCGGAGATCAGCTATTGGACGGCACGCAAGTACTGGGGCCAGGGTGTCACCACTTCGGCAGTCGATGCGTTCCTCGCCGAGTACACCACCCGGCCGATCCGCGCCCGTGTGGTCACCGACAACATTGGTTCGATCAAGGTGCTTGAGCGCCGCGGTTTCACCGTCGTCGGCGAGGTGAACGGCTTCTCCAACGCCCGCGCAACCGTGGTCAAGGAACAGATCATGGAACTGGGCTAGGCCCCACCGCCGCCCGGATCCAGGGGGGTCGCACCGATGGCGGTGCGATCCCCCTTTCTCCTTGTCCGGGGTCCGAGGCCCGGGCTCAGAGCAGCGAGAGCGCGATCCCCGGGTCCCGCAGCACCCCGCCGATCTCGGCCAGGAACCTCGATGCCCCTTCCCCGTCCACCAGCCGGTGGTCGAAGGACAGCGACAGGGTCATCACCTGCCGCAGCTCGATCCGCCCCTGGTACTCCCAGGGTGTGGAGCGCACCTGGCCCATGGCGAGGATGGCCGCCTCTCCCGGGTTCAGGATCGGGGTCCCGGCATCGACACCGAACACCCCGATGTTGGTGATGGTGATGGTTCCTCCGCTCAGCTGGGCCGGACTCAGCGTCCCGGCCCGCGCCTGCTCCCTCAACCCGGTGAGCGCTGCGGCCAGTCCGGCCAGTCCCAGCTTGTGCGCATCGGGGATATGGGGCACCATCAGCCCGCGACCGGTGGCGGCGGCGATGCCCAGGTTCACATAGTTGAAGGTGACGATTTCCTGCGCCGCCTCATCCCAATGCGAATTCAGTTCCGGATACCGGGCCACGGCTAGGCAGAGCACCTTGGCAACCAGGGTCAGCGGGGTGAGCTTGAGTCCCTCGAACCGCGTCAGCGGCCGCAACCGCTCCAGTAGTTCCATGCCCTCGGTGACATCCACCGTGAGGAACTCGGTGACGTGCGGTGCCGTGAAGGCGCTGGAGCTGACGGCGGCGGCCGTGTATTTGCGCACCCCCCGAATCGGGGTCCGGATTTCCCGAGCCCCGGGTTGCGTCGGTGCCTCGGCAAGTGCCGGGGGCACCCTCGAGGCGGCGGCAAACTCATCGACATCGGTCCGGATGATCAGCCCCTCCGGGCCGCTTCCAATCAGCCGGGAGATGTCTATGCCTAAGTCCCGTGCATGTTTGCGCACAGGCGGTGTGGAGCGGACCTTCACGGAGCCAGCCGGCGCCGAGGTTGCCACCTGGTCCGTTGGCCCGGCAGTCGCCGCCGCCGCCGCCGGCTTGCGGGCCCGGCGTGCCGGGGGCCCGTCCGGTTCCACAGCGGCACCATATCCGACCAGCGTGGGTTCGCGCCCGGCCGGCTCCCCTGCCCCCGATCCGTCGGGAGGACCGACATCGAAGCTGATCAGCGCGGACCCGACGGCGGCCACAGTGCCGGGTTCGGCATGGATGCCCGTCACCACCCCGCTGAACGGCGAGGGCAGCTCGACCACTGCCTTGGCTGTCTCGACCTCCGCAATGACTTGGTTCAGTTCCACGCTGTCTCCCACGGCGACCCTCCAGGAGAGGATCTCCGATTCGGTGAGCCCCTCACCGAGGTCCGGCAGGTTGAATGTCTTGTTCGCGCCCATGTTCCCTATTCCTGCTCTCCCGAGAGTGAATTGTCCCGGCCCATGACCCGGTCCACGCCGTCCAAGATCCGGTCCAGGTCCGGCAGGTGGTGCGATTCCAGTTTGGAGGGCGGGTACGGCACGTCGAACCCGGTCACCCGCACCGGGGCATGTTCCAGGTAGTTGAAGCAGCGCTCGGTGAGGGAGGCCGCGATGTCGGCGCCCAGCCCGCCCGAGGCCCCGGCTTCGTGGGTGATGACCAGCTTCCCGGTCTTGCGCACGGAGGCCGCCAGCAGCGGGTAATCGACCGGGGAAAGCGAGCGCAGGTCGATGACCTCCACGGAGATCCCCTCCCCCGCAGCCGCCGTCGCCGCGTCCAGCGCGGTCTTCACCAGCGGGCCGTAGGCCACCAGTGTCACATCGGTTCCGGGACGCGCCACCGCCGCACTGCCCCAGGGGTCGCCGGGGGCTTCGGGGTCCACCTCGCCCTTCTCGTGGTAGCGGCGTTTGGGTTCGAGGAAGATCACCGGGTCATCGCTCGCGATGGCCTGGCGCAACAGGGTGCAGGCGTCCTGCGGGTTCGACGGGGCCACCACGCGCAGCCCGGCCGTATGGGCGAAGTAGGCCTCGGGCGATTCGGAGTGGTGTTCGGGGGATCCGATGCCTCCGCCGAACGGGATCCTGATGGTCACCGGCATCCTGACCCTTCCCCGGGTCCTGTTGTGCATCTTGGCCAGCTGGGAGACGATCTGGTCGAACGCCGGGTAGACGAAGCCGTCGAACTGTATTTCCACCACCGGCCGGTAGCCGCGGAAGGCCAACCCGATGGCTGTGCCCACGATCCCCGCCTCGGCCAGCGGGGTGTCGATGACACGGTGGGCGCCGAAGTCCTTCTGCAGCCCGTCGGTGATCCGGAAGACCCCTCCGAGCACCCCGATGTCCTCGCCCATCAGCACGACCTTCGGATCATGGTCCAGCGCGGCGCGCAGCCCGGTATTCAATGCCCGGGCCATGGTCATGGTGCTCATGCCCCTGCCCCCCCGTTCATGCGCCGCGGCGAACTGATCGAGGTAGCGCCCGTAGCGCCGTTGCTGGAGCTCAAGCAGCGGGTGCGGTTCGGCATACACGTGGGCGAAGAGTTCGTCCGGGCCGGGATCTGGCATCCGCTCGATGGCGGCACGCATGCCCGCGGCCAGGCCGTCGGCGACCGCTGCGGCGCGGGCGGTGACGGAATCCAGGTCGGCTCCCAGGGACCGCAGCAGCGTGGCCACCCGGTCGATCGGGTCCCTGGCCCGCCAGGTCTCCAGTTCCAGCTCGTCGCGGTACCGGGACGGGTCATCGGCCGTGGTGTGGGCGCCCATCCGGTAGGTCACCGCCTCGATGAACGAGGGGCCCTGGCCGTTGCGTGCGTGCTCCAGCGCCGCCCGGGTGGCCGCCAGCACCACCAGCACGTCGTTTCCGTCCACCCGCAGCGCCGGCATGCCGAACCCGGCGGCCCTCCGGGCCAGCGGGGCGTGGGCCTGCACTCCGACCGGCACCGAGATGGCCCACTGGTTGTTCTGGCAGAAGAACACCAGCGGGGCGGCGAAGCTGGTGGCGAAGACCATCGCCTCGTTCACGTCGCCCTGGCTGGTCGCCCCGTCGCCGAAGAAGGTGATGGCCGCGTCGGGTGCCCCATCGAGCCTGAGCCCCATCGCATAGCCGGCAGCATGCAGGGTCTGCGCGCCGATGACTATCTGCTGGTCCGCCATGTTGAATTCGTTCGGGTCCCAGCCGCTGGGCGCCGCTCCCCGCCACATCCGCAGCATGTCCCCCGGCTCCACTCCCCGGCAGTAGCCGATGCCGTGTTCGCGGTAGGAGGGAAAGACGTAGTCGCCCGTCGCGAGCGCCCGGCCCGCCCCGATTTGGGCGGCTTCCTGCCCCAGCAGCGGGGCCCAGAGCCCGAGTTCGCCCTGGCGCTGCAGCGCCGTGCCTTCGGCATCCAGCCGGCGGATGGCCACCATGTCGACGTAGAGTTCGGCGAGCGCCTCGGTGTCGATGTCGGCGACGTGGCCATCGAGCTCCGGACACAGGATGCGTTCACCCTCGGGGGTGATCATCTGCAAGTATTCGGCGGCACCGGAGTGCGCTTGGTGCTGGGCTTCAAACGGGGACACGATCGGCATCCTTCGGTTGGTCTCTGATGGTCCGCCCGGCCGGTGGGCCGGTGCGCTCCATCGGTGTCCGGCATCCTCACCGGCACCTGATGTGATCGTACTCACGCCGAACAATCGGCACAATGCCCATCCTTCGGATCGTGCACAATGCACTGTCCGCGCCCATCCGACGGTGCTAACGTGCGCAGTATGCATCAGATCGACGACACCGACCGGCGGATCCTGCAGGCCCTGGCCACCACGCCCAAGGCCACGGCCGTTGCGCTCGCCCATGATCTGCACCTGAGCCGTAACACGGTCCAGGCCCGGCTGGCCGCGCTCGAATCGGCCGATGCGCTGCTGCCGTTCGAGCGGCGCATCAATCCGGCGACCCTGGGCTACCCGCTCACCGCGTTCGTGCACATCCACGTCCGCCAGCGCCAGCTCGCGGACATCGTCGAGGCACTGTCCCAGATCCCGGAACTCATCGAGGCGCACGGCCTCACCGGGTCCGCCGACATCCTGGCCCGGGTGGTGGCGGACGGCGCTCAGGAGCTCTTCCGGGTGAACGGCCGGATCCTGGCCATCGACGGGGTCGAGCGCGCCGACACCTCACTGTCCATGGCCGAGTTGATCCCACACCGGATGTTGCCACTGCTCCGTCACGGGTGGGAACGGCAAGCCCCCTGAGCCGATACACGCCCCACACACGGCAGCAGGGCCCCGGCCGGTCGGCCTGGACCCTGCTGTGCATGCGGTGGAGCGAGTGCGGGTGAAGCGGTGCCGCTAGTGGTCCACCGCCTTCTCGGCGCCGACACCGGTGAGCGAACGGACCTCCATTTCGGCGGCCTTGTCGCGGTCCTCGGAATTCTTGTCCAGAACCGAACCGAGCCAGCCCAGGATGAAGGCCAGCGGGATCGAGACGATGCCCGGGTTGGCCAGCGGGAAGAACGAGAAGTCGACGCCCTGGATCATGGAGGTCGGCAGTCCCGACATCACCGGGGAGAAGATGATCAGCACGACAGCCGAGCCGAGCCCGCCGACCATGGACCAGACGGCGCCCTGGGTGGTGAACTTCTTCCAGAACAGCGAGTACAGGATCGTCGGCAGGTTCGCCGAGGCGGCGACGGCGAAGGCGAGCGCCACCAGGAAGGCCACGTTCTGCCCCTGGGCGCCGATGCCGCCGAGAATGGCGAAGACGCCGATGACGATGACGGTGCGGCGGGCGACCTTCATTTCCTTTTCGGGGGTGCTCTTGCCCTTGGCGATGACCGAGGCGTAGACGTCGTGGGCGAAGGATGCTGCCGCGGTGATGGTCAGCCCGGCCACCACGGCCAGGATCGTGGCGAACGCAACGGCGGAGATGATGCCCAGCAGCAGCGCGCCGCCCAGTTCATAGGCCAGCAGCGGGGCAGCGGAGTTCACGCCGCCCGGGGCGGCCATGATCTTCTCCTTGCCGATCAGTGCGCCGGCTCCGTAGCCGAGCACCAGGGTGAAGAGGTAGAAGCCGCCGATGAGCCAGATGGCCCACACCACCGACTTGCGGGCCTCCTTGGCCGTCGGGACGGTGTAAAAGCGCATCAGCACGTGCGGCAGGCCTGCGGTGCCGAGCACCAGGGCCAGGGCCAGGGAGATGAAGTCCAGCTTGGAGGCATTGGTCTTGCCGTAGGCCAGGCCCGGGTTCAGGATGTCCGGGGTGCCGGCGCTTTCAACGGCGGCTCCGAGCAGGGCAGAGAAGTTGAAGCCGTAGATGGCCAGGACCAAGATCGTCATGATGAACGCGCCGGCGATGAGCAGGCAGGCCTTGATGATCTGCACCCAGGTGGTGCCCTTCATGCCGCCGATCAGCACGTAGACGATCATCAGCGCGCCGACCACGACGATGACCATTGACTGGCCCAGGCGGTCGTCGATGCCCAGCAGCAGCGATACCAGGGCTCCGGCGCCGGCCATCTGGGCCAGCAGGTAGAACACGCACACTGCCAGGGTGGAGACGGCGGCGGCGATCCGCACCGGGCGCTGGCGCAGACGGAAGGAGAGCACGTCGGCCATGGTGAACTTCCCGGTGTTGCGCAGCAGCTCGGCGACGAGCAGCAGTGCCACCAGCCAGGCGACCAGGAAGCCGATCGAGTACAGGAAGCCGTCGTAGCCGTTGACCGCGATGGCACCGACGATGCCCAGGAAGGAGGCGGCCGAGAGGTAGTCCCCGGCGATGGCGGTGCCGTTCTGGGTGCCGGTGAAGGAGCGGCCGCCGGCGTAGTAGTCGGCCGCCGTCTTGTTGTTGGCGCTGGCCTTGAGCACCACGATCAGGGTGACGCCGACAAACAGGCCGAAGATGCCGATGTTGACCCAGGGATTGCCGACCTTGGTCGATTCGGCGGCGACCATCGGGAGGGCCGTCATGAGGGAGAGGGAATTCACTGTCCTTCTCCTGCCTGCTGCGCCTCGAGGCGGGTGCGGATGGCTGCCGATTTCGGGTCAAACTTCTTGTTGGAGAAGGAAACATAGGCGGCCGTGATGCCGAAGGTGGTCACGAACTGGGCCAGGCCCAGCAGGATGCCCATGTTGATGTTGCCCCAGACCTTGATCGACATGAACTCATGCGCGTAGTCCGCCAACAGCACGTAGGCGAAGTACCAGAGCAGGAAGACGATGGCCATCGGGAAGACGAAGCTGCGATGCGTCTTGCGTAGTTCCTGGAATTCCGGGGAGTCCTGCTCCTTTCGGAAATCGATGTCGGAGCCGAGCTCCGAATCGTGGGTGGTGCTCATGATTCCTCCTAGTGGGATGGGCATTGCCCTGGCCGGCGGCTCCCGCCCCACCCCGCGGACCCGGTGGGGCGGGGGTTGGCTGGCACCAATGGCGCTTGTGACTCAGACCACTCTCACCCGGCCGGCGTTCCCGCGTGAAGCGGATCACGACCCGGTGCCGTCGAGCGGTAACCGCCCTGCGCCCAATGGCACCGGCATCCGGTGAACGGTCAGCCGGTTCCGGCGCCCCGTAGGCTTGGACCATGTTGTCCACGGCATTGCAGACCACGCTCATCGTCGCCATCGTCTTGGTGGCGGTCGCCGTCGTGGCATACCTCGGCTACCGGATCATGCGTTCCTCCCAGGACCTGGGCACCGACGCCGAAAAGGCAACGTTCGAGACCCTGCACCAGGTCTCGGTCGCGGCCCCTCACCTGGCCAACGGGCTGACGCCGGAGGGGGCCGCCAAGGCCGGGCGGCACCTGCGCCAGCTGCTCTCCTGCGCCGGGCTGGCCATCACCGACACCACCTCGGTGCTGGCCACCGACGGTTCCATTCCCAGCGGACCGGGTTCCGAGGAAAACACGCTCTCGCTGGCCGCCATCACGCTCTCCACCCGGCGCACCCAGGTCCGCCGCGGCGCCCAGGGGGACATGATCTGCTCGCCGGTCATGGTGCGCGAGGTGGCCGTGGGCACCGTCTGTGCCTTCACTCCCAAGGCCGGGGCCGGGCTGGTGCGTGCTGTCAGCGAGGTCGCCTCCTGGGTGGCGGCACAGGTCGGGCTGGCCGAATTGGACGAATCCCGGGCCCTGCTCATGGAAGCCGAGGTCCGGGCCCTGCGCGCCCAGATCAGCCCGCACTTCATCTACAACAGCCTCAACGCGATCGCCTCGTTCATCAACACCGACCCGCAGCGCGCCCGCCAGCTGGTGGTCGAGTTCGCCGACTTCACCCGGTATTCCTTCCGCCGGCACGGTGACTTCACCACGCTGGCCGAGGAGCTGCAGGCCATCGACCGCTACCTGCTGCTGGAAAAGGCGCGCTTCGGCGAACGGATCCGGGTCTCGCTCTCCATCGCCCCGGAGGTGCTCAGCACAGTCATCCCGTTCCTCTCGCTGCAACCGCTGGTCGAAAACGCGGTTCGCCACGGGCTGGAGTCCAAGCCCGGCGGCGGACTGATCACGCTGGTGGCCCAGGACAGCGGCCAGTACGCGGAAATCACCGTGGAGGACGACGGTGTGGGCATCGACCCGGTGGCACTGGCCCAGGTGCTGGCCGGGACCACCGAGTCGGTGCACGTGGGGTTGCGCAACGTCGATGTGCGCCTTCGCCAGGTCTATGGAGACGCCCATGGACTGGTCATCGATACCGCACCTGGCGCCGGGACGCTGATCACCCTCCGGGTACCCAAGTTCCGCGCCGGCGTGGAGGCCAATGCACCCGCATCCTCCGGGGCCTGACCGGCCCGGCGGCGAAACCGGGGCTCGGAGTGCCAGCTAAGCTTGGGGTCATGATCAATGTGGTTGTTGCGGACGACGAGTTGCCCGCCGTCGAAGAGCTGGCCTATCTGTTGTCCTTGGATTCACGGGTCGGCCAGATCCACCGGGCGAACTCCGGTGCCGAGGCCTTGAAGGCCCTGGAGGAGTTCCAGGTCGATGCGCTTTTCCTCGACATCCATATGCCGGCGCTCTCTGGACTGGACATCGCCCGGGTCATCTCGCGGTTCACCAGGCCGCCGGCCGTCGTCTTCGTGACGGCCGACGAGGCCCAGGCGCTGGAGGCCTTCGAACTGGCGGCGGTGGACTACGTGCTCAAGCCGATCCGGCCCGAACGCCTGGCCGAATCGGTGCGCCGGGTCTCGGAGCTGATGGAGGAGGAGTCCTCCCAGCCGGAGGTCGTCACCGTCGATCAGGGCGGCATCACCAAAATGATCCGCCGCGACGAAATCCGCTACGTACAGGCCCAGGGCGACTACGCCCGGCTGCATACCGCCGACGCCAGCTACCTGATCCGGGTCCCGCTCAACGACTTGGAACAGCAGTGGGCACCGGCTGGTTACATCAGGATCCACCGTTCCTACCTGGTCGCGATGGACCGTGTTGACCAGGTGAAACTGCAGACCGGCAAGGCCTCGGTCATGGTCGGCGGCACCGACCTTCCGGTCAGCCGCCGCGCACTGCCCTACCTGCGCGAGCGCCTCGCGGCGAACCGGGTCCGCCCGCTGTGAGCGAATCCGGCGACGAGATTCCCCCACCGGAATCCGCGCCAGCCATCCCCCGGCGGGTGCGCGTCACGGCGCCGGCCGGCGCCGTGCTCAACCTGCCCAAGCGCGGAACGCCTGATCCCGCCGCTGCCTTCTACGTGCGCTCGCTGATCCGCTCGCAGTTGCGCATTGCCCTGTCGGTGGCGCTGGGCTTCCTGCTGATCCTGATGGGGCTGGCCGTCATCGTCGGGACATGGCCACAGATCCATGACATCCGCATCGGCACCTTTCCGCTGTCCTGGTTGCTGCTGGGCATCGGCGTCTACCCGCTGATCCTGCTTGCGGCCGCGCTCTACAACAGGGCGGCCACCCGCATCGAAGACCGCTACCGGAGCATCGCCCGGCCATGAACTCAACCATTTCGCTGATCGCCATTGCCGTCGTGTCCATCGCCACCGTCATCATCGCGATCCACGGCCTGCGCATCTCCCGCACTACCGGAGACTTCTACGTGGCATCACGCACCGTGCGCCCGTGGTGGAATGCCTCGGCCATCGGCGGGGAATACCTCTCCGCCGCCAGTTTCCTGGGCATCGCCGGGCTGATAGTCGTCAGCGGGCAAGACGCACTCTGGTTCCCGATCGGCTACACCGCAGGCTATCTGATGCTGCTGCTCTTCGTCGCTGCCCCGCTGCGCCGCTCCGGGGCCTACACGCTTCCGGATTTTGCGCAGATCCGGCTCGGCTCGCGCACCGCCCGGCGGATCACCTCGCTGCTGGTGGTGATCGTCGGCTGGCTCTATATCGTCCCGCAGCTGCATGGTGCGGCACTCACCCTGGGCATCAGCTCGGGACTACCCGGCTGGATGGGTTCGACGCTGGTGATGGGCATCGTCTGCGTGACTGTCCTCTCCGGGGGCATGCGCTCGATCACCTTCGTCCAGGCCTTCCAGTACTGGCTGAAGCTGGCCGCACTAGCCATCCCGACAGTGTTCCTGTTGCTGTTCCTGGGCATGGAGGGCCAATCCCCCACAGCCGGCGGCGCCGCTTTCGACATGCCTGCCCCGGCCTCGGCCGACCACGGGCTTTATCACAACATCTCGCTGTTGATAGCCCTGCTCTTCGGCACGTTGGGCCTGCCGCACGTACTGGTGCGCTTCTACACGAACCCCGACGGGCCCTCGGCCCGCAAGACCACGGCCATCGTGCTGGGCCTGCTCTCGATCTTCTACCTCTTCCCGACGATGCTGGGCATCCTGGGCCGTGTCTATGCTCCGGACCTGGCGGCAGCCGGCAATGCCGATGCCACGGTGCTGCTGCTGCCCGGGCGCATCGTGGGCGGAGCGGCCGGGGACATGCTCAGCGCACTGATCATCGGCGGGGCCTTCGCCGCGTTCCTGTCCACCAGCTCGGGGCTGGTCGTCTCGCTGGCCGGGGTGATCAGCCAAGACCTGTTCCAGGGCACTGTGCGCGGTTTCCGGATCGCCACGGTACTGGCCACCGCGGTGCCGCTGCTACTCGCCCTGGGCACCAGCACCTTCGCTCTGGCCGGAGCCATCGGCTCGGTGTTCGCGTTCACCGCATCGACCATCTGTCCGTTGCTTTTGCTGGGCATCTGGTGGCGTGGGCTCACCCCCGCCGGAGCCATAGCCGGCATGGTCACCGGGGCACTGGCCTGCGGTTGCGCATTGATTGCCGCGGCCCTGCTGGATCCGGGGATCGGAACCGCCTACCTGCTGGTGAGCCAGCCCGCCGGTTGGAGCGTCCCGCTGGCGTTCCTGACCACCATCCTCGTCTCGCTCGCATCCCGTTCATCCCGCCACCCGGGCACCGACTCGGTGATGGCCCGGCTGCACGTGCCTGAGTTGTCCTAGGAGCAAGCACGCGGCCCGGCAACGTAACTGCCCGGGTTCGGCGATGCCGCCCCGTTGGGGAGGCGGGCCGCCCCGAGGCGCGTCAACGCCGCGCGAGGCCTCCACGCGCTTCTGCGCTTCCGCGCCCCGCCCCCCTGATCGGCCCGGCCACGCAGCCATAAACGGAAACGGCCGCCGTCCCCGGTAAAGAGGGCGGCGGCCATGGTCCATGCCCCTTGGGCAGGTGACGGTCTTGTCAGTCGATGGAGGCCATCAGTTCGACGATGCGGTCCAGGAACGCGTCGACCTGGCTCTCCTCGTAACCGTCCTGACCGTGTGCCTGGCGGAAGGATACCCGACGCACCACATCGACGCTGAGCGCCACATCCTGCTCGAAGTACTCGATGAGACGATCACACAGCGCGTCGACGTCCTCGGTGTTGTAGCTCGGGGCGTTTGAACGGCTCGGGCGGCGGAAACGCTCCCCCGCGTCGCGGTGCAGGCGTCCGCGCAGGATCGCCGAGAGCCGGCCAACCTGCTGCAGCCAGGCGTCCTCGCCCTCGGTCTCGATCAAGGCGTCGCGTTCACGCTGGGCAAA
The DNA here is from genome assembly GCF_014190875.1 of Paeniglutamicibacter cryotolerans. NCBI lineage: Bacteria > Bacillati > Actinomycetota > Actinomycetes > Micrococcales > Micrococcaceae > Paeniglutamicibacter > Paeniglutamicibacter cryotolerans. Next base: position 2,458,959 of record NZ_JACHVS010000001.1, on the reverse strand, counting down.
GACGTCTTCCAGGCGATCGAGCGCACCATCAACCTCGCGGGCGTTGTAACCGCCCTTTTGCGGTTCGAAGACGGTACGGCGGACCAGGTGCGATGTCACGATCGTGTCGTCGGCGCCGGTGCCGTTGAAGGTGGCGCGGGCGCGGGAAAGGAACACGTCGACCTGTTTGGTGCTGTACCCGTAGTCCTTTTCGGCGACACGCTCGAAGGGGCTACCCTGCTGGGCCTTTTCCTGGGTCACTGCGTTGTCCTCGGGTTCGTTCCGATGCCGGGGGCATCAATGGTTTTGCGGTTCCGGCACGGCACAGAGCCGCACCGGAACCATTATGCCCCAGCCTGTGGCCGGGACGTTGGCACTACATGCCGGGTACTGCCTGGAAAAGCAGGATGGAGAGGAAATACATCACCGGGACGGCGAAAACCACCGAGTCCAGGCGATCCATGACCCCACCGTGCCCGGGCAGGATATTACTCATGTCCTTGATGCCCAGCTCGCGCTTGAGCATCGATTCGGACAGGTCTCCGGCAGTCGACGCGCCGACCAGCGCCACGGCGAGCACCAGGCCCAGCCACCACGGCTGATCCAGCAGGAACACTGCGGCCAGGATGCCCACGATCATGGCGCCGCCGACGGAGCCGGCGAACCCCTCCCAGGACTTCTTCGGGCTGATCTTCGGAGCCATCGGGTGCTTGCCGAAGAACGCGCCGACCAGGTAACCGAAAGTGTCGTTGGAGACCACCAGCAACAGCATGGTGGCCAGCTTCAGCGACCCGCCCTCTTGGTTGAACAGCAGGATGGAGAAGCTGATCAGCAGCGGCACCCAGCCCAGGATCAGCAGCGAGGCCATGATCGATGCCATGGCCTTGCCCGGTCCCTCGGCGATGCGCCAGAGCACGATCAGCAGCGCGCTGCCGGTCAGGGCGAAACCCACGGCCTCGACCCCGCCGTAGTACCCTGCGAAGGGCATCAGCACCCCGGCCACCGCCAGTGGCACCAGCGGCACCTCAACGCCGCTCCGGGTGAACGCGCGCGCCACCTCCCAGCAACCGACCACGGCAAACACCGCGACGATGGCTACGAAGGCCAGCGGCAGGAAGAACAGTCCAGTGAAGACCACGGCGATGAGCAGCACGCCCACAGCAATGGCTGCGGGCAGGTCGCGTCCGGCCTTGGACTTCTTCCCCCGTTCAGCGCTTCGTTCCCGCCGGGCCCGCAGGGCACCGACACCCGATTCGGCCTCCGTTGCGGAAGGCTTCGGGTTGGGTTCGCTGGACTCGGAGGTGTTGGTCATTAGACTTCCAGCAGCTCCGCTTCCTTGCGCTTGAGCATCTCGTCTATCGTGTCCGAGTGGGACTTCGTCAGCGCGTCGAGCTCCTTTTCGCCGCGGGTACCGTCGTCCTCGCCGACTTCGCCGTCCTTGACCAGCTTGTCGATGCCGTCCTTGGCTTTGCGGCGCAAGTTACGCAGGGCAACCTTGGCGTCTTCGCCCATACCGCGCACGACCTTGACGTATTCCTTACGGCGTTCCTGGGTCAGCACCGGCATGATCACACGGATGGCCTTGCCGTCGTTCGACGGGTTGGCCCCGACCTCGGAGTCGCCCAGTGCCTTTTCGATTTCGCGCAGCGCGGTCACGTCGTAGGGGGTGATCATGATGGTTCGCGCATCGGGGATGGCAAACGAGGCCAGCTGCTGCAGCGGCGTCGGCGAACCATAGTAGTCCACCATCACTTTGGCGTACATGCCCGGGTGCGCGCGGCCGGTGCGGATCGACGAGAAGTCTTCCTTCGCGGCTTCGACGGTGCGATCCATCTTGTCGGCTGCTTCGAGCAGGGTTTCCTCAATCACGTTTTCTCCTTAGCGTCTGGCACGCCGCTATCGGCGGGTCAGGGGTGTATCTGGACTCTTCATTCATCCTATGTCACGGCCGGTGGCGGCCGCTGTTCACACGGTGACGCGGGTGCCGATTTCCTCGCCGAGGATCGCGCGGGTGACGTTTCCGTCGCCCTCCATGCCGAACACCATCATTTCCAGGCCGTTGTCCTTGCACATGGTCATCGCGGTCTGATCCATCACGCGGATGTCCTTGATCAGGGCTTCGTCATAGGTCAGGTGTTCCAATTTGACCGCGGCCGGGTCCTTCTTCGGGTCGGCGGTGTAGACGCCGTCAACCCCGCTCTTTGCCATCAGCACCACGTCGGCCCCGACTTCCAGCGCACGCTGCGCAGCGACGGTGTCGGTGGAGAAGTAGGGAAGACCGGCGCCGGCGCCGAAGATGACCACGCGGTTCTTTTCCATGTGGCGGATGGCGCGGCGGGGGATGTAGGCCTCGGCGACCTGGGCCATGGAGATGGCCGACTGCACGCGGGTTTCGACGCCCGCCTGCTCCAGGAAGTCCTGCAGCGCCAGGCAGTTCATGACGGTGCCCAGCATGCCCATGTAGTCCGCACGGGAGCGGTCCATGCCCGACTGGGAGAGTTCGGCTCCACGGAAGAAGTTGCCGCCGCCGACAACGATGGCTACCTCGACGGTTCCCACGGTGCGGGCGATCTGCTCAGCCACGGCCTGCACGGTGACCGGGTCCACGCCCAGTTTACCGCCGCCGAAGACCTCGCCCGAGAGCTTGAGCAGTACGCGGCGCCTGCGGGCGGGCGCCTGGGCTGCGGGCTCTGCTGGTGTCATTTCACTGGTTTCCATGGTGCCTCCTGCTGCGGACCAAAGGTCCGTCATCGATCTCTGTGTGGTTCACCGTCTGCGGCAAAATGCCCTGTTGCAGGAAAAAGGGGCGGCCACCGTATGGTGGCCACCCCCTTTACCTGTGTCGGCGGGCGGAGAATACCCGACCGCCGGAATGCTTCGTTAGGAGCCTACGCGGAAACGTGCGAAGGCGGTAGCCTGCACGCCGGCCTCTTCGAGGACCTTTCCAACGGTCTTCTTGGCATCCTTGGCGAAAGCCTGGTCGACCAGCACGTGCTCCTTGAAGAAGCCGGTGAGGCGTCCTTCAACGATCTTCGGCAGTGCTGCTTCGGGCTTGCCCTCTGCAACTGCGGTCTCCATGGCGATACGACGCTCGCTCTCGACCGTCTCGGCCGGGATGTCCTCGCGGGAGAGGACGCTCGGGGTCATGGCGGCGGTGTGGACTGCCACGTCGTGCGCAACGGTTGCTGCGGCTTCGCCGGTACCGTTGACTGCAACGAGGACGCCGACCTGGGCCGGGAGGTCCTTGGAGGTCTTGTGCAGGTACGCATCAACCGATGCACCCTCAACGCGGGAGATCCGGCGGACGACAACCTTCTCGCCCAGCACTGCGCCCTCTTCGGTGACGTATTCGACAAGGGTCTTGCCATCGACGTCAACGGCCAGCAGGGTCTCCAGGTCGGCGGCTTCCGAGGAAACGGCAACTTCCAGGACCTTGGCGGCCAGTGAGATGAACTTGTCGTTCTTGGCGACGAAGTCGGTCTCGCAGGAGAGCTCGATCATGACGCCGACGGTGCCGTCGATGACCTTGGCGGCAACGAGGCCTTCCGAGGTCGAACGGCCTTCGCGCTTGGTGGCGCCCTTGAGGCCCTTGATGCGGATGAGCTCCATGGCCTTCTCGGCGTCGCCGTTAGCCTCGTCGAGGGCCTTCTTGACGTCCATCATGCCAGCGCCGGTGCGCTCGCGCAGTGCCTTAATGTCAGCAGCGGTGTAGTTTGCCACGTGCAACCCCATTCATAAGTGGTTTTTGAGCTGTTTCGCCGAAGGACGGGCCGTTGTGGCCCGCCCCTGCGGTTGTTCCACGGTGCGCTCCCCGATGGGAGCGCACCACGGTTTGGTTCTTGACTACTCTGCGGAAGCTTCCGGAGCAGCTTCGGCTACAGGAGCAGCGTCAGCAGCCGGAGCAGCTTCAGCAGCCGGAGCAGCTTCAGCAGCCGGAGCAGCTTCAGCAGCCGGAGCAGCGTCAGCGGCCGGAGCAGCTTCAGCGTTGCCGGTCTCCAGCAGTTCGCGCTCCCACTCGGCCAGCGGCTCGGCCGGGGCTTCGGTGTTGCCGGTTGCCTTGTTGTGGCGGGCCATCAGGCCCTCGGCCACTGCGTCAGCAACAACGCGGGTCAGCAGGTTGACGGAGCGGATGGCGTCGTCGTTGCCCGGGATCGGGAACTGGACTTCATCCGGATCGCAGTTGGTGTCGAGGATGGCAACGACGGGGATGCCCAGCTTGCGGGCTTCGTCGATGGCCAGGTGTTCCTTCTTGGTATCGACAACCCACAGGACCGAAGGGGCCTTGGTCAGGTTGCGGATGCCGCCGAGGTTCGACTGAAGCTTGGTGAGCTCGCGCTTCAGCAGCAGCAGCTCCTTCTTGGTGTGGCCCGAACCGGCAACATCCTCGAAGTTGATTTCTTCCAGTTCCTTCATGCGCGAGATGCGCTTGGAAACGGTCTGGAAGTTGGTGAGCATGCCACCGAGCCAGCGCTGGTTGACGTAGGGCTGGCCAACGCGGGTAGCCTGCTCGGCAATTGCTTCCTGAGCCTGCTTCTTGGTGCCAACGAACAGGACGGTGCCGCCGTGGGCAACGGTCTGCTTGGTGAACTCGTAGGCGCGGTCGATGTACGACAGCGACTGCTGCAGGTCGATGATGTAGATGCCGTTGCGCTCGGTGAAGATGAATCGCTTCATCTTCGGGTTCCAGCGACGGGTCTGGTGGCCAAAGTGAACGCCGCTGTCAAGCAGCTGGCGCATGGTTACGACTGGCATGTCGCAACTCCTTCCGGCAGTAGCTGTCCGGTCCATTGCTGGACCGCGGTAACTGCCATGGTTTTCGGTTGACGGTCGATGTTCAGGGTGAACATCGCCCCTGGCTTCAGCCACTGGTTACCCAATCCCCACCGCCCACCGGATTTCCGGACCGCAGGCGATGCGGCCACGACAGAACCCGCAGAAACGGGTCATGGGTGGATGCATGATGCGCGAAGTCGGTCTGTGGCGACCAGTTTCCGGACAGGAAAAAGGACGCGACGAACCGCGGTTTAAAGTGTACTACAGCCCTGTCCCTCCCGAGGACGCGTGCCCGGCGTCAACCATGAGCGGGTTTCTTGCGGTTATTCACACCGGCGCAGCTTTGGCCATCGGGCGCGTTCGGCCCACTCCATGCTGGTTCCATGGCAAAAACACGGCTCTTCGTGACCCTCACCCTGCTCGGAGCCCTGACCGCGCTGCCCGCGGCCACCACGGCACCGGCCCATGATCTGGCGGCACCCGCCGCCGACCCCGGCGCATGGTCCTGGCCGCTTGCCGGACATCCGGAACTTCTGCGCCTCTTCGACCCACCCGCGCAGCGCTGGTCCCCCGGACACCGGGGCCTTGATCTGGGTGCTGCCGGGGGCGAGGCACTGCTGGCCCCGGCTCCGGGAATCGTGTCCTACGCCGCGGTGGTGGTGGATCGCCGGGTCCTGGTCATCGACCACGGCCACGGACTGCTCTCCAGCTTCGAACCCGTCGCCGGAACTCCACGCCCCGGAACGGCGGTTGCCGCCGGGGACAGGGTCGGGACGATTGACACGGGCGGACATTGCGATGGCCACTGCCTGCATTGGGGTCTTCGCCTGCACAACGAATACATCGATCCGATGCTGACGATCAGCGACAGGAGGCCATCGATCCTGCTGCCGCTCGGCGGCTAGCCGCGGTGTGCGTCCATGGCCCGGCCATACACCTCGAGCATCAGTCCGGTCTGCCGGCTCTGCAGGAACGAAGCGGGGTCGAAGTCGGATGTCAGCGGTCCGACGCCCGAGGATATCTCCTGGACACACCGGACCAGTGCCGAGGCCAGGCCCTGAACCGTGTCGTCGCCGGTCAGCCAGTAGGTTCCGAGCGGAAGATCTCCGGCGATCCGGTGGTCGCTAAGCAGCGAGGGCGTGCCCAGCGCAGCCGCCTCAAAGACGGTCATGCCCTGGGTCTCGAAACCCTGCGAGGTCTGGACCAGGGCATCGGCCCGCCGCAGCTCGTCAAGCATCTGCGCATAGGGCACCTTGCCTCGGATCACCACTTCGGGGCGGTCCATGCTCCGGCAAAGCGCCTCCGCCTTCGCCCGGTCGGCGCCGTCGCCAAAGACCTGGATCACGGCATCGACATTCGACTCGGCCACCGCCTTCAGGAACGGCAGCAACCGCTTTTCGGCGCTGAATCGTCCTACCCAGACCAGTCGAGGCCGGGGGTTCATCGGGAGGGGGCCGGCAGCGAGCAGCGCCTCGGCGATGTCATCGTCCATGCCGTTGGGGACCACCTCGACCTCGGGGAAGACGCCCTTCTCGGTGAGCAGCTGGGCAAAGTGGCTGGAGGGGGCGGTGATGGCGTCGGCTCTGTCGGCGAAGCGGGCCAGGTACTCCCACGCATCGGCCGCGACCGGGGCGCCCGTGCGCAGCCAGGCCTTCTGGGCAAGTGAGAACCCGCGCTGGATCATTGCCGGGAACGGCATGGTGGCCGCCATGCCCACGTCCAGCCGGTTGTGCATGGTGTGCACCACGGGAAGGTTACTCGCCTTGGCGAAGCGGTAGCCAATGACCGCCTGCCAGAAATCCGCCTGGACATGGACCAGGTCCACCGGTCCCCGCAATGCCAGGGCGACACGCAGCGCCTTGTCGGTGTGCCGTCCCGGTACCGACAGGGAGTACTCCCCCGGCCCCAGCGGCAGCGATGGAAGCTCGATGACCGCGGGGTCCGCCGCATGGGCACCCCGGAACCTCGGGGAAACGATGCTGACCCGGTGTCCGGCACGTTCAAGGAACCTGCGCTGCAAGCGCACCGAGGTCTGCATTCCGCCCAGGGTATCGGGATGCTGATCGATGAACATGGCGACGTGCATGGGGCCCTTTCCGGAAGCGAATGCGTTTCGGCTAGCTATTAAAGAAAATATCCCGGCCGGCTCCGGTGCGATCCGGTGCCGACCGGGAGTATTGCCGTAGGGCGGGTGGGGCTTGAACCCACGACCAAGGGATTATGAGTCCCCTGCTCTGACCAACTGAGCTACCGCCCCGACAAGATGCGCAAGGCAACGCCCGAACATCCTCAGTCATCCTAATGGATGTTTGCGCCCGAACCCGTTCCGATGACCGGCGAGTCCGGAATCCTGACGACTCAGGGCAGAAACTGGGCCGCGCTGGCGCCCCGGTACAGGGCCTCGAAGGTATCCATGGTCTTGGCGTGGCTGTGGATGGCTGCCTTGGCATGTCCGGCCTCGCCCATCGCCGCGCGTGCCGCCGCGTCCTGGGCCAGGACGGCGTCGAGCTTGGCCGCCAAGTCGGAGCGGTTACCCGGCTCGAACAGGAAGCCGTTGACCCCGTCGTCGACCAGGTGCGGCAGGGCCATGGCATTGGCCAGTACGACGGGCTTGGACGCCGAGAGCGCCTCCAGCGTCACCAGGGACTGCAGCTCGGCCGTGCCGGGCTGGCAGAACACGTCGCAGCGCAGGTAGGCGCTGCGCAGTTCGGCGTCATCGACGTGGCCCAGGAAACTCACCCGGTCAGCCAGGCCCTGATCGCGGGCCAGCTTCTCCAGCGGTGCCCGCTGTTCGCCGCCGCCGACGACCTCCAGGTGTGCGTCGGGGACGTGCTTCATCAGGTTCAGCGCCTCGATGAGCTCGTTGACATTTTTTTCCACTGCCAGCCGGCCGGCGAAGAGGATCGTCGGGTACGGGCGCGATTCGACCGTTTCGCCCGCGGCCAGCTCGTAATGGCTCGAATCGATGCCGTTGGAAAGCGGCAGCACCATCTCCAGGCGTCCCCGCTCGCGCATGGCGTGGGCGGCAAGCGGCGTCGGGGTGGTCACGACGTTCGCCTTGCCCATGATCTTGCCCATGTCGCGCCAGGAGTTGCGCGCGATGATGCGCTTGACGAACTTCGGGAACGGCAGGAAGGGATCCAGGTTTTCCGGCATGAAATGGTTGGTGGCAACGGTGCGTACCCCGAGCTTCCGGGCTTCCTGCAGCGCCGCTTGGCCGATCATGTAGTGGCACTGGACATGGACGACGTCGGGCTTGATCTCGGCCAGCAGCCGGCGCAGCTCCTTGTTCGCCTCCCAGGGCAGGCATAGGCGCCAGGTCTCGTGCGTCGGAACCGCATAGGACTTCAGCCGGTGTACCGTCGCCTCGGGCCGCAGCTCGGTGATGGTCGGGCCAGAATCCGCGCGGGCGGCAATGACATGGACCTCGTGCCCGCGTTCGGCCATGGCGGTGGCCAGCCGGAAGCAGAAGACCGCCGCCCCGTTGACATCCGGTGCGTAGGTATCCGCGGCAATCACGATTTTCAGTGGTTTGTCACCGGTCACGGGAATGTGGCTCCTCAACGGCCGCAGCGGGCCGTGCTTGTCGTTACTTGGATGGAAAAGGGGGTCGATGGTGCTCAGGATGTTGCGCCGGGGTCCTGCGGTAGCGGACCGGCCTTGGCCCGCCGCTTTGCCTCTTCCTGGCGTTGCAGCACGTCTGGATGGTGCCGCGAAAGGGCGACGACCCCCACGATAGCAATCAGGGCGCAGACGGCCATGGCCAACGCCACGGCGGCGTGCACATCGGGACGAAGCTCACCGAGGATGCCGATGCCGACGGCGATGCCGACCATCGGGTCGATCACCGTCAGCCCGGCGATCACCAGTTCAGGCGGGCCGCTTGAGTAGGCATTCTGCACGAAGTAGGTGCCCAGGAGCCCGGCGACTGCGACTGCGACCACGACATACCAGGCCAGGTTGCCCAGGAACTTGCCGTTGGGGTCCATCAGGGCCACTGCTATGGTGCGCACCAGCACCGCCACGAAACCGAACAGCACCCCGGCCCCGACGATGTAGAAGAAGGCCCCGATCCGGTGTTTGAACATCAGCACCGCTGTCCCGAAGAAGGCCACGGCGATGGCCAGGAACAACACGGTGGTGAGTTCCTGACGACGGGTGATCTCGTGATTTTCGGCGCTGACGTTGATCGCCAGCAGCACAAACCCGACCGAGCCGACCATGCAGGTGGTGATGGCCAGGATGGTCGGGCGGTTGATCCTGATGTCCTGCTCGCGGGCATTGACGATGGTGGTAATCACCAGTGCAATGGCCCCGATCGGCTGCACCACGGTCAGCGGCGCGCTGGCCAGCGCATAGACGTTCAGTCCCATGCCGATGACCAGCAGGAACAATCCCAGCAGCCAGCGCGGGCTTGTTCCCAGCTTGAGTATGCCCTGGGTGGAGACGCTCAGGCCGCCGGTGCTGGAGCGGACCGCACTGCTCTGGAACTGGGTGCCGAACGCGAGGAAGAAGGCCGCGGTCACGGCGCAGAGGACGGCTACCCAGACCATGCGACGCCGTTCTTCAGAGCGGCGGCCTTGGCCCGGACGCGGATGAAGTAGTCGATGGCGACGGCTACGTGCAGCACGCACGCAACAGCCAGCACGACGGTGGAGATCGGAATCAGCGCCGATTCCCCGCCCCGGTCGGCGCTTCCCTGCGGCAGCATCGGGCTGGCCACCAGAAGCAGCGCGGTGCGCATCTTACCGCCGTTGCTGACCTTCAGCCCGGGGCTCCCGCGGAAGATGACCGGCGCGTTGATGATCAACACGGCGTCGGGGATGATGATGGAGTACACCAGCCAGGACAAGGCAAGGCCGGTGCTGACGAAGGTCGCGGCGATAACGATCGGGGCCAGCCGATCCGCGGCCGGGTCCAGCCAGGCACGGACGCTGGAGACCTGGTCCGGTTTCCGGGCCAGGGAGCCGTCGATCCAGTCGGTGCCGCCTGGCACGGCGAGGTTCAGCGTGGCCAAACCGTCATGTGCGCCGACAGCCTGGGCGGCAACCACCGGAACCAGCAGGAATCGGCCAACGGTGATGAGCTTGGGGATGGTGAAGAAGGTATCGAGAACGCGGCATTCAAGGTCATCACGCGTTCCGGCGTTGATGATGCGCATATTTCTCCCCCCCCCCCCTTTCGCCCGTCTACCGTTTGATCCTGCGCCGAGTGCGCGGCCGTCCTGGTGGACGGCCGGTGTGTTATTTGCCGAAGAGCTTGCGGACGAGGACCACGAACGCGATCAGCGATCCGGTCATCACGGCCAGCGGGGCCCAGCGTTCGCGCAGGGCGGTTCCGGCGTTCTCGCCGGAGAGCCCTGAGGCCTCCGCAAGTTTTTGCGTGGCGGCTTCCTTGCCCGCCTCGAGCTTCTCGCCGGCAGCCACCAAGGTGGTGTGGGCGGCCTCGGCCATGCGGGTGATGCCGTCTCCAGCTGAGTGCGCCGCCTTCGAGACCGTCTCGGCTGCCTTGCGCGGGGCCTCGAGCTTGTAGCCCAGTCCGTCGCGCAGCAGCGCGATCTCGTGGCGGCGGGCGCGGGTGCGCTTGAGCAGTTCGTCATGGGTGGGCTTCGGTGCTGCAGCCTTGGCTTCCTTCGCCGCCACCTGATCCTCGTCCTTGTGCCGCGGTTCACGCGGTTCATCGAGCGTGGCCTCGTTGAAGGAGCTGCCCTCGCGCAGGATGCCCACGTCGTGGCGCAGCCCGCGCAGAGCCTCCTCCGGGACCAGCGGCATGGAGCGCTTGACCCGCCACACGGCGAATCCTGCCAGCGCCAGGGCCAACAGCAGGAACGCAGCGCCGACGATCAATGCTGCGAGCCACGGTGCCATGACAGTGGACAGGCCCATGATCGCGGCGACCACCAGGGAGATCAGCAAGAAGCACAGGAAGACGATGGCCACCACCGCCGCACCGGCCGCGATGCCAAGGCGGATGCCGGAGGCCTTCAACGCGATGAGTGCCAGGCTCAGCTCGTCCCTGAGCTGCCGCGGAACGAGCCTGCCTAGCCCGCTCACCTGGCCCTTGATGGTCGTGGGTGCCGCAGTGCGGTCTCCCGACAGGGGTGTCGACTCGGCTTCGGTCATGATGACTCCATTTCCCTTCGGCCCCAATTGACCGATTGCAACCAAAACTACCACCAGCACCGGGAGAAGGGACTCAACCACAAGGCGTACTACCACGGTATGAGTTCCCGCACCCAGCAAAGAACCCCCGGCCTCGACGAGGACGGGGGTTCTTTATATACGCTCCTCCGACTGGACTTGAACCAGTAACCCTTCGATTAACAGTCGAATGCTCTGCCAATTGAGCTACGGAGGAATGAAGCAGTCAAAACAGTATCAGGGGTTCCGGGCAAACGTGAAATCGGCGCGGCCCGGCTCCCCCGACTGACAGCTACCGGGCGCGCTGGACCCGGGTTTCGTCCCAGACCGGTTCCTTGGATTCGTAGACCCTGCCGTCGGATCCGAACACCAGGAAGCGGTCGAAGGAACGGGCGAACCAGCGATCGTGGGTGACAGCCAGGACCGTCCCCTCGAACGCGTCGATCGCTTTTTCCAACGCCTCACCCGAATGCAGGTCCAGGTTGTCCGTCGGCTCGTCGAGCAGCAGCAAGGTGGCACCGGAGAGCTGCAGCAGCAGGATCTGGAAGCGGGCCTGCTGTCCGCCGGAGAGTGAATCGTATTTCTGCTCGGCCTGGGCGGCCAGCCCGTAGTTATCCAGCGCGCCGGAGGCGGCCTCGCGGGCCAAGCCCGAGCGGTGCTCGTCACCGCGGTGCAGGATGGTCAGCAGCGTGCGCCCGACCAGGTCCGGTCGGCTACGCGTCTGGGCGAAGAAGCCGGGCCGGATGCGGGCACCGAGCTTGGCGCTGCCGGCATGCGGCACCTCTGCAATCTCGAAGTCGGAGACCGGAAGGTGCTCGCGTTCGGGGTCGGTGCCGCCGGCTGCCAGCAGGCGCAGGAAGTGGGACTTGCCCGAACCATTTGAACCGAGCACCGCAACGCGGTCACCGAACCAGATCTCGTTGCTGAACGGCTTCATCAGCCCGGTGAGTTCCAGCTTGTCCATGACCACTGCACGCTTGGCCGTGCGTCCGCCGGCCAGGCGCATGCGCACGTTCTGCTCCATCGGGATCGCCTGCGGCGGGCCCTCATCGAGGAACCTGGCCAGCCGGGACTGGGCAGCCTGGTAGCGGGTGGCCATGTCGGAACGGAACGCCGCCTTGTTCTTGTACATATTCACCAGCTCCTTGAGCTTGGTGTGTTCCTCGTCCCAGCGCTTGCGCAGTTCCTCGAAGCGCTCGTTACGCTCCTTGCGGGCAGTGACGTAGGAACCGAAACCGCCGCCGTGAATCCAGGCCGATGCCCCGGAGAGTCCCGGCTCGAGGGTGACGATGCGGGTCGCCGCGTTGTCCAGCAGCTCGCGGTCGTGGCTGATGAACAGCACCGTCTTGGACGATTCGTTCAACGTGGCCTCGAGCCAACGCTTGCCCGGCACGTCGAGGTAGTTATCCGGCTCATCGAGCAGCAGCAATTCATCGGGGCCCTCGAAGAGCGCTTCGAGCACCAGGCGCTTCTGCTCGCCGCCGGAGAGCGTGGCGGCCTGGCGGTACTGGGCGCGGTCGAATTCGACGCCGAGTGCCGACATGCAGACCTTGTCCCATGCGGTTTCCAGCTCGTACCCGCCGGCGTCCCCCCAGTCGACGATGGCCTGGGCGTAACGCATCTGCGACTTCTCGTCGCCGGTCTCCAGCATCTCGGTCTCGGTGTCGGCAACGGCCTTCGCCGCTGCCGCCAAGTCCGGGCTGGCGGTGCTCAGCAGCAGGTCGCGCACCGTGGATTCGTCCCGGACCTGGCCGACGAACTGGCGCATGATGCCCATGGAGCCGGAGCGCGAGACGGCGCCCTCGTCCGCCTTCAGGTCACCGGCGATGATCTTGAACAGCGTCGTCTTGCCCGCGCCATTGGGGCCGATCAGTGCCGTCTTGCTGCCGCTGGTCACCTTGAAGGTGACGCCGCCGAGCAATTGGGTGCCGTCGGAAAGGAAGTAGTGAATGTCTGAGACATCGATATGAGCCACTGCACCATCCTACCGAGGCCCGCCGCTCCCGCCCCCGTCGCGGCCCACCGGCCCGATCACCAGGCGCCGCCGGTCGCGCACCCAGATCGCGCCGTCGCGCCGGTGCCGGGCCTTCCCGGCAAAGCGGTACCTGTAGGAGAGCACACGCACGAAACGCGGGCGCGCACCGGCGAACGGGTCGTGGTCCAGCAAGTCAAGGGTCGGCGCATCGGCCTCCAGCAGACGGACCAGGAGCCGGTGGAACCAGCGCTGGTGCACCGAGCCCAGCGGCAGGAACCACATCATCCAGTCCAGGCGCAGATGGTAGGGGGCAAACTGCCGCGGCCGGCGGAACACGTCCCCGGGCTTGCCCTTGAACCCATACTCGATCCAGCCGGCGGCATCCGGGTCCGCTTTCAGCGTCCCCTCGATGACGATCTCGATCCGTTCGCGGGTGACAGTGCCAAAGGCGCCGTATGCGTTGCCCAGCTGCCACCTGTTGAAACTGGCGTTCATCAGCTGGTGCGCGGAGAACAGGTTGCGCAGTGCCGGGAGCGATGCCACCACCAGCAGCAGCGTTCCGGCCAGCACCACGGCGTCCCACCAGGGCGGGGCGGCCGGGGCAGGCACACCGGTAGCCGGTAGCCGGGGCAGCAGCCGGTGCAGCACCGGATCGCTGAGCCTGCCGCCGGCCAGGATGATGGTGAGCGCGTTCAGCCAGGCGAAGTTGCCGGTCGCCACGAGCCAGAGCTGGGTGGCTATCACCACCCCCGCCGCGATGGACGCCACGGGCTGCGGGGCGAAGAGCAGGAACGGGACCAGCAGCTGGGCCACGTGGTTTCCCGCCGCCTCGATCCGGTGCCACCATTTCGGGGCCAGGTGCGCGTTGCGGCTGAACGGGCCGGGCATCGGCTGGGTCTGGTGGTGGTAGTACAACGCCGTAAGGTTGCGCCAGGCCGGGTCCCCGCGCCACTTGATCATCCCCGCGCCGAATTCGAGCCGGAAGAGCAACCAGACGTTCAGCGCCAAGATGGCGGCCGGCGGCGCGACCCGGTACGAACCGAGCAGCCCGACGGTGAAACCGGCCTCCAGCAGCAGCATCTCCCAGCCGAAGCCGTAGAACACCTGGCCCACGTTCACCACCGACAGGTACAGCCCCCACAGGGCCAGGAACGCAGCCAGTGGCCCCCAGGGCGGTCCGGCCTGGGGCAGGCCGGCGATCACCGTGGCCGAAATCACGATGCCGGCGGCGCAGACTGCCACCAGTTTGTTGTCCGAATAGCCGATCCGACTGAACAGCGTCGGGCCGCGGGGTCCGCGCCCGGCCAGCAGCTCGGGAACCGGCAACAGGCCGTGCTCCCCCGCCAGCGCCCGGAACTGGTTGAGCGTCGAGCTGAAGGCGATCAGGTAGATCAGGGCCACCCCGCGCTGGAGGATTTCCCGCGCCGCCACGTAGTCGTTCGCCGCCAGCCACTCCATGGCCCCATGGTAGTTTCCCCGGGCCGGACCGGGATGCATTAAATGGAAAATCCCCGGACCATTTCGGTCCGGGGATTCCCGTTTTGGCTCCTCCGACTGGACTTGAACCAGTAACCCTTCGATTAACAGTCGAATGCTCTGCCAATTGAGCTACGGAGGAAGGCAACGGGTAAAAGCTTACACAGGGTTTTGCGAGGATGCAAAACGAGGTGTCTGCCGGGCCGCTCAGTCCGCGCGCAGGGCCCTGCGCTGGATCTCCAATTCCATCAATTGCCGGTTCAGCGAATTGAACCCCTCGGGGTCCGATGCGGGGTCCATGCGCTGGAGCCTGCCCATCAGTTCCGCCTTCGCGTGGGTGATCTGCAGCTCGAAGAGCCGGTTCATGATGTCGGAGCAGTAGCGCACGAGCGCGTCGTCGTTGCCGGCCGGCAGCGGCGTGACGGCGAGCTCGGAAACGAAGCCGCGCAGCGGTTCCGGAACCTCCTGCCGGATCTGCTCCACCCATTGGGCCGGCGTCGCGCCGCTGGCGCCCGCGGCGCGCACGGCATCGTGGATGGCCGCGTGTGCCGGGGCCAGGAAGCGCGCCTCGTAGAAGGCCTGCCATTGGGCAGCAGTAAGCTGCGCCGGCTGCTGCAGCACCACCTCCAGCGACTCGCGTTCCATCCGGGTGACCGGATCGCGCGCATCTGGGCGGCTGAAGACCTGGGCAGCTGGTTCCTGCTCGGCCTCCGGGGCGCTCTGGACGGCGTCCACCGGGGCGGCGAAGATCCGTTCGGGCGCGCCCTTGGTTTCCTTCGCGCGGCGCCCCGCCGCGCCCACGGCCCGCACCACGTCATCGACGTCCATGCCGAGCCAGCCCGCCAGTTCGCGGGCGTAGGCGGGGCGGATCGCCGCGTCGCGGATGCCGGCGACGATCGGCGCCGAGGCGCGCAGTGCCTGTACCCGGCCCTCCACGGTGTTCAGGTTGAATTTCTGCAACCCGGCCTTGATCGCGAATTCGAACAGCGGGCGCTTGGAGGCGATGAGTTCGCGCACGGCCTCCGGTCCGCGGGTCTGGCGCAGGTCGCATGGGTCTGCGCCGGTGGGTTCGACGGCGACATAGGTCTGCGCGATGAAGCGCTGGTCCTCCTCGAAGGCGCGCAGCGCCGCCTTCTGGCCGGCGGCATCGCCATCGAAGGTGAAGACCACCTCGCCGCCGGAGCCGTCGTCCTGCAGCAGCCGGCGGGCGATCTTGATGTGGTCGGCGCCGAACGCGGTGCCACAGGTGGCCACCGCGGTGCCGATGCCCGAGAGGTGGCAGGCCATCACGTCGGTATACCCCTCGACGACGACCAGCTGCCGGTTCTTGGTGATCTCGCGCTTGGCCAGGTCCACCCCGTAGAGCACCTGGGACTTCTTGTAGAGCATGGTTTCCGGGGTGTTCAGGTATTTGGGTCCCTGATCGTCCTCGTAGAGCTTGCGCGCGCCGAAGCCGATGGTGGCGCCGGTCAAATCGCGGATGGGCCAGATCAGCCGGCCGCGGAAGCGGTCGTAGATGCCGCGGTTGCCCTCGGAGAAGATGCCGGTGAGCTTGAGCTCCTCGTCGCGGAAGCCGCGCCCGCGCAGGTGCTTCAGCGCCGCGTCCCAGCCCTGCGGGGCGTAGCCCACGCCGAAGCGCGCCGCCGCTTCCTGGTCGAATCCGCGGCCGGCGAGGAACTCCTGGCCCGTTGCTGCGCCGGGGGTGGCGAGCTGGTCGCGGAAGAACTCCTCGGCGACCTTGTGCGCGTCGAGCAGGCGCTGGCGCTTGCCCACGTCCTCGCGGCGCGGGCCGGTCCCGCCGTCCTCGTAATGCAGCTCGAACCCGATGCGGGCGGCCAGTCGCTCCACCGTCTCCGAGAACGTGGTGTGGTCCATTTTCTGGATGAACGCGATGACGTCGCCGGATTCTCCGCAGCCGAAGCAGTGGAACGTGCCGACCTGCGGGCGCACGTGGAAGCTGGGGCTGCGTTCGTCGTGGAAGGGGCACAGCCCCTTGAACGAGCCGATGCCGGCCGATCGCAGGGTGACGTAGCCGTCAACCACTTCCTTGATGTCGGTGCGCGAACGCACCTCGTCGATGTCTTCTCTTTTAATCAGGCCGGCCATGGGCCCCAGTCTAGTGAGTCTTCACCCCTGCCCGCGGACGGGTGTCGGGGTAGTCACGTCGCGCCGGGGCCCGGCGCGGTTTAGAAGAGCCGTTCCTCGAAGGTCTCGCCGCGCACCAGGAGCCGGTGCCATGCGATCGCCGAGCTGTCGGTGAGCGAGGCGACCTGGTCGATGACGGCACGCAGCCGGTCGGCGTCGTCCCCGGCATCGCGCCAGTCGGCGGCGAACATCGGCTCCAGGTAGCGCTCCCCCGTCTCGTTGAGCAGGTGCACCAACTCGGTGAGCGTCTCCTGCTGGCGCGCGTAGATCGGCTGGCGTTCATCGCTGGTCATCACGTATGCGGTGGCCAGGCCCTTCATCGCCGCAATCTCGTGTTCGGTGTCCGCCGGCACGATCAGCTTCGCGTTGTAGCGGGTCAGCTGCCCGGGTCCGTACTCGGTACGGGTGGCATCGAACGCCGCCTGGCAGAAGCGCCCAATGAACTGGCTGGTCATGTCCTTCAGCGCCGCCATCGAGCGGCGCGAACCGTCGGTATGCGGGACCCATTCCGCCGTGGCCTCCAGCCGCGACAGCGCGGCGTCGATGACCGCGTCCTCGGTGCCGGGCAGGTACCAGCGGCGGGTGTATTCGATGACCCGGGCCCGGTGGTCCGCGTCCTTGATCCAGCGCAGCTGGAAGCGTCCGGCGTTGATCGCGTCCTCGACGTCGTGCACCGAGTAGGAGATGTCATCGGCCAGGTCCATGACTTGTGCCTCGATGCAGGTGGCACCCGGGTCGGGGGCGTCGGGACCGGCACGCAGCCAGTCGAACACCGGTCCGTCATCGAGGTACACCCCGAACTTCCGGCTCTGCTTGCCGTTCTTTTCCGGCGCGTCGGCACGCCGCCACGGGTACTTGCAGGCCGCATCGAGCGAGGCCCGGGTGAGGTTCAACCCGGCGGAAGCGCCGGTGTGCCGGAACGTCTTGGTTTCCAGGCGCGAGAGCAGGCGCAGCGTCTGCG
Organism: Paeniglutamicibacter cryotolerans; assembly: GCF_014190875.1. Classification (NCBI taxonomy): domain Bacteria; kingdom Bacillati; phylum Actinomycetota; class Actinomycetes; order Micrococcales; family Micrococcaceae; genus Paeniglutamicibacter; species Paeniglutamicibacter cryotolerans. The sequence goes on along the minus strand of NZ_JACHVS010000001.1, from coordinate 2,441,510 downwards.
CGTTGCCCTCGAAGCCGCCGATATCCTTCGCGAGGGCGTCAAGCGCCTTCTCCCCGTTGTGCCCGAACGGTGGATGGCCCAGGTCGTGGGACAGGCAGGCGGTGTCGACCACGTCCGGGTCACAGCCCAGCGTGGCGCCGAGCTCGCGGCCGATCTGGGCGACCTCGAGCGAGTGGGTGAGCCGAGTGCGCACGAAGTCGTCGGAGGAGGGTGCCACGACCTGGGTCTTGGCACCGAGTCGGCGCAGTGCCGAGGAATGCAGGACCCTGGCCCGGTCGCGTTCGAAGGCTGTCCGATAGGACTTCTTCGGCGGCTCCGGGACCCAGCGCTCCTGGTCTTCGGGCGTGTAGCCGGGGATCTCCAGCGCCGGTTCAGCCACCGGAAATGTCCAGTTCCGCCGCGGAGATCATGGCCTTGTGCTTCTCATCCATTTCGCGGCTATCGAGCCAGCCGTCGGGCAGCTTGGTGGCCTTGGGCGAGCCGGCGCGGCCGCGGGTGCCCTCGGCGTCCTTGCCCGGGTAGCCGACGGACATGTCCAGCAGCGCCAGCAGCCCGCTCAACTCCTCGAGCGTGGAGACCTGGGCCAGGCTGGCGCGCAGTTCTCCGCCGGCCTGGTAGCCCTTGAAGTACCAGGCCATGTGCTTACGCATGTCGCGCAGGCCCTTGCCCTCGTCGCCGAAGTAGTCCACGAGCAGTTCGGCGTGGCGGTAGACGGATGCCGCCACCTCGGCCATGCCCGGGCGGTGGCGCACGTCCGTGCCCTCGAAGGCGGCCTGCAGGTCGCCGAACAGCCACGGCCGGCCCATGCAGCCGCGGCCCACGACGATGCCGTCGACTCCGGTCTGCGCGACCATGGCCACCGCGTCCTCTGCGCTGAAGATGTCGCCGTTGCCCAGCACCGGGACGTCGGGCAACGATTCGCGCAGCTTGGCGATGGCGTCCCAGTCGGCCTTGCCGGAGTAGTACTGGCTGGCGGTGCGACCGTGCAGGGCGACGGCGGCGACGCCGTGGTCGCGGGCGATCTTGCCCGATTCGATGTAGGTGAGGTGGTCCTCGTTAATGCCCTTGCGCATCTTGATGGTCAATGGAACCTCGCCGCGTGCCGCCTCGGTGGTTGCCGCCTTGATGATGGAGGTAAACAGGTCCGTCTTCCACGGCAGCGCCGAGCCACCACCCTTGCGGGTGACCTTGGGCACCGGGCAGCCGAAGTTCAAATCGATGTGGTCGGCACGGTCTTCCTCCACGATCATGCGCACCGCTGCGCCGACGGTCTTGGGATCGACTCCGTAGAGCTGCACCGAGCGCAGTTCCTCGTCCGGGTCGTGCGAGATGATGCGCATCGATTCCTCGTTGCGTTCCACCAGGGCCCGGGAGGTGACCATCTCGGTGACGTACACCCCACCGCCGTACTCGCGGCAAAGCCGGCGGAAGGCGCGGTTGGTGATGCCCGCCATGGGGGCCAGGATCACCGGAACGTCAATGGTGTGCTTGCCCAGCTTCAGCGGGGGCAGCTCCAGCCGAATGGGGGCCGGTACGGATTCTTCGGGGGCGGGTGCGGTAACAGTCACTTCTCCATTATCTCAAACCCGGACAAATCAATCACCATGAGAATGCTCACCGCTCCGGGTCCTCCCCCGGAGGTCCCGGGGAAGGACCCCGCCCGCGGGCATGGCTGCCGGCCACCGGCGATTTACCCGCCGGTTTCCGGAGCCCTGCGCCTATCCCGCGTCAGGCATCGGGTCCTCCGGCAGGATCAGCAAACGGCAGGTGCCCCCTGCACCAGCGGATCGAGCACCTTACCCGGGTTCAGCAGCCCGGCGGGGTCGAACACTGCCTTGATCTGACGCTGCAACATCAGCTGCACATCGCCGAGCTCATCGCCGAGCCAGCGCTTCTTCAGCACCCCGATGCCGTGTTCGCCCGTCAGGGTACCGCCCAGTTCCAGCGCGTGGGCAAACATCTCCCCTGCGGCGTCCCAGATCATCTGCGGCACGTCCTCGCCCTGGAAGATGAAGCAGGGATGCAGGTTCCCGTCACCGGCGTGGGCACTACTGGGGATTGAAATCCCGTACTTTTCCTCCAACTGCGCGAGCTTGGCGAACATCGCCGGCATCTGCTCGCGTGGCACCGCCACATCCTCGACCAGCAGCGTCCCCTGTGCCTCCAATGAAGGGAAGACCTGCCGGCGAACATGGACCCATTCGTCGGCGAGGACCGGATCGGTGGTGGTCTCCGCCTGTGCCCCGGCCTCGCGGATGATCGCCAGCATGGCAGCCGCCTCGGCCTCGGCCGCCGCCCCGTCGCACTGGATCAGCAGGTACGCGTTGCCACGGCTCAGCAGCGATCCCCCGGTGTAGGCGTCCAGGCACTCAAGCGAACGCCGGTCCAGCAATTCCATGATCGCCGGCTGCAGTCCCGCAGCGCTGATCCGCGCCGCAATGGAGGCACCGGTTTCCACTGAGTCCAGGTAGGCGGCGATCGTGGCCACGTTCCCGGTGACGAGCGGACGCAGCTTCAGCGTTGCCTCCACGATCACGCCCAGCGTCCCTTCGGAGCCGATCATCAGCGCGCACAGGTCGTATCCGGTCACGCCCTTGACGGTGCGGTGGCCCACGGAGATCAGCCGGCCGTCGGCCAGTACCACCTTCAAAGCCAGGACCGCTTCTCGGGTGACCCCGTACTTGGCGCAGAGCAATCCCCCGGCGTTCATCGCGATGTTCCCGCCGACAGTGGCGATGTCCTTGGAGGCCGGGTCCGGGGCCCACCACATGCCGTGCTCGAAGAGCGCCCGGTTCATCTCCCCGTTGATGATTCCGGGTTCAACCACAGCGAGCTGGTTGGCGGTGGATACTTCCAAGATGCGGTTCATGTGCAGCGTGGAAAGCACGATTTCCCCGGTGCCGGCGATTCCGCCACCGGCCAGCCCGGTTCCGGCACCGCGGGAGACCACCGGGGTATTGGTGGCCGTGGCGATCCGGCAGACCTCCTGCACGTCTTCGATGCTGCGGGCCTCGACCAGGGCCAGCGGGCGCCCGCAGGAGAGGTGTCCCGAGCGGTCGGTGCGGCAGGCGTCGAGCGCCACCGGATCGGTGATCACGGTGCCGGCTGGAAGTGCTCGGGTCAGCTGTTCAACGATGTCCATCGGTTGCTGGATCCTTTCGGGGTGGGATTGCTAGAAGTTACAGCAGCGCAGCGGTGGCGGGGCTCAGGGCGCTGAGCAGTTCGGGGCCATGAGCACGCAGTTCGTCCACCGAGCCTACGCCGAGCAGTTGCAGGGTACGGGTGAACTCGGCGGCCAGCGTGTTCACCAGGTGCTCGACGCCGTCTTCGCCCCCGGCAACCAGCGCCCACAGATAGGGCCGGCCGACGAAGGCGGCATCGGCACCCAGCGCGATGGCGGTGGCGATGTCCGAGCCGTGGCGGATCCCCGAGTCGACGAAGACGCCAAAGCCATCACCGACGGCTGCGCGCACCGGGGCGATCAATTCCACCGGGGCCACGGTGCGGTCCAGCTGGCGTCCCCCGTGGTTGGACAGGTGAACCCCGTCTATGCCCAGGCTTTTGGCACGGAGTGCGTCCTCGGGGCCCAACGGTCCCTTCAGTACCATGGGGCCCACCCAAGCCTCGCGAATCCAGGCCAGGTCGTCCCAGTTGACCGACGGGTCGAATTGTTCGGAGATCCCCGCGATGGTGTGGCCGCCACCGGGTCCGTCGGAACGCACATTGGCGAACTCGAGCTTTTCCCCGCGCAGCATCCGCATCCAGTAGTTGGGCTTCATGCCGATGTCCAGCAGGCTGCCCAATGTCAGCGCCGGCGGGATCGTCAAACCGTTGCGCCTATCGCGCACCCGGTTTCCCGATACGGCGGTGTCAACCGCTATTTCCAGCACCCGGTAGCCGCTGGCGTGGGCACGGTGGATCATCTGCCGGGTCAATTCCCGGTCTTTCCACACGTAGAGCTGGAACCACAAATCCGAGTCGGGCCCGACAGCCGTGGCCAGGTCTTCGATAGAGGTACTGGCCATGGTGGAGAGCACATAGGGTATCCGCTGCGTATTGGCTGCACGACCCACGGCCGGCTCCCCCTCGGGATGCATCATCCGGGTGTAACCGGTGGGTGCCAGCCCCAGCGGAAGCGCTGCTGTGCGTCCGAAAAACGATCCTGTGATATTCGGATTCGATACGTCCCGCATGACTTTGGGATGGTACCGGTATCCGGTGAAGGCCGTCGGATTGGCTGCAAGCGACAGCTCTTGGTCTGCCCCACCGTCCACATAGTCGAAAACCGAACGGGGCAGGAGCCGCTTTGCCGCTCGGCGCAGATCATCCACGGTGTGGCAGGAGCGCAGCCGGCGTTCCTGCAGCGTTCCGCTGGGCAACCGTGGGGAGATGAGTTCCAGCGCGTCGACAAGCTTCATGGTGTAGTCCTACCTGTCGGGCCCAGCAGGGCCATCACTGTGTGGTTCATGGTATTTCGGTACCCGTTCGTTCGGTGGTTCGTGATGGTCGTTGCCGGGATCAGCGGCGGTAGGAGGGTTCCGGGCCTTCCAGGCCCGGAACCCTCCTACGTCCGGTGCGCGAGGAGTTCGCTGGCCCGGCGTGCCGCTTGAACAACCCCGTCAACGACCTTCTGGTCTTCGACCTTGGAGCCGACCAGATAGCTCACACCGATGGATCCCGGCGGACCGGAGCGGTACCTGACCGGGGCTGCGACGCATCGCACGCCCAGTGCGGTGTCCCCGTCATCACTGCTGTATCCGCGTTCGCGGACCGCGGTCAGTTCACCGCGCAGGCGATCCACCGCCAATTTGCCCGCCCTCCTGCCGCCAAGGGCCGCGAGATAGCCTTCCTGGTTGGCTTCGGGCAGCCAGGCGAGCGCCGCTTTCCCCACCGCCGTCGTATGCGCCGGAAGACGGGCCCCCACCGAGCTGGCCAGTTTCAGGCCCAGCCCGGGGGGATCCTCCTTGCAGAGGTAGACAGCGTCGGCACCGTCGAGAATCGCGTAGTGGGACGTGATGCCCAACGCCCGTGTGAGTTCGACGAGCTGGGGAACCACTACTTCCACGGCATTGGTGGAGCGCAGGTGCGAAGCACCCACCTCGAAGGCCTTGAGCCCCACCGTGTATCCCTGGTATTCGTCGACGTCCAAGAAACCTCGACTGGCCAGGGCCTTGAGGATCGAATGCGCCGTGCTTTTCGGGATTTCCAGTTCATCGGCGATTGCGGTCAGCGTCATGGGCCGGCTGGCGCCGGATAATGACTCGAGGATCCGCATGGCCCGTACGACCGAGGTGCTCATGGCCGTCTCCTTCTTTCCCTGTTTCTTACAGAACCGCGTTGAGGAACGCCTTGGTGCGTTCCTCGCGGGGATTGCCCAAGAGCTCCGCCGGCGTCCCCGATTCGAGAACTCGACCTTGGTCAATGAACACTATGCCGTCGGCAACCTCACGCGCAAAACCCATTTCGTGGGTAACGACCACCATGGTCATGCCCGACGCGGCCAGGTCCTTCATGACATCGAGTACCTCTCCGACCAACTCCGGATCCAAGGCCGAGGTGGGCTCGTCGAAGAGCATCAGGCTCGGCTCCATGGCCAACGCCCGGGCAATGGCCACGCGTTGCTGCTGCCCTCCGGACATCGAGCGCGGGTAAGCGTGGGCGCGGTGGCCCAACCCGACGCGTTCGAGCAACGCCAGGCCATCGGCCAGGGCCTTCTTCTTGGACACTCCCTTGACCTGGATCGGACCCTCGATGACATTCTCCAGGGCCGTCTTGTGGGCGAACAGGTTGAAGTGCTGGAAGACCATGCCGATATTGGCCCGCTCCGAGCACACTGCCCGGTCCGGCAGTTCGTAGAGCTTGTCCCCCACCTCCCGGTATCCCACCAGGGAACCGTTGACGATCAGGCGGCCGCCGTCGATCTTTTCCAGGTGGTTGATGCAACGCAGGAACGTGGACTTTCCCGATCCCGAGGGCCCGATGATGCAGAGCACCTGGCCGCGGGAGACCTCCAAGTCGATGCCGTTGAGGATCTGCAGGTCCCCGAAGGACTTGGTGACTTGTTCGGCGCGGACGATGACGTCGGTGCTCATGAGGCCCTCCTGAGGGATAGGTTGCGGCGCAGGCGTTCGATGAACCCGACTTGCGCCCCGGGAACCCCGCGGCTCAACCGGTCTTCGAGCAGCTGCTGGAAGAGGCTGAACACGGTGGTCAATGCGATGTACCAGATGGCGGCGGTGAACAGCAGCTCGATCACCTTGAAGTTCGCCGTGTAGATCTTGTTGGCCGAGTGCAGCAGTTCGCTGTAGGAAATGGTGTAGGCCAGCGAAGTGAACTTCAGGCATGAAATGAACTCGTTGCCCAGCGGCGGGACGATGACCCGCATCGCCTGGGGCAGCACGATCCGGCGCATGGTCTTGGCCCGGGACATGCCGATGGCAGAGGCTGCCTCGCGCTGACCGTGGTCCACGGCGAGGATGCCGCCGCGGACGATTTCCGAAATGTAGGCGCCTTCATTGATGCCCAGGCCCAGCAACGCGGCAACGAACGGGGTCATCAGGGTGTTCATGGGGATGGAGAACAGGCCAGGGATGGTGAAGGTCTCGAAGATGATGGAGAGGTTGAACCAGATCAGCAGCTGCACCAGCAGCGGGGTGCCGCGGAAGAGCCAGACGTAGGCACCGCCCACCCAGCGCAGCACCGGGTTCGGGGACTGGCGCATCACCGCGGTGAGTACGCCCAGGACCAAGCCCACGGCCATGGCCGCCAGCAGCAGGACCAGCGTGTTGCGCACCCCGGTCAGGATTCCGGCGTTGGTCAGGTACTTGATGACCACGTCGTAATTGATGTCGGCAGCCAGGAAGGCGCGGCCGACGAGGCCCAGCCCGCCAAGGACCAGGGCGGCGGTAATCCAGCGCCACGGGTAGCGCAGCGGGACGACCGTGTATTTCTTGGCCGGGACCGGAGTCTCCAACCTGGCCGGCTCCGTTGTGGTTTCCTTTTCAAGCACGCTGTGCTCCGTTTCGTTCAGGTCTCTTGGCGGGTGGATCGACATGGGTTACGGCTCGATGCCTTCTGAAACCGGGTTCACGACGGAGGTCTTGATGCCGATGGCATCCAGGTCCCACTTCTTCAGGATTTCGTCGTAGCTGCCGTCGTCGATGATGGCCTGCCAGCCCTTCTGCAGGACGTCGCGCAGCTCCGTCTGCTCCTTGCTGAGCACCATGGAGAAGAAGCGCTTTTCAACCTGAAGATCGGGAACGACTTCCAGCGAACCTTCGGAGTTCTTTGCGAAGTAGGCGGCGGTCGGGTAGTTCTCAAGCATTGCCACTGCGCGGCCTTGCTTCACGGCCAGCTGCTCCTGCGAGTTGCCGTCGAAGGTCAACACCTCAATGGGCTTCATGCCATCGGTGACGCATACCTTGGAACGCTCCTCCAGGTACTGGGGCTGGATGCCGCCGCGGACCGCCGCAATGGATTTGCCGCAGAGATCTTCAACCGTCTTGATGCCGGTATCGACGCCGGCTTTGGATACCAGGCCCTGGGAGGACTGCAGGTAGGAAATCATGTCGAAACTTTCCTCGCGCTCCTTGGTGTCGTTGACAGCGCCGAAGATGATGTCATAGCGCTTGGTGGTCAGCGCCGGCAGCAGCGTATCGAAGCTGGCGTTGTTCCACTTGAAGCTGACCCCGAGCTGCTTTTCCAGTTCCTTGGAAAGCTCGTACTCGAACCCTGCCAGGTCCCCGTTTTCCTCGTAGTACTCGAACGGCGGGTAATCGATCGCCGAACCGATCTGGATGGTCCCGGCCTTCTGGACTGCCTCGGGCAGCTCTGCGAACAGCGGCGCCGAGTTGGTTGCGGCCTCGGCCTGCACGTCCTCCTTCGGGGCATCGGATGATGAGCATCCTGCGAGCAGGAGCCCTGCCACCATCGGCAGGGCGAGCAGTGCGGCCTTGCGGGGGTTGCGTGACTTCGGGGTAGAACGCATTTGTAATCCTCCGGTGTTTGGTGGCGACGAGTGCAATCAGTTCATTCACATATGTGAACGGTGTGCCACATGTCGAATCACATTAGGTGTGTCTCAACTCACTGTCAACGCCCATTCCCACTTTGGACGCAATGTTTCTTCCACTCGGGAACACCTGTTGACAGCGAGTCCGCCAACTCCTAGCGTGTTCGCATACGTGTACTTCATTCACATATGTGAACGAACAGTGGAATGCCAGCACATTCGGCACCCTCTCAGAAGAAACGCCGCCACGAAAAATACCGCAGTCGAAGGAGTACCGGGAATGACCATTGCACCCCGCCCCTGGGTGGACGAGATCCAGGCCTACCGGCCCGGAGCCGGTTCGGGATCCGAAGACGGTTCCATGGCAGCCAACGAATCCCCGCTCGGGGCCAGCGCACACCTGGGCCAGGCCCTTGCCGATGCCATCTCCGGACTGCACCGCTACCCCGACCCGCTGGCGGGTAACCTGCGCTCCGAACTAGCCGTACTGCACGGCGTGGACCCCGAACAGATCCTGGTCGGCAACGGGTCCGATGAGCTGATCTTCCTGCTGGCCACCGCCTTCTTGGCACAGGGCGGTCATGCCGTCTGCGCAGACCCGGCCTACCAAATCGACGCGATCAGCGCGGTTTCGGTCAATGCGCGCGTCACCCGCGTTCCCTTGACCGAGTGGAAGCACGATCTGGCCGCCATGGCACGTGTTCGAGCCGACATCGCCTATGTCGTCAACCCGCACAACCCCACCGGTACCATCCGGTCCAGGGCGGAGATTCAGGAATTCGCCGCACGAAGCCCCGCGGCACTGGTCGTCGTCGACGAGGCCTATATCGACTTCACCGACGACCCTGATGCCATGACCGCCATTCCACTGATCGAGGGTGGTCGCATAGCCGTGCTGCGCACCTTCTCCAAGATCCATGGGCTGGCCGGACTGCGCATCGGCTACCTGGTGGCCTCCCGGGAGGTCATCGCCACCCTGCGCAAGGTCCGCGCCCCCTTCTCCGTGGGAACCCTGGCCCAGGCCGCCGCCCTCAATGCCCTGAATGATTCCAACCACCGCGATGCGGTCCGTGAACACACGCTGCGGCTGCGCGCCGAACTGAGCGCACTACTGGCATCCCACCGGCTGCATGCCGTCGACTCCCAGGCAAACTTCGTCCTGGTGCCGGTTCCCGACGAGGCCGGCTTCGTTGCCGCCTTGCAGGCCCACGGGGTCTCGGTCCGGCCCGGATCGGCACTGGGCGCACCGGGAACCGTGCGCATTTCCGTGCCCACCGAGGCCGGGCTCGGCCTGCTTGCCGATGCGCTGCACCACTTGCTTCCCCTGAACCACCTCGAAACCAGCGACCACAGCTAAAGGAGAACCACCCATGTTCGTACGCAATGCTTGGTATGTCATCGCCCTGTCCGAAGAAGTCACCCGCGAGCCGCTCAAACGCACCGCACTGGGCGAGGACATCGTCCTGTTCCGCAAGAAGGACGACTCCATCGCGGTGCTCGATGACCGTTGCGCCCACCGCGCCTATCCGCTCTCGGAAGGCCGGATCGTCGGGGACAATATCCAATGCGGATACCACGGCTTCGAATACAACTGCGCCGGGGTGTGCGTCAGGGTCCCGGCCCAGGCACGCATTCCAGAACGCGCCCTGGTCAAGTCCTACCCGGTCGTTGAATCCCACCGCTGGGTATGGGTCTGGATGGGCGATCCGGCGCTGGCCGAAACCACCGAGGTACCCGACACGCACTGGATGACCGATCCGGCTTGGGACCGGGTCACCCATGAGCGCGTGTTCGAATGCAGCGCCGACCTGATCCACGACAACCTGCTGGATTTGACCCACGAGGGCTTCCTGCACGAGTCGACCATCGGAGACGAGGCCGTCTACGAAAACGGGGTCACCGTCGAGGTCGATGGCAACACCGTCTCGGTGGACCGGTGGATGCCCGAATGCCACCCCTCCCCGCTCTTTGAAAAGGCCACCGGCATGACGCGGGTCGACCGCTGGCACACCACCGTCTTCCAGCTGCCCTCGCTGCACGTGATCCACGCCGGCGTGGTCGAGGTCGGGGGCAAGCGCGAGGACGGGCACCTGCTGCGCGTACTCAACGCCATCACCCCGATCACCGAAAACACCGCATGGTACTTCTACGCCTTCTGCCGCGACTTCGCCGTCGGCGATGAGGCGATGAACGAGCTGCTCACCGAGAGCCTCGGCGGGGTACTGACCGAGGACTCCGATGCCCTGGCGCTGCAGCAGGTCAAGATGGAGTGCCGTCCGTCGAACCTGCCCGACGTGTTGATTGCGCAGGATGCCGGTGTGGCCAAGGCACGACGGATGATGAAGCAGCTGCTTTCGGCCGAAGCCAAGGCCGCGGCCGCCGTGCCCGAGAAGGTAGCGGCACCGTGAGGCTGCTGCTGCGCGCCAACGCACACCGCGTAGAACCCTCAGGAGAGACGGAAATTGCGGCATCCCCCGACACCCACGGCCGAGAACGCTGGCAGTGGGATGTGCGTCTGGCCCCGGACACCCGGGAACCGCTGACCCGGCCAGCCCCGGACGAGGCGCTGGGTGCCAGCGGTGAACTGAAACTCTCCGATGGCGGCGTGCTACAGGTGATGGTGCGCAGCTCTCCCCACGCCGCGGTGCCCTCGGTGGAAATCCACCAGGTAGGGGCCCGCTCCGAACTCAAGCGCCAGCCCCAGGAGATCATGGTGCTGCTTTCCGGAGGCCCCGGACTGCTGGTCGAGGGACGACACCAGCTGGGCCGGCTCGATGCGCTGATCCTGGAGGGCGATGACCCCTTCTCGGTTCCGTTGGAGGCCGAGGGTGCAGACTCTACGCCGCTGGCCGTCATCCGGCTCAAGGGCCGCACCGCCTTGGGCTGGGTGCCCTAGCGCCATCGGCACACTGGTTTCGATTTGCTCGGCCAGCCGGCAGGATGTCATGTGTCCAGCACATCCACCCGTCTTCCCAGAATGTCCTCTGGGAAGACGGGCGGTGCTCAACAAGGCTCACATCCTTGCCGCATCCAAGTGCACGGTTCATGGCTGCGACTTCGTACTAAGACAGCCACGTTGTCCGAGAGAAAATGGGCACGCCTGCTGCTAAGCCAGCTGTGCGTCGATTATCGGACCGTCTGGCGAAGATCACCTCCAAGGTGTTCCGAACCATGGATAGGCAGGGTGCCCTCAGCTCTTGGGCGCGCCGGGCCACTGACCCGGTGCCCCGCTGACGGAGAATGAGCTCATGGTCACTCGTCTAAAGTCACAAAATGGGCTTATGTATTCGCTGATGGGGGTGGTCGGCACCCTGGTGGGACTTTCCATCGTCGTCGTCCTGTCCCGGGGCACCACCCCGCCACCGGATCCCGCAACTCCCGAGGGCACAGTGCAGCGCTACACCCAGGCACTGCTCGCGGGCGACGACGCGGGCGCCGCGGCGCTCCTGGATCAGACCTCCACGGCTAGGCAGGACTGCCAGTACGCCGATACCGAACGGCGCGCTGCCGATCTGCGGATCACCCTGGGCTCAACGCTCATCGACGGTCCCCGGTCCACCGTCTCGGTCACTCTGGCCCAGGGCTCGGCTAGCGGCCCTTTCGGGACCGGCGAATACACTTCGTCCGACGCCTTCGAGCTGCAGGGGGCCTATGGTTCCTGGTCCATCGTCAGCACGCCCTGGCCGTTGCTGGCCTGCAGCGGCGCGGAGGTGAAGTAAATGTCCGCCACCACGGTGCAGCGCACCGGCGGCGCCCTGCCTACCGTCCGCCGAATCACCGTCTATGTGCTGCTCTTCGCCTTGGTCTCACTCACTGCGGCGGGGACCTCCGGACTCATCGCCATCGTCCTGGGCGGTTCAACGGAGAACCGCGGTAGCGCGCTGGCGCAATCCCTTGCCTTCGTGCTGGTCGCCGGGCCACTGAGCTGGCTGCTCTGGCGCTCGCTGGCCAAACGCCTGCTGGAACCTGCGGAGCATACCGCCCCGGCCTGGGGCCTGTACGTGGCCGCCCTGTACACCGCGGCACTCATCGTCGCCAGCATCTCACTGCTCTCCGTGCTGGCCGATGTGATTACCGGGCATCCCGGCCCTTGGCAGGAGCGGGTCGGGCTGGCCCTCGCTTGGGGCGCCGTCTGGTGGTGGCAGGCCCGCCTCTGGCACCACCCTCGACGTGCACCTCAGACGCTGGCCACGCTGCCCGGGATCTTGGGCAACTGGTACGGCCTGGCTCTGGCGTGGGGCGCTCTGGCGGCCGCCTTGGCTTCGCTTTTCACCGCAGCCATTGCCTCCCTGGCCTCGGCCGCTGCGTTCGGCACGCCGTGGTTCACCGCTCCGCTGGCCCAGCTGCCCTGGCTGGCCGGCGGGTTGCTCATCTGGTGGTGGCATTTCGCGCGCGAACGCGTCGGTGTCCTGCGCGGCGGATTCGCCGACGTGGCGCTGGTGGTGGGCGGGGTCCTCGTGGCAGCCGCAGCTACCCTCGGCGGATGCGGCGTCACCATTCATGCGCTGTTGAGGTTCGCCTTCGGTTCCGGGATGCCCGCCTTGCAGGTGATTCCCGCCGCGCTGGCCACCGCGCTGAGCGGCGCCCTCGTCTGGGCCTTCCACCACAAGGTACTGCGCGAATCGCTGGCACCAGTGCGTACCGCCGCACGGCTGGTGCTCTCGGGCATCGGGCTCGCGGCCGCGGCGTCGGGCCTGGGCATAGTTATCAATGCAGCCCTCGCCGGTTCCTCCCGGCAGCTGTCGGGCTATACCGCGGGCGACCTGTTGCTGGCGGGGCTCGTCTCACTGGTACTCGGTGCGGCACTGTGGGTGCCGGCCTGGCGTCCGGACCGTGCTGCCGATCCGCGTGGACGGCGGGTCTACCTGGTTGCCGTGTTCGGCATCAGCGCCGCCGTGGCCCTGGTTGCCCTGCTGGTCATCGGTTTCCGGATCTTCGAGCATCTCTTCGATGCGGCCAATGCCGATAGCGGACTCCTCGAGTCGGTCCGGGCTCCCTTGGGCCTGCTCGTCGCCACGGTACTGGCCGCCGGCTACCACTTCATCATCTGGGGCGGCGATCGTGCAGTACTGGACACCGAGATCTCCGAGCACCCCGGGACGCTGGAATCGCTGGTTTTGGTTGCCGGTGGGGACACCGCTGGCCTGCGGCAGCTGCTGGTCCGGTTGACCGGTGCCCGGGTTGAGGTCATGGCCGTCGCCGGGGTCCCGGGCGTGCCGCCCCCGGATGAGGCCGCCCTGGCATCGGCGTTGGCTGGCATCGGCCCCGCGGCTCGCCGGGTCATGTTGCTCATCGACGGGCCGACGGAACTCCGGATCATCGAGCTGGAGCAGAGCTCGCGCTGAAACCCGCCTCCACGCAAAACGGCGCCGCACCGCTCCCCCATCGAAGGGGAACAGCGCGGCGCCGCTTTGGCGATAACCGGGCGGGTTACGCGGTGGCCATGATGTGCGTTTCGGAGATCACCGTGGCATGTCCGGCACCGATCAGCGCGTCGACGAGCCCGGAGAGCAGCACCATCGAATCATCGACCTCGAGCTTCACCGGGTACTGGTGCACGATCATCGCCAGCAGTCCGCGGATCGCCTCGGCGGCATCTGCATCGGCCAGTTCCGGATCCCAGCCCAGCAACACGTCGGCCGGGGCGTCGATGCGGGTCGGCTCGTAGCTGATGGCGAACGAGAGGATCTTCCCGCCGCCTTCCTTCGGCTTGTCCCGCAGCATCACGACGCCCTTGGCGCCGGTGGCGTCGTTGAGCAGCATCTTCTGCGCCATGCCCAGTGTCATCGCGGCCCGGTCCCACTCGTGGGTCGCGTTGTAGAACGCCGTCACCAGCTGCGTCAGTTCGACCGAACCGGTGGCCGCGTCATCGAGCGTGAGTCCGTCGTCGTTGAACAACGGAAGCTTCAGCCCGCCCGGCTCCACCACGACGTCGCGCGAACGCTGGATCTCGTGCTGCCCGATGGAGGCGGCGAACCCGGCCGCTGCGCTCCCCTTGTCCACCGGTCCGGTGGTGTAGCGAGACTTCAGCGCGGTGACGCCCGAGGGCGGCACCTCGGCGCGCAGCAGGCCCACCATTTCGGTGGCGATGCCCTGCCGGCGGTGATCGCGCGCGACCTCCACGTGCAGCCACAACCGGTCGGGGTGCAGCGAGGATTCGAAGACCACGGCCGCGGCCACCGGTACCCCCTGGTCCTCGCCGACGATGCAGCGGGACCAGGGCCTATCGGTGGACGGGCGGAACATGGTGCGGTCCTGATGGGCATGCGGGCTTGCCGGATCCCCCCAGACCTGCAGCAGCGCCAGGTCGTCGCCCTCCGTCCAGGGGCGGTAGCTCAACGATGACATCGGGTTAGGCTCCGCGCAGGCGCTTGGCCAGGTAGTCGCGGACCTGATCCAGGGCAACGCGTTCCTGGCTCATGGTGTCGCGCTCACGGATCGTCACCGCGTTGTCCTCCAGCGTGTCGAAGTCCACGGTGATGCAGAACGGGGTGCCGATCTCATCCTGGCGGCGGTACCGGCGGCCAATGGCACCGGCGTCGTCGAAGTCGATGTTCCATTCCTTGCGCAGCTGAGCTGCCAGGGCCTTGGCCTTCGGGGAGAGGTCCTCGTTGCGCGAGAGCGGCAGCACGGCGGCCTTGACCGGGGCCAGGCGCGGGTCCAGACGCAGCACGGTGCGCTTGTCCACGCCGCCCTTGGCGTTCGGGGCCTCGTCTTCGACGTAGGCGTCGACCAGGAAGGCCATCATCGAACGGGTCAGGCCGAAGGAGGGCTCGATCACGTACGGGGTGAAGCGCTCGCCGGTGGCCTGGTTGAAGTAGCTCAGCTCGGTGCCCGAGGCCTTGGAGTGCGAGCCCAGGTCGTAATCGGTGCGGTTGGCGACGCCCATGAGCTCGCCCCATTCGGAGCCCTTGAAACCGAAGCGGTACTCGAAATCGATGGTCCCGGCCGAGTAGTGGGCGCGCTCGGTATCCGGAACGTCGAAGCGGCGCAGGTTTTCCTCGGTGATGCCCAGGTCGATGAACCAGGCCCAGCAGTCCTCTACCCATTGATCGAAGAACGCGCCGGCGTCCTCGGGGGAGGTGAAGAACTCGATTTCCATCTGTTCGAATTCACGGGTGCGGAAGATGAAGTTTCCGGGTGTGATCTCGTTGCGGAAGGCCTTGCCGATCTGGCCGATCCCGAACGGCGGCTTCTTGCGCGAGGCGGTGAGCACGTTGTTGAAGTTCACGAAGATGCCCTGCGCTGTTTCGGGGCGCATGTAGTGCAGGCCGGCCTCGTTGTCGACCGGGCCCAGGAACGTCTTGACCAGGCCGGAGAACAGCTGCGGTTCGGTGAACTCGCCCTTGGTGCCGCAGTCGGGGCAGGCGATTTCGCTCATGCCGTCGACCGGCTGGCGGTTCTTCTTCGCGACGAAGGCCTCGATGAGGTGGTCCTGGCGGTGGCGCTTATGGCAGGAGGTGCACTCGACCAGCGGGTCGGTGAATGTCGCCACGTGGCCCGAGGCCTCCCAGACGGCCTTGGGCAGGATGATGGAGGAGTCCAGCCCCACCATGTCCTCGCGCCCGCGGACGAAGGTCTGCCACCATTCGCGCTTGATGTTTTCCTTCAGCTCCACGCCGAGGGGCCCGTAATCCCAGGCCGAACGCGAACCGCCGTAGATTTCACCGGCCTGGAAAACGAATCCGCGCCGTTTGGCGAGGGAGATGACTTGATCGAGCTTGGACTGGGGCGCCATAACAACTCCAATGGTTCACGAGGCCGCTGGTTGCGGTCCGCTAGGGAAAAACATACGCCTCCTAGCCTAACGTGCCGGCGCCGGGGTCCGGGCATGCCCAGACCCCGCTCAGCGGCGGGTCTTCACCGACCTGAACGGCATCGATGCCAGCGCGACGGCCGCCAGTGTCAGCACCGTGCCGCCGATGGTCGCCAGGTTCACTATCGCCCCCGGTGCGGGGAAGAGCAGGTCGATGCCGAGCGATCCCAGCAGCTGCCCGGCGATCATGCCCAACCCGGTCAGCAGCACGCCCAGATGGCGCACCAGCAGCGCGCTGACCCCGATCACCACGCAGCCCAACGGGCCGCCGGCGTAGTACCACCAGGAGCCCGGCAGCGGGTTAGGGGCCCCGGTGAACGGCAGCGAGACCAGCAGGATCACGCCCAGCAACGCCCCGCCGACGGCGAAGTTCACGAATGTCGCGGCGACCGGGGTGCCGTAGTTCATTGCCTGTACCCCGTTCATCGCCGCCTGGAAGCCCATGAACACGCCGCCCACGGCCGGGACCAGCAGCGTGAGCATTAGCGCGGGCCCCTCTCCCTGCGCCGCGCCCAGCCGCGGCGAGACCGCCCAGAGCACGGCGGCAACGGTGAGGACCGAACCGATGGCGCGCAGCCCGGTGATCGGCCGTTTGCGCCCGGTGCCGAAGCCGATCCGGTCCACGAAGAGCGACCCCAGGGTCTGGCCGGTGACGATGGCGACGGTAAAAAGCGCCACGCCGACCAGCGGAACGGCGAGCGCCTGCCCATAGACCACGAACGCGCCCACGGCGCCGGCACCCAGGTACCACAGCGGGAAGGCCCGGGTTTTGATCGACCGGCGGATCCCGGCCAGTCCGGCCCGCCCGGCGGGCAGCCCCAGTGAGCCGGCGAGCAGCAGGATGAAACCGGTGCCGAAGCTCACCAGCGCGGCGGCGACCGGGTCGCCGAGTTCGCGGCCCAGGGCGCCGTTGATCCTGCCCTGGATGGGCATCAGGACCCCGGCGGCCAAGGCGATGGCGAGCCCGAGGGCCGCCGGTAGCTGACCGCGCGCTCCGGCGGCGAAGGGTGCGGTGTTCGACGTTTCAGGCATGGTTCGGCTGAGCTTTCGGAAAGGGGTGGAAGCGGTAACTGGGCAGCCAGCAGGTGACAATGACGGCGCATAGCGTCACCAGCGTACCGATCACCTCGGCCGGGCCCACGCTGGCGGGGGCAGGGACCAGGTCCATCAGCAGCGAGCCGACCAGTTGCATGGTGCCCAGGAACAGGATATCCAGCGGCCCGGCGAGGATGGCAGCGGCAAAACCCCACCAGGCCCCGGGCTGCATCTGGGCACGTTCCCCCGCGCCCAGCGCCGCGATGGAGGCGCCGATGGACGGTACGATGGCCCCAATGAGCCCGGCAGCAAGATACCAACGCGGAAGGGTGCGCTCCCTCCACAGCGTCCGGACCCGTTTCCAGCCGACCCGCGCGGGCTTGAACACCAGCCAAACGGTCAGCATCAGCCCCAGTGCCGTCCCGGAGGACAGCAGCCAGCTGGAAGCCGCCCAGCACCGGCGGCAAGGCCCAGCGGCAGGACTGTCGACGGGTCGGCGCTGCGGGCCACCGGCCGGCTCCTTCTGGTGGTCGTCCACCGGACAATCTACCCAGCCGCTCACCGGCACTGCAATTAGGTGCAGGCGGACAGCGTGACAGAAAATGGTTTCATGAGAACCCCCAAGGCACAGCCCATAGAGATCCGTGACGAATCCATCCGCCTGGGCCAGCTGCTGAAGCTGGCGTCCCTGGCCGAGGATGGCCTCCAGGCCAAGGAACTGATCGAACACGGCCTGGTCAAGGTCAACGGCGACATCGAGACCCGCCGCGGCCGCCAGCTGCGTGCCGGCGACGTGGTCGAGGTCAACGGTGAAGCGGTCCAGATCGAGTCAGCCGGCTAAACCCCGGGTCCTGCGGGCTCAGGCGTTCCAGCCGGCGGCCAGCAGGGACTGGGCCTCGGCCAGCGACAGCCCGGCATCCCGGGCAGCCCGGCCAAAGGCCACCGCCTCGGTGAGCGCCGGGGCGGCAATCACCTGCCCGGGATTCACCCGGGTTCCGGCGGCACGTCCTGCCCGGACCATCCCCGCCGCCTCGAGTTCCTTGTACGCCTTGGCCACCGTGCCCGGCGCCACCCGCAGATCCCCCGCCAGCTGGCGCACCGGGGGCAGCCGGGACTCGGCGGCCAGCTCCCCCGCGCGGATCAGCGCGGCGATTTGCGCCCGGATCTGTTCCGCCGGCCCGTGGGCATCGGACTCATCCAGCACGATCACCGGGCGGCTTCCATCCCCGACGTGGACCGGATGGCCCTGGTGGCCGCTGCCAGCTGCACGATCTGGCGCACCAGCAGCACGGCTGCGGCGACCAGCAGCGCCAACCCCAGGCATACCAACACGATGCCCAGCCCGTAGCCCGGCTGCAGGATTTCCTGCGGTGGCATCCCCTCGAGATCCAGGTGCGGCACCGATCGCCGGTACATCGATTGGAACGCGATCGCGCTGATGATGGCCAGGCCGGCCATCTGGGCGATGAACGCCATCCCGACCCAGAGCATGACGAATTCCGATGCCCCCTGGCGCAGCAAGGTGTCGGCAGCCAACAGCCCTGATTCCGGAGGGCGCGGGGCCCCGGCGATGCGGCGCAGGAGCAGGTAGAGCCCGGCCAGCAGCACCACGACGCAGATGATCAGCGGCACCCCGTAGTACCAGCCGGGGAAGGGAGCGAAGACATCCTCGCGGTACTGCACGTCGAAGATCCGCCCGTCCTCCTCGGCCCAGCCGGCGAGGGAGATGCCGGGCAGGCCAATGTGCTTGCCGCTCTCGTCGGTCACCGATGCCAGCCCGGCCAGCAGCAGCGCGGCAATCAGTATTCCGCCGCCGAGCAGCGGCGTCAGCAGCAGGGCGCGGGTGGAGAAGCTCCACGGTTCGCGGGTTTGAAGCTCGGCGCTGCGCCGCGGCGCCTCGCCGTCGTTCCAGCGCAGCCGCCAGATCAAGGCGAAAACCAGCAGGCCGGCGATGGCTCCCAGCGGGATCGCCAATGCGAAGGGCAGGCCCATCAGCCCGGTGTCGACCGGGCCACGGGATGCCACTGCGCCGCAGACGACGAAGCCGGCGATCATCGCCGCCGCCATGGCCAGCACCTGGCGGCGGCGCTTGGCGGCCAGTTCGGCCTCGCGTTCGGGAGGCAGCAACCCAGCCGCCTCGGTGGCGGTCACCCGGGCGCGGGGGCGTGCGAACAACCCGGCGATCAGGACGATGGCACACAGCGGCACCAGGATGATCATGGCAACGGGCAGGAGCGACATCATCTGCTGGTCCTCTTCCGATCAATACTTGTATCAACTCAAGTAATACAAGCAGCCCCACCTCCCTTGTGTCAATCGAATGACACAAGGGAGGTGGGGCTCATCACGTCCCGGATGACGCCGCGTTAAGCAGCACATGGGTCAGGAACTCGTGCACGTGGGCCATCTCCTGCTCGCTGACCGAGTGCAGCATGTCCGTGTAGAGCACCTTGGTCAGCGCCACATGCCCGGTGGCCCAGGCATGGGTGTATTCGATCTTGTCGTGGGTGATCACCGGGTCCGCTTGGTCCCGGCCCCAGAACAGCGGGGTCTGTACGGCCTTCACCGCCGCGTCGTCGAAGAAGGCGTCCCCGTGGTTCGGAACGGCGAAGCCGGAGAGGCCCACCACCGCCGTAATGGCCGCCGGCTGATGGCGCAGCACCGAGGTGGCCATCGCCATGCCCATGGAGAAGCCCAGCAGCGAGACGGACGTGTGGTTCTTCCCCACCGGCTCCAGCCAGGACCACAGCTCAGCGACGGCCGCCTTCACGGCACCGAAGGAATAGTCGGCATCCTGCATCAGCGGGAACCAGGTGTACCCCGGGCCCAGCGCGTGCGGGGCCCGCACCGAGGCGAGGGTGAATTCTTCAGGCAGCAGCCGGGCCAGGCCGATCAGGTCCTGTTCGTTGGAGAGGTAGCCATGCAACAGCACCAGCAGCGGGGTGCCGGCACGTTCGGCCTCGGGCTTGGACCAGATGACAGTGGGAGTCCAGGGTGTTTCGTTCATCGGGCCATTCAACCATGACCGCCCACGCTAGCGCCCGCGGGGTCACCGGGGTAAGAATGAAGCAATGAGCATGCATCCGACAGGGAAGCCACTGGTGCACACCACGACCACGCCGGGCAACGGACACCATCCTTGGACCCGCTATGTGGCGCTGGGCGATTCCTTCACCGAGGGCATCGGCGATCCCGATCCGCAGAGCCCCGGCGGCTACCGTGGCTGGGCGGACCGCGTGGCCGAGGAACTGAGCCACGGCACCGAGGACTTCGCCTACGCGAACCTGGCCATTCGCGGCCGGCTGCTGGCCCAGATCCTCGACGAGCAGGCGGGAGCCGCGCTTGAACTGCATCCGGATTTGATCAGCCTCTGCGCGGGCGGCAACGACGTGATCCGCCCCGGAGGGGACCCTGATGTGCTGGCCGACAAGATGGACTCGCTGCTGCGGATCCTCTCCACCACCGGGGCCACCATCTTGTTGTTCACCGGCCCGGACATCCGCGACACACCGGTACTGGGCAGCGTGCGCGGACGCGTGGCCATCTACAACGAGAACCTGCGCACGCTGGGTGCCCGCCACGACGCGGTGATAGCTGACATGTGGGCCCTGCGCGAACTGCACGCCCAGCAGATGTGGGCCCCGGACCGGTTGCATTTCTCGCCGCTGGGCCACCACACCATAGCCATCATGGCGCTGGAGGCGCTGAACATCGAACACGGACTCAAGCCGCTGGTTCCGGAGCCGCTGGATCCCAAGACCTGGCGCCAGGCCCGCGGCCAGGACCTCGTCTGGGCACGCTCCCACTTGGCTCCGTGGGTACTGCGCCGATTGCGGCACCAGTCAAGCGGCGACGGAATCATCGCCAAGCGCCCGATGGCCGCGCCCTTCACCACAGACCTCCCGGAAACCCCCGGTCCGCCTGATAACCTGACCAGCTAGCGAAGCGTCCCGCCGGGGCAGCCCTTCAGCACGCACCCAGAACGAGGACCTCATGCACCTGCCCGCAACATCCTTGGCAGAATCCACCGACGATGTGCTGGACTTCGGCTACGTCGATTCCCCCGGGAACTCGTTCCTGGATACGCTGGCAAACAACTTCGACGCCGCTTTCCTCGCAGTGGCGGCAGTCCTCGCATTGGGCGTCCTCAGCGTCTTCTTCATGATCCTGCGCAACATCAAGGCCGCCCGCCGCGCCGGGATGAATCCAGCGACCATGCAGACGGATCTGGCGGCCAAGGTCATGAACAGTGGACTGCTGGCACCGGCCCCCTCCAAGGAGGCCCGGCTCGCCGAGCTCGACGACCTGCTGGTCCGCAGCGTGATCTCCGCAGCCGAACACGAGACGGCGCGTATGGAGATCCTCGGCGGCCGATAGCCCCGCCGGCCTCCTGCGTTGCCGAGCACCAGGGCTCAGGGCTCAGTGCTCAGGGCTCAGGAAATCGCTTTCAAGCACCGGGGACAGCTGATCGATGTCGGTCAGGAAGCCGTCGTGCCCAATCGGCGAGGTGATGTAGTTGACCGGAACCGGAACCGGCAGAGACGCGGCCAGCCGCTCGGACTGTTCGGGCCAGTAGAGCCGGTCGCTGTCCACGGCTGCCACCAGGAAGCGCACGCCGGCGGTCCGGGCCAGCGCCGCGTCAACCGAGCCGTAGCCGCGGCCCACATCGTGGCTCATCAGCGCCTCGGTGAGTACCAGGTAGCTGTTCGCATCGAACCGCGACACCAGTTTGGAGGCCTGGTGGTCCAGATAGCTTTCCACCTGGTAACGTCCGCGATCGCGCGCCGGCGACCCCAGGGGATTCTCCCCGAGCTGGTGTGCGCGGCCGAAGCGCACCTCCATTTCGGGCTCGGAACGGTAGGTGATGTGCGCGATGCGCCGGGCAATGCCCAGCCCGGCGACGGGCCCCGGGGCCTGCGCGGCGTAGTAGTCGCCGTCGGCGAACGCCGGATCCAGCCGGATCGCCGCGCATTGGGCCTGGGCAAAGGCTATCTGTTCGGCGGAGGACGCCGTGGTGGCGGCCACCACCACGGCACGTTCGACCCGCTGCGGGAATTCGACGGCCCACTCAAGGGCCCGGGCCCCGCCCATGGAGCCGCCCAGCACGGTATGCCAGACATCGACGCCCAGCTCATCTGCCAGTCGGGCCTCGATCCGCACCGAGTCCTTGACGGTGGTGAACGGGAAACGCGAGCCCCAGGGCACGCCCTCCGGGTCCAGGCTGGATGGTCCGGAGCTGCCGTAGCAGCCGCCGAGCATGTTCACGCAGACCACGAAGAACCGCTCGGTGTCCACCGTCTTGCCCGGGCCCACGAAGCCCTCCCACCAGCCGGCCTCTGCCGAATCGCCGCTGGAGACGTGGGAGTCTCCGGTCAGCGCATGCTGGATCAGGACGGCGTTGGACCCCTGCTCGTCCAGGGTTCCCCACGTTTCGTAGCCGATGACGACCTCGGGCAGGAAGCCGCCGGTCTCAAATGAATACGGTCCGGTGCGCAGGGCGTGCAGGATCCCGTCGCCGGCATGATTGCCGACGAACTCGGACCACTGCGCTTCCTGGGCTGACACGTCGGACTCTATGCTCACAGGGCGCCCTGGAGTTCCGTCCGGCCCAGGGAGGCCACGGCGCGGAATCCGGCGTCAAGGTCGGCGATGATGTCATCGATGTGCTCGATGCCCACGGAGAGGCGCACCAGGCCCGGGGTGACACCGGCCGCCAACTGCTCCTCCGCGGTGAGCTGGGAGTGGGTGGTCGAGGCCGGGTGCACCACCAGCGAGCGCACGTCGCCGAGGTTCGCCACGTGCGAGTGCAGTTCCAGCGCGTCGACGAACCCCTGGCCGGCAGCCAGGTCGCCGTTGATCTCGAACGAGACGATGGCGCCGATGCCCTTGGAGCTGTATTTGGCGCCGCGCTCGAACCACGGGCTGGAGGGCAGCCCGGCATACTTCACGCCACTGACCTGCGGGTGGGATTCGAGCCAGGTGGCCACCGCCACCGCGTTGGAGACGTGGCGCTCCATCCGCAACGACAGCGTTTCCAGGCCCTGGGCGATCAGGAAGGCGTTGAACGGGGAGACCGCCGCACCGAAGTCGCGCAGCAACTGCACGCGGGCCTTGAGCACGTAGGCCAGGTTGGCGCCGAGCACGCCGTTGACACCCAGGTCGCGGGCGAAGACCAGCCCATTGTAGGACTCGTCCGGGGTGTTCAGTCCAGGGAAGCGCTCCGGGTCGGCGGCGAAGTCGAAGTTGCCCGAATCCACGATGACACCGGCCATCGCCGTGCCATGGCCGCCGAGGTACTTCGTGGCCGAGTGGATCACGATATCGGCACCCCACTCGATCGGGCGGACCAGGAACGGGGTGGCGAGGGTGTTGTCGACGATCAGCGGCACACCGGCCTCGTGGGCGATCCCGCTGACGCCCTCGATGTCCAGCACGTCCTGGCGCGGGTTGGAGACGACCTCAGCGAAGAACGCCTTGGTGTTTGGCCGCACGGCAGCCTTCCATGCGTCGAGGTCATCCGGATCAGAGACGAAGGTGACCTGGAGGCCGAACTTGCGCAGCGTGTGCTTGAGCAGGTTCTGGGTTCCGCCGTAGAGGCTGGGGCTGGCCACGATGTGGTCCCCGGCCTCGGCGATGTTCATGATGGAGAAGGCGGCAGCCGACTGTCCGGAGGCCAGCAACAGGGCCCCGACACCGCCCTCGAGGGAGGCGATGCGCTGCTCGACGGCTTCCTGGGTCGGGTTGCCGATGCGGGTGTAGATCGGTTCCAGCGTCTGCAGGGCGAAGCGCGCCGCCGCGTTCTCCGCGCTCGGGAAGACGAAGGCAGTGGTCTGGTAGATCGGCAACGCGCGGGCGCCGGTGGCGGCATCCGGCTCCTGGCCGACGTGGATCTGCCGGGTTTCGAAGGACCAGTTATTGGACATGTGCTGTACCCCTTGGGTGTCATGGGGTATGTCCGTGGAAGCCCTGCGGAAAGTCGGAGACCTCCACATTTGCGTTCCAGGGTGCATGACCCGCGCTTGTCCCGCGCCTGTGTGACGCGGGGCCTGGTCTTCACCCGGGGCACCCCACCGCGGTGGAGGGTTGCCGTCCAACGAGCCGGGGCTTGTCGCTGGAACTCATGACCTTGGAGGATAGTCTGGCCCAGAAAAGCGCCGACACGCAAGCCGCGGGGAAATATGACAGGCATTTGACGTGTCGACCTCATTCACCCCGGGCAGCTCGTTCGCCAGTTAGGCAAACCTAAGTCGAGAGCTGGATCACAAAGTGCAATCATGGGCACATGATGAGGCTTGACCATGTTTCTTATGCTTGTGGGCCCGACGGACTGGCAGCGACCGCTGCCCGGATCGGCGAGACCCTTGGACTTGATTCTGTGAAAGGTGGCATACACCCGCGCTTTGGTACGCGCAACGTGATTTTCCCGCTGCAGAATGATCAGTACCTGGAAGTGGTCGAAGTCCTGAACCACCCGGCGTCCGACAAGGCGCCGTTCGGGCAGGCCGTTCGCGCCCGCTCCGAAATGGGCGGGGGCTGGATGGGCTGGTGCGTCGCCGTTGACGACCTGGCCCCGTTCGAGGAACGCTTGGGCCGCGAGTCGGTCCCCGGCAACCGCAAGTTCCCCGATGGACAGGAACTGACGTGGCGCCAGATCGGCATCCACGGGCTGATTGCCGACCCGCAGGTTCCCTACATGCTGCGCTGGGACGACGGAACGGCCGACCTGCACCCCTCCAAGGCCCTGGCCGGCAAGGGAAGCATCTCGGCGATCAGCATCGCCGGTTCCCGCGACCGCGTCCGTGAATGGCTCGGCTCTCCCGAGCAGTCACCGCTCGGCAACGTCGAGGTCGATTGGCAGGCCCCCAGCGGCACGCCGGGCATCCTCTCGGTCACCTTCGACACCCCGTCCGGTCCGGTCACGCTCTAGGCATTCCATTACGCAACAAGGGGCTGCCCACGCCATTGCGCGTGGGCAGCCCCCTACTTTGTTCCGCGCTCCGTTACGGGGTCCCTTCAGGATCGCCCAGTCCGTCACTCCAGTTGCCTGGCATCGCTTGGCGAAGAGCCCGGCGGGCTTTTGCCTTCAGCGGCCCATCCGCCCTGGCCGTGCTGACCGGAACCGAGCACGCTTGGCTACGGGGCCACGGGCTGCAGCTGAGCGAAGTTAGTACTCGATCACCGATGTGAACGATGTTAGTGTTCGGTCATGACGAATGTGCTGGCTTGGATCGCACAATCTGGCGTTGTACAAGGCGTGATCATCGGGGCCTTTTGCGCCTTCTTGACGACGATTTTTATCTTGAATGCAGCAGCCAGAAACATCACCACGACAGTCAACGGCTGGAGTTCCATTCCACTTTGCGGCAAGCCCGAAAATGGGATCCTCGTGCGGGCCGCATGCGCTAAAGCCTTACCTGTCGTGAATGTTCTTGAAGAGGCTGCCTATTGGGTCGCCACAGTGGATGGATCCGGGCTCAAGCTCAACGGAAAATTTGAGTACGTCATCCATATTCCGGCCCGCCAATTCCCGCCACATGATGCCTTCTGGTCCCTGACTCCGACCGATATCGTCGGATACATGGTCTCCGGCGCGTCCCCCCGCCCTGATGTGAGCGACCGGTCCCACCTTTTAGGGAATGCCGACGGCTCAACAGATATTTATCTCCAGCAGTCGGCGCCGAAGGAACACGAACAGAACTGGCTCCCGATCCCAGCCGGAACCTTCAAGCTGATGCTTCGGGTCTACCTGCCCGGCCCGGCAATTCTAGATGGCAGCTACAGCCCGCCCCCGGCAGTGAGGGCACAGCAACGATGAATCACCTTATTTTGAAATATGGAGCTCCCCTGACACTGCTGGTCTTGGCGATTTTCGCCTGGGTGATTTACCGGCGGATTTCGCTCGGATGGAGCGAGCTCATGCCCCTCGCGGTGGCTGCGGTCCTCGTGTGGGCGCTCGGCGTCCCGGCCTTCATTTACTTCTGGCCGCGCATGATCGTTAGCGGCTATAAAAGGGCCCTCCTCAAAAGGGGGTTCGGTGGCGGTCCGATCCCCGTCAACACCCTGTACGCGGTGCCCGAGACTGCTTCGCCCACGGCCCCGGGCGTGGGCTTGATGGCAACCGGGTCCACCGACCTGCTCTATATCGGTGGCTGGCTCGACCTGAGGAAAGGCCCTCAAATCCTGCATACTCCTGACATGGATGGCCGCTACTACAGCGTGCAATTTACTGGACCCTCGGACAGTGCAAATTTTGCCTACGTCGGCACACGCACGACGGGAACGGGCGCCGGCGACTACGTACTCAGTGGACCGGGCTGGAGGGGCACGATGCCCCCAGGCATGAACCACATAGCAGCGCCGACCGAGTCGGCGCTTGTCATCGGCCGAGTCTTCGTCGAGAGCGACGCCGATCTTCCGGCCGCTTACGCGCTGGCGAAGCAAATCCGGCTCGAACCGCTCGAACGGTAACGGTGCCCTCCTCGGACCGCATTGCCGGGTTCTTGGCACAAATGACAGCGATCTGCACACAGGCACCGGGCATCCTTCGTCCGGGCAGCCATCGGGGATCCATCGGATCCAATCATGCGGGAAACAAGAATGCCGGCAACAGCGGGGCTTGGGGCACCAAGCTATCGGAAGCAGCAGCCCGCCACGGCATCTACGGCGTCCTCGTCCGGCGAGCCCCTTGCCTGCCCCTGAAACCCCATGAAGCCGTTGACCTGCCGGTCGACCAGGGCTTTGCTGCCCGGCGAGTCCACCACGGCCGATATTCCAGCCGGTTCAGGACCGTGGATGTCGTTGCGGAGTAACCCGGAAGCTTCCGCTGCACCGGAAAAGGCATCGTGCCGGTCTTCCTCTGGTCATTCCCCGTCCCCCGTTTGGCCCCGACGCTGACGCGAGAGTAAAGGAAACCCACCGCGTCGCGCGGCAGCAGGAACCTTCGGGACCCGCGCGGACAGATCACCTGAGGCAGGTGGATGTGTGGCAGGAACCTCCGAGGACGCTGGCGGCCGTCTTCCCGGAGGATGGCTGATGCCATCACGCCCGGAAGGCAGCTGTCCGCTTGGGCATCACACCAGGAGGACTCCTGCATCAGGTTTTCGAGGCAGCCACGGCTTGAACCGCATCGCGGCGACGCGCCGTGCAGTGGCAGTCCGACGAACCGTTTACTTCCCGAAGCCGACGAACCCGCTAATCAACGCAAAGCCGACAAAGCCGGTGACATCCAGCAGCGCGTGCGCAATGACCAGCGGCATGACCCGGCCTTTCTTTTCATAGAACCAGCCAAAGACCAGCCCCATGGCCACGTTGCCGAAGAACGGTCCGATCCCTTGGTAGAGGTGGTAGCTGCCGCGCAGCAGGGCGCTGGAAAGCAGGATCTGCCAGCGGCCCCAGCCCAGGGCCCGCAGCCGCTCGAAAAGATAGCCCACCACGATGACTTCCTCGAGGATGCCATGGCGGATCCCGGAAAGCACCAGCACCGGGATCGTCCACCAGTACGGATCCAGCGCCGCCGGGACCAGGATCGTGGTCAGCCCCAGGGTCCGGCCCAGTGCGTAGACCCCGAGCGTGCCCAGCCCCATGGCCACGAACAGCCCGGCCCCCCAGCCGGCATCGCGCCCGGGCCGGCGCCGATCGAAGCCCAGGCGCCGGAACGGGTTCCCGCCGGGCAGCCGCCACAGCAGGTAGAACACCAAAGCTACCGGGACCAGGTCGAAGAAGATGTCCAGCAGCTGGTAGGTCAGGTCGAATCCGGGGCGCGGGCTGAGCGGGGTGTTCAACGCCGTGGTCTGGCCCGAGAGCGGCCCCAAGGTGAGCTTGTTGATCAGGCTCACGATCGAATAGACGCCGGACTGGCCCAGCGACAGCCCCAGGACCAGCAGCAGCTCGATGGCCAGCGCCGTGCGCGCCGAGGGGCGGGCTCCGATCGCCGGGGGCGCGGGTGAGGAGGCGTCGCTGGGTGGGGGTATGCGGCTCATGTTCCCGATCCTAACGGCCGGCACCCGCAGATGGGCGCCGCCCCGCAACGAAACGGCCGCCGGCGTCGGCCCGGTGTGTGGGGACGATGCCGGCGGCCGGAAGGTTCCAGTCGCTGGGCGCTGGTTAGTTCAGGGCCGCGATGGCCGCGTCGTAGTCCGGTTCGGTGGTGATTTCCGGGACGACCTGGGCGTGCACGACTGAGCCGCTCTCATCGAGCACCACGACGGCGCGGGCCAGCAGGCCGCGCAGCGGTCCCTCGGCCTGGGTCAGGCCGTAGACGGCGCCGAAGTCCGAGCGGAAGCTGGAGGCCGGAACCACGTTTTGCAGGCCCTCGGCACCGCAGAAGCGGCCCAGTGCGAAGGGGAGGTCGGCGGAAGCACAGACCACCGTGGTG
Source organism: Paeniglutamicibacter cryotolerans (assembly GCF_014190875.1). Taxonomy (NCBI): domain Bacteria; kingdom Bacillati; phylum Actinomycetota; class Actinomycetes; order Micrococcales; family Micrococcaceae; genus Paeniglutamicibacter; species Paeniglutamicibacter cryotolerans. The sequence continues at coordinate 2,413,274 of NZ_JACHVS010000001.1, read as the reverse complement.
TTCTCCAGTCCGGCTGCCAGCTCGTTGAAGCGGCGCACCGAGGCGGCGCAGGTGCCGGTGTCGACGCTCGGGAAGATGTTCAGCACGACGCGGCGTCCCGCCAGCGCCGTGCTGCTGACATCGCCCAGGTCCGCGCCGGTCAGCGTGAAGGAAGGGGCGGTGGTGCCGAGGGCGGGAAGTTCGCCGACGGTCTGGACGGGGGTGCCTTTGAATGCGGTGATAGCCATGCATATCTGTCTATCACGACTGCACCCCCGAGCACGAAGCGGCGCCCCCGATGTGAACCGGGAGCGCCGCGTGGCTGGTGCAGTGACGTGTGTCCCTAGAGCGAGCCGGCCACCAATGCGCCGGCGCGGAAGACCGGGCCGGACATGTTCATGCCCGGACGGTAGGCCAGGTGCGCAATGGACGGTGCGTTCAGCAGCTGCAGGTCGGCGCGCTTGCCAACCTCCAGCGAACCGACCAAATCCTGCACGCCCAGGGCCAGGGCGCCGCCGTAGGTGGCTGCCGTGACGGCTTCCTCGATGCTCAGCTTCATCTGCAGCACGGCGGTGGAGACGCAGAATGCCATCGAGGAGGTGTAGCTGGTGCCCGGGTTGCAGTTCGATGCCAGCGCTATCTGCACGCCGGCGTCGATCAGCTCCCGGCCCGGGGCCAACGGCTGCCGGGTGGACAGGTCGCAGGCCGGCAGGCAGGTGGCCACGGTGCCCGGCGTTCCGGTGCGCGTTACAGCGTCCCAGCTCTTCCAGGAACCGGCCAGCGCGGTGATGTCCGAGGCGTCGATGTGGTTCACGTGGTCCACCGAAGCGGCACCGAACTCCACGGCGAGCTTGGTCCCGGGGCCGGGGTTCAGCTGGTTGCCGTGCACGCGCAGGCCAAGGCCCGCCTCGCGCGCGGCAGTGAGCACCTGGCGGGACTGGGCCTCGTTGAAGGCTCCCTGTTCGCAGAACACGTCGGCGAACTGCACGTACGGCAGCACGCGCGTGAGCATCTCCCCGCAGACCAGGTCCGTGTACTCCTGCGCATCCATGCCCGCCGGAACCAGGTGCGCACCCAGGTAGGTGACCCGGTCCACCACCGTGGAGGCGATCCGCGCGTGGCGGGCCTCCTCCTCGACGCTCAGACCGTATCCGGTCTTCGTCTCGATGAAGGTGGTGCCGTTGGCCAGCGCCTCGGCGACCCGGCCCATGACCAGGCGGGTCAGTTCGTAATCCGATGCCGCGGTGGTGGCCGCAGTGGTCACCGCGATGCCGCCGGCCGCGTAGTCCTGACCGGCCATGCGGGCCACGAATTCGCGGCTGCGGTCCCCGGCGAAAACCAGGTGCGAGTGCGAGTCGACCCAGCCCGGCAGGGCGGCGCGCCCCCCGGCGTCAAGTACCGTGTCCGCGGCCGGGGCATCGGTGGCGGCACCGAGCCAGGCAATGGTTTCACCCTCGAAGAGGATCGCGGCGTCGGTGATGATGCCGGCGGCGGCGTCGGAGGTGAACAGCTCCGAGATATTGGTGATCAGCGTGGTGCTCATGAAAACTCCCCGTGTTCGGCGAGGAACGCGGCGAACAGTGCTGCCGGGTCCCCCAATGTCGTGTGAATGCCGTCCTTCGCGACGAGCACCCCGTTGATGTGCACCTCGGCGATGTCCGCCGCCGTGGCGGTCAGCGGCAGCTGCGCGGCACGCGAACCGATGGTGCGCATCGTGTCGGCGCGGACCACCAGGTGGTCCTCGTTCTCGGCCAGGCCCAGCGAGCGCAGGCCGCCGGCGCGGGCCGCGGCGGCGATTTCCGTGGGGCTGAAGCGCCCGCGGACCCCGCTGCGCAGCCGTTCCCCATGTTCCAGCGCGCGCTGTTCCAGGTACGGGTCCACCACCGCGTGCTGGTCGGTGCCCAGGCTGATGACGGCCCCGGCGTCCGCAAGCTCGCGGGCCGGGCCGATGCCGTCGCCGAGGTCGGCCTCGGTGGTCGGGCACATCACGATGCCGGCGCCCGCCGCACCCAGCGCCGCAATGTCCGCCTCGCTCAGGTGCGTGGCGTGCACGGCCGAGAGCCGGGCCCCCAGCAGTCCGGCCCGTTCCAGCAGCCCGGTCGGACTCAGTCCGTACGCGGCCAGGCAGGCCTCGTTTTCGGCGGGCTGCTCGGACAGGTGCACGTGCAGCGGCAGCGTCGGGTCAAGCCCGGCAGCTATCTGTGCGAGCGCCTCCGGGGAGACGGCGCGGACCGAGTGGATGGCCGCCCCCAGGCTCACCAGTCCCTCGCCCGCGTCCTCCTGCGCCAGCGCGGCGGCCAGCGAGTCGTGGCGGGCCAGCCAGCCGGCGACGTCGCCGTCGGAGAAGCGGACCTGGGTCTCGTTGAGTTCCAGCGCCGCTCCGTCGGCACCCAGTCCGCCCTGCAGGTAGCAGGTGTCCAGCAGCACTAGGCGGATGCCGGCTGCCTTTGCGGCGCGGGCCAGGGCCCGCTCCATGGCGTGGGTTTCACCGGTTCCGGCGGCACCATAGGGGGTGCCGTCGACATCGTGGTGCAGGTAGTGGAACTCCCCCACCGCGGTCCAGCCGGTGACCGCCATTTCGGCGAACGTCGCCGTGGCCAGCTGCTGGTAGCCGGCCGGGGTCAGGCCCGCCGCTGCGGCATACATCTGGTCGCGCCAGGTCCAGAACGTACCGGCGCCGCCGTCGGCGCCCTCGTGGGTACGACCGCGCAGGATCCGGTGGAACGCATGTGAATGCGCATTGACCGGCCCCGGGACGGTCACGAGGTTCTCGGTGCTCACAGCAGGTCCTCCAAGACGTCGGCCAGGGCCAGCACCCCGGCGTGGGCATCGTCGTTTTCGACGTATTCCTCCGGCGAATGGCTGATGCCCGAGGGGTTGCGCACGTAGAGCATCCCGGTGGGGACCTCGGAGGCGAGCACCCCGGCGTCGTGGCCGGCGCCGGTGGGCAGCAGCGGCGCGTCGGCGACGGTGCGGCGCACCGAGACCGACAGTGCCTTGGCCAGCGCCGGGTCGAAGTGAACCGTGTTGGAGAAGGACTCCTCGGTCAGCAACACGGAGCATCCCTCCAGGGCCGCGATCCGCTGCGCCTGGCCGTGGATCTTCTCGACCAGCATCGCGGTGATCGCGTCGTCCGGGTGGCGCACGTCCAGCCAGAGGTCCACGCGCGAGGCGATGACGTTCGTGCCGCCGGGCACCGGCTCCAGCCGGCCCACCGTGGCCCGCGCATTGTCCTGCGCGGCACCGGTCTGGCGCACCGCCACCACGCACTGCGCGGCGGCGAGCATCGGGTCGGAGCGGTCGGACATCAGCGTAGTGCCGGCGTGGTTGCCTTGGCCGGTGAAGCTCAGCTTCCAGCGGCCGTGGCCCAGGATGGTGTCGCCCACTGCCAGCGCCGGACCGCGGCCCGCCGCGTCGGTGAACGCCTCGGAGTTCAGGCCCTTGCCCTGCTCCACGTGCAGCTCGATGAAGTCGCCGATCAACCCCAGCGTCGACTCGTCGCGGCCGAAGCCCGCCGGGTCCATGCCGTTGGCCTTGGCCACGTCGGCGAACGTGTTGCCGGCCGCGTCGCGCAGGTTCAGCGCACGCACCGGGTCGATGGCGCCGGTGAGCAGGCGCGAGCCCAGGCAGGCCACGCCGAAGCGCGAGCCCTCCTCCTCGGGGAAGACCGAGATGGCCATGGCGCGGTTGCGCAGAAGAGCACCGGAGGCCTCGCGGGCGGCGAGCACGTCATAGGCCGCCAGCGAGCTGGCCACGCCCAGCGGGCCGTCGAACGCGCCGCCGCCGGGAACCGAGTCCAGGTGCGATCCGGTGACCAGCGCGCCGCGGCGCGATGCTGCGACGTCCGTGGCGCCGGGCAGGTCCCACCAGGCCCAGATGATGCCGTTGGCATCGGTGGAGACCTCCAGGCCGCGGGTGGTCGCCTCGGCGATGAACCATTCGCGCAGGCTCAGCTCGGCGTCCGAGTACACGGCACGGGAGTAGCCCCCGCGCTTCTGGTCGCGGCCGACGTCGGCGATGGCCGCCAGCAGTGAATTAACTGTTGATGTTTGCACGCTCATTGTCCTAGTTGCCCACCATCAGGAAGGCGATCGGGGTGGTGATCAGCAGGGTCAGCGCGACGCGCTGGGCCCAGATGACGAACAGCTGCCAGACCTTGACCGGAATCCGGGTGGCCAGGATGCAGGGCACCAGGGCGGAGAAGAAGATGATCGCCGACACGCAAACCACGGCGATGACCAGGCGCAGCTGCTCCGATTCGTGCCCGGCGACCACGGTGGCCGGCAGGAACATCTCGGCGATGCCGACGGCCGAGGCCTTGGCTGCGAGCATCGGGTCAGGCAGGCCTACGGCCCAGGTGATCGGCAGGAAGATGAATCCAAGCCAGTCGAAGACCGGGGTGAAGCGGGCCAGCAGCAGGCCGATCAGGCCGACCGAGAGGATCGAGGGCAGGATCGCCATCGACATCAGCAGCCCGTCCTTGAAGTTGACCCAGACGTTGGCGCCCAGCTTCGGTGCGGTGCTCAGCATGCCCATGGCCTCGCCCCAGGCGGTGGCGAACCGGCGCGAAGTGACCTTCTCCTCCGGCTGCGCGGTGGCAGCCGGGAAGTACTCGTCTTCGACCCGGCTCAGCGGCGGGATCCGCACCACGATGGCGGTGACCAGGAACGTCACGCCGAAGGTGAGGAAGAAGTAGGGAAGCCAGAGGTGCATGATATCCAGCGTCTTGGCCACGATCAGCATGAAGGTGACCGAGACGGTGGAGAAGCCGGTGGCGATGATCGCCGATTCGCGGCCGGTGTAGCGGCCGGACTGGTACATCCGGTCGGTGATCAGCAGGCCCAGCGAGTAGCTGCCCACGAACGACGCCACGGCGTCGATGGCGGAGCGGCCGGGGGTGCGCCAGATCGGTCGCATGACCGGCTGCACGAGCACCCCGACGAATTCCATGAGTCCGTAGCCCACGAGCAGGGCCAGGAAGACGGCACCCACGGGCACTATCATTCCCACCGGAACCACCAGCTTGTTGAACAGGAACGGTCCGAGGTCCGGTTCGAAGAGCAGTGCCGGTCCCACGTTGAACACCATCATGGTGCCCGTTGCCAGGCCCAGGATGTTCAGGAACGCGAACAGCGTCTTGATCCGCGACTCACGCCAACGCCCGGAGGCGAAGGGGAAGATCGTTCCAGCCAGGATCAGCCCGAGGATCAGGTACTTGACCACCGGGCCCAGTGCCGTGGTGATCGCGCTGACCAGGTGGTCCAGCGGGATGGTCTCTTTCCCGCCGATGTTGATGGGGATGAAGAACATGAAGATCCCGATCAGGCTGTAGACGAAGAATCGCCACAACCCCTTGGTCTTCTCGGCCGTCTTGGCCGGTTCAATGAGTGTTCCGAGAGTGCCGTCCATAGTGTGGTGCGCCCTACTTTGCCATCGGGATGCGAACGCCGCGCTCGGCAGCCACATCCACGGCACGCTGGTAACCGGCATCCACGTGGCGGATCACGCCCATGCCCGGGTCGTTGGTCAGCAGCGCCTCGAGCTTGGCCGCTGCCAGCTCGGTGCCGTCGGCCAGCGAGACCTGCCCGGCGTGGATGGAACGGCCGATGCCGACACCGCCGCCGTGGTGGATCGAGACCCAGGTGGCACCGGAGCTGGTGGCGGTCAGGGCGTTGAGCAGCGGCCAGTCGGCGATGGCGTCCGAACCGTCGGCCATGGCCTCGGTCTCGCGGTACGGGGAGGCCACCGAACCGGAGTCCAGGTGGTCGCGGCCGATCACGATCGGCGCCGAAACCTTGCCCTCGGCGACGAGCTGGTTGAACAGCAGTCCGGCCTTCTGGCGTTCGCCGTAGCCGAGCCAGCAGATGCGTGCCGGCAGGCCCTCGAATTCGACGTGCTCCTGGGCTGCATCCAACCAGCGGTGCAGGTGCTCGTTCTCCGGGAACAGGTTCTTCAGTGCCTCGTCGGTGACGCGGATGTCTTCCGGGTCCCCTGAAAGCGCCACCCAGCGGAACGGGCCCAGGCCCTCGCAGAACAGCGGGCGGATGTAGGCCGGGACGAAGCCCGGGAATTCGAAGGCGCGGTCGTAGCCGCCCTTGCGGGCCTCGTCGCGGATCGAGTTGCCGTAGTCGAAGACCTCGGCGCCGATGTCCTGGAACTCGACCATGGCCTTCACGTGTGCGGCCATGGCAGCCTGTGCCTTGAGGGTGAAGCCGGCTTCGTCGGTCTTGGCCTCGGCGTCCCAGTTCTCGACGGTGAATTCAACCGGCAGGTAGGACAGCGGGTCGTGCGCGGAGGTCTGGTCGGTGACGATGTCGATGTCGATCTGCCCGGCCTTCTGGCGGCGCAGCAGTTCCGGGAAGACCTCGGCGGCGTTGCCGACGTAGCCCACGGACAGGGCGCGCTTCTCGTTCTTGGCGGCGGTGACCTTGGCGATCGCTGCGTCCAGGTCCAGCTCGACGTCGTCCAGGTAGCGCTTGCCCAGGCGGCGGCGCAGGCGTTCCTCGGACACGTCGATGATCAGGCAGGCGCCGCCGTTGAGGGTAACGGCCAGCGGCTGGGCGCCGCCCATGCCGCCGCAGCCGCCGGTGAGGGTCAACGTACCGGCAAGGGTGCCGCCGTAGCGCTTTTCGCCGATGGCGGCGAAGGTCTCGTAGGTGCCCTGCAGGATGCCCTGGGTACCGATGTAGATCCAGGAACCGGCGGTCATCTGGCCGTACATCATCAGGCCCTCGGCCTCGAGCTTGCGGAACTCGGGCCAGGTGGCCCAGTCGCCGACCAGGTTCGAGTTGGCGATGAGCACGCGCGGTGCCCACTTGTTGGTGCGGAACACGCCGACCGGCTTTCCGGACTGGACCAGCAGGGTCTCGTCCTCTTCCAGGTCGGTCAGGGTCTTGATGATCGCGTCGTAGGCTTCCCAGGAGCGGGCCGCGCGGCCGGTGCCGCCGTAGACGACCAGGTCCTCGGGGCGCTCGGCGACCTCGGGGTCCAGGTTGTTCATCAGCATGCGCAGCGGCGCCTCGGTCTGCCAGCTCTTGGCCGTCAGCGTGGTGCCGCGCGGCGAACGGATGACGCGGGAGGGATCATGTTGGGTAAAGCTCATGGCTGGTTCTCCTGTTGGTAGGCGGTCAAGATGCGGTCGGCCTCGGCTGTGACGAGACAGCCGATGGCACTGACCTTTTCGGGGGTCATGCGGTAACTGGGGGCGACCACGCTGAGCGCGGCGATGACGCGCCGGCCCGAGATGCTCCCGTCGGGAGCATGCATGGTCACCGTGATGGGTGCTGCGATGGCCGTGACGTCGGCTTCGACGCCGCGGTCCACCACCGCGTACCCGCAGACGGGTGTGTTGCCTGTCAGGACGGCGCCAGAGGCGCTTCCCTTCAGCGGGACCGTACGTCCAACCCACGAGGAATGGCGCACCGAGTGGGTGCCCTCGCGCATGGCGATGTACAGGCCCTGGTCGGCCCCCGCCCCGTGGTTGGCCTTGACATTGAGGTAGGCCGATTCACCGGTGGCTTCCACGAGTCGGGCCAGGCCCGGCTCGGCAAGCGAAATGATCGACTCGTGGCTCAGCGCCTGGGCTCCGAGCTGCACGATGCGCAGCCCGGGCCGGTAGGCCCCGTCCTCGTCCTTGCGGACGAACCCGGTGGATTCCAGCGTGCGCAGCAGTCGCAGCGCCGTCGAAGCCGAGAGCTCGGTGCCCCGTGCCGCGTCGGCCAGTGACAACGAGCCGGCGTCGCAGACCGAGCCCAGCAACTGCAGGGCCCGTTCTACTGTCCGGGTCGAGGGTTCTGCCACTTTTCACTCCTGGGTGGATGTGCTTCACTTACGTGTCGTTTTTCATGACGCGGGGTTGCCCTTTGGGCTTCACTGCGTTTCACTTATTGAAACGTGTATTTCACCACATGGCAAGCTCCGGGTTTTCGGAGCACTCACAAAAGGACAAAACATGACCTCCATCGTCAGCGTTTCAACCGGAGCCCTCAGCCCCGCCGACGTCGTCAACGTCGCACGCCACCTGGCCCCGATCGAGCTCTCGGCCGCATCGCTGGCAGCCATGGCCGAATCCCGCGCCGTCATTGACGCGCTGGTCAACGACACCATCCCGCACTATGGCGTTTCCACCGGCTTCGGCGCGCTGGCCACCAAGCAGATCCCGATCGAGCTGCGCACCCAGCTGCAGCGCTCGTTGATCCGCTCGCACGCCGCTTCCTCCGGCACCGAGGTCGACCGCGAGGTCATCCGCGGCCTGATGCTCAACCGCCTCTCCACCATGGCAACCGGCCGCACCGGCGTTCGCCCCGTGGTCGCACAGACCTACGCCGCGTTGCTGAACGCCGCCATCACCCCCGTCGTCGGCGAATACGGCTCACTGGGCTGCTCCGGTGACCTCGCCCCGCTCTCGCACTGCGCCTTGGCAGTCATGGGTGAGGGCAAGGTCCGCAATGCGGACGGCGAACTGGTCGATGCCGCCGTGGCCCTGGCCGCCGCCGGCATCGAACCGGTAGTGCTGGCCGAGAAGGAAGGCCTGGCGCTGATCAACGGCACCGACGGCATGCTGGGCATGCTGCTGATGGCCTCCTCGGACCTGCGCAAGCTGGTCAGCATCGCCGACCTTTCCGCCGCCATGAGCGTCGAGGGCCTGCTGGGCACCGACGATGTCTTCGCGCCGGACCTGCACACGCTGCGCCCGCACCCGGGCCAGATGGCCGCGGCCGCCAACATGCGCACCGTGCTTGCCGGCTCCCCGCTACTGGCCGAGCAGAAGGCCGGCGCCCACCAGTTCACCCGCGTGCAGGACGCCTACTCGCTGCGTTGCGCCCCGCAGGTCCATGGCGCCGTGCGCGCCACCTTGGCCCATGCCGAATCGGTTGCCTCCATCGAACTGGCCTCGGCCATCGACAACCCCGTGGTCACCCCCGATGGCCGTGTCGAATCCAACGGCAACTTCCACGGCGCCCCGATGGGCTACGTCTTGGACTTCCTGGCCATCGCCGTCGCCGACCTGGCCTCGATCTCCGAGCGTCGCACCGACCGCTTCCTGGACACCGCCCGCAGCCACGGCCTGAACGCCTTCCTGGCCGATGATCCGGGAGTCGACTCCGGGCACATGATCGCCCAGTACACCGCCGCCGGCATCGTCTCCGAGCTCAAGCGCCTGGCCGTTCCGGCCTCGGTGGATTCCATCCCGTCTTCGGCCATGCAGGAGGACCACGTCTCCATGGGCTGGCACGCAGGCCTCAAGCTGCGCAAGGCCGTCGATGGCCTGGCCCGCGTGCTGGCCATCGAACTGCTCACCAGCGCCCGCGCACTGGACATGCGTGACGGCGGACTTGCCAGCACCAAGTCCTCTGCGGTGATCACTGCAGTGCGCGAATCCATCCGCACCAAGGTCGAAGGCCCGGGCACCGACCGGTACATCGCCCCCGAAATCGAGGCAGTGTTCCAGCTGATCAGCGACGGCTCCATCCTCGCTGCGGCCAACTCGGCCCTCGACGCCCCGCTCGTCTAGCACCCACACCACCACCTAGGATCGGTTCATGAACACCCTTTCGAACCAGCCACTGACACCCGGCTCCGTGATCGCCTATTCCGACCTGCCCGCTGCAAAGTGGCGCAACGGGGGCGGCACCACCCGGCAGATCCTTTCCGGGAAGCTGTCGATGGCCGGCGCGCCCGAAACGGTGACCGGGGACGACTGGGACTGGCGGCTGAGCATCGCCGATGTCGACACGGCGGGCGATTTCTCCGCCTTCACCGGCATGACCCGGATCCTGACGGTCATCGAGGGCGAACTGCTGGCGATGAAAATCGACGGGCAGGAAAAGCAGCTGGAGCGCTTCCGGCCACTGCGCTTCGACGGCGGTTCGGCCACCAGCGCGACGCTGCCGACCGGGCCGATCCGGGACCTGAACCTGATCGCCCGCACCGGCACCGTCACGGGCCACGTGGCCATCGTCGAGCTGTCCAAGAAGCACCCGCAGCACCTCTTCGGGGGCCAGTTCGGCGTCCTGCTCCAGGGCAAGGCCACGCTGAACACGGCCGACGGCACGCAAGCGGAGCTGGGCCGGCTCGATACCGTAGTGGGCGGGGAGCAGGAAACCCCCACCATCAGCGGTCGGGGTTTCCTCGCCGTGGTGTCACTGGACCCGGCGTAATCCGGGATCGCACGCGATAGCGGCGGGTACGGCGGCAGGAAATTACTTCCCGGCTGCCGCACCCGCCTTTTCGTCGTCCCCGCGAAAACGGTGCAGTGATGCCCGGCGGCGTCCGGCGGAAGGCCCTGGGTTTTGCTGATCGTCCCGGCAGTGGACAGCGGCCAGAAGGGCTTCGATAGCCCGGCTGATACCGCCAACCCCGAGCTGCCAACCGGCCACGGCCCCCCCTTCACGACTCCGCTGGAGTGGCCCCTGCCTGCGGCACAATGCGAACCGCTGGCAAATCCGGAAAGCAAGAAGGCTGAGCGGGCCTGGGGACATCGAGAATATCGGCTACACCAACGACACCCCCACCGATTTACCGCTCACCTGTATGGATGTCCGTGGTGATGACTCTACTCACCGGTATTTCCGCACCTGAAAGCGAGAATTCCACGTCATCACAGCCCGCCATTTAGCGGTGGAACCTGTTTTTGGAAAATCACCGCATGGACCGCCTCGGCTGTTCTGGCCGCCGGGGTACTCCTGGGCGCATCGGTTCCGGTTCCGGCTCAGGCCGCGGCGAAGACCATTTACACCCCATGCACCATCGACCACTCAGGCAAGAAGCTGAAGATCACCGGCACCTCCAAGCTCAAGGGCCTCGGTCTCCGATACCTCAGCGTGGATTCTCCCGTGACTGACCCGGCGTTTGCCTTCACTAAGGATTTCCCGAGGTTGACTTGGTTGTTCACGGGTCCGACCAAGGTCAGTACCGTGGCGGACATCGCCCCGCTCCCTCGGCTGTCCTCATTATTATTCTCGACAAATAAGGCCCTTTCGCTCAAGAAACCAGCAGGCAGCAAACAGCTTGCCGACCTTCAAATGAATGTCGGGGGCGCTAAAGCCGATTTCGCCTCCATCGCCACGCTGCCAAAACTGAGCAGCCTCAACATATTCGGAACGACCGGGCTGGCCCCCCCCGCTGCCCTAGCCAAATCCACGTCGCTAAAAAGTGTCCGCATGAGCCTTCTCATCGAGAAGAAGTTCGCCAAGGGACAGCCCTACAAGGCCCCGGCATATTGGCAACGATGTACGGCATGCCGCACGTCGTTGCCAGCCTCGGCTGGCCGTCCACAGTCGGAGCCACCGGCACGGTCACGTCCAACGGTACGGGCTACACGTCGCCCATGAGCAGCAGGAGCACCAAAATCGGTCGCCTCAAGATCACCAACACCGTGTCGATCTCGTTGTCCACCTCGGGCAAGATGAGCTTCCACCCTCCGGTTGCCTCAACCACGTCCGCCCGCAAAGGGCAGTTGATCAAGGTCAAGAAAACCGCCAAGAACGAATCCACCGCTTGGAACCAAGTCATTTCCAAGTGCAGCTACCAGTGGCAGCGCGGCACCAAGAACATCAAGGACGCAACAAAGCTCACCTACAGGACCACCAGTGCCGATGTCGGAAAGACGCTGCAGCTGAAGACTACCTGCAGCCCTGATTCCTTCTTCACGAAGGAGCCCGGCATCACGAGCAACACCAAGTACTCGGGTGCTGTGAAGATCCGTGAGTTAGAAATCGCGCCAATAGGCGCCCAGTCCGAGACCAACAACCGACCCCCGCCACGTCATTAACCAACCCCGCGACGTCATTAACGAAAAGCAGGCACGGCTCCGTGTTAAACATGTTTTCGACCAAGAAAATATGCGATCCAGGAGAACCGTGCCTGCCCTTCCATCATTCCTCATCGAACCCCTCTGGACCCAATTCCAGGCCCTGATCCCACCCGTTGAAGACCACCACCCCCTGGGCTGCCACCGCCCCCGCATCCCGGACAGGCTCGTCTTCGACAAGCTCATCCAGGTCCTCGTCCTCGGGGCCTCCTACGAGAAAATCTCCGACACCACCTGCTCCGCCACCACCATCCGACGACGCCGCGACGAATGGATCCACGCCGGGATCTTTGAACACCTCGAACAAATCGCCCTGGAATCCTACGACCGGATCGTGGGCATCGACTTCGAAGACCTCGCCGTGGACGGGTGCATCGTCAAGGCCCCCTGCGGCGGCGAAGCCGCCGGCCGATCCCCGGTAGACCGCGGCAAACAAGGAACCAAACGCTCCCTCCTGGTCGATGGCAAAGGCATCCCGCTGGGCACCGTGGTGGCACCGGCGAACCGGCACGACTCCCCGCTACTACGCCCCACCCTGGAACGGCTCTCCCGCTTCGGATTCCACCTGCCACCAAAGATCACCGTGCACCTGGATGCCGGCTACGACTCGACCACGACCCGGGACCTGCTCGAGGAACTCGGCTGCGCGGGCGAGGTCGCCACCAAAGGCATCCCCTCACCGATCCAGGTCGGCAAACGGTGGGTGGTGGAACGCACCAACTCCTGGCACAACCGCGGATTCCGCAAACTGGCGATCTGCACCGAACGACGCACCACCGTCATCAACGCGTTCATCGCTTTGGCGAACAGTGTCATCGTGATCCGCCGACTCATCCGCGAAGCCTGGCTGACCCACCGCTGGGATGCCCGACCCCTCCGCTGCCCCTGAGCCTATTGGCGCAATTTCTTAGCTTGGCATTTAACCTTTGTAGTGGGCCAGCCCGACGGGCTGGGTCACGGGTTTGACCCGATTCACGCCGCCTCGGGGACGTCCCGGACCGGCCGTGGAAGCTATCGGCGGGTTCGCCGGGTGGACCGCGTCCCGGCAGGCACGCCGATAGGTCGCCCGGACTCTTCCCGGGGTCAACTTGGACTCTGGAATGGGCTGTTGCCACGGCAAGCGGCACTCAATGGCCATTGGCCGCACCAGCCGCAGCGAGGTGTGCGCCGCGATCACGATCCAGGTCCAGCGGTCTGCCGCATTCGGCTCCCGCAGGTGGGGCCGGGCCCAGCCCAGGTTCTGTTTCAGGAAGCGGAACGTGTGCTCGATATCGAAACGACGCAGGTACATGGACCACCAATGATCCACCTCCCGGACATCGCCGGGGACGGGTTTGGACGCCCACAGCCACATCGGCTTTGGTGGCTGCCCACCGGGCAGGTGTTCGACGTTCAGTCCGATCACCGTGCCTTCGATGAGGGGTGGGGAACCGTGGGAATCCTTGCACCCAGCCCTGGTGTCGATCTTTTGGTGCATCCGCTCGAACGCGACCGTGCTCACGGCTCCGTACCGCTCCAGTTCCTGGACCGAACGGTGCACAGGGTCCGGGTGTGTGGCCGGATCGCGCAGAGCCAGCTTGGCTCCGTGGCGCGGCGGCCGGCCCTTGGTCGGTCCGCGGCGTGCCCCGGCCGGGGCGTAGAACACCCGGTCCGAACGCAACCGGGCCACCAGCACCACCGGCAGGTCTTGGAGCAGCCAAGCCAGACGGGTCACGTCGTAGCCGGCATCCATGACCACCAAGACCTCGGGATCTGTGCTCTGTTGCTGCCCGGTGGCGCTCAACCGGTCAACGACGCTCCGGAGCTGATCTGCGGTGATCGCGGTCGCGTCATCGGCCGGGCGCAGCCGCACCACGTCCAGCAGTGCGGTCCAGGAGGTGGCGCCGGATTCCAGTGCGGCCACGAAAGAATAAGGCCACCCCGGAACCATTTGCGCTTGCCCGTTGCGGGCGTAGGTGTGGCAGAACGCGCGCCCGGGGCTGCATCCGGCGTCCGGGCGCAGCCAGTTCGACACGTCCACCGCGAGCACGATCCTCTTCCGGCCGTCCGGGCCCGGGATCTTGGGCACGGGCAGCGCCCCGATGAGGGTTTTCAGTGCCGCGTGGTTGATGTTCCCGGAGTTCACCGCGTCATACAGGGCCCCGTGGCCGCGGTGGTGCTCGGGTTCCAGGGACAGGTGGGCCAGGTCGGTGACTTTCCCCTGGGTACACAGCAATGCATCAGTGAGTTCGAAGAGCGCATCGGCCCTACGGGTGAGGCAGCGGTAGTAGCTTTGCCGGAACGCATCGAATTGCTGCTCGGGGCAGGAGGCTTGCGATTCACCGGAACATTCATGCATACTCATCGCCACGGCCCTCGGTCCTTTTGCTGTCTTGTTGGTACCAAACAGCATGAGAAACGAGGGCCGCTTATCGTGTCATGACACGCCGATTGAGGCGCGGAAAGTCAACAGACTTTCCGCCAGAGGTTAAATAGCAAGCTTAGTTGCCTGCACCTTTCGCCATCAGTGGGTGCACCGGAAACTTTCCTGGCATCCACTCCGTCACCCGGGCCCCACCGGGGCTCCGCGTGACGGAGTCGATCGTTGCATATCGGGCGGTTCGCCTTCGACCGTCCGATGGCAGAAATCGGTCAGCCACTGCTTTCTCCGCGCCAAACGATGCGCGGCTCAACGAGACGATACCCGAATCCCGAACCCCGGGGCAGCGTTCAGGCAGTGCTGAAATCCGGTCCGGGCTCGGGCAACCAGTGGGGGACGGTCAGCCGGCACCTGCCCCTCCCCCGCGGGCATCGGAGAGGTATTTGGCGCCCTCGACCGGGTCCTGCTGAAGGAAGCGGACATCGTGCAGCCCGATGCCGGCCAAAGAAGCGCGCAATCGAGTCCGGTAGGCCCGCTGGTGCATGCCCAGCCCTCCCCCGATGACCACTGGCCCGCCGAATCCCAGCATCCCGGTGACATCGGCGGCCATCGAGCGCACATGTGCCACGGCGTCGGAGACGATGGCCGCGGCCGCCGGGTCACCGCCGGCGAGCGCCTCGAAGACCAGCGGCGACTGCCCTGCCCAATGATGCCTATCGGGGTTCTCGTGGAAAAGCGCTATCAGGTCGACCGGGGATGCGGCGTTGTTTGCCGCCAGCACCCGTCGGGCCAGGTCTCCGGGCGCTTGGCCGCGGTCGTGGGCACGCAGCGTGTGCCGCACTGCCTCGCGGGCCATCCAGTAGCCGCTGGCCTCGTCGCCGAGCACGTAGCCCCAGCCGCCGGCCCGCGCCTCCCTGCCCTCCGGATTGATGCCCCAGACGGCCGACCCGGTCCCCAGAATCACCGCGACACCCGTATCGACCCCGGCGGCGGCCAGGATCAGCCGGGTGTCGTGGACAATGACGATGTCGGCGCCGGGCGCGTGTGCGGCGATCAGCGCGCGCAACGCGGCGGCGTCGGCCTCGGTATCCATCCCGCCCGAGCCGGCAACGACCCGGTCGATGGGACCGGAATCCAGTGCGGCGAACACCTCCGCCAGGTTCCTTTCGGCCAGCTCGATGCTAACGCCCTGCACGTTGGCACTGCCTGCACGGGCCCGGGCCACCGGCGCATCCCCGGCCCAGAGCATGGCATCTGTCTTGCTCCCGCCGATGTCCAGGCCGACCAGCCGGCGTCTCAGTGCTTGGTTGGTGCGGCTCATCATCCTCTTTCCGCCGGAGGTGGCCGGCCCTCGGCCCACCGGGACGTCGGCGGCAACTGCCCCGGCTAGGCTCATTATTGCATCGGATGGGCTAGGATCGGGCGTGGATCCAGCCCGGAAACCAGAGGGCCCGATGCGTCACGGCGACCGGCACCCGAAGGCCGCCGCCACGCCCCCGCATAGCTTTGAGAGAGGCCGTCTCATGCACGACGACATCCCCCTGACAGTAGGACGCGTCACCCGGGTCCTGAGTGAACGCATCACCCCCGCCATCCATTCGCTGGCCCAACCCCTGGACGTCGGCTGGCATGAACTTCCGGGCGAACCGGTATCCCCCGCCGATGCACTGGGCCGCGACTACGCGCCCTACACGGTCGGCACCCCCTGGGGCGCCGCCTGGGGAACCACCTGGTTCAAGATAAGCGGCACGGTGCCCGCACAGTGGGCCGGCAAGCGCGTCGAAGCCCTGATCGATCTGGGTTTCAACGCCAACCTGCCTGGATTCCAATGCGAGGGCCTGGTCTACCGGCCCGACGGAACCACGGTGAAGTCGATCAACCCACGCAACCAGTGGATCCCGGTGGCGGACGTGGCGGCCGGCGGCGAGCCGGTCGAGTACTTCATCGAAGCGGCTGCCAACCCGGTGCTGCTTCAGGAGCACCCGTTCCTGCCCACCACCGAGGGCGACATCCTCACCTCCTCCCCGCGCAAGATCTACGCCACCGGCCGGATGGACCTGGCCGTCTTCGAACCCGAGGTGCACGAACTGGCGCTGGACCTGCGGGTGCTGCTCGAACTCCAGGGGCAGCTGCCCGATGGCCCACGCAAGATGCGCATCCTGCAGGCCATGGACGACGCGCTGGACCGCCTGGACCTGCAGGACATCGCGCAGACTGCGCCCGAGGCCCGCGCCCAGCTGGCCGGGGTGCTGTCGAAGCGGGCCGATGCGAGCGCGCACCGGCTCTCGGCCATCGGGCACGCCCACATCGATTCGGCCTGGCTCTGGCCGGTGCGCGAGACCATCCGCAAGGTCGCGCGGACCTGCTCCTCCATGGTGGAACTGATCGGCTACGACGAGGATTTCCTCTACGGGATGTCCAGCGCCCAGCAATACGCCTGGCTCAAGGAGCACCGCCCCGAGGTCTATTCCCGGGTCAAGGAGGCCGTAGCGGCGGGCCGCTTCCTGCCGCTGGGCGGCATGTGGGTCGAATCGGACACGGTGATGCCATCGGGCGAGGCACTGGTGCGCCAGTTCCACTACGGCCAGCAGTTCTTCCGCGAGGAATTCGGGATCACCTGCGCCGGGGTCTGGCTACCGGACTCCTTCGGCTACTCCCCCGCGCTGCCGCAGCTGATGCGGCGGGCCGGCTTTGAATGGTTCTTCACGCAGAAGATCTCCTGGAACCAGCTGAACAAGTTCCCGCACCATACCTTCGACTGGGAGGGCATCGACGGGTCGCGCATCTTCAGCCACTTCCCCTCGATGGACACCTACAACGGGCAGCTTTCCGGCGAGGAGGTCGCGAAGGCCTCGCGCCAGTTCCGCGAATCGCGGCACGCTTCGGGTTCCATCGCGCCGGTCGGCTGGGGCGATGGCGGCGGCGGCACCACCCGCGAGATGACCGGGACGGCGCGGCGCCTGGCCGACCTCGAGGGCAGCGCCACCGTGGCCTGGGAACACCCCGACGCCTTCTTCGAGCGGACTCGGGCCGAACTGCCGAACCCGCCGGTCTGGGTGGGCGAGCTCTACCTGGAGCTGCACCGCGCCACGCTGACTTCCCAGCACCGCACCAAGGCCGGCAACCGCCGCACCGAGCAGCTGCTGGTGGAGGCGGAGCTGTGGTGCGCCACCGCCGCCGTGCGCACCGGATGCGGCTACCCGCACGATGAGCTCGACACCCTGTGGAAGACGGTGTTGCTGCACCAGTTCCACGACATCCTGCCCGGCACCTCCATCGCCTGGGTACACCGCGAGGTGGTCGCCGCATACGAACGGGTCACCGCCGAGGTGAACGGGATCATCGCCGCGGCGCAGCAGGCATTGGTCGGCAACGGGGACACCGCGATCCGGCTCAACGGCGCCGCCTTCACCCGTTCGGGCATCGCCACCGGCTCCGGCATGCCGGTGGCCGAGCTGGCGCCGGTGGCCGACGCCGTGAGTGCCACCGAGACAGCCGATGGCATCGTACTGTCAAACGCATTGGTGACCGTGGTGATCGACGCGCGGGGACTGATCACCTCGGCGCTGGATCACGGAACCGGGCGCGAAACCATTGCGCCGGGCCACGCGGCGAACCTGCTGCAGCTGCACCAGGACTTCCCGAACATGTGGGACGCCTGGGACGTGGACAAGTACTACAGGAACCAGGTCACCGATTTGGTCGAGCTGGATTCGATGACCCTGTCCACCGATGCCGACGGGGCTGCCCGCGTGATGATCGAGCGCTCCTTCTCCGCCTCGCGCGTGCGCCAGGAGCTGGTGCTGGCGCCGGGCTCGCGCACGCTGCTGATCGAGCAGGTCACCGACTGGCACGAGAGGGAGAAGTTCCTGAAGGTCGCGTTCCCCTTCGACATCCGCGCCGAGCACGTGATCGCCGAAACCCAGTTCGGCTACCACCAGCGGGTCACCCACGTGAACACCAGCTGGGAGGCGGCGAAGTTCGAGACCTCGATGCACCGCTTCGTGCTGGCCGCCGAGCCGGGCTTCGGTGCGGCGCTGATCAACGATTCGAGCTACGGTTTCGATGTCACCCGCGATTCGACGGCGGCCGGGGTGATGACCAACGTGCGCCTGTCGCTGCTGCGTGCCCCGCGCTTCCCGGATCCCGAAACAGACCAGGGCGTGCAGGCCCACTCCTACGGGCTGGTCATCGGCGCGGACATCGACTCCGCCACGCGGGCCGGCGCGCTGTTGAACAGCGCGGCGACCACATTGCCCGGGGACCATGGCTTCGCACCACTGGTTTCATTGGAAGGTACGGGCCTGGTGCTCTCTGCGGTAAAGCTGGCCGCAGACCGCTCCGGGGACCTGGTGGTGCGCCTCTACGAGTCCCTCGGCCGCCGCGCCACCGGCTCGCTCGCCGTCCACCATCCGGTCACCGGCGCCCGGGCCATCACCCTGCTGGAGGATGGCCTTCCGGGCGATGCCGGAGCCCTCGAGCTGGCCGGGAAGCTCGGACAGTCCGGGAGTCTTGAACAGACGGGAAGTCCAATGGAGCTGTCGCTGGGCGCGTTCGAGGTACGCACGCTGCGCTTCACCTTGGCGGGTTGAGCACGGCAGGCCGCCTTCCAGGGGCGGCCCGCCAGGGGTATGCGCCGGCTAGCGGCTGGCGACGAACGCCCGCACGCAGGCCTCCACGTCCTGGGCCGAGTGCGCCGCCGAGAGCTGCACGCGGATGCGGGCGGCACCGCGCGGTACCACCGGGAAGCTGAACGCCGTGACGAACACGCCGTTCTCCAGCATCCGCGCGGCAACCTCCGCCGCCTTGAGCGCGTCGCCGAACATCACCGGGACGATGGCGTGTTCGCCATCGAGCAGCTCAAACCCCTCCTCGGCCATCCGGCGGCGGAACAGGGCTGCGTTGTCGAAGAGCTTCGTGCGCAGCTCGCCGGACCCCTCGATGAGTTCCAGGGCCTTGAGCGTGGCGGCGACGATGGCCGGGGCCAGGGAGTTGGAGAACAGGTACGGCCGGGCCTTCTGGCGCAGCATCGCGACGATTTCCCCACGCCCGGCGACGTAGCCGCCCGATGCCCCGCCCAGGGCCTTGCCGAACGTGCCGGTGTAGATGTCCACGCGCCCGGAGACCCCGGCGTGCTCCGGTGTGCCGGCGCCGGTGGCGCCCATGAAGCCCACGGCATGGGAGTCATCGACCATCACCAGCGCGCCGTACGCGTCAGCCAGGTCGCAGATCGCCGCCAGCGGGGCCAGGTAGCCGTCCATCGAGAACACGCCGTCGGTGACGATGATGGTGCGCCGGGCACCGGCCCCCTCGTTCAGCGCCGCGGCGGCCTTGAGCTGGGTCTCCAGGTCCGCCATGTCCTGGTTGGCGTAGCGGAAGCGGGCTGCCTTGGACAGCCGGATCCCGTCGATGATCGAGGCGTGGTTCAGCGCGTCGGAAATGATCGCGTCGCCGGCACCGAAGAGCGACTCGAACACACCGCCGTTGGCGTCGAAGCAGCTGGAGAACAAAATGGTGTCCTCGGTGCCCAGGAAGCGCGATACGGCAGCCTCCAGTTCCAGGTGCAGGTCCTGGGTGCCGCAGATGAAGCGGACCGAGGCCATGCCGAAGCCGCGGGTGTCCATGGCCTCCTTCGCGGCGGCGATGATCCGCACATCGTCGGCCAGGCCCAAGTAGTTGTTGGCGCAGAAGTTCAGCACCGGCTTCGGCGCATCGCCGATGGCCCCGGCGCTAATCCGGGGCGACTGCGCCGAGTCGATGTGGCGTTCGGCCTTGAACAGCCCGGCGTCGCGCAATTCATCGAGCTCGGTGGCGAGCTCGTCCTTCATCGTGGTGTACATGCTTTTCTCCTACGGGGTCCTGATGGTTCTGGTGGTGGGGCCGGTGGCCGTCCCGGCCTGCGGGAAGCCGTTCGCGGCTGCTAGATCGAGGTCCAGTCGAGCACTACCTTGCCACCGTGCCCGGAGGCTGCGGCGGCGAACCCGGCTTCCCATTCGCTGGCCGGCAACAAGTCGGTGACCACCGAGGCGACGTGTTCGCGCAGCACCGGGTTGGAGGTGAGCATCGCACTCATCGCGTACCAGGTCTCGAACATCTCGCGGCCGTAGATGCCCTTGAGCGTAAGCATGTGCGTGACGACCTTGCCCCAGTTGATGTCGATGGAGCTGGTGGGCAGCCCCAGCATGGCGATGCGCCCACCGTGGTTCATGTTCTCGATCATTTCCGGCAGCGCTGTGGCGTGGCCGGACATTTCCATGCCGATGTCGAAGCCCTCGACCATGGCCAGGTCCTTCTGGGCGTCGCGGATCCGGGTCCTGGACACGTCGATGGCCAGGTCGGCGCCGATGCCGCGGGCCAGTTCCAGGCGCTGTTCGGAAATGTCGGTGATGGCGATCTTCCGGGCCCCGGCATGCCGGGCCACGGCGATGGCCATCAGCCCGATCGGACCGGCACCGGTGATCAGCACGTCCTCGCCGACCAGCGGGAAGGACAGCGCCGTGTGTACTGCATTGCCGAACGGGTCGAAAATGGCACCCAGGGCGGGGGTGATCGATTCGTCGCGGTGCACCCAGACGTTGACCTCGGGAATCACGACGTATTCGGCGAAGGCGCCATCGCGCTGCACGCCGACGGAAACCGTATTGATGCACATCTGCCGGCGTCCGGCCCGGCAGTTGCGGCACATCCCGCAGACCACGTGGCCCTCGCCGGAGACCCGGTCACCGACCTTGACGTCGTGCACCTGGGCACCGACCTCGACGATTTCGCCGTAGAACTCGTGCCCGGGAATCATCGGCGCCTTGATCATCGCCTTCGCCGCCTCGTCGTAGGCCAGGATGTGCAGATCGGTACCGCAAATGCCGGTGGTCATGACCCGGATCTTGACCTCGCGGGAGCCGGTGGCGGGCTCCGGGCGCTCGACCAGTTCGAGTCCGGCATGGGGTCCGGACTTGTACAGTGCCTTCATCATCGATCCTTAGCGCGGTGGTTGCGGCGGCCCGTGCGGAACGCCCTGCTGCAACCATCAGACCACCTCGCACCGTTTAGAACAATCGTCGATAACTCCATCGACCCTTTAGCATTCACTACATGGAAGTCCATCAACTACAGATCCTGCGCGAGCTCGGGGACCTGGGCAGCGTCACCGCAGTTGCCGAATCGCTCTACGTCACCCCGTCCGCCGTCTCGCAGCAGCTCGCCCAGCTCCAGCGCGGCATCGACGTTCCGCTCACCCGCAAGGAGGGCCGGAACCTGGTCCTGACCGAGGCCGGCCGGGTCCTGGCCACCGCCGGTGCCTCCGTCATCAGTGCGATGGCCCAGGCCCGTGCGGCCATTGGCGCCTTCCAGCACGACGGCGCCGGGGAGGTCAGCATCTCCGGATTCCACTCGGTAGGCCAGGCCCTCTTCGCCCCGCTGCTGGCCAGGCTGTCCGGGGACGGGGATCCCCGCCCGCTGTTCTTCGACGAGGATGTCGCCCAGCAGGACTTCCCGGCGCTGAGCGCCCGCTACGACCTGGTGCTCGCCCACCGCATGGACCACTCCCCGCCCTGGCCCGCGGACCGCGTGGCCGTGATTCCGCTGGCCCACGAGCCGCTGGACATCGCCCTGCCCGCCGGGCACCGCCTGTGCGCACGCGAAACCCTGACCCCGCACGACCTCATCGACTGCGTCTGGGCGGTCAGCCGCGACGGGTACTCCCCGGCCGACATCGTCGCCTCGGTCGCGGCCGTGAACGGGCAGCCGCCGCGCATCGCCCACCGGATCAACGACTACACGACGGTGGCCGCGCTGGTCGCCACCGGGAACCTCTTCGGCGTACTGCCCCGGTACACGGCGGGGGCGCTGCTGGGCCCCGGGGTTGTGCTGCGGCCCCTGACCGGGGTGGGGCACCGGCGCCGGATCGACGTGTTGGCCCGGCCCGAGACGCTGCGCCGAACCTCGGTCCGGCGGGTGGCCGCCGAGCTGGCCAATACCATGTCCGACCTGGCGGACCGCGGAAGCGGATAGAAGTACCCACCCCGGCAACCAGCGCCGGTCCCGGGACGGTGGAAGAATGGAGGGCCGACGAGTTCCGGAATCGAAGGCCCTTCGGAACCGCCGCCACCCTGGAGCCAGCATGAGCCAATCACTGCCACCCGCCCCCTACCAGCACCCGCCGCTGCGCCCGCTGGAACAGTGGCTCGCCCCCGAGGCCTCGACGTGGTGCGACCCGCACCAGGGCACTGCCCTGCGTGACATGGCGTTGAACTTCGGCATCCGCCGTGGGCTGGCAGCGATGCTTTTCGTGCTGGGCGACGTGCTGGTCGGCTTCGCCGTGCTGAGCTTCATCGCCTTCCCGGAGTCCCGGGCGGCGTGGATCACCGCAGGGGTGCTGGGCATCGCCTGCGCCTACGCCTCGTTCCCGCTCTGGAACCGCTCCCGCACGAAACTGCCGCGGATGACACCGGCCGATACCTTCCGCTCCCCAACAGACACCCGCTCCGGGCTCACCCTCACGGTAGTCATCGGCATCCCACTGGGCTTCATCGCCTACTTCCCGCTGGCACCGCTGCTGTCCCACGGACAGTTCGGACCGGCTTTTTTCGTCGGTTACTACCTGTTGCTGCTGTCCGCCGCGGTTGCCCTCTTCCTGGTTCCCGGCCATTTCATCGGTACTGCACGACGCGATTTCCGCCGGTTCATCGCCACCAACCCGGAACCCCGCGCGGCGCTGGAAGAATTGTCGCTGACCTGGCGCGACCCGGTGGCGAACCAGGCGTTCGGTCCGCTGTAGGTGTTCATCCGGCAGTTGTCCGATGCCCACGCCGGTCACTGTCCGGTCCAGGGCCCGGGTCCAGCACCTGTTCCAGCGCGTGGATTCCGACCTCATGCAGCGGGTCCCCCGGCGGCAGCATCGCCATCAGCGCCCCGAAGTGCAGTGCCCAACCCCGGGCCCGAACCCAGGCCGCCGGCGTGTAGCAGGAATCGGCGGCCAGCTCCCGGCGGAACAGGGCCCTCCCGCGCCGGGTGAAAATGCAGCCACGCAGCAGCCAGATCGCTTGCGGGGTCCCCCGCGGTCAGGTCGCCGAAGTCGATCACCGCAGTGATCCGCGCGCCAGTAAAGGATGAGTCAACCAGCAGGTTGTGCGGGTGCAGGTCTCCGTGCAGCCACAGCGCCGGCCCCGCGTGCTTCGTCGCGGCCAGGGAATCGTCCCAGATCGCCTCCAACGCTGCGGCATCGGGAAGCAGCCCGGAGCCCAGTCGTCCGCGCACCGCCTCGTCGCGGGTGGCCAGCGGCACACCGCGCACCGGGTTGAACGGCGCATCGGCCGGCGCCGGGACGTGCAGCGCGCGCAGGAACCGGGCCAGGTCAACGGCGTAGGCATCGCGCCCGAGCGCCGGAACCGATGCGGCGCTGACCCCCTCGAACCAGGGCACGATGGCCCAGTGATAGGGGTAGCCGGCACTGGGCCGACCCTGCCACAACGCACCCGGGACGGGCAGCGGCAACCGCGGGGCAAGGAACGGCAGCCAGCGTAGCTCGTTGAGCAATAGCGAATGCGCATTGGCCCGCCGCGGCAGCCGCACCGCCAACTCCTCCCCGAGCCGGTAGACGGCGTTGTCCCAACCGTCGCCGGCGAATTCCAACTCCCGGCCTGACAGGTCAGGGTGTTGTTCGGCGAGCAGTTCGCGCACCACCCCGGGGCCTGTGTCCACATCGGCGGCGGGCTTGGGCCGGAGTGCCGCCGACCCGTCCCGGTACTCCGGCATCCAGTGTCCCTTCCCTTGGCTTCCGCATCCGCATCCGGCCTATGGCAGCAGATACCGCGGCCCAATCGAGGCCGGCACGACTCCGGACGGGCTTATCCACACTGTTGCACCCTTTTCCCGGTCCGTCACGACCTCGGAGCATGCTTGTCCCATGCACACCACAGATTTCATTGCCGCGGTCACGGGCCACCGTGACGCCCCGGACCACCGGGTGTCACCGGACCATGAACTGCGCGCCCTGGCCGCCGCCCAGGCCATCGTCGACGAGCTGACCCCACGCATCGGCGTCAACACCACCTCCCCGGTCCACGCCGCGTTCTTCGTCCACGCCGCCGAGCACGCCCAGGACCGTGCCGCCCATGCCCAACTCATCGCAGCGGACCTGGCCCAACGCACCCTGGCCCACGAGCTCCCCGTCGAGGCGCTCGACGCACTGCTGCCACTGTCGCTGCACCCCGCCGGGTACATCGACGGCACCCGGCCCCTGCCCGCGGACCCGCGCAGTGTGCCCACCGGCCGCCCGACGTTCAAGGACACCGCCGAGTTCCTGCAAAACACCCTGGGCATCGAATATTTCGAGGCCAGTGCGCGCATGAAGACTGTCGCCCGCCTCTTCCCGCAGACCGATGCCAACGGCATCACCCGGCCCCCGCAATTCGCCCGGCTGGCCGCCGAACTCGCCACCGGCAACGCCTCCCTCAAGAACGTGGGAGCCGCGGCCAAACGGCTCGCCAAGCTGCGCCCGCACATCAATGCCCAACCCGACCCCGAGGCCCTATCCCGGGATTTGGAAGCCCGGGTCGCCGAATCGGTGAGCCGTGACCCTCGCGGCACGAAGGAGCTGATGGATGAGCTGCGCAACACCCTCGAACGCCGGACGCCGGTCCCGACGCAGGAGATCGTAGACTCTCGCATCGGGTTGTTCTACCGCGGCCACCGCTCCGGAACTGCCGAGTTCCTGTTGCGGACCCGGGCCGCCGATGCCGAGCTGCTCCTCTCGCTCTGCGCCCAGACCGACAATCCGCGCACCAAGGCCGGGGACCGAACCCGGCTGCCGGAGCAGCCGGCCGCACTGGACACCCTATCCGGTCAGGGAGCGGGCACCGGCACTGTGTTCCCGGACTTCCTGCTGGCCCCCGGCATTGACACCGGCCAGCCGTTGCACACCCTCGAGGAACTCGAGGCGCTCACCCTGCACGACAGCCCCGTCGAAAACACCGACTCCTACACGGCACTAAACGCCCCGGGTGCCGGCGTCGACGGGCTCACCCGCCCGCAACGCCACCTGCAGGGCCTGCTGAACCTATTGCGCGCAAACGGACGGCCCGGCTCCGGGAAGAAGGCCACCGGCCTGCCCTCGCCCCAGCTGCTGATCATCGCCCAGCTCGAGGACCTCGAAGCCCGGAGCACGGGGACCGGACGCACCGCCCACGGACAGCGGCTCACCCCGGCTGAACTGCGGCAGGAACTGTGCCATGCCGGGGCCATCCCGATGATCATGAACGGTCCGTCCCGGATCCTGGACCTCGGTCGGAGTGAACGCTACTTCCCGGAGTACCTTCGTCAGGCGATCCTGGCCAGGGATGGCGGCTGCATCGTCCCCGGGTGCACCGTGCCACCCGAGCACTGCGAAATCCACCATCTGGTTCCATGGGAAGCCGGCGGACGCACAGGCATCCGCGACGGCACCCCGGCCTGTTCCAACCACCACCATGCCTTCCACACCGGACAGATCCGCGCCGAGCTCAACGACGAGGGGCTCCCCGCGGTCATCCTGCCCCGCTTCATGGACCCGGACCAGCAACCCCGGCGCAACCACCATGGGGGTCCGCCGCCGTACCTCGCCACACCGGCGCTTTTCTGACACCGGATGGACAACTGGCCGTCGGGCCAGTACCCAGCCGGCGCCGAACCGGCACCAGCCACCGCGCCAGACCCATACCACGGCGCCACCCCGCGAAAGCGCGCTGCTCCCGGAAAACAGCGGGCCCCGTCCGTCATCCCGAAGGAGACGAACGGGGCCCGCTGGCACCGGCTCGGGGGAATCAGCCCTCGATGCCCAGCTTTTCCAGCACCAGCTCACGCACGCGACCGGCGTCGGCCTGGCCGCGGGTAGCCTTCATGACCGGGCCCATGAGGGCTCCAATGGCCTGCAGCTTGCCGGCCTTGACCTTGGCAACCACATCGGGCATGGCCTCCATGGCGGCGTCGATCGCGGCCCCGAGCGCCGAGTCGTCGTTAACGACCGCCAGCGAGCGGGCTGCGACGATATCGGTCGGAGTGCCCTCGCCGGCCACTACCAACTCGAGCACCTGGCGGGCGATCTTGTCATTGATCTTCTTACCGGTGATCAGCGAGTTCAGCTCGATGATCGTCGCCGGGGTGACGCCCAGAGCCGTCGGCTCGAGGTCGGCGTTCTTGGCCAGGCGGGAGATTTCGCCCATCCACCACTTGCGGGCGACCGCGGAAGTGGCACCGGAGGCGATAGTTTCCTCGATGGCATCCATCAGTCCCGCGTTGACCACGTCGCGGAACTCGGCGTCCGAGTAGCCCCAGTCCCCCTGCAGGCGCTTGCGGCGCGCTGCCGGTGGCTCGGGCAGCCGCGCACGCAGCTCCTCGATCCATTCCGGGGTGGTGATGATCGGGACCAGGTCCGGCTCCGGGAAGTAGCGGTAGTCATCCGCGTCGGACTTCGGCCGGCCCGAGGTAGTCGTACGGGTGTCTTCGTGCCAGTGGCGGGTTTCCTGGACGATCTTGTCACCCGCGTCCAGCACACCGGCGTGGCGCTCGATCTCGAAACGCACGGCGTGCTCGACGGCGCGCAGCGAGTTCACGTTCTTCGTCTCGGTGCGGGTGCCCAGCTTCTCTGAGCCCTTGGGCATCAGCGAGACGTTGGCGTCGCAACGGACGTTGCCGCGTTCCATCTTCGCCTCGGAAACGCCGAGGTTCTTCACGATTTCGCGGATTGCTGCCACGTACGCCTTGGCCAGTTCCGGCGCGCGCTTGCCCGCACCGTGGATGGTCTTGGTGACGATTTCCACCAGCGGGACGCCGGAGCGGTTGTAGTCGACCAGGGAGTAGTCGGCACCCTGGATGCGGCCGGTTGCCCCACCCATGTGGGTGAGCTTCCCGGCGTCCTCTTCCATGTGGGCGCGTTCGATCTCCACGCGGAAGACCTCGCCGTCCTCCAGCTCGATGTCCAACCAGCCGTCATAGGCAATCGGATCGTCGTACTGGGAGGTCTGGAAGTTCTTCGGGGTATCCGGGTAGAAGTAGTTCTTCCGGGCGAAGCCGCACCTCTCGGCGATCTTGCAGTTCAGCGCCAGACCGATCAGGATCGCGTATTCCACCGCCGTCTTGTTGACCACCGGCAGCACCCCGGGCAGGCCCAGGCAGACCGGGGTGACGTTGGTGTTCGGGGTGTCGCCGAATTCGTTCGGGGCAGCCGAGAACATTTTGGTCTTGGTGCTCAGTTCGACGTGGACCTCGAAGCCCAGGACCGGGTCGTACTTATCCAGTGCCTCGTCGAAGTCCACGAGCACGTCGTTGAAAGCTGCCATGCTAGGCGACACCTTCCTTGGTGGTTTCGGTCAGTTCGGGTGCCTGGTTGATCAATGGACCGCCCCAGGAGTCTTCAAGCAGCTTCTCCAGTGCGGCGCCGGCACGGTAGAGCCGGGCGTCTTCCCGGGCCGGGGCCAGGAACTGGATGCCGACCGGAAGGCCCTCAGACAAGCCACCGGGAACGGTGATGCCCGGTACGCCAGCCATGTTCGCCGGAATGGTCGCGACGTCGTTGAGGTACATCGACAACGGGTCGCTGGTCCGTGAGCCGAGCTCAAACGCCACTGTGGGCGAGGTCGGAGAGATCAGCACATCGGCGAGTTCGAACGCTGCGGCGAAGTCGCGCTGGATGAGCGTGCGGACTTTCTGTGCCGAACCATAGTAGGCGTCGTAGTAACCGGCCGAGAGCGCGTAGGTGCCCAGGATGATGCGGCGCTTGACCTCGTCGCCGAAGCCGGCGGCGCGAGTGGCTGCCATGACGCGTTCGATGGTGACCGGGCCTTCGGCCGGCAGCACGCGCTTGCCGAAGCGGACGCCGTCGAACTTAGCCAGATTCGAGGATACTTCGGAGGGCATGATCAGGTAGTAGGCGCCGAGGGCGTACTTGAAGTTCGGGCAGGAGACCTCGACGATTTCGGCGCCAGCTGCACGCAGTGCCTCAAGCGACTCGTTGAAACGGGCCTGGACGCCGGGTTCGTAGCCCTCGCCCTGCAGTTCCTTGATGACGCCGACTCGCACGCCGGTCATGTCACCGGAGGCACCGAGTTCGGCCGCCTCGACCAGTGCCGGAACCGGCTCGTTCAGCGAGGTGGAGTCGGCCGGGTCGTGCCCGCCGATCAGCTCGTGGAGGTAGGCCGAGTCGAGCACGGTCCGGGAGACCGGGCCGATCTGGTCCAGCGAGGAGGCCATGGCGATGGCCCCGTAGCGCGAAACGCCACCGTAGGTCGGTTTGACGCCGACGGTGCCGGTGACGGCGCCGGGCTGGCGGATTGAGCCACCGGTATCGGTGCCCAGTGCCAGCGGTGCCTCGAAGGCGGCAACGGCTGCGGCCGAACCGCCGCCTGAACCGCCGGGGATCCGGCCCAGATCCCACGGGTTGCGAGTCGGCCCGTAGGCGGAGTGTTCGGTGGAGGAACCCATGGCGAATTCGTCCAGGTTCGTCTTGCCCAGGATTGGCATCTTGGCGGCGCGGATCTTTTCGACTACCGTCGCATCGTAGGGGCTCATCCAGCCCTCGAGCATTTTCGAGCCGGCAGTTGTCGGCTGTCCGATGGTGACGATCAGATCCTTGACTGCGATCGGGACGCCGGCCAGCGGGTGCAGCGCCTCGGCTTCTGCTCCGCCAGCGGCGCGGATGGCGTCGACCTCGGCGGCAACGGCCAAGGCCTGCTCGGTGTTGACGTGCAGGAAGGCGTTGACGCCGTTTTCGCCGCCGTCAACCGCGGCAATGCGATCGAGGCATGCTTGGACGGCCTGCACCGAGGTGAGCTCACCGGACCGCAGCTTGGCAGCGAGCACGGTGGCGGAGTACTTAATGATCTCGTTCATGGCTTTACTCACCGTCCAGGATGGCCGGGACCCGGAAGCGGGTGTCCACGGAGTCGGGGGCGTTCATCAGTGCCTGCTCGGCTGTCAGCGTCGGGCCGACCACGTCCTCACGGAACACATTGGTCAGCGGAATCGGGTGGCTGGTGGCGGGAACGTCGGCCCCTGCGGCCTCGCTCACCGATGCGATGGCCTCGACGATGTGGCCGAGTTCGCCGGTCATCTTGTCCAGCTCGGCATCGCTCATCTCAATGTGGGCTAGGCGCGCCAAGTGCACGACGTCCTCACGACTGATGGCAGACATATATCTCCCTGGGTTTGGGCGGATGGTTATCCCCATCAGTCTAGTTCCTTGAAGTTGCTTCCCGTTGCTTCCCGTTGCTTCGTGCCACACCTCCAGCGCCCGGGAACAACGGCTCCGGGGTTCGCGCCCGAGGGCCTCCGGTATTCAGCCGGCGGCGATGGCCAGTGCCCGTCCGGTGGATCCATCTGCCCGGGTCCAGCTCGCTATGACGCCAGCACCGGCGGCTTCGGTCCCGGGTTCAAGGACCCGCACCAGCACCGGGGCAGTGGCCCCGACAGCCTTCCCCGGGGCCACTGTGATGTTGTCGGCCAGGACGTACGAGTCGTTCTGGTGCTGGGCCACTGCCCGACCTTCGAGCAGTTCGACTACCTGTGCCATGAGTACCGGGTCGTGCTCGCCATCGTAGATCCAGCGCGTGCCCAACACCCCGTGCTCGCTTGTGCCCAGCAGGCCGGGCACCGCTTCCGGGCAGGGAGCACTCCGATAGGCAAGCGGCACCTGATAGGTGGTCGGTGTTCCGGTGGAGGTCTCGGTGATGAAAATAAACTCCATGCCGACCTCTCCGGCCGGGTCATCCAGCCTGAATCCACCCACAACATCGAACTCCGGAACCCGCGCTCCCCCATACCAGGACTGGAGCGGCAGCCAAGCGGCGATCAGTTCGCCCTTGCTGGGATTCATGGTGGTATCGAAAATCTCCGACATTCCGGTCACTCCTTCAGGTGTCTGCGCGATTTTACGCGGCCTTGCGAATGAGCCTACCCAAACCTAGACACGTGGCCGTGAATCCTTTTCTGCAGATCGGTCAAACATATTTTTCCCTGGCGTTTGCACGCTTGGAATCCTGTCTTACTCAGGACGCTTACTCAGGACGGTCGGCGCCCCCGCTCGTCGGAATCATCCCTCATCAACAGAGCCCAACTTTGCTTGGGAGCACCTGAGCAGGCTCCCTCAGGCTTTGTCGGTCCTGAATGACATCGCTTAGGGCAGCAGCTGGCATCAGGTCCGGATATTCCACTTTGAGCAGCCCTTCCTTATCCGTTCGCATCCTTGCCCACGGATCGGCCCGACTGTGGGAGAGCGGAGAATTAGCCCGATCTAGCTTCCCCAGCGCGTGAAACCTGATTTCCACCGCACCGGGATCCCGCCTCCGGTGTTGTTTCCACATCGGCTGATCTGTTGTAAAACATACTTTCCGCTGAATTTCATGCCAAGAACCACTCAATGGCCTATGCCGGCGTCCCTCAATGGTTCAGGGAGTTTCATTCGACGACAAACTCTCCTTAATTTTGGCGATGGCAAAGCCCCAGGCCTGCCCGACCGATGCATTAGGTGGAATGGAGATTTCATCCGGGTTCGTCACCACGTCCAACAGCACGGGTCCGTCATGTGCCAGAGCCTGCTGGACCGCGGCGTCCAGCTCGCCCGCAGCCTCCACACGGATACCGTGCAGTCCGCAGGCTCGTCCTACCGCAGCAAGGTCGGGGTTCTTCAAAACTGTTCCAAACTCCGGCAATCCCCCCTGTTCCTGCTCCAGTTTGACCATGCCCAACCGGCCGTTGTTGAACACCACCAGCTTCACCGGCAAGTTGTATGCGACCGCCGTCAAAAGATCACCCATCAGCATGGTTAGACCGCCGTCTCCGCAGAAGGCCACCACTTGTCGGGTACGGTCCAGGGCGGATGCACCTAACGCCTGGGGCATGGCGTTGGCCATGGACCCGAGGTTGTAGGAGCCCAACAGCCTACGGTGCTCACCCATGCTCACGTAGCGGGCCAACCACACTGTCGCCATCCCGGTATCCGAGGTGAAGATCGCCGATCCCGAAGCATGCCGATCAATCGCCGCGGCTACCGCCTCCGGGCGAATGGCCCCCTGCGGATTATCAGCCAACGCCCGAGCCCGACCCACCAAGGTGATGTCGTAGCCTGAGCCGGCTAATTTCGAAACCCGTTTGCTCCACTGCACGTATTTGCCGCGGGCTTCGTCCAAATGCGATCGGTCGTCCTTGGTTTCAAGTTCGGACAATAAGGCAGTCAGCGTCAGTCCGGCGTCCCCAACCACACCATGGGTCACCAGGGTCCGGCGACCGATGTGTTCACCCCTACTGTCGATTTGGATAACTGTCTTACCCTCGGGGTACGAATCACGGTAGGGGAAATCCGTTCCCACCATCAGCAGCACCTGGCAGTCTTCGAGTGCGCGTTGGGCTGCGGGGTTCCCGATTAAACCGGCCTGCCCGATCTGGAACCGGTTCGCCTCTTCCAACTTCTCCTTGGCTTTGAGCGTCAATACTATGGGTGCGGCAAGTCGATCGGCGACCTCCAGGACCAGATTCTTCGCGTCGCGCGACCCCATGCCCACCAGCATGGTCACCCGCTCCGCGGCGTTCAGGGCCTTGGCCGCAGACCGCACCGCTTCGGGGTGGGCCGCGACGGGCCGTTCCAGATCGACGAAGTTTGCCACAGTGTCTCGTTCAAGTTGCTGGGCGCCGATATCGCCGGGGATGGATAACACGGCGACACCGCGGCGGGCCATGGCCGTATTCACTGCCTGTTCCAGCAGATAGGGCATCTGGGCCGCACTGGTCACGGTGCGTGCGAAGACCGCAACATCGCTGAAAAGCCGGTCATTGTCGACCTCCTGGAAGAAGTCACTGCCGATCTCTTCGCTGGGTACCTGGCCGCAGATGGCGAGCACCGGAGTATGGGATTTCTTTGCATCATAGAGTCCATTGAGCAGGTGGATCGACCCCGGGCCTACGGTTCCCATGCAGACGCCCAGGGTTCCGGTCAGCTGTGACTGGGCTCCGGCGGCAAAGGCCGCGACCTCCTCGTGCCGCACACCCACCCATTCCAGCCGGCCATCGGTCCGAATGGCGTCGGTTAGCGGGTTCAAGGCATCGCCCACCACACCCCATACAGTCTTAACACCAAGATCGGCCAGGGCTGCGATGACCATCGTTGCCACGGTGCTCATGATCGGGGCCCTGCGTTGTGGGGAAATTTTGGCCCAAATGCGTCGACGGTGGCCAACTCCCAATCCTTGGCCCACGATTCCGGGACCTCAGCCAGCAGCTCACCGGGCATAAGCCAGTCGTAGAGTTCGGCGTAGGAACGCGTGTCCAGAGGGCCAATTCGGCGGCGAAGCATTTCCGGGTTGAGTTCTCCTGCAGTGATGGCCCCCATGGAGGCCATCATGCGCATGGCCTCGCTGACCGTCGACTCCTGAAAGCGTTGAACCCGGTGGCTCTTATCTTCTACATCCAGAGCCCGGGCCCGACGAGGATCCTGTGTGGTCACGCCCACCGGACACTTGTTGGTGTGGCAGCGTTGCGCCTGGATGCAGCCGGTAGCCATCATCATGGCACGGGCCGCATTGGTGTAGTCCGCACCCTGGATGATCCGTTTCACGATATCCGTTCCGGTCGCCACCTTACCGGAAGCCCCCACCCGGATCCTGTCCCGCAGCCCCATCCCCACCAAGGCGTTATGGACTAGCATCAGGCCTTCGGTCAACGGTGTTCCCATGTGGTCTTCGTACTCCATGGGCGCGGCGCCTGTACCGCCCTCCGAGCCGTCGACGATAATGAAATCCGGCGTGATTCCCTCCGTGAGCATGGCCTTGCAGATACGCAGTACGTCGCTGCGCGAACCGACGCATAGCTTGAAGCCAACGGGCTTGCCTTGGGTGAGCTCCCGCAAGGTGGCCATGAATTGGATGAGTTCACGAGGCGTCGAGAAGACCTGGTGAGCCGGGGGGCTGACGCATTTGACCCCCTGCGGGACATTGCGTGCCTCGGCTATCTCGGCGCTGACTTTTCCGGCAGGCAACACACCCCCGATGCCGGGCTTGGCGCCCTGGCTGAGCTTGAGCGAAACGCATTTCACCGACTGGTGTGCGGCCTTATCTGCAAACAACTTCGGATCGAAGTGCCCCTCCTTGGTCCTGGCGCCGAAATATCCGCTGCCGATCTCCCAAACGAGGTCCCCGCCGTTTTTCAAGTGGTAATCGGTGAGTCCGCCCTCGCCGGTATCTTGGGCAAATCCCCCCATGGCGGCCCCCTTGTTCATGGCCAGCACGGCATTGGCCGACAGGGCCCCAAAACTCATTGCTGAAACGTTCAGCAATGACATCTCATAGGGACGAGTGCAGTCTGGACCTCCTATCGTGACCCGCGGCGCCACCTCTGGCGGCTCCAGCGGAGCAGTGGAGTGTACGAGGTACTCGTAGCCGATCTCATTGACATCGCGTTCTGTGCCAAAGGCCTGCTCTTGGTTGGTGCCCTTGGCCCGTTCATAGATCAGCGAACGGGTGTCCCTGTCGTACGGTCGACCATCGTAATTTCGTTCAATGAAGTACTGCTGGAGTTCCGGGCGGATGTACTCCAGAAAGTAGCGAAAGTGGCCGATCACTGGGTAATTGCGCAGAATCGAGTGCTTCTGCTGCGTCGCATCTGCCACTGCCACTGCCAAAATCACGGCGAATACCCCAACCGCAAACCACCAGCCGACTCCCTCTAGCACGGCTAAAACGACCGAAAGTGCCGTTAGAACGGATAATACCGAAAGCATCCAGACCCTCAACATGGCCCCAGCTTAAGCCCGATTCCTGGAATTGCGGACCCCCGGTGAAGAATGAATTGATCTCAAGTGCCGGTCTGATCGCCAGGATCGTGCAGCGGTGGCCTCACGTGGGTATGAACCGGAGGCGATCCGAGTAGATCCATCCACCCGATCCGCTGGTCGGCGCTTCGCTCGAGGCCGACCTGAGCACACGGCTGGCAGCCTGATTCCAGGACCCATCGGAGACCTGAAGCGGGATCGGGACAGCAAGCCCGAGGCCGGTACACCGGCGACTTGAGCACACCGAGGTGGCGGCCCGCGGTTAGCAGTGAACTGATCAGTGACGCCCGGCACGTGCCAAGGCACCGGCGCCAAGATGCCAGGCAGGAACCTTGCCGAGTTGTCGCATGGAACGGATCCAACGATGAAACCGGCCCTAGCCAGAAAGCCACCTGCACCGTGGCACCAACTGCACTGCGACACCGGCTCGAGCTCTTTCGATCCCCCACATCCCGCCAGAAAATTCGTGGCGTGAGAGACAGACCGAGCCTTCGGCAATGGAGTTCAGGGATACGCCACCTGCGCGCTGGCGCTCCGTCTGGGCCCCGAGGCGGAGCGCCCGAAACGACCTCGGGCCCCGCCGAAGTGATTCGGCGGGGCCCGCTGGAAAAGCAGTGGCTACAGGGTGAGCGTGTAGACGACCAGCACGATGTCGGTGTCCGGAACGAACCAGTCGCGCTCGGTGACGTGGTCGAAGCCCTCGACCTCATACAGTGCGCGGGCGGCCATCCAATGCCCTCCGGTGGTCAACGAGACGGTGTCCACGTCCTCGATTTCGCGTGCGCGGTCGATGACCGCACGCAGCAGGGCGCGGCCGGCGCCCGAACGCTGGACCACCGGATCAATGACGAGCATCCGGAATTCGAGTTCGTTTTCGCGGGCGATGTCCGCGTATTCGGTTCCTGCACGCACCATGGTGACGGCTCCGATGACGATGCCTTCGCGCTCGGCCACAAGGATCTCGGTGGTTTCGTGGCGCTTGGCAACTTCCTGCACGAACTGCAGGTACGGGTGTTCGCGGTCATCGAAGTGGCCGGCATCGATGTAGGCATCGACCGTGATGCGCCCGATCTCCGCGTAGTCCGATTCGGTGGCGGTGCGGATGGTGAGCGTCGGATTCGGGGTAAGTGTGGAGGTAGTCATTAGCATCAAGTGTGGCAGTTTCACGCGCCCGGCCACCAGCCCACGCCGCGCGGTGTAGCCAACCTCACACCGGCTCCGGGACGATGCCAGCGGGTGCCGCACCCCTCCCAAGAACCGGCGTGCACGATCGGGTGTCACGAACAAATTGCTACCAGCGAGTAAGTAACACTTGCGTCACGTCATATTTTTCAGCGGAAAACCCTTGCGAAATGTTTGTTAGTACAGTTTACTAACTTTCATGGCAATCACCAGAGGACCTCTCCGCACACTCGAGGCAAGCGGCGCAGCACTCCCGGCCCACGGCCGTGCCCACAACCTCGCGCTCGTATTGAAGACCCTCCATGCGGATGGGGCCATGAGCCGCGCCGACCTCTCCCGCTCCCTGGGTTTGACCCGGGTCACCGTCTCGGACCTGGTTTCCGAGCTGCTTGAACGCGGGCATGCCCTCGAGCTCGGCCAGTCTGACGAGGTCCGCCCCGGCAAGCCTGCCATTCTGGTCGACGTCAACCGCCACGGCCTGCAGATCGTCGGCCTTGACCTGGCAGAGAACCAGGTCCTGCGCGCCGCAGTCCTGGACCTGGATGGCACCATCCTGCACCGTGCCGAACGAAGCTTGGACAACGAGACCGGCGAGGAAATCACCCGGCTCGTCCTGGAGCTGGCCACGGCCGCCGTTGCCCTGGCCACCGCTCCCCTGCTCGGCATCGGTGTCGGAACCCCCGGCATCGTGAACCCAGACGGGATGGTGCTCACGGCGCCGAACCTCGGCTGGAGCAACGTCCCGCTCCGCGCCCTGCTCCAGCAGCACACCGGTCTACCCACCCTCGTCTCCAACGATGCCGACGCGGCAGTCCACGCCGACTACACCTTCGGCACCGGCTCCAGCGACATGATCCTGGTCAAGGTCGGCCGCGGCGTCGGCTCCGGGCTGATCGTCGGCGGCCGCCGCGCCCTCGGCGCCCACTCCGCGGCGGGGGAAATCGGACACGTCACCGTCGGCACCGATGGCGGGGTCCCCTGCAAATGCGGCAAGACCGGCTGCCTCGAAACCTGGCTTTCCGTCCCCTCGCTGGAACGGGCCCTCGGACTCGCAGCCACCGGTTCCAGCCCCGCGGCCGATGCCGATGCAGTCCTGCAGACTGCCGGCGAGCGCCTGGCCATTGCCCTTGCCCCCGTCGCCGCCGCGTTGGATCTCTCGGAGGTCGTGCTCAGCGGCCCGATCCAGCTGCTCGACGGCATCCTGCGCGACAGCGTAGAGCAGACTCTGCGCTCTCGCATGCTGCCCCAGAACCCACCCCTGATTTCCGTTCGCCTCGCTGCCGAACCACAGGACATCGTCCTGCTCGGCGCGGCGGTCATGGTTCTTTGGAACCAGTTGGGAGTGGCCTGATCCGCCTCCTCGCTAGACCCTTCGCACGGGACCGTCAGCTTCGGTCCCATACCCCCTTCGAAAGGATCACCATGAAGAAGTTCCTCGGCATTGCGGCAATGACCGCAGCCGCGGCGCTGATGTTGTCCGCCTGTGGCGGATCGACAGCACCGACTGCCTCCAACACGAGTCCCGCCAGCCAGGAAGCGCCCGTCGACAACTCGGGCAAGAGCATTACCCTGTGGCTCAATGGCGGCGATACCGGCCCCGAGCTGCGCACCTACCTCACCGATACGTTCAAGAAGAACACCGGTGCCACGCTGAAGATCGAGGAGCAGGGCTGGGGCGATGTCGTCGCCAAGATGCTCACCGCCATGCCCGATCCGAAGAACACCCCGGACGTCGTGGAGGTCGGAAACACCACCTCGCCGACCTTCACCTATGCCAACGCGTTCCTGGACATCTCGGACATGTACACGGAATTGGGCGGCGGCAAACTGCTGCCCTCCTTCGTTGCTGCCGGCGCCGTCGATGAGAAGAAGTTCACCCTTCCCTACTACTTCGGCTCGCGATTCATGTTTACGCGCACGGACCTGTGGAAGGAAGCGGGCGTCGAAACTCCCACGACCCTCGATGAATTCAACGCTGCGGTGAAGACCATCACCGAGAAGAACCCTCGCGACATCAAGGACTTCTCCGGGTTCTTCCTCGGCGGCCAGGACTGGCGCAACGGCATTTCCTGGATCTTCGCCAACGGCGGCGATCTGGCCAAGAAGGACAACGGCCAGTGGGTCTCCACGCTCTCGGATCCGAACACGATCAAGGGCCTGGAACAGCTGCAGGACATCTACAAGAACGCTTCCAAGGCACCGGCAGACGCCAAGGATGTCTCCCCTTGGCTCTACATCAACGACGCCGACCAGATCCTGGACGAGAACGGCAAGCCCACCGGCAAGACCTCGCTCGCCGCAGCCACCATCATGGCACCGGGTTGGGCGCACTGGTCCATCGGCGATTCGGTCAAGGACCCGAAGACCGGCAAGGACATCCGCGAATGGAACGATAAGAAGTTCGGCACGCTGGTCCTGCCGGGCAACGACGGCAAGCCGGCACCGGTCTTTGCTGGCGGTTCCAACATCGGCATCTCCGCACAATCGCAGAACCCCGAACTGTCCAAGGAACTGATGCGCATCATCTTCTCCTCCGACTACCAGAGCATGCTCGGCAAGGCCGGCCTGGGCCCGGCAAACTCCGACTACGTTGAGGCACTGGGCACCGACCAGTTCGCCAAGGCACTGGTTGCCTCCGCTTCCAACTCGAAGCTGACCCCCGCCGCGCCGGGGTGGGCCACGGTCGAAAGCAAGATGATCATGGAAGAGTTCTTCGGCAAGCTCCGTGACAGCAGCGACCTGCCGGCCCTGGCCGCCGAGTACGATGCCAAGATCACCCCGATGCTCAACCTGAAATAACCCTCAAACGGTGGCCGGGGATTCGTTCCCGGTCACCGTTTTAATGCCCTCTCCGCTTTACCGGCCAGCGCCGCACCGAAAGGCCCACCATGTCCACGAATGCCCCGGCACCACCCCAAGCCAGGCAAAGGGTCGAGACACCCGCCGCGCAGCTGAAGACACCCCGGAAGAAGCGCACGTGGGTTGCACCGGTGCTGCTGATCCTTCCCTCGATCGTGGTCCTGATGGCCGCACTGGGGTACCCGATCGGCTGGCAGTTCATCACCAGCTTCAAGAAATTCGGCCTGCTGCAGCAGTTCGGCGCCGCACCGGAATGGGTCGGCTTCGCCAACTACATCGCCCTTCTCCAGGACCCGTACCTGTGGGTCGTGCTGGGACGCTCGCTGCTCTTCTGCCTGATCTGCGCCTTCTCCACGGTTGCCATCGGCGGCGGCCTGGCGATGCTGATGAAGCGCGTCGGCACCGCTGCCCGGCTCATCCTCCAGATCGCCATGCTGCTGGCCTGGTCGATGCCCGTGGTCGCGACCATGACCGTCTGGATCTGGCTGGTCGACTGGCGCCGCGGCGTGCTGAACTGGGTGCTGGACAAGTTCGGTGCCGACTCCATTGGACACAACTGGCTGGCCAGTCCGGTGACCTTCTTTGCCATCGCCGTGGTCATCGTAGTCTGGATGTCCGTCCCTTTTGTTGCGCTGAGCATCTACGCCGGGCTTACCCAGGTCTCGGCCGAGGTCCTCGAAGCCGCCGAAATGGACGGCGCCACCGGCTGGCAGCGGACCCGGCTGATTGTGATGCCGTTGATTGCACCGGTGCTTTCGATCGTGCTGCTGCTGCAGCTGATCTGGGACCTGCGCGTCTTTACCCAGATCAAACTGCTGCAGGAGGCCGGCGGCACGGCCAGCGAAACCAACATGCTCGGCACCTATATCTACCAACTGGGTGTTGGGTCAGGGGACTTCGGAACGGCCAGCGCCGTATCGATCCTCATGCTCATCATCACCGTTGCCATCAGCTGGTACTACGTACGCTCGCTGATGAAGGAGGAAAACTAACATGAGCCTGAAATCCGTCGCCACCAGCTTCTACACCCTGCTCGCCGTGGTCATTGCCCTGGCTTGGGCCTTCCCGGTGTACTGGATGCTGAATTCCTCCCTGCTGCCGAATTCCACGCTGCAGTCCCTCACCCCGACATTCCTGCCCTTCGGCGGCTCGCTGGACAACTTCACCTCGGTCTTCAAGCACAACGATGGCAGCTTCTTCACCGCCCTGGGCATCTCGCTGACCGTCACGCTGAGCACGGTGGCGATCGTGCTGTTCATTGCCTTCCTCGGCGCGCTGGCCATTTCCCGGTTCCGTTTCAAGGGCCGCAAGTCCTTCATCCTGGCCCTGCTGCTGATCCAGATGCTCCCCGCCGAGGGCATGTTCATCGCCCAGTACAAGATGATGTCCTCAGTGGGCATGCTCAACAACGTGATTGGGCTGACCGTGCTCTATACAGCGGCAGTGGTGCCATTCACCATCTGGATGCTGCGTGGATTCGTCGCCGGCGTCCCCGCCGAGCTGGAGGAGGCTGCCATGGTCGACGGGCTCTCGCGTACGCAGGCCTTCCTGCGCATCACCTTCCCGCTGCTGGCTCCGGGGCTGGTCGCCTCCGGCGTCTACGCATTCCTGCAGGCCTGGAACGAGTTCACCGTCGCGCTGGTGCTCATGGACGGCGAGAACCAGACATTGCCGTTGTGGCTGCGCGGCTTCGTGCAATCAAGCGCCACCCGCGAAACCGACTGGGGAATGGTCATGGCGGCCTCGACGCTGGTCGCAGTCCCCGTCATCATCTTCTTCCTCCTGGTCCAGTCCAAGATGAGCTCCGGGCTCGTCGGCGGCGCGGTGAAAGGCTAACCATGTCGACTCCCACCACCGACCCACGGGTCCTCGCCGCCGGCACGCTGATGCCCGGCTTCAGCGGTACCACCACCCCCGCGTGGGTGGCCCGCGCGCTGGCCGGCGGGCTGGCCTCCATCGCCCTCTACGGAACGAATCTCGAATCCTCCACGCAGTTGCGCGAACTCTGCGCCGAACTGCGCTCACTGGCCCCGGACCTGCTGCTTGCCGTAGACGAGGAGGGTGGGGACGTCACCCGCCTGCACTACCTCACCGGCTCCAACCAGCCCGGAAACGCCTTGCTGGGGCGGATCAACGACCCGGCGCTGACCGAGGCCAGCGCGGCGGCCATCGGCGCCGAGCTGGCCGGCTACGGAATCAATCTGAACCTGGCCCCCGATGCCGATGTTAACTCCACCCCGGAAAACCCCGTCATCGGCGTACGCAGCTTCGGGGCGGACCCCGGGCTGGTCGCCGCCCACACCAGCGCCTGGATCCGCGGGATCGAGGGGGCAGGCGTGGCATCGTGCTCCAAGCACTTCCCCGGCCACGGGGACACTGCCACCGACTCGCACCTGGCCCTGCCGCGCCTGGATGTCGATGCCGCACTGCTTCACGAGCGCGAACTGGCCCCGTTCCGGGCCGTGGTGACCTGCAACGGCGCCAGCATCATGACCAGCCACATCCTGGTCGATGCGCTGGACCCGGTGAATCCAGCCACCTTCTCGAGCGCGATCCTGGGCGACCTGCTGCGCACCTCGATGGGCTTCACGGGCGCCGTCATCACCGATGCCCTGGACATGGCCGGAGCCAGCGCGGACACCGGGATCCCCGAGGCCGCCGTCCGCGCCCTGGCCGCCGGGGCGGACCTGCTCTGCCTCGGTTCGGAAACCACCGAAGAAACCTACACGCACTGTCTGGACGCCATCGTCGCCGCGGTGGCCTCGGACCGGTTGCCGATCGAACGCCTGCAAGACGCTGCCCGACGCACCGCCGTGCTGGCCGGGGCCTTCCCCGCGGGGTCCCCGCAGAGCGGTGGGACGGTGCCAACCGCGGAGGTCATCGCCACGGCGTTCGAACTCTGCGATACGGTGTCCGGCTGGATCGCGGATCCCGCCCCGGCGGCCCTGATACAGGTCGATTCGGCCGCGAACATGGCCGTCGGCTCCGTGCCCTGGGGGCCGGCCGCCACCGGTGGCGGGCGCACCGAGGAGCAGCTTGGCGGTGGGGAGAAGGTCGCGCTGATTGGCCGGAACCTCGACGCCGACCACCCGCTGTGGGCAGTGCGGGACCGCTTGTCCCGCGCTGGACACCGGGTGCTGGTCGTCGAATGCGGCTGGCCGCGGGGCAATGCCGACGTGGTGACCTTTGGCGCCTCGCTCTCCGTTTCCCGCGCCCTGGCCCAGCTGCTCGGATCCGTGGACGTGGACGTGGCGACATGAGGCTGGGTCTGGACATCGGCGGAACCAAGACGGCCGCGGCCATCGTGCGCGACGACGGGACGGTGGCGGCGCTGTGCACGGCCCGCTCCGGATACGGTCCACGCCAGGTGGTCCAGGTGGCGGCCGCACTGGCCCGCCAAGCCATCGCCGAGACCGGTTCGATCCGGCCGGCATCCGCCGGGGCCTGTATGCCGGGCCTCGTCGAACCATCCACCGGCATGGTCCGCCATGCGGTGAACCTGGGGGTCACGGGGCTGAACCTCGCCGTCGAGCTCGAGGCCGAACTGGGCTACGCGGTGGCGGTCGAAAACGACGTGAAGGCGGCAGCGCTGGGCGCCGACCAGCTGATGGCGGCCCGCACGGGCCTGCGCGGCCCGGGAACCGGGCTGTACCGCGCCACGACCCACCGGACCCTGGCCTACCTGAACATCGGCACCGGTCTGGCCGCCGCCGTGGTCCGCGACGGAGAAGTCCTGCGCGGCCTCGACGGCGTCGTCGGGGAAATCGGACACCTGCCCATGGGCGGGGATGCCCGGTGCAAATGCGGCCAGACCGGCTGCCTGGAAACCCTCGCCTCGGGTTCGGCCCTGGACCGGCTCTGGGCCCAGCCCCGGGGCCGCGATCCGTTCGCTGCCGGCGCCGCCGGCGACGAGCAGGCGGCGGCCGCCGCACGGGTCCTGTGCACCGGAATCGCGCTGTCGCTGCAGCTGCTCGTGCTGACCACCGGTGCCGACCGGATAGTGCTCGGCGGCGGACTGGTCGCATTGGGACCGGCGCTGAGGGACGGTATACGCTCGGAATTGGACCGCCGTGCCGACTCCTCCGAATTCGTTTCCTCGCTGGGTCTCGCCGAACGGTTCGAGTTGCTGCCCTCAGACGTTCCGGTGGCTGCCCTGGGTGCCGCATTGCTGCCGCACCACACCTAACAACAAAGGATTGACAGAGGTTATGGAAGTACTGATTGCCCAGGACCCCGCTGAGGCGGCAAAACGTGCCGCGGACGCCGTGTTGGACGGGCTGCGGCGCGTCGATGGCCATCGGCTGGTGCTCGGACTGGCCACCGGGTCCTCCCCGCTGGGGCTCTACGCCGAGCTCGCCGCCGCCGTGGCCCGCGGTGACGTCGATTTCTCCGAAACGCTGGGCTTCGCCCTCGACGAATACATCGGGATCGCACCCGACCGGGAACAGTCCTACCGCCAGACCCTGCTCAACGATGTCTGCAAGGTCATCGGCTTGCCCGAAGCCAACCTGAACGTGCCCGATGGCATGGGCGCCGCGCGCGCGGAGATCGCCGCCGCCGCCGCCGCCTACGACGCGAAGATCGCCGCGGTGGGCGGCATTGACGTACAGATCCTGGGCATCGGCACCAACGGCCATGTGGGCTTCAACGAGCCCGGATCCTCGCTGGCATCACGTACCCGGATCATGCGTCTGGCCAACCAGACCCGCGAGGACAACGCCCGCTTCTTCGCAGGTATCGGCCACGTCCCCACCCACTGCGTCACCCAGGGCCTGGGTACGCTGCGCGAAGCGCGCCGGCTGGTGCTCATCGCCACCGGTGCCGCCAAGGCCGAGGCAGTGGCGGCTGCCATCGAGGGACCGCTGACCGCGTCCTGCCCGGCCTCGGTACTGCAGCTGCACCCCGACGTGGTGATCTGCCTCGATGAGGCCGCCGCCTCCGGTCTGCGGAACCGCGAGTACTACGACGCCTCGGCGCTCGGCTTCCAGGTCACCGTCTAGGACTTATCGAGCGCGCACGCACAGAGGCCCGCCTCCCGGTACCGGGAAGCGGGCCTCTGTGCGTGCGGCACCGGGTCGTCGAGGAGGGCCCCGGTGCCGCACGGGGCCTACCGGCCGAGCATCGCGTCCGAAACCACGGGCGTGGCATTGTGGTTGAAATTCGACCCCTCCGAGGGGAGCATCGGATGTGCCGGCGGGCGGGCATCGAGCTTGTCCAGTGCGCGGCTCAGATCCTCGAGCAGCATCTGGGCCATGTCCAGGCTGAAGCCGCGCCGCACGATGACCCGCTGCACGGCAACCTCCTCCTGGGCCGGCGGCAGCGTGTAGGCCGGGACCAGCCAACCGCGCATGCGCAGCTCGTCGGCCAGGTCGAACAGGCTGTGCGCGTGCTCCCCCGAATCATGCTTCCAGGTGACGGCCGGGATGCCATGATCCGGCTGGCCCTCGAAGACCATCTCAAAGCGGCCCAGCGCTGCTATCTCCCGGGCCAGATAGGCGGCCACTTCGTAGGCGGTGCCCTGTACCTTGGCATAGCCCTCGCGGCCCAGGCGCAGGAAGTTGTAGTACGAGCAGATAACTTGTCCCCCGGGCCGGGAGAAGTTCAGGTTGAAGGTCGGCATTTCCCCGCCCAGGTAGTTGACCTTGAAAATCAGCTCTTCGGGAAGGTCAGCCCTCTCGCGCCAGATTGCCCAGCCGCTGCCCAGCGGCGCCAGCCCGGTCTTGTGCCCGGACACGTTGATCGATTTGACCCGCGGGAGCCGGAAATCCCAGATCACCTCCGGTGCGCAGAAGGGTGCGACGAACCCGCCCGATGCCGCATCGACGTGCAGCGGGATATCCAGCCCGGTGCGTTCCTGGAAACCGTCCAGGGCGGCGCTGATGCCCGCCACGTCCTCGAACATCCCGGTGAAGGTCTGGCCAAACGTGGAAACCACGGCAATAGTGTTCTCGTCCACCGCTGCGAGCACCTCCTCGGGCGTGAGCAGGTACCGGTCGTTCATGGGAACCTGACGCAGCTCCACATCAAAGTAGCGGGCGAACTTTTCCCAGCAGACCTGGACCGAACCGCTGACGATGTTCGGTGTCGCATGTTCCAGCCCGGCGGCCTGGCGCCTGGCCTTCCACCGCCATTTGGCGGCCAGCCCGCTCATCATCGCCGCTTCGCTGGAACCGATGGTGCTGGTGCCCATGCTGCCAGCCGGGTCCGGAGCATGGAAGAGGTCAGCCAGCATGTGCACGCAGCGGTTTTCCAGCTCGGCTGCCTGCGGGTACTCGTCCTTGTCCACGATGTTCTTGTCTATGGATTCGGCCATCAGCGCCTGCGCCTCCGGCTCGATCCAGGTGGAGCAGAACGTGGCCAGGTTCATCCGAGAGACCCCGTCCAGCAGCAATTCGTCGTGGACCAGCTGGTAGATGGCCCGTGGGTCGGCTTCCGCTTCGGGGAAGCCCTTGC
This sequence comes from Paeniglutamicibacter cryotolerans, assembly GCF_014190875.1. Lineage (NCBI taxonomy): Bacteria > Bacillati > Actinomycetota > Actinomycetes > Micrococcales > Micrococcaceae > Paeniglutamicibacter > Paeniglutamicibacter cryotolerans. The sequence goes on along the minus strand of NZ_JACHVS010000001.1, from coordinate 2,368,844 downwards.
GCGGTGCCGGGGCACGGAGCGCCGAGCTGGAATAGACATCGTCATAGGGATTGAACGGCACATTCCGATCGGTCATCGGCTACTCCCACTTCAGGGGGTGCAAGGCTGCCCCGGGCTTGGCGTGCCCCGGCCAGGGCAGCCATGCTCCCCAGAGTACGTCCCCCGTTCTCCGTTGTCCCGGGTGGTTCTCCCGGGTGGTTCTTCCCTCGCGGCCGTCCCCCGTGGCGACCTCCGCTAGCCGGCCCGGCCCCGGGGCGGGTGCAGCAGCGAGAAGTCAACGTAGCCGGCGGCCTGCCAGCCCGGGTCGGACTCCGGGCGCAGCACCGGGACACCGGATTCCTCCGCGATCAGGGCGCCGGCGGACCAGTCGTGCTCGCCGGTGCCGTACTCGGCATAGGCGTCGATGGTTCCGTCAGCGACCAGGCACAGATCGAGGGCGGCCGAGCCGATCCGGCGGATATTTGCGAAGCCCGGCAGCAGATCTGCCAGCACGCCGAGCTGGAATTTGCGCCGTTCGGCATCATAGCCGAAACCGCTGGCCAGGATCCTTGCCGTTTCCCCGGGGTCGGGCCCGTGCAGCCGACGCACGGCGAGGTGGCCGACCCCGCCGGCATCAGCCAGCCAGGCGCCCCGTCCGCGGGAGGCCCAGTAGGTTTGGCCCAAGGCCGGGGCCTGCACCACGCCGGCGAGCCAGGCGGTTTCCCCGTTGCCGTCGGGCGCAGGCCCGGCCACCGCCACTGATGTCGCGTAGTAGCGGATCCCGCGCACGAAGTTCGCCGTGCCATCCAGCGGGTCGATGGACCAGCGGTAGTCGCTGGGGGTCTGCGGAACGGTGCTGCCGTATTCCTCGCCGGTGATCGCATCGTGGGGCCGGGCGGCTGTGATGACTTCGCGCACCGCCTGTTCGGCAGCGCGGTCGTAGCCGGTGACCCAGTCCCCTGCCGCGCTCTTGGTTTCGGTGTCGATGTGGACCCCGCTCCGCTCGGCGAGCACGGCGGCGCCAGCCGCGGCCGCCGTCCGGGCGATGGCCAGCAGTTCCTCGATGTCCGGTGCGCCCATGGTCTACTCCCTGTCCGTTTCCGTGTCGTTACCGGTGTCGTCGACGCCGGGGGCCCCGTCGGCGAAGGCCGCCGGTCCATGCTCCAGCAGGGCCAGGAACCCTTCCTCGTCGAGCACCGGAACGCCGAGGCTGACCGCCTTGTCCAGCTTCGATCCGGCCGCATCGCCTGCCACCAGGAAGCTGGTGTTCTTGGAGACCGATCCTGCGCCCTTGCCGCCGCGGGTGATGATGGCCTCCTTGGCCTCGTCGCGGCTGAAGTTCGGCAGCGTGCCGGTGACCACGATGCTCAGCCCCTCCAGCGTGCGCGGCGTCGATGCATCAAGCGCGTCGGCCATCAGGACGCCATCGGACTTCCATTGCCCGACGATCCCACGATGCCAGTCGACGTCGAACCACTCGATGAGCGCGTCGGCGATGATCGGCCCGAGGCCATCGATGTCGGCCAGGTGCGTGCGTGCCTCCGGGTCCTCCAGCGCCTTGGTAAGCGCCTCCATGTTCCCGTACCGGGTGGCCAGCGCGCGTGAAGCGGTGGGCCCCACATGCCTGATCGACAGCGCCACCAGCACCCGCCACAGCGGTTGCGACTTGGCCTTTTCCAGCTCCTCGAAGAGCTTGAGCGTGGTCTTGGACGGTACCGATTCCTTCTTCGACGTCGCCTTCGTGTAGAAGTACGGGACCTGGTGGAAGCGCCCGGTGCCCTCGCCCTTGGCCCGGATTTCCCGCCACACCACCACCTCGGCCAGCGACTCGCGCAGCGCCGGATCGGGGTTGCCCGCCGCCAGCGCAAAGACCTGGGAATCGTTGGTCAACGGGCCCGGTCCGGCGGGGGCAATCACGCTGCCGTTGGCGGACGGGTCCGGACCGGGTCCCACAGTCAGGGCCTGCGCTGCCTCGTAACCCAGCGCCTCGATGTCGAACGCGCCGCGCGAGCCCAGGTGCGCCACGCGTTCGGTGAGCTGGATCGGGCAGGAGCGGGCATTCAGGCAGCGGATGTCGATGTCGCCCTCCTTCGCCGGGGCAAGCGGTTCGCCGCAGGAGGGGCAGTTTTCGGGCATCACGAAGTCGCGAAGCAGCTGCTCGCGGCCCTCGCGCAGTGCCAGCACCGGGCCGACGATCTCGGGGATCACGTCGCCGGCCTTGCGCAGGATCACGATGTCGCCGATTTTCACGCCCTTGGCCTTGACCACGTCCTGGTTGTGCAGGGTTGCCCGTTCGACGGTGGAACCGGCGACCAGCACCGGTGCCATGATCCCGAACGGCGTGACCCGCCCGGTGCGCCCGACCTGGACCTGGATGTCCAGCAGCTCGGTGTGGACCTCCTCCGGCGGGTACTTGTAGGCCACCGACCAGCGCGGGACACGCGAGGTGAAGCCCAGTGCGCGCTGGATCTCGAAGGAGTCGGTCTTCACCACGATGCCGTCGATCTCATGGAGCAGGTCGTGGCGGTGGGCACCGTTCTCCTCGATGTACGCCAGCACCTGCTCGATCGAGTCGACGACCCTGGAGTACGGGGAGACGGGCAGGCCCCAAGAGCGCAGCAGCTCGTACGTTTCGGACTGGGTGGTGGAAGCCAGGCCCTCGCGGGCACCGATGCCGTGCACGAACATCCGCAGCGGTCGCTTGGCCGTCTCGGCCGGGTCCTTCTGCCGCAGCGAGCCGGCGGCGGCGTTGCGCGGGTTCGCGAGCTGGGCCTTGCCTGCCTCAAGCAGTGCAGCGTTGAATTCGGCAAACGCCTGCGAGGGGATGAAGATCTCCCCGCGGATCTCGACCTCGGCGGGCCAGCCGGAACCGGACAGCTGGACCGGGATGTCCTTAATGGTGAGCACGTTGTGGGTGACGTCCTCGCCGGTGGTCCCATCGCCGCGGGTGGCGGCGCGCACCAGCTTGCCGTTGCGGTAGAGCAGGTTGATGGCCAGGCCGTCGATCTTCACCTCGCAGAGCCAGCGCAGCCGCTCCCCGGGTGCCTGGATGGCGGCGTTGGCTGCAGCCTTGTCGGCCCACGCGGTGACCTCTTCGAGCGAGAATACATCCTCCAGCGAGTACATCCGGCTCAGGTGCGTGACCGGGGAGAACGCGGCGGAGACCTCCCCGCCAACCTCCTGGGTGGGCGAATCATGGGAGACAATGCCGGGGTGCAGTGCCTCGATTTCTTCCAGCCGGGAGTACAGCACATCGAATTCGGCATCGGAGACCAACGGGTTGTCTTCGTTGTAGTACGCGAAGCGGTACCTGCGCACGTCCTCGACGAGTTTCTCGTATTCGGTGCGTAGGGACTCCGGGAGCAGCCCGATGTCCGCGGGCTGCGTGCCGCCCTGGTCGGCGGGGATCTGATCTGCTGTGTTCAGCTCGTTCTCACTCACTGAACCATCTTGCCCCATTGCGCCGACGCGCGGGTGGATCCGGGCACCGGCGGGCCGCAAACCGGACCATTTGCAGGGGGGGACAATGCCTGCGGCACCTGCCGGAGCGCCGCGTGCGGCTCCCGCTGCGGCGTTCAGTCGGCGGCGGGCGCCACGTCCAGCAACGGCAGGTCGGCCGGGGTGACCAGGTGCGAGGTGACGGCGTGTTCCACCAACCGGGCGCGGCGATTGGTGGCCAGGCGCCCGGTCCCGCCGCGCAACCCGGCGACACCTGACTTGTCCAGCTTCTCGCACACGTTATCGAGCTTGCGGTTGAATTTGGTGATCGGCCAGCCCAGCCGGGCCGCCGCCGCCGCCGAGGACGGGATGGCGCTCATCGAGGTACCCTCGCGGCGCAGCATCGGTTCGGCCAGGGCCAGGATCACGGCGCGCTGCGACGGCGTCATCAGCACCGGGCCGATAGTGGTCTCCCCGTCGGCATCGTTCGGGTTCGACTCCTGTCGAAACGGCGGGGCCGTGACGTGCACCGCAAGCTCATAGGTGGTGGGGCCGGCGGTAAACACCACGTTGGTGCGGGTGAACACCAGCGGAATCCGGGCGCCGGGGGCGAGCCACGCCTGCATGCCCCCGGTGCCGTCGGTGACGGTCGCCGAGAGCCGGGAGCCGACGTTGGAGAGCCACCAGATCCCGTCGTAGCACGCCACCGTCAGGAAGCGGCGGTGCAGGTACGGGTTGTCGTCGATCTCCAGGTCGCCCTCGCGTCCGATCGCGAAGACCTGCTCATCGGCGACGGTGAACCACTCGCCGGCAAAATCAACAGCCACTGCCGATGCCGTGTCCATGTCGTCCTTTCCTAGGTGCTGGTATTCAGTCTTTGGCGCAATAGCGCGCCGGTTCGGAGGCCCTGCCCGAGCTGCGGACCAGGGTGACCTGAATGCAGGTCGGCTCGCCCCGACGCGGCGCGGTGCCCGCTTCCGTTTTCTTCACGGCCTTGTCCGCCCCGGTTTCGGTGGCCGAGACCGGGGCCCAGAAATAGCTGTCCCCCGGCTGCGGGTCAGGGTTCTTCCAGCTGAAATCGACCGAGCCCTCGGCCCTGCTGGCGGAAAAGCCGGTGACCTTCGGCACCGGGATCCCGGCTCCCAGCAGCGGGTCGGCCGGGGGCTGGGTGAGCAGCGGCTGCCCGTCCGGCTGGGGCTCCATCGCCGCAGATCCGACGATGTTTCCCACCACGATGGCACCCGCCACGATCGCGGCGATGGTTGCTCCGGCGACCAGCAGCAGGCGGACCGGGGAACGGTGCACCGCCGCGGTCACCGGGGCCGGGGACAACGGCTGGACCAGGCCGGGGTCCGGCCGTTCGGCACGGCGCGGGCGCATGAGGGTCGCGTCCCCGGCCTCGCTGCCATCGGACGCGGGCGGCGGGGCGAAGGGCGAAGGGCGCACCGGGGAAACGGCCGGCGGGGTTCCCGGGGCCGCCCGCGACGTCGCGGCAGAGACCCGGGCCTCGGGGTCGATCGAGGTGACCCGGCGAACCCGGGTGGCCTGCCCCTCCTCGGGTTCCGGCGCTGCGGGGCCGGCCGGGTCTTCCAGCACCTCGAAGTCGGTGACCGAGAGCCCGAGCTCGCCCTGGATCCGCTGCAGCGACAGGGCCAGCTGATGGGCCGAGGCAAAGCGCAGTGCCGGATCCTTGGCCAGTGCCGTGGCCAGCGTGCGTTCCAGCGATGCCGGCACATCGGGCCGATTCAGCGACGGCAGCTCCGAGCTGGAGATCCGGCCGATGAGCTCGCGCTGCGTATTTTCCCCGCCGCGGCGCACGAACGGCGAATGCCCGGCCAGCAGCGTGTAGAGCGTGGCGCCGAGCGACCAGACATCCATCCGCACCCCGGAGGGCGATTCGGCACCGAACGCCTCGGGAGGGGACCACGGGATGGACAGCCCGGTGTCCTCATCCGGCTCGTCGGTGGTTCCGGAGATGCCGAAGTCGGTCAGGGCCGGGCGGTTGTAGTCGGTGACCAGGATGTTCGCCGGCTTGATGTCCCGGTGCACGATGCCGGCCCGGTGCGCGGTTTCCACTGCCGAAGCGACCTGGATGCCGATGGCCAGCACCTCGTCCACGCCCAGCGGCGCGCTCTTGTAGCGGGCCTCCAGCGAGGGCCGCGAGCAGTACTCCATGGCCAGGTAGGAGTGCCCGGCAGCGGTGACATCGGCTTCGAAGATGGTCACGATGTATGGATGCGAGGAGAGTTGGGCCATCAGGTTGGCCTCCGACTCGAAGCTCGTCCGGGCGCTGTCGGTCCGTGGCCCGGCCAGCAGCACCTTCACGGCAACCTGCCGGCGCGGCCGGTCCTGGCGGTAGAGGTACACATCGGAGAAACCGCCGGAGCCCAGCAACCGCACGTAGTCGTACCCGGCGATGCGCGGCGGATCGGCCGGGGGCCTGCGCGCGCTCACGGAAGGTCCTCGAAGCCGAGGCTGACCCCGTCGCCCAGATCGGCCGTGTCACCGGCGAAGAGCATCACCGATTCGCCGGTGCCCAGCCGGCGCGGTGCCTGGCCGGGGCGCAGCAGCCGGGTGCCGTTGGTGGAATTCAGGTCAACCAGCAGCACATGCCAGCCATCGAGGCGCACCTCGACATGCGAGCGCGAAATATCGCCCGAAGGGCTTCTGACCTGGAGCATCCGTGGCATGGAGGCACTCGATGCACGCGGGCTGTGGGGTTGGCGGCCGACGATGACCGAACGGTCCAGCTCGATCTGCTGCCCGTCGGAAAGCACCATCCGTCCCAGTGGTGGGCGTGCCGACTCCCCGACCTCGGCCTCAAGGACCAACGGGCAGCGCGAACACCGCAGCGCAGTGGGAGGGTTCGCATGGCCGGCGGCACAGGTGCGGGAAATGACCAACGGCCCCGTGTCGAGGCCCGCCGATGAAGTCGACGATGCCGACGCCGGGGCACCGGACCGCCCGGGAAGGGACCCGCGCAGCAAGGTGTCCCCGTCGTGGTCGCCCTCCGGCGCAGCCGGAGGCTGCAGTGCGACCGGTGGTTGCAGTGCGGCCGGTGGTTGCAGTGCGGCGGCTGAAGCGGCAGCTGGCGCGACGGCGGCCGGCTTCGGCCCGGTCCACGGCGTCGATTCGATCAGCCCTGGCGTCGGGGTGGACGGAACGGGCATCGGCACGGGTGCCGGTGCCGGTGCGGCGACCTTCAGGACGGCACTGCCCAGGATCGTGTCCAGGTCATCGGGATCGGCCATGGCCGCGGGTGTCGGTGGTGTTGGTGCGGCGGCTGCCAGCGTCCCAAGGGGGCGTTTCGGCGCCGACAGCAGCGTGTCGTCCCCCGCGGCAACGTTCCCGGGTGCGCTATCGGGGGCCGTGCGCGGTTCCATCGGGTTCACCGGTTCGACGAGCCCGTGGCTGGAAGCGTCCTCGGTTTCATACGATGCGGGGACCACTGTATCGCCTGCTGCGCGGGCGGCCTGCGGGAACGGCACCGGTTCGCCGGCCAGCACCGGTTCGGTGGCCGTTTTGATGGTGGGAACCGGTGCGGCATCCGAGGTGGCCTGGCCGGCCCGGACCCCGCCGGTCAGCACGATCCCCTCGCGCAGCGGCCACCAGATGCCGGAGCCGGTGGCAGGAACGGGAACCGGCCCCAGGACCAGGCTGTGTGCGGAGGTAATCCGGCGCTCGGTCCAGGTGCCGACGCCGGAGCCATCGATCTCGGTGTCGCCGGCCGGAGAGGTGGCGCGCAGGGCCATCGGACCACGCAGCAGCACCTGCGGGTCCGGGTCCAGCGTGGCCATCCCGAACGGGCAGAGCCTGCCCAGGTCCATGCCGTGGGCGCCGAGCAGATCCTGCAGCACCCACTCCAGCCCGGGTGCGGACGCCAGCGCCTGCCACAGCGCGCGCACCGTGTCCGGAGGGGTGTCGCCGGGCACGATCAGCACGCGGTCCGCGCGGACCAGTGCCAACCAGTGCCCGGGCGTATATTCAAGGGTCCTGCTCACGCCGATGCTCCTTCGGGCGTCATCCGCGGGCGCCCCGTGGTGTTCAGGTGGCGCGGGAACGTGTCTTCGGCCCCGGCCTCGGGCTCGGCGGCAAGCACGTCGACCAGGACCACGGTGATGTTGTCCCGGCCACCGCTGCGCAGCGCCGCCTCGACCAGTTCCTGGGCCGCCGCCTGAGGGTCCTTGATCCTGCGCAGCACCTCGGCGATGTGCTCGTCGCGCACCTCGCCGGTCAACCCGTCGGAGCAGATAAGCATGCGGTCGCCGGAGTTGACGGGCACCAGCCAGAAATCGGCCTCGTTGTCCTCCCCGGTGCCCAGGGCGCGGGTGATGATGTTGCGCCGCGGGTGCACTATCGCCTGCTCGGCGGTAATCTGTCCGGCCTCGACCATCTCCTGGACTTCGGAGTGGTCGATGGAGACCTGGGACAGTTCGCCCTGGTGCAGCAGGTAGGTGCGCGAGTCGCCCACGTTGAACACGAGCCAGTACGGAACACCCTGCTCGTTGACCAGCGCCGCACCCGACAAGGTGGTCCCGGCCCGGGATTGCGCGGCGTCGCGGATCGCCGCATCTGCAAGGTGCATCAGCTTCTGCAGCGCCTCGGGGTCCAGCGGGACTCCCGTCCCTCGGGCCTCGAGCACGGCAGCCGTCAGCGTCTTGATGCAAACGGCGCTGGCCACCTCGCCGGCCTCGTGTCCGCCCATGCCGTCGGCCACGGCAAAGACCGGGTCAAGCGCCAGCAGCGCGTCCTCGTTCAAGGCCCGGCGCAGCCCGCGGTCGGTCAGCGATCCGTGGCGCAGGGTGAACCCGCGGCCCCCGGCCTGGGATGCGCTCATGGGCGGCGCACCTCGAAGCTGCGGTCGCCGAAGTGCACCGTGTCGCCGAAGCGCGCCGGTACGGGCTCCCCGGGCTCCAGCGGGCGGAAGGCGCCGTCGGCACCGGTGATGCCCGAGCCGTTAGTGGAGTTCCTGTCGGTCACCCAGACCCGGTCATCGTGCAGGGTGAGCGCCAGATGGGTCTTGGACACGGAGCGGCCCAAATCGGCGACGTTGAACAGCGCGACGGGTCCCTCCCCCGATGCCGGGGCCGGATTCCTGCCGATCAGTACAGTCTGGAGAAGCACGGTGGACTGCCCGTCGTCGAAGGCCAGCAGCGCCGCTTCCGGCTCAGGCACTGCCGCATGCAGCCTCGTGTCCTCGGCCTCATGGTCCGGGACCGCGGACGCGGACGCGGAGGAATCATTCGATGCCACCGGGAAGGACCGGTCGGCATCCGCCGGCGCGGGATCCCGGTCGGTCGGCGGAGGCGGGGGAAGCTGCGCCGGTGATCCGGCGCCTGCCGCGGCCGCGCCGGGGACTGCGGTAATGGGGCCCGGCTGCTGCTGCGCTACCCCGGTGGCGTCCGCACCGGCGGAACCCGGGTAGCCGTGCGCGTCAAACTGCTGATCGTCGAACTGCCCGGTAAACTGCGCGGCGGCCGGCTGCCGGTACCCGGCGGGGGCGGACAGGTCCGCCGGTTGCTGCGGAGCGAAGGCCGAAGGCCCGAAGAGCCCGCCGGTGGTGATCGGGTTGCGTCCGGCGCGCACGTCGAGGACCAGCGTCTTGGCGACCTTGTCGTGCCAGCCCTGACGCTGCGAGTTGGCGTCCCACAGGTTCGAGAGCAGGACAACGACGGGACCGGCCACCGGCACGATGTTCGCCACGGCGATGACCAGCCGGCGCAGCAGGACCCGGCCCCACCCCGGGGCGAAACCGTCCTCGTTGGTGGTGCGGATGCCCAGCAGCACATTGCCCGGCGTCTTACCGGCCCTCGCTTCCCAGCCCCAGAGGAAGACCGAGTAGGCCAGCATGAACAGCGAGGGTCCCACGAGGGCCACGGCGGAAACCGCCTGCCCCGGGGCGGCCTTGCCCAGCGTCCCCGGGATCATGGCCAGCAGCACCCCGTAGGCGATCAGGTACGGCACTGCATCGAGCAGCGCTGCACCCAGCCGCCTGCCCGCGGGGGCGTTGACCAGGTTCTGGGCTTGTGCCACTGGGTTACTCCTTTGTCTTTGTTGGATCTACTCTACGGAGGTGCGGGCCGCGCCGCCGCCACACCCCGCCGCCGTGCCGGGCGTCGGCGGCCGCTTTCCGGCGCCGGGACTCGCGCCGCAGCGAGCGCGCGGAGAAGCGGGCCCGCAGGCGCCCGATGAAGCCGGCCGCGGAACGCATCCGTTCCAGCTGCTCGTCCACCAACTCCCAATAGCCGGTGACTTGTGCTTCGTCGGGCTCCTGGTGGCCGAACGCCGCGGCATCGGCCCGGCGGGCCAACACCACCACTGTGCCGGCCGACCCGGGGAAGCCTGCTGCCAGCTCCAGGGCGTTTTCGCGTCGGGTACCGCGGTCGTCGGGCTCGGCGCGCAGGTCGGTGGCCAGCGAGAGCACCTCATGCCAGCCGCCGTTGACGCGGTCCCCGGGCCCGCCGTCGGCGTGGCGCCGGCTCCGGCGCCGGCGCTTCAGCAGGGCAATCAGCGCCAGCGGCGCGAAGAGCAGCAGCGCCGGCACACCCGTCCACAGCGCCACGGCGCCGATGTTGCGCCACACCAGTTCCAGCGGCTTGTCCTCGTTCTGTGCTTCTTGAGGATCCGGTGCCGTCTCCGGGGGAAGCCGTGCCTCGTCCTGCGGCGGCGGCGGGGGCTGGAGCACCTGGGGCTGCGGCACCGACTGCGGCTGCTGCTGCGGCGGCGTCGGCTCCTTGTCGCGCTCGGGTGTCGGGTCGAACGCCACCCAGCCGACGTTCTCGAACGCCATCTCCACCCAGGCGTGGACGTCGGCACCGGTGATCGACACGGCTGCCGACTCGTCGTACGTTTCCGGGTAGAAACCCATGACGACGCGGGCCGGCATGCCCTGTTCCCGTGCCATCAGCGCCATCGCAGCAGCATACTGCTCGTCGTCGCCGATCATCGACTCGGCTCCCAGCAACGCGGCGATGCGGGCCGCCCCGTGGCCGGGCAGCGAGGGCACCTCGTTTTGTTTGCCGTGGGAGAAGTATCCGCTGGTCTTGAGCATCTGTTCGATGCCGCGGGCCCGTCCCAGCGCCGTCGAGGCATTGCCGGCGAACTCGGCTCCCTTGCCCGCCGCAGCCTGCGGGACGTTGGCCAGCTGGGGCAAACTCAGCGTGGAGAACCCGTGGCCCTTCAGCTCGTTGTCCGGGACCTTGGCCGGGAACTCCACAGTTGCCCGGTACCCGTCGCCGGGACGGATCCCGGACGTGCCGATGGCCGTTTCGGCATCGGCGTTGTAGTAGAGCGAGCGGGCCAGCTCCGTGGCGCGCGGGCCGTGCCAGTCGACACCGCGCAGCGTGCCGCCACCGGGCAGCCAGACCCCGTCGTATCCGGTGATTTCGATGTCCAGCACGCCGGATCCGCGGCGCTGGCCGGTGCCCGCTCCGCCTCCGACGTTGCCGCTGTCCCCGACCGGGGAGAAGTTCCCGCCTGAACGCGGGTCCACGTTGAAGACCATGCCGTCGTAGGCGTCGAGCGCCGCCAGCCGTACGCGTTCGCCCTCGGGCAGCCCGGCGACGGTAAACAGTTCCTCCTTGTCCAGGTCCTTGGCATAGGCCCGGAATTTCATCATCGGGCTCGGGTAGTCGTAGAGGTCGATCGGCGGCTCGACGACGTCCCGCAGCACCGAGCGTGCACCGGTGTCCAGCAGCGGCGTCGCTGCCGCGCTGATCCCGCCGGCCAAGGCCAGCACCAGGGCGCCGGCACCTGCACGCCTCAACAGCAGCGAGCGTTCGGCCCCGGGATCGCTGGCGCTGGCGGCTGTGGCGGCCCGTTCCGTGTCCCGCACCTTCACATGCGCCAGCCAGCCGACGGAAACCATCACCAGCACCAGCCCGCGCAGCTCCGGCAGCGGCGCATCCCGGGTGCCCAGGGCGATGCCCAGCACGAACAGCAGCGCCACGGGTACCAAGGCCAGCGCGGGGCGCCGCCATTGCCAGGCGGCCAGCCCGGCGGCCAGCGCCGTGAGCAACCCGGAGAAGAACGGCACCACCAGCATGCCCCCGCCGATGCCCACGGGCGCCGCCACCGTCAGCAGGCCCTTCCAGGACAGCACCACACCGGCCAGCAGCGTGCGCAGCGACTCGGCGTTGGGCAGCACGCCGGCTGTTGCCTCGGTCGGCGTGGCCAGCACCGTGCCGAAAAGCACGTAGGTGCCCAGTACGATGCCGGCCGTTGCTGCGAAGCCCAGCCCGAACCGCACCTTCGCGGAGGCGATACCCAGGCCCAGCACGATCGAACCGAAACCGGCAAGCAGGTAGCGCGGATCCCCGGCGAAGGTGGAGTTCAGCCCCAGCATCCCGGCGCCCAGTGCCAAAAACAGAGCTCCGGCGTCCACTAGCCGCCGTGCCGGGGAACCGGTACCCGTCGTGGTCCTGGCTGTCCGGGTGGTCCTGGCGGCCCTCATGCGGCTGCCTTGCGCAGCAGCAGGCCCAGGTCATCCAGTGCTCCGAGCGAGAGCACAGTCAGTTCACCGATGCCCGACCTGCCGGTTTCCAGCGAACCGCCGCAGCGGATGGCAAGGGCCCGCACCCCCAGTGGAACGTGCATGGCTGCTGCCCGCAGCTGTGCCGCCGTGGTGCCGGGGCCGGTGATGAGGAAAGCGACCGACGCGTTCGGGACGGCATCGGCCGTGGTGCGGCTGAGCGTTGCCAGCGCTGCGCACCCGTCGGCCGCCTGCACCCGGGTCAGGTCATCGAGCAGCCGGCGCCCCGAGTCGGTGCGCAGCGGCCCGGTCTGGGTCAGCACGTCGAGCTTGCGCTGCTCGGCTATGGCCTGGCGGCCGATCGATGCTGCCACGCTCACTGCCAGCTCGAAGTCCCCGGGCTCCAGGTAGTCGGTGGCAGCAGTGCTCAGCGACAAGGCGATGTGCGAGCGGCGGGTCTCCTCGAACTGGCGCACCATCATGGTGCCGGTGCGTGCGGTGGATTTCCAGTGCACGTGGCGCAGGTCGTCCCCCGGCACGTAGTCACGCAGCGCGTGGAAGGAGACATCGGAGTCGCTCAGGTCGCGGGTCGGCACTCCCTCGAGGTCGCGGATGAAACCGGCAGAGGCACCGTCCAGCGCGGTGGTCACCGGGTGCACGAAGAGCTCGACGGCACCGGTCCAGCGCACCGCCCGGCGCAGCAGCCCGAACGGGTCCTGGCGCACAGTGCGCACCGGGCCCACCAAGAGCACGGCGCGCCGGGCCGTGGGGATGGTGAACAGGTCCTGGTGCGTTTGTCCGGCGGTCAGCCGCGGCACCCTGAAACGGGCAACTGCCCGGCCCACCGGCAGTTCCATCACGGAGGGCGCCAGCTGGCGCGCCGAGGCGTTTGACACGTCGATGCCGCCCACAGCCCGGTCCCCCACCGCGACCCGGGTCCGGTTCAGGTCCAGTGTCACGGAGTAGATGGAGCGGCCCAGGATGAAACCGATGGCCAGTACCAGCAGCAGCGTGCCCATGAGCGCGGCGACCTTCGCCTCCTGCCAGCCGAAGGCCAGGCCCAGGACCCAGCCAAGCACCGAGATCCCCGCCAGCAGCCGGCCCAGCGGCGTGATGACATCGAGCACCGGTGCGATCCGGGCGCCGGATGCCGCCAGTGCCCGGTCGACGGCCGGGGTGCGCAGGGTCGCCGCACGGGCAGTGGCGCGGCGCCACCACACGGCGGGAAATGCCCGGGCCGGGCCCGGTACTGGTGTGCTGTTCATCTTCCGGTGCCTTCGGGCCCTAGGACCGCGCCTCGGCATGCTGCGGTGCCGGGACCTCGATGAGCATGCGTTCAATGACGCCCTGTGCCGTGGCACCGGCGAATTCGGCCTCCGGGTCAAGCACCAGGCGGTGCGTGAACACGTAGGGAGCCAGCTCCTTGATGTCATCGGGCAGCACGTAGTTGCGCGCGGCGGACGCCGCCCAGGCCTTCGCTGCACGGACCATCCCCAGCGCGCCACGCACCGATACACCGAGCCGGGTGTCCGGGCTCTCGCGGGTGGCCTCGGTCAGCCGGGCCACGTAGTCAAGCACGCTCACGTCCACGTGCACCGTGGCTGCCAGGTCGATCATCTCCGCCACGGCCGCGGTGGTGATGACCGGGCTCAGCGCAGCCGAACGGTCGCGGGTCCCGGCACCGGCCAGCAGTGCCACCGTTGCCTCGCGGTCCGGGTAGCCGATCGATGTCTTGATCAGGAAGCGGTCCAGCTGTGCCTCGGGCAGCCGATACGTCCCGGCCTGCTCGATCGGGTTCTGCGTGGCAATGACCAGGAACGGGCGCTCCTGCGCGTAGGTCGTCCCGTCGACCGTGACCCGGTGCTCCTCCATGACCTCCAGCAGCGCCGACTGGGTCTTGGGCGATGCCCGGTTGATCTCGTCCGCCAGCACGATGTTGGCGAAGATCGGGCCGCGGTGGAAGGTGAATTCCCCGCTCTTCTGGTCGTAGACGGTGATGCCGGTGACGTCCGATGGCAGCAGGTCGGGGGTGAACTGGATGCGCGCATGGCGCCCCTGCACCGTCGCCGACAGGGCCCGGGCCAACATCGTCTTGCCGGTGCCCGGGGCGTCCTCGAGCAGGATATGGCCCTCGGCCAGCAGCCCGGTCAGCACCAGGCGCACCGGGTGCTCCTTGCCCAGCACAGCCGTGCCGATGTTCGCCGAGAGGCGTTCAAAGGTCCCCGCAAACCATTCGGCCTGCTCGGTGGTCATCGTCATCTGTCGTCTCCTGGAAATCGGTGCTTCGTCATGGGCATCGGTGCTGCAGTGCCGGTCACCAGTCGGGAACCCGGTTCGAGCTGATCCCGCCGACCTCGGCCCAGAACGGATTACCGTAGCCCTTTCCGACCCAGCAGGGAATGTCTCCGGGACCCCAGTTGCCGGCAGCGTCGGTGGTGACGTTCTGCGGGATGTCGTCGATTTCCCCTTGGCTGCTCATGCATTTGACCTCGTAGTTCGTGCTGCCCGCCAGGTCCTGCAGCTGTACGTTGTACTTGTAGCAGTTGATGGTGCAGGTGGTTCCGTCGTTGATGAAGGAACCTCGCTTGAGCGCCACAGACGGTACCTTCGGCGGCGGCGGTGCCGGATTGGTGGTGTCATCGATGGTCCAGCTGGCGCTTTGGCCCTGCGTATCGGTGGCGGTGACCACCAGGGTCGCCTTGGTCGAATAGCCCAGGCCGCCCACGGTGTGCCGGCCGGACGCGGCGTTGACCGCTGAGCCGTTGGCTGTGACCTTCAGCGTGACCGGGCGGCCGTTGGCGTAGGAGTTGTCGTTGGCGTTCCAGGTGAACGTGACCGAGTTGTCGTTGTGGTTGGCCGAGCGCCCGCCGCCATCGGACAGCGGGCCGTAGGAGGATTCAGGAGCTGACATGCTGCTTTCCGGGCCCGGACCGGCGGCGTTGAGGGCACGCACGGCCCAGGACTGCGGTGTCCCGTTTGCCGCTGTGCCGACGATGGCGCCCGGGCCGGAGATGGCAGTCCAGCTGCCACCGCCACCTGAGACCTGGTATCCGGTAATCGGCGAGCCGTTTGCCGCCGGGGCGGTGAACTGAAGCCGCACCTGGTTCGAGGTCCCGGTCGCCGTGGCCTTCGGCTTGGCCATCGAGCCCGGGCGCCCGTACGGTGTCACGGCGTTGGAACGGGCACTGGGCTCGGAGGCACCGGCCTTGTTCCGGGCAGTGACGCCGAACGAGTAGGAACCGGTGGCCTTGAGCCCGGTCAGCGTCTGCCCGGTGGTTCCGGCGGCGATGGCGTCGATGGTGCGGACCACCGAGCCGCCCTCGAAGACGCGCAGCGTGTACTGCTGCAGCGAGGCGCCGTTGTCACCCGGGGCGCTCCAGCGCACGGCGACCGACCCGCCGTCGACGACCGATTCCACGCGTTCGGCGACCGGGGCATCCGGTGTGAACGGCTTTCCCGCGGGGATCTCGGCGGTGGAGTAGGAGCTGAATTCCGATGGCTTGTCCGCCGAGTTCAGCGCCTGGACGCGGAACTGGTAGGCGGTGCCGTTGGCCAGCCCCGTGGCCGTATACCCGGTGGAGGTGATGCCGGTGACCTGGGAGATCCCGTTGGCCGGGGCCGGGGAGATCTCCAACGCGTAGCTGGTGACCGGTGAGCCCTTGGAGACCGGTGTCATCCAGGCAACAGCCACCTCCTGGTCGCCGTAGGTGGTGGTCGGCGGGGCGGGCTGCTCCGGCTCGACATCGGGCCTGGCCTCGGCCGAGGCTGCCGAGGGGTCCGATTCGCCCACGGCGTTCGTCGCAGTGACGCTGAAGGTGTAGGCCTTGTCGTTTGTCAGCCCGGTGAGCGTGCAGGTGGTCGTGGCGCAGCGCTGGGAGACACCGTCGCCGGTGACGGTGTAGTGGGTGATGTCCGAGCCGTTGTTCGCCGGGGCGTCCCAACGCAGCGCTACTGTGCGGTCACCGCTGGATTCAACCAGTGGCAGTCCCGGCGCAGCGGGGCGCCCGAGCACGTTCACCGATGCCGTGCCGCTGACCTGCCGGTCCGGATCCCCGGTCATGTCACCGATGGTGTATTGCACCAGCAGCGTGCCCACGAAGTCGTCCGCCGGAGTGACTGCCAGCTTGCTCCCGCGGACCTCGATGCCGCCCTCGCCCTGCGTGGCCGTGGCGGAGATCAGCTTCAGCTCCCCCTCCCCGGCGTAGGGGTTGTGGTCGTTGGCCAACACGTCGATGGCTACGGGCCGGCCCTGGTGTGCGTCGGACACGGTATCGGGGTTCGCCACTGGAAGCTCGCGGGTGGATGCCAGCACAGCCACCTCGATCGTGGCCGGGACCGGGTCGGAGCGGCCGTCGGTCACGGTCGCGGTCAGCGTGCCGGCCGTGCCCTTGGGAGTGTTGGCCGGTGCGCTGACACTCAGCGTGTGCCCGTCCACGAGCGCGACATCGAGCCCGGCGATCGGGTTGGCACCCAGCGCGAAGGCCAGCTTGGGCACGTCGTCCGGGTTCGGGTCGGTGGCCGTTGCGCGCAGGTCAAGTGTCGCGGCACCCTCGCCAGCAGCGACCTGCAGGGCGTTGGACTGCAGCGTCGGGGGCTGGTTTTCCTCGGGGCGCGGGAGCACAGTGATGGGCAGCGAGAGTACTGCTGTCTTTCCCTCGGCATCGTCCGGGCCCTTGCCGTCGGTGACCTCGAAGGTGACAGATGCCGGGCCCGAGTAGGCCTTGTCGGAGGTGAAGGCAAGCCCGGTGGCCGAGCGGACCAGGGCCCCGGTGCTCTGCGGTACCGATGAGGCCTTTGCCTCGCCGGTCAGCCGGGGGCTGCGTCCATCGCGCACCGCAACGATGTCACCGAGCTTCAGGGCCAGGGTATCGCCGGCCATGACCTCCCGGGGAACGTCGCTGCGCAGCGCCGGTGCGGGGCCATCGACACCGACGCCGGGCACCAGCACGAATGCCGTGGAGGTGAGCTTGTCCGGGTCGGTGATGGTGTACGCGATGACCTGTGGATCGGCGCGCACCGGCACCACCAGTGCATCTGCGTCGAGCACCACGCCGGCTGGCTTTTCCGGCAGCGTGATAACCAGGTCATCGATGCGCCCGTCGGGGTCCTCGTCGTTGAGCAGCAGCGGCACCGAGACCTTGTCCTTTCCGACGATGTCCTGGTTGGAGACCCTGTCGTCGCGGGCGATCGGGGGAAGCAGCCGGGCCTGGGGATCGGCCTCGACGCTCAGCGTGGCGCTTGCCTTGCCGCCGCGCCCGTCGCTGACCGAGTAGCGGGTGGAGACCGAGCCCTTCTCCGGGGGCGCAGTGATCACGATGCGCCCGTTCTTCACCGCTGCCTGCACCCCGTTGCCGGAGTTCAAGTCATCGAGCAGCGCCACCGGGTCCCCGTCGGGGTCGGTGTCGTTGGCCAACACGTCGACGGAGACGGGGCGGGAGGGCCGGACGGTGATCGAGTCGTTGACGGCGACCGGCGGGTTGTTCTTGGTGGAGAGCGGGGCGATGCCCACCATCACGGTGCCGGTGGCGCGGGCGCCGGGCCGGTCCTCGACCACGTAGGTGAACACGTCGGTGCCCGAGGCGCCCCGGGAGGCGGTGTATTCGATGGCGCCGCCGCGGATCCGCGCGCTGCCCTTCGTCGGTGCTGCGCCGAGGGAGATCAGCGAGACGGAGTCGCCGTCGGGGTCGATCCCGTCCAGCGGCACCTGCAGCAGTGTCCGCCCGCCGGCAAAAACCCGTCCGGTGACGGCTTCGGGTGCCGGTGCCGCGTTGGCAGCAGCGTTCATCGGCTGGATGTGGAAGTTGATGCGGGCATCTGCCTTCTGCCCGTCGGGACCGGCCACCGTATAGACCACCGAGACGCGGGCCGGCTTGCCGCCGAAGTCCCCGGCGCGGAAGCGTACAGTGGCGTCGGCGACGGAGATCAGCGACCCGGCGCCGATGCCGTCCGCTTCCTTCAGTCCGGGCAGCAGGGTGAGTTCGGCGCCGTTGGGGTGCACGTCGTTTTCCAGCACGCGGACGGTGGAGACGTCGCCGGCACGCACCACCACGTTGTCAGGCGCGGGTCGCGGCGGTTCCAGGCGCGGGGGTGCCGGGACCGGGATGACAGTGATCTCGCCGGTGGCACTACCGGTCCCGTTGGAGACCGTGTAGCTGACCTTCATGGGTTCGGTCAGCCCGCGCACGTCGGTGATGCGCACGAACGAGTTGCGTTCCACCGAAACGGAAAACGGGGCCTTGGCCGGGGCATCGGTGCCGGTGAGCACCAGCACGCCACCGGCGGGGTCCGAGTCGTTGCCGAGCACATTCACCAGCACGTTGCCGCCGGCCGGCAGCAGCCCGGTGTCGCGCACGGCTATCGGGTTCCCGGCGTTGCCCTCGGGCTTCCTGATGTCGATGCGGACCAGTCCCGGCGCGCTGGCCGGGCCGTTGGTCGCCACGTACTTGGCGTAGTAGGTGCCCTCGCGCTTGCCGCGCAGCGTCACCGTGCCGGCGTCGGGGTTGGCGTTCAGTTCCAGCCCCTCCACGTCGTCGATCCCGGCCAGGCGCAGCCCGGCTCCCGAGGGGTCCGCATCGTTGGACAGCGGCGCGAAGGAGACCTGGTCCCCGGCGTTTGCGACCACGTGGTCGGTGGTGGTCAGCGGTGGGATGGTGGGTGCGGTGAGGGTTTCGACGATGATCCGGCCCTGGGTGCCCTCGCGCCCGTCGGAGACCTGAATGGTAATTTCCTTGCGTCCGGCCTTCTTGCCGCCGTCCTGGAAGGTCAGCGAGCCGTCCGGGCGCACCCGCACCACATCGCCGTCCTTTGATTCCCCGCCGATCAGCTGCAGGTCATCCCCGTCCGGATCGGACCAGTCGGTGAGCACGTTCTGGGTCACCGACTCGCCCTGGCGCACGCGCAGCGTGGTGATCCGCTCTTGGTTCGGTGCGTTGTTCTCGGAGTCGGGAACCACCCGGATGCTCGCCCGCGCCGTATCAAAGCCGCCGCGCCCGTCGGCAGCCTGGTAGCTGAAGGACGTGGTGCCAGATGCCTTCTCGGGGACGACCAGCTGGAAGCCGGTGCCGTCGTAGATGGCCTGCAGCGTACCGATGGTCGGCTGCTTGCCGCTGAGCTTGGCCACCAGCAGGTCCCCGTCGGGGTCCACGTCGTTGAAGAGCACCGGCAGCAGCGTGGTCCGTCCGGCGCGGACACCGAACCTGTCGGCCTTGGCGATCGGCGCCTTGTTCTTGACCCCGCGCTTGGGCAGTTCGATGGCGTCGGTGATCTCCTTGGAGTCCTCGTCCTTTGCCTTGCCCTTGCCCTTGGGCGGATCCAGGTCAGACCAGTTATCCACCACCTGCAGCCCGTCGTTGACCAGCCAGACGCGCCCGCTGGTCACGTCGTTGAGCACCACGACGTCGCGGTTCACGCGGAAGGCCAGCTCGGCTCCTGCGCCGAGCCCGGGGACCGGCACCGATTCGTCCTGGGCGGCATCGTCACAGGAACGCAGGTAGCTGCCGCCACTGGTCCAGACGGCGTGGGTGCAGCCGCCGACCCGCACCGGGGCGATCGGCCGGCCGCCGGCGCCGGGCTGCGTGTATATCGGGGCTGATCCGTCCAGGGGAACCTCGGCGAGGCGGTCGCCCAGCGCGATGGCCACGGCGCCGGTCTCCGGTCCGGGGACCTGAAGGCGAGCCCGGCCCGGATCGGGCAGAGTCGTGGTGATGCCGGTGGAGGTGATCAGGCGGCCGTCGGCTGCGTCGAAGAGCACAGCGGTGTCCCCCACGGCGCTCAGCTGGGGCTCGGCCATCGAGTCGATGCCATCGATCCGCTGCTCCGGGCCCTGCGCGAAGCTGCCATCGGGCTGCGCAGTGAAGCTCAGGAAACGGCTTTCCTGCAGGTCGACAGCCCAGATGGTGTCGTCTGCCCCGACCACGCTCAGCGCGCGCCCGGTGGCATCGAGCAGCGGTTCATTGTCCTGCGAGGCGAATCCGGCCAGTTGCGCCGTGGTGGTCCCGTACACCATGCCGCGGTCGGCGTCGGCTACGGCGATGACCTTTGAGCCATAGGAGAACTCGGTGTTCGCCGGCATCGAATTGTCATCCGCAAAGGCCACCATGGCCGGGTCGATGGTGGTCAGCGACGCCTGTTGCAGGTTGCGCACGAAGACCTTGTCGGCGTTCTGGGCCAGGTCGTAGGAGGGGATCGGGGTGAGCAGGCCGCCGTCCAGCGTCCTGGACTGGTAGTTCAGGTGCCCGACCTTGTTCGCCGCCTTGTTGACCACCCAGACGCCGCCGTCGTTGAGTTCGACGTCTGCCGTGTCGAATCCGGGGTAGAACACGGCACCGGTCACGGCGATCGCGGCGGCAACCGTCAGCGCGGACGCCTTGAAAGCGGTGGAGCGGAGTGCTTCGAATCCCCGACGGGACATGCTTGTGACCTTCGTGTTCGAGTCCTGCGGCACCACGGCAACCCAGTGCCGGGACCCTTCGCGGAATAAGTCTAACCGATGAGCTGAACCGGATGGACCCTCCCCGAGTGGCGCCTAGTCAAGCACCAGTCCCTCGCCCTTGCCCGGTGCCAGGCGGACCGGATTGATGTCACCGAAGCCGCGCACGGACGTGGTTTCCATCGGCTCGAGCACGAACCGGTCGTCATCCGCCAGCGTCGCGGCAGTGAGCGAATCAATGAGCACCGTACCGGGTTCGGCCAGCGAGGTCAGCCGGGCCGCCAGGTTCACCGTGGGCCCGTAGATGTCGCCCAGGCGCGAAAGGACCCGGCCCCAGACCAGCGAGACGCGGGTGTCGGGCAGGAACTCGTCCTCGCGGAACTCGCGCGCCAAGGCCAGCGAGATCTGCGCCCCTGCCTGCGGCGTCTCGGCGATGAAGAGCACTTCGTCGCCGATCGTCTTCACCAGCCGCCCGCCGCCGACCGAGATCACCTCTGCACACTTGTTCTCGAAGCGTTGCACCAGCTGGGCCAGCGTGCGCTCGTTCATGCGCCGCGACAGCGAGGTGTAGGAGACCAGGTCGGCGAAGCCCACGGCGCGGGCCAAGGGCAGGGGTGCGTCGTCCTCGGACCCGTCGCGGCCCTCGGCGCTGGCCGCCAGCCCGGATTCGGCGCGCAGCACCAACCGGTGCACGGCGGCGTTCATCTGCCGGCGCCAGGAGTAGACAAGCAGTTCCTCCAGCGGTTCGAGCAGGTCCGGTAGCAGGTGCACGAGTTGACGGCGGGCCTCGGGGTCGCTCATGCCCTGGTTCTGGACCATGTCTTCCACCAGCGCCTCAACCTGCCAGACCACCATGCGGTCAGTCATCTGTCCGATGGACCGGGTCAGCGAGATGGCCGTTTCCTCGGTCAGGGTGCCTTCACGCACCATACCGACCATGGTCAGCAGCGCCTCCTGATCGACAGCGGTGAAGAAGACTTCCTCGTCGCCCAGGTTCGGGAAGCCGATGGCGCGCCAGAGCTTGCGCGCCGAAAGCAGCGAGACTCCGGCACCCTGGGCCACTTCGCGCCGGCGCATGGTGCGTTCGGCGCCCAGCAGCCTGCGTTCCAATGCTCGGGCGGCGTCCCGGGAGGACAACGGGGTCGAGGCGGGGTCCGGTTCCTGGCTTTCCGTCGCTTCACCCGGCCCGTTTGGTTCGCCCGGCTCGCCCGTGGCATCCGGGGCGACTTCAGCGGTCGAGGGCTCTGCGTCGGCATTCCCATGCGGGTCTGCCTGAGCCTGCCTGCCGCTCTCGTCGGCGAAGGGCAGCGGCTCGTCAGCTGCGGGCCGCTGGGCTCCGGCCCGGGCCGCCACGGAGGCGGCCGTCGGGGCCAGGGGCTGCGAGCCCGTCGCCAGCTGCCGGTCATCCATGTTCGGTCCCATCGGTTGTTTCGTTGACTTCCATATTTACACCATCAACCCGCAGGCCACGTGGCAGCGCCATGATCGCCTCCTGCACCAGGTGCGCCATTTTATGCACGCCCGGCAGGTTCCGGTAGACGGCCTGCTTCTCCCCAGCGGCGATGCGCAGGGTCCCCGGGCCGCCCTCGGCGCGGGCCTGGACGTTGATGCCGTGCACCGCGTACAGGCTCACCGTCTCGCCCGTTGTCAGGGTCCCGGCCTTGGCGATCAGGCGCCGGTTGGTCAGGTAGGTGAGGTGCCGGTTCCATTTCCACAGCGGCCGCAGGCACCACCAGATGAACAGCAGCGCACCGAGCACCGCCGCGCCCACCGACAAGGCCGGCGCCATCGAGGCCAGGGCATCGGGCAGGTTTCCCCTGCTGAGGAACGCCAAGGCAAAGGGGAAGACGGCCAGCAGCAGGTAGCCGGCGAACAGCGGACGGCGGAGCGCCCGGGGGTGGGCCCTGGTTTTGACGATGACGCGTTCGGTCCGCTCTAACCGCAACCGCATCCACGCGAACCTTTCACATCCTCCGGCCCCGCGGGCCGGCACTCCAACATTCCAATTCTAGGCGCTTCGGTGGCGGCGCGCCCGTCAGGCATAGGATCCGTCGGCCCGGCGCAGGTGGATCACATCCGCGGCGAGCACGCTATGGTTCTTGCCGTCGGCGGTGCGGACCAGCAGCGACCCGTCGCTGCCCAGCCCCGTCGCCTCGCCGATCAGCTCGGTTCCCCCGGGCAGTTCGGCCCGGACCCGTTCCCCCAGCGTAGCCATGGCCGCCGATACCCGTACGCGCAGGCCGGCCTCGACCGGGCCCCCGGCTGCGAACGGCAGCTCGGGGTTTCCCGCCACCGAGCGAAAACCGCCGTAGAGCGCTCCGAGCCGTTCCAGGTAGCCGGCCAGCAGTTCGGTGCGATCCAGGCAGGTTCCGCCGCGCAGCAGCACCGAGGTGGCCGTGGGCACCGGCAGTTCCCCGGCGCTCAGCGACACGTTCACCCCGGCTCCGACGATCACCGCCGGGGCCCCGGCGCCCGGGAGGAGCTGGGCGAGCAGCCCGGAGATCTTGGCCCCCCCGGAAATCACGTCGTTGGGCCACTTGATGGCGGCGTCGATGCCTGCCACGGCTTCCAGTGCCTCGCTCAGCGCCAACGCACAGAGCATCGAGAGCCAGGGGTAGCCGGCGGGGGCAAAACCGGCCGGCGGGCCGGGGGCGAAATACACGCTGACAGCCAGCGAGCTGCGCGCCGGAGCGCTCCAGCCGCGTCCCAACCTGCCGTGACCGGCGCTCTGGTGCTCGGCACTGAGGACGGTAAGGTCATCCAGGTCATACCGGCTGCCCCGGGCCCGGTCGGCCAAATCGATGTTGGTGGAGCCGGTGTCCTCGACGATGTCGAGCACGGCGAAGGCGCCGGCGGGCCGTACCAGCCGCCGGGCCAGGACGGCGGCATCCAGCGGCGGGCGGTTCTCCCCTGGCTCCGCGTCTGGGCCGGGGGCTCCGGGGTCTGTGGGCATCGTGGCACTCATGCGTCCCAGCTTATCGGTGGGCACCGACAATTGTTCCAGAGCCCGCACCCGTCGACGCCGCCGTCCCTCCGCGCACATCCTCCCGGGGCTACAGGAAGATGTCGGGAATCAGCCGGTCCTCGGGCGCGCCCAGGGAGTAAACGCTCAGGTCGGTGACCCCGGCCGCGGCGAGCACCGACTCGTCCGTATGGAAGTTTCCGGTGTGGGTGCGGGCATCGGAGAGAAGGATCGCATGGGCGGCATCGGCGACGATCCGCGGACTGCGCGCGGCGCGGACCAGCTGCTCGCCGCCGGGCATGGCCCGGATCGCCGCGGTGTCGATCAGCGTCGCCGGCCACAGCGAATTCACCCCGATCCCGTCCGCGCGCAGCTCCTGCGCCAGCCCGAGCGTGGTCAGCGACATCCCGTACTTGGACATGGTGTAGCCCAGGTGCGCCCCGGCCCATTTCGGGTCCAGGTTCAGCGGCGGCGAAAGCGTGAGAATGTGCGGGTTAGTGCCCTCCCGCAGGGCCGGCAGTGCCGTCTTGGAGAGCAGGAATGAACCGCGGACGTTGATGTCCTGCATCAGGTCGTACTTCTTCATGGACAGCGCCGAGGTGTCCGAGAGGTCGATGGCGGAGGCATTGTTCACCACGATGTCGATGCCGCCGAACGCCGCGACGGCCGCCCGGACGGCGCGCTCCACGTCCTCGTCGTTGCGCACGTCGCCCACGATCGCCAGCGCGCGGCCGCCGGCCGCCTCGATTGCGGCGGCGGCGGAATGCACGGTTCCCTCCAGCTGCTTGTGCGGGGATCCGGTCTTGGCCAGGATCGCCACGTTGGCTCCGTCCGCT
This sequence comes from Paeniglutamicibacter cryotolerans, assembly GCF_014190875.1. Taxonomy (NCBI): domain Bacteria; kingdom Bacillati; phylum Actinomycetota; class Actinomycetes; order Micrococcales; family Micrococcaceae; genus Paeniglutamicibacter; species Paeniglutamicibacter cryotolerans. The sequence continues at coordinate 2,344,731 of NZ_JACHVS010000001.1, read as the reverse complement.
GCGGCGCGCAGGGCGATGGCCAGCCCGATGCCGCGGCTGCCCCCGCTCATCAGGATGGTGCGTCCGGCCAGGGTTCCGGCGTTTTCCGGGGTGCTCGATTCGCTCATGCGACCCACACTACTGGAGGAAACAGTCAATTATTACCCGTAAGTAACTTATTTTTCGGCATCCCCCCGAGGGGCGCGCCGAACCCGCGCCGATCCCCGCACCGGCCGCCGACCCCGGATTGCTCCCCGAATAATTTGTAGGGTTCCTACAACCGTGGGCGTCGTTCGCGTCACTAGACTGGCTGAGATGGCATGTTCGTTGTGCCATTCCTACTACTACCTAACTCCAAGGGAGCCCCGGGATGACCGAGAGCCGTACCGACGACGCCGTGGCAGCGATCGACCTGTCCACCACAGCCGGGAAGATCGCGGAATTCCGCCGCCGCCAGGCAGCCAGCATGGCACCGAGCGGTCTGGCCGCCATCGAACGCCAGCACTCGAAGGGCAAGCACACGGCCCGCGAGCGCATCGACATGCTGCTGGACGACGGCTCCTTCATCGAATTCGACGCACTGGTCGTGCACCGCTCCACCGCCTTCGGCATGGAGTCCAAGCGCCCACTGGGCGATGGCGTGGTCTCCGGCTACGGCACCGTCGACGGGCGCATGGTCGCCGTCTACTCGCAGGACTTCACCGTCTATGGCGGCTCACTGAGCCAGGTCAACGGTGAAAAGATCGTTAAGGTGCAGGAATTCGCGCTGCGCAACGGCTGCCCCGTCATCGGCATCAACGACGGCGGCGGCGCCCGCATCCAGGAAGGCGTGGCCTCGCTGGCCATGTTCGCCGACATCTTCCGCAACAACGTGCACGCCTCGGGCGTCGTCCCGCAGATCTCGCTGATCATGGGCCCGTGCGCCGGCGGCGCAGCGTATTCCCCCGCGCTGACCGACTACGTGATCATGGTCGACAAGACCAGCCACATGTTCATCACCGGCCCCGACGTGATCAAGACGGTCACCGGCGAGGAAGTGGACATGGAGACCCTCGGCGGCGCGCGCCAGCACAATGCCACCACGGGCACCGCCACCTACCTGGCCTCCGACGAGTCCGACGCCATCGAGTTCTGCAAGGAACTGCTCGAATTCCTCCCCTCGAACAACATCACCGAGGCCCCGCTGCTGGACTCGGACCAGGAACTGGAGCTCACCGCCGAGGACCTCGAGCTCGACGCGCTGGTCCCGGACTCGGCCAACCAGCCCTACGACATGCGCACCGTGATTTCGCACATCGTCGATGACGGCAACTTCCTGGAGATGCAGGCGCTCTACGCGCCGAACGTGATGATTGGCTACGCCCGCGTCGAGGGTGCCACCATCGGCATCGTCGCCAACCAGCCGATGCAGTTCGCCGGCACGCTGGACATCGCCGCATCGGAGAAGGCCGCCCGCTTCGTGCGCAACTGCGACGCGTTCAACATCCCGATCCTGACCCTGGTCGACGTACCCGGCTTCCTGCCCGGCAAGGACCAGGAGTTCGCCGGCATCATCCGCCGCGGCGCCAAGCTGCTCTACGCCTATGCCGAGGCCACCGTGCCGAAGCTGACGGTGATCACCCGCAAGGCCTACGGCGGAGCGTACATCGTGATGGGCTCCAAGAAGCTCGGCGCCGACCTGAACCTGGCCTGGCCCACCGCCCAGATCGGCGTCATGGGCGCCCAGGGCGCCGTCAACATCCTCTACCGCCGGGACCTCGCCGCCGTCGAGGCAGCCGGAGGCGACGTGGAGGCACGCCGCACCGAGATCATCGAGGGCTACGAGGCCGAACTGCTCAACCCGTACCAGGCCGCCGAGCTCGGCTACCTGGATGCGGTCATCGCCCCGGCCGACACGCGCCTGCAGATTGTTCGCGGGCTGCGCGCCCTGCGGGACAAGCACGCCTCACTGCCGGCCAAGAAGCACGGGAACATCCCGCTGTGAGCGCCGACCCGGTCCCGGTACTGGAATTCACTGCGGGCAACCCGTCCGAGGAGGAAATCGCCGCCGTCACGGCCGTAGTGCTGGCACTCGGTGCCGCCTCGGCATCGGCGCCCCCGGCAGCCACCGGCCCATCCGAACGCCGCCGCAAGGCACGTCGACGGCTCGCGCTGGCGGCTGCTCCCGGCCCCTGGCGCAGCGGCCGGCTCTAAGCGAAAACCCGGTCGCCGGCCGGTGGGGACCACCCCGTCCCCGCCAGCCGGCGAAATCCAATCCGGCAAAACCCTTCAACAAAGGCTTCACAAGCGTTTAGGCTGGTGGGCATGACCAACGCCACTCCCGCCGCGCGCCGGCCCACGCCCATCGATGCCGTCGCCACCGCCTACTACAACCGCCTGCTGGAGCTGAGCCCGGAGTTCGCCACCTCGCTTGGCCTGCCGGGCAGCGAGTCCGGCTACGCCGACTACTCCCCCGCCGGCATCGATGCCATGGCCGACGCCGCGAGCCACACGCTCGGGCAGCTGGCCGGGCTGGAACCCGTCGACGCGGTCGATGCGGTCACCCTCGACGCGATGACCGAGCGGTTGGGCCTGGAGGTGGAAATCCACGCCACGGGCATCACCGAGCTGAATAACATCGAGTCGGTGGTGCAGAGCGCCCGCGCCATCTTCGACCTGATGCCCCAGGACACCCCGGAACAGTGGGGACATATCGCCGAACGCATGCACAACCTGCCCGCCGCGCTGGAAGGCTTCACCGCTTCGTTGCGCACATCGCAGGCCCGCGGCCATGTCTCCGCCCGTCGCCAGGTGCTGATCGCCGCCGAGCAGTCCCGCGGCTATGCCAAGACCGGGGGCTTCTTCGACTCGCTGGCCACGGCGCAGCCGGATCTCCCCCCGGCCACCGTCGAGCGGCTGGCCACCGGCGCCGCCGCGGCCAACGCCGCCTACCTCCGGCTGGCCGACGTGCTCGAGGCCGAGCTGCTGCCCCAGGCTCCGGAGAAGGATGCCGTGGGCCGCGAATACTATGCGCTCATGTCCCGCCGCTTCCTGGGCGCTGAGGTCGATCTCGAGGAGACCTACGCCTGGGGCGTGGCCGAGCTCGACGCGATCATCGCCGAGCAGGAGGCCACGGCGCACAAGATCCTCCCCGGGGCCACCATCGATCAGGCCAAGGCCTCCCTCAACGCCGATCCGGCCCGCCAGCTCAAGGGCACGGCAGCACTGCAGGCCTGGATGCAGGAGAAGTCCGATGCGGCGCTGGCATCGCTGGCGTCCACGCACTTCGAGATCCCTGCCCCGATGGACCGGCTCGAGTGCATGATCGCACCCACCCAGGATGGCGGCATCTACTACTCGGGCCCGTCGGACGACTTCGCCCGCCCTGGACGCATGTGGTGGTCCGTCCCCGAGGGCGAGGACGAGTTCACCACCTGGGCCGAACTGACCACCGTCTACCACGAGGGCGTCCCGGGCCACCATTTGCAGGTCGCCACGGCGGTGCTGGCCCGCGACACGCTCAACGACTGGCGCCGCAACGCCTGCTGGGTCTCCGGGCACGGCGAGGGCTGGGCCCTGTACGCAGAGAAGCTCATGGCCGACCTGGGCTACCTCTCCGACCCCGGCGACTACATGGGCATGCTCGATGCCCAGCGCCTGCGCGCAGCCCGCGTCGTCTTCGACATCGGCGTGCACCTTGAACTGCCCGTTCCCGAACGCTGGGGCACCGGCACCTGGACCAGCGAGAAGGGCTTCGGCTTCCTGGAGAAGAACCTGGACATCTCCGAGGGCCAGCTGAAGTTCGAGTACACGCGCTACCTGGGCTGGCCGGGCCAGGCCCCCTCATACAAGGTGGGGCAGCGGCTCTGGGAACAGATCCGCGATGCCCGGCGCGCCGCCGCCGGCGAGCGCTATGACGAAAAGGCGTTCCATAGCGAGGCGCTGCGTCTGGGTTCGGTGGGCCTCGACACTCTGGGCCGTGCACTGCTCGGCTAGGAATCGCCCCGATGCGGCCGTCCGCTGGACCCGCCGGAAGGCGCGTCCAGGGGCCGGCCGGGCCCCGAACCGACGGAGCGGAGAACGGCTACCGTCCCGTGGTTAAGGCCAGGACCCTGCAAGACGCCGGGCACGTCGAACACTGCATGAGTGATGGATGCGTCAGCGCGTTCCCGATCCAGCGTTGCTTCGTGCGGCTCATTGCGGCCCACGGGAGGGTGAACCCGAGGGTGGCTTCGGGTGTTGCGGAACATGGTGAACCTCCCCTCGGCAATGCTGGAATTGATCGTGGCGTGGTTGCGGTTCTTGGAGGATGCAACCGCCCTCAGGGGCCCCGTGCCTGGCCCTGCCGGGATCAGATCAGGCCGCTGCGCCGCACCTCGCGCAGCGCAGCCACCTTCCCGGAGGCACCCCAGCTTGCGGTAGAGGCTGCGCAGCCGGCCCTTGACGGTATTGACCGACGCGAACTGCCGCTGGGCACGCTGCCCCGCATTGCCTGCGGACACCAGCTCGGACCAGACGGCGCGCTCCCGGTCGGTCAGGCTCGCCATCGACAGGTTTCCTGGACTCGGCGAGCCGTACTGAATGACGCGTCCTGCTTCCACACCGATCCCGGCGAAAGCTCCTTGACCCTGCGCGGGTCAGGCGCCGGCAGCATCGGCAGGCCCCTGCGCCCGGCACCGCCCCGACCAGGTCCAGTGCCTGGTCGGGGCGGTGCCGTGCCTATTCGACCCGGGCACGCGGCAGGAGCACGGCGGGCCTCCACTCCGGTTCCGTAACATGGCGAAATGCCCGGTAGTACTTGAAGCACGGCAGGCACTACCGTCAGTGGGTGACTTCCGAAACCTCCGCGCCCGTACGGCGCCTGCCCCGTTGGGCCACTGCCTTCGGGCCGCAGATCATTGCCGCCCTGATCATCGGCCTCCTGCTTGGCCTGCTGGCCAAGTACTCCGGCCACACCGCCGAGACGCCGAACGGGCTCGGCGTGACGCTGGGAACCATCGGCTCCAGCTACGTCAATCTGTTGCGCGCGGCCGTGGTGCCGCTGGTCTTCTTCGCCGTGGTGGCCTCCATCGCGAATCTGGCTCAGGTCGCAAACGCCGCGCGACTAGCCTGGCAGACCATCATCTGGTTCGGCATCACCTCGTTCGTCTCGGTGCTGATCGGCATGGTCCTGGGTCTGGTCTTCCAGCCCGGGGCCAAGACCGGACAGGCGACGCCGCCGGACTATGACGGCAAGACCGGCGACTGGTGGTCGTTCCTCATCGGCCTGATCCCGTCCAACTTCCTGGGCCTGGGCGCGTCCACCAAGGTCGTCGAAACGACGGCCACCACCACGTTGAACTTCAACGTGCTCCAGGTGCTGGTCATCGCCGTCGTGGTCGGCATCGCCGCCCTGAAGGTCGGCAAGGCGGCCGAACCGTTCCTGGCGTTCAGCACCTCGATGCTGGCAGTGATCCAGAAGATCCTGTGGTGGATCATCCGCATCGCCCCGTTGGGTACCGTCGGGCTGATCGGCAATGCGGTGGCCACCTACGGCTGGGACACCATGGGCGCGCTGGGCAAGTTCACCCTGACCATCTACGTGGGCCTGGCCCTGGTGATGTTCGTCCTGTACCCGGTATTGGTGCGCCTGCACGGGCTGAGCATCAAGCAGTACTTCTCCGGCGTCTGGCCGGCGGTCCAGATGGGCTTCGTCTCGCGCTCCTCGATCGGCACGCTGCCACTGACCCAGCGCGTCACCGAACGCAACCTGGGCGTCCCCTCCGGCTACGCGTCCTTCGCGGTGCCCCTGGGTGCGACCACCAAGATGGACGGCTGCGCGGCGATCTACCCGGCCATCTCGGCGATCTTCGTCGCCCAGTTCTTCAACATCGAGCTGACCCTGACCCAGTACCTGCTCATCGCCCTGGTTTCGGTCCTCGGCTCGGCGGCCACGGCCGGAACCACCGGTGCCGTCGTGATGCTCACGCTGACCCTCTCCACCCTGGGCCTGCCGCTGGCCGGCGTCGGACTGCTGCTGGCCGTCGACCCGATCCTGGACATGGGCCGCACCGCGCTGAACGTCGCCGGGCAGGCGCTGGTCCCCGTGATTGTCGCCAAGCGCGAAGGCATCCTCGACGAGGCTCTCTACAACGCACCGCGTAACGGCAACCCGTTTGCCGACGAGGCCCTCGAGGCCGGGTCCGGGCAGGACGCCAAGGAACCGGCCAACGCCTGACCTGCGCGGTTTCACGAGTGGCCGTCGTACTCCTCACGGGAAGTACGACGGCCGCTCTTTTTGTGCACGGTACTCCCCGCCAAAATATTTGCACGGCATGCAAACTTGCACGTAGTGTAGTTGCATGCCCCCAGAGACCTTCCCCGGCGTTTCGTCACGCCGGGAGCTGAACAAGGAAAACACCCGCAGCTCGATCGCCGCCGCGGCCCTGTCGCTGCTGCGCCAACGAGCCGGCGGTTCCATGACTGCGGAGGAAATCGCCGAGGCCGCCGGGGTTTCCCGGCGGACCTTCTTCAACTACTTCCCCTCGGTGGAAGCCGCGCTGAACGTCCCGACGGAGGACTTCCTGAATCGCGCGCTCGAAAACCTCGATGCGCTGCACGACGACCTCCCGGTCATGGAAGCCGCGGTGCGCGCCCTGCAGTCGCTGGCCGACCCCGAACTGCTCGCCCCCGTGGCCGAACTCTTCGTGCTCTCCGGCGGCAACGCCCAGCTGGGCCGGCTGCAACTTGAATCCTGGGAAAACTGCTCGACCCGCCTCGTCGAGATCGTCCGCGAACGCGTCAGCGGCGACCAGCGGCTCCCGGTGGCGGTTTTTGCGCACTCGGTCATCGGCGCCGGCAAGGCGGCCTTCGTCGACTGGGCCGAGGACTGGGGCAACGACCTCTCCAACACGTCGATGCAGGCCCTGAAACAGAGCCTGATCAACGCCCTCGCGCTGCTGCGCGACGGCTTCCCCACCCTGCGAATGCAGGCCGATTCCACAGCACGAAAGGCCTGATCCGACCATGGCTTCCTTCCTCTACCGACTGGGCCGGCTGGCCTATCGCCGCCGCTGGATGTTCGTCTCCATCTGGACCGTGCTGCTGCTGGCCATCGGCATCGGCGCCGTGGCCTTCATGGGCACGCTGAGCAATACCTTCACGATCCCGGGCACTGAAACCCAGCGCACGCTGGACAAGCTGAAGGTTGAAATGCCGGAGTTCGCCGGCGGCACCGGTTCCCTCGTCTACCGCACGGCAGACGGCAAGGCCTTCACCCCCACCCAGGAGCTGGAGATCGGTGCCGCGCTGGGGAAGCTGTCCAAGCTCCCGGACGTCGCCGAGGTCCAGGACCCTTTCAAGCTCCAGGCCCAAATCGATGACGCCGGAGCCAAGCTGGATACCGCGCGCGCCGATCTGGCCACCGGGCAGAAGAAGCTCGACGACGGCAAGGCACAACTCGCCGCCGGACGAAAGACACTGGAGGACGGCCGGAAGCAGATCACCGACGGCCGGGCCCAGCTCAAGGATGCCCGGGTGACGCTGGCCACCGGACGCAAGGAGCTCAACGCCGGCAAGGCCAGGCTCGCCGACGGACGGAGCCAACTGGCCCCGGGCAAGGCGGCACTGGCTTCGGGCCGCGCCAGTCTGGCCGCCGGGCAGAAGAAGTGGGACGCCGGGAACGCCGCCTACAAGGCCGGCGTCGCCAAGGTCGCCGACGGACGACGGCAAATCGCCCAGGCCAAGCAGGACCTGCCCGCCGAGGCGAAGAAGCTCGACGCCGGCGTGGCAGCCCAGGCGGCCGGCATGAAAAAGCTCCTGGGTGGAAAGTCCCGCGCCGCGTTCGAGTCCCAGCTCGCCACCGGCCGCGCCGCACTGACAAAGCTGCCCGGGCTCGAAGCACAGATTACGACGCTCGCTTCGACCATCGCGGGACTCAAGACCCAGATTACCGACCTTGAAAAGCAGGCCGACGCCGGCAAGGACGTGGCCGGTCAGCTGTCTGCTGCCCGCACGGGCCTGAAACAGGCGCAGGACGGACACGACCAGGCCGTTGCGGGCGCCAAATCGCTGCGCGGCGTCAAGGCGGACGTGGACGCCGGCACGGCCGCGCTGAAGCAGCTCGACGCGGCAAAAGTGAAATTGGATGCCGGGGCCACCGCCCTGGCCAGCGCCAAGAAGACCCTGGCCGGTAAGGAAAAACAACTCGACGCAGCGGCTGCCAAACTGCCCGCCGCCAAAAAGTCGCTGGATGCCGCGGCCGCCAACCTGCGCGCCGGTGGAACCAAGACCTCCATTGCCGCGGACCAGTTGGCGGCGGCGCAACGCAAGGTGGACGATGGTGCCGCCGCCATCGTCTTCAACGAAGCCAAGCTGAAGGCCGGCGAGTCCGATATCGCAGCGAACGCCAAGAAGCTCGATGCGGCCCAGAAGAAGCTCGACGTGGCCGAAGCCAAACTCCCGCAGGCCGAGGCCGACCTGGCCAAGGGCGTGGCCAAGCTCGCCGACGGCCAGCAGAAGCTCGAGCTCGGAGTCCGTACCGCGGCCTCCACTAACGGCATGCGCTTCGTCTCGAAGGACGGCACCACTGCTGCCGTCCATGTGACCTTCACCGGCTCCACCGACGCCATCTCCTCCGCTACCCGGACCGAGATCCAGCAGGTTGCCTCCGCACCCGTGGCATCGGGGGTCGAGGTGTTCTACTCCAAGGAGATCGTCCAGGACCTGTCCTCCATCTTCGGCATTGCCGAAGTCCTCGGCCTGGCCATCGCCGCCGTCGTACTGCTGGTGATGCTCGGGACGTTGGTTGCTGCCGGACTGCCGCTGGTCATGGCCGTGCTGGGCGTGGGTGCGGGCGTCGGCGGCACGCTGGCCCTGTCCAGCGTCATCGAGATGGCTTCGATCACCCCGGCGCTGGCCCTGATGCTGGGCCTGGCCGTGGGCATCGACTACTCGCTGTTCATCGTGCACCGGCACCGCCGCCAGCTCCTCGAGGGCATGGAAATGCAGGAATCCATCGGTCGGGCCACCGGCACCAGCGGCAACGCCGTGGTCTTCGCCGGCCTGACGGTGGTCATCGCGCTCTCCGCGCTGGCCGTTCCTGGCCTGCCGTTCCTGACAGTGCTTGGCCTGTCGGCGGCGTTCACCGTGGCCATGGCGGTGGCGTTGGCCATCACCCTGACCCCGGCGGTGCTGGGCATCATCGGGACGAAGCTCATCAGCAAGCGGGCCTGGGCCAAAGCGGCAGACCCGGTCCATTTGGCCACCCAGACACGCAATGCGGACGGTCGCCGCGGTTGGGGTGCCGTCGTCACCCGCCGGCCGTGGCTGGCGGCAGCGGCATCCATCGTGCTGTTGGGCATCGTGGCGATCCCCGCCGCGCAGCTGCGCACCGCGCTGCCCGACGGCGGCGCCGAACCGCAGAACTCCAGCGCCTACCAGGCGTACGACGACATCAGCACGGCGTTCGGAGCCGGCTACAATGGCCCGCTGCTGGTGCTGGCAGACCTGCCGACCGGGCTCGATCACACCGGTGCGCAGCTGGCCAACTTGGACGTCGCCGACAAGCTGCGCGTTGTCCCCGGGGTCATCGCCGCCGTTCCCGTCGCGGTGAACAAGGCGAACAACCTGGGCGTGCTCCAGGTGATCCCCGAGGCCGGTCCGGCCAGCGTCGAAACCGAACAGCTGGTGCACACGCTGCGTGATTCCACCGGCTCGATCAAGCAGGCCACCGGCTCCACCATCGCGGTCACCGGCCAGGTGGCGGCCCAGATCGACGTGTCGGAGAAGCTCTCCGAAGCGCTGCCTCCGTACCTGGCCATCGTCGTCGGGCTCTCGCTGATCCTGCTGCTGCTGGTCTTCCGCTCCATCGTGGTGCCGCTGCTGGCCACCGTCGGATTCCTGCTGTCGCTGGCCGCCGCGTTCGGAGCTACCGTGGCGGTGTACCAGTGGGGCTGGCTGGGTTCGGTCTTCGACGTGAACGTGCCGGGGCCGATCATGAGCTTTTTGCCGATCCTGCTCACCGGCATCCTGTTCGGGCTGGCCATGGACTACCAGGTCTTCCTGGTCTCGGGCATGCGCGAGGCTTACGTGCACGGCGGGAAGGCACAGGCCGCAGTGCGGGCCGGGTTCGCCCATTCGGCACCGGTGGTCACCGCCGCCGCGCTGATCATGGCCAGCGTGTTCGCCGGTTTCGTGTTCTCGCACCTGACCATGATCCGGGCCATCGGCTTCGCCCTGGCCGTCGGCGTGCTCTTCGACGCCTTCATCGTGCGCATGACGCTGACCCCGGCGATCATGCACCTGCTGGGCCGCCATGCCTGGTACATCCCGCGCTGGCTGGACCGGATCCTGCCCGATGTCGATGTGGAGGGCGCCAAGCTCGATGCCACGGCCCCCGCCGCGACACCGGGGCTGCCGGACGATGCCGCGGGGCCCGGTCCGGCCGCCGGAAAGGCTACGGTTGATGCATGAGTGAATCAAATGCCCCGGTGTCCCCCGAAGACCTCCCGCTGCTGGTGCTTGCCTCGGCCTCCCCCGGCCGCGCGAAGATCCTGCGCGAGGCCGGCATCGACTTCCAGGTGATCGTCTCGGCGGTCGACGAGGACGCCGAATTGGCTGCCGCCACGGCACGTTTCGGAACACTTGACCCCTCCACCACGGCCCTGCTGCTGGCCAAGGCCAAGGCCGAGGCGGTGGCCGCGCAGGAGGATGCCGACGGCGCCGTGGTGCTGGGCTGCGACTCGGTATTCGAATTCGAGGGAGCCGCCTATGGCAAGCCGCATACGGCCGCCGTTGCCGCCGGGCGTTGGGCGGCGATGCGCGGTAAATCCGGCATCCTGCACACCGGCCACTGGCTGATCGACAACCGTTCCGAGGAAGGGCAGGACGGCGGAAGCGGTGCCACCATCGGCGAGGTTTCCTCCGCCATCGTGCACTTCGCCAAGGTCACCGACGAGGAGATCGAGGCCTACGTGGCCAGCGGTGAGCCGTTGCCGTGCGCAGGTGGTTTCACCATCGACGGCCTCGGCTCGGCGTTCATCACCTCCATCGAGGGAAACCCGCACACCGTGGTGGGGCTGAATGTCTCCACGCTGCGCGAACTGCTGGGGTCTGCGAATCTGACCATCATGGACCTCTGGGCCTAACCGCCCCGAACTCCCCTGCGGGCCCGCACACCGGAAACGGCGTGCGGGCCCGCAGTTGCTTAACCGGCTGGCCGCCGGATCCTCAGCGACTTGTTTTCGGGGGGTCCCAAAATTTCATGGAAAGCACTTGCAGAAATGGAAAGTACTTTCTATGCTGGGGAAACACCAACCGACAAGAGGAGCAGCAATGGAAGCCACGAAACAGCCCCGGACCACCGGCACGCAGTACGCCTGGACCGGCTACGTGCTGGGCATCGCGTGCATGGCAGGGCTCTTCATCTACGCGCTGGTCGGCGAGATTCCGCAGCTCCTGGTCATGAGCTCCATCATGGCCGCACTGCTCGGCGCCGTCTGGTCATCCACCAGCGTCCCGGCAAAGAAGAAGGCCGCGAAATGAGTGCCGAATCCAACCCGCCATCGGCCCAGGCGGCCCGTGACCTGCTCCGGGAAGCCGGACGCCTCGGCGCGGCGGCCCGCACCGGCGCCAGCTGGCCACACATCGCCATGCTGCTCGGCATGGGTGCCATCAGCTCACTGAGCCTGATCTCGTTCTGGCTCGTGGGCCGGTTCGATGAATCACTCATCGCCATCCCGCTGATTGCCATGCTCATCTGGCTGGGGATCTTCATGGGAGTCATGCTGGCCTTCGGGCGTTCCACCAAGCGCGGATTCGGCAGGCGCTGGATCACCTTCATGGCCATCTGGGGCGCACTGTGGGTCATCGGCGTGGGATTCGGCACCACCCTTGCCGCCAACCAGCTCTGGTTCACCCTCTCCGTCGCCACCGCCATCACCCTCAACTCGGCCATCGGCGCATGGGTGGAGGCCAGGAAATGAGCGCCGCCGAGCACCCCCGGCACCAACTCTGCGAAGACCTGGCCCACCCGGTTCGATTCTCCCTTGTCGCGGCCATTGCCGGAACCGAGGAAAGCGAGTTCGCCGTCGTGCGCGACCACCTGCAGGTCTCGGACTCGGTACTCAGCCGGCAGGCATCCCAGCTGGAGGCCGCCGGCATCGTCAAGATCCGCAAGGGATTCGTGGGAAAGCGCCCGCGCACCTGGTTTTCCCTCACCCCCCAAGGCCGGGCGACCTGGGAGCGGCACCTGCGGGCCCTGACCGAGATAGCCCGCGGCGCCGGATAGGCCCCGCACCGTTCCCCGGAAGCCGGACAAGCACGTCCAGTGTTGTAGGGTTCCTACAAAAATCCTTGGCAGTTCGTCCGACACCAGCGGCTTTGTGGGTACATATCCCACAACCGCCGGTAGGCTCCACAAGAGCACATTTTAAGGAGAAAGCCACCGATATGAGTCAGTTGACCAAGGTTCTCATCGCCAACCGCGGAGAAATCGCAGTACGCATCATCCGCGCCGCCCGCGACGAGGGCATCGGTTCGGTTGCCGTCTACGCCGAGCCCGACCGCGAAGCGCTGCACGTCCGCCTCGCCGACGAGGCATACGCCCTGGGTGGCGCCTCAGCGGCGGACTCCTACCTGTCCATCGAGAAGATCCTCGACGCAGCCGCCCGTTCCGGCGCCGATGCGGTACACCCCGGCTACGGATTCCTCGCCGAAAACGCCTCCTTCGCCCAGGCAGTCATCGACGCCGGGCTGACTTGGATCGGCCCGCCACCGGCGGCCATCGACCAACTCGGCGACAAGGTCCAGGCCCGCCACCTCGCCGAAAAGGTCGGCGCCCCACTGGTTCCCGGCACCAAGAACCCCGTGGCCGATGCCGACGAGGTAGTGGCCTTCGCCGACGAACACGGTCTTCCGCTGGCCATCAAGGCGGCCTACGGCGGCGGTGGGCGTGGTATCAAGGTCGTGCGCAACCGCGAGGAAATCCCCGAACTCTTCGAATCCGCCGTCCGTGAGGCCATTGCGGCGTTCGGCCGTGGCGAATGCTTCGTCGAACGCTTCCTCGACGCCCCGCGGCACGTCGAAACCCAATGCCTGGCCGATGCCCACGGCAACGTCGTGGTGGTCTCCACCCGCGACTGCTCGCTGCAGCGCCGCAACCAGAAGCTCGTCGAAGAAGCTCCGGCCCCGTTCCTGAGCGAGGAGCAGAACACCCGCCTGTATGAGGCGTCGAAGGCGATCCTGCGCGAGGCGGGTTATGTCGGTGCGGGAACCTGCGAGTTCCTGGTCGGCCAGGATGGGGACATTTCCTTCCTGGAGGTCAACACCCGGCTGCAAGTCGAGCACCCGGTCTCCGAAGAGGTCACCGGCATCGACCTGGTCCGCGAACAGTTCCGGCTCGCCCGCGGCGAGGAGCTGGGTTACCCGGACCCCGAGGTCCGCGGCCACTCCTTCGAGTTCCGGATCAACGGCGAGGACGCCGGTCGCGGCTTCATGCCGGCACCGGGCACCATCACCACCTTGAAGCTGCCCACCGGGCCCGGCGTGCGCGTCGACTCCGGCGTCGAAGCCGGGGAAACCGTCTCGGGCAACTTCGACTCGATGATCGCCAAGCTCATCGTCACCGGCGCCACTCGCGCCCAGGCCGCCCAGCGCGCACGCCGCGCGCTGGAGGAACTGGTCATCGAGGGCATGCCCACGGTCATCCCGTTCCATCGCGCCGTCATGGCCGATGCCGCCTACATCCCGGAATCCGGCCCGTTCAGCATCCATACCCGCTGGATCGAGACCGAGTTCGTCAACGAGATCCCGCCACACACCCCGGCTCCCGGCGAGGCGGCCGACGACGCGGGGCGCCAGTCCATCACCGTCGAGGTCGGCGGCAAGCGCCTCGAGGTGACGCTTCCGGCATCGCTCGTCAGCTCCAACGGCTCCGCACCGGCGAAGTCCAAGAAGAAGCGCGGTTCGCGTTCCTCGGCGGCTGCCGCGGGCGCCGGCGGCAACGACCTGGCCTCCCCCATGCAGGGCACCATCGTGAAGGTCGCCGTGCAGGATGGCGATACAGTGGCCGAAGGCGAACTGATCGTCGTGCTCGAGGCGATGAAGATGGAACAGCCGCTGACGGCACACCGCGCCGGCGTCGTGTCCGGACTCAGTGCAGTCCCCGGCGACACGGTGTCGGCCGGAGCGGTGCTGGCCTCGATCAACGACGCCTAATCCCACCACCTGGCCCCGCTCAGCGGCCGTCCTGCCTTGCCTTTGGGCGCAGGACGGCCGCTTTTTGCCTTCGATGGCATCGGTCCGGGTTCCGGGACGGGCGTCCCGACGTGGCCTGGGCTGCACCCCTGACCGATTCGCGCATCGAGCCTCCCTTGAAGGCCGGGGAACGCAGGAGCCCTGCGGCTTCCCGAGCTACCAGCGCGCGGCGCTGAAAATGAAGTACTCGGGTCCGGCTGCCGCGGACCGTTCGGCGCGGCCTGCTGGGACTCAACGCGCCGGCGCTTTACCGGGGCCCGAGGCCGATGACCGATTTCGGCTTCCGTCAGGCCGATACCCACTGGTGGCAGCCAGTTGGGCGGCCCGGAGCGCGCAGGCCGCTTTCGCCGATGCGGCGGTGAGCGCAACGCCGCTGACGGCGACGCATCAAGACAGCCCCGGCGAAGAGCGCCAGATGCGGCAGGGGCCGCCGCCCCGCTCCCCGCCCCCGGCGAGGGGCGGCTGGAAACGGGACGGCGGCCCCTGGGCTGGGAGCTACCCGCTAAGCGACGTTGTTTTCGTAGTCGGTGTCCTTGGTTTCGGCGGTCAGGAACAACGCGATCAGCGTCAGCACGGCGGCGATGGCCAGGTAGACGCCGACCCAGACAGTGTCCCCCTTGCCGAACTGCCACAGCGCGATGGCGACGAACGAAGCCGGCGCGGCACCGATCACCGAGGACATGTTGTAGGCGATGGCCGAGCCGGTGTACCGCACGTTGGCGGGGAAGAGCTCCGGCAGGATCGCCGCCATCGGACCGAAGGTCAAGCCCATCAGCGTGAAGCCGATGATCAGGCCGGCCATGGCCGCGCCCTTGCCTGGGCCGAACATCAGCGTCCAGGCGGCACCGAAGACCAGGATGCCCAGGGTGACCCCGATCAGGAACTTGCGGCGTCCGAACTTCTCGGCCAGCGGGCCCGAGACCACGGTGAAGATGCCGAAGAACACGACGCCGATGATCAACATGGTCAGGAACTCCGGCCGGGCGAGGCCCAGGCCCGGGGCGAAGGCCGCCTCGGCCGCCGCGTCGAAGACCTTTCCCTTGGCCTCTGCGGCGGCGCGGGCCGCCTCCACCGTGGCCGGGGCCGTGCCGTAGGTCAGCGTGAAGGAGGTCATCAGGTAGAACAGCACGTAGGTCGCGAGCATGATGAACGTGCCGGCGAGCACGGGGCGCCAGTGGTACTTCATGGTGTCCTTGAACGGGGACTTGGCGACCTTCTTCTGGTCCAGGACCTTCTGGAAGGAGTTGGATTCGACCAGCTTCAGACGGACGTAGAGGCCGACGACGACCAGCACGGCGGAGAGCAGGAACGGCAGGCGCCAGCCCCAGTCCATGAACTGGTCCTCGGTGAGCGTGGTCTGCAGCACCACGAAGAGCAGGTTGGCGACAATGAAGCCGATGGGGGCTCCCAGCTGCGGGAACGTGCCGTAGATGGCGCGCTTGTTGGCCGGCGCGTTTTCGGTGGCCAGCAGGGCAGCCCCGGACCATTCGCCACCCAGGGCCAGGCCCTGGGCAAAGCGCAGCAGCACCAGCATCAGTGGTGCCAGCACCACGAAGCTGCCTGCCGCGGCGGGCAGGAAGCCGATCAGGAACGTGGAAATGCCCATGAGCATCAGCGATCCGACCAGCGTCCCCTTGCGGCCGAGCTTGTCGCCGTAGTGCCCGAAGAGCACCGATCCGAGAGGTCGGGCGATGAACGCAACGCCGAAGATGGCGAACGAACTGAGGATGGCGTTGACGTTGCTGGCGTTCGGGAAGAACAGCGTCGGGAAGACCAGGACCGAGGCCGTGGCGTATGCGTAGAAGTCGAAGAACTCGACCGTCGTCCCGATCATGCTGGCAAACAGGACACGTCCGCGTGTGTTCGCTTTGGGGGCTGCGGTGATTGTCGATTTTGGCATGGGGCTTGTCTCTCTTGCTGAAGATTGGTGCCCTGTCATTCTATTTTGTGTGATCACATGCCGGACAATGCGTCCACATGTTGGACTTCGGGTGATCCGCACAACAGCAAAGGGGTCGCCACGCCGATGCGTGGCGACCCCTTTGGCGGGAACCCGGTGTCCGCTTCAGGCCCGGCGCTATAGGTGGATATGCAGGCGGCGGGCCGCCTCGGAGATCGATCCGCTCAGCGACGGGTAGACGGTGAACGTCTCGGCGAGGTCGTCCACGTGCAGGTTCTTCGTCACCGCGATGGCCAGTGGAAAGATCAGTTCCGAGGCGCGCGGGGCCACCACGACGCCGCCGATCACGGTGCCGGATCCCCGGCTTGCGATGATCTTCACGAAGCCCTGGTCCACGTTCATCATCTTCGCCCGGGCATTGGTGGCCAGGTCCAGCTTGATGATGTCGGCCTGGTACTTGCCCTCGGCGACCTGGCGTTCGGTCACCCCGACGGTGGCGATCTCCGGGGAGGTGAAGACGTTCGAGGAGACGTCGGTGAGCTGCAGCGGCTTCACCGAGTCGCCCAGCAGGTGGGCCATGGCAATGCGGCCCTGCATGGCCGCGACGGAGGCCAGCGCGAAGACGCCGGTGCAGTCGCCCGCCGCATACACGTTGGTGGCCGTGGTGCGCGAGACGCCATCGACCTGGATGTGGCCCGAGGCGTTGAGCTTGATCCCGGCCTCCTCCAGCCCGATGCCGGCGGTGTTCGGGATGCCGCCGACGGCAACCAGGCAGTGGCTGCCCTCGATGCTCTCGCCCGAAGCGAGGGTGACGCGCACGCCGTCCGCCGTGCGCTCGACGGCCTCGGCCCGGGCCTGGGCGACCACGGTGACGCCGTTGCGGGCAAAGGCCTCTTCCAGCACCTGGGCGGCGTCCGCATCCTCGCCGGGAAGCACGCGGTCACGCGAGGAAACCAGGGTGACCCGGGTGCCGAGCAGATTGTAGGCGGAGGCGAACTCCGCGCCGGTGACGCCGGAGCCGACGACGATCAGGTGCTCCGGCACCTTCTTCAGGTTGTACACCTGGGTCCAATTGAAGATCCGCTCGCCGTCGGGCTTGGCGCTCTCCAACTCGCGGGCCTTGGCGCCGGTGGCGATCAGCAGGGCGTCGGCCGTGATGATCTCGACGCTGCCGTCCGGGCGGGAAACTTCGACGGTGGAGGAATCAAGCAGCCTCCCCTCGCCGATGACCACGCGCACCCCGGCGCGCTCCAAGCCCGTGTGGATGTCGCTGGACTGGTCGCGGGCCAGCTCAAGGAGGCGGCTGTTGACGACGCCCAGGTCGGCGGTGGTGCTGGCATCATCGGCCAGCACCCGGACGCCGAAGGACTGGGCGGAGGCGACCCGGCGCATGGCGTCGGCCGTGGCGATGAGGGTCTTGGAGGGCACCACGTCGGTCAGGACGGCCGAGCCGCCCATGCCCTGGCGTTCGACGATGGTGACCTGGGCCCCCAATTGTGCGCCGACGAAGGCTGCTTCGTAGCCGCCGGGGCCGCCTCCGAGTATTACGAGCCGATGGGACGAGAAATCGTGTTGTGCAGTCACGGAAGTCCATTCTCCACTACCCCGGCCGATGATGCACACCACACGCGCAGCCCGACGCGCTGCCGGCATACCCGCACCGGATCGAAAACCGGTAGATTGTTACGCGTGATGCATACTTCGAACGACCCCTTTGAACTGGCCAGCGAGGCCGCCGAACTGATCGGCGCCGCCACCGGCGTCGAATCCCACGACATCGCCCTGGTGCTGGGCTCCGGATGGGGAGAGGCCGCCGAACTGATTGGCGAGACCACCCACACCCTGGACGCCTCGACCCTTCCCGGATTCCACGCCCCGGCCGTGCCCGGACACGTCGGCACCATCCGCTCGGTGCTGACGGCCACCGGGCAGCGCGTGCTGGTACTCGGCGCCCGCACCCACTACTACGAAGGCAAGGGCGTGCGCTCGGTCGTGCACGGCGTGCGCACCGCCGCCGCCGCCGGCTGCAAGACGCTGGTGCTGACCAACGGCTGCGGCGGGCTGAACCCCGGCTGGACTCCGGGCACCCCGGTGCTGATTTCCGACCATATCAACCTGACCGCCGCCTCGCCGCTGGAGGGTGCGACGTTCGTCGACCTGACCGACCTGTACTCGGCACGCACCCGCGAGATCGCCCGGAGCGTGGACCCGTCCCTGGTCGAGGGCGTCTATGCGCAGTTCACCGGCCCGCACTACGAGACCCCCTCCGAGGTCCGATACGCCAAGGCCATCGGCGCGGACCTGGTCGGCATGTCCACTGCATTGGAGGCCATCGCGGCCCGCCACGCGGGCATGGAGGTGTTCGGCATCTCGCTGGTCACCAACCTGGCTGCGGGCATCTCCCCGGTCCCGCTCTCGCACGCCGAGGTGATCGAGGCCGGACAAGCCGCGGGCCCGCGGATTTCGCGCCTGTTGGCCGACATCGTCGCCCGCCTCTAATTCCCCGTCCGATCCCCGGCCACCTGCAGAACGGATCCACCAGCATGACCACCACCCCGCAAGAGACCGGCACTATCGCGGCGGCCCGCGCCTGGGCCGCCCAGGACCCCGACCCGGCTACCTGCGCACTGCTGCTCGAGCTGATCGATGCGGCGGTCCACGACGCGGCCGCCGCCGCTGAGCTTGCCGATGCCTTCGCCGGCAACCTGGCCTTCGGCACCGCCGGACTGCGGGCGGCCTTGGGCCCCGGACCGAATCGGATGAACCGGATGGTGGTGCGCCGCACGGCCGCGGGCATCGCCCGCTTCCTGAATGCCACGGCAGCCGGGGACTACGTCCCGACGGCAGTGGTCGGCTACGACGCCAGGCACAATTCCGATGTCTTCGCTGCGGAATCTGCGGCGATCTTCACCGCCGCCGGCGTCCGGACGCTGCTGTTGCCCGCGGCCCTGCCCACCCCGGTGCTGGCCTGGGCCGTGCGTGCATTCGGCGCCGAGTCCGGTGTCATGGTCACGGCTAGCCACAACCCGCCGGCGGACAACGGATACAAGGTGTACCTCGGCGGGCGGGCGATCTCCGATGCCGGGCAGGGTGCACAGATCGTGGCGCCGACCGACGCGGCGATTGCCGCGCTGATCGATCACGACGAACCGATCTGCGAGATAGCGCTGGCCGGCTCCGGCTGGTCGGTGCTGCCCGGATCCGGGCAGGACGGCGACATCGAGGCCCGGTACATCGCCGCCGTCGCCGCCGTGGCCGGCAATCCGCAGCAGGAGTCGGCTGCCCGCGCCTCGCTGGACATCGTGCTGACCCCGCTGCACGGGGTCGGCGGCCACACGATGGCGTCCGCGCTGGCGCAGACCGGGTTCGCTTCCGTCGCACCCGTGCCCGAGCAATGGGAACCGGACCCGGAATTTCCCACCGTCGACTTCCCCAACCCCGAGGAGCCCGGCGCACTTGATCTGGCCCTGGCCCTGGCCGCGGCCCGCGGCGCGGACCTGGTCATCGCCAACGACCCCGACGCCGATCGCTGCGCCGCGGCCGTCGATTTCCCGGGTACCGGCTGGCGCATGCTGCGCGGGGACGAGCTCGGTGCCCTGCTGGGCGAGGAGATCGCCCGCAACCGGAATCCCGGGGACGGCACCCTTTTTGCCAACTCCATCGTTTCCTCGCGCCAGCTCGCCTCCATCGCCGCCGCTCACGGCATCGGACACCGCGCGACCCTGACCGGTTTCAAGTGGATCGCCCGGGTGCCGGGCCTCGCCTTCGGCTACGAGGAAGCGCTGGGCTATTGCGTGGCGCCCGAACTCGTACGGGACAAGGACGGGATTTCCGCCGGGCTGCTACTGGCGCGGCTGGCCGCGCGGCTCAAGGCCGCCGGAAGCTCCATCCCCGACGCGCTGGACCGGCTCTCCCTGGCCCACGGCCTGCACACCACGGACCAGCTCTCGGTCCGCGTGGCCGACCTGGACCTGATCGGCTCGATGATGGCCGCACTGCGGACCGCTCCCCCGGCGATGCTTGCCGGATCCCCCGTCACCGGATTCGCCGACCTGGCGCCCGGCGGCGACCTGCCCCCGACCGACGCGCTGGTCTTCGAGACGGCCGACCGCACCCGTGCCATCGTGCGCCCCAGCGGCACCGAACCCAAGCTCAAGTGCTACCTGGAAACCATCGACGACGTCGCCGACGCGTCGGCGCTTCCCGCTGCACGTGCGGCGGCAGCACGACGGCTGACCGCCCTGCGGGCCGACCTGTCAGCCGCGCTCGGCCTTCCCACCACCTAACACCGAGGACCCCACACCATGAACGAGATCGCCTCCTACATCGACCACACCCTCCTGGCACCCGACGCCGGCGCGCAGGACATCGCCCGGATCTGCGCCGAGGCAGCGAAATACCACTTCAAGTCGGTCTGCGTGAACCCGATCTGGGTTCCCGCCGTCGCCGCGGCACTGGCCGGCTCGGGCGTGCTGACCTGCTCGGTGATCGGATTCCCCTTTGGCGCCACCACCACCGATTCGAAGGTCTTCGAGGCCCGCCGGGCCATTGCCGACGGTGCGAACGAGATCGACATGGTCATCGATATCGCCTCTGCCAAGGCCAACGACGAGGCTGCCCTGGCTGCCGACATCACCGCCGTCGCCGCAGCCGTCCATGCGGGCGGGGCCATCTTGAAGGTCATCATCGAGACGGCTTTGCTCACCGACGACCAGAAAGTCATTGCCTGCCGCGCATCGGTCGCCGCCGGAGCCGATTTCGTGAAGACCTCCACCGGTTACGCCGGCGGCGGGGCAACGGTGCAGGACGTCGCACTGATGCGCTCGACCGTGGGCCCGGAGATGGGAGTGAAGGCCTCGGGCGGGGTCCGCTCGATGGAAACAGCACGCGCCATGATCGACGCTGGCGCCACAAGGCTCGGCTCCAGCTCCGGAGTTGCTATTGTAGAAGGAGAACAGGGCACCACCGGCTACTAAGCCGGCCGGAGGCGCCTCGTGATTGACACTTAACCAAGGAGAATCGCTGTGTATTCGAACGGCAGAAACAAGGCCCACTCGGGCCAGGGCCACTTCGCGGGGAACGTCGTTGCGTTCCTCATCCTCTTCGTGTGCTTTGCCGGCGGCATCTATGCACTGTCCTTCTGGTCGCTGGACAACGCCTGGCTGCCCGGCATCAGCTGTTTCGTGCTGGTCATGATCGCCCTGATGGTCCCGCAGCACGTCCTGGGCCGCGGCGACACCCACGTGCACGCCGACGGCGAGTAGCACTCCGGGATTTTCCCCGTGGGACCCGGCCAACAGGCCGGGTCCCACGTGTTTAACCGGTCCCATGCATTGTATTTCTACAATTGGTAGAAAACCGGTGTGGCGTGCGGCTAAGCTTGTTCCGAGGGTGAAATGACATCGCCCGAAGCCGACCGGAAGGCAGTACACGAAATGACCCAGCCAGCCAACGCACCAGCCAAGGTCATTGTCGGAGTCGACGGATCGCCCGAATCGGTCGCCGCACTGCGCTATGCGGCGACCATCTCCCGGGCCCTGGGACACCATCTCGAGGTCCTCGGCGCCTGGCAGCCTCGCGTCGCCCTGGAGCACTACACCGCCGAATGGAACCCCGAGCGCGATGCCCGGATCCTCGTGGACGAGGTGGTCAAGGAGGCCTTCGGCCACCAGGTTCCGGACGGCCTCCAGGTGAACGTGCTCAAGGGCTCCCCCGTCAGGGTCCTGCTCGATGCCAGCAAGTACGCCGAACTGCTGGTACTGGGCACCCGCGGCCGCGGCGGCTTCGCCGGCATGGTCCTCGGCTCGGTTTCGACCTCGCTGGCCGCCCACGCGTCCTGCCCGGTACTGATCCACCACGACCGCACGATCAGCGACGCCACGTAGCAGCCAGCACCACGCAAACCACCGAAGGCCGGCGGCGCATCCACGCGAGCTGCGCCGCCGGCCTTCGGCGTTCCCGGTGCGAACTGCCGGGACGGCTCAGGCGTCGAAGATGTTCTTCAGCACGTCCGAGGTCCAGGCCAAGATAGCCTCGTCCACCAGGTCCCGCCCGCCCACCGGGGAAGTCTTGGGCTTGGGGATCAGCGCCGCGGCGAGCACCGGCTTGAGCTGCGCCCCCTTGTACATCCGCAGCAGCCGCATCTCGCGGGACTCGGGCAGGTGAACCGGGGCGAACTTGATGAAGTTGCCCTGCATGGCGACATCGCTCAGCCCGGCCGTCCGCGCGCGCACCCGGATCCGTGCCACCTCCAGCAGGTTGGCCACGGCTGCCGGCGGTTCGCCGTAGCGGTCGGTGAGCTCGGCCAGCACCTCGGCGATGGACTCAAGGTCCGACGCCGCGGCCAGCTTGCGGTACGCCTCCAGGCGAAGCCGCTCGCCGGGCACGTAATCGTGCGGCAGGTGCGCGTTGACCGGCAGCTCGATCTTCATGTCCGGGACCTTCTGCTCGGCATCGCCCTTGAAGTCGGCCACCGCCTCGCCGACCAGGCGCAGGTACAAATCGAACCCGACACCGGCGATGTGCCCGGACTGTTCCCCGCCGAGCAGGTTGCCCGCACCGCGGATCTCCAAGTCCTTCATCGCCAGCTGGTAGCCCGATCCGAGCTCATTGTGCGCTGCCACCGCCTTGAGCCGTTCCAGGGCCACCTCGCCCAGCGGCTTCTCCGCGTTCCACAGGAAATACGCGTAGGCCCGCTCGCGCCCGCGGCCCACGCGCCCGCGCAGCTGGTGCAGCTGCGAGAGCCCGTAGGCGTCGGCCCGGTCGACGATCAGCGTGTTCGCGTTGGAGATGTCAAGCCCCGTTTCGATGATGGTGGTGGATACCAGCACGTCGAACTTCTTCTCCCAGAAGTCCACGATGATCTGTTCGAGCCGCGACTCGCTCATCTTTCCGTGCGCCACCTCGATCCGCGCGTTGGGCACCAGTTCACGCAGGTCGGCGGCTACCTTCTCGATCGAGGAGACCCGGTTGTGCACGAAGAACACCTGCCCCTCGCGCATCAGCTCGCGCTTGATCGCCGCACTGATCTGCTGATCGGTGCGCGCCCCGACATAGGTGAGCACGGGGTGGCGCTCCTCCGGCGGTGTGGCCAGGGTGGAGGTTTCGCGGATCCCGGTCAGCGACATCTCCAGCGTGCGCGGGATCGGCGTGGCCGACATCGAGAGCACATCCACGTTGGTGCGCATCTTCTTGAGCTGTTCCTTGTGCTCGACGCCGAAGCGCTGTTCCTCGTCCACCACGACCAGGCCCAGGTCCTTGAACGCCACCGAATCCGAAAGCAGCCGGTGGGTGCCGATGACCACGTCGACCGAGCCGTTCTTCAGCCCCTCGATCACGTCCTTGGTCTCCTTGGTGCCCTGGAAGCGCGAGAGGGTGCGCACCCTCACCGGGAAGCCGGAGAAGCGTTCGGTGAACGTCTCGTGTTGCTGGCGCGCCAGCAGCGTGGTCGGCACCAGCACCACCACCTGCTTGCCGTCCTGCACCGCCTTGAACGCAGCACGCACGGCGATCTCGGTCTTGCCGAAGCCGACGTCGCCGGAGATCAGCCGGTCCATCGGGATCTCCCGCTCCATGTCGGACTTGACCTCGTTGATGGTGGTCAACTGATCCGGCGTCTCCACATACGGGAACGCCTCCTCCAACTCCGACTGCCAGGGGGTGTCCTTCGCGAACGCGTGCCCGCGGCTGGCCATCCGGGCCGAATACAGCCGGATCAGGTCCCCGGCGATCTCCTTGACCGCCTTGCGCGCCTTGGACTTCGTGGAGGACCAGTCGGCGCCGCCCATCTTGGAAAGCACCGGGGTCTCCCCGCCGACGTAGCGGGTGATCTGATCCAGCTGGTCGGTGGGCACGAACAGCCGGTCTCCCGGCGCCCCGCGCTTTGAGGGCGCGTATTCAAGCACCATGTACTCGCGCAGCGCCTCGGGCCCGGAGCCACCGGCGACCTTGCGCTGCAGCAGCTCCTTGAAGCGGGCGATGCCGTGCTGTTCATGCACGACGAAGTCGCCCTCGGTCAGCTGCATCGGATCCACGGCGTTGCGGCGCCGGGCGGCGAGCTTGCGCCCGGACTTCACCGAGTAGGCGCTGGAGCGGCCCAACAGGTCTGCCTCGGTGAGCAGGCCCAGCTTCAGCCCGTCGAAGACGAAGCCGCGCCCGGCCACGGCGGTGGTGATCTCGATCAGTCCCGGCGTGGGATCCCCATCCAGCGAATCGATGCGGTGGCAGGGGATCTCCGCGTCGTGGAACAGTTCGGCCAGACGCTGGGCCGGGCCCGGTCCGTCGGTGGCCACCACGATCCGCCAATCCGCGGCGATCCGTTCCCCGATGAAGTCCATCATCTCCGCCACCTCGCCCTGGTAGCCGCGCGGTTCACGGGCGGCGACCCGGATCGAGTCGTGTTCCGGCAGCAGTTCCGCGTCGGCACCCAGCGAGGTCAGAGACCACCAGCTGACCTCGTCCTCCAGCGCGGTGGCCCGGGTTTCGGCCAGCGTGGCGAAGTTGCCGGTGTCAAGGGCGGCGCTGGCCCCCTGCCCCTGGGCCAGGTCCACGGGTGCGGCGCCGCCGTCGGAGGCTGTGGACCAGGCAGCGGCAAGGAACTCCGCGTTGGTGGCCGAAAGGTCGTGGGCGCGGGCACGCACGCGTTCTGGCTCCATGACGATGGCAATGGACTCATCGGGCAGCAGCCCGACGAACGGGACCATGCCGTCCACGAGCACCGGGGCGAGGGACTCCATGCCCTCGACGGCGATGCCCCCGGCGATCTTTTCGAGCATGTCGGCGGCGCCGGGCAGGGCGGACTTCAGCTTCGCCGCCCGGGACATCACGGCCGGGGTGATCAGCAGTTCACGGCAGGGCGGGGCCTCGATACTTGCCGGGCCCTCCTCGGGGGTACCCAGCGAGCGCTGGTCGGCGATGGAAAAGTAGCGCATGGACTCGATCTCGTCGCCGAAGAAGTCGATGCGCACCGGGTGGTCCGAGGTGGGCGGGAAGACATCGAGAATGCCGCCGCGCACTGCGAACTCGCCACGGTGGGTGACCATGTCGACCCGGGCGTAGGCGGCAGCGGCCAGCTCCCTGACCACCTCGGTGAACCCGGGTTCCTCGCCCACGCGCAGGTGCACCGGTGCCAGCTTGCCCAGGTCCTTGACCAGCGGCTGCAGCACCGAGCGCACCGGTGCCACGATGACCCGCAACGCGGCGTCCTTCAGGTGCAGCCGGCGCAGCACGTGCAGGCGGCGCCCGACGGTGTCCGAGCGCGGCGACAGGCGCTCGTGCGGCAGCGTTTCCCAGGCCGGGAACTCGGCGACGGCGGCATCGGGCAGGTAGGCACGCAGCGCGGCGGCCAGGTCCTCGGTTTCGCGTTCGGTGGCGGTGATCGCCAGCACCACCCCGGGCAGTCCATTGCGTTCCGCATCCTCCAGTCCATCGACGACCTCGGCCACCAGTGCCGCGCGCAGCCCCGTCGGAGCCGCGATCTCCAGCTCCGGGCTGCGGTTGGCGAACGGTTCGCGCGCATTGGCGCGCACCCGGGCGTAGGAGGTATCGGCGGCGAGGGCTGTACGGAGGCCTACGAGACCCATGGATGGTTCCTTCCGGAAGGTTCAGCGGACAACACAAGCACCCGGAATCCATGGCGGACCCCGGGGCGTGGTTCCCTCTAGCGTACCGTCGCACCGGTACGCTGGAGTGGTACCACCCCCGAACCGTGGAGGAAATCCCCGTGGCCCTGAATGCCAGCACCGACCTGTCCTACTCCCCCGCCGAGGTCCTCGCGACCTTGACCGATCGCGGATTCGCCGAGCACATCACCGCCATCGTCGGCGGCACTCTGAAGGAGTTCACCCTGTCCGGCGACACCTCCGGGGCCTTCGAACTGAGTACCGTCCGGGCAGTGCCCACCGACCGCGCCCCGGAGATGGCCCGCAAGTTCGTCGGCGCCACGGTCGACGTGACGCAGAAGGAATCCTGGTCCGCCCCGGGCACCGATGGTTCCCGCTCAGCCCAGGTCGCCGTCACCGTTGCCGGCATCCCCGTCAACGTGGCCGCCACACAGCGCGTCGATGCCACGGACGCTGGTTCACGCCTGACCCTCGATGGACAGGTCACCTCCTCCATCCCGTTCCTGGGCGGCAAGATCGCCTCGGCAGCCGAGCCGTTCATCAGCAAGGCGCTGAAGCTGCAGGCCGACCAGCTTGCCGTCTGGAACACCCGCAGCGCCTAACCGACCACTTCGCGGGCCGGGTGACCCATCGGTCCCCGGCCCCCCGCCACGCGAAAAGAGCAGCCGTGTTCAGCGCACCGCACCCCCGGCACCGCCTGATAGCCGGGATCCTGCTCGCCTATCTCGTGGCGCTGGCCGCCGTCGTCTTCTGGCCCACCCCCGTGGACCGAAATTCCGGCCGCTTCCTCACGGCGGCCCTGGCCTGGCTGCATTCCCACGGCGTTCCCGCCTGGTTCGACTATGCGTTGGTCGAGTGGCTCTCCAATGTGGTGATGTTCCTGCCGTTCGGATTCATTCTTGCGGTGATGCTCCCCCGCAGCTGCTGGTGGGCCCCCACGCTAATCGGGCTGGGCACTTCGATCGCCATTGAATCGACCCAGCTCCTCTTCCTGGACCAGCGCACCGCCAGCCTGCTCGACGTGGCAGCCAATACCCTCGGAGCAGCAGCCGGAGCTGGATGCTTCATCCTTTTTGAACGGATCCGGTTCAAAACGCGCTAGGATTGACGACGGTGTGCCGGGAAGTCTGGTCGGCGATAATTCAATGGACCCAAAAAGAATCGGTGCTACTCCATGAGCCAATCCCCACCCCCCACACCCAAGCCGCGCACCGTCCTCGGACGCGGCAGCTATGCCGAAAACCTGCGCATCGGCGAAATCCTGCGCAAGGAAACCGTCGGCGGCCTGGTCCTGATCGTCGGTGCCCTGCTGGCCATCGTCTGGGCTAACTCCCCCGCATCCGGCGCCTACTTCGCACTGCGCGACTTCCACATCGGCTTCGAAATCGCCGGTATCGACCTGAACCTCTCCCTGGGCCACTGGGCGGCCGACGGACTTTTGGCGGTGTTCTTCTTCCTGGTCGGGCTCGAACTGAAGAAGGAATTCGTCGCCGGCGACCTGCGCGACTTCAAGCGTGCGGTGGTCCCCGTCGCCGCCGCATTCGGCGGCGTCCTGGTTCCCGCGGTGATCTTCGTGGCCATCAACGCCAGCTCGGGCGGCGAAACGCTGCGCGGCTGGGCGATCCCCACCGCCACCGACATCGCCTTTGCCGTGGCCGTCCTGGCCGTCATCGGTTCGAACCTTCCCTCCCCGCTGCGCATCTTCCTGCTCACCCTGGCAGTGGTTGACGACCTGATCGCCATCATCATCATCGCCTTCGTCTTCACCGACGAGCTGCGCCCCCCGTACCTGCTGATGGCCATCGTGCCGATCGCGCTCTACGCATTCTTCGCCCACAAGTGGCCCCGGTTCTTTGCGACGAAGCGCTGGGCTCCGTGGCTGATCCTGCTGCCGCTGGGCCTCATCGCCTGGGCATTGGTCTTCGGCTCGGGCATCCACGCCACCATTGCCGGCGTCGTGCTCGGCTTCTGTGTTCCCGTGACACGCAAGGACGCACCGGATAAACCGGGCCTGGCCGAGACGTTTGAACACCGTTTCCGCCCGCTCTCCAGTGGCCTCTGCGTCCCGATTTTCGCGTTCTTCGCCGCCGGGGTGGCCATCGGGGGCGCCTCCGGAATCGCCTCGGCCCTTGGGGATCCGGTGCTCTGGGGCATCGTGTTGGGCCTGCTCCTGGGCAAGCCCATCGGCATCATGGCCTCCACCTGGCTGGTCACCCGCAGCGCCAAGGCCAACCTGGATCCGGATGTGAAATGGGGCGACCTGCTGGGTGTCACGCTGCTGGCGGGCATCGGCTTCACCGTCTCGCTGCTGGTGTCCGAGTTGTCCTTTGGACTCCAATCCCCCCACTACGACCACGCCAAGGTGGCGATCCTGCTCGCCTCGGTCCTGGCAGCGGTGATTGGTTCGCTCTGGTTGATCCCGCGCAACAAGCGCTACCGCGAGATAGCCGCACGCGACAAGATCGATGCCGATGGCGACGGGATCCCCGACACATTCCAGTAGTTCAGGCCGAGGCCAAAGGCCCCTGATTCCTCCAGAATCGGGGGCCCATTGCACATCGCCCGGGCGGCGCGTCAGCTGGCCTCGAGGATCATGCCTGCCGCCACCGTGTTGTTCGTTGCCTCATCGATCAGGATGAATCCTCCGGTGCTGCGGTTACGCCGGTATTCATCGGCCAACAGCGGTTTCGTGGTCCGCAGCGTGACCCTTCCGATTTCGTTCAGGCACAGCTGCGTGGCCGTCTCATTACGGTGCAGCGTGTTGATGTCCAGCGCGTACCGCAACCCCTTGACCAGGGTCCGGGCCGACTGCGTCGTGTGCTTGATCGCCAGCTTCTGACCGGCCTGCAACGGCTTCTCACTCATCCAGCAAACCATTGCCTCGAGGTCCTGGGCCACAATCGGCTGGTTGTTAGGGCGCACGATCATGTCTCCCCGGGAGACGTCGATGTCATCCTCCAGTCGGATGGTCACCGACATCGGAGGGAATGCTTCGGCCACCGGTCCGTCGGCCGTCGAAACCTCCTTGATCGTCGAGGGCAGGCCGCTTGGCAGGACAATGACCTCATCCCCCTTTTTCAGGACACCGCTGGCAACCTGTCCGGCATATCCCCGGTAGTCGTGGAATTCGTTGCTGTGCGGCCTGATCACGCATTGGACCGGGAAGCGGACATCGACCATGTTCCTGTCGCTGGCCACCTGGACGTTTTCCAGGTGGTGCATCAACGAAGGCCCCTCGTACCATGGCATGTTCAGCGACCGGTTGACCACGTTGTCTCCGGTGAGCGCCGAAAGTGGGATGACGGTGATATCGGCGATGTTCAGCCGGGTGGCGTAGTCGACGAACTCCTGTCGGATCTCGTCATACACCTCCTCGGACCAATCGACCAGGTCCATTTTGTTTACCGCAACAACCAGGTGCGAGACCGCGAGCAGCGAGACCAGGAAGGTATGTCGTCGGCTCTGTTCGACCATGCCCTTCCGCGCATCCACGAGCACGATGGAGAGGTCTGAGGTCGAGGCCCCGGTGACCATGTTCCTGGTGTATTGGATGTGCCCGGGGGTATCGGCGACGATGAACTTCCGTTTGGGCGTAGCGAAGTACCTGTAGGCGACATCGATGGTGATGCCCTGCTCCCGCTCGGCTCGCAACCCATCAGTCAGCAGTGCCAGATCGGTGAACTCCGAGCCGCGTTCCCTGCTGGTCTTCTCTACTGCTTCCAGTTGATCAGTAAAGATCGCCTTCGAATCAAAGAGCAGCCGCCCAATGAGAGTGCTCTTCCCGTCATCTACGGATCCCGCCGTGGCAATGCGTAAGAGGTCCATGGTTAGAAATACCCTTCCTTCTTGCGGTCTTCCATTGCCGCTTCGCTGACTTGGTCATCACCGCGTGTTGCCCCGCGCTCGGTAACGTGCGTCTGAGCGACCTCGTTGGCGATTTCTTCGGCCGTGCTGGCCTCGGAACGGACGGCTGCAGTCAGGCTGGCATCACCCACAGTGCGGTAACGCACCGTCTGGACCGAAACCCTTTCGCCGTCCAGCGGTTGGCAGAACTCATGAACCCCAAAAAGCATGCCGTTGCGCTCGAAAACCTCCCGTTCGTGGGCGTAGTAGATCGATGGCAGGGCGATTTTTTCCCGAGCAATGTAGTTCCAGATGTCCAGCTCGGTCCAGTTTGAGATCGGGAAGACCCTGATACTCTCGCCGTGGTTCAGCCGCGTGTTGAACAGTCCCCATAGCTCCGGACGCTGGTTCTTTGGATCCCACTGCCCGAACTCGTCTCTGAACGAGAAGATCCGTTCTTTGGCTCGGGCCTTCTCTTCGTCTCGGCGCGCACCACCCATGAGCGCGTTGAAGCGATGACGTTCAATGGTTTCCAAGAGCACCGGGGTCTGGATACGGTTCCGCGAACCGTTCTTTTCTTGGGCCACTGAACCTGCATCGATGGCTTCCTGGACGGATCCAACTACAAGCCTTACTCCCCGCCGCGCTACCTCGGCATTTCTGAACTCGAGCACTTCCTTGAAGTTGTGACCGGTATCGATGTGGACCATGGGAAAAGGAATCGCTGCTGGAGCAAAGGCCTTGGACGCCAAGTGGAGCATCACGGCGGAGTCTTTGCCCCCGGAAAAGAGCATTGCCGGGTGTTCGAGCTCGGCAACGACTTCGCGGATGATGAAGATTGATTCCGCTTCGAGGGCCGAGAGCTGGTCAAGCCGGTATCTGAGTGCTGCCCGGCGGGAATTCTGCGTGACTGTCATTTTCTAGTTCCTTCCCGATCCAATAGGTTTTTTCCCGGCCCGCCATGCTCGTGCTTCATGGAAGGTCACCCTCTGCGATGGCTTCGAGGATCCGTTGCGCAAGGTGTGGTCCGCAGACCACCAGATCCGGCAGGTACGGATCTGGCCGGTTATATAGCAGCGGGGTTCCATCGATTCTGCTGGTGTGGAAGCCGCGGGCACGGGCCACTGCCACCGGAGCAGCGGAGTCCCACTCGTATTGGCCCCCTGCATGGATATAGGCGTCCACCTCGCCACGGATCACCGCACAAATCTTGTAGCCTGCCGACCCCATGGGCACAAGCGTGGCGCAGAGCCGTCGGGCGACCTGCTCGACGACGGCCGGCGCACGGGTCCGGGATACGGCGATCCGGATCGGCTCTCCCGGCGCTGCCCCCGCAGCCTGGCCATGGGGTCCGCTATCCAACACGGTACCAAGACCGGGCAATGCCACCGCCCCGGCGCTGAGCCGCCCAGCTTCCCACAGCGCGACATGAACTGCCCAATCATCGCGATGCTCGGAATACTCGCGGGTCCCATCCAACGGGTCGATGATCCAGACCCGCTGGTGTGAGACCCTGCCGCCGTCGTCTTCAGCTTCCTCGGAGAGCACCGCGTCATTCGGGCGCAGCCGGGCAAGCCCTGATGACAAGTGGTCTTGTGCCGCCCGGTCTCCTAGGTCCTTGAGTTCCCTGCCGCCGATACCGCGCTCCAACGCCTGCGCACGTACCCTTTTCAGGACGTCCCCCGCTCCGCCGGCCAGTTCCACGGCGCATTCCACATCGTTCATTTCCCCAGGTCCCTTCCCCGCCCCAGCAAGGTCATTCCACGTGGTTTCCCCTCACCGCACGTGGTGCTGTCACTGTACCCATGATCGGAAGCCAGATGATAGAGGTATGACCGCCCCCAAATAGCGCAGGCTACAGGTGTTTTCTCCCGTCTCCACTCGACAACCCGCGGTACTACCTGCTTTCCTATGGCCCGGGGTCCGCATCGGGTTATACTCCCGCTTATGGTCCGAACCGGACCGGTCTCCCGAAAAGGTAGGGATCATGCGCGATTTGGATGAAACGCTTCACTTACCGGTGGTGACACTGCCCGACGGCGATCTGGATGCCCTTGAACTGCTTTTAGGCGGCCTCATCAACGACGAGCTCAGCTACCCGATCGGCATGGTCGGCACGCTGATCAGTGCACCGGCTCACCCCGAACTCACCGGCGCACCGGGGGTGCTGCTGGCAGATCGTGATAGGACACCGCTGGCCCGGGCGCAGCTGGCACCGGAATCTGCTTCCTCCATTTCGTCGTCGAGGTTGCTGGCCGGCGGAGTATCCGCGTTGGCGCGCGCCGAGCATGGTCCCTTCCGCGGCAACCGCATTACCTCCCCTGTGCCCGGCACCCCAGTGGTCCTCCTCGATGGCGCCCCGACCCCCGTCCTGCTCGAGCGCATCAGGTCGTTCCGCAATACAGTGGCGTCGTCCATTCAGTTCGTCCTGATCACGACCAGCGCCGAATTCAGAAATCCGGACTTCGCCGGACTCCTTGCGGAGCTGGAAGCCGGTTCCCGGCTCGTGGGCGCTGTGAATCCGGGAATCCTGGTGGTTCCACCCGACATCCCCGCAGCCATCCCCCTGGCCCGGTTGCGTGCCAAGGTTCTCCTCGACGCACGGAACGGGGAATCACTCCACCGTGCCGACGCGGGAAAGGTTGTCCTACTCAGTGGTCTCTCCGGATCGGGAAAGTCAACGGTGGGACGGGAGCTGCTGGACCGGATCCGTACGATGGACCGGCATCGGGCCGTCCTGCTGGACGGGGACGACATCCGCCAGTTCCTTTCAAAGGGCCTGGGATTCAGCAGGGAAGACCGGGAAACCAATGTCGAACGCATCGGGTGGGTCGCAGCACGCGTCAGCGAGGCCGGTGGTGTTGCCATCTGCACCCCAATCGCCCCGTTCGAAGAGACCCGGGCCCGACTCAAGACCCTGGCTGAGGAAGCCGGCGGGTTCCTGTTAGTCCATGTCAGCACTCCACTGGAAATCTGCGAGCAGCGGGACCGCAAGGGCCTCTACGCGAAGGCCCGGGCCGGGCTGATCGGAGACTTCACCGGCATTTCAAGCCCCTATGAGACTCCGCTGGAACCGGACCTCACCATCGATACCACGCTGGTGCCGGTAGCCACAGCCGTCGACCTGATTATCGACAGGCTCTATCCAGGAGAACAGGCCGGTTCATAGCGGCCAAATTAACGGAATCAACGCTAGCGAGATGGCCCCGGTCAGTATGCTCATCGGCACGCCGATGCGCACGAAGTCCATGAACCGGTAACCACCGGGACTCATCACCATCAGGTTGGTTTGATAACCGATCGGGACAATGAACGAGGTCGATGCTGCGATCATGACAACGATGGCGAACGGCATGAAGTTCGCCCCCGACTGGTCGGCGACCCCCATCGCGATGGGGAACATCAGCACGGCGGCCGCGTTGTTGGTCAGCAGCTCGGTACACAGCATGGTGCTGACATAAACGCCAGCGAGCGCCGACCAGTGACCGCCGCCGATGCCCAGCAGACTGCTCGCGAGGGTACTTGCGGCACCCGTTTTTTCCATGGCGGTGCCCAGCGCAAAGGAGGCCGCTATGACGATGATGACCTGCATGTCGATATAGCGCCGAACCTTGCCAACCGCAAGACAGCCGGTGGCAAGCATTGCCCCTGCAGCGAGCAACGCAGCCACGATGACATCGACCAGCCCCAGGGCGTTCAACAGGATCATGACGGCCAGTATTGCGATGGCCATCGGGGCCTTCCTGAAGTTTGCTGGCGATTCGTCGTTGATGGGGCTGACGAGCATGAAGTCCCGGCGGAACCGGTACTGCTCAACGAAGTCCGTGCTGGTTTCCAGCAGCAGCGCATCCCCGACGCGCAGCTCGATGTCTCCGATCTTCCCGGTCTGCCGATTACCTCCACGTGATATGGACAGGACAACGGCCT
The DNA here is from genome assembly GCF_014190875.1 of Paeniglutamicibacter cryotolerans. Taxonomy (NCBI): domain Bacteria; kingdom Bacillati; phylum Actinomycetota; class Actinomycetes; order Micrococcales; family Micrococcaceae; genus Paeniglutamicibacter; species Paeniglutamicibacter cryotolerans. Next base: position 2,311,248 of record NZ_JACHVS010000001.1, on the reverse strand, counting down.
GGTAGCGCGAGCGGAACCGCGATTCCCTGATCGCCTTCCCGAGCCCGGCGAAGTCCGGACCAATTACCACCTCCACAAGCCGGCGCTGGTAGTGGTTCACGTCGAGCTTTCCAACGTCTCCTGCGGACGGACTCAGACCTCGGGTCTTGCGAAGTTCGATGGCGCAGCGCGGGTCCCCGATGAACATCAGTTTGTCACCTGTGTTCAGGACAGTGTCGGGTCCGACGCCGGTGATCAGCTGGTCCTCGCGCTGGATTTCAGCGAGGTATCCATGGGTGAGGTTGCGCAGTCCCGCTGTTGCGATGCTCTTGCCCGGGATCGGACCGCTGGAATCGACAACAAATTCAACGGCATACTCACGGGCCGACTTCAGTTGCTCCAGGGCGCCTGCCCGGTTGGGCAGCAGCTTGTTTCCGAAGAGTACCAAAAACAATGCGCCTGCAATCATTAGCGGAACACCGATGGCGGAGATTTCGAAGATGGACATCGACACGTTGCGTTGGCTTTGGAGCAATCCGTCGACAACCAGGTTCGTGCTGGTGCCGATGAGTGTCGCAGTGCCGCCTAGGATCGCCATGTAGCTCAAAGGGATAAGCAGCTTCGATGCCGGGATACGCAGCCTTGCTGCCCAGTCCTGCACGGCTGGCATCATCATGGCCACCACAGTGGTGTTATTCAGGAAGGCGCTGAGCCCGCCGACGGGAAAGGTCAGTCGGGTGTAGGCTCCGCGGATCGATTTCGGTCGGCCCAGCAGGTTGTGGGCTATCCATTGCACAGCGCCGGTTTCATTGAGTCCCGCAGCAACCACATAAAGTACAGCTACTGTGATGACCCCCGGATTCGCGAATCCGATAAAAGCCTCGGCCGGTTTCAACACCCCGGTCAGCAAGAGCACCAAGACTGCCCCCATCAAGATGATGTCTGCCGACACCCGCGATACCGCGAGTGTCACGAGCACGGCGCCAATCGTGCACAGCGTTAGAACAGCTTCGATCCCCATGCTTTAGCCCCCATACGAATACCTAGACCCGTGGCCCACCCCAGATTGATCAAGATAATCACGATTCAGGGCCCATGTCTCTAGGTGTTTTGTGCTGCCGGCACGGGCGATGACATGACGTAGCTAATGTTCGGGAGCCGCGGCGTTAGCGGGCACCGGCGGTTCCACCCCGCCTCGGCGCTGGAAGCGTCCCCGATTCAGGGTCCCCCGGCCACCGTCCTGCCACTTTCGGCAAGTTCTTCTTCCAGTTTCCAGGGATCATCGGTAAAGACCCCGGCCACGCCCCGGTCCAGGTATTCCTGCAATGGCCCGGCCCGGTTCACCAGAAAAACCCAGATTTCCAGTCCGGCGTCCTTTAGCTCCTTGAAGTACGATGCTGGAAGATCCCGGGACACCGCCACGTGCCCGATGCCGTCGGCCTTGATCTGGGTGGGTACCGGCTGCCCGCCCTGGATCACCAGGACCGTCCGCAAACCCGCTGCAGCAAGTTCCTGGCATACCTCGTAGTCGGCTGATTGGACAATGACTGTGTCCTGAATGCCGCGGTCCAGAATCGAGGCAATGAACCCGGCCAGATCGGTAACCGGGCGCTTGAGCTCTGGCACCAAAACTGTTTTACCGCCATAGCGCTCTAGGATTTCATCCCATGTGGTGGGCGTTCCGAGCGACGTGCCGTCCTGAGATCGGATGGAGGCGCCACGCCATTGATCCGGGTTGATGCGATCCAGAGGTCCGGAAATCCCCTGCATGATCCGATCTGCCGTCGCATCGTGGCTGGGGACCAGTGTCCCATCAGACAGCCGCCTCAGGTCAAATTCAATCGGGTAGGCGGTCCCGGCCATGGCGGCGAATGCCTCGGCCGACGACTCGGGAAAGACACGCCACGCTCCCCGGTGGGCAATCAAGATCAGCCCGCCGGATGTCGATGTGGGGCCGTGGACCGGTGGGACCTTGCCCGTGGACACCTGTCCGCCGACACATCCAGCCATCATCATGCTGGCGATCATGGCCACGAGAACGACACGACAAGCCTGATGCCGATTTCTTTTCAAATCCGTACCCAAGATGCCCTCCCCAGAGGTCCGGTTCGTCCATGGAGCCGGCCGGCATGGAAACCCGTTCCATGCCGGCCGGACCTTCTAGCTGGTTACATCACTTGCATTGGATGCCATCCACCAACTGCCGTAACGCGGCGGCACCCTCAGTAAACGCTTGTCCACCGTCGGCGTTGCCGGTCTCTTCGGCAGCTGCCAAAGCGGTGCTCCAAGTCCGTTTCACCGCGTCGAAGCCCGGCGCATCGCTGCTCATCGAGGCGTCCCCTTGCAGGTCGTCAATGGCGTCCAACCAGTTCCGCATGGCTTCGACACCGGAGGACTTGACGTCGGCCTGAATTTCCTCAAGCCGGGTCTGGACGTAGGTGCATCCGGTGGTCTTGCCCTTGGGCCAATTGCTGGGCTTCGACTCCTCGAACTTCGTCACCGGAGCCGCTGTGGGAGGCACGGAGGCCGTCTTCCCCGGTCCGGTTGCCGATGGCGACGTTGCCGGTGTTTGGTTTGTCGCACCCGGATCCGTTTTCCCCGCGGCCGGGGTTTTCGCGGTCGCACTGGCCGGGGTTTTCGCGGTCGCACTGGCCGATTCAGGAGCCGTGGTGGCCCCCAGTGACTCGGGAACCTCCGCCGGTGCATCGGTTGTCAGCGGCGATGAGTCTGAGGCGTTGGCCGCAGGCCCCTGGTCGTTATTCAGGGATCCCACAAACATCCACACCAGTGCAGCTGCCACCACGATCCCCAGCGACAGGACCACAAACCGGGTCCTCCCGCTACCCGTTGCGTGGTTCCCGGGTTGGGGCTTGGGATTAGTTGTCATTGGAGCCGTCCCTTCAAGGTCACCGTCATAACCACCGTGCGTGCCGCGGCTGTGCCCAGAGTAGCGTTATATCCGCCAACCGGGCCAGCAGCAACGGGATCGCTGGTTTGCGCGATGGCCGAAATGATCCTCCCACCGCCGGTCCCCGCGGTGCTACCGCGTGTCACCAGTCCGGTGCCCAAGGTGAACTCGTTATCGATACTGCCCTTGTCGGCCCAGTATGCGATGGCCAATGAGCCCTTGCCATCGGATTGGGCGTTTGGTGTCGCTTTGGCGGTACCACCGGTTCGATTCAGTTCAATGGTTGAATCGGATACCCAGCCTGGGGCGATCCCACGGTAGGCGAGCAGATGCAGCGCGGTTTTCGCCGTGCCCGTCAGTGGCAAGGTCAGCGTTTTGCCACCGTCGTTGCCGGCCGCCGCCTTGGCGTACAGGAACGTCTGCGTACCGTCCAGGTTCAATGAATCAACCAAGGTCCAGCCCGTGACACCGGTGGGCGCCTGGGCCGTGACTGCCGTCGAGTTGACGGTTGCGAAGAGCAGCATTCCGTCGCCGTTGGCTACGGCGTCGGGAACGGCCAAGGCCGGTGCAGCACTTGAGCGGTTCGCCTCGGCTCCCACCACGAAGTCCAGTGGCGTCCCGGTTCCCGGGTCGGGAGCACTCACGGTGGCCGTCTTCGTCACGGTTGCCGAGTGCGCCCCGCTGTTATCCGCCACCGTCAGCGATACCGAGATCAGCCCGGGTGCCGCATAGGTGTGTGTGGCGGTCGGGCCGGTAGCTGTCGTTCCATCTCCGAAGTCCCACGCGTAGGAGGTCACTTGGCCATCGGGATCCGATGACGTTGAACCATCAACGCTGACCTTCAGATCGGCGACTCCCAGCGAGAATGCCGCCGTTGGTATTTCGTTGCTCGGTGCTGTCCCGCCCCCGTTTCCCGGGTTCAGGACGAGCGACCACATGGCGGTCCGGGCCGATGCCGTTCCCATCGTTGCCGTGGTTCCGGCGAACGTTCCGGTGGACATGGTGACGTGGTCGCTGGATACGGAGATCATGCGACCGCTTCCAGTGCCATCAGCCGAGTCCCTGAGTTCGTCGCCAGTGGGCGGAGTAATGGAATTGTCAATGCTTCCCTTATCCGCCCAGTAGCTCACAATCGTACTTCCAGGGACCGCGACCGTCACTGCAGGAGCCTGCTTCGTCGCCGAGCTGGAGCTGGTGACTTCCACGGCGGAGTCGGCGATCCAGTTCGTGGCTAGGCCACGGTAGACCATCAGACTCAATGATGTTTTGACTGTCGCGTCGGACGAGAGGGTCATTTGTTTCCCGGCATCGGAGGTCACAGCAACCTTGGTGTAGGCGCGGGTCCTGACCCCTCCAACGCTTTCATCCCCGAGCTTGGTCCATCCGGTAACCCCGGAGGGCTCGGTCAACGTTGCCGTCGTGGAATTGCTTGTCGTGAAAAGAACGAGCCCATCCCCCGCCTTCACCGTTTGCGGGACCGTCACCTTGGCTGCAGCGCTCGAGATGCTGGCCCCGACAGAGTCGACGAAGGTCAGAGTCTGCACCTCGGCGGCCTTGAAGGTCTTCGCCTTGGTGCCTGTTCCCTGACGATTGTCGGTGACGGTCAATGTGATGGTGAATGTCCCGTCAGCAGAGTATGTATGCGTGGCGGTCTTTCCCGTCTTCAGCGTTCCGTCGCCGAAATTCCATGCGTATCCGGTCAGTGTTCCATCCGAATCCGTCGAGGCCGAGGCATCAACTGAGACGGCTCGTCCCGTTCCGGAAACCTCGAAGTCTGCCACCGGCATGACGTTCGGGACTTCCACGACGGTCACCGAGAGCTTCTTGGTGGCTGTCGCTCCCCGGTTGTCCGTCACGGTCAGCGTGATCTCGTAGGTTCCCGGCTCTGCATAGTCATGGTTGGTGAATATCCCGTTCCCGGTACTCTGATCGCCAAAGTCCCAAGAATAGGAGACAACTGATCCGTCGGGGTCAGATGAAGCCGACGCGTCGACAGTGGCCCTGAGTCCGGCTTTCGATACGGTGAAATCGGCAACCGGGCTGTCGTTAGGAATGGCCTGGTTAGTACCCAAACGGTAGTGCTCTTGGACGCTTGCCGTACTGAGCGGGTAGCTGTAAACGGCGAACTCGTCAAGGGATCCGATGAACCAGGTCCGGTTGGTGCCCGACCAGGTGGTTTCCGCACCGGCCTTCCAGTAACCGGTGTAGTTCTCAGCGGTAGTGGCCGGATTATTGCCCACCAGGGAACCATCGACGTAGAGCATCATGCCCGCGTCACCCTGAGTTGCCACGACGTGGTGCCACTTGTTGTCGTTGTAGCTGGCCGTCGAAGTGGCCCGTGCCTCGGCTCCCGGATACGTACCGAAGACCAGTTGCCCGGAATTCAACAGGAAGATCTTTCGGTCGTGTTGGCTGGAAAGCTGGGAACGCTGGTTTCCGAAGGAGGCTATCGTGCCGCCTTCGGTACTCGTGGTCTTGAACCACGTTTCAATCGAGTACGGTCCCGGATTCGTCACACTGTTGACACTGGATATCCATCCGTAGGTCGACGACGTGTTGCCGTTGAATGTCACTGCCGGGTTCGTGACTCCGGTCAACGCGCCAGTGGTTCCCCGGTTCACGGTCCGGAAGTACGTACCGTCATTCGAGCTTCCGCTGGCGTCCACCGCGGTGGTTCCGCTCAGGTCGGACAGCCTCCAATAGAGATCTGGAGCATCGTTGAAGACCTTGGCACCATAAGCATCGTCGGGTGCAACGGGACCGCCGGGGATACTAGCCCCGATGCGGATCAGGCGGCTTGCTTCACCCGTCTTGCCGGTACTCGTCGTCACTTTCAGGGTGACCGTATAGGTTCCCGGAGCGGCGTAGGTGTGTTGGGCCAACCGGCCGATTCCCGTCGAGCTATCCCCAAAGTCCCAGTTGTATCCGGTGATGGTCCCGGTCGTCGTGGTGGCGTCAGACGCATCAAACCCTGCACTAGTCCCGGTGACCGTGGTACTGAATGCGACGTTCGGGTTGTCCTGAACCACCTGGGTCGGCGCCGTATTGGCTGCCTGCACAAAGACGTCCCGGGATATCCAGTTCACGCCGTCGATTTGCGGGCCAGAAACAACGGAGGCGGTATTCAACTTGATGTATCCCGCGGCTGCGTCCCAATCCCAACGGGTGAGCTTGCCGGTGTTGTCGGCAACATACAAGTCGTTTCCGGAGAGGAACATGGACTGGGTCCTGCTCCAGTTAATCGCCGCTCCGTTTGCCTTTGCTGTATACCGTTCCGCGCCGGTGATCTGGCTTTCACTGTTGAAATAGCGGTAGTACAGGGTATTGGACCCGGTAAGCGTGAAGTACATCCGTGCCGTCGTCGGATCAAAGAACATAGACGTCATGGTCTTGAGCTCATTGGCGAAGTCGGTCAAACGATTGATTTCGACGACTGCAGCCGTGCCAAAGGTCGTTCCGTTAAAGCTCTGCTGCATGAGTGTTCCATCGGTCCTGGCCGTGTAGAGGATCCCATCCACCATGAATGCAGCTCGGACACCGGTCCAGTCGATTCCCGTGTCGATTTCCTGCGACGAGGCGACACCTGCCGATGACAGCTGGCGCTTTACCAGTACGGCGTTGTTGCTGGTTTCCGTCGAGCCAATGGAAAACACCGGGTTGTTGGTGTTGCCGACATTGTCGTGTGGGAACTGCTTTCCTCCGGCCAGTGGCAAATAGGCCATGCGTCCGCGGTATTGGTAGCCCGAGATCCTATCGGTGTCGCTACCAATCCACAGACCGTTATCGTCGGCCAGGAGCTGGTATACCCCATAGCCGCGGGTCCGTCCGGGATTCCAGCTGAACGGCATGCCGTTACGGATATCTACGGCGGCCAGGCCCTCTCGAGACACTGCACCTGGACCCTCACGGTCGCCCGCAAACGGATTATTCAACCAGCGCTGATGACCGCCGAGGTAGATGACCTTGTCGGTAATGGCTACCTTGGTGAGGGTGTCGCCGCCGGTGTAGTCGACCCAGTGCGGCTGTATGGCGCTTCCGGTGGCCGATGATTCAAATCTGGCGGCCGTATCACACAGCGTTCCGCCGAAGTAGGCCCCCGTGGTGACCACGACGAAGAACTTGCCGTCCGGCGAGAACTCGACATCGCGCATGTAACTGTCAAAGGACGCAGAGCAGGCCGGCGCATAACGTTCGGTGGACCAGTTCGAGGTTGTTGCAGTTGGACCGCTCAGGTCTAGAAGGACAATTTGTTTGTGGTCCTCGCCGTTGACCTTCAAGAAGTTTCCAATGCCGATGAGTTTCGACCCGTCCGGGCTGACATCCATCCGGTACAGGTTCAACGATCCCTTGCGGGGTTGTTCGAAGAGCACATTCACGTCGTTGTTCAATGCGCCGGTCGTTGGATTCAGTGCTGCCAGCAAGGTCCGGGGGGTGCTTCCGACTTTCGTGAAGCGCCCACTGACGTACAGGAGGTTATTGCGTAACACGATCTGTGTCACCCGGCCGTCGAAGGCAGGCGGGTTGAACGCGGTAACCTTGGCGCCGGATGCCCCGTTGAGCTTCGCTACGGAACGCGTCGTTGTTCCATTGACCTGGCTGAACCCTCCACCGATCCAAACGGTGGTTCCATCACCCGTGGGCTGGATATCGGTAATTTCCCCGTTGACCTCCGGGGTAAAGGTGGTGTTAATGACGCCAGTACTCGTGTTGAAGGAGAATATGTTGTTCCGGGCGATCGTCGGCGTGTTGGTACCCGGATTCCGTACCTGGGTGAAGTTGCCGACGGCAATGGTATTGGCGCCGATCTTAACGAATCCGGTGACATACCCATCCAAGACATGCGGCGTGTTCGAGCTGGGATTGGTGCTGACGATGTTGGCATGGTTGCCCAGTTCCACCGCCGTCGCGGGCGGTGGCGCCAGGACCGTAAAGATCATCGCCACGGACATAGCAAACACTGCCGCCGGTGATTTAAGCCGACTGCCCATGAGCTGTTTTCTGGACTTCATGGATCCATTCCTTCCCAAGAAACTTCCACATTCCCCAATTTTTGCCCGGCCTTGAACCCGCAGACAGGCAACTAATAGGTGTCAGTATCCGTGATGAAACCAAACGGAAACAGCCCCTTGGCCACAATCAAGTACTCATGCCGAAAGTAGAGTAGTTGCCGTGACGCGACACCCTGGATCCACGTATTTCCCGCCGGAACATCTGCTTCAGCCGATGCCCGGAGCAGGGCTTGAGCCAGCCGCGACAGAGTATTCAGAGCCAGCAGATCGGAACCGCTGTGCCTATTCCTGCAGCCACGACCTCGCCCAGGGGAATGCCGCCGGCACGGAAACCAAAAACCACGAACGCCGATGTTGCATGGAGCTCTAGAAAAACGCCCCGGTTTGGGACCTGGAGCGACTCTTGAAATGGCCCCCGTCACTGGCTAGGCTCTGGAACATTAAGGAAGTCCTCATCGAGTGATACTCCTGCACTAAGTGCGCGCAAGACCTAGGTACTTGGGGGGCCCGGTTCGTGCAGATGAAAGTCATTGAGAGCGGTACTGCTTCACAGAACCACGCCCTCCCCGGTCCCACGGGCCGTTCAAGGAAGCACCTGCCGCTCACGCTGCTCCTCTTGGGCTTCCCGCTCTGGTGGTTCTTGGGACTCAGCGCCATCTTGCCCGTTGTGATTGCGGTCCCGTTGGCCATACAGCTTTCCCGCAAGAAGAACCTCGTCGTTCCCAAGGGCTTCGGTTGGTGGCTGCTCTTCCTCATCTGGGTCTTGGCCAGCTCGTTCCTCCTGTGGGCCGACGCCCCGGGAGCCGTGCCAGGCGGCGGGCTGAGCCGAATCATGGTGTACGGCTACCGGCTGTCCTGGTATCTGAGCTGCACTGTTGTCTTGCTCTGGATCATCAATTCCAAGAAGCGTGATGTCTCGGACACCAGAGTCGTCCGCCTGATCGGCTGGATGTTCGTCGTCACCGTGGCCGGCGGACTACTCGGGATGATCCTCCCTAAATTCGAGGTCACATCGCTCGTGGAGATGATCCTGCCGCGATCACTCAGCTCCAACGGCTTTGTGAACTCGATCGTCCACCCTGCCGCGGCCAACCTCACGACGTTCCTGGGCCGTGATGAGTACCGACCGATAGCACCTTTCGCCTTCGCCAACAGCTGGGGAAGCAACTTGTCGATGTACCTCCCCTTCTTCGTTCTGGGGTGGTTCACCGCCGACGCCGGGTGGCGTAGATTCGTTGGCCCCGTGGTACTGGTCCTGGCCGTTCCCCCGATCGTGTATTCCATGAACCGGGGGTTGTGGGCATCGCTGGGGTTGGGGCTGGTCATTCTCATCGGATACCTGCTGATACGTGGGCACCGCAAACATCGGCTACGCATCGTCGTTGCACTTGTCTGCGCCGTAACCATCGGGTCGGTGGCCTTCGCCATGAGCCCGCTCGCCGGAACAGCGACCGAACGCCTCGATACGGCACACAGCAATGACAGGCGTGCCCAGCTCTTGGCCCAAACGGTGCTCAGCACGGCACAAGGTTCACCAATCGTCGGGTTCGGCAGCACCCGCGACGTCCAAGGCAGCTTTGCTTCGATCGCGGGTGGCGGAACCCCCGATTGTCCCGCCTGCGGCGTTCCTCCGCTAGGGACCCAAGGACATCTCTGGCTTGTCATATTCTCTCAGGGACTTTTGGGCGCCGTTTTCTTCCTCTTGTTCTTCGTCCGTCAAGCATTTCAGTTTTGCCGGGTCCGTTCACGGATCCAGCTGGTGGGAATGACGCTATTGGCATTCTTTGCCGTTCAAATGTTCATCTACGACACTCTTGGAATGCCTCTTTTCACCATCATGATCGGTGTTGGCCTCATGTGGAGGGAGGCCCTGGACTCCGGATCCGCAAAGGGGGTGGGACTCGCCTCGTATTTTCCACGGACGGGAAAACAGGTGCTGGTCCTTGCCGCGGCTCTCGTGCTTGGCGCCGTCGCAGGTGGCGCAGTTGCGACAGCTCGCCCGGCTGTATACGCCGCGGAGACATCCCTTCTCTTGGCGCCGACGCCGCTGTATCTTTCCGGACTTTCAACTACTCCCGCCGCCCAAAGCATCACCGTCGACACCGAAGCAGCACTGGTCTTGAGCGAGAGTTCCCTTGCCAAGGTACAACAGGCCCATCCTGAGCTGAGCGTTGCCGAGATCAGGTCGAGGGTGAATATTTCAGCAACTCCGAATACGCGGATCCTGCATATCCGCTACCGGGATGAGAATCCGGACAGGGCCCGAGGAATCACTGCCCTCATAGCCTCCCAGTACCTCACTGTCAGGGGAGATTACCTGCTCCAGCGTCGGGACCAGGTTCTCAACGACCTGCAAAACCAGCTCATCGACCTCGAGTCGCTCACCCCTGTCGCTGAAGGCCTGCAGCAACCGGAGGCAACTACCGCACTTGGACTTCAGGACTCCATCATCGACCTCACTGTGAGCGATACGAGCGCCGGGGAAGTGCTAAGTGAGGTGAGTTCGGCCCGTATCCGAAATCAGCCAGAAGTACTTATTGTTTCCCTGGGCCTCATCGGATTCTTGGCGGCCCTGGTTGTGGAGCGCGTTATGGTGCGTCGATCGGGGCGGCCCGTGGCTTAGTTTCAAATATTCCTTCCATCTTATTGCGGGGCATTCCAAGAGGAGTAGCAAATGGAAAACGACGTTGACGATCAACGGCTAAACAAGACCTACGTGGAAATCTACACAAGATGGGTGATCGATCCGCTGGCCGTACCCACCGCCCGCTGGCTCTCCCGTTTTGGTTGGGTCACTCCCAACAGGATCACCGCTGTCTCAGGGATTACCGGGCTCGGCGCCGCACTGTGCCTCTTCACGGGATTGCTTCCGTTGGGCGGGGCCCTGTTCCTCATACGGTTCTTTATCGACTGTCTAGATGGAAAGGTCGCCAGGGCGCAGGGTACAAGTAGTGAGCGCGGGGCAGCACTCGACCTTGTCATGGACGTCAGCGGTATCCTGCTCTGCTCCGCTGCACTGTCATGGCACTTGGTAGTGGTCTCCGTCCTGTCCCCCGCAATAGGGTTCGGACTTCTGGTGGCCCTCGGGATCTTCAACTGGTTGCTGCAATACCGCAAACAGCTAGCCGAACGCCATGCCCAGGGAACCGGCGGCGCCAATCGTGCCTGGTCCACCGACCTTCCGCTCATCGGATCATACGTCCGGTGGAGCAAGAAGATGCAAATGAATCCCGTTCCGTACACGGTGGAGATGGAAACCCTTGCCTTGGGGGTCCTTCCCCTGTTTTCCAACGACCGGTTGGCCGCAGTGGGGATCACCGTCGCACTTGTCTTCTATTCACTGGCTTGCGTCGTCAATTTCCGCCGTGTCTGGCGCATTGCCGGAGAAGCCGATCACACACGAACCATTAGGGGAGAAAAATGACCGAACAAATGTCCGGACCGATCAGGTCCGTTGTATCATCACCCGAGCCGGCTCTGGTCAGTGTCGTCATTGCAACACACAACAGACCCGAGCTTTTGCGTCTGGCCATCGCCGGAGTCATGGATCAAGACTATGCCGGGCCCATCGAATGTATCGTCGTGTTCGACAAGACTGAGCCCGACCAAACCCTTGAGGTATCCGGGGACAGACGTCGCCTCCGGGTCGTTTCCAATCGGCGCACTCCCGGCCTTGCCGGGGCAAGGAACAGTGGCATCGTCGAATCCGCAGGAGAATATGTTGCCTTCTGTGACGACGATGACATTTGGATGCCCACCAAGCTCAGCGTCCAGGTGGGCCTGCTCTCCGTGGGATCCGCCCTGACAGCGGTCAGTGGCATCGTCATCGACTACGGAAAGCACTCGACCGTCAGGGTACCGAAGTCCGATGACCTGACCCTCAAGAACCTAGTTCGGCGGCGGGTCATGGAGGCCCACCCCTCATCGGTCATCGTCAAGAGGGATGCCCTGATGGGACCGATTGGGCTGATGGACGAAGATCTTCCCGGGAGCTATGGGGAGGATTTTGACTGGATCCTGCGTGCCGTCCAGATCGGTTCGATTGCCGTTGCCACCGAGCCGCTGGTTCGGGTCAGGTGGGGCGGGTCGCAATTCTCCCAGCGCTGGGACATCATCATCGACGCCATTGACTACGGGTTGGAAAAGCACGCAGTGCTGAGCCTTGATCCCAAGGGGCATGCCCGGTTGCTGGGCCGACGCTCGTTTGCGGCTGCCGCCATGGGGCGGAGGAAAGAAGCATTACATGGCGCCATTCAGACACTCCGGCTTTCGGTTCTCGAACGACGCGCTTATCTGGCGGTAGCTGTTGCCTTGCACCTGGTTTCGGCTGCACGTCTGCTGCGCTGGGCCCATCAGCGCGGACGTGGCATCTGAATCAACATGTCACGTCCGCGCTGGGCACATCAGCGCGGACGTGACATCTGGGTCCATCTGTCACCACCTCTAACGCGAGGAGACGTTCCTACCCTTAGAACCACGGCCCCGGATCAGGCCTTCAACGAGGCCGGCAAGCCTCATCGCACTGTCTGCGGGTGCAGGAAAGTCTGCATCCGCTATCACTTCTGGGCGGCTGCCATCCATCGCCGTATCGAAGGCAGCCAACAAATCGCCGGCGGACCTGATGGGGGTGATGAGGCCGCGTTTGGCCATATGCGCAGCAAACCGCTGCTGATGACCGTCAACATGCTCACCAAAGCTCGGATCACGCGGCATGACCATCGGGATCTTACCGCTGCGCAGGACCTCGACAATCGTCGACGGGCCACCGTGGCTCACGATGATATCTGCCAAGCCCAGCTGGCTTTCGATCCCGGCCCGGTCCAGATAGGCGGATCCCTGAGCAGTTTCTGGTCGGGTTGAGGTTCCGTACTGAATCATGCAGGTGATCTGAAGGTTGGTTTCCAGTGCCGACTTGAACCACGCATCTACTGATTCAACGAGCCGATTAAAGGGATGGTGGTCGGTACCAACAAAGGCCACCACATGAATCGGTCCCCGCCACAGAGTCACAGGAGTGGTCCAATCACCGTGGCACCGGGGTAGCAGGCAAGCTGCTCCTCCCACTGCACACAGAACAACGACGAGATGGGCCGGCAGAGTCTCCCGGTCAACGTCCGGGAATCCACCCGGTCATAAACCTCGACATAGACCCTGGGTATGCGCAACAGCCAGGCAGTCACGAAAAATGGAAGGGCAACCCCGGCGCCGGTACTGACCACGACATCGGGCCGGTCGCGCACCAGCACCTTGACGGCAAGAGCGAAATTCCGCAGCGCATTCCAGACGTTTCTGGTCGTTGGATGATAGGCCCAAATCACCGTTTCACCGTCAAGGGCGGATATCGCATCCGGTGTGTCGAAAGTGACCCAAGACCTTTCATGCTGCTTCCACCAATCCGACATGCTCACCATCTGTGCGAGATGGCCGCCACTTGAACCAACGAATAATAGTGTCGACATCTGCCTAGGCTACCCATAACGGAGGAATCCGGACAGAGCACGAATCTTTCCCGCGAAAGTTCCACTTCATGACAGGTAGTAGCGGTATATTGCTCTCAAGGTCAGGGACAGGATCACCTGTCGGATTACCAATGGGGTGCAGGTCTTGGGTGTAAAAAACGATCAGAGTTCGCGCATGGCATTGCTTCTTATGGTGTCAAAGCGACTCTGGATAATTACCGCGGTGCTCGCGTTGGCGGGCGCATCGGCCGGGTTCCTTGCTGGGCGCCATGCCCCGCAGGATCACAGCGCTTCAGCGACGATTCTGATCAGTCCGCTCGAGGGCAACGCCTTCTATCCGAGTTCCCGAGGCGAGCAACTAATCAACCTCACCACAGAGGCCCAGGTTCTGAAATCCGATGCGGTAGCCGATCTGGTGATCAAGAAAACCGGGGCGAGCAGCACACCGGCGGCTCTGCTGCAGGGCCTGAGCACGACTGTCCCGCCCAACACTCAGCTCATTGGAATCAGCTACGAGCACCGAAACCAGGCAACCGCCCTGGAGCGTGCTCAGGCCTTTGCCGACTCCTTCCTAGATTTCAGAAGCATTCGTGCCAGGTCCTACCTCGATGGGCAGATTTCCGGCATCCAGACAGAGACAAAGCAGCTGACCGAGCAGATGGCGGAGCTGACCAAACAACTGAAAGCTTCGGGCACAAGCGCCGTAGACAAGACGGTTCTCGAAGCTCGACTAAACGCCGGAGCAGGTCAGCTCGCTGCGCTCGGTGCCAGGGAGAGCGCTCTGGCCACCACGCGGATCGACCCCGGTCAGGTGATCACTCCTGCTAGCTTGGATCAGGCACCGATCATTGGGACACCGGAAATTTTTGGCATTGCGGGCCTTGTCGGAGGTCTGGCAGTGGCTGCTGCATTAATGCTTTTCTCGGCACGGGGTCGGCGCGTAGTCAAAAGGAAGGGCGAGCTGGAGGTTTTCAGCGCCAACTGTAAGGCACTTACACCCACGAGCATGCCTGTCTCTCGGGGAGCTTCCAGCGCCACACGTTCACGGTCGGCCCAGGCCGCCGACTTCGTCGCTTTCAGGTCCCAGCTGCTTGCTCTCATGCAGGGCGGTGGCAAGCGCGTGGCCTTGGTGGCATCCGCTGGCCCGCAATCCGAATCACCCCGATGCGCCGCGGCACTGGCGGAGGCCCTGTCCACAGCCAGAATCCAAACACTGATCCTGGACACCACGGGGAAAACCGACATCCACGGCGGACCCGCAACCGGGGCCCCCGGCCTGGGAGAGATCCTCGATGGCACCATGACCTTGTTCGACGTCGCCCAAGCTGTGGGACCCTTCTTGAAGATCCTGGGACCGGGAAAGTTTTCCCGGGACAGCGAGGAAGGCATCCCCACTCAACGGCTTAATGAGTTACTGGCCGATTTCAAGCGCACCGTCGATGTCGTCGTGGTCTTGACTAACGATTTGTCCCAGCCATTGGCCCAATCCCTGGTGGCTTCGGTCCCGACGGTCCTGATGGAGGTTGAGTTGGGTTCAACCCGTCATGTTGAAATCAGGGCAGCCCAGTACATCTGCTCCGGACTCGCCGCGGAACTCATCGGCCTGCTCGTGATTGACCCCAGCCGGCCGCATCGGAGCCCCCTGCTTCCCTCGGAGCCAGCACCGGACAAGTTCCCCATGGAAGAAACCGCATCCGGCAATGGGGTATTCCATGGCAAGAATGCCTAGTACCAGGGAATCGCCTCTACATTCACACCTTTCCGGAATTGCCCGCAGCGGGACACTCAACATGCTCGGGGCAGCGATCGCAGCGGTGCTTAACTTCGTCCTGATTGTCGTGGTCACCCAGTCCTTCGATCCCACCACCGCCGGCATGTTGTTTTCCGCGACATCGATCTTCCTCATCGCCCTCAGCGTTTCCTCATTGGGCACGGATGCGGGATTAGCCCGGTTCCTCCTCCGCTTCAAATCCATGAACCGGCAGGCTGACATGGGCCCGGTAGTGCGGATCGCGCGGATCCCGGTTCTGATCTGCAGCCTGCTTTTGGCCTTGCTAGGGATCATCTTCGCGCCCACGATCAGTTCACTGACCGGCTTGGGGAACAATTCCGGCACGACGTTGACTATCGTCTTGATGGCACTGTTGCCCATCGCGGCCCTCGGTGACTTCAGCCTGGCCGCTGCCCGTGCCTTGGGAACGTTCAAGAGCACCGTGTTGTCCGAGAAGCTGCTCAGGCCCGTTCTTCAACCGGCAGGCGCACTTCTGGTGGCCCTGTTCAGTGGCGGGGTGCTCTGGCTGGCGACGAGCTGGGCAATTCCCTACGTACTTTCAGCATTTCTATCGGTCTTCCTGTTCCATCAGGTGTTCCGTCCCTATCGGCAAGTTCCCATGGACGTCATTCCGACTCCGGTGCCTGAGCTTCGGCACGAATTCTGGACCTTCACCTGGCCTCGCGCCGTGGCCCGTATTTCACAGGCGATCATCCAGCGTGCCGACATCATCTTGGTGGCAGCCCTCATTGGACCGGCCCAAGCTGCCGTCTACACGGCAGCCACCAGATTCGTTGCCCTGGGACAATTCGGTGTCAACGCCATCCAGCAGGTACTTCAACCGCGTTTCAGCCAGATACTTGCCCTGGAAACCGCTGCAACGGCTGAACGTGTTTTCAAAGTAGCCACGTCTTGGAACATGGCTGTCGCGTGGCCGCTATACGTCGTTGCCATCATCGGGGTCAATCACTATCTGATGATCTTTGGGAACGGGTATGACAATCCCTCGGCCCGAACCGTCGTCCTGGTTATGGGATTAGCCATGATGTTCGCGACGGCTGCCGGCCCGCTGGACACCATGCTCCTGATGGCGGGAAAGAGCACGGTCAGCCTGTGGATTTCGTTGATTGGCCTAGCCTTCAACATTGGATTGTGCTTAGTTTTCATCCCGGCCTTCCAGATCCTAGGGGCTGCGATGGCCTGGGCGGTGGCCATCGCCGTGCGCAACACCCTCACCTTCCTCAGCGTCCGCACCCTGCTCGGCATCACTCCCTGGAGCCGCGGCGCCCTGCTGGTATCGGTTTCCGCCATCACTAGCTTCGCCATTCCGTTGGCCCCCGTCGCCCTGAGCGGAACCGATGAGCTGCTTCCGTTTTTCCTGGCTTTCGCCGTTGGGTGCCTCTGCTACCTCGGCTTCCTGTGGCTGTGCCGCCGTCCACTGGAGTTGTCTTCCTTCAGGGACCTCCGACCACGTTCCGCTTCCCGTCAAGTCTGAAGGAGACATCAAGCCATGTGCCCCAGTGCCATGTTCGAAAGCTGGCGCGGACGCTATGCCGATAGTCCGAAAGCCGTCTCGGAACAACTAGCCCTCAGGAGCCCGGACATCAAGCAATACTGGGTGGCGTCCGATGGCGCCGCGCTTCCGGACTACTGTCTTCCACTGCGGCGGCATTCTCCAGCCTACTTCTTGCAGCTCCTACGCAGCGATTACCTCTTCACCAACGACATCGTGACCAAGCACCTAGTCAAGGGAAGAAATGTCAGGTACATACAGTCATGGCACGGGACGCCCCTAAAGCGGATCGGATTCGACGAAACCCAGGCAACCTACTCCGGAGCAGCAAAGCACCGTCAGCGGATGATCAGGGACGTTTCCAAATGGGACTACCTGGTATCGCCCAGTCCGGAGTGTTCATCACTCTTCCGTTCCGCGTTCAGATACGAAGGGGAAATCCTGGAAACAGGATATCCCCGCAATGACATCCTGAATTCGGATTCGTCCTCCGCCCTGCGTAAGACAGTACGCGGGGCGCTGGGCATCTTGCCGGGTGAACACGTCGTCCTCTATGCCCCGACTTGGCGCGATGACAGCAAGGCAGAGAATGGAAGGTTTCAGGACACCAGCAATATCAACTATGAGCGCCTTGCCACTTATACTCCCGAGGGCACAGTGTTCCTGTCCCGAATGCACTCCGTGGTCGAAGCACACCGGCCGAAGGGCCCTTCCGGCCACCTCAAGGTCCTTGATGTCAGCGGCTATCCTGACATCGCCGAGTTGTATCTGGCCGCCGATGTCTTGGTTTCGGACTATTCCTCGGCCATCTACGACTTTGCCGTGACCGGAAAACCCATTATCCTCTACGCGTACGACCTATTGGAATACAGCACTTCGGTCAGGGGGCTCTACTTCGACTACGCGGAGTGGGCCCCCGGGCCGATCGTAACCTCGTTAGAAGAGCTGGGGTCGGCCATTAGTAACTCCGAGCTTTTTCGGGTGACATTGCAACCGCGTTACCGTTCCTTCCAGCAACGGTTCTGTCCCTGGGAGGATGGCAAGGCCACCCAACGACTGCTCGATGCCTTGTTATCCTAGGCTCCCGGACCCATCACTCGCGGCGCCAGGAGGGCTTCCTTCCCATGAGCACTGCCAGATCATTGTCGGGTGCTTCATAGTATGCCCGCAGCCGTTTGCGGAGTTCCGGATCCATCGGCGACCTGGGCTGCGCGTTCTCCGCCGGAATCTGCTCAGGAATCCAGTTGTTGAGCCCGAGCCAGGCCTGGAGGCGTTGGAACTCCGCCGAGGGGTCCCCGAAGAAGTCGTCGGCGTCCATGAGATAAAGTCCGTCGTCGCCGACGGCTCCCCTGATCCGCCGGATCTGCTCGGCGTACCTTCCCCGGCACAGGTACGCATGGTGTCTGTGATGGAAGCTCTGATAATCCGGTTCCACCGAGAGACGCTCCACCTCGCCTTCAAGACGTGAATCCTCAAGCTCTATCGCCGGTTCGAATTCCTCGGTCTCGAAACCTCGCACGAATTCATGCCGGTGCGCCGAATAGGCCCGTTCGACCGGGTCCCTCAGCATCATCACGAGTTTTACCCCGGGCAGGTCGTTCGCGATCCGATCGGCGGCCAACGGGTGGAATGCGTAGTAGCCGCTGCTTTCGAAGACCTGGGGCGCCTGCGGCCTCGTGGCCAGCCTAGCCGTCGCCGAAAGCGGGAAATGACCCTGATACCATGCCTGGCCCTTGGCATAGTTGAGGTCAAAGTAGCCGATGCCCTTGGACGCCGTCGGCCTGACCACATCGGGATGGGCGGATAACAGACGGTAAAGCGAGGTGGTGCCGCTGCGCTGGGCCCCGATGATGATGAATCCGGGCAGCATCCGGGCCGGGGCTGTCATCGTCCCGAACCGTTGGATCCCAGCCCGGATCCCGTCTTGCACACCGCCCGGAAGGACCTTTTTGGCGGTCCCCGTCAGCGAACGCAATCCTGACTTAGTCACGCATTACTCCTTCACCATAGTTTCCAGTGCTTCAATGAGTGCCATGGCCTTGAGCTCGACCGCCGGAACGTGCAGGCTCTGCCCGCCCAGCAAGTAGCGCGCGGCAAGTTCGCCCAAATAGGCCAGAGGCACCACCGAAGAGGTGGTGCCAGGTGTTCTCGCCCCGTCAATGACTGCTCGTGCGCTTAGTCCCGCATGCCGCAGGTGCCGGTGCAGGGAGTAGTGGATTTCGTCGAAGCCCACCGGGACACCGGTTGAGAACCGTTCCCAATCCCAGACCTGCAGCTTTCCCTTGCTCACTGACATGTTCCAGGGGGTCCAGTCGCCATGGGTCATGCCGAACTCCACCGGCAGTTCGCCGAACTTCCTGGACAACGTTTCAATGGCCCGGGAAAGTCGGTGGAAGGGCTTCGAATCCGGAGG
Organism: Paeniglutamicibacter cryotolerans; assembly: GCF_014190875.1. Classification (NCBI taxonomy): domain Bacteria; kingdom Bacillati; phylum Actinomycetota; class Actinomycetes; order Micrococcales; family Micrococcaceae; genus Paeniglutamicibacter; species Paeniglutamicibacter cryotolerans. The sequence continues at coordinate 2,292,196 of NZ_JACHVS010000001.1, read as the reverse complement.
CCCTGCATTCACCGCCAGCTCAAGTTCCACGAACCAAGAACTGTTTGCCAACGGCATGGAGGTTGTGGAATAGGCGGATTGCAGTTCCTCCTGCACGTCATTTCGAAGCCGTTCCAGACCCCTGGCTGCGGATACCGGCGAAGTGGAGAGCCCCGACATGATCAGGAGGCTACCCTCCTTCCAAGGACCACGATGGATCACTCGAGGAAGGATCAGTGACTTCCAGGTCCTATCGTTGAGTTCCTCGAGCGCCAGGCCTTCCCGGTCGACCAGTCCGGAGGTAAACGCGTTGGTTCCGACCTTGGCGAACCCCAGGCTCCGCCCCCTTGGCGAGAACACCTGCAAAATCGGCTTTCGGTTCGCACGCAGCGTACCCACCCCCATGCTGATTTGCACCTGCTCCCCGAAAATCCCCGAAAGGTGCTCAACGATGCCCTGAGAGGTTCCGCTTCCCGGAACCAAAGAATGTGAAGCAAGCGGCGACCGGGCACCCCAGAGCCCGAACAGCGTCGCTGCGGCGACACGCTGCAGTTTCTGCCGCCCGGTAAGGTCGGCGCTGAATCGGCGCAGTGCCGCCGCCGAGGCACGCCTCGATCCGGTCGGGACGATGAGGATGGCCTTCTCGATGCTCGGCACCACGGCGAATCCGACGGCCTTGGCGCCGGGACGGTTCCGAGCCAGCTGGATATCGCCTTCGAATCCGAGATCCAGCAGGGCAGCAGAAAGGGCGGCCACCGGCGCATCTCCCAGGGGAACGTGAACGTTCGCTTGCGAGTCTGGCACGGGACCGCCCTTCAGACGTTGCTACTTGATCTTTGCTGAGGTCTTCAAGACTTCGGCGAACTGCTTAGTTTTCACCGAGTCAGTGATGGCCCAAGTAGTGATCGAGTTGTGCGGGGTATTGAAGTAGGTCATTCCGATCCCACCTCGGCTGATGAGTTCATCATAGGTGCGCTTCATCCATTGTGGGTCTTTTTTGGAGGCGGAATCATTAATTCCTGTCTCCGCCAGCGCCCAGCGGACACCATGCTTCTTCGAAAACGCCTCGAACTGCTTGAAGTAGCTTTCGTCCATATTGGTGGAGCCCAGCGTCTTGCCGTTCTTGACGATGTCCTGACTGTTGTAGACGTCATAGCCGACGATGTCCACGAGACCGTCACCTGGCCAGGTGTTCTCCAGCGAGTACTCGGCATTGCCGTAGAGCTGGTTCCATCCGGTGAGGATCATGGTGAACGCGACATTGTCGGAGTTCTTTTTGACGATTGGCGACAGGTGCTTCTGCATGGCAACCCAGTCCTTGATCGGAGCATCGCCTTCGGGCTCGTGGTGGAAAGCAAGCCAGACCGGGCCGTTCAGCGCGTCGAGCTTAGCCACGAGGTCCTTTGCCCAGGCATCGCCCTTGCCGGCTGCCATATCCTTCCAAGAGTACGGAAGCTTGAAACTGATCCAAGGAATACGCTTGTTGGCGATATCGGTCTTGGCTATGCTGACGGCCTTGTCAACCTGCGTCGCGCTGTAGAACGTCCGACGGACGCCAAGATTTCCACCTGCTTCCTTTTCAAAAGCCGCAGGATCCGTGTTGCTGCCAACCGAGGCCCCGAAGTAGGCCCCCTTGGACGGAATGCCCAGCTTGGAGAATGTTCCACCGTTGTTCAGGCTGGCTGCAGCCCCAATGCCTGGGGTGTCTGCATCTGGGCCAACGGGCGCCACGGGAGCACCGCCTCCGCTGACGAGGCTGACGTCATCGATGAACAGTGAGTTCGTCGAAGCCACGTCATAGCCCAAGACGTTCAGATCGAAGTCGGCCCCGGCCTGGGTGTTCTTGAAGTCGAAGCTGACCTTCGTCCAGTTCGTGTTGCTCAGGGTGAAGTACTTCTGGTGCTTCACGGTCTTGGCCTTGGTGACTTCACGGACCCGCAGGTGGCCGCTGACTCCGGCGGTCTTGGCCTTGACCCACGCCGAGACGGTGTAGGAGCTGCCAGCCGATGCGGAAGCCACAGTTGGCTTCACATCGTTCAGTACCACGGTGCCCTTGCCCGAGCTCATCGAAAGTGCGGCTCCGGAGCCGGAGTGGCCGGCCGCTACCAGCTTCAGTGTCTGGTTGGAGGCGTTGGTTCGCCAGCCGTCCGTGTTCGTCGTGAACGATCCGTTTTTAACATTCTGCTCCGCGGCGGTAGCTGTCGGCAGCCCGCACAGGGGTGAAATCGGCGAAAGGCCTACAACGACGAGCCCAGCAACGAGCGCAGATGGGATCAGTCGGGCGGCCAGTCGCTTTCGTTTCGTCGCTGGCTGGTTCACATCAGTGGTGAGGGAAGACAAGCAAATTCTCCAAAAATAGTCTGAGGGGGCATTTGTCCGGTTGGTGGAAATTGCCGGGGCACAATGAAAAACTCTACAGAAGCCACCCCCTATAGACAACGTTTGCATAACGAATTTGAGGGTTTCACGATGCAAGGTTCCCAGCGCTCGACTCGCAACTACGCTTCGGTCCTCGGTGCGCTTAACCCATACATGGTTGTCAGCTCGGAGGGTCGGATAATTCGTTCCTTACAGCCTTCGCACTGGATTCTTCAAGATAAATTGTCATGAGATCCTGCTCACAACCACTACGCGATGCATCTACACCGCGCCTTTCAACCAGCCTTGACGATATGGACGAGCACCTCCGCGATCCGGTCCTGGATCAATGCGGGGAAGCCGGCTGGCAACCGCCATCATCTAGCCCGACTGAGCCAACGTATGCACGCGGCAACTCGGCCGAGGCACATTCAACCGGCTGCTACCGGCCGCGGCCAGCCGCTAGCACCCTCTGGGGACGGGGTCGAGCGACCGACCGGCGGCAGAATTCAGAACCCAGGGGCCACTGCGTTAGCCGAGCGTTATCGGGGTACCGACGTCAATCGCTGCCAGCGCAGCCTCTGCCGCGACCCAGGCCAGCATCGCGCATTTGACCCGTGCCGGGAACTTGGAGACTCCGGCAAACGCTGCGGCGTCTCCCAGGATTTCTTCGTTACCTTCGCGGGTTCCCCGAGACCGCAGGAGCACACGCAATTCGGTCAGGACCTCGAGGAACTCCCCGCGGTCCATGTCCCGCACCATTTCGGCCAAGATCGACGCGGAAGCCATCGAAATCGAGCAGCCGTCACCCTCCCAGCTCACGGCATGGACGGCGATTCCCTCGACGTCGACGCGGAGCCGAATCTGGTCCCCGCACACCGGATTATGCTGATGCGATTCACCCGACTTGTGGCCGGGTACCGCTTCGAGCAGGCCCTCACCGACGCGTCGCTTGGCATGGTCGAGAAGGATCTGCTGGTACATCTGTTCCAGGCCGCTCATGGGCTCACTCCAAAGAAATTGCGGACCCCATCGACTGCGTTGAGCAGGGCATCTACATCGTCCGTTGTGTTGTACAGGTAGGTGCTGGCCCGGGTACTGGCCTTGACGCCCAGCGCCCGGTGCAATGGTTGTGCGCAATGGTGGCCCACGCGCACCGCCACGCCCCGGCTGTCCAGGAACTGCCCGACATCGTGCGGGTGGACCCCGGCGATCTCGAAGGTCGCCGTACCGATGCGTTCGATGCCAGATCCGGGGCCCAACAGCCTGACCCCCCCAATCGAACGGAGCCCTTCGTCCATGCGCGCGCCCAGTGCCGCCTCCCATCCGGCGATACGGTCCATACCGACCTCTTCGAGGTAGGAGACGGCGGTGGCCAAAGCGATGACCTGGGAGATGCGCTGGGTTCCGGCTTCAAAGCGGACCGGTGCCGGCAGGAACTCCGCCCGTTCCATCGTTACCGTGGTGATCATGGATCCACCGGTCAGGAACGGGGGCATGGCATCCAGGAGTTCGCGGCGCCCATACAATCCGCCGATGCCGGTGGGGCCGAGCATCTTGTGGCCTGAAAACGCCATGAAGTCGACGCCCAGGGCCTTCACGTTGATGGGCAGATGCGGTACCGACTGGCAGCCGTCGAGCACACTCAGGGCGTCAACGGTCCGTGCCAGGGCGATAAGCGTGGCAATGTCGGTAATGGTGCCCAGCACGTTTGAGACATGGGTGAAGGCCACGATCCGGGTGCGTGGACCGATGATTTCCGATGCGAGGTCCATGCGCAGCGCACCAGTGGAATCCACCGGAATGTACCTGAGCGTGGCCCCGGTTCGGAAGGCCAGCTCCTGCCACGGGATGAGGTTTGCGTGGTGCTCGAGTTCGGTCACGACGATTTCGTCACCCGCACCGAGCGCGAAGCGCCTGGCTGGTTCTCCGCCCCGGCCCTGGCTTGCATTGGAGAAGGAGTAGGCGAGCAGGTTTATCGCCTCGGTCGCATTGGAGGTCCAGACGAGCTCGTCTTCGCCGGCCCCGATGAAGCGGGCCACAGTGGCCCGGGACTCCTCGTAAAGTTCAGTGGCATCCACTGCTAGAGAATGAGCCCCCCGGTGCACGGCTGAATTCACCGTTTCGTAGAAGTGCTGCTCGGATTCGTAGACACAGCTGGGCTTCTGGGACGTGGCACCCGAATCCAGATAGACCAGGGGAACCCCGTTGACCTTGCGATCCAAGATCGGGAAATCGGCGCGCAGCCGCGACACTTCCACGTTGTCAAGTGGGGAGGGAAGCTGCTGTAGATCTGATCGCGGGGTGCTGCTCACGGAGGGCCTTCCTAGATCGCGGGTGCCGCGCAATGGAGTCCGGGGTTCGGCCTGTTCATGCTCACCTCGCGCATCGGAGCCCATCACCTGAAATTACGGCAGTAAAGACTTTGCTAATTATTCCACGATCCGGAGGCAGCTTCACCCCAGTCGCACCTAACTAGCCAACCTGGCATGGATTACCAAAAGGACCGGTAGCAGGCTGGTTACGGCCCAGTCTCTGAGGCCGCATGCTACTGGCCCCGTAGCTGGGGCCAAGGGCTGGCATTAATCCAGCGTCAGGAATTTTCGCCGGGAGGATCCCATCGAGTCCATCGCAGGAGCGTCCCCGGGGAAGTAGACCGGGCTATGCTCCGTGGAATTTCAGCTGTGCCGTGTCCAGCCCCTGGGTCACCAAAAGTTCAACTGCATCGGCAGCGGCGTCGATCAAGAAGGGCAGTTCCCTCTTCTCGTCCTTACCGAAATCCTTCAGGACGTAGTCGGCGGTGTCCATTCGTCCAGGAGGACGCCCGACCCCGGCGCGGATCCTGTAGTAATCCTTGGTCCCCATGGCTTTCGAGATATCCCGAAGCCCGTTGTGCCCACCCTCGCCGCCACCGACCTTGATCTTCACGGTGTCGAAGGGGATGTCAATTTCGTCGTGGACGGCAATCAGGTGGCCTGAATCGATCCCGTAAAACTTCGCCAACCCGGCCACCGGTCCACCGGAAAGGTTCATGTAGGTCATAGGTTTGGCCAGAACCACGCGGGGTCCCCCGATGCCGAGACGCCCCTCGAGCACTTGGGCACGCGTCTTGTGGGTCTTGAATTTCCCACCTATGCGTCCCGCCAGCTCGTCGAGGACCATTTGCCCGATATTGTGCCTGTTGTGCGCGTAGCCGGGCCCGGGATTCCCGAGCCCGGCTACGAGCCAGGTTTCGCTAGTCATGCGAAAAAAGCGTGAAGACTACTCTGCGGAAGCTGCAGATTCTTCTTCGACGGCGATGGCGTCAATGGTGGCGATAACGAAGTTAGCTTCAATGGCCAGTTCCGTGCCAGCTGGCAGGATCAGATCCGAGGCGAGGACCTGCGTGCCGGCTTCCATGCCAGCGATGTTGGCGACAACGTGGTCCGGCAGGGCGACGGCTTCAGCCTGAACGAGCAGCGACGGGTGATCCAGCGACAGCTTGGCGCCGGGAGCAACTTCGCCTTCTATGCGAACGAAAACCTCGACGGAGACCTTTTCGCCCTTCTTGACGGTCAACAGGTCAAGGTGGTCAACGGTCTGGCGCAGTGCGTGGCGCTGAATGTCCTTCACCAGGGTGACGTGGTTTTCGCCATCCAGGTCGATGTTCAACAGAGCATTGGACTGGCGAACTGCCAGTGTGGTCTGCTTACCGGGAAGCAGCACGTGGAGCGGCTCGGCACCGTGGCCGTAGATTACTGCCGGGATCTTGCCGGCGATGCGGGCCTGGCGAGCGTAGCCCTTGCCGAAGTTGGCGCGTGCTTCTGCTGTGATGTTCAAGAGTTCAGACATGAGTCCTCCAAGATGGTTGTCGGTTGCTGCCCCCGGGTTCGGGCCTAGAAGCAACACGATCCATCCGAAAACGGAACCATGTCTAACGTCTAGCCTCGTCGATAACGGAACACCGGAAAATTCCTTTGTTCCCTCGCCTGGGCACTATAGGAAAGAATATCAGCAGGAGGACCGTGCCGCCAAAAGATGAAAGCCTATGCTGATGATCCTCATGCACTCTCAGCCCCAGCCTCAGGACAGGCCGACACTTTCATAAGACTTCAGCAATCGGGCCTCCCGCGCTTCCGAATAACGAGTGTCAGGCACCGGATAACACGTGTGTGAGCGCTCCACTTCGGGTATCGGCACGTATTCACCAGCACGAAATACACACGTATTGTCGGCAGGGCTAGTAGATCTTCAAGATCGATGACGAGGGTGAAATGCCCTTGAGGTGGCGACCCCAGATCACCACCCCAATCGTCCTAGCCGGAGCCGGTGACCGGCGGGCAACGTTTCAGCGGTCCGCACCCCCCAGCAGCCATCGGCTCCTCCTAATCCCCGCACCTGGAGGCAGGAGCAGGATGACAAGTGTGGCCCCGGTCGTTGACCGGGGCCACACTTGTCGTCCTAGCAGAATTCTTAGCTGTTGCCGTCGAACAAGCTCGTCACGGAACCGTCCTCGAAGACTTCCTTGATCGCGCGTGCCAGCAGCGGAGCAATTGAAAGGACCGTCAGCGTCTCGAAACGCTTAGCTTCGGGGATCGGCAGGGTATCGGTGACCACGACTTCACGGGCACCACACTCGGATAGGCGCTGTGCCGCCGGATCGGAGAAGACGGCGTGCGTGGCGGCAATAATGACATCCTTGGCGCCAGCATCCTTCAGCACCTTCACGGCACCGGCGATCGTTCCGCCAGTATCGATCATGTCATCGATGAGGACGCAGGTACGTCCCTCGATCTGACCGACGACGGTCTTTGAAACCGCCTGGTTCGGCACTGTCAGATCACGTGACTTGTGCACGAATGCCAGCGGCGCACCGCCGAGGCGTTCGGCCCACTGCTCGGCAACGCGCACGCGGCCCGTGTCCGGAGAGACAACGGTAATCTCGTCGCTGCCGACACGTCCACGGATGTAGTCCGCAAGCAACGGAATCGCGAAGAGGTGGTCGACCGGCCCGTCGAAAAAGCCCTGAATCTGCGAGGTGTGCAAGTCAACGCTCATGATGCGGTCCGCACCTGCGGCCTTGAAAAGGTCGGCGACAAGACGCGCCGAGATCGGCTCACGCCCACGTCCCTTCTTGTCCTGGCGGGCATAGGGGTAGAACGGCGCAACGACCGTGATACGGCGGGCGGAAGCGCGCTTCATGGAATCAACCATGATCAGCTGTTCCATCAGCCAATTGTTCAGCGGCGCGGGGTGCGCCTGGATGATGAAGACGTCCTTGCCGCGAACGCTTTCACCCGAACGAACGTAGATCTCACCGTTGGCGAAGTCGTATGCGGACATGGGCAGTAGCTCGGTGCCGAGCGCGTCAGCAACAGCCTCTGCCAGTTCGGGGTGGGCACGGCCAGACGCCAACACCAGCTTCTTGTCGACGTTGTGGCTGAGTTCACTCATGGGGTTCGCTTTCTCGCTGAAACGGTGTTCGAAATGACTCGAGGGAAAATCTTGGTGTGCTAGTGTGCGGCTTCGGCGGCTTGGGCCGACGCACTGCCCGGACGCTTCGCTACCGTCCAGCCCTCGGCATTGCGCTGGGGAGCAATCGAAAGTGCCAGCGCGCCGGCAGGGACGTCCTTGCGGACGATGGCCCCGGCACCCGTGTAAGCGCCGTCACCGATACTCACCGGTGCCACGAATACCGTGTTGGAACTCGTGCGCACATGGGAGCCGATGACCGTGCGGTGCTTGTTGACCCCATCGTAGTTGGCGGTAATGTTACCGCAACCAATATTGGTGTATTCGCCAATCTCCGCATCCCCGGCATAGCCGAGGTGCGAAAGCTTTGAGCCGGTGCCGATCGTGACATTCTTCGTTTCGTAGAATGCGCCGATCTTGCCCTGTTCACCCAGATCAGTCTTCGGGCGAAGGTAGGCGAATGGACCCACCGTGGCGCCGGCGCCGATCTGCGAATCGGTTGCGTCGCTGCGCACCACACTCGCTCCACGCCCGACCCTGACGTTGGTCAGGGTTGTATCCGGGCCGATGATCGCGTCAGTGCCTATGGCAGTCAGGCCGTGCAACTGCGTTCCCGGCTTGATGGTCACGTCGTTGGACAGGGCGACCTCGACGCCGATCCAAGTGGTCGCCGGGTCGATGACGGTGACCCCAGCGCGCATCCACTTCTCAACGATGCGTCGGTTCATTTCGGCACCCAAGGCGGCCAGCTGGACGCGGTCGTTGACGCCCTCGACCTGCCAGCGGTCTCCGGTCACGACGGCGGCAACACGTCCCCCGGCGCGGCGGGCAATGCCCAGCACATCGGTCAGGTACATCTCGGCCTGGGCGTTGTCCGTGGTGACCTGTGCAAGTGCATCGCGAAGGACTGCAGCGTCGAAGGCATATATTCCGGAGTTGATCTCGCGAATGGCTAGCTGCTCATCGGTTGCGTCCTTGTGTTCGACGATTCCAATGACCGTTCCATCATCGGCGCGCAGGATCCGCCCGTAGCCGGTGGCATCATCCAGCAGTGCAGTCAGCACGGTGACAGAGTTCTCGTCGACCTCGTGGACGGCAACAAGCTCACGCAAAAGCGACGTGGTCAGCAGCGGAACGTCCCCGTACGTAACGACGATGGTGCCCTCGGTGTGCTCGGGAAGCGCCGCGAGGCCCAGCTGGACGGCCCTGCCCGTCCCCGGAACCTCGTCCTGGTCGGCAATGATCAATGAAGGGGCGATTTCGAGCAGGTGCTCGACGACCCTGTCGCGTTCGTGACGAACTACGGCAACCAGCTTTTGCGGCTCAAGCCCGGAAGCTGCGGCAATCGCATGTCCCACCATCGAACGCCCACCGATTTCGTGGAGGATCTTGGGTTTGGCAGATTTCATTCGGGTTCCAGCCCCGGCGGCTAGGACGATCACGGCTGCGGGTTCGGTGGCTTCCACGCTCAAAATGTGTACTCCCATGGGATTGATTGGCCGGACACGGCCAGTCCATTCTATCGCGAGACTGCAGGTGTCCTGGATCAATGGTTACAACGTTCCGCCCATAGGACTCGAACCTATACTCCACAGCTCCAAAGGCTGGGGTGCTGCCATTACACCAGGGCGGATTGCGCCACGGATTTACTCCCTGAACACAGTGAACTATTCTGCCATGCCATCGGCCCCGACGCGACTTCGCGTCAGCCCTAACCCAATACAGGCCCGATTGGGCCTATCCTTAATTAGTGGACACCCGAATTAGCGGGATAAGGAATCCTGCTGGAAAAATGTCACTGATGTCAGAAGCAAAGAAGTAACGCCGGACTTTCACCGACGAATACAAACGAGAAGCCGCGGCCCTGGTCATCGACACCGGACGCTCCGTCGCGAAAGTCGCCCGCGAAATCAATGTCGGCGATCAAACCCTGGGCACCTGGGTCCGGGTTGAAAAGGACCGGCGCGGGCTCGGCGGCGAACCAACCGGGGCCCTGGATGAGGATGAACGCGCTGAACTCAAACGCCTGCGTCGCGAGGTCTCCGATCTGAGGGAAGATAACCAATTCCTGGGAAAAGCGGCCTCCTTCTTCGCGTCGAAGCATCACCCTCGGAACGTTTCGAACTGATGCGCGCGGAGAAGGAGAACTTCTCGGTCAAACGGATGGCCCGCCTCCTGAAGGTCTCGGCCTCCTACTACCGCTGGAACGGGCGGCGGCTCCACGGACCGAGCCCGCGCGCGGTGAGGCAACGTGCACGGGATGCGAAGGTCGCGAAGGTCTTTGAGGAGTCCGACCAGACCTATGGGGCTCGCCGCGTGGCAGCCCAACTTCATCGGGAGGGCACCGTGGCTGATCGCAAGACCGTGGCGCAGTCCATGCGCCGGCAAGGCATTGAGGGGATCAGTCCGCGCAAGTTCCGTCCGGTGACGACCATCCCGGGCGTGGATACCCACCACTTGCCTGATTTGGTCAAACGCACGTGGGATCGCGGGCGGCTGGATGCGGTGTGGATTTCGGATATCATCTACCTGCGAACGCGTGAGGGCTGGTTGTATTTGTGTGCCGTGCGCGATGGTTGTTCCCGCAGGGTCCTGGGCTGGGCGATGGACTCGGTGCAGACCACCGACCTGGTTGAACGGGCGTTGAGGATGGCCTACACGTTGCGTGGGACGGTTCCTGCTGACGTGGTGTTCCACGCGGATCGGGGCGCCCAGTTCACCTCGACGCAGCTGTGGGAGACGGCTCGGGAACTGGGTGTGCTGCAGTCGGTGGGGCGCACCGGGGTGTGCAGGGACAACGCGATGCAGGAGTCATTCTGGTCGCCGTTGAAAACCGAATACTATGACCGGCGAGTGTGGAAGACCCGTGCCGAGGCGAAGCGGTCGGTTGCCTGGTGGATCGAGGATTTCTATAACCGGCACCGGTTGCATTCGAGCATTGGGATGGTGCCGCCGGTCGAGCGTGAGCTTGCCTTGAACACTCCGGTCGGCCTGGTTGAAATGGAAGAAGAGGTGCTCACGCTAGCTGCGTGATGCGGAACACGTGTCTACTACTTGCGGGCAACCCCACGATGGGTTAGTTAGTTTCCCCGGGAACTCTGGATCCCCGGGAAACATCCATGGGGCCGACAACGGCTGGGGGGAGAGCCCCCGAGGGGTTCCATCGTCGCCGGCCCCTGTCAATCAGCAGATTTCGCAACCGCCAAGAGATGGGCCGAAAGTAATGTCAACACGGAAACTTTCCCCGGGAGCACTAGGTTTCCCGGCTCATTTGGGCAAGAGGAAAACCTGAATCCTCCGGTCGAAGCAAACGGCTACTTTGACAGATTTCGTGCAATCTACGTGGACATCGACAGTGGACGATAACCGCCAAGGAGCGCGTCCGCTTTTTGCATATCAATAAGCGCCAACCGGATGGAGCATGACTTTGAATGTCCTCCACATGATCATGAGGTCGCCGGTTACAGACCAGTTTTCCACGTAGTAGAGGTCCAAACGGACCCCCTCTTCCCAATCGAGGTCCGAGCGTCCGCTCACCTGCCATAGACCGGTCAATCCCGGTTTGATATAGAGCCGACGTCCCACATGCCCCTCATACTTGGCGACTTCTTTGGGAAGCGGCGGTCTGGGCCCGACCAGTGACATGTCTCCACGGAGCACGTTATAGATCTGAGGCAGCTCATCAAGGGAAAACTTTCGCAACCACGCTCCGACCTTAGTGACGCGTGGATCATCCTGGAGCTTGAACAAGAGACCGCTTCCCTGGTTCTTGGACTGCAGCCGTTCAAGTTCTTCCTCGGCGTTAACTACCATTGAGCGAAGCTTGAACATCTTGAACGACTGGCCGTTAGTTCCGATTCGCTCCTGCGCAAAGATTACAGGGCCTTTGCTGTCCTTCTTGATAAGCAGCGCCAGCACACCGAGCAACGGGGCAAGTGCGAGAAGTGCAACGGCCGAAAGTACGATGTCCATCGCACGTTTCACGATATGGTGCCCACCTGAAAAACTTGGCAGGTCGACATGCATGAGAGGCAATCCCTCTACTGGCCTCACACTGATTCGGGGACCGGCGACATTGGTCAACGAGGAAACCACGATCACTTGTGTCCTAGATTTCTCGAGTCTCCAGCTCAAGTCCTTAAGGGAGGCATTACCGCCGTCGAGCGGGCCGGCGACGATGACCGAGTCCGCGCCCAATATCGGGATTATCATCTCCAACTGATCCAACCCAGAGAACCAAGGTATTCCATTTTCTGCCGTATCGGATACAGCGGGCTCAGCAGAAAGGAGGCCAACGATCCGATAAGCCGGCCCGGCATTCTTGCCGAGCTGACGGATGACATAATCGATATCCGAGGCACACCCCACCACAATGACTTGGGAAAGCGCTCGTCCTTCACGTGCTTTTCGCCAAAGCCACTTTCTCCACGTCCATCGCTCAATGAGCAGACAGGCCAGCCCGGCAGGCAATCCGACAAATATCAGGATGCGCAAATCGGTATTTCCCGTCCCTACGGCAATGACTGCCGTTGTACCTGCAACGATGGCAGTGGCGTCGATAAGCCTCTTGTATTCCTTGGATCCGACGCCAATTCGCTGTGGTGATCTGGTCCGGCAGAGCACTAAAAGGAGGATCCATAGCATCGCGACCCCGGTATAGGCGGCAATTATGTGAATTGATCTTGCTCTGACCAGTACAGCAACCGCGAGACACGACATCACGATAATGCTGGCGTCCGAAACCATTAGTATCCGAGTATAGAACTGGCGCCATTTCAGACCGGAATATGGTTCCTGTTCGCTAACGATCCTTAGCGGCCAATCCTGGACGGCATGTGTCGTCGAGTCTGCGGCCAGAGACTCATGAGTTCCCCAAGAACCATGTGTTTGCGTCACGCTGCCATTCCCCCCATAGCTGACGGCCGCGCACACCAGAGCTAATTCGGCAAAAACCCTTTGGATTGGAATTTCCGTTGGCAATGGCTCTCGCTACCGCTAAATAGACAATGCGGCGCCCCCCTGCGGGCCGCCTGCCCCGAGCCTACGAAGCGATGTCTGTGGCAGCACGAGTACCCAACTACTTCAATGAGCTTGATCTCCACAAGACGTCCCGCTTTGAATACTCGCGCCAGCGCGAAGTTACCTATGGCGATCCGATGGTCCGTGTCTGTGCCGAATTTATTGGCGTATTTTTTATACTGATTCCGGCGTTATGGACCGACACGACTACTGTTTAACTACTGGTTGCCTCCGCCCAATGCCGGGTTTCCATACCTAGGGGATACCACCTCATACCTGCAGGTGATCTCCTAGATGCGATGGCAAGCATCAACCAGTCCTACTTGAATATTTGCTCGTATGGGAGCCAGCAATATTGCGCGGGGGGACCACCGCGGGAAAACGCGAATATTCTCAGTGGGAGCCACCAGTGGCGTTGCCGGGAGCCACTTAGCTGGCGGAGTGGTGGTAGACGCCGCGACGTAAGCACGTCCGGTCTGGACCGGTCGCCCCTGCAGGCTGCCGGGGACTACCAACCACGGGAAGTGCACGCCGGACTCTATCCCGGCGGCGATAGCGGGGCTGCTATCCGGCGGGGAAGCCCCTCAGCAAGTGGCGCGAGCCCAGGGAACGCCGTTACGGCCCAGCCCTGCCTGTTCTGCGCGCGTTGTCCGCAGATGGGCCGGCACCGGCGTCCACGCCGATGTGGACATGGCCCGGGACGTCCACCACACCATCCGGATCTGAGCCGGAAGGCGCGCATGACGCGAGAAGTTCGGCGCCGTTCAGGAATAGATAGGCCCGTGGGAGACTGGTGGCTCCCACGCGGGGACGTACCGGCCCCCAACGGCAATAATAGGTGGTCCCCAAAGCGTCGAATACTCACCTACTTAAAGCAGACTTTGACGATGCTGGCGCGTAGCGCCTCTTGGGTTGCGATAATCCTGAGAGACGACAAACCAGTTACGTGGACTACCGCTACCCAGTGAGACTATGCGCCAGATGCCTCACATTGGGGCCATCCCGGTCCGGTGACCTTCAACTTATCTTGACCGAACCAGCTTGAAATGCTTGCCGAATGTTGGACAGAATAATTCAGATCCATACTGTCGGGGACCAGTTCAGTTCGATACCCTTTTGATTCCGACCCTTGCGGCCCAGGTTCTTGCGCTGGGCTTGCTTCAGAATTTTAGCAACGTCCCCTATTTGCGAGATTTCAGAGACTCCATCTCGCCCAGTTCCTTCCGGGTCCGCATCCCCAGCTTGGCAAAGATGCGATAAAGGTGGCCTTCAACTGTCCGTTGGGAAACGGTCAGCTTCTTGGCAATATCCTTGTTGCTCAGCCCCATTCGAGCTAAATCGACGATCTCCCACTCGCGTAGAGTCAGCCCCCTAGCCGCTAAGGTGTCTGCAACGATTCCCCATGGTTGCCCGCCCAAAGTTCCAAGCCATTCATCTAGTTGCCTCAAATACAGCCCCTGTTGCCGTCCCGGAGCCGCATTCGCCAGGATCCCCACAATTCTTGCTACGGATTCCACTGCACAGACCATTTCATTATTTTCGTAGGCCGCCCCTGCTAGTTTCTCAAGCTCCGCGACAACGCCAGCTTGTGCCCGCCCGATGAGCCGTGCTTGGAATTCTTCACGCTTTCCATGTTGGCTCCGTTGTCCAGCTAGAAATCGTCTGCCTAAAGAGTTACTGAATTCTTTCGAAATCCCAGTGCTCCAGCAAAGAAATAGTGCTTCCTGCTCGGCTACCCGATTTGGCTGCGCGGCCAAGGCCTCCAGACTCGCCTGAAGCATTCGTATGCTTGGACGAGCAAGCGAAAGTTCCCGGTAAATACTTGAGAGAAAGCGATCTCGTTCCCTCCAATAACCGCGGGCTGGCTTCCGTGAGTGATCTGCCCAGGGTTGGATGGGAGCTTCGGCGGCTTGGCCTGTCCCCTCATTCTTCGTATGGATACGGGTCAGATAGTCATTGACGGCACAAGCCATATCCAGCAAACCTTCTGGATCGCCTACGCTGAGTTCGGAAACAGCTTCAGCAATCGTGATGTGCGCTTCGCGCATTTTCCCTTGCTGCAGTTCATTGAAAGCTTGGCAGAAACTGAGGCTCCCGTTCGCATACAAAACATCCGCCGGATTGGAAAAAAGGAAACCGTTAATGGCGTCCAGGGCCCGATCGTAGTCTCCCAACGCGGTACTTGCCCTGGCCTCAATTACCGTCAGCGACAAACGGTAGCGGGTGGGTTGGAAAAATGTCTGCGGGTTCCAGGTCTGAACCTCGGAAACGAGTTCAGCTGCTTTTTCGAGCTCTCCTTCGTCGAAATGGAATCGCGCATCAATGATCCTTCTGATGATAGAAAGGTCTGCCTTGCCTTCTGCTTGGTCACCTGAAGGAGACAGACCAGGATCCAGATCTCCGGTAAGAATCCAGTGTGCGACACTTCGTGCCTCAAGAAGGATATCCGTTTGCTTTTCGCCTGCGTCCGGCAGGAGTGCGGAGGCCAAGAGATGCGGGCTATCCATCAACTCTGACTGGCCGAACAATGATCGCGCGCGCTCGACGAGGAGCTCCTTCGATGCGCTTTCCCCTGGAACCATCCGTATCAGCTGCCAGGCATCAGCATACGAGGCATTGTCATTTGCGGATCTTGCTGCTTCCACCACCGCTCTGGGGGCCGGTGATTCTCCGCTGTCGATAGCCCAGCGCACTTCTTCGAACCCAAGCTTAATTTCGTTCACATTCGAATCGATAAATTTTTGGCGGAGCGACCGATTGCGTCCTGGCGGAATAGCCGACCGCAGGATATTGGCATAGAAGCTGCTGGCTACGGATGCGGCTTCGGATGCGAGATTCACTCGTATCAAGCTGGAGGAATTGTTGCCTTCGAGTTCCACTCCCGTCATCTCCCCCAAAGCTTGGATGGACACGGGCCCTGCCAGTGAAAGGAGCTCCAAGGATTCCTGCTCGTCGGCCGGATGCCGTCGATGCAGGTCCCGGACTGACTCACGCAAACGGTCATCTGGTTCAGGAGCAACGTTATTCAGAACCCATTTCCCGCGCTGCTCGACAAAAAGTCCCTGTCTTTGCGCACCATCAACAAAACACCTAACCAGAAAGGGGTTTCCATTTGTTTGGTCCCAGATGATTCGGGCCGTCCCGGTCGTTACCGGCCCTGGCAAGAGCCCGGAGCAAAGTTGTTGGGTTTCTATAGTTCCCAACCTTCCCAGCTGAACCCGTTGAAGCAATGCACCGTTCTTCAGGGCATCGAGAGACAAGACATCCAGGTGCTTCTCCGTACTCAGGACTACCAATTTTGCCATTCCTGAATGAACCAACTGCCCAAGGACGAAAGCACTGGCCGAGTCTATGAACTGTGCCTCCTCGACGAGGATAAGCAGTCTCATGCCTTCCGGGCAATCACTCAGAATGTTCCGTACGGCCCGGATGATCTGGCGAAGAGCCTCGACATCGGAGGGAGCTCTCAGATTGCCCGAAAGCATGGGCGCAAGTGCTCCGAAGGACGTCTTCATAAGCGTTTGGCTGCAAAGCAGCCTCACTACGGGGCCATATCCCTCATCCAACGCCAATACCGACTGGACGAGTTCCTGTTTTCCGATACCCGGTGACCCAGCAACCAGTATCCCAGGCGACTCCGGATCTATGAGCACTTCATGAATCAGGTTTGCTTCCCGAACCCGTTCAGACACATAGCCCAAGTTATGCATTTGATTCAACCGAGCGCCCGAGAAGGGATTCGGCCATCTTGTGCAATTCCGTTCTTCCCCTGATCGTTAATTTCGAATAAATCTGGTAAAGGTGGCCCTCCACGGTACGTACGGAAACACTCGCCTTTTCTGCGATTTCCAAGTTGGACAACCCACTGGCTGCTGCCGAAGCAACGAACCTTTCACGTTTCGTGAGCAGGTCAAAGGGCGTTTCTTCCCCAAAATACCCGACGGGGTTTTCTCGGCTAGGGGAACTAGATAACCGGCGCAGATTAATCGATCGGGCGATCTGTCTTCTTTGCGCAGGAGAGAGGTAGTCATAGATCGCGGTGCCGTCCCCATGGGCAAAAGCGGCGAAACCCAACTCGATGAGCAGAAGCAGCGACTCGGAAATCAATGATCCCGATTCCTTCAGCACCCCGTCGGCGAGCAAGCCATAAGCCCGGGGAAAGGCACCTCCGGTCATCTCGCATAGATCTCGTAGCCGCGTCGCTGCCTCACGGTCACCCATGCGCACGAGTGCCGCCAGCGAATGAATCTGGAATAGGACTTCGCCCTTCGATTCGCTGATCCCTTCAAGGGCCCTTAAACGGGATCGTCCAGCCTCCTGCGAATGGATTTTTGCCATGGATAAGGCCCGAAAATACTCGGCGACCCAACCATAGGGAGTGCTTGTGCCAACCTGGAGTGAGCCTGAAGTCAGAGCCATCGCGGCCTGGCCGGTTTGGTGGAGCTCGGTATGACAGTACGCCAAGATACCGGCAACGGCCTCGTACTCCTCCGGCGGTCCGGTCAGCAAAAGCTGCTGTTCCACCGGGAACAAAAGTTCACATGCAGATTCAAAATCGCCGGCCGCCGCCAAAAGCACTGCGTTTGTTGATGCTGCAAAAGAAATGAGACCGGGGTCGCGCACGTTTCCCTGCAGGATGAATCCGGCCAAATTTGCGCACGCTTCCCAGTTGCCCAGTGTCAGGCAGGTCGTTAATAATGCCCGAAGAGTGTGGGCTAGACATTGGCTGGGGTCGCGGCCCGCTGCTGGCAGCCCACGTAGCAGACAAACCTCAGTGAGCCAGTCGACCAGTACGCTTGCGTCGACGCACCGATTTGCCCGGGCAAGGGCCTCCAGCAACGATGCCGAGGCCTCGTGAAGCTGAGGTGACTCCATGTGGTGAAGGCAGAACCCGTTGCGTATGGGATTCAGGACAGCTACCAAGCTCTCGACCAGGTCATCGTCCCCTGTCCGTAGTGCCAGCCGAAGTTCCAGGTTCAAGAGTTCCAGAGCCTGGTCCGTCACCTGACAGGTAGGCAAATGGGTTTCAGAGTTGATCGAAAGAACACCATATATTTGGTTTCGAGCATGGCTAACCAGCCCAAGGGCCTGTTGGCTACCACCGGCCCGGATCATCCCGGGTAAGGAACAAAGAACGCTGTCGAGTTTCGATATGTCCGATTCGTCATGCTCACTGTCTGACCGGGAAGTAATGTTCAGGCCCAGGGGCACCTGCTGCTCTGGGTCCCGGCTTCGCTCGTTAGTAGCCATGGTCCGGACACATTCCTCCAGGATCCTGCTGGACATCCTGACCACCCGGTTTGGCGAGTTGAAGTATTCAAGTAGTCCATCTGTATGAAGATCATCGACTTCGCACGCGGGGAAACCATCAAGAAGTTCTGGTTCCAGCGATTTCCGGCCAGCCACAAGTTCAAGTACTGCGTGTTGAACCGGACTGAGTCTTTCAATCCTCTTCCGGGCACTAGCCAGCATTCGTTTTCCAACGGGCCATGGTTCCGCAGAGAGAACCAGCGCCCCATGTCTGTTTTGCAGCACGCCAGCTTCCATGAATTCATGAAGGATGGCGTCTAGCCATTCGGCGTTGCCCTCGCTATAGGCCCAAAGGGTTGATGTCACGAGGGATGAAGGCCTGAGGTTTGTCGATTCCATAATAAATTCATCCACCTCGGACACCGAAAGTGGACGCACGCGCTTGTCGGCCAGTATGCCGGATCGGACCAGCCCAAGAATGTCCTCGGGAAGGTCCGCCTGGAGGTCGTCAAGGACAAAGAGTCGTACGACTCCAGCCTGCGCCAGCTGGGCTAGTACAGTGGTCGACCAGGGGTCAAGGCAGGAAAGGTTCTCCAAAATGAAGAGAGGCATTTCGTGCCCAGATTCGAATCGTTCCTGCAAGGCCCCAAAAACTATCACCGGTGAGGTGATCTGATCCTCTTCTAGGTCGATTAACAAGAAATGTATCGCACCGTATTCGATGCCGCATCCGTATCGTGTTCCGGACAATCGGTACACCTCGCCCACAAAGCCGGAATCGATGATTGCCTTGTTAACGGCATGTCTCTTTCCGCTACCCCTCGCCCCCCTGACGACGGCACCTTGGCTATGTCCTCCTTGAAGGATGCGGCCCAATCCACCAGCCAGCGAATCGTCGTCCAAGGATCCGTTTTGTCCCACGGCCCCTGCCATTGCAAGCACTTTTCCCAAAGATGCGGGCAGTTCAAATCCGCGCAATTCATTACTCACAAAACACCCGATCCCCAGTTCCGGATACCTTGCGGTCCACCCCCAAGCTGGGCCGCCAAGGCTTGATGTTCGTCATGCTACTCGTGGGCGAAGTGCTTAGCATCAGTAGTCATTCCATCGATGCTACTCATACGATGCAAATTCTACTTAAGTAACTATGAAGTACTGCCAGTGTTCCCAACAATTAGTCCAGCATGCACCTGCAACAATCGATTCAAATCGGACCGCTTTCTTACTCCCAGTTTTCCAAAGATCTGATAGAGATGGCTTTCAGCAGTGCGTATCGACATATCCAGTTCCTCCGCAATTTCCCTGTTGCTGCTGCCCAATCCCGCCAGTCTTGCAATCTCGGCCTGCCTCGTTGTCAGCCCCAGCTGTTCCACGGAATGCTTCAACCAATGTTCACGGATCATGGCGTCTTCATGTAGCGGTGACACAGACAATGCCCGGGCAGCAATGATTGAAGCCTCCAAACCCGGTGCCCCGACCGTGCCAGAACGATTCGGGGCATAGGCACGCGAGCCGGGGGTTCCGTCATCTCCAAAGGTCGCTATCTCACGGATAACTCCGGATAGCCGTAGATGTCCTAACTCCTCCATGGAAGCGGCCGCAGATAACAAAGGATCCCGACGGTGTGCACGAAATGCCTCCACGAACTGGCCACAGGCCTCGGAGAATCGTCCGCTGACATCAGGCACCAGTTCACCAAGGGCATCAACAAACTCCAGGTATCCATGGGAGATAGCCACCGTCGCTTCCAAGAGCGCCCATGAGGCGTTCCCCCGCCTGCGGTCTTCTCCTACCGTCTCCAACCATGCCGTCGCGGCGGCCTCCATGTTGCCAAGATCGTGGAGCGCCTGGATATGGAACAAAGTTTCAAAGCGTCCGGAAGTAAACGACTTCGTGTCGGCCGCCACGTCAATCGAAAAAAGCGCCGCCCGGCCGGCCTCCAAATCTCCCAAAGCGGCATATGAACTTGCCGTTGCGGCCAGAGCCAACCGCAGGAGTCCACGCGGGTCATAGGTCTTCAGTTGGAGAACCTCGGGTCCAAATTTGGCGATGGCCTCTTGGTGCCTTCCCATGAGCGAATCCAGCAAGCCTGAATAGAGCAAGCTCTCATGATTGAGGTTCGTGGCACTCTTCCCGCCCATCCAGCCGTCATCCAAAATGGCCTTGGCCGCGACCCAATCGCCGGACACGAGTTTCAGCCCAAAAAGTTGCAGCCTGGCATCACGCGCTATACTCCCGGACTCAAATGATTGATGATTCAACAGCGTCATTTCGCTTCGCCGATGGACTCCGCCGTCTACCCTGCCAGCCCAAACCAAAGCTGTATCAAGGGCAACCTGCCATTGACTCAGCATGCCTCCTTGTAGATCAGGATGGACATATATCTGGTTTTCGATCCAGCGTGAGTGGCCGAAATGCATCGAAAGTTGAGCCAAGGCGACGGAGCCATCGGCAGTACAAATTTTATATGCTTTGTCACCTAGAAGATTTTTCTCATATTTATCTCGGACTACTTCTCCGACTCGTTCAATCATTCGGAACTGCTCCGCTGCAGACGAAGCTCCCGAGTGAGCAAAGTACTCGATGATGCCATAAGCCAGTCTGATGTTAGCCACCTGGTCTGCTATGGAAACAATCCCTGGCCAGTCGCGGAAGTCGCCTTCCCCGTTCAGGAGCCAGTCCGCCATGGGAAGGCCCATGACTTCCTGCATGGCAATCGAAAGATGACCACACCGGATCAACGCGATCAAGCGGGCAGCCTTGAAGCGCACCGATTCCGAAAGCTCAAAAACAGCGGGCAGGAGCTCCAGCGCACGCTGCACATTTCCGTCCGAAATTGATCGCTCAATTTCTTCCATAATCCGCTCAGGTGAAGTCTCGACACCGCTCAGGCGTTCCCAATCGAAGAGTTTCGCCTGCGAGACTCCCACTGGATAACCCGCACTTTTCTTTAACAGATTCAAAAGCATTGATGCCCGACCTGGACCGACATGAGCAACGACGGCTCTTGGTGCCGCTTCACCCCTGAGCCGAACGGTATGAAGGTGGCTCGGCCCAATCTCCAGTATCCCGGAGTCATGGACGCCATCCAGCTCATCTGCGTCGACGATCTTCAACAATGCGCTCAGCGGCAGCCCTCCAGAGAGCGCCACCAATTCTATAGCGGTGCGTTCTCCTTGGGGCCTTGATTCCAGAATCCGCTTCCAGAGGCTGGCTGTATGTTCTCCAATCGGTCCGGAGACTCCTGAGACCACCCAGTGGCCCTCGGAAAGGCAAAGATATCCTGCCTCCATCCAATCCAGCGCCAGGAAATGCAGGAAGTGACGCTGGCCAGCCGCCGCCGACCAAAGTTGGAAGACCGCGGTCTGGCTCACGGATCCGTTAAGGGCCGACTGTATCCATGCCCGGGCTTCATCGAGAGAAATCGGCAGGATGCGGATCCGATCAAGATGAGCCAGGCGCGACAGCTCCGGTTCCCTCCCCTGCTGCCTAGTGTATGACAGGGCAAGTACCGATACTCCCCCGGTAATAACCAGGGCACCCAAAACCGCGATCCATTCCTCAGTCACCATGTAGCTGTTTCCCACATATACCACGATCGGCAACCCACTGCTTTCCCCCAGCAGCCATGCATGCAGAGCATCGACGTGGTCCTGACGATCTCCG
This sequence comes from Paeniglutamicibacter cryotolerans, assembly GCF_014190875.1. NCBI lineage: Bacteria > Bacillati > Actinomycetota > Actinomycetes > Micrococcales > Micrococcaceae > Paeniglutamicibacter > Paeniglutamicibacter cryotolerans. The sequence continues at coordinate 2,270,473 of NZ_JACHVS010000001.1, read as the reverse complement.
GTTTCCGACCAGGGGACAAGTACAAGAGCCGAGAACTGGACTAGATGGACTTTGCCCGACAATCCTTCCAGCACCCGGTGGATGATTCCGTGCCGCCCGGCACCGATATCACCATCAAGGACTGCACCGTAGCCGTTAAGCAGGGAGTCGCCGACACGCTGGACCAGATCTTCATCCAGCGGGTATCCCCAGACGGCATCACTGCCCTGGATTCCGGTCACACCTAAGGAATCCCCGTCTGCAGTCCCCCCTGCGCCCCATGCCACGTGCCACCAACTCCCCCAGTCCCTAATGGCATCTAACCACTTCAGAACGCGAAAAGGCACCCATCGTTCAGACTCTGGTTGGTCGGTCGGACCACCTGGTCGTCAGTCCCCGACGATTTCCGCGGCGTTCAGCCAGGCCTCTTCCAGCAGTTCCTGCTCGGATTCGACGGCCTTGAGCTTCTCGCCCAGCGGGCCAAGGTCATCGAACTTCATGACATCGGATGCCGCTGCCATCTGCTCATGCAGCTTCTGCGCCTGTTGCGTCAGCTTGCCCAGCTGCCGGTCGATCCTGTTGATTTCCTTGCGGGCATCTCGCTTTTCGGCCTCGCTGTACTGCGGAGCCGCTTCGGGGGTGCTCTCGGTCGCATCGGCTTTCCCCGCAGGGGAACCGGGCTGGTTGGTGCCTGCGGCGGGCATCGCATGGCGGAGTTCGAGGTACTGGTCCACGCCGCCAGGCAGTCCACGCAGCTTCCCGTCGCCCAGCAGGGCGATCTGGTGGTCGGTGACGCGCTCGAGCAGGTAGCGGTCGTGGCTGACCACCACGAGGGTGCCGGGCCAGCCATCGAGCAGGTCCTCGACGGCCGAGAGGGTGTCGGTGTCCAGGTCGTTAGTGGGCTCATCGAGCATCAGCACGTTTGGCTCGCCGATGAGCAGGCGCAGGAGCTGCAGGCGGCGGCGCTCGCCACCGGAGAGTTCCTTGACCGGTGTCCACTGCTTCTCGGGGCCGAAGCCTAGCTGTTCGACCAGCTGCCCGGCGGAAACCTCCTTGCCGCCCACCTCGAAGCTGCTGCGTTCGGAGGAGATGACCTCGATGACGCGCTTGTTGGCCACCTCGTCGAGCTCCTTGACATCCTGGGTCAGGATGGCAGTCTTCACCGTCTTGCCGCGCTTGATCGTGCCGCTGGTGGGCTCGATTTCACCGTTGAGCAGGCGCAGCAGCGTGGATTTTCCGGCGCCGTTGACCCCGACGATGCCCAGGCGCTCTCCGGGAGCCAGTCGCAGGGTGACGTTGTTGAACAGGTTGCGGTCTGTGGTGCTCCCGTCCGGGTCGATGAAGGCCAGCGAGACGTGTTCCAGATCCAGCACGTCCTTGCCCAGCCGGGCCGTGGCCAGCTTGGACAGAGCCACTGTGTCCCGGGGTTCGGGCACGTCGGCGATCAGGTCGTTGGCGGCCTCGATGCGGAATTTGGGCTTGGCTGTGCGTGCCGGGGCTCCGCGGCGCAGCCAGGCCAGTTCCTTCTTGACCAGCTGCTGGCGCTTGCTTTCGATGACCGAGTTCATCCGGTCGCGTTCGACGCGGGCCAGCACGTAGGCGGCGTAGCCGCCATCGAACGGATCCACGACGCCATCGTGGATCTCCCAAGTGCGGGTACAGATCTCATCGAGGAACCAGCGGTCGTGGGTGACCACGAGCAGGCCGCCGGCGTTGGCGCGCCAACGCTTCTTCAGGTGCTCGGCCAGCCAGGCAACGCCCTCCACGTCGAGGTGGTTGGTGGGTTCGTCTAGCATGATGACATCGGGGTCGGCGATCAGCAGCTTGGCCAGGGCCACGCGGCGGCGCTGGCCCCCGGAGAGGCTGGAGACCGGAGCGTGCCAGTCGACTTCCGCGACGAGTCCGCCCATGACCTCGCGCACCTTCGGGTTGGAAGCCCATTCGTGGTCGGCGGCCTCCCCGACGATGGCTTGGCCTACCTCGAGGTCTCCGTCGAGCACGTCCGACTGGTCGAGGTAGCCGATGGTCACGTCCCCGCGCTTGGTCACCCGGCCCTCGTCGGGCTGCTGGCGCAGGGCGAGCAGGCGCATCAGCGTGGACTTGCCGTCGCCGTTGCGCCCGACCATCCCGATCCGGTCCCCGTCCTCCAGGCCGAGGCTGACCGAGTCGAGCACGCTGCGGGTGCCGAAGGAGACGCTGACGTTTTCCGCGCCGAGCAGGTGGGCCACGAGGGGCTCCTTTGTCTTGAGTCGTGTGCAGCGCGCCCGGGGGCGACCGCGGTGGGGGGTGGAGCTAGAGGATGCCCGCTCCGGGGACCGGGCCGTGGACCGGGAGCGCGGTGACGCCGATTTCATCGCCGAGCTGGGTGATGATCTCCCTGGCGTGGACCGGATCCGAGGCAAGCAGCGCGATGGTGGGGCCCGAGCCGGAAACCAGTGCACAGAGCGCACCGGCGGCCTCGCCCATGTCGCGCACGACGCCGAGCTCCGGGGCCAGGGCAAGCGCTGCCCGGGTCATGTCGTTGGCGATCCGCATGGGCAGCGCCTGGAGGTCGCCCTCCAGCAACGCACCAATCATCGCCGGGTCGACCTCGGTAGGTGTTGGCACGTCCTCCCCGGCGCGCAGCCGGTCCAGCATGCCGTAGACCCGTGGCGTGGACAGGCCGTAGCTGGCCGGCACCAGCACCCAGTCGGTGCGCCGGCGCAGCAGCAGCGGGGCGAGGTCATCGCCCACGCCCAGACCCACCGCCGCCCCACCGTGCAGGGCGAAGGGCACGTCGGCGCCTAGCCGGGCGCCGAGCCTCGCCAGTTCCTCGCGGTTCAGCCCGGTACCCCACAACGCGTTACAGGCTACCAGCGTCGCTGCGGCATCGGCCGAGCCGCCGCCCATGCCGCCGGCGATGGGGACGCGTTTGGTGATGCGCAAATCGACCCCAGCATGGTGCCCGGTGTGTTCGGCGAGCAGCCGTGCTGCTCGCACCACCAGGTTCTCCTCGCCCAGCGGGAAGGATTCGGGGTCGTTGACCGCAGTGGAGGCCGGGTCGAGGCTCACATGGATTTCGTGGTCCTCGCGTGCCGTGGCGGCGATGTCCTCGTAGAGCGAGACGGCGAGGTAGAGGCTGGCCACCGAGTGGTAGCCGTCCTCTCGTGGTGGTCCGACCCGGAAGTAGACGTTGATCTTACCCGGGGCCCGGGCAGTGACTGTCCTCATGCGCCGTTTTCGGCGAGGTTCGCCTCGTGGGCCTCGGCGATGCGGGCGAATTCATCGATGCCCAGCTTCTCGCCGCGGGCCTGCGGGTCGATGCCGGCACGTACCAGGGCCGCCTCGGCCGCCACGGCTCCCCCGGCCCAGCCGGACAGCGCGGCGCGCAGCGTCTTGCGGCGCTGGGCGAAGGCTGCATCGATGACGGCGAAGACCTGCTTGCGGGTTGCCGTGGTCTCCGGTGCGTCGTGGCGTTCGAAGCCGACCAGCCCGGAATTGATCTTCGGTGCCGGCCAGAACACGTTGGTGCCGATGACTCCGGCCTTGCGCATCTTGGCGTACCAGGCCGACTTCACGCTGGGTACCCCGTAGGTGCGTGATCCGGGTCCGGCTACCAGCCGGTCGGCCACCTCGTCCTGGACCATGACCAGGCCGTGGCGCAGCGAGGGGAAGTGCTCGAACAGGTGCAGCACCACGGGTACGGCGACGTTGTAGGGCAGGTTGGCCACCAGTGCGGTGGGGGCGTGCGGGAGCTCGGTGACCTTCATCGCGTCGGAGAGGATCACGTCGATGTTCCCGGCCAGCTCGGGCCGGAACTCCTCGATGGTCTTCGGCAGTCGCTCGGCCAGCTTCGGGTCGATCTCGATGGCCACGACGCGGGCCGCCGCATCGAGCAGGCCCAGGGTCAGCGAGCCGAGGCCGGGGCCGACCTCGAGCACCACTTCGTCGGCTGAGACCTTCGCCGCGGCGACGATGCGCCGGATCGTGTTTCCGTCGATGACAAAGTTCTGCCCGAGGGTCTTGGTGGGGCGTACGTCCAATTCACCGGCCAGGGCTCGGATATTGGTGGCGCTCAGCAGCGGGCGGATGGTGTTGGCTTCGTCAGTCACGACTCAATCCTAGTTCAGTGGCAGGGCAACACGATGGCCCCCGCCGTGCGGCGGGGGCCATCATTGTCACAGGGGTGCGAGGGAGATCGCCGTTTAACGCAGGCCCAGCTTGGAAGAGCAGTGCGGCCAGTGGCCCCAGCCGCCGTTGCTGCGCAGCTTTTCTGCCGTGGCGATCTGCTGCGCAGGGGTTGCCAGGTGCGGCAGCGCCGCGTACTTGGTGCCTCCGGCTCCGCGCCAGCTGCTGGCGCTGAACTGCAGGCCTCCGTAGTAGCCGTTGCCGGTGTTGGCCGCCCAGTTGCCACCGGATTCGCACTTGGCCAGTCCTGCCCAGGCGCCGGAGACGCTGCCCGGGGTGGAAACGCGCTTTGACTTGGCTGGGGTCGGCTTTGCCTTGGTCCCGACGGCAACCGTACGGTCCTCGGCCTTGGTGGTGACCTTGGTGTCGGTCAGTTTCTTGGAGACCTGCTTGCCGTCGTGGGTAATCACGGCGTAGGTGAGGGTGCGTTCCCCGTCCTGGCCCGGCTCCAGGACCTTGGTCGAACCAATCAGCAGCGCCTTGTCCTTGACCTTGTCCTCGCCCTTGGCGATGACCTCGGTTTCGGTGACCTTGACGGTCTTGACGCGGATGACTTTGACCTCCAGGCCCTCGGCGATGGCCGCACTGGCCTTGACCGACAGCTTGTCCTTTTGACCCAGCGTGACGTCGGCCTCTGCGAGCGCCTCGGCGACGGTGGCAGCAGTGGTGGTGGTCTTCTTCTTCTTGCCGTCAGCGGTGATGGTCACTGCCTTGGGTGTGGAGATCTCGATCGGGGCGCTCAACGATGCCAGCTGCATTGCGTTGCCCTTGTCGATGTCGGCGCCCTGGTCGAGCTTGAGCTGCTCGACGACGTCTGCGACGGTCAGGCCGGTGGTGTGAACCACTCGGTCGACACCGTCGATGGAGACCTTGACGGCCTTGTTGCGGCTGACCTCGATGACGCCGCCGTTCTCCGCCGGGGCATCAAGCGCTGGCGACACCACGTCGTCCTCATCCAAGATGACCTCGGAGGCCGCCAGCACATCGGCCACCGTCTTGGCCCGGGTGTCCACCGACTGGGTTTGACCGTCAATGGTCAGCGCGATGGTTTTGCCGCCACCGACGAAGGTGACGAGGCCCAGGATGAGGGCGGTCAGCACGGTCGCTTGCGCGCCGAGCTTGAACCAGCGGTTCTTGAGGACAGTCTGCACAGAATTCCAAACGTTGTCTTAATCCAGGCACGGGGTAAGTGGATACGGGCGGAACGCCCGCGAATCTCACGCGGTTTTCCTCCCGCACCGGCAACGCTGTCGGCGCAGATCAGGTGGCCACTTGCGTGCCGATGGTCATCCAAATTAACTGTCCATCAAAGCGCGGGCCCCGATCAGCTACCCGGAAACCTTCCCCGATCCCGGCTACTAGTTATCCACCGTAATCGAATCGTAATAAATTGACAAGCTTTTCACCCCCGAGAAGGCCTCCTAAGGGCCAGCTCAGGCGAAGGATCCGTAGACGGTTTCGGTGTTTGCCGCCAGCTGCCGGCATAGTACTTCCAGCTCCGTTCCGAGGTGTCCGGCCATGAAGCGGACCGTCTGCGGGATCAGGTAGCTGGCGTTGGGACGACCCCGGTACGGGTGCGGGGTCAGGAACGGCGCATCGGTTTCGACCAGCACCAATTCGGGCTTCGCCACCGACAATGCGGCTCGCAAATCGTGCGAGTTCTTAAACGTCACTGTCCCCGAAAAAGACATGTACCAGCCGTGCTCGTTGCAGGTCCGGGCAAGTTCGGCATCGCCGGAGAAGCAGTGGAAGACTACTTTTTCCGGCAGCTCGGTAGCCAGCAGCAGCTTAACCACATCGTTATGTGCATCACGATCGTGTATCTGCAGCGCCTTGCCGTGGCGTCGGGCGATGTCGATGTGCCGTCCGAACGACTCTTTTTGCGCCGCCACTCCCCCGGGGCCGGTGCGGAAGTAGTCCAGCCCGGTCTCGCCCACGGCCCGCACGCGGGGATGCGCGGCAAGTTCCTCGATGACGGCCAGCGCGGCGTCCAACTCCCCGGCCTCGGCCAGCCTCGGTGCATCGTTGGGGTGGATGGCCACGGCGGCCAGCACGCGCGGATCGGCTTCCGCCGCCGCCACGGCAAAGCGCGACGACTCGACGTCGCAGCCGACCTGGATGGCGCCGCTGACACCGACGGCGTTGGCCGTATCCAGCGCCTCGGCGACGCCCACGCTGATCCGCCCATCGCGGAAGTCCATGTGGGTGTGGTTATCCGGCACCGGGTACGGAAGCGGTTCGGGCGCTGGCGGGTAGTCCAGGTTGCGCTTGCTCCCGCCCTCCTCGGCTGCCGAGCGCTCGGAAACGCCCGCGGCCGTTCTGCTTTCACGCGGCAGGTAAGCCGGGGGCGTGGCTCCGGCAGGGACAACGGGCAGGGACCGGGAATCGGCACACATGGGAGGGAAGGACGCCTTTCGGAGTGTTGCGGATCGGTCTTCCAGATTACTGCCCCGCGACGGAGGGTGGGGCGTGGGTGCCATCACCCCATTCCTTAAGTACCCTTGAGCCAGACACCACCGCCCGCAGGAGGAACCATGAGCGTTACCACCAAGACGAAAACACTGGACTCCGACGCCTTCCGGGCGGCGACGGGCGCCGTGCTCTCCGCCATCGCCACGGTGATCGACGGCAAGGCGGCCGTGGCCCGCACCGCGCTGACCGTGTTGCTCGCCGAGGGCCACTTGCTGTTGGAGGACGTTCCCGGTGTTGGCAAGACCATGCTCGCCAAGACACTGGCCCGGACGGTGGACTGCTCGGTGCGGCGCATCCAATTCACCCCGGACCTGCTGCCCTCGGATGTCACCGGCGTCTCGATCTTCAACCAGGACCGGCACGAGTTCCAGTTCCGCCAGGGCCCGGTCTTCGCGAACATCGTGATCGGCGACGAAATCAACCGCGCCTCGGCAAAGACCCAATCGGCGCTGCTCGAATGCATGGAGGAACACCAGGTGACGGTCGACGGCCACACCCATGCACTGGCCGCCCCGTTCATGGTCATCGCCACCCAGAATCCGATCGAGCTCGAGGGCACCTTCCCCCTGCCCGAGGCCCAGCGGGACCGGTTCATGGCGAAGGTCTCGATGGGGTATCCCGACGCGGCAGCCGAAATGGCCATGCTTGAGACCCACCAGTCCGCCTCCCCCCTCGATGCGCTGACCCCGGTCATCGGGGCCGCCAAGCTGCTGCTGCTGATCGACACGGTGAAGGCCGTCTTCGTCTCCGATGCGGTGAAGGAATACGTGGTGGCGATCGGCAACGGCACCCGCAACCACGCCGACATCCAGCTCGGCGCCAGCCCCCGGGCCCTGCTGCAGCTGCTGCGCGCGGCCAAGGCCGAAGCGGCCCTCCAGGGTCGTGACTACGTGCTGCCCGACGACGTCACCGCAGTGGCCGGGCCGGTGCTGGCCCACCGGCTGGTGCTCCACCGCCGTGCCGAGGTGGCGGGCACCAGCGACGAAGCCGTCCTGGCCGCGATCCTGGCTCGGACCCCGGTACGCGCCGGCGCACGCGGCTAAAAGGGCTCTGGAACCGGCATGGGCGGACGCGACGGAGCCATCGACAAAGGGCCGAGCCTGCGTGCCCGGGTGCATTTGGGCTTCCTGACCCCGCGCGGCTGGGGCCTGTTCGTCGCGGGCGTGGTCCTGCTACTGGCCGCATGGATCATGGGTCGGCGCGAGCTGCTGAACATCTCACTGTTCCTGCTGGCGGCCCCGCTGCTGGCCGCTGCGCTGCTGCGCTTCGGCCGTAGCCCGCTGAACATCTCACGCAGCTTCCACCCGGCCGTCGCCCAGGCTGGCGATGCCGTGACGGTGCGCCTGGAACCGGGGCATTCCGGACCTTCCCCGGGCACTTTGCTGCTCACTGAGGCACTGCCCGAAGGCTTCGGTCCGGGCCCCGAGTTCCTCTACCCCTGCGCCGCCTTCACCTATCGGCTGCGCCCGACCCACCGCGGCGTCTACCCCGTCGGGCCGGTCACCGCACGCTTCACCGATCCGTTCGGGCTGTCCGAACGACCCGGTGCAGTGGATGCGGCATCGTCGCTGACCATCGTCCCGGTCCCCGAGCAATTGCTGCCCACCTCCCTGGCCGGGGACATCGGCAGCCACGGCCAAGCGCGGACGAGCAAGCTCTCCACGCCCGACTCGTTCGATGTGATGACCCGTGAATACCGGGACGGGGACTCGGTGCGGCGGATCCACTGGCCTGCCACGGCCCGCCACGGCGCATTGATGGTCAGGCAGGAGGACTACCAATCCACCCCGCGCGCCACGGTCCTGTTGGACCGCCGCCCCGCTTCCTACCGGGCCGGTCCGCTCTCTTCCGTGGATCAGGAGTCGGTGCCCTGCTATCCCGCCCGGCCCGCGCCCACCACGGCGCGCTTCGAATGGGCCGTCACCGCGGCGCTGAGCGTCGGTGCCCACCTGGCGGCGCTGGGCTATGCGGTGCAGGTTTCCGATCACCGCGGTACCCCGCTGGGGCGGCTTTCGGCCTCGGCACCGGATCACGCCACCGAAACCTACTCCGGCCCCGGGGCCGACCTCGATTTGGCCCTGGTCTTGGCGGCGCTCGGACTCGAGACGCCGACCCAGCACGAAAGGCACCGGGAACCGGCCGGATCCGCCATCGGCGTTTCGGCGGCGGTCCGCCATTCCCGTGATCCGCTGGTGCTGATCACCGGGGACCTGGTCGCGGCCGAAGCCCATCAATGGGTCGAATCGCTCGGGTCCACCCGTCCCGTCGGCGTACTGGCCATAAGCAGCGGCTCGGCGGCAGCGGCAGCCACCATGGGCCGGGCCGGCTGGAACGTCGCGGCGGTCCCCGAGGGGACAACGGTGGCCGACGCCTGGGCGCGGCTCGGGGGCCTGCGGCGATGACTTCGACACTCCAGCGCCCGGTCCCCCCTCCACCGGCTCCCGAACCCGGTGCGGGCTCCCGACGATTTCCCCGGGACCCGGAGCATGCCCGGGCCGCATGGTTCGCTGCGCTGGCGGCATTCACCCTCACCGGCGCCGCCGCCCTGTCGCTGAACGGCGTCGTCCAGGGCTATTCCTGGCTCCCGCAGGTGCTGTTCACGCTGTTTTTGACGCTCGGTTCCGCCGCCCTGACCCGGACTCTGGGAGGGCGATCGCTCCTGCCCTCGGTGGTGGCCGCCGCAGGGCTCGTGGCCAGCCAGACGTTCCTGTTCTTCTCCAATACGGCACTGCTCGGCTTCATCCCCACTCCGCGGACGGTGGCCGGGGTGCGGCTGGTGGCGATCGATCTCCAAGACCAGATCATGTCCCAGATCGCCCCTCTGAATGCCACCGGTCCGGTAGTCCTCCTGGTAGCGCTGGGCGCCGGCACCGTGGCACTGAGCGTCGAGTTCCTGGCTTTCGGGCTGCGGCTTCCGGCAGTGGCTGGCATCCCTCCGCTCATCCTGCTGGCCGTCTCGGCACTATTCAAGCCCGACGGTGCCGGGCTGGTTTTCCTCCTGTTGGGCGCCGCCGGATACCTGCTGGTACTGGCCGCGGGCCGGCGGATGGAGGCGGCGCTGCTACGGATCCACATCCATCAGGATGCAGTCCCCGGCAGCCTGCGGGGCGGTTCGGCGCCGCAGGGGATGCTGTTGATCGCCGCTGCCGTGGCGGTGATGCTGCTGGTGCCCCTGGCCTTGCCCGGATTCAGCTCCGGTGCGCTGCCGCAGGGACAACGCCCGCACCTGTTCGGCACCCCCACCGGAGTGAACCCGCTGCTCACCCTGGGCAACAACCTGCGCGACGGTTCCGAATCCACCTCGCTGACCTACTTCAGCAATTCCCCGGACCCGGTCTACCTGCGCACCTCGATCGTGGGAAACCTGGACCAGGCGCAATGGAAACCCAGCGAATCCGATGGGCGCCAGTCCTTCGACGGCGCCCTGCCCGTGGATCAGGTGCAATACGCGGTGGCGCTGGTGGACCCCACCACCACCGAGATCCGCACCGGACTCTACAACAGCCCCTGGCTGCCGCTGCCGGGCGACACCCGGACCGTGACGGGTCTGCGCGGAGACTGGTCCTGGTCCGGCGATACCTGGACGCTGCGCGCCGAGCCTGGCACCTCGACGACGTCCCAGCAGTACACGGCAACCAGTTTCAACCCGCAGGTCAGTCCCGCACGGATGCGCGCACTCGGACCGGGCGACAGCGGCGGGGTAGGCGTGCCCCAGGAGTACCTGTCCATGCCCGCCGATATGCCGCGCTCGATCGTGGAAACGGCACGCACGGCGGTGGACGCCGAAAACGCCGGCAATCCCTTCGACCAGGCGGTGGCCCTGCAGGACTACCTGCGCGGCGGCTCATTCACCTACTCCGAACAGACGCCGCTGGAAAACGGCTACGACGGCAGCGGGGTCGCCGTGGTGGTCGCGTTCCTGGAAAAACGCTCCGGATACTGCGTGCATTTCGCCTCCTCGATGGCGCTGATGGCCCGCACCCTGGGCATTCCCAGTCGGATCGTCACCGGCTACGCGCCCGGACGCAGCACCGGTACCAGCATCACCGGAACCGACGGCAGCAAGCTGAGCGGCTACGCACTCAGTAGCCGCAGCGCCCATGCCTGGCCCGAACTGTACTTCGAGGGTGCCGGCTGGGTCCCGTTCGAACCGACGCCCGGGCGCGGCCGCACCCCGTCGTATGCCCGCTCGGCATTGGAATCCGAAACGACCCCCCAGACGCAGCCGGAAGCCAACCCGACCCGGGCACCGCGCCCGATACCAAGCTCTTCGCCCTCCCCTGTACCGCAGGGGCAGGCCGACCCCGGAACGGGACCGGGTCCCGGATCCGGCGCCCAGCTGCCGTGGCAGGTGTTCGTGCTGCCGGGCCTGCTGCTGGCCGGACTCGTTCCGCGCCTGCTGCGCACGATCGCGCGTCGGCGCCGGGTGTCCGCCGGCACCGGCGCCGCGGCCTGGGAGGAACTCGTCGCCCTGGGCACCGACTACGGGGTACCGATGCAAAGTGCCGAATCGGCAGCCGGTTACGCGCGGCGGCTCACCGCCGGGCTTCCTCAAGCCGCGGAGTCCCTCGGACTGCTCCGCGCGGCCTACGAACGCGAAACGTATGCGGCTTCCGGGTCCCCGGAAACGCCCGGGCTTCGGGCCGCGGTGGAGGCCGCCCACGCCGCGCTGCGCGAGGATGCAGATCCCCGCGGCCGGCTCCTGGCCGGCTTCGCCCCGCGCTCACTGATCGGGCGGGCAGCGGACCGGGGACACTCCGGCGAACCGGTGGCTTAACGCCGGACGGCGGCCGGAGCTTCCCCCCCCCCCCCCCCCCAGGGGGAGCTCCGGCCGCCGTCCGGTTGGTGCGCTGTGGCGGCTAGACCGCGTACGGGTCGGCGATGCCGATGTACTGGGTCGTGGTGTACTCTGCCAGGCCCTCGGCGCCGCCCTCGCGGCCCAGGCCCGACTGCTTCACGCCGCCGAACGGCGCTGCCGCGTTGGAGATGACGCCGGCGTTGAATCCAACCAGGCCGAATTCGATCTGCTCGGCAACCCGGAACATCCGGTTGTGGTCGCGGGTGTAGATGTACGAGGCCAGCCCGTATTCGCTGTTGTTGGCCAGCTCGATGGCGTGTGCCTCGTCACGGAACGTGGTGACCGGTGCGACCGGGCCGAAGATCTCCTGGCGCAGGATCTCAGCGTCATTGGCGACGTTGGACAGCACCGTCGGCTGGTAGAAGTAGCCATCGCCCTGAACCGGTGCGCCGCCGGTGACTGCCACGGCGCCTGCCTCGATGGCCGCGGTGACCAGTGCGTGCACGTCGGCACGGGCATTGGAATCGATCAGCGGGCCGACGGTGGAGCCGGGCTCGGTGCCACGGCCCGGGGTCAGTGCGCCCATGGCTGCGGCGAACTTCTCCGTGAACTCGGCTGCCACCGACTCATGGACCAGGAAGCGGTTCGCGGCCGTGCAGGCCTCGCCCATGTTGCGCATCTTCGCCGCCATGGCACCCTCGACTGCCGCGTCCAGGTCGGCATCCTCGAAGACCAGGAACGGGGCGTTGCCGCCGAGCTCCATCGAGGTGCGCAGCACCTTGTTCGTTGCTTCCTTCATCAGCATCTTGCCCACGGCCGTGGAACCGGTGAAGGAGACCTTGCGCAGGCGGTCATCGGCCATCAGCGGGGCCGAGATCTTCGAAGCCGAGGCCGAGGAGACGACGTTCAGCACACCGGCGGGCAGGCCGGCATCGAGCATGGTCTGGGCGAACAGCTGCGAGGTCAGCGGGGTCAGCTTGGCTGGCTTGAGCACCATGGTGCACCCGGCGGCGATCGCCGGGGCGACCTTGCGCGTGGCCATCGCCAGCGGGAAGTTCCAGGGGGTGATCAGCAGGCAGGGGCCCACCGGCTTGGTCTGCACGATGATCTTGTTCTTACCCTCGGGCGTGGTGAGGTAGCGGCCGTAGTCGCGCACCGTCTCCTCGGAGAACCAGCGCAGGAACTCGGCGCCGTAGGTGACCTCGCCGCGGGCCTCGGCGAGCGGCTTGCCCATTTCCAGGGTCATCAGCAGCGCGAAGTCGTCCGCGCGCTCCATCACCAGGTCGAAGGCCCGGCGCAGGATCTCGGCGCGTGTCCGCGGGGCCGTCAGCGCCCACTTGGCCTGGACGGCCGAAGCCGCGTCCAGTGCCGCCATCGCGTCCTCGGACGTGGCGGATGCCAGAGTGGCCAGCAGCTTGCCGGTGGCCGGGTCGTGCACGTCGAAGGTTCCGCCGTCGGAGGCGTCGCGCCATTGGCCGTCGATCAGCAGGCCGGTGGGTACCGAAGCAAGCAGCGCGGCTTCGCGCTCGGGGGAAATAGTCATGGCAGTACACTCCGAAATGACGCAGGTGGGTTGTTTTCGCTTCCCACGCTAGTGCCGCCGGGTGCCGGTGTAAATTCCCGGTTGCACTATGACCTGCCCCCGTTCTTGTGCAGGTATCCCATCCCCGCTCATCGCTCTACGGCTACCGGGCGGCGAGCACCGCGGCGTAGAGCTCGCGCTTGGAGACGCGTTCGGATTCTGCGACGGCGGCCACGGCGTCCTTGAGCCGCATTCCGTCGGCGACCAGCGCCTGCACCGACGCCATATGGTCGGTGGCGCGCGGGGCCTCGCCCTCCGCGGCTCCCTCGACCACCACGACGATCTCGCCGCGGACCTCGCCCTCGGCCCAGGCCAGCAGCTCCAGCAACGAACCGCGGATGACCTGTTCGTGCATCTTGGTCAGCTCGCGGGCCACCGCGGCACGGCGGTCATCACCAAAGGCATCGCGCAAGGCACGCAGCATGGCCTCGACCCGGTGCGGCGCCTCGAAGAAGATCATGGTGCGGCGCTCGTCCTGCAGGTCGCCCAGGCGCGTGGCCCGGTCCCCGGTCTTACGCGGCAGGAAGCCCTCGAAGGTGAACCTGTCGCTCGGCAGGCCGGACAGCGCCAGCGCCGTGAGCACCGCTGAGGGGCCGGGGATCGCCGTGACCTCCACGCCCGCGGCCACGGCGGCCGCGACCAGCTTGAAGCCCGGGTCCGAGACCACTGGCATGCCGGCGTCGGAGACCACCAGCAGCGTCGCACCGCCGTTGACCTGCTCGAGAAGTTCCTTGATGCGGTGGTCCTCGTTGTGCTCGTGGTAGCTGATCAGCCGGCCCGGAACCCTGATGCCCAGGCCCTGGGCCAGGTGGATCAACCTCCGGGTGTCCTCGGCGGCGACGACATCGGCGCTTTGCATGATTTCGACCAGCCGCGGCGATGCATCACCCAGATTGCCGATCGGGGTTGCAGCCAACACGATTCGCCCACCGGGCACTGTAGTATCCACCGCACAAGCCTACCGTCAGGGCGCCTCCCGGGCTGCAGTGCCCTTCCCCGGTAGAGTTGCCCCTGATGAGCACCTTGGCTACCAACCCGGCACAGCGCTGGCTGATATCCCCGCACCGGGCCTACCAGCATGCCGTCCTTTCGGCCCGCCTGCTCGGCCCCCGGCTGGTCTTCGGGCATGCCGGATGGCTGGTACCCCTGGCCGTCATGCTCCTTGCCGGCGTGCTGCGCTTCTGGAACCTCGACAATCCGCACCTGCTGACCTTCGACGAGACCTACTACGTCAAAGATGCGTACACGATGCTGCACTCGGGCACCGAGCAGCGGTGGGGCGAGGACCCGAACCCCGGCTTCCTCGCCGGCAATCCGGCACCGCTCAACGAGCCCTCGTACGTGGTGCACCCGCCGCTGGGCAAATGGATGATCGCACTGGGGATGCTCGTCTTCGGGACCGACACCGGGCTTGGCTGGCGCGCCGGACCGGCGATCTTCGGCACGCTCTCCGTGTTGTTCATCGCGCTGATCGCCCAACGGCTGTTCTCCTCGGTGCTGCTCGGCGGGATCGCGGGGCTGCTGACGGCCGTCGACGGGCACCACCTGGTGCTCTCGCGCACCGGGCTGCTGGACATCTTCTTGATGTTCTTCATCGTGGTGGCCTTCTGGGCGCTGCTCAACGACAGGTTCCACGGGCGGGAGAAGCTGGCGGCCGCACTGGCCGACGCCCATGCGGCGGGGCACGGGGCGCGGGCGCTGCGGTACGGGCCGTGGCTGCTCTGGCGCCCGTGGCGGCTGGTGGCTGGCGTGGCCCTGGGCGGGGCGCTCGGGGTGAAGTGGTCGGCGCTCTCATTCATTGCCGTCTTCGGCCTGTTGACGGTGCTGTGGGACCTGGGCGCGCGGCGACGGGCCGGGATCCGGCACTGGGTGCTCGGTGGCCTGCTGCGCGAGGGCATTCCGGCCTTCCTCACCATCATTCCGGCCACGGCCATCACCTACCTGTTCACCTGGACGGGATGGTTCGTGACCTACGGGGGCTACAACAGGCACTGGGCCGGCACCCATCCAGGTGGCGTCCTGGACTGGATCCCCGGCCCGCTTCGTTCACTGGCCGACTACCACCGCAGCGCCTACGCGTTCCACCAGTCCCTGTCCTCGGACCATGCCTGGGAATCCTCTCCCTGGTCCTGGCTCTTTTCCGGGAGGCCGACACTCTTCCACTACCAGGGCAGCAGCGCCGGGCAGGACGGCTGCACCATCGCCTCCTGCGTGCGGGCCATCACCGACCTGCCCAACCCGATCTTCTGGTGGTCCGCGACGTTGAGCCTGCTGGTGGTTCTGCTGTTCTGGATCGGCGCCCGGGACTGGCGCGCCGGCGCCATCCTCTCGGGGCTGCTTGCCGGGTTCGTGCCTTGGTTCGCCTACCCGGACCGAACCATGTTCTTTTTCTACACCATTGCCTTCCAGCCGTTCATGGTGCTGGCTGTGTGCTTCGTCATCGGCAAGTGCCTGCCACGCACCGGGCAGGCGCCCTGGCACCGGCGGCGGAACCTGATCGGGGTGTCCTTCTTCCTGGTCCTGGTCCTAGTTACCTCGGCCTTCTTCTGGCCGGTGTGGACTGCTCAGATGATCAGCTACGACGCCTGGCGCCTGCGCATTTGGATGCCCAGCTGGTCCTGAGCACAGCACGACGGCCCGCCGGAAAGGCCTCGGCGTGGGCGATGTGCAGCGTACCCAGACCCTCCCCCGTCATTCACCATGTTTTACCCCTGCGACAGGCCGGAGCGCCCAGTGCGCGAAGCGGGCACCGACCTTTAATGGAGTTGCCGGAGGAGTTGAACACCAGCCAGCTGCCCATTGACCGCCTCGGGCGCGGCGGCGCCCTCTACGGTGTCAAGCGCGGAGCGGACTGGGTCCATGTTTCCACGGCGGCCTTCGTCGCCGGCGTGCGCCGTGCCGCCCGGGGCTGAGCACCGCGGGCGTCCGCCATGGCGATGCCGTGGCACTCAAGTCCCGCACCAGCTACGAATGGGCCTTGGCCGAGCAGGCCATCTGGTTAGCCGGGGCTAGGCACCTCTTTGTCGAGAACCCGCCGTGCCGCGATGTGGCTGCCGCCGCGACGCGCAACCTGGGCGAAACGGTGCGGCGCTGGGTGTTCGCTGAAGAATCCGATCCGGGTCCGGCTCCCCCATCCCCTCGGCGGGCCTGGGCATGCTGCTGGCCGCCGGCGTTGCCTCAGCGGTGTTCGACGCCAAGGTGGAGGCCCCCGGACATCGCGCAGGCTCCAGGACGTGGCGCCGCTGGTCTATACCTCTGATCCCACCGGCCACCCAAGGGCTGCCAGTTGACGCACGCGAACTTCGCCTTGGTCTCCGTCAACATCACCCCGCACATGAAGGAGGTGCCGGGCACCGACTACCGCACGCTGATGTTCCTGCCACTGTCCCACGTGCTGGCGCGGTCCGTGCAACAGATGTGAGTGCATGCCGGCACCACAGTGGCGCACGCGGCCACTCCGGCAAAGCGTCGCTCTTCGCCGGAGCGATGCGGCCGCCATCGGATATTCGAAGGCGGCCGATGCCCGGGCCCGCGGCGAGAATCCTCGCTTCTCCTCCTCCTTGTGGGTACGTCACGCGTTCTTCGACAAGGTGCCCTATCCCAAGCCGCGCCGTGCTCGGCGGCAGCGCCAACCACACGCTCTCCGGTGCCAGCCAGTTGAACGCCGACCTCACCCACGTCTTGCGCGGCGCCGGAATCGGGCTGCTGGAGGGATACGGACTGCCCGAGGCCACGGCACCGGCCACGGTGAATATGGCGGGTGCCGTGCGCGTGGGTTCGGTCGGGCTGCCGATCCCCGGAACCACGATCAGGATCGCCCGGGACGGCGAAGTGCTCATCAAGGGCATCGGTGTCTTTGCCGGGCACCACGGCCATCCCGAGGCGGCGGCGCCGGCATTCACCGACGACGGTTTCTTCATGAGCGGAGACATCGGGACACTGGACGATGACGGATTGCCGACCATCACCGGGCGCAAGCAGGACATCCTGGTCACGGCCGGAGGCAAGAACGTGGCTCCCGAACCGCTGGAGGAGCTGGTCCGCGCCTCGCGGCTGCTTCCATGGATGGTAGTCGGCGGTGGCGGAGCCGATCCGGGAGTTCTCCGTGCCGGAGGCCGATTTCACCGAGGAATCCGGACACCTGGCGCCGTTCCTGAAGCTCAAGCGCGCCGCTGTGGCCTGCTCGTTCGAGGACCGGATCCAGGAACCCTATGAACGCTGACCCGCGGCCGGACACGGCAAGAGCGGTTCCCGATGAATTTCGGGGACCGCTCTTGCGCGTCTGGGTACCCGGTCCGGGCCTGCCTCCTCAGTCCAGGCCGAAGGCACGTGCCTGCTGGGCCAGCCGGGAGCGTTCCCGGCGGCGCGCCGTCGGCCAGGTGCCGATCAGCGTGGCGACGGCCACGCCCAGGGCCGTGACACCGATGCCGATGCCCGCATCGATCCAGAACTGCGGCGGATAGAGGCGGATCAAGGTGTCGGAGTAGCTGAACGTCCAGGTGCCGTTCGCGAAGAACACCTCATGGAACGAGGTGAAGAATCCCTCCCAGTTCCAGACGGCGAGGCCGCCCAGCACGAGGATCAGCCCGATCATGGCGACCGATCCGGCGAAGAGCCCGCGGCGGATCCCCCCGGCGTAGCGCCGGCCCAGGTAGATCAGGCAGATCGCGGCCAGCACGGCCAGGATGATGCCGGCCACGTAGGTGTGCCCAATGACGTCCTTCACGTCGCTCATGTGCGCGACTTCTGACTCCAGGAACAGCGGGGCCCCGGAGGTACTGCGCAGCCCGCCCAGGTACCGTGAGTCGGCGACGTTGTTCAGGTAGTCCACGCCGTAGGAGCCGTAGGTGAGCCGGTCGGCGGTGGTGAAACCGAACGGGTCTGCCGGGAAACCGGGGAGGTGGTAGGCGACCCAGAGGAAGGCGGAGGAGGCGATCAAGCGCACGGCGGCGATCAACAGCAGGAATGGATAGGCCACGGCCAGCACCACCTGCAGGAAGCGGCCCATCGGCGGCTTGGAGTCCAAGGCAGCCTCGCGGGCGGCACGGCGCTCCCGCGCCGCGGGGCTCGGTTCGGGAACCGGGTTCTGGCTACCGAAGACCATGTTGCGGGCCTCGGTCACGGCCGCGGGCCGGGTGGCCGGTGCAGCAGTGGGTGCAGGTGCGGGAAGGGCGCTGGTCGCCGGCGCCGAGGGGGTCGATGTCGGCCATGGTTCAACGGGAATGGCCGCAATCACGTCGAAGACCTCTTCCGCGTCGGCGGGGGCCTTTGCGGGCCCGGCCGAGGGAGCCGCTGCCGGCCTAGCCGGAACGGCGGGGGCCGCGCCGGCGGCATCCCGTGCGGAGGAAGCTTCGGTTCCTGCTGCCGGTGTCTCGGCCGGCGCATCAGACTGCGCCCCTGGGGTCGCCTTGGCCGGCGTGTTCGGCGTCGCCTCGTCCTTGTCCGTCATCTGCTTCTGGTTCCTTTCCATGCGGCCCCGCTCCATCTCATCCGGCTCGCGGTGCCGTGGCACCGGCCTCATATCGTTGCAAATCTCCGGTGGCCCCGCGGGCCACTGCGCGGCGACCCAATACCAGCGTATACACCCAATAGCCCACAACCACGCACAGTCCAAGGCCGAGTCGCGCCCAGCCCGGCAGCCCGCTCGGTGTCACGAACCCCTCCACCAGTCCCGACACCAGCAGGATGGGCACCAGTCCCAACGCCACCGTCATCAGCGATCGGCCCTCGGCGGCCAGCGCCTCGACGCGTCGGCGTGGGCCCGGCGCCACCCATGCCCAGAAGATCCGCAGCCCGGCCGCCCCGGCGACGAAGATGGCGGTCAGCTCCATGAAGCCATGCGGAAGGATGTAAAGGAAGAAGGTATCGGCCTGGCCGTGGCTGGCCATCACCCCACCGGAGATGCCGATGCCCATGGCGTTCTGAAACAGCATGTAGGGAACCAGGATCCCGGTGATGCCGAAGGCCACCGACAGCGCCGCGATCTGCGCGTTGTTTGTCCAGACCGCCCCGGCGAAACTCGCCGCCGTGTCGGTGGAATAGTAGGCGACGAACTCCTCGTTGACGTAGCGCCCGAGCTCCGCCTGATCGCCCATCGCCGCTAGCACGGCGGGGTTCCGGGCTACCCAGGCCCCGAAGGCCAGCGCGACCAGGCAAAACAGCGTGCCTATGACCAGCGTTGGGAGGCGCAGCCGGTACAGGGCAGCGGGCAGCGTGGTGGTCAGGAAATCTGATACCGCAAGTCCCGCATTGCCGCGGACGCCGGTGAACCGGGTCCGGGCCCTGGCCAGACGGGCCGAGACGTCGGCGGAGACCTCGGTGCCAGCCTCGATGGACCTGATCATCGAGAGGTGTGCCGAGGTCCGCTCGTAGAGCGCCAGGAACTCATCGATCTGCGCCCCGGTGGGCCGCCGAAGCGCCGAGAGCGCATCCAACCGCGCCCAATCCTGCTGGTGTACTGCCACGAAGGCGTCGAGATCCACCACTCCAGCCTAGCCGAGGCCCTAGGCTAGAGGTCTCAAGCGCACCGCGGACTGCGGCGCCGCGGCACCGGAAGGGGAAAACAGCTCCATGGGCACAGTCGTAACCGGCGAGGGCGTCGAACTCGAGGTCGATGCCGCCACCGTGCTGCCGCGCGCCGTCGCCTGCCTGCTCGACTACCTGATCTACATCGGGACCTATGTCCTGTGCCTGGTCCTTGCCTTGGCGCTCCAGCTCGACGGATCGGCCACCGGGGCCCTGACCATCGCGCTCGGCGCCCTGTGCCTGGTGTTGGCCCCGGCCCTGGTAGAGGCTCTGTCCCGCGGCCGGTCGCTGGGCCGCCTGGCCATGGGCCTGCGTATCGTGCGCGACGACGGCGGGTCGATCAGGCTGCGCCATGCGCTGATCCGCTCGGTGACCGCGCTGCTGGAAATCATCGTCACTTTCGGAACCCTAGCCATCCTCGCTGCGCTGTTCAACGAGCGCGGCAAGCGGCTCGGCGACCTCCTGGCCGGCACTTATGCGCTGCGCGAGCGCCGCAGGGCTTACGTCCCGGCCGTCCTGCACGTTCCCGGACACCTGCGGGCCTGGGCCGAGCTGGCCGATCTGGGCCGGGTGCCGGACCGCTTGGGCGCACGGATCTCCCGCTTTTCCCGGCTGACCGCCGGCATGTCCCCCGCGGCCCGGACCACCATGGCCTCGGCGCTGGCCACCGAGGTCCACGTCCACGTGGCACCCTCCCCGCCGGCCGGCACCTCGGCCGAGGACTTCCTAGCGGCCGTGATCGCCGAACGCCGTTCCCGGGACTTCGCCAGGCTCAGCGCACAACACGAACGCGCCGCCGCCATCGGGCAACGGCTGCACCGACTCCCGCACTCCTGAGCCGCCGCTCCCGCGCGATGTCGTCCGAGACCTGGCTAAGCCAGGAGAGAATGCATCCTTCCTGCCGGTCATGCCCCGGATCCGGGAAGGCGGCCACCGTCCGCCTGCGGCTGCCCATGATGCTGGCGGCGGCGGACAAGGGCACCGGGCGGGGAAAGCCCCGGCGAGCCAGGCCTGCGGGGTTCGCTTTCGGAAGCCGCGCCGAGCATCAGTACCTATACATGTCCGACTTGTACGGGCCGGACCGGTCCAGGCCCAGATAGGCCGCCTGTTCGGCGCTGAGCTCGGTCAGTTCGACGCCGAGCGCCGCCAGGTGTAGCCGGGCGACCTTTTCGTCGAGGACCTTCGGCAGCACGTGGACCCCGACCGGGTACTCGCCGTTTGCGTGTTTGGAGAACAACTCGATCTGCGCAATCACCTGGTTGGTGAAGGAATTGGACATCACGAACGAGGGGTGGCCGGTGGCGTTGCCCAGGTTCAGCAGCCGGCCCTCGGAGAGCACGATGACGGAACGTTCGGAGGCCGCGCCGGCGTCGAACACCCACTCGTGGACCTGGGCTTTGATCTCGACCTTCCTCACCCCGGGCACCAGGGCGAGCCCGGCCATGTCGATCTCGTTGTCGAAGTGCCCGACGTTGCCCACGATGGCCTTGTTCTTCATCCTGGCCATGTCGGCGGCCATGATGATGTCCTTGCCGCCGGTGGTGGTCACGAAGATGTCACCGGTGCCGAGCACCGATTCCAGCCGCGCCACCTGGTAGCCGTCCATCGCCGCCTGCAGCGCGCAGATCGGGTCGATCTCGGTGACGATGACCCGGGCCCCCTGGCCGCGCATGGCCTCCGCGGCGCCCTTGCCCACATCGCCGTAGCCGCAGACGACGACCACCTTGCCACCAATCAGCACGTCGGTGGCGCGCATGATGCCATCGGGCAGCGAGTGCCGGATCCCGTACTTGTTATCAAACTTGGACTTGGTCACCGAGTCGTTGACGTTGATCGCCGGGAAAAGCAGGGTAGAGGCCTCGGCCAGCTGGTACAGGCGCATGACACCGGTGGTGGTTTCCTCGGTGACCCCGCGCAGCCGAGCCGCGATCCTGGTCCATTTGCCCGGATCGGCCGCCATCGAGGCGCGCAGCGTGTCGAGCACTATCGAGTATTCGTGGGAATCCTCCGCCGTGGCGTCCGGGACGGAGCCTGCCGCTTCGAAGGCCACGCCGTGGTGCACGAGCATGGTCGCGTCCCCGCCGTCGTCCAGGATCATGTTCGGCCCAAGCTCCGGACGGGCGTAGGCCCCGGGCCAGGTCATGATCTGCTCGGCCGTCCACCAGTAGTCCTGCAATGATTCGTTCTTCCAGGCGAAGACCGGCACGCCGGCGGGCTCCGCCACGGTGCCGGCCCCGACGACGACGGCGGCGGCGGCCTCGTCCTGGGTGGAGAAGATGTTGCAGGAGGCCCAGCGGACCTCGGCGCCGAGCTCAACGAGCGTCTCGATGAGCACTGCCGTCTGCACCGTCATGTGCAGCGAGCCGGCGATGCGGGCCCCGGTCAGTGGCTTGGATGCGCCGTATTCGGCGCGCAGGGACATCAGTCCGGGCATCTCGAATTCGGCTAGGCGGATCTGATGGCGCCCGGCCTCGGCCAGGGACAGGTCGGCGACCCTGAATTCGAGGGCCATGATCAGTGTTCCCCGGATGAATCGGAGGGCTTGAGCAGTACCGGAATGCCGTTGGTGATCGGGTAGTGCACGGGCACCCCGTCTGCTCCGGCAACGGTGGAGAGCAGTTCGTCGCCCTCCTGGACCAGGGGCGAGCCGGTGACCGGGCAACGCAGGACTGAAAGCAGCTGGGGAGAAATGTTCGACATGGTCCCCAGCTTAAGGCCTTAGTGCTCTTCGCGCAGGACCCTCAGGTGGCGGCGCGTCATGTCTGCTCCGGCCGGGGCCTCGAGCCGTTCGGCATTGCTGCGCGACTGGGCCGGCTCGGGGGCGGGTGCGGGAACGCTCTCGCGCACGGCATCGGCCAGCGCATAGAGGTCATCGGCGGCGACCCGGGCACGGCCGGGCATTTGAAGGCGCAGCACGTTCCAGCCGCGGGGAACAGTGAGCCGTTCCGCATGAATGTCGCACAGGTCATAGCAGTGCGGTTCGGCGTAAGTCGCCAGCGGACCGAGCACCGCCGTCGAGTCGGCATACACGTACGTCAGGGTGGCCACGGCGGATTGGCGGCATGCTGAACGCGAACAGTTTCTTAGGGATCCCACGTTAAAACAGCGTACCGGGTGGCACCGGCTTTTCCCGGCAGCACCGCACCCTCACCCCGGTGCCGGGGTGACCTAGGCTTGTTCCATGGAACCGCATCTTTCCATCGACCTCTCACAGGCCGATGCCCCCGGCAGCACCCGCCCCTTCATCCGGCGCCGACGCAATCGGCACGGGCGCGGGTTGCGCGGCTCACTGATGCACCAGGACCTGCCCGGGGCCCGGACCCGGCTCGAACGCTTTGAGGACCTGGTCGCGGAGTCGATCGAACGGCTCGGCGAGCTCTGGGGCGAGACGGTAATCGGCATCGACTTCCGGATCGAGCAGACACCCGGGCGCAAGGTGCTGGACAAGGCGGCTGCCACCGGCACGCGGGTGCCGCTGGGCAAGGCCTTGGCGGCGACGCCCCGGCGCGGGGCCCGGGCGACCATCTTCCGCCGCCCGGTGGAGGAGCTGAGCCCCTCCGCGATGGAGCTGCCCGACGTGGTCCACGACGCGGTGGTCGAGCTGGTCGCCGAGCTGATGGCCAAGGACCCCGAAGAGGTCGATCCCGGCTACGGACGCTGGAACCGGCCCGGCCGCTAGTTCCTGATGTCCACCGGGACGCCGCGCTGGCCCGCGGGGCCGTCGGGAAAACGCATCCCGGAGATCCCGGTGCTCCCGGCGGTGAGCACGGCCGACCCATAGCTGGCGCCCCCGGAGGCGGAGACCAGCACGGCAACCGTCCCGCCGCCCAGATCACCGGGGTTCAGCGTGATGGTCTTGCCGGCCGGCAGTTCGACCTTGCGCACGGCACCCACGCCGCCGTCGCCGGCGAGTGGACGCAGCTCCAGCGTCCCGGCCTCGAGCGGGGCGGAGAAGGACAGTTTGGCGGCTGCCAGTTCGGGAAGCACCAGCAGGTGTTCGCTGCCCAGGCGCGGGGCCGCCGGCAGCCATCCGGTGTCGACGGGTTCTCCCGCCTTGGCGCCGCGCACGATCCGCGCCGAGGCAGCCATCGCATTGTCGGCTTCCAGCACGGCCGTATAGGTTCCGGCGGGGAGCCCGCCCAGCGCCATGCGCACCGTTGAGTTGCCGGCGGCGATGACCTGCTCGCCCCCGGGCAGCCGCACCTCTCCCCCGGCGCCGAACAGGCGCACCTTGATGGTCGCGCCCTCGGCGTCGGGAACCGTGGCCTGCAGCTCCGGGACGGCATCGTCGTAGCCCTGCTGCCCGGAGATTTCACCTGCCAGCGCCGGATCCTGGAGTTCGATCCCGGTAATGACCTGCGTGGTGGCGGGCGGGGCCCCGGCGCCGATGTAGTCGACGCCTCCGGGGGTCAGCCCGCGCAGCACCGACTGCTGGATGACCGCCTGGACGCGGCCGCCCGACGCCGCCACCTGGACCGAGAGCGCCGCCTGGTTCGGCGCGTAGCCAGCCAGGATCACGGCCCGTTCCTCACCGGGTGCCAGCACGATGCCCCGCAGGTTCGGGGCATCGACCAGGCCCTCGGACCCGCGCAGCGAAATGTCGATGGTGGCCGGGGACGCCGAAGGGTTTTCGAGGTTGAGCACCGAGGTGGAGCCGGGTGTGGTCATGGCCCCGACCAGCCAGGCGTCGGCCGTGGGTGCGGTGCATCCGGCGACGGCCAGTCCGGCGAGGTCTCCGTCGCCCGAAGCGTGGCTGCGCACGGCGGCTGCCCGCGTTTCGAAACCGCCCAGCGCCTGTGCCGAGAGGTAGGCCGCCCCCGCAGTGGTGTTGCCGGAGGAAACCCTGGCCTTGAGCCGGGTCAGCCCGTCGGTTCCCGTGGCGCTGAGTTCGGCCGCATCGGATTCGCTCAGGCGGCGGTCGAGCTCGCGTTCGACCGTTGCGTCGAGCCGGTGCAGCGCCGACCCAGGCAGCCGCCCGGAGGCGTCGGAGAGCACCGTGGCGCGGATCGCCGTCTTCGCGCTCTTGGAGGCCGGGGCGTACTGCGGGTCGGTGCCGGCCTCGCCCGAACCCTTGACCAGGCGCACATCCGGAGGGCAAAGCGCCATGGCGTCGCCGGCGGGCAAGGCGGTCAGGGGAACCCCGGGGTCGGTGGCCGCCCGTTCGGGCGTCAGCACGGCTTGCGCCGAGACACCGGCAACGGTGGCCAGCAACAGGCCGGTGGCACCCAGCGCACCCAGCACGCGTCGGGTCTTTTTGCGCGGACGCAGGCTCTGGCTCATTTCCGTGTCCTCTTCTCGGTGGTTTCCACGTTGGCCGCTGCCTGTCCGGCATCGAGATCGCCGATCGATTCGGCCTGGCCAGTGGTGCGGTATTCCACCAGCCGGCGTCCGGCGAAGCGGCGCCGCGACGGGACGGGGACCGCGAGCAGCAACGCCATGATCAGCACCAGTCCCTGCAGTGCCATGACCGGATACTTCCAGAAGTCGACGTGGCCGACCGTCAGCTCCCCGGAAGAGCTACCCAGGTCGAAGCCCTGGGCCCAGCCGGAATCGGCCTGGGGCAGCGCCTGTCCGTCGAGGGTGGCGCGCCATCCCGGGTCGGCGCGTTCGGCCAGCACCAGCATGCGTCCGGCATCGCCGGGCGCCACCGGGGCCCCGGCGACCTCCCCGCGGTGCGAAGGCAGCAGCGTGGTGGACTTCCCGTTTTCACGGATCTGTACCCGCGCGGTCGAGTCGTTGACCGTCTCGGTGCCCAGCAGTTCGCCCGTGGCCTGGACGCGCCAGAGCCAGCCGGCATCGGTGCGGCCCACCGGGGCGAGGCCCGGCACGGCATCGAGCTGCGCCGCCAGGTGGCCGATGCCGCCGGTGGTTTCCTGCAGCACGATGAATCCGACGCCGAGCTCGCTCAGTGCCGGCCGCGGGTCGATGGCGGAGTCGGAAACAAGCGTGGCAACCGTCTGTCGGATTAGCTCCTCTGAGCCATCGGCGGGGCGCCTTTCCGGGGCCAGCAGCGAACCGGTGAGCGTGTTTGCCGCAACGATCCCGGAGAGCGAATCGAGCGTGGTTCCGCCTCCGCTCATCAGCGCGGCGGTCATCGATCCGGCATCGCCCGGGGCGATGACCAGTGACCGGTCCTCGAAGGCCCCGGCCGCCCGATCGGCAGCCGTGGCCGGCAGGGTCGTTGTGGCGACGGGCTCCACGAGCTGGGCGGTGTTCCAGGTGCCCAGCCACAGCGCGGATCCAGCAGCCAGCGAGACAAGCACCATGACGGTGGCGGTGGAAAGCACCAGGCGGTGCCCCTTTTCCGGGGCGTGGCTCCGGTTTCCGGCGGTCCGCAGGTGCTGGATGCCCAGTCCCGCGCACAGGATCATGCAGAAGGCGAAGACCGAGGTGAACGGCCCGGTGAAGGGTGTGACCAGCACCCCGGAGGCCACGGAAGTGGCAATGAAACCGGCACCGTAGCCGGCACCCAGCGCCAGCACTCCCACGAGCCACATCATCTTCGCCAACCGGCCGTTACGGCCGATGGCAAAGAGCGAGCAGACGGCAAGCACCAGGACCGGCACCCCGATCGCCAGCGCGGCCACCATGGCCCACGGGGCAGCGGGCAGCCAGCCGGGAACGATTCCGACCAGCGGGGAGGCCGGATCGAAGGCCACCGGGAAGCCGAGCACCTGTTCCCAAAGCGGTGCCGGGGTGAAGCCCCGGGGCAGGCCGGGATCTGCAAGCAGGGCACGCGTGTTGCCCCAGGCCGAGACCACCGTCGGCAAGGCGGCGGCGAGCATCGGCAGCGGCACCCACCACAGGGTCTTGCCCCGGGATCCGAGCAGCAGCGCAAAGAGCACCAGCAGGACAAGCGCCACCGGCGCCAGCGCCGGTGAGGCGGCGGCCATGACGGCCAGCAGCAGCGAGGCAGTCGCAGCCGCGGCCCACGACGGGACGCCGTTGAATCCGGGGCGTACCGGTTCGCTGCCGTGGGCAGCCGGATCGGACGCCGGTGGCGAGGCGGCGCCGACTGTGCGCAACAGCGCCAGCAGCAGCAGTGGGAGCAGCACGTGGACCAGCACCGCGCCGGGGCGTCCCGAGCCCAGAGCCACCTGAAGCGCCGGGGAGACTGCCCAGAGCAGGCCGGCCAGCAGGCGTGGGGCGCGTCCGGAGGTGACCGCCCCGGCGCCGATCCAGGCGCTGAGCGCCGCCACTGGCATGGCCAACAGCGTCAGCAGCACCAGCGCCTGGTTGGCGTTTCCGCCTCCAAGGAGGGCGGCCAGCCACAGCAGGAGGTCGAACCTGTCACCGGCGCCGGGGCTGCCGACGCCCAGCGACTGCCACCAGCCGAACGCATTGTTCAGGATCTCCGCCGGAACCACGGAGACGGGCAGCAGCGAGCCGCCACCGAGTGCCGGTGCTCCGATTAACGAACGCAGGCCGATCAGCGAGAGCACCAGGGCCCCCGAAACCGCCAGGATGGCGCTGACCGCCGCGCTGGTGCGTGCCGGGGTGGCCAGCGCCGTGAAATCGTTGCGGGCGTCGCCCGAGGGGTTCGATGGAGCGGCGGTGGCGCCGGTTCCGTCGCCATGGACCTCGTCGTGGTCCATCGCCTGGAGCAGGTGCCGGCGGTGTTCTCGCACGAGGTGCTGGTCGGTGAGCAGCCGGTCGATGGAGGAGCGGGGAACCTTGCGGGTGGCTGCGGCGGAGCGCCGCGAACGGGCCAGCTTCACCGGATGGGACATGGCTGAGAGGGTGGCACCCAGCTGGGAGAAGGCGTAGGCGGGATCCTTGGAGATCAGCGATCCGACCAGCCGGCACAAGGCGCCGATGAGCGCACCGATGGCCAGGAACGGCACTTTGGCGGCGGGGGCGTGCTTGAGGCGCAGGTAGACCTCGGCCCGACGCACCTCGCGGGGCCCCGCCAGCGAGCGGACCACGTCCGGTTCATGGAACATCTTCGCCGCCGGCACGATGACCACGCGTTTGCCCAGCAGCCGGTTGCGCCAGCACAGGTCCAGGTCGTCGCCGGCCCCGGGCAGGGCGGGATCGAAGCCACCGAGCTCCTCGAAGACCGAGCGCTTGATGAGCATGCCGGCCGAATTCACGGCAAACGAGTCGGTGCGGCTGTCATATTGACCCTGGTCGACCTCGTCGATCTCGATCAGGGTGACCCGTTCGGCATGCTTGTTGATGCCCAGGCCGACGTCGAGTAGCCGGCGCGGGCTGGTGCGATCCAGCTGCTTGCACCCGGCGATGGTCACCGAGAGCGTGGCTTCAACGGTGGTGAGCAGGATTTCCAACGCGTCCGGGGCGGGCGCCGAGTCGTCATGGATCAGCCAGAGCCATTCCTCGTACTCGGGTTTCAGGGGTTCAAGCGCCGCGACGGCAGCCGCGACGGAGGCCCCCAGCGAATGGGGTGGCACCTGCAGCACCTGCGCGTTGCCGGGTAGTCCGGCGCGCAGCAGTTCCTCGGAGCCGTCGGACGATCCCGCGTCGACTCCGATGAAGCGATCTATTTGACGGGTCTGGGCGCGCAGCGCATCCATGGTTTGGGGAATGAAACGGCCACCGTTATGAGACGTCACGATGGCCGTGACGCGAATACTTGGGAGAATTAGACTGCCTGCTTCCGCAACCGACGGCGTTCGCGCTCCGACAATCCGCCCCAAATGCCGAATCGTTCGTCGTTGGTCAATGCGTATTCAAGGCACTCGGAACGCACATTACATGCCCCGCAGACGCGCTTTGCGTCCTTGGTGGAGCCGCCCTTTTCCGGGAAAAACGCCTCGGGGTCGGTCTGCGCGCACAATGCCTCGGACTGCCAGCCGAGTTCGCCCTCGTCTTCGACGGCGCCCAGGCCGATCCAGATCGCCTTGGCCGGCGTGGAGGCGGGGGTCGCGGGAACCCATTCGGGCTCTTCGGCCTCGATGTTCGGGGGGTGCGCTAATGCGTCGGGGCGCAGGGCAAGAATTTCGTTGGCCATTCCCTCCAGCGTCGAGGCATCGGAGTCGATGGCAGGATCCAAGAACCAGTCGGCCGGGACCCCACGCGGGCTTTGGCGCGCTGACGCTGACGCCGACACCGGCGTTACTGCGTTTTCGAAGCTGCGCTCCACGTTCCCCATGGTGATAGGACCTTCCCACTGTTCATTGCGTTGCGGCGATGCCGCTTGGAATGGCACCGACGGCACTTGCCCGATTGAAACGGGCGAGATTCCGGGAAGAATTCCACCGACCCGTCGACGCACTATCTAATTACACTGGTGTAACTCACTATCAGTCAAGTGGGCTCGGGGATTCTATAGACGTATATCTTTGAATGACGGTCACGCCACGCCCGGAAATTTCCGCGCCGCACCGAAGCCACGTCGAGTTTCTTAGATTCCCGGCGAATTCACAGCCTTCAGAGGAGCACCACATGTCATCGCACACAGGCCAGTCGGCTTTTGCCGAATCACTGCTCGCACCGGTCCGGCATTCCACTTCCCCCTGGCTTACCTGGTACTCGCTCTCCGGTGAACGAGTTGAACTCAGCGGGCGGGTATTCGATAACTGGGTGGCCAAAACCGCCAACCTGCTCTCCGAAGAATTCGACATCGAGGAGGGGTCGGTCGTGGGCAGCGACCTGCAGCCGCACTGGAAAACGTTTGCCATCGCACTGGCCTGCTGGCAGCTCGGCGCTCAATGGGTCTGCACGGATACGGGCACCGGGACCACCCCGGCTCTCGACCTGTGGGTGACCGCGGACCCCGAAACCGAGCGCGCCGCCGCAGCACCGGAACTCATGGTCGTCGCCCTTCCGTCACTGGCCATGCGCTTTGCCGGAGCCATCCCCGCCGGCGCCCTGGACTTCTCCGCCGAGGTGCGCTCGTTTGCCGATTCCTACTTCCCCGAGGCCGTCGCGGGCGACTCCCCGGCACTGACCGGCGGCGGAGCGACCCTAGACTATGCGCGGCTCTTCGCCGATTCTTCCCCCGGCGGCACCGCACTGCTCTGCGCGGCGATGCCCTGCGTCAGCGCGCTGCGTTCGGCCCTGGCCATTTGGAAGGCCGGCGACGCGGTGGTGCTCGTCGAGGCCGGAATGGATGTCGGCGAATCGCTTCTCGCGGGCGAGCGCATCGGACGGCGCCTGGACGAGCAAGGCCAGGATCCCAGCACCGCCGCGTCGAGCGGTTAAGCGAACGAGGGTGCCGCAGCCAGTGGCCACGGCACCCTTCTCGAGGTGAAGCGGAATCCTAGATCCGGCGGATCGACCCGGTGTCGGTAAGGCCGGGGGTGTTGCGCAGGGCATCTTCCACGGTCTGCACCGAATCGAGGCCCGATGTCTCCGCACCGATCAGGTCGTAGTCGTCCTTGAACTTCTCCTCGGAATCCAGCTCGGCACTGAACACCCAGAAACGGTAGGCGAAGAAGCGGAAGATGGTGCCGAGCACCAGACCCACGACGGAGCCGGCAATGAAGACGCTGGTGGTGTCTGTCAGGTCCAGCACGTACTTGGTAAAGCCCACGCAAGCCGCGGCGATGCCCAGGCCGATGGCGTTCATCAGCAGGAACATGAGTAGTTCGCGGAGGACCGAAGCCTGGCGGCGGTGCCTGAAGGTCCAGAAGCGGTTCGCCACCCAGGAGAACAGCGTGGCCACGACACCGGCAATGATCTTTGCCTTCACCTGGGAGTCGCCCATGTGGCCACTGAGCAGCCAAAGGTAGACACTGGAGTCGATGACAAATGCGAGGCCGCCCACGACGCCGAATTTCATGACTTCGCGCCACATCATCGAGGCTAAGCCCATTGCCTTGCCATACAGTTTCGCTAACATGACCCTCCACGGTCCGTCGAATAATATCCGGTTTGGTGGCTCTCGCCACCCGCCGGGCCGGGCCGCGAAGTAGCAGCGCCCAACCATCCATTGTAGGCACGTCCGCTGTGGGTTTGCTCGGAAAGGTGCCCAAGATCGCGTGTGCGCCCGGGGCAAGGCAACCCGTTGGGTACGCTTGTGCAGTGATGTTTCCTGTGATTGGTGTAGTGGGCGGTGGCCAACTCGCCCGAATGATGGCCCCAGAGGCCCTGAATCTCGGCTTCGAGCTGCGTATCCTCGCCGAAGCCCCCGATGTTTCCGCAGCGTCCTCGGTAGCCACCGCACCCGTCGGTGACTACAAGGATCTCGATACGCTCCGCGAATTTGCCCGTGGCCTGGATGTGATGACCTTCGACCACGAGCACGTGCCCAATGCGCATCTGCAGACGCTGATCGACGAGGGCGTCAATGTCCAGCCCCGGCCCTCGGCGCTGATCCATGCGCAGGACAAGCTGGTGATGCGCAAGGCCATCGCCGAGCTGGGCCTGCCCAACCCGGAATGGGACGCCGTCTCCACCGTGGAGGAGCTGGTTGCCTTCGGTGAGCGGATCGGCTTCCCGATCGTGCTCAAGACCCCGCGCGGAGGCTACGACGGCAAGGGCGTGCGCATGATCGAGGATGCGGCGGCCGCAGCGGCGGCCTCCGACTGGTTCGGCAACGGCGACCTGCTCGCCGAAGCCAAGGTCCCCTTCACCCGCGAACTCTCCGCCATGGTGGGCCGCACCCCCTCGGGTGAGGCCCGCGGCTGGGACGTCGTCCACACCATCCAGGTCGACGGCGTCTGCGACGAGGTCATCGCCCCGGCACAGGACCTCGACCCCGAAGTGGCTGCGGCAGCATCGGCAGCCGCGCTGCGCATCGCCGAAGCCTTCGGCGTCACCGGGGTCATGGCGGCCGAGCTCTTCGAGACCCCCGGGCTCGGTGCCGGATTCGTCATCAACGAACTGGCCATGCGCCCGCACAATACCGGGCACTGGACCATGAACGGCTCGGTGACCAGCCAGTTCGAGCAGCATCTTCGGGCCGTGCTGGACCTTCCCTTGGGCGATACGTCGGCCCTCGGCGAGCTCTGTGTGATGAAGAACTACCTTGGCGGCTCCAACCAAGACCTGTTCTCCGCCTTCGCCGCGGCACTGGCCGCCGAGCCGCGCGTGAAGGTCCATGCCTATGGCAAGTCGGTCCGCCCGGGCCGCAAGATCGGCCACGTGAACGTCGTCGCCGAACCCGGCGAGGGATCTGCTTCGCTGCGGGACCGTGCCAACCGCGTGGCCTCCATCATCCGCGACGGCGTGGATGCATTAAACGAAGGAAAGAACTAGATGTCTGCTGCAGCACCCCTGGTCGGCCTGGTCATGGGCTCGGATTCGGACTGGCCCGTGATGCGCCTGGCTGCCGAGGCCCTGGCCGAATTCGGCATCCCCTTCGAAGCCGACGTGGTCTCCGCCCACCGCATGCCCGAGGACATGATCGCCTACGGCAAGAAGGCCCACACCCGTGGCATCCGCGTGATCATCGCCGGCGCCGGCGGGGCAGCGCACCTGCCCGGCATGCTCGCCTCGGTCACCCCGTTGCCGGTCATCGGTGTTCCGGTCCCGTTGAAGACCCTCGACGGCATGGATTCGCTGCTGTCCATCGTGCAGATGCCCGCCGGCGTACCGGTGGCCGCTGTCTCGATCGGAGGTGCCCGCAACGCCGGCCTGCTGGCCGTGCGCATGCTGGCCTCCGCCACCGACGAGCTGGCGGCCTCGCTGCAGGAAAAGCTCATCGACTTCTCCGCCGATCTGCGCAAGGTCGCCTCCGACAAGGGAGCAGCCCTGCGCAACGCCGTCGAGACCGATTTCCCCGGCCTCTAGGAGCGCGTCCATGCCCGTCATCGATCTGCCCCGCCCCGCCGCCGACCCGGTCCGTCACCCGGAGTCGGCCTCGGCACCCACGCGGTCCAAGCGCGCCATCATGTTGCTGCTGCTGACCGTGTTCCTGCCCGGCGGGGCGCAGATCGTGGCCGGAAACAGGGCACTGGGCCGCAAGGCCGTGACGGTGACCCTGTCCTGCTGGGCCCTCCTCGTGCTCCTGCTGGCCCTGGCACTGATCAACAGGAACATCCTGATCAGCCTCTTCGCCCAGTCCTGGGTGCAGCTGCTCGTAGTGATAGTGCTGATGGCGCTGGCAGTGGGCTGGTTGCTGCTCTTCTTGAACACCCTGGTGCTGATCCGGCCGAAATTACTGGCACCGGGCATGCGCGGCATCGTCGCCGGAGGCCTCGTCCTTGCCATCTTCGCCACGAGCGGCATCCTGGGCTATGGGGCGTTTATCGTCAACGAGGGCCGCAACGCGATCCAGAGCATCTTTGCCCGCGGGCCCGCCTTCGCCCCGGTCGATGGCCGCTACAACATCCTGATCATGGGCGGGGACGCCGGAAGCAACCGGCAGGGGCTGCGTCCTGACAGCGTGTCACTGCTCTCCGTTGATGCCAAGAACGGCCACGCGGCAATGATCTCGATCCCGCGCAATTTCCAGAACACTCCCTTCCCGGCGGACTCCCCGATGCGCGAGGTGTACCCCGCCGGCTACAGCTGCGGCAACGAGTGCATCTTCAACGCCCTGTACCCCACGGTCGAGGAAAAATACGCACACCTTTACCCCGGTGTGAAGAACCCCGCGGCGCAGGCTACCGTCGAGGCAGCCGAGGGCATCACCGGGCTGAAGGTCCAGGGCTATGTGCTCATCGACATGGCTGGCTTCTCGGGGTTCATCGACGCCATGGGCGGAGTCACTGTAAAATCGGGCGGGTGGGTCCCCTACAATGCGAAGAAATGGCCCAATTCCACCGTCAACACCCACTGGTTCTCCCCCGGCGTGAAAGAGTTCAACGGCAAGCAGGCGCTCTGGTTCGCCCGTTCACGCGACTTCACCACCGACTACCACCGGATCAGGCGTCAGCAGTGCCTGCAGCAGGCAATGATGAAGCAGTTCAGCCCGCAGACTGTACTGACCCGCTTCACCCAGATCATGGATGCCGGCGAGGAACTGGTGGAAACCGATATCCCGCAGCAACAGCTGGGCAGCTTCCTGTCGCTGGCCGACAAGGCCCGGCAGACTCCGTTCAAGTCACTGACCCTCGGTGCCCCGGACTTCGGAACTGCCTCGCAGAAGTTCTCGACCTATCCCGATTTCGGCCAAATCCACACGCGCATCGACGAGCTCCTTGCCTCTACCAACGAGCCCCCGGCCTCCAAGCCCACCGCCAAGGAAGGCGGATCCGCCAAGCCCAAGAAGCCGGGCACCGCCGCGGCGGAAAAGACGGCCCCGCCCTCCACCAAACCGGATGGTTCGCCCATCACCGAAGAGTACCTCGTCACGCTCGAACAGATCGGACGCAGGGACTTGATCTCCGAACTGGTCATGAACAACGACCAGTGCTCGGTACCTTAAGGACGGCTATGTATTTCTTAGAGAACACGTTCCGGGACTACCCCTGGGGCTCAAGGAGCGCGATCTCGCACCTGCTGGGCCGTGAAGCCAGTGGCGCGCCCGAAGCCGAAATGTGGATCGGGGCACACCCCACGGCGCCCTCCCTCGCCGTGCTGCCCGAGGGACGCATGGCCCTGGATGAGCTGATTGCCGCGGATCCGGAGGCACTTCTGGGCAAGGAAACAAACGCCGTCTACGGACAGCTTCCGTTCCTGGCCAAGCTGCTGGCGGCCGACAAGCCGCTTTCGGTGCAAGTACATCCGAACCCCGCCCAGGCTGCCGCCGGACTCGCCGCCGAGGATGCCGCCGGGGTCCCCCGCGACGCCTTCCACCGGAATTACCGCGACAGCCAGCACAAGCCGGAGATGCTTTTTGCGCTCACCGACTTCGTGGCACTGAGCGGATTCCGACCGGTACAGGAATCGGCGGGGCTCTTCACCACGCTGGCCACCGCCCTGACCGGCGCAGCGTCCCGGACGGCGGAGCATGTTGCCTCGCTGCTGCTCACGCAAGGCCTGCGGGCGGCCTTCGGCTACCTGCTCGATGCCGGAACCCCGGTCTCCGACCTGGCAGCCGCCGCACCCGCGCTGGTCGCCGCCGACCCGGTGCTCGCAGCGGAGCCGGCACTGGCCGAACTGATCTCGCTGGCCAGCCACTACCCGTCCGATCCCGGCGTCGTGGTCTCGCTGCTGCTCAACCTGGTGCGGTTGGCGCCAGGCGAAGCGATCTACCTGGACGCCGGCAACGTCCATGCCTACCTACGCGGGCTGGGCGTGGAGGTCATGGCCAATTCGGACAACGTATTGCGCGGAGGACTGACCTCCAAGCACATCGACGTCCCGGAACTGATGGGTACGGTGGACTTCAACCCCATCGGGGTCCCCCGTCTCCGCTCCCGGACCACCGATCTGGGCCAGGAAACCTATGTTCCCCCGTTTGCCGAGTTCGCACTCCAGCGCATCGAGATTCCCGCCGTCGTGGATGACACTTCGATGGCAGATGCCGACGTCCCCCTGCTGCAGAACGGACCCGTCCTGGTGATCTGTGTGCAGGGCGAACTCCTGCTCGATTCCCCCTACTCCGATGCCCGGGTAGCCCGCGGCGAATCGGTCTTCATCGGCGCCGACGAGGCCCCGGTGATGGCCCGGCGCAGCGGCAGCGCCGGCGCACTGGCCTTTGTCGTGACCACCGGTTCCAGCGGCTGACCAGCCCCGAACATGCCACAGGCGCGGCCGCGTCATCGGGACTGCGCCTTGCACATGTGTACGCACGGGTGAAACGCTTGTTTGATTCGGCGCGTCTCGGAAACCGCCGCCGCTGATTCACCGGACCCCGCGGATGGATTCAATGGCTGAACTTGCCTGTTTGCCAAGGGGATACCTTGCATCAACCATTGATTGCGGCTGTTGCACTCACGCTTGGCCTACTGCTCGCCGGGGGCACTGGCGGGGCCGGTCCGGCTCCCGGATCACCGCCCCCGGCTGTGGCTTCACCGCCCGTTTCCACTACTGCACCGGAAGCGAAGCCCGTTGAAGTGGTCGCCCCCAGGGACCGGCTTCCGGAGGAACCGTTCGGGATGGACGCGAAAGCCATCAAGGTCCTGATGGCCAATCCCAAGATCAACGAAACGGCAACCACAGACGGTTCCAAGTTCTCCGGAACAGACCCACGCCAGACCGAAGTAGTGAAGCGGTTCCTTGAGCTCAAGCAGCCTGATGACAACGGCGATGGTTCCTGGTTGAAGTTCGGCAAGGACTGTCTTCCGGTGCTCTGTGGAACCGCGTCCAGCGTCGGTTCGAGGCGATTGTCAATGGCAGGATCCTGCCGGGCGACTCGGTGGTTGTCGAGTCTGTTGACACGGACGGCATTACCCTGGCCGACGGGCGCACCGTCGCCGGCAAGAAGACTAAATAGCCGTCAGGCCACCGAAACGGCTCCGGCATGGTTTCCGCCGCTGATTCGGGCACGAAAAGGGCCGTTCCCCCGCACAATCCAACGAATCGGATGGCGGGGAAACGGCCTTGTATCGGTCGATTTCAGCGGGTGTACGCTTCCCACTTATCGGACTGGTGCTCGCCCTCGACGAAGCGGATGGTTCCGGATTTGGAACGCATCACGATCGACTGGGTGGTGATCTTGTTGTTCTTGTAACGCACACCGCGCAGCAGGTCGCCGTCGGTGATGCCGGTCGCCGCGAAGTAGCAGTTATCGCTCGTGACCAGGTCGTTCGTGGTCAGCACGCGGGACAGGTCGTGTCCGGCGTCAATGGCCTTCTGCTTCTCGTCGTCATCGGTCGGCCACAGGCGGCCCTGGATGACGCCTCCCAGTGACTTGATGGCGCAGGCGGTGACGATTCCCTCGGGGGTTCCGCCGATGCCCATCAACACGTCGACGCCGGTACCCTCGCGAGTGGCTGCGATGGCGCCGGCAACGTCGCCGTCCATGATGAACTTGGT
This sequence comes from Paeniglutamicibacter cryotolerans, assembly GCF_014190875.1. NCBI lineage: Bacteria > Bacillati > Actinomycetota > Actinomycetes > Micrococcales > Micrococcaceae > Paeniglutamicibacter > Paeniglutamicibacter cryotolerans. Next base: position 2,234,180 of record NZ_JACHVS010000001.1, on the reverse strand, counting down.
GCGTGCACCGGCGGCGCGGATTTCCTCGACCAGGCCGGCATGGCGCGGGCGATCCAAGATGCACACGGTGATCTGGCTGACCTTCTTGCCCTTGGCCTTGGCGATCAGGTGCAGGTTCTGCTTGACCGGCAGGCGCAGGTCAACCAGTTCGGCCGCCTCGGGTCCGGTCACCAGCTTCTCCATGTAGAAGACGGCAGACGGGTCGAACATCGAGCCACGGTCGGCCACTGCCAACACAGACAGTGCGTTGTTGATGCCCAAGGCGGCCAGGCGGGTGCCGTCGATCGGGTCGACTGCGACGTCGCATTCGGCGCCTGTTCCGTCGCCCACGCGTTCGCCATTGAACAGCATCGGGGCTTCGTCTTTTTCGCCTTCGCCGATGACGACTACGCCATTGAAGGAGACGGTGGCGAGCAGCGAGCGCATGGCGTCGACAGCTGCGCCGTCGGCGGCGTTCTTGTCACCGAATCCGACCCAGGGGCTCGATGCGATGGCTGCCGCCTCGGTCGCCCGGACGAGCTCAAGGGCCAGGTTGCGATCCGGCTCCGCGTCGGAAACCGACAGTCGTGGGGACAGGTGGGCGAAATTCGTGGCTTCTGTCACGGTGTTCCTTCGTCTTCGAATTGACGGCATTTAGCCGCGGACACTCCTTAGATCATAGCGCCGGCGACGCGCCGGTTCTGTGTGATGAACCGCTCACGGCATCCCCCGCGTTGGAGGCCGGGCCCGGGATAGGCGAGAATGGAGGGGTGACGAACCTGCCCCAGACCCCAGAATCAGCGCCCGAGGCACTGCCCAAGCCGGTGCTTACGCCCTCACAGGCCAAGCGCGCCAACCAGACAGTCAAGGGCATGTTCATCTCGGTGCTGCTCACAGTCATCATTGCAGTGGTGGTCATCGCGCTTAATCCAGCGTCGAAGACCGACGGCTACCGCCCCGACATCAACGTCTCCGTCACGGCGCAGGAGGCAGCTGCGGCAGCGGACTTCACCCCGCTGGCACCGGCCGTCCCGGAGGGCTGGTACGCGAACTTCGCCCGCTGGATCTCTGCCGGCGTCGACGGGATCGCCTACTGGGAAATCGGCTACGTCACCCCGGAGCAGAAGTTCGTCTGGTTCCGCCAGACCGCCGATGCGAATGCCGTCTGGCTGGCCCAGATCACCGATTCCGCTGCCATCACCGGCACCACCGAGATCGGGGGCGCTACCTGGGAGGTACGCACCAAGGGCAAAGACACCACCTACATCCTCAAGCGCGGCAGGAGCACCGTGCTGTTGAGCAGCAAATCGGGCACCAACGTCCTGGAAGAAATGGCGGCCATCGTGGCGGCCGGGCTGCCCGCTGCGGGCTGACTAACCGCTTCATCCGCGGACCCCCGGTTGCGGGACGGCGCACCGGCAGGAATATGCTGGGTTCCATGAACGAAGCCGACCTACCCGTCGAAACCAAATCCATGTCCCCCGCCGAAGCCTGGCGAAAACTGCGCCAAGGCAACGCCCGGTTTGTGGAAGGCAGCACCGACCACCCCAACCAGGACGCCCCGCGGCGCCACTCGCTGGTGGACACGCAGCACCCCTTCGCCGTCATCTTCGGCTGCTCGGACTCCCGGCTTGCCGCTGAAATCATCTTCGACGTGGGCTTGGGCGACGTGTTCGTGGTCCGTACCGCCGGCCACGTGGTCGACGACGCGGTGCTCGGCTCCCTGGAGTATTCGGTGGCCCTGCTGAAGGTGCCGCTGATCATCGTGCTGGGCCACGACTCCTGCGGCGCCGTCACTGCCACCATGGAAGCCTTCGAGACCGGACAGATGCCCCCGGGCTTCATCCGCGACCTGGTCGAGCGCATCACCCCCTCGGTGATCACCGCCTCCCGCCACGGCATCACCGACGTGAACGCCACGGTGGTCGAGCACGTGCAGCAGACCACGCACCGCCTCGTCGATGCCTCGAAGGTCATTTCCGCAGCAGTGGATTCCGGTGAGACCGCGGTCATCGGCGTGACTTACCGCCTGGCCGAGGGCAAGGCCGAAATGGTTTCCGGCTTCGGGGCCCTGTAGCCGACCGAGCCGCAAGCGCCCAGGCGGACCCGTCTATTCCCGGGTTCGCCGGTGGCAATCCCCCTGCCACAATCGCCGCTGCGGGCGTAGCGTGGTCCCCATGGACAACAGCGACGAATTCCGTATTGAACACGACACCATGGGCGAAGTCCGGGTGCCGGCCAAGGCCCTCTACCGTGCCCAGACCCAACGTGCCGTGGAGAACTTCCCGATCTCCGGCAAGGTGCTCGAGCCGCGGCACATCCAGGCACTGGCCCAGGTGAAGAAGGCCGCCGCCCTGGCCAACGCCGAACTCGGCGTGCTGGATGCCGAACGGGCCCGGGCCATCGTCGCCGCGGCCGACCTCGTCGCCGGCCATGGGTACGACGACCAGTTCCCGATCGACGTATTCCAGACCGGATCCGGAACCAGCTCGAACATGAACATGAACGAGGTGCTGGCCGAGCTGGCCACCCGTGCGCTGGCAGCGGACGGGTCCTCCACCACGGTGCACCCCAACGACCATGTGAACGCCTCGCAGTCCTCCAACGACGTCTTCCCCACATCGGTGCACGTTGCAGCCACCGGTGCGTTGCTGCACGATCTGGTTCCGGCGCTCGAACTGCTGGCCCGCTCCCTGGGTGCCAAGGCCGACGAGTTCGCGCACGTGGTCAAGTCAGGGCGCACCCACCTGATGGATGCCACCCCGGTGACCCTGGGCCAGGAGTTCGGCGGCTATGCGGCGCAGATGCGCTATGCGGTGGAGCGGATCCATGCTGTGCTTCCGCGCGTTGCCGAGGTCCCACTGGGCGGCACGGCGGTGGGCACCGGCATCAATACGCCCGACGGCTTCCCGCAGCGCGTGATCGAGCTGCTGGCGGCCGACACGGACTTGCCCCTCACCGAGGCACGCAACCACTTCGAGGCCCAGGCCAACCGCGACGGGCTGATCGAGGCCTCCTCGCAGCTGCGCAACATCGCCATCTCGCTGATGAAGATCAACAACGACCTGCGCTGGATGGGTTCGGGCCCGAACACCGGGCTGGGCGAGATATCCCTTCCCGACCTGCAGCCGGGCTCATCGATCATGCCGGGCAAGGTGAACCCGGTGATCGCCGAGGCGGCGATCATGGTTGCGGCCCAGGTGATCGGCAACGACACGGCCATCGCCTGGTCCGGTACCAACGGTGCGTTCGAGCTGAACGTCGGCATCCCGGTCATGGCGGCGAACCTGCTCGAATCCATCCGCCTGCTGACCAATACCGCCACGGTGATGGCCCGCAAGATGGTCGACGGGATCACCGCGAATGTCGAACGCGCCCGCTTCCTGGCCGAGGCCTCCCCTTCGATCGTCACGCCGCTGAACAAGTACATCGGCTACGAAAACGCGGCGAAGATCGCCAAGAAGGCCGTCGCCGACGGGCTCACCGTCCGCGAGGCGACCATCGCGCTCGGCTTCGTCGAGCGCGGCGAACTCACCGAGGCGCAGTTGGACGAGCTGCTCGACGTCACCACGATGACCGGGAGGCACTGAAGCACGGGAACCGACGGCGCGCGGCCGACACCCCTCCGGGTGCGGGCCGCAGGCCGTCTGTTTGCTAGTTTCCCGCCCCAAGCCGGTCGCGGCCGAAGGCCCTGGCCCGCTCGACGAACCAGTCAAGCGCCTGCGGGTTGGCCACGCTTCCCACATTCAGCGCACGGTCAAGCTCGAATCCCAGGAAGAGCCGCTTGATCGGCACCTCCAGGCGCTTGTTCGTGTGCGACATCGGGATCCCGGGAACCACCACGATTTCATCCGGGACGTGACGGGCCGAGGTCTGTTTACTGATGGCGGACTTCAGCTCCGCCACAAGTTCCTCGTCCAGTTCCACGCCGGCGGACAGCTCCACGAAAAGCGGCATGTAGTAGTCGCCACCGGGAATTTCCACGCCGATGACCAGCGACTGCCTGATCTGCTCCAGGTCCTCGACCACCGCGTAGATATCGGCGGTGCCCAGCCGGACTCCGTTCTTGTTCAGCGTGGCATCGGATCTACCGTGCACCATGAAGGAACCGTGTTCGGTTTCGGTGATCCAGTCGCCGTGGCGCCACACCCCCGGGTACTGATCGAAGTAGGCGTCCCGGTAGCGCTGCCCGTCGGGGTCGTTCCAGAAGGAGGCGGGCATGGAGGGCATCGGGGCCGTGACCACCATTTCTCCCAGTTCCCCAAGGACCCGTTCCCCGGAGGGCGACCAGGCCTCTACGGCGGCGCCGAGGCATGCGCCCTGCAGTTCGCCGAGCCGCACCGGATCCATCGGGTTCGAGCCCAGGAACCCGGAGCAGATGTCCGTGCCGCCGGAATCCGAACCGAGGTGGACATCGGCCTTCACCGCCTCATGGACCCAGCTCCAGGTGCTCGGCGGCAGCGGTGAACCGGTTGACATGATCCGGCGCAGTGCGGACAGATCGAAGGTGGTTCCCGGTTCCAGCCCGGACTTCTCCACCATGCTCAGGTAGGCGGCGCCGGTGGCGAACATCGTCGCGCCGGTCAGGGCAAGGATCTCGAATTGCCGGGCGGCTCCACCAACGGCTGGTGATCCGTCATAGGTGACCACCGATGCGCCCACCGTCAGCGAGTTCACCAGCGTGTTCCACACCATCCAGGACGTGTTAGCCGCAACGTAGTAGCGGTCCCCCGGGCCCAGGTCCTGCTGCAGGCCGATGCCCTTGTGGGCCTCGAGCGTCATGCCGCCGTGCGAGTGAACTATGCCCTTGGGCGCACCGGTGGTTCCGGAGGAGAAAAGCACCCACAGCGGATGGTCGAATGGCAGCCGCCGTGGTCCGACGCGTTCGCTGCCGTGAAGCAGCGGCCCCAGCTCCTCGAACCCCTCGGGCCCGGCCTGGGACTCGGACACATTCTTGACGAACAACCGCTGCCCGGTTTCCGGCAGGCCTGCTGCCACCTGCGCAAAGTATCCGGTCAGGTCGATGGTTCGACCCTTGAACCGGTAGCCGTCGATGCCGATGAGCACCTTCGGGGCCAGCTGGCTGATCCGATCCAGCGTCGCTCCGGCCGACATGTCCGGTGAGTTGATGGACCAGATGGCCCCGAGCGACGCCGTGGCCAACAGGCCGATGACGGCCTCGGGAACATTGGGCATAACGGCCGCCACCACGTCACCCGAGCCGACACCGCGCCGGCGCAGGGCGGCGGCCAGCGAACCGACCTGGTCGGCCAACCGGGACCAGGTGATGGTCCGAATCTGGTTGTCCTCGTCGATCCGCAGGATGGCAGTGCTGTCGGCCATATCCTCCCGTGCGGCATGCCGCAGGACGTTCTCGGCGAAGTTCAACCGTGCCCCGGTGAACCAGGCGGCTCCGGGCATCGTGGGATCCTCCAGTCCCCGGCCGCCCAGGCCGTCGCCGAGCACCTCGAAGTAGCGGACGACCTCTTCCCAGAATGCCGAGGCCTCCTCCACCGACCAACGGTGCAGGTCCCGGTAGTGGGACATCATCAACCCGTGCCGGGCATTCGCCGCCTCCATGAAGTCGCGCATGCGCGGCCTGGCACCGGGCGCCGGGGCCCAAGTGATATCGCCCGGGGCAAAGCGGCGTGCTGTTGCCGGAGCGCCGGAATCGCTACTCATCGGTTCATTCGTGTTCATGTCCAGCAGCTTCCTTCTTTCGTTCGGCTTCCGTGACGAGAGGGTCCGTGCTCAGGGCTTGAACCGGAACACGGTGTCACACCCGATGCTAGGGGGCACTCATCAGCCAAACACCTACGCTCGTAGATAGTGACACCCTTCACATTACCCGTCGATGGCCAACAACTGGACGCCGGTGGCCGCGAGACGCCTCCGGCGACCCCGGCACTTAATTTGCACCCTTGATCCACTAGTGCAAAACTGCACGATGTGAATGAAAGTGCAACTACAGCCTCGGTGGCGGATCCGGCCCTCCCGCCCACGCGCAGCGCGCGCATGCAGCGCACGCGCCTGGCCATCACCCGCTGTTCGCGCGAGCTCACCGCGGAGCATGGCTTCTCCGGGTTCACCATCGAGGAGCTGTGCTCCAGGGTGGGTATTTGCCGGCGCACTTTCTTCAACTACTTCCCCACCAAACTCGATGCCGTTTTCGGCCACATCGAGGACGGTGTCGCCGCCGAGACACTCGAGCGCTTCATGGCCGCCCGGCCGCCCGGCACCATCGGGATCTCCCCGACGCTGCTCGCGGACCTGGTGGAACTGGTGCTCTCGCAATTGCGCCGCGACGAGCAGGAGATCCTCAGTGCGCACGGCTTCTTCGAGGCGGTGCACCGCGAACCAGAGCTCCTGGCCAAACTGGTCCAGGTCGGCCCCGAACGGCTGAACCTGTTCATCGCCCAGGTCGCCAAGCGCGAGGGCGTCCCGCCCTCGCACCCGGCACTGGGCATGGCCGTGCACATGATCCAGTTCGCCATGCACCAGGTCGTCCAGCGCTATGCAGCGGCCGCGCACAAGACCTCGCTCGAGGCGGAGTTCCTGGGGCTGATGCGCCAGGCCCAATCGCTCTTCACGCAGCCACTGACGCTTCCCTGACCGGCAGCGACGCACCCCACACATCTTCCAACGCAACCACGTACATTAAGGACCCCTTCTCCCATGGCCCAAGCCACCACGGCACCACGAACCGGTGCCGATGCCCCGCTGCTGCTCACGCAGCGCCGGATCTGGATCATCTTCTCCGCGCTCATCGCCGGCATGATGCTCTCTTCCCTGGACCAGACCATCGTCTCCACCGCCATGCCCACCATCGTGGGCCAGCTCGGCGGCGTGGAACACCAGGCCTGGATCACCACCGCCTATCTGCTCGCCACCACCATCGTGATGCCGATCTACGGCAAGTTCGGTGACGTGTTGGGCCGACGCAACCTCTTCCTGATCGCGATCGCCCTGTTCACGCTCGCCTCGGTGGGCGCGGCGCTCTCGACCGGCTTCTGGATGTTCGTGATCTTCCGCGCCATGCAGGGCCTGGGCGGCGGCGGTCTGATGATCCTCTCGCAGGCGATCATCGCCGACATCGTGCCGGCCTCCGAACGCGGCAAGTACATGGGGCCCCTGGGTGCCATCTTCGGCCTCTCCGCCGTTGCCGGACCGCTGCTGGGCGGCTTCTTCGTCGACCATATGAGCTGGCACTGGGCGTTCTACATCAACATCCCGATCGGCATCGCCGCCTTCGCCATTGCCTGGTTCACACTGACCCTTCCGAACAAGAAGGCCGCCAAGAAGATCGACATGCTGGGCGTGCTGCTGCTCTCCGCGGCGACCACCTGCCTGATCTTCTTCACCGACTTCGGCGGGTCCAAGGACCACGGCTGGGCCGCACCCGAAACCTGGGCCTGGGGGCTGGGCCTGCTCGCCGCCATTGTGCTCTTCGTGATTGCCGAGGCCCGCGCGCAGGATCCGATCATCCCACTGGCACTGTTCAGGAACCCGGTCTTCGTCAACGCCACGGCCATCGGCTTCACCCTGGGCCTGGGCATGTTCTCCGCCATCGCATTCGTCCCGACGTTCCTGCAGATGTCCTCCGGCACCTCGGCCGCCGTCTCGGGGCTGCTCATGCTGCCGATGATGGTCGGCCTGATGGGCACCTCGATCTGGTCCGGCATCGCCATCTCCAAATCCGGTTCCTACCGTGCCTACCCGATCGCCGGCACCCTGGTTACGGCAATTGCCATGCTGGCGATGACCACGCTGAGCTCCACCACTCCACTGTGGCTGATCTGCGCCTACCTGTTCGTCTTCGGCGCCGGACTGGGCTTGATCATGCAGGTCGTGGTGCTGGTGGTCCAGAACGCCGTCGATCCGACGATGGTGGGCACGGCGACCTCCACGAACAACTACTTCCGCGAGGTCGGGGCCGCCCTGGGCGTGGCGATCTTCGGCGCGATGTTCACTAACCGGCTCTCCGAGAACCTGAATACAGTGTTCCTGGGCGCAGGTTTCGACCCGGCCGCGGCCGGGGACGCGACCGCCCGCCTTGCTCCCGCGGCCATGGCTCAGCTGCCTGAGGCGGTGCGCGAGGGCATCGTCACAGCGTATGCCGACTCGCTGGCACCGGTGTTCTGGTACCTGATTCCGTTCCTGCTCATCGCGTTCGCACTGGCCCTGTTCCTGAAGCAGGTCAAACTCTCCGACACATCGGGCATGGTGGCCCGCGGTGAGGCGATCGGCGGCGAGGAAGCGGTGGAGCTCGAGGCCCGGGCCCGGGCTGCCGCCAAGGGCAAAACTCCGGCCGGAACGACGGCCGAGGCGAAAACCGACTCCGGGCGCTAACCCCGCTTCGCAGCCGCATGGGGAAATCGGGACCGGCCATTGGTCCGTCCCGATTTCTTTGCCCGATCAGCGGATGAAGTGCCCCCGGGCGTGTGGTTCGAGCGCCCATTCCACGGCGCGGGCATGGCGTGGCGGCAGGTTCGGCAGGTCATCGAGCCGGTACCAGGCCACCTCGAGGTTCTCATCGTCATTGACCTTGGCGGTGCCGCTCACATAGTCGCAGGCCATGACGACGTCGAGGAACTGGGCCTGGTCCCCGTTGGGATAGGTCACTGCCTCGGTGGTTCCCACCCCGACCAGCGCACGGGCGGAGACCACCACCGAGGTTTCTTCCAAGACCTCGCGCACGGCCGTGGCAGCCGGCTCCTCGCCCGGTTCGATGATGCCGGCGGGCAGCGTCCAGCGGCCGTTGTCGGCACGGCGGACCAGCAGCACCGATTCGTCGTGGATCACCACCACTTTGACCCCGGGAAGCCAAAGCGGTGCATGGCCGATCTTGGAACGCAATTCAACAATGAAATCCGGTGTGGGCATGCTTTTCATACTGTCATGAACAACGCCGCCGTGGTGCCCAGGAACATGAACGGACCGAAGGCGAACGTGCTCTTGCGGTTGGCCCGGCGCAGCACCATCAGCGCACCGGCCCACAACGCACCCGTCACGAAAGCCAGCAACGTGCCGAACAGCAGATGCGACCAAGACAGGAAACCCAGGTACATGCCCAGGATCCCTGCCAGTTTCACATCCCCCAGACCCATGCCGCCCGGATTGATGACGTGCAACAGCAGGTAGAACAGGAACAGCGCCACCCCGGACACGACCACGCGCAGCGCCGTCATCATCTCACCCGCCATGGCGGCGGCAAGAACCAACAGCAACAGCGCTATCGGGTACCAGGGGAAGATGATCCGGTTGGGCAGCAGGTGCACCCTCGCATCGATGGCCACCAGCCGCACCGCGTTGACCAGGAACAGCACCAGGGCGGCTACCAGCAGCAGCCCTGCCACCGGTTGTGCCCCCCATAGCAGCGCTGTCGCCTCGATCATGTGCCCAGCGTAGGTCAGGAACGCCCCCGCGGCGATACCCCGGATCAGCACAAGGGACCATGGCGGTGCCCCGAGGCACCGACCTAGACTGAATCCATGGGTGAACAACCAGTTTTCGACGGCTCCACGGTGCGCAGGCCACTGCCGGACCATGCCGACATGGCCTCCTTCAGGCGGCTCTGCCGGTCCTCTCCGTGGAAATGGGATTCGGTGCGCTTCACCTGGGAATCCTGGGATGCACAGCATAGTCCCGAGCCATGGGCGCCGGGCCAGCCAGCCGGACCGGTCACCGCGATGATCAGGCGCCCCGCCGCCGTGCGGGTGCAGGATGCCCAAGGCGCGGTGCTCTTCGCCGATACCGGACGTGCACCCTCCAAGGACGCCGCCTTCGTTTCGGCAACGCGCGATGCCTGGTTGCTTCCGCCCAGGCTGCTCAGCCCCGTATATGAGAACGACGGTCTGGTCTCCCGCCGGCCCGAGGCGGCCTATGTGATCCCCTCGCTGCCCGCAGCCGGCTGGAACTCCATATTGGACCCGGTGGAATTGGCGGGCTGCGCTCCGGGCCCTGCCGACCTGCCCTTCCCGCATCCGCTGATCATCCACGAACTGATCCGGGCCAGCGACTCCGCCGGGCGAGATGGCTGGGAGGCCGTGGTCTCCCCCGGCCGGCTTTATGCGCCGGCGGTGGCCGGTGCCCCGCTGGTGGGCGATGGCCGCTGTACGGTACGCATCGACATGGCCACGGGGATCTGCACCGGCAGCCAGTGGCTCGAGGGGACCCGGGCCGGCCGCGGGCACTCGCTGCGCATCCTCGCAGTGAACGAATACATGATCGATGACCTGTTCGAGCAGCCCCAGGAGCCGCTGACCGACGTCCGCAAGCACATCCGCTGGGTCGTCGGGGGCCACCGGCCGGCCTGATCAGCGGGCCCCGTCCTCCAGCAGCTCGGTGACCAGCGCGGCGATCGCCGAGCGTTCGGAGCGGGTCAGCGTGACGTGCCCGAAAAGCGGGTGGCCCTTGAGGATCTCCACCACGGCCGCTATCCCGTCATACCGGCCCACGCGCAGATTGTCGCGTTGGGCCACGTCGTGGGTAAGCACCACCTTGGAGTTCTGCCCGATCCGGCTGAGCACCGTCAGCAGCACGTTCTTCTCCAGCGACTGCGCCTCGTCGACGATCACGAACGCATCATGCAGCGAGCGGCCTCGGATATGGGTCAGCGGCAGCACCTCGAGAATGCCGCGGGACATGACCTCCTCCATCACGTTTTGGCTGACCACCGAGCCCAGCGTGTCGAAAACGGCTTGGGCCCATGGGTTCATCTTCTCGTTCTCGGCACCCGGAAGATAGCCCAGTTCCTGACCTCCGACCGCATAAAGCGGGCGGAAGACCATGATCTTGCGGTGCTCGTTGCGCTCCAGCACCGCTTCGAGCCCGGCACACAGGGCCAGGGCCGACTTTCCAGTGCCGGCCCGCCCACCCAGCGACACGATGCCGACGCTACGGTCCAGCAGCAGGTCGATGGCCAGACGCTGTTCAGCCGAGCGGCCGTGCAGCCCGAAGGCTTCCCGGTCACCGCGCACTACGTGCACCAGCTGGTTCGCATCCACCCGGCCCAGCGCCGAGCCACGCGGTGAATGGATGACCAGTCCGGTGTTGGCCGGTTGGGGCGCCATCTCCGGGATGCTGATCGATTCGCCCTTGAACAGGGTGGCCATCGCCTCCTCGGAGATGTCCGCCTCGGCGACACCGGTCCAGCCCGAGGAACGGACCAGCTCGTTCCGGTATTCCTCGGCATGCAGGCCCATGGCAGAAGCCTTGACGCGCATCGGCAGGTCCTTGGATACCAGGGTGACGGTCAGTCCCTCGTTGCTCAGGGACTTGGCGACGGCGAGGATCCGCGAGTCGTTATCGCCATTGCGGAACCCGACGGGCAGCACCTCCAGACCCACGTGGTTCAGTTCGATGCGAAGCGTGCCGCCCTTGTCACCGAGCGGGATCAGCCCGCCGAGCCCGTCATGACTGGTACCCAAGTCATCGAGCAGGCGCAGGGCCTGACGGGCGAAGAACCCCAGTTCTGGGTCGTGGCGCTTCTTTTCCAGTTCCATGATCACCACCAGGGGCAGGACCACTTCGTGTTCGTCGAAGTGGAGCAGTGCCTGCGGGTCGGCGATCAGGACCGAGGTATCAAGGACAAAGGTCCGGCGGGGGTTTCTGGTGCCCGCCACTGGTGTGCCTGCCATGTCGACTCCCGCCCCGGGCCGCGGCCCGAAGGTCGTTGGTGAACGGCTGGGTCCTGCCGATACGGGTTTCCTGCAGGACCCTTTCCGTCGTCCGGCCTCTTGCCGTCCGATACCTTCGACCCTACGCCCGAATCCTACGAATGGGCTATCAATCGGATAACACTGGACCGCACTCGGGGAAACACCAGTGATGCTCCTGACTAGGAGCCGAAGCGTCTTTTCCGGTCGGCAAAATCACGCAGTGCACGCAGGAAATCGACCTTCCGGAAGTCCGGCCAGAGCGCCTCGCAGAAGTAGAACTCGCTGTAGGCGCTTTGCCAGGTGAGGAACCCGGAAAGCCGCTGTTCGCCGGAGGTGCGGATGACCAGATCCGGGTCCGGCATGCCGCGGGTGTAGAGGTAGGTGGCCAGCTTGTCCACGTCGAGCGTTTCTGCGATCTCTCCGGGGGTCAGGCCGTTCGCCTCGCCGTCGCGCAGAAGTTCCTTGACGGCGTCGACGATCTCCCGGCGCCCGCCGTAGCCGACGGCCATGTTCACATGGATCCCGGTGGCACCCGCCGTGGATTTGGCCAGCTCGAGGAGCTTGTCTGAGAGGTAGTCCGGAAGCAGCTCGGGCGCACCCACCGGGTGCACCCTGACGGTACGGGCTTCCCCGAGGCGGTCCAGGGTGTTGGCGATGATCCCCATCAGGTCGTCGAGTTCCTGGCTGGATCGATTCATGTTGTCCGTGGAGAGCATGTAGAGGGTCACCATGTTGATGCCCAGCTCCTGGCACCAGCCGAGGAATTCGAGGATCTTGTCGGCTCCTGCCTGGTGGCCCTCGGACGTGGGCGCGCCGGCCAGCCGTGCCCAGCGGCGGTTCCCGTCAACGAGCACGCCGATGTGCGTGGGGAGCTTTTCCGGGGACAGTGAACGTGCGACGCGACGCTCATAGAGCAGGTATGCAAATCCCGGAAGTTCCACCGTGTCTCCCGCTTCCTGTGGTGCTGGTCTCGCGACATCGCCGCGGCGGCGACATGCCGCTTCAATGCTCAACGCTACCGGTTCGAGGGCCCTGCCAGCTCCAGCGACGCGTGCCCGAATCGGCCGAATGCCATCTCGCCAATTGTTACCGTGAAGTAACTTCAAATCGGTTTCGGTTAGCATTAACCATGTCCTCCCCCGCCGCCCCCGTGTCCGAAATCAAACCCCGCCTTCGCGGATGGATCCATGCCGCCACCGCCCCGTTCGCCCTCGCCGCGGGCATCGTGCTGGTCGTCCTGGCTCCGACACCGGCGCTGAAGGCGGCATCTGCCCTCTATGCCTTCACCGGCCTGCTGCTGTTTTCCGTCAGCGCGACCTACCATCTGGGAAACTGGTCCCCCGGGGTGAAGCGGACGCTCAAGCGCCTGGACCACACCAACATCATGCTGGTCATCGCCGGTTCCTACACCCCGCTGGCCTGGGCACTGCTGCCCCCGGAAAAAGCAACCATCCTGCTGACCGCGATCTGGCTCGGGGCCCTGCTCGGGGTCGGCTTCAGGGTCTTGTGGACCGATGCCCCGCGCTGGCTCTACGTTCCGGTATACATCCTGCTGGGGCTCGCGGCGCTGCTGTTCATCGCAGACTTCTACACCGCCAGCCCCGCGGCTGCAATCCTGATCTGCGCCGGAGGGGCCTTCTACATCGCCGGCGCGGTCTTCTACGCGCTGAAGCGGCCGAACCCGTTCCCCGAGTGGTTCGGCTTCCACGAACTGTTCCATGCCTTCACCGTGGCCGGCTTCGCCTGCCACTTCATCGCGATCATGATCGCCGTTCTAGGCTCCCGGTAGATACGGCAGCAGGACGCCGCGCAGCGCAGCCAAACCGGACACCGGTGCCAGACACACCCCACCCCGGCAGACGTATGCAGCCAGTCCACCATCGGGCGCGGCGGGCCGCTGCTGCGCTCCCACCGGCTGCGCGACGCCTGCAAGCATGCCCAGCGCCCGTGCGCCGGCGCGCTGTTCGGTTGTGCCACCGGTAAGCACCAGTTCGGTTCCGGTTCCGGCTCCCAGCCGGGCGAGCACCGCCAAGGACGCACCCATCGCGTGCGGGACCCTTCCTGCAAGCCGGGGAACGAAACCCAGCAGTGCGGACACCCGCCCCCGTTCAACCGAACCATGCGGATCCTCCCCACCGGTTCCGGCGGCGGCCAGCGTCCCAGCCCGATCCAGCAGGGCCGAGCAAAGTAGCGCCACCGCACTGGGAAGCGCATCGTCCAGCGCCTCGATAGATGACCGTCCGGAGCGGGCGGCCAGCAGCATCGCGTCACCTGAGGCCGATTCGACCGGCAGGCCATCGAGAATGAAGAGTTCCAGAGCGGCATCGAGCAGCAGCGCCGCCCGCTTCTGCCACCGCTCTTCCCCGCTGGCGACAGCAAGCGCCTGGAATCCCAACGCCACCGCCGCGTAGTCCTCCAGTAACCCCGGAACGCCCGATGCGGCCGATCCCGGGTAGCTCACGCGCAGCAGCGGGGCCCCTGAGCGAGAGGCGTCCCAATGCCCCTCCCAGAGACGGGCGGCGGCGGCTTGCGCCAGGTCCAGGGCCGCAGCGTCCCCCAGTAGCACGGCGGCCAGGGCCAGACCCTGGATGGCCAATCCGTTCCAGGCTGCCACGACCTTCTCATCGCGCGAGGGCTGCGGGCGGGCCGACCGCGCGGCCAACAGCGCGGGGACCGCGGCGTCCCAGGCCAGCCACTGGGACGGGACCGGCAGCACGGCAAAAGCCAGGGTATGTGCGGTGTCCTGATCCGGGATCTCCGATTCCAGCGTGCGGCCATCGAGTAGCGGCGCGAGCACGGCCCACTGCTTGGGCACCAGCTCCGCCAGCTGCTCGTCACTGAACAGATAGCAGGAGCCTTCGGCATGGCTGCCGTCGGCCTCGATGACATCGGCGTCGAGCGAGGAGGCGAAGGCGCCGCCCGGTAGCACCATGTCCCGGCACAGCCAGGTCACGATCCCCGTGGCGGCCCGGGTGGCCAGCTCGCGCTGCCCGGGATCCGGCGTGAGGGCGGCGAAGCGGGAGTACAGCCCGAGCAGCTGGGCATTATCGTAGAGCATCTTCTCGAAGTGCGGCACCCGCCACTGCCCGTCAACGCAATAGCGGGAAAACCCGCCACCGGGCAGATCGTGCAGCGCGCCCAGCGCCATCTTTTCGAGGGTGCGTCCGGCCAGGGACAGTGCTTCGGGGGCCCGGGGAGAGGGGCCCGCGGCGAATTGGAGCAGGAAGTCCAGCGCCGGATTCGGCGGGAACTTCGGGGCCGGGGAGAACCCACCGGTGGGATCCTCGATTTCAAGCAGCTTATCCAGCGCTGCATCCAACGCCTCGTGCCGCGGTTCGGAGCCCCCGGGCGCCGCAAGCACGGCGGAGAGCATGGCGCGCTGGCCGTCTGCGACCGACCCGAGGTGGGCTGCCAGGGTGTCGGCCTGGACCTCCAGTTCGGGGCGCCTGATTTCCCAGGCCTCCCGCACGGCGGCCAGCACCTGCATGAACGAGGGTGTACCGCTTCGGGGCACGGGCGGGAAGTAGGTTCCGGCGTGGAAGGCGCGGCCGTCGGGGAAGGCGAAGACGCTCATGGGCCAGCCTCCGGCCCCGGTCAGGGTCTGTGTGGCGGCCATGTAGGTGTTATCGACGTCGGGGCGTTCCTCCCGGTCCACCTTGATGGCCACGAAGTGTTCGTTCAGGTAGGCCGCAGTGGAGGCATCGGCGAAGGACTCCCCCGCCATCACGTGACACCAATGGCAGGCGGCATAGCCGATCGAGAGAAACACCGGCACATCGCGTTCACGGGCACTGGCGAAGGCCGCAGACCCATAGGGCCACCAATCGACCGGCTGATCGGCATGTTGGCGCAGGTAGGCCGAGGCCTCAGCGGCGATGCGCGATGCCATGCCCCTGCTCCCCTCGGCCGGGCCCGCCATTAGCGGGCTTCGGTGTCCTGCGGATCCGTGTGGTCGCCCGTCGCCTGGCTGCTGACCGGACCGGGGGCCAGTTCATCGCCGGACCGCAGCTCGGCGCCGCGCTCCACCAGCTGGGCCTGACGCAGTTCGGCCTCACCGGAGTAGCGCACCCGGCGAATCCGGCGGGTCATGTCGCGGATCAGGAAGATGGTCAGGATGGCCACGGCTGCGGTGAACACGAAGCCAATGAACCCGGGGCCAATGGATTGTGCCGCGTCGGCGGTAATCGGAGCCGGGCTGGGCGAAGGTGTGGCTGTAGCTGCGAGCAGCAGGATCGAATACACGTGAAAAGCTCTTTCTGATGGGGTTGCCGGGCGCTGCCGACACTACCTATCTTAGCCCGGCGAACAGGTCGTCTTCTGGCAGCGAGGTGGGCACCTTCGAGTCGATCAGGCTGTAGTCCTCCCACGGCCAGTAACGGGCGTAGACATCCGAGGGAACAGCGAAGAAGAAGCCGGTCGGATCGATCTGCGTGCGGTGGGCCAGCAGCGCCCGGTCGCGGTGCTCGAAGTACTCGAAGCAGGCGACCTGGGTGGTGGTCTCGTGCGGGCTGACCCAGCCGAAGAACTCGGCGTCGGGCTTCGCCTCCCACTCCGCGACGCGCTCCGCGTAGGGCGACTCGATGCCCGACTCGACCATGCCGTAGTGCAGCGTGCGGAAGCGCTCGGGGTTGAACGCGCGATCGTAGTAGAGCTTGGACACGCTCCAGGGCTCGCCGAGCTCCGGGTAGCGGGCCGGGTCGGCCGCTGCCTTGTAGGCCTCCACCGTGATCTTGTGCGACATGATGTGGTCCGGGTGCGGATAGCCGCCGTTCTCGTCGTAGGAGATCAGCACCTGCGGGCGGAATTCACGGATGAGCTTCACCAGCGGTGCCGTCGCCGATTCCAGTGGCTGCAGGGCAAAGCAGAGCGGATCCAAGGCGGGCAGCGGGTCCCCTTCAGGCAGGCCCGAGTCGACGAAGCCCAGCCAGCGGTGTTCCACGCCGAGGATATCGGCGGCTTCCGCCATTTCACCCCGGCGGACCCCGGCCAGGTCCCGATGGGCGTGGGCCAGTTCGCCGACGGCGGCGTTGAGAATGTCACCCAATTCACCACCCGTGCATGTGGCAACGATCACCTGCGCACCTGCGGCCGAGTAGGCGGCCATCATGGCCGCACCTTTACTCGACTCGTCGTCGGGGTGGGCGTGGACGGCCAGCAGGCGCATGCCGGAGGAGGGCGGGATGGGGACGATGCGTGGTTCTTCCACGGGTGGGCTCCTGCTTGAGATAGCGCCGGTCCGGTGTCGCCGAACCAAGGCTTAGAATGGAGGGGATGTTTTCCCCAGATCCGACGCCCATGACCAACGGAGAAGCGCCTGTGTCCAGCGTAGCCAATCGATACGGCACACCCAAGCGCAAGCTTTCCCGCCAGACGAAAAAAGTCATGGTCATCGCCGCACTGGCCCTGGCCTTGGTCGTCGTCTTGTGGATGTCCACGGCCAATGCAAAGAAGGTCTCCTTCACCGACGTCTCTTTTGAAATCCCGTCCAGCACCTCGGCCGTCGTCGTCGTCGAAGTGACCAAGGACGCCGAGGCCGACGTGCAGTGCGCCGTCCGGGTACTCAACGAGGCCAAGGCCATCGTGGGGTTCAAGACACTGACGTTGGGCCCCTCGCAGGGAACTGGAAAAGTGACCATCCACAGCACGGTGGACCTGCGCACCGAATCGCTGGGCACGACCGGCGGCATCGAGTCCTGCAAAGTCATCCACTAGGCACGGCAAACCCTCGGGATTCCCCGCGGTCGGGGTATCGTTTGCGGCAACATTTGATCAAACGGATCCAATGTTGTTGGGGAACCGCACTTCTATGGCTAAAATCAATCTAATACGATCCACCCCGCCGGATTTTTGGTGATGGACTGAGGTTCACCATCAAGCCGCGCGGGGTCTTTGCATGCAAAGGGATATCGATCCCTTCAAGGCAAAGACCGTTTAGGCGGCCGGCACCCGATTTGGGCGCCGGCCCCGTCACCACAAGGAGAAGCACGTGACTACCACGAACAGCGAACCCGTTGTCTGGCTCACCCAGGAGGCCTTTGACCGCCTCAACGCCGAATTGGACCACCTTTCCGGTGAGGGCCGTTCGGAGATTGTGGACCGCATTGAGCAGGCCCGCTCCGAGGGTGACCTGAAGGAGAACGGCGGCTACCACGCTGCCAAGGAGGAACAGGGCAAAGCAGAAGCCCGTATCACCTATCTCAAGGACTTGCTGCGCCGCGCCCACGTCGGCGAGTCCCCGGCCGACGATGGCATCGTCGAACCGGGCATGCTGGTTCAGGCTGTCATCGCCGGCGATCCGACCACCTTCCTGTTCGGCAGCCGCGAGGTGGCCGGCGATTCGGACCTCGAGGTCTACAGCGAGAAGTCTCCGATCGGTTCCGCCGTGCACGGCAAGAAGGCCGGAGACAAGATCAGCTATACGGCACCCAACGGCCGCGAGATCATCGTCGAGATCGTTTCCTGTAAGCCGTACGCCGCTTAACCCCGGCACTAGGCGTTCCCGAGCGGCCGCCCCATCCCGGTTTTTGCGGGGAGGGGCGGCCGCTCGGCGCTTAACTGCCGGATCCCCGGCAGTGGCCGGCTCCAGGAGGGGGCGGAGGCCTGCAGACTTGTGGCGTTCACCGGCACGGAAGAAGCAGCGTCATGGCCTAGTTCATGGATCTCCGCCGCGGATCTGCAGGCAGCCCATGCCCCGACCTGGCCATCAGAGGGATCCGCGACCACACCGGCCATCCGGTCGACCAGGTCCATGGAGTGCATCTCGCAGGCTGACGCCCGGACGCAGACGAAGGCCGGTCCCGAAAGCCTGGTCATCGCGTAGGGGTTCCCCGGTGGCAGTTCCCTCCGGTGTTACTGCATGATCAGCGGCTGGAACCCCTCGGCACGCAGGTTGTTCAGCACCAGCTCGGAGTGCTCGTGTCCCTTGGTTTCCATGTCGATGGTGATCGCCACGTCGCCCATGCTCAACGAACCGCCGACCCGGGTGTGGTCCAGCCGGGTGACGTTGGCGTCCGATTCGGCGATGACCCGCGAGATGGTGGCCAGCTCGCCCGGGCGGTCATCAAGCATCATCCGCACTGTCAGGTAGCGTCCGGCGGCGGAGAGGCCGCGCTGGATCACCTTGAGCATCAGCAACGGGTCGATGTTTCCGCCGGAGAGGATCACCGCCGTCTTGGCCGGGTTCAGGCCCAGTTCCTGCAGTTTGCCCTCGAGCAGCGCGGCAACACCCACCGCGCCGGCGGGTTCCACCACCAGCTTCGAACGCTCCAGCAGGAACACAAGCGCCCGGGCCAACGCGTCTTCGGACACCGTGACCACGTCATCGACCAGCTCCTTGATGATCGCGAACGGCAGCTGGCCGGGACGGCCCACGGCGATGCCATCGGCGATGGTCCGCACCGTATCCAGCGGGACCAGGGCATCGGCCGCCAGCGAGGGAGGGTAGGCCGCCGCGTTTTCGGCCTGGACACCGATCACCTTGATGTCGCGGCCCAGCTCGGCCGCCCGGGTCTTGATCGCCACCGCGACACCGGCCAGCAGTCCGCCGCCACCCACGCCCATGAGTACCGTGTCGACGTCCGGTAGCTGTTCGAGGATCTCGAGGCCGATGGTCCCCTGCCCGGCGATGATGTCGGCGTTGTCGAAGGGATGCACAAAAACGGCACCGCTGGAATCGGCGAAGCGCTGGGCCTCTGCGAGGGCCTCGTCCACGTTGTGTCCGTGCAGGATGACCTCAGCCCCGTGGTCCCGGGTCGCTGTCAGCTTCGGCAGCGCCACGCCCAACGGCATGTAGATGCGCGCCTTGATCCCCAGCCGCCGCGCGGCCTGGGCCACGCCCTGGGCATGGTTGCCGGCCGATGCCGCGACGACACCGCGGGCCCGCTCCTCGTCCGAGAGCTTGGCCATGCGCACGTATGCCCCGCGCACCTTGAATGAACCCGCCCGCTGCAGGTTCTCGCACTTGAGGAACACCTCGGAGCCGACGACAAGGGACAGCGCACGGGAATGCTCCACCGGCGTGCGGGCAATGACCCCGTCCAGCAGCTTGCGGGCGGCTTCGATGTCGGCAAGGCTGACGGGCAACTTGGTCTGCTGGAGCATGGGGATGACTTTCTCGGTTCGGGAGTGGAGTTTGAGGTGGGAGGGGAAGGGGCTTAGTTCGCCATCGGGCGGATTTCGCCGTCGAGGTCCGCTGGTGCGGAGGGGGCCCTCAATGGTGGCGGGTCGGCATGAATCAGGCTGGGGTCGTTGTCCCAGCCGCGGGCGGCTATGTATTTGACCACCGTGTTCAGCACCGCCATGATCGGCACGGCAAACAGGGCCCCGGCTATGCCGGCGATCATCGTTCCGGCGGTGACCGTGATGACCACCGCCAGCGGGTGCAGCGACACTGCCTTGCCCATGACCATCGGCTGCAGGATATGGGATTCGGCCTGTTGGACCAGCAGCACGATGGCCAGCATGAACAGCGCGTTCAGCCAACCGTTGGCGACCAGCGCCAGCAGCACCGCCACGGCACCGGTGACCAGCGCGCCGAGGATCGGTATGAAGGAGCCGATGAAGACCAGCACCCCCAGCGGCATGGCCAGCGGCACTCCCAGGATGAAGGCACCGATGCCGATGCCCACCGCATCGATGAATGCCACGAACAACTGCACACGCACATAGCTGACCATGCTGGACCAACCCTTGCGTCCGGCGCCCTCCGCAGCGGGGCGGGCCCGGCGCGGCAGCAACCTGACCAGGAACATCCCAATGCGTCGGCCATCGAGCAGGAAGAAGATCAGCGAGAAAAGCACCAGCAACACGCCGGTCAGCAGATGCCCGACGGTGGTTCCCCAGGACAACGCCCCGGAGACCAGCCCCGAGCTGTTGTTCTTCAGCTGGTTCAGCGCGTTTTCGAGGAAGGCGTCAAGATCCTCGTTGCTGATCTTCAGCGGGCCCTCGGCCAGCCATTGCTGGATTTGTGAGATGCCGGTCAGGGCCTGGGCCCACAGGCTGGTCAGCCCGACGGCCAGGCGCTGGCCGACCACGGAGAGCGCAGTGACGATGAGGCCCAGAAACGCCAGGATGGTGATGCCGGTGGCCAGGCCATTGGGGATGCCGGTCCGGCGGAGGAGCATCACGACGGGACCCAACAACCCCGAGAGCAGCGCCGCTATCATCAGTGGGATCAGCAGCAGCGAAATCTGGGAAAGCAGCCAGATGACAATCCCGAGGGCACCGATGATGATGGCAACCCGCCAGGCCCAGTCGGCTGCTATGCGCACCGCGTAGGGCATGTCGCTGCCCGGGTGGACGGACGGCGTGGCGTTCGGGGTGGCTTCAGGACCGGCCGGGCCCACCTGGGTGCCCGGTGATCGAGAAAATAGGTGCTTCATCTGATCATACTTTCACAAAATACCGAGCAATTTGCCTTGTTACCTAGAGACATGACCTAATCCCCCAGTTTCCACTGAGCCGGGCGCCGGGTTCCAGCCAGATTAGGCCTTCTCCGCTGTTCAATGCGTTGGCCGGAGCTGTCATGGGTTCCACCGTGATGGAGACCTCGCGCCCCGGCATGACCTCGGTGATGAACACGTGGACATAGGGGAACGCGGCATCGGCCCACAGCACCACGCTGCGCCCGTCCCGGGCCTCGAGCGCGTGCTCGAAACGCCCGTTTTCCACGGCACTCAGCCCGGTGTAGGTACGGTCGATGCGGTGGTCCCCCACCCTGGACCCGGCACGGAAATCGGTGTCGCCCGCTACCGGTCGGGCCCTTATTGGAATGAGCCGGTCATCGGCTTCCAGCCAGGTCTCGGCGGCCAGCCGAAGCACGAGCTCCCCGCTCGGGAGATCGCCGAGGCAGAGATACGGGTGGGCGCCGAGGGCGACCGGAGCCCTCCGCGGCCCGCGGTTGTGCAGCGACTGGCGCACTTCAAGGTGCCCGTCGGCATCGAGGCGATAGGTCGCCTCGTGGGTCAGGCGCAGCGGGTAGCCATGTTGCGGAAAGATCTCCGCGCGCAATGTCACAAAGTCGGATTCCTGCGCGACGCAGGCGTATCCGGTATTGCGCAGCAACCCGTGACTGGCGTGACCACGGGCCCGCTCGGTGATATCCAGTTGCTGGACGGCGCCATCGAGCATCCAACGCCCGTCGGCCACCCGGTTCGGCCAAGGGGCCAGCAGGATGCCGGAGGCTCCGGGCGGAGCGGACTCCACGCCAAAGGGCTGTGCCAGGTCGATGCCATGGCGCCGGTAGATCCGCAGGGCCGCCGCCAGCTCGGTAATGACGGCTTCCGCGCCGCCGGAGCTGATCCTGAATTGCGATCCGGTGGCGTGACCGGAACCACGCAGCTGGGCTTCCATGCATCCACGGTAGCCCGGGTGGCTCACCGATGGGCAATGCGTGGACGGTGTGTGACGATACGCGCCCGGATACGCCGAAGGCGGCACCCGTTGCGGGTGCCGCCTTCGGCGCTCAAAGGCAGACGCTTCTTAGTCGTCGCCGCGCAAGATCGCCAGGATCCGCAGGATTTCGATGTAAAGCCAAACCATGGTGACGGTCAGGCCGAAGGCGGCGGTCCAGGAGAACTTCTCCGGTGCGCCGTTGCGCACACCCTCGGAGATCGAGGTGAAGTCGAGGACGAGGGCGTAGGTGGCCAGCAGCACGGCGAGGATGCCGATGCCGATGCCCAACAACCCGCTGCGCATGCCGAACTGGCCGCCGGCCACGCCGGTGATCATCAGCACGAAGTTCAGCAGCGAGAACAGCACATAGCCGATCATGGCCGCCATGAACATCTTGGTCATCTTAGGGGTGGCGCGGTACTTGCCCGAGCGGTACAGCACCAGCACCACGGCGAAGACCGAGAGCGTAGCGAGTACTGCCTGGCCGGCGATGCCCGGGTACTGTGCTTCAAGGTAGCCGGAGAGCCCGCCGACGAACAGGCCCTCGAAGCCCGCGTAAAGCAGGATCAGGATCGGCGATGGCTGCTTCTTGAAGGAGTTCACGAGGCCCAGGACCAGGCCCACGATGGCCCCGACGATCATCAGCCCAGGCGCCTGCCAGCCGATGACCGCGCCGATGAGCAGCACGGCGAAAGTGGCCATCGTCTTGTTGATGACGCTGGCGTAGGTCATCCGACCGGTCTGCTGCGGTCCGGCGGACGGCTTGGTGTAGAGGTCTTGAAGTTCCTGCGCGCTCAGGTTCGGCTGCGCGTGGAATGTTGCGGTCGCTGCGTTCGGACCCGTCTGTTCACGGTAGGACTTCGAATTGAAGACCGGGTTTCCGCCCAGTGCCATGTGATTCTCCTTGGTAGGTGGTTAGTTAATAGCCTACGTGGTGGTAACGAACGGCGCTTCCAAATAAATCCCGGATGACGTGGATTATTTGGCTGACCTCACCTAGGCCGACCGCGGATGCCCTGCCGCGGCAAGCGTGCGTCCTTCACCGGAAACATACTCCACTCAGTGGAGTATGCTCGTTTCATGGAAGAGCCGCTGAGCGAAACGACATTTTGGATATTGACCGCCCTGGCCGGTGAGCGTCGACACGGTTACGGGATCATGCAACAGATCGAGGCCTCCGGCAACGGCAGCACCCTGAAGGTGACCACCCTCTACGCCGCCCTTGAGCGGTTGGACCGTGCCGGGCTCGTGAAACCCGACGGGGAGGAAATCGTCAAGGGCCGCTCCCGGCGCTACTTCAGACTGACCGACGCCGGCGCCCTGGCGCTCGTCCGGGAAGTCGCCCGGCTGGAGGCGAGGGCCCGGGTGGCCGGCGAACGGCTTGCAGCCGCCCGGCTTGGACCGGCCTTCCGCCCGGCCGGCCAGGCCACCGCATGAGCCCCCTGGAACGCTCCTACCGTCGGGCCATGCTGGCCTATCCACGTTCATGGCGCCGGAAAAACGGCGAGGTCATGCTTGGAACCCTGCTGGATGCGGCCGAGGAACGCGCCAGCGATAAGCCCGCCGTTTGGGAGCTCGCTTCGCTGCTAGGCCATGGCCTGGGTGAACGCCTCAACCGGCGTTCGGCGCTGGTCTTGTCCCTGGTAGCACTGGCACTCTCCGTGACCGGATCGCTGCTGTACCTCGATCCGACCATCGAAGCCGAAGCGCTTCCCTACTTCCTGTCGATATCATTGGCCCCCTTCCTGCTTTCGCTCGCGGTGGCCGGGATCTTGCGCGAGCTGGACATCGTCCCGCACCTGCGCGCACTTGCCGGGGCGGCCCTGGCACTTCCGGCGTGGCTGCTGAGCTCACTCGCCGCCCTGTCCTGGTCCATCGGGTTCGAACAGGCCGACCAGGGCATTCCGTACTCGCCGCTGGCCGAGGCCTTCGTCCCCCTCTTCCTGGCAGCGTGGGCCTTCGGCACCTCCGCCTGTGCCTTGGTCTTGTCCGCGGTACTGCGCCGCACCGGCATGCGGCGGATCCCACGCCTGCTGATTGCCACAGCCT
The DNA here is from genome assembly GCF_014190875.1 of Paeniglutamicibacter cryotolerans. Taxonomy (NCBI): domain Bacteria; kingdom Bacillati; phylum Actinomycetota; class Actinomycetes; order Micrococcales; family Micrococcaceae; genus Paeniglutamicibacter; species Paeniglutamicibacter cryotolerans. Next base: position 2,210,100 of record NZ_JACHVS010000001.1, on the reverse strand, counting down.
GCGGAGCCGTGATCGCTCCGATTCCGTCGTATGTGCCGCTGATGCCCTTCGGCAGCGCGGGAATCGCGCTGACATTGCTGATCCTCGTGTTGCTGGTCAAGCGGACTCCCGGGAACGCACCTGATGCACAGATACACATCCCGCTGCCCGCAGTGGTGACGCCGCGCCCCGCGGCCCCGTGGGAAAAGGCCCGGATGGCGGGTGCCGCATGGATCGGCACGGCAGTAGGACTGCTGGCGGTCGCCTACGCCCTCACCGGGAGCCTGTGGTTCGACTCGGGAGCCGATTCCACCGAAACCATGCGCCAGGGCATGGCACTGGGGTTGTTGGCACCGCTGCCACTGGTGCTCACCGCCGGCCGGTTCCTCGAATCCCGCCGCGGCGTTTCCGGCCGCCTTGCGGCATCTCCGGCATGTGCCGCTGCTGCGGCACTTGTCGTTGCCGCGGCGGCATCCGGGTTGCCGCTCGGTGACGCCGGGCAATGGAGTCTGCTGCTGGCATCCGTGGGAATCGGCGCATGCGCCGCGGCTCGGACGGCATTCGTGGCCGGGATTGGAGTCCCCGGAAACCGGTTGCTGCTGGCCTGCGCCTTCGGCGGCGGGTATGCGGTGTTCCCGGGTCTGCTGGTTTCCACGGCCGGGGCATTCGCCGCGCCCCTGCTTGGCATCGCGACATTGGTCTGGCTTCGCAGGAATACGGCACCCCAGCCGGTCTTGCTCCGGGCATGAAACAGATCGGCCCGGAGAACCCTTCTTCGGGAGCTCCAGGCCGGCCTTCACGTACCCCCAGTGGGACTCGAATTCTTTGCATACCCGCTACATGCCAAGAAATCCCCAGAATCTAGGGGAAATAGACAACGCATAATCACAGCATTTCACACAAAATCTCAGCAAGGTGTGCCCAATGTGTGCCCAAGCCGACCCCAGCGCACTGCCAATCACGAGCGCCCTTGGTCGGAGGGCTACTGATACGAGCCAGTAGTTTGTGCCAGCTCTCATCCGTCCAGGTTCAGTTGCGGCTTGTGATTTGCCCCGCTAATGTGCACGTTTTCCTGTTGCTTGAGGTAGTTCTCAACTTGCAATAGGAGCGGCTTTCTTAACAACGTGTTGGTTGCTTCCTGGCTGAAGATCCAGTCTTCCAATTCGGGATGAATAAACGAGTACAAGAGGCGCATGTCAGCGATTAGCCCGGCGGCCGTTCTGCGTTGCAATTTACCGCTTTTGGTCTTCTTTGGTTGTGGGAACCCAAAAACAACTGGTTCACAGTGGCTAATCCGGTTGCGCGCAGCCACAAATCGTTGAACCAACGCGGAAACTTGCTCGAAGCTCGGCGGTTCAGTCATAGCGTCCCTTGCTTTGAACACCCCACCAAGGCCACTATCCCCGGACCACAAAGTATCTGCATACTTCACTGATACGCCGGATGCATAGCCGCCCTTACCCAAAAGGTTTTTCCAGGCACCCATACGAAGTTCGGCAACGAGGTCATCAGGGCTCACCTGCCCTCTACGACGGCCGCTCCACCCCCTACGGCGGGCGAACTCGTCATGAGCTTCTTGCACATATTTTATGAAGTAGTCGTCGAAAGTTCCATCTTCGAGATCAAACCACCGCACCCCGTGCCGGGCTGACATCTGGCGGTGAACAGCCTCCCTGAGTGCAACTTCCAGGACTCGACACAGTGAATACATATGTGAGGACAATTGCGAGTCCAGGACATAAAGTTCGATTGATTCCGTTTGCCGACCATCACAAGCGGAACGAAACCTCTTCATTCGCGCCGAGGGGATGGCAGAATGGAAGAAGAAACTTTGTGGTCCGTCAGGTTGCTCAATCACCCCAGCATCATATATGGTCATATCCATAGTCCCGGAGGCCCACGCGGTTTGCTCCACTAAAGGGTTTCGAGAGTTATTGCAGGTTCGTCCGCGGTAAATCTCAATATGAATGTAAAGAAATAATCCCCATTTGGCTTTCCAGCCGGATGGGGATTCTTTCGCCTTAACCGCGTAAGGCCCCCAGGGGCTCGGGTGAGCTTCTGGGGGCCTTACCACAAACGATTCAGAAGATCTGCACCTTCATGTCGTCAACCACGCGAACTCCAACCTTCTCCAAGGCTGAACGCGTCGTGTAAACCTTGTTCATTGGATCGCCGGATTCGAGGTGACTAACTACCTCAAGGAACCGAACGTGAGATTCCAAAACGACTCGTTCCTCGCCTGAATATTCAAATGCGGGAATCCAGACAGGCTCACTGGAAACCGAGTAGTAGTGACGGCGAGCAATGAGAGCACCAGCCCAAAATACGTCGATGCACTCAAAATCGGCGGTTGTGTCTTTGCCCTTGATTGGCGACGGAATGCCCTCACCAAGCCAAGCAAACGATTCATCTTCCTGCAGTTCCATTCCCCAGGCGATGGTCAGGTTTACGTCTTCCGAGTACGTGGCTCGGTGAGGGTGCACGTTGGGAGAGAAACGGCCCTCCGATTCCTTCCAATCAAACGCGTACGCTGGGCCCAGGCCGCCATGACACGGGAGATAGCGCCAATCCTCGGGTGAGCTGTGGGACAATCTTTGCAAAACGTCATCGAAACGCATATGAACCTCTCTAGGTGTTGAGTAATCTTTCAATTTTAGCTGCTCGACTCCGACAGATTGCTAGAAGTAGCAGGTCATGGGCTGCCTGTGTGGTGGTTCCAGAATGACCCAGAAGAGTTGCTAAATCGCTGAAGGATCCCAAGGTGCATCAGGCACATGGCCACTGAAGGCCGGGAGGCCATCCACACCGCTATCCAAGTATTTAGCGGCCCAAGCTGCCCGGGCTTCATCCCACGCGCAGTACCTCGCATAGGCATCGTGGGGATCGCCGCGAGCATCGCCGGGCCAATCATCCGGCACAAACTCCAACACGTGCAACGGAATCACCGAGCCGTCCTCGGCCTGTACCGGCCTTGTCCTGCGCCTCATCGGACCGCTGACAAGGCCCGGACGCCGGAACGCTTCTGCGGCGTCCTGTCGGCCTCCTGCTCGTCCTCCAACGGGATCCGCAGCGACGCCACCAGCTTCGCCAGCGTCACCCGCTGCTGACGCGCCTCCACCAAAGCCGGGTGCGCCTTCACACCTTGCGGCGACACCGTCGTCACGCCATCAGACCGAACGATCTTCTCCAAGGCTTCGAGGGCATCAACCGTCCGTGAAGCCTCCAAAAGCACCGATAACTCGTGCTCTCCAAGCTCAAAATCGTCGGTAATAGCCTTCCAAAGCTTCTTTCCACCCGCCTTTAGGTTGGCGGGAACACGCTGATTCATGCTCAAATCCTTTCAAAACCCCCGTAATTCCGGGGGAAAAATCCATAGGTTGATTAATCCAGCTCCCCGGAGAGAGAAATCGTCTAGCCCCGGAGGGCTAGGAGGGAGGGGTGCCCCGGGACCTCCCCCTGGGGTGAGCCGGCCTGTTGCGACCGACTCACCGTTGTCGTGGGTTAGACGATGAAGGATCCGTAGCCACCTTCTGGCAAGAGGCTGGGGTGTTTGCTTTCCCGGAGGGCGTGCAGTGCTACCTGTTCGTTGTGGAGCATGCTCTGGTAGCGCTTGCCCACGTGTTCAGGGCTGTCGGCGAGGGTGAGTGGTTCGCCTGCTCGCACGGCTTCCCAGATGGTTGGCTTGTGTCGTAACTCTTCCCATTGCTGGGCGTTGGGGTTCATGAATGTGAATGGCATTCCAGCGTTGTTGCCGTAGCTGTTGCTGCCAATTGCGCCCCAGAGGTCGCGCCATGCCTTGATGAGGTTTTCAAGGGTAGTGATTCCTTGTGTGACGTTGAGTGCCGATGTGGCGGTGTCGCGTCGTGCGGTGCGCTGGTCAATGGTTGCCGGGTCTTCTACGCCCTTAATTGGGTCGGCGTCTGCAACGAGCGCATTTGCGGTTGCGTTGAATGCATTTTGGAGTTGTTCGAGAATGGTTTTCGTGTGAGATTCGAGTTCCGCGGCTTGGCGCCTGAGTTCATTTAGGTAGTGTGTCTGGTCGAGCTGGCCGATGGACTGAATGTAGAGCTTTGATACAACGGCGATGACCTTGGGATCTGCGTACGGATCTTCGTATTCGCTGGAGACGATGAGCTCTGGCAGTTCCGCAGTGTCTGCGCGGATCTTCGGGAATGGCCGGATTGGGGCTAGTTCTGGCGGGGTGATTCCGGCTGCCCGTAGGGAGTTGATTACGATACCGACGAGTTGGGGGTTCAACATGTTTTGTCCTTTGGTTCTGGGTTGGTGAGGGCCTTGAAGTAGTCAAGGATCCCTTCGATGAGTTTTGGGCGGGTTTGGACAAGGCGCGTGGGTAGTCGCGCAGCTCGTCGCTTTCCTCGGTCGTGGTTCAGTCTTCGATTTCGATCCAGTGGATCCAGCTGCGGAACACGCAGGTGACTTGTCCATTGCGGATGATTTTGAGGTTTTTTTCGTAGTCGACGTCTTTGGCGGTGCCGGGTACGTCGTAGGTGCCTTGGTCGGTGATTATCCGGATCATGGGGTGCTCCTGTTCATTCCGCCGGGGTGGCGGGTAGTGCTGGTTCGGGGGTGCCGTCTGCGGCGGTCAGGGGCGCGCTGTAGCTGGTGTGGCAAGGTTGATGCATCAGCGGATGATTCGGAGAGCGAATGGCCGGCGAAGCCTTGGTGGAGATATCAACTAGGTAGAGGCAAGAACTTGGGCAAAGGGCGGAACTCTTGATTTGCTGCGGGTTGAACTGTGCCCCTATGTTGAGCGCCCCATGATTCCCAATCGTTGATGAGTAGCAGAAGTATGATTTTCCAAGCCGAAGTAACTGGGCCGCGAGTTCATTAATGGCGCGTTTGCCAAATCCTCGTCGCTGGTAGAACGGGTCAATTACAAGGAAGCGCAACAGGACAGTTCCTGAAGGCACAGTCTTTTGTGCGGTCAGGATTTCTTCGAGGCAAACACTTCCGACGATTTCTGATCCTGCCCGAATTGCGTACAACGAGGCTGAATTCTCCGTGACGGCATCTTGGATCGATTGCCGACTTTCTGGATGTGCTGTGTGCCCTAGCGATCTGTTGAATATGCCAGCGATTCGTTCATATTCTGCTGGCAAGGCTTCGGTAACTTGAAGTGGTTCTACTCCAGCTGCGGTGCTCATTTGCTGTACTCCTGGCAGTGGTGTTCGGTCATGCGGCGTTCGGCGGATTCGGCGCGGCGTTTCCAGTAGGTGACGCGCTGCTCGGCGTGCCGGGCTTGTTCCCATAGGGCTGCTGCGGCGGCCGCTGGTGGCCATTGGCGTAGTTGTCGGTCCGTGAATCGGTATCCGCTCATGGTGGGGTGCTCCATTCGTCGTAGGCGTGGGAACAAAGAAGGTGGATACCTCCGACGCGTAAACGTCTTGGGAGGTACCCACCGCAGAACCAACAGTCCTCGTAGGGTTCAGGCATTCTTTGTGGTGTGGTCGAGCTGGTCTGCGTAGTCGTGGATCTGGTCCGCGATGGCCCGCGCTTCGGAGGGACTCATGTGGGCGAGGACTTTCCCGGCGTGCATGATGGCGATCCCCGGGGTTCGGGTGCCGTCTTTGTCGAGCCAGTCGCGGATGCGCAGTTTTGCTTGGGGGCGGAATCCTGATCGGTGGCTCATGCTGCGATTCCTCCCTTGTGGTGGTCGCAGGTGTAGCAACCGTTCATCGGGTCCTGGTGCAGTGGGCACTCGTGCGAAGGTGTCGAAGGTGTCGAAGGAGTCACTTCAATTTGCATGACACCTTGGGTGACTTCTTCGGAAGGGGTCAACGAAGGTGTCACGTGTTCAGATGTGACACCTTGGACACCTTCGGGGTTTTGGGTGACTCCTTCGGCGAAGTCAGCCCGCCACACCCAGCCAGCCCCGAAGGCGCTTTTCTCGGAGACGATGCGCGGGCTCTTGCATCGCTTCCGGGCGTTCTTGATCTCGTTCTCGGAGAAGCCGGCAGCGTGCCCCGCCTTGAGGCAGTCACGTGCCGGCGCCTCCCAGGCTTCCCTGCCTCGGAGCAGGTCCACCAGGAATGCTTGGGCGGCGTTCCTGTCGTCTTGCTCGTCCGGGTCGGTCGCCGTTTCCCGGTTGATCAGGTCCCCGACGGTCTGGTCGGTTTCCCCCAGGAAGTTCACACGGGCGACGCTGGCGGTTTCCCCGTCATCGGTGGTGACATCGGTTGATTCGAGCAGGAACTTGTAGGAGCCTTTCGATTCGCCGTAGTTGTTCTTGTCCTGGCTGAAGATCCGTTCCCCGGTCTCCTCGTCGGTGGCGAAGGCCAGATAGGAGCGGGTGAGGTCCCGCCACGCGTGCGAACCGGACATGCCCTTGGAAACGGATCCGCCGCCCTTGTTGAAGTGGTTGATCAGTACCAGGGCGAGCTCGTGGCGCTGCGCCAAGGCAATGAGCGGTTCGTAGGAGCTCCGTACGTCTTGGACCTTGTTCATGTCGCCCTGCATGAGCGACGGGGCCGGATCCACAATCAGTAGCTTGGCACCGACCTCGTGCATGGCCTGTTCGATCATGTCCACGTCCAGCGGGAAGCGGATGGAACGGGTCTGGGCAACATGATCGTCAACCGTCGTTTCCACGTCGATCTTGAAGATGCGGTCTAGATCAGCTCCGGCGGCCTTGAGCCGGGGAACCATAACGGTGTCCCAGTCGTCCTCCGGGCCAATGATGATCGTGGCGATCTTCCGTCCATGCAGGTCGCCGTGAAGCTCCCCTCGGCTGCCCTGCGCGGCGAGGTCGAGCATGAACGTGGTCTTACCTTCCCCGCCTTTCCCGGCGGCAATGGTGGCCGTGCCCAGGGGGATGACTCCGTGGCCGGTGAAGGGTTCCCAGAACCATTTCTGGCGGCGGGTCTTGATTTGGCTGGCTGGTGTCAGCAACACGCGTTTGGTGGTGATGGGTTCTGTCATGCCGCGTTCCTCCTCGGATGTGTTGGGGTGGCCCCGGCTTGTTGCCGGTGGGCCAGTACGTCAATGAAGCCGGCTGTGGACTTCACAAAGGATTTGTTGTGCTCGTGTTCGAGTTCCATGGCCCGGATGATGCGGGATAGGTGCTCGTGGTCGATGCTGCGGGCCAGTCCCGTTTCGTAGCCCATGCGGAACAGCTCCCACGCGGTCCGGTCGGTGCGCAGGAGCTGTTCGAGGTATTCGGTTCGGGGGTCTGGCCCAACATCAGGTTGCTGGGTCATAGGCGAGTCCTAGAACGGGCCGGTGATGATGGTTGGAAGGTGAGCCAGGACGATGAACCCGCAGATGCAGGTGGCACCGAATACCTGCTGTACTGCGATCTGGATGCCGCGCTTCATGCCGACACGTCCTGTTCGGCGCGCTCGGGGATCGCGACGAAACGGCCGGCACATTCGAGACACAGGGGAATGCTGGCATCCGCTATGGCGTTCGGCGTATCCAGGATTTCCCAGAATGCCTTGCTGATCTTCCCGAAGTCCCCGCACAGGGGCATTATGGCCGCGTCCGTGATCCGGGCGAACTCGATGTCTGCTGTCAGGTAGTAGTGCAGCTTGCTCATTTTGCGGCCTCGGTTTCCGTGCTGAGCGTCTGGGTGGCGTTCAGGTCGAGCGCCCGGCAGATCTTGAAGTAGTCCAACATGCCCATGACGGAGCGGCCGCCAAGCTTGTTGCGCAGCGTCGTTGCCGGGATCCCGGCCCGGCGGCTGATGGCGGCAAAGCTCAGCGGGGAATTGTTGGCTGCTGCGTTCAGGCGGCGCATGACCAGTTCAATGGGTGGGCTCACCGCTGCTTCGGGGGCCGAAAGGCTGGCAGGAACGGGCAGGCAGCGGCGCTTGGCCTCGGCTTCGAGGTCCGCATCAGAATAGGTGCGGATATCATCGGCAGGAGCGAGTGCGGCGAGGTTGTCAGCGCTGCATGGCTGGGCCTTGCTGGTGCCGTCGAAGACCACGGGGACGAACCCGGGGATGACGTCGGCCGCTTCTGGTGCTTCGGCGACGGTGCCCGTTTGGCCGGCGGGGAACACCCATACGCGGGTGCCTGGGGTGAAGGTATGGTTAGACATGTGAATCGGTTCCTTTCAAGGAATTGGTTAGACGGCTTCGAAGTGGCTCTTGGCGGATTCAACTTCGGGGCCGTTTTCTTGCGTGCGGATAATCTGGGTGCCGCCTCCGTATTTGAAGGGGCTCCATCCCATCCGGCGAACGAATGAGACTTTTGGCGGATGAAGGATGCTGTGCCAACCGGACGGCAATTCCCGCTTGGACGTTTCTTCATCTCGGAATACCTGACGGGCTAAATACCTGGCCACTTTCTTCGCGTGGCCCCGGTCCTGCCTGAGGTACCCCTCAATCTCTCGGATATCGAGAGACCGGCTATCTTCGGTGATTGGCATGCTCTGCCACTCTCTTCCCCGGGCTTTGGCCCGATGGGTTTAGGTCTGGTTCTTGACGTTCTGCTCAAGCCATTCCTTGATATCGGAATCTCGGTATCGAACTGCTTTCCTACCGAGCTTCACGAACTTGGGACCGCTGCCCCGGTAGCGCATCTGCGCCAGACCCCCAACGGAAGTGCCAAGGTACTCTGCGACTTCCTCGGGCTTGTGGAGTAGGTCTTCCACGTTTCCTCCATTTCTTGCATCTCCACCTCCATCTTTAGAAGGTCCGTGATTAGCGTATGCCCATCGTGACGAACTGTCAAACATGGAGATGCGCCTCCATCTTTTGCATGTAGACTCTTCGTATGGCTGGACAAAAAATTGACATTGGCCCAAGCGGGCAGACCGTGGCTTTGAACCTAAAGCGGATGCGTGAAGCCCAAAAACTCACGTATACCGAAGTATCAAGAAAGCTTGAATCGATCGGACGGGCGATATCTCCGCTGGCCGTCCGCCGCATGGAGGACGGAGATCGACGTGTGGACGTGGACGATCTTGTCGCTCTGTCTGTCGCGTTGAACGTTGCGCCGGTGACGTTACTAATGCCAAATACCGACGCCCGCGATGAGACTGTCCAAATGACAGGGATAAGTGATCATGAAGCCGAGGAAGTGTGGAAGTGGGTTCGCGCTGACAGGAAACTTGGCGGTTCCTCCGACGCCAGAGAATTGATTGATTACATTCATCTCGTTACCCCGTCGTGGCGAAGCGAGGAATACATACAAGGCGCGATCCAATTAGCTGAGCTTGGACGAGCTGAGGTGAAGGCGAAGCAGGGCGACAGGGCGGAACTAGATTCCCTACTAACTGAGAATCGCGAAAATAATGGCAACGATTGAGTCCTACGTAACCCAATCTGGTAAGCGGTACATGGTCCGATATCGCAAGCCGGACCGCACCACCACCAAGAAGCGTGGATTCAGGACCAAGCGTGACGCCCAGGATTTCGCTGCAACAGTGGAAGTGTCCAAGCAGCGCGGCGAGTTCATCGACCCAACCGCGGCCAGAGCGATCGTGCGCGACCTCGGGCCAGACTGGCTGGAGCGTAAGCGGCAGCTGAAAGCATCATCCTTCCGACCACTGGAAATCGCCTGGCGGCTCTACGTCGAACCCACGTGGGGGAAGCGACCCATTTCGTCTATCCTCTACAGCGAGGTCCAGGCGTGGGTAACGACACTAACCGTTGGGGATCCGAAGGCAGAACCGCCGGTGAAGCCCAAATCAGCAACTACGGTAATACGGGCTTACGGCGTGCTGGCTGCGATCTTGGACGATGCGGTGAAGGACCGCCGGCTGCTGGCAAACCCGACTCGTGGCGTCGATCTTCCACGCAAGAAGAAGAAGGCCCATGTCTTCCTGAGCCATGAGCAGGTGCGCGATCTAGCCGACGCTTCAAAGTACCCTGCGCTGGTGCGTGTACTGGCTTACTGTGGCTTGCGGTGGGGTGAAGCCACCGCGCTGCGGGTGCAGGACGTAAACATGATCCGTCGACGGCTCGGGATCGAACAAAACGCCGTCGACGTCGCGGGGGAAATCATCGTGGGTACTCCGAAGAACCACAAAAAACGCTCGGTGCCATTCCCGGAATTCCTCGATGCCGCATTGGGCGAAGCATGCGAGGGCAAGCACCGCGAAGACCTAGTGTTCCCTGGACCCACGGGAACCTACCTTCGCTACACGGATATGCGGGAAGACAAGATGTCGTGGTTTGCATCTGCCGTGAAGAAGTCAGGTGTCCCCAGGATCACCCCGCACGACCTACGGCACACTGCTGCGAGCTTCGCCGTGAGTGCCAATGCCAACGTGAAGGCAGTTCAAAAAATGCTAGGGCACAGCTCCGCAGCAATGACGTTGGACGTGTATGCAGAACTGTTCGATGACGATTTGGACGGCGTGGCCATAGCCATGAATGACGCGGTTTCACGTCTAAGTGTGCCCAAAACGTGCCCAAAGACAGCATGAGGACAAAGCGAAAGGCTCCTACTCCCCCGTGATAACAGGGAAGTAGGAGCCTTTTCGTTTGTACCCCCAGTGGGACTCGAACCCACAAACCTTGCGGTGGCAGATTTTAAGTCTGCTGTGTATGCCAATTCCACCATAGGGGCCTGCACCTAATAGGTTACCGGATCGGGGATGCCCCGAGGCACACCCCCGCACCCGTGGCGCCGCGGTGTGCCGCAGAATTCCAGAAACCGCATTAAACGCCCGAAGGCGGTGATCGATTTTCATCGATCACCGCCTTCGGTGCCGGCGTGCCTATCGGGGCACCGGCGCGCTGGCTAGGCCTTGGGCTTCGGCGAGGCCGACTCCACGAACAGACCGCGCGGATTCTCCAGGTTGGAGATCTGCAGGGTGTCGCGCTGGAAGAGAAGCGCGGTGAACCAGCCACCGATGACGCGGAACTTGCGCTCAAAGGTCGGCATGGCCATGCCGTGGTAGCCGCGGTGGGCCATCCAGGCCGGCCAGCCCTTGAGCTTGATGCCCATGACCTTGGCGACGCCCTTGTTGGCACCGAAGCCGGCGACGGCACCGAGGTTCTTGTGCTTGTAGTTCTTCACACGGCCCACGCCGTAGCGCACCGCGTAGAGGTTGTGCGCGAGCAGCTTGGCCTGGCGCACCGCGTGCTGCGCGTTGGGCACGCAGGTGCCGTCGGGCAGTCCGCCGGTGACATCGGGCACTGCCGAGACGTCGCCTGCGGCCCAGGCACCCTCGATGGCGTTTCCGTCTTCACCGGTGATGCGCAGGTCGGTGCCGGTCATCACGCGGCCGCGGGCCTCGATCGGGAAGTCGGTGGAGCGAACCATCGGGTTGGCCATGACGCCGGCGGACCAGATCAGGGTGTCCGACTCGAAGGTCTCGGCCGGGGATTTGTCGGCCATGTTGATCAGCTGCATCACGCCACCCTCGGCGTTGGACAGCGAGGTGTTCAGCAGAACCTCGATGCCACGGCTGCGCATGTGGTCGACAACCCAGAGCGCCTGGTCCTCGGTGACCTCGGGCATGATGCGGCCCATGGCCTCCACCATGACGAAGCGCAGGTCCGCGTGCTCGAGGCGGTCGTTCTTCTTGACGGCCGCGCGGGCCATGTCCTCGATCTCGGTGATCGTTTCGATACCGGCGAAGCCGCCGCCGACCACGGTGAAGGTCAGTGCGCGTGCCTTGGCGACCGGATCGGTCATCAGCGAGGCGGACTCGATGCGCTCGAGGACCTTGTTGCGCAGTGCAACGGCTTCCTCGATCGACTTCAGGCCGATGCCCTGCTCGGCGAGGCCCGGGATCGGGAAGGTGCGTGTGATCGCGCCGGCTGCCATGACGACATCCTGGTACGGGAGCTCGAACGGCTCGCCCACGGCGGGAACAATGACGGCCTTCTTGTTGGCGTGGTCGATCGCCGTGACGCGGCCGGTGATCAGCTCGGCCTGCTTCAGGTGCTGGCGGTGCGAGACGGTTACGTGGCGGGGCTCGATCTGGCCGCCGGCGACCTCGGGCAGGAAGGGCTGGTAGGTCATGTACGGCAGCGGGTCGACGACGGTGACGATGCCACCGTGGGCCTTGACCTTTTTCTGCAGGTTCATGGCGACGTAAAGGCCGACGTATCCGCCTCCGACGACGAGGATGCGCGGGCGCTCAGAAAGCTTGGGAGTGATAGGCATGAATCCATCATAGCCACAAAACCACCCTTTGTGAAAATCTTCACTAACTCTGCGGAGTGTGCTTTCACACACCCCGCTCAGCGCTCGGGCAGGTCGTCGAAGATGTCCCGGGCCCCGGAATCGCCGCGTAGTTTCAGCGAAGCGAGGCTGTCCTCTTCCACGGTGCGCGACGCCGCGGCCTCACGCGCAAGGGCCCTCCGGGTCCTGGAAATGCTCCAGCCCCCGGCGCCTCCGACCAGGACCAGCAATCCGCCGAAGCCCAACACCATCCCGGCAGACAGAGCCTGGTTAGCTGGAACCGGGGCCACCGGTCCGGGAGCCGCGACCACGGGAACGGTGGAGATTTCGGAGGGGATCGCCGGGTTGGCCGACTCCTGCTCCGGTGCGGTGTTCTCGCGCCGGTGCACCCTGATCCATTCGGCCATGGTGTTCGACGGGTTGGGTGCCATTTCGGGCACATTGGCCGTCAGTGCCGCGTAGGCGTCCAGCAGCCCATGTCCGTAGAGGTTGTCAACGCCGGGCTTGCCCGCGTCCTTCGCCGTGGAAAGCACCCGGTTGATCACCTGCGGCGCCTTCATGTCCGGATATTTGGAGCGGATCAACGCGACGACGCCGGACACCAGCGGCGCAGCACCCGAGGTGCCCGACCAGTCGGCGTAGCCGCCACCGGGCAGCCCGCCCACGAGGGGTTCTGCGGGCGCCGAAACACCGATGCTGATTCCCTCGGTCGAGGAGTCGACGCTCGCCTGGCCGTCCTTGTCCACACCGGCCACGGTCAGCACGCCGGGAATCGTCGCCGGGGCGCCGACCTGGGCCATGCCACCGGCCCGGTTCCCCGCCGCGACCACCACGACCACGTCCTTCTCCTCCGCGTACTTGAATGCGTCATCCCAACTCACAGGCCATTCGGGGCGGGTGGAACCGAGCGACATGTTGATGACCTTCGCGCCGCTGTCGACGGCCCAGCGCACCGCGTGGGGAATCTGTTCCTCTACCGACATGCCCTCCGGATTATCAGACCCCAGCCATAGCGAGGCGCTGAGCAGCTCGGCCTCGGGAGCTACTCCCATGACACCTGCGGGTCCGGCCGCCGGTGCCGGGATCTCCACCGGATCCGGCTCGAGCGGAGGCTCCTCGTCGTTCTCCTTCGCGTCCTTGACCGCACGCTCATAGGCGATCTGCTGCTGTTCGGCCTCGGCTTCGGCCTTGTCGATGTCCGCGCCGTTGTTACCCCGGCCAGCCAACAGCGTGGCTACCAGCGTGCCGTGCTCGGGCAGCGGGCCCACGGGCTTGGTCCCGGTGACGTTGCCGGCCTTGGAGAAGTCCCGGCCGCCGACCACTACGCCGAGCAGGTCCGGGTGGGTATCGTCGATGCCGGTATCGATCACGGCGACCTTCACCCCGGCGCCCTTGCTGACCCCCCAGGCCCGCTCGATACCGTAGTCCTCGAGCCAGTACTGCCCGTCCCTGACATGGTCGGCATGTGCGGCAGCCGCCGTACCCAGGATGCCGCCAGCGCATAGTCCTGCGGACAGCACGAAGCCGGCCAAGCGGTTCAGCTTTTTACCCATCGGGGTGGTCTCCTGCCGGTGGTAGTTGCTCAGGGGCTTGGCAGGGACTCGACGAGGCCCAACGCAATGCCGTCAAGAATATCGTGCTCTGATGTAAGCGCGCTGGTGATTCTGCCACCGCTTCGGGCGGCGACCTGCTCGAGCAGGCCCTTCCAGATCAGGGCGCCGGCGCCGATCACATCCACCCGGCCCGGGTGCATGAAGCCGTAGGCCGAACGCTCGGACCGGTTGGCTGCCAGCAATTCAGCGGCCGATCCGGCAATGGTCTCCAGCGGAAGTTCAGCACCGTGGATGGCGGCCGAGTCGTACGCCTCGAGTCCCAGGCCATGGGCCGTCAGCGTGGTGATGGTCCCCGCAACGCCGATGATCCGCACGGCCTGCTCCACCGGGACCACGGCAAAGGCCTCCTCGAGACGGGCGGTGATCTCCGCCTCGGCCTCGGAGATCTCGCTGGCCGTGGGTGGATCCGAGCGCAGAAAGCGTTCGGTGTGGCGCACGCAGCCCATGTCGAGGCTGATCGAGGCAAGTACTCCATCGGCATCACCCAGAACCAACTCGGTCGAGCCGCCACCCAGGTCAACGACCAATACGGTCTCTCCGGGTCCCGGTGGCGCAACTGAAACGGCCCCGGCGAAGGACAGCGCTGCCTCTTCGGTGCCGGGAACCACCTCGGGCTCGATGCCCAGCCGCTCCCGCACGCCGTCGATGAAGACTTGGCGGTTCGAGGCGTCGCGGGTGGCCGATGTGGCAACGAAACGCACAGCAGTGGCCCCGTGCCCGGCGATCATGCCCGCGTATTCATCGACGGCCGCGAAGGTACGGTTCAATGCCTCCTCGGCGAAGGCGCCAGTGGCGTCGACGCCCTGGCCCAGGCGCACGATGCGCATTTCACGCACCACGTCCACCAGCACCACGCCGGCGTCCTCATGGTGTGCGTCGGCGATGAGCAGACGAATTGAGTTGGTTCCGCAGTCGATTGCCGCGATGCGGGGCATCAGCCCTCCTGCCCGGCTGCCTCGGCCGCTTCGCGGGCGGCACGAGCGGCCGCGCGTTCACGCTTCTTGGTTTCCGGATCCCCGGCCTGGGTCTTCACGTGGCGGCTGCGGTCCCGGATCGGGGCCTCGCCCTCGGTGTCCCAGGCGCCTGCGCACCGGCAGACCTCGGGGGTCCACCATTCGGCGATGGCCGCCAGCGCACGGTCACCGAGCGGGTTCACACCCGGTCCGGCTGCCAGCGAGTGGCCGACCAGCACGTGCAGGCACTTGACGCGGGTGGGCATTCCGCCGGCGGAGACGCCGGCGATTTCCGGCACCTCGCCGGTTCCGGAGCGTTCCCCGATCGCGTCGCGGACGGCGAGGTAGTGATCGTGGGCCGAGGCGTAGGCTGCCGCCAATGCGGCATTGGCACCCAGCTCCTCGTTCATCTCGTTCATCACGCCGGCTGCCTCGAGCCGAGAAACGGCGGCCGTGATCACCGGGTGGGTCAGGTAGTACGTGGTCGGGAACGGGATCCCGGAGGACAGCCGTGGCGCCGTGGTGGCAACCAGCGGGTTTCCGCACACGCAGCGGGCCCCGATCTCCACGACGTCGCGGACCGGGCGGTTCAGCTGCCGGCTGAGCGTCTCGAGGTCGGACTCGCTGGGCACGCGGGCTGCCGCGTCGAGTGCTTCGTGGTGCTTGGGCTGCGTGGTGGCCACCGCAGGGTCCTCCTGGTTCGTTTTAATCCGTGGCGGCGCGCTGGACGGTGTCCCACAGTGCGTCGACCCACGGCAGATCCGTACGGACCTGTTCGGGGCTCTCATTGACCGGTTCGGCCTCTGGGCTGGTTGCCGAGGAGCCAATCACCATGTAATTGCGCTCGCCCGGCATCACCAAGTTTATGCGATCGCGGGCCTGCTGCTTGATATACAACGGATCGTCCCAGCGGGCTATCTGGTCCTTGAGTTCCTGTTGCTCAACCTGCTTGTCCGCGATCGAGGCGCGCAGGTCGCTGATTTCGGCGCGCTGACGCGTGTAGATGCCGATGGTGGGCACCAGCATCACGGCAAATACCGCCAGCACCAGCGAGAGCACGAGCAGTCGTCCGGAGAAGCTGCGGGCCGGAATCGGTTTCGAATCCTCGGTGTTGGCCTTGCCCTTGAGCTTCGGTTCCACCGGTTCGCTGCCGTGCGGAGCACGGATGGCGCCCGAGAGCATGGTCCGGTCATCGGAACGGCGCTGGGAGGCGGTCGGCCGCTGCCTCGGGGCCTGGGCTTTGGGCGGGACAGGGAACTTGGCCGGCGCCTTGGCCGGCGTCTTGGTCTTGGGCTTGGTGTTGGGCGTCTGCGCCTTGAGCTTGAGCGGAAGCTTGGCCGGGGCCTGGGGTGTGGATCGGCGCCTGGCCGGGTTCGATGCCGACCGGCGGTTCTCTGGAATGGCGCCCATCGCCACGACCTTCGGTGCCTGGAGAGGGTTCACAGGCTGCGGATCCGCCGGGAGGGGCGTGACGGGTGTCGACTCGGCGGAGCGTCCGCTGCGCGGCGCCGCCGAAGAGGGGCGGCCGCCATTGCGCGGCATCGGTGGGCGTCTCTCGGCCATGGAACTGTTGCCCCTCTCCCGGCCACTCACCTGCCGGCGGCGGCCGCTCCTGAAAAATCCGATTCACTGAGGCACCAAACGAACAGTGAGGGGAACCGTTGAACGGTTCCCCTCACGAGACTACGCGTTATTCTTCGTGCTTAGGCAACGAAACGCGGGAAGGCGCCACGGCCGGCATACACTGCCGCATCACCGAGTTCCTCTTCGATGCGCAGCAGCTGGTTGTACTTGGCAACGCGCTCGGAGCGGGCCGGGGCACCGGTCTTGATCTGACCTGCGTTGGTTGCAACGCAGATGTCGGCGATCGTGGTGTCCTCGGTTTCGCCGGAGCGGTGCGAGGTGATGGTGGTGTAACCGGCACGCTGGGCCATGGACACGGCGTCCATGGTCTCGGTCAGCGAGCCGATCTGGTTGACCTTCACCAGCAGCGAGTTGGCCGTTGCCGTCTTGATGCCGCGGGCCAGGCGCTCCGGGTTGGTGACGAACAAGTCATCGCCGACCAGCTGGACCTTGGCACCGATGGCGTCGGTCAGCGTCTTCCAGCCGTCCCAGTCGTCCTCGTCCAGCGGGTCCTCGATGGAGACCAGCGGGAAGTCGGCCACGAGCTGGGCGTAGTAGTCGCTCATCTCCTGGGCGGTGCGGGTCTGGCCCTCGAAGGAATAGGCACCGTCATTGAAGAATTCCGAGGAGGCGACGTCCAGTGCCATGGCGATATCGGTGCCCGGGGTGTACCCGGCGCGGGTGATCGCCTCGGTGATCAGTTCCAATGCGGCGCGGTTGGAGGGCAGGTTCGGGGCGAAGCCGCCCTCGTCGCCCAGGCCGGTGGACAGGTTCTTTTCCTGCAGCACCGCCTTGAGCGAGTGGTAGACCTCGACGCCCCAGCGCAAACCCTCGGAGAAGGTCGTTGCGCCGATCGGGGCGATCATGAATTCCTGGATGTCGACATCCGAGTCGGCGTGGGAGCCGCCATTGAGGATGTTCATCAGCGGAACCGGCAGTACGTGGGCGTTCGGGCCACCCAGGTACTTGTACAGCGGCAGGTTCGAGGACTCGGCCGCCGCGTTGGCCACTGCCAGCGAAACACCCAGGATGGCGTTGGCACCGAAGCGGGACTTGTTGGCCGTGCCGTCGAGCTCGATCATCTCGGAGTCGATGGCGCGCTGGTCGGTGGCGTCCATGCCGATGAGGGCATCCTGGATCTCGTCGAGTACCGATTCAACGGCACCGAGCACGCCCTTGCCCAGGTAGCGGGACATGTCGCCGTCGCGGCGCTCGGCCGCTTCGAAGGCACCGGTGGAGGCACCGGAGGGAACTGCGGCGCGGCCCATTGCCCCGTCGGAGAGCAGAACTTCAACCTCGACGGTCGGATTGCCGCGGGAATCGAGGATCTCGCGGGCGTGGATGGCATCGATCAAGGCCATGGGAAGGTACTCCTTCAAGTGGGGATGTGCGGGTCGATGTGCTCTGCGGGCAGGCACCATTGCCTGCCTATAGCCTAGCGCGGCCGGGGCCGGGTTGCCCAAGTCATGAAGCGGGGTTGCCCGGTGTTCCCGCCAGCGCCCGCGCCACGGCACCGCGCAGTGCCGCCTCGGCGTCCAGTCCGGCGCCGCGCGCGGCGGCGGCAACTGCCAGCAGGTGATCTCCCAGCGCCTCCTCGGAGGCCAGCACCGCGGCGGAACGTTCCCCCAGCTCGCGTGCGGCGGCAGCGGGCTCCAACCCGGCCGGCAGCCTGGCATCGGCCGCTCGGTCGATCCTCGACAGCGCCTTCTGGGCGAGCATCAGTGCCGGAAGGTTCCGCGGCAGCCCGGCCGTCGGTGCGGGGACGGCCGATGGTGCCTCCCCGCCGGCCTTCTCGGCGGCCTTGGCGGCGTCCCAGGAGGCGATGATCTCGGCGGTCGAGCTCGGGAAGGATCCACGCAGCGTCCCCTCGGGCGTGAAGACGTGGGTGTTGCGGCGGATCATCTTCGCGGACAGGGTGTCGGCCACGTCGTCGAAGTCGAAGGCCCCGCGTTCGCGGGCGATCGCCGCATGCAGGACGACCTGGAGCAGGACGTCTCCCAGCTCCCCGCGCAGCTCGGCATCGGGATGCCGGTCCTCGACCGCTTCGAGAAGTTCGTAGCATTCCTCCACGAGGTAGGTCATCAGGTCCCGGTGGGTCAGCGCGTGGGTCCAGGCACAGTGCTCACGCAGCGCACCGATGATCCAGATCAGCCTGTCGGTGCTGGCGCTCATTTTCTGGGGTTCTCCTTCAACTAGTTTCGCCGGCCAAGCACCGATGCCCGCCGTCCCGGGATGCGGGGCGGCGGGCATCGGTGGTCTCGGGACCTAGTCCTGGTCCTCGCCGTCCTCGTACTCTTCGTCGTCCTCGTCACCGAGCTCGGCGTAGGCATCGTTGATGTACTCGACGAGCAGTTCGCGCTCCTCCAGCGGCAGGAACGCCGCCTCTGCGGCGTTGAGCGTGAATTCGAGCAGGTCGTCGAGGTCATAGTCGAAGGCCTCCACGAGTAGTTCGAACTCGTCCGAGAGCGTGGTGCCGCTCATCAGCCGGTTGTCCGGGGAGATGGTGACGGTGAAGCCCGTCTGGTAGAGCAGGTCGATCGGGTGCGATTCGATGCCTTCCCCGAACTCGGCCGTGGCGCCGGTCTGCAGGTTCGAGGACGGGCAGATCTCCAAGGCGATGCCGCGGTCGCGGACCCAGTTGGCGACCGGGCCCAGGGTGACCAGTCCGGTGTCCTCGTCGACGTCCTGCCCGTCGTCATCGGTTCCGCCGAATTCGATCTCGATGTCCTCGGCGATGCGCACGCCGTGGCCCAGGCGCTGTGCCCGGCCGGTGACGATGGCATCGACGATGGAATCCAGGCCAGCGGCCTCGCCGGCATGCACCGTGGTCGGGAACATGTTCTGTGCCAGCAGGTCGAAGGCCTCCTTCAGCCGCGCGGGCGGGAAGCCGGCCTCGGCGCCGGCGATGTCGAAGCCGACGACGCCGCGGCTGCGGTGGCGCAGCGCGAGCTCGGCGATCTCCACGCCGCGGTCGGCATGGCGCATGGCGGTGATCAGCTGGCCGACCTGGATCGGGCGGCCGGTTTCCTTGACCGCTTCGACGCCCTCGGTCAGGCCCTGCTGGACCGCTTCGACGACGTCGTCCAGGGACAGGCCGCGGCTCAGGTGCTGCTCCGGGGCCCAGCGGACCTCGCCGTAGATGACTCCGTCATCGGCCAGGTCCTGAACGAATTCACGGGCAACGCGGATCAGGGCTTCGCGGGTCTGCATCACGGCAAGGGTGTGGTCGAACGTTTCCAGGTAGCGCTCGAGCGATCCGGAGTCCGCCGATGCGCGGAACCATTCGCCCAGTGCCACCGGATCGGTGGTGGGAAGCTCGTGGCCGACCTCGGCGGCCAGCTCCACGATGGTGGCCGGTCGCAGGCCCCCATCAAGGTGGTCGTGCAGCGATACCTTGGGCAGGCTGCGGAAGTCGAACTCGGGGTCATATGCGGTAAGGATCAGCTCTTCAGTCACGCTTCACAGCCTACTGGTGATCGGGGCCCGGCGACACCGCCACGCGATTCCCGGTTCAGCTGCCGGTGCCGGGTTCGATGATGTCCCCCGGGATCGTGATCGGCGTCTTCTTGCGTTCGGCAGCCTCGGCCTCGCGCAGGTGCGAGTAGGTGTCCGCCTCGGTGTCCTGGCCCAGGCGCTTGAGCACCAGCGTGATCACCCGGTCGATGAGGAATCCCATGATGATCGCCAGCACGATGGAAATGCCGATCCCCAGCAGCTGGTTGTCGTGGAACCATTTCCCGGCCAGTGCCCCGATCGCCACCGAGTACCCGGACCACGTCAGGCAGCCGATCACGTCGAGCACGGTGAAGCGACGGATCGAGAAGTTCGTCGCACCGGCGGTGAAGTTCACCGCGACGCGACCCACCGGGATGTAGCGGGCCGTGAAGATCAGCAGCGCCCCGCGTTTCATCAGTTCATGCGAGGCGAAGGCGAAGAGCTTCCGCGATCGGCGGGTGCGCATCCAGCCGAAGCGTTCGGTGCCGATCCGCCGGCCCAGCCGGTAGGCGATCTGGTCCCCGCTGATGGCGCCCAGCGCGCCGACCAGTGCCAGGAGGAACATGTTCGGCGTTCCGGTACCCACCGCCACGGAGGCCAGGGCAACCAAAAGGGTCTCGCTGGGCAGGATCGGCAGCATCCCGTCAATGAGGCAGAAAATGTACACCACGGGCAGGATCCACCACGCATTAGATGCGTGGTGGATCGCTTCGTTAATGACATCCACGGGGTACCGGCTTCCTGCGCAAAGTGTTGATGGTTTTTCTCGGGGGTGCTGCCCTTCCATTCTCGATCATGCCAGGCACTTTTGACCTCCACCCCCGGGATGATTCAGGGGTCAATCAGGGTCATCCCCCGGCGCCGGAGCCGCACCGTTACTCGGCTATGCGCTCCAGGATCAGTTGCTGGCCGCTGCGGCTGCCCTCCGGGGCGATGGTCGCAGCACCTTCGAGCACGTTCCTGGCCCGTTCGAAGCGCTCGGGCGTGTCGGTGAGCATGGTCAGCAGCGGCTGGCCGCGACGCACCACGTCCCCGGGCTTGGCGTGCATGAGCACTCCGGCCCCGGCCTGCACCGGATCCTCGCGGCGCGCCCTGCCGGCTCCCAGCCGCCAGGCGGCGACACCGACATCCATTGCATCAAGTGCGCTGAGCACCCCGTCGGCCTGCGCGTACAGCACCTCTGATTCCCGGGCCACCGGCAGCGCGGCATCCGGATCTCCGCCCTGGGAGCGGATCATGCGCCGCCACACGTCCATGGCCCGGCCGTCTTTC
This sequence comes from Paeniglutamicibacter cryotolerans, assembly GCF_014190875.1. Classification (NCBI taxonomy): domain Bacteria; kingdom Bacillati; phylum Actinomycetota; class Actinomycetes; order Micrococcales; family Micrococcaceae; genus Paeniglutamicibacter; species Paeniglutamicibacter cryotolerans. The sequence continues at coordinate 2,189,064 of NZ_JACHVS010000001.1, read as the reverse complement.
AGCGCTGAAGCCACGTCCACGTCGGTCATCCCGACGGCGGCGAGCATCTCGGTGGCCAGTGCGACGGTCAGCTCGACCAGATCGGCGGGTCCGCCGCCGGCAAGCACCTCAATCGACTCGGCCACCTCTATCGCGTTGCCGGCGGTGCGCCCCAGGGGCGTGTCCATGTTGGTCAGCAGCGCCACGGTCCGGACCCCGGCGTCCTGGCCCAGGGCCACCATGGTGGTTGCCAGCTCGCGGGCCTGGGCCAGATCCTTCATGAACGCGCCCGAGCCGACCTTCACATCGAGCACCAGCGCCCCGGTGCCCTCGGCGATCTTCTTGCTCATGATCGAGGAGGCGATCAGCGGGATGGCCTCCACCGTCCCGGTGACGTCGCGCAGTGCATAGAGCTTCTTGTCCGCCGGGGCCAGCCCGGAACCGGCCGCACAGATCACGGCGCCGCAGTCGGAGAGCTGGGCCATCATCGCCTCGTTGGACAGGTGGGCCCGCCAGCCGGGGATCGACTCGAGCTTATCCAGGGTGCCACCGGTGTGCCCCAGTCCCCGGCCCGAGAGCTGCGGGACGGCCACCCCGAACGCCGCGACCAGCGGGGCCAGCGGCAACGTGGTCTTATCCCCCACGCCGCCGGTGGAGTGCTTGTCGGTGGTGAGTTTGGCCGTCCCGTCGGCATTGCGCAGCGACGAGAAGTCCATGCGCTCGCCCGAGTTGATCATCGCCGTGGTCCAGCACGAGATCTCCGCCCGGTCCATGCCGTTGAGCAGGATGGCCATGTTCAGCGCGGCCATCTGTTCCTCGGCTATCACCCCGCGGGTATAGGCGTCGATGGTCCAGTCGATCTGTGCTGCAGACAGTACCCCGCGGTCGCGCTTGATGCGGATGATCTCGACGGCGTCGAAGGCTTCGGTGCTCATGGTGGGGGGCCTTTCACGAGGTGGTAAATGAGGTCGGGCGCCGGACCAGTGGTCCGGCGCCCGGTGGATCGCTAGGTGATGTTCAGCCGGTCTGGCCCGAAGGCGTCGGGAAGCATCTGGTCCATGGTCCTGATGCCCGAAGCGGTCATCAGCACCATGCCGGGAGCCCGGTGTTCGTGCAGCAGCTGCCGGCAGCGCCCACAGGGCATCAACACGTTGCCCGCCCCGTCGACACAGTAGAAGGCGCGGATCCGCCCGCCGCCGCTCATGTACAGCGCCCCGACGAGCGTGCACTCGGCACAGAGCGTCACGCCGTAGGCTGCGTTTTCCACGTTGCAGCCGGAGACCACGCGTCCGTCCTCGGTCAGTGCCGCGGCGCCGACGTTGAATTTCGAGTACGGCGCGTAGGCGCGTCCCATGGCGTTGGTGGCAGCAACGCGCAGCTGCTCCCACGTCGCCTCGTTGATTGGTTCCGAAACCATCGGGCTATCCACCTATTCCTTCACATAGGGTTCGCCGGAGGCGGCGGGTCCGCGGGACTTGCCGACCAGGCCGGCGACGGCGAAGATCGTCACCACGTACGGCAGCATCGCCATGAACTGGCTCGGAACCGCGGTTCCGGCCTGGCCCAGCACGTATTGCAGGTTGGTGGCGAAGCCGAAGAGCAGGGCAGCGAAGAACGCACCGATCGGGTTCCAGCGACCGAAGATCAACGCGGCCAGGGCGATGAAGCCGGCACCGGCAGTCATGTCCTTGCTGAACTGGCTGACCGAGACCAGCGTGTAGTAGCTGCCGCCGAGGCCGGCGATGGCTCCGCCGATCAGCACGTTGTTCACGCGGACGCGGTTGACCTTGATGCCCACCGTGTCGGCCGCCTTCGGGTGCTCGCCGACGGCCCGCACGCGCAGGCCCCAGCGGGTCTTGTACAACGCAAACCAGACGGCTCCGACCGCCACGAACATCGCATAGCCCAGCAGCGTCTGGTCAAAGAGCAGCGGGCCGATGACCGGGATGTCTGACAGGCCGGGGATGGCCAGGGATTTGAGCCGCGGGGGCGAATTCAGCGCGTCGGCGTTCGGTGCCAGCAGCGTGCCGAAGAAGAAGGCCGTGAGGCCCGAGACCAGCACGTTCAACACCACGCCGACGATGATCTGGTTGACCATGTATTTGATGGCGAAGAGTGCCAGCAGGGCCGAGACGACCACACCGCCCACGGCGGCGCAGATCATGGCCACATAGACGTTCTGGCTGATCGAGCCACCCACCGCGGCGGCGAAGGCGCCGAGCAGCAGCTGGCCCTCGATGGCGATGTTCACCACGCCGGAGCGTTCGGCGAACACGCCGGACAGCGAGCCGAAGACCATCGGCAGTGCCAGTGCAAGCGAGCCTCCCAACAGCGTGACCAGCGAGATGTTCGGGTTGTTTGCCGTGCCGACGACCCAGATCAGGAACGCGACCAGGAATACTGCCCCGTAGGACAACGCCAGCCAGCCGGGGTTCTTCCTTCCGGCGCGGGCGTTCAGCAGGGCCAGGACGGCTCCAGCGATCAGCACGATCGCAAGGATCCAGCCGGCAGCCGCCGCGGGAATGACCAGCGGTGCCATCTCGATCTTGTCGCCGGGTCCGGAAAGCCTGAAGGTGGCGGTCGAGTGGGGGGCGCTGATCGCAAAGACCAGCAGTGCGATCAGGGCGCCGATGGAGTAGCCGATGGCCGGCTTCCAGTCGAGTTCAGTTGCCGCTGCCGTCCCTTGGCGGCGGCGGCCGGTGACCTTCTTGGTGCGCTGTTTGGTGTCGTTCACAGGGTGCTCCCGGTGGTCACTGCGGCGCTTGGAGGCGTCGGTTCGGTATCGTCGGGGGTTTTCTTGGCCGGTTTGCGCTTGCGCGCGTTCATGCCGAAGATCGAGCGCACCAGTGGAGGTGCGGCGATGAAGAGCACGATCAGCGACTGGACCACCAGCACGATGTCGATCGGCGTTCCGGTCTGGGTTTGCATGGCCACTCCGCCGGAGCGGAAGGCCCCGAAGAGCAGTGCAGCTGCAAGTACGCCCAGCGGACGCGAGCGGCCCAGCAGCGCGACGGTGATCGCGTCGAAGCCAATGCTTGCAGCGACGCTGCCTTCGACGAAGTGTTCGGTGCCGTTGACCTGCGCGGCGCCCGAGAGCCCGGCCAGGGCACCGGCGATGACCATCGCCAGGACAATGGCCCGGGTGGTGTTGATGCCGGCGGTGCGTGCCGCCGAGGCATTGGCACCGACCGCCTTGAGCTCGAACCCGGTGGTGGAGCGTTCAAGCAGCCACCAGACGCCCCAGACGGCAAGCAACGCGATGATCAGTCCGAAGTGGGTCCTGAAATCGGGGCCGAAGATCAGCGGGTAGGTGCCCGACTCGTTGATGGGTCGGCTGACCGGGTCGTTGGAACCGGCGCGCTGCATCATCGGGGTGCTCAGCAGGAACGCGAGCAGGTAGATGGCGACGTAGTTGAGCATGATCGTCAGGATCACCTCGTGGGCGCCGGTGCGGGCCTTGAGCACGCCGACGATCCCGCCCCAGAGTGCACCTCCGAGTGCCGCGGCGATGATGATGAGCAGGATGTGCAGCGGCCAGGGCAGGTTCAGCGTGAAGCCGATGTATCCGGCAAGCGTTGCACCGATAATCAGCTGGCCCTGGGCACCGATGTTGAACAGGCCCGCCCGGAATGCCAGTGCGACGCCCAGTGCGGCAGTGATCAGCGGCGTGGCCATGGTCAGGGTCTCGGTGATCGGTTTGATCATGCCCGTGAACGTGTCGGCCCGGTAGTCGAAGATCGCCCCGCGGAACATCGCGGCGTAGGCGCCGGAAGCTGCCTCCCAAGCTGCGGCGAGCATGTCCATCGGGGCGGCGAAGAAGTACTTCGAAGCGGCGATGGTCGCCTCGTCGGTGATGGCGATCAGGATGCCGCCGACGATCATCGACAGGACGATGGCCAGGAACGAGACAACGGCGCTGGAGGTGCGTATCCGCTCCCCCAGACCCGGCCCGGCCTTTTCGGTGGTGGTGGTGCTCATGCGATGCCTCCCGGCAAGGTCGGGCGCTGTTCTGTGGTGTGCTCGCCGGGCTCGGCCGCGACCTGCGCCAAGGCCTCCTCGGCGCTGGTGCCGGCCATCATGAGGCCCAGCACCTCTCGACTGGTGTTGCCCGGGACAATCCCCATCAGTTCTCCGTGGAAGAGCACTGCAATGCGGTCACCCAGCTCCCTGACCTCGTCGAGTTCGGTGGAAACGATGATCACAGGGGTACCGGAGTCGCGCTCGGCAAGGATCCGGCGGTGCAGGAACTCGATGGACCCCACGTCGACGCCGCGCGTGGGCTGCGAGGCGATGAAGAGCTCGAGCGGGCGCGAGAATTCGCGCGCCAGTACGACCTTCTGCTGGTTACCGCCGGACAACGTCGAGATGAGCGATTGCGCGGAACCGGCACGGACGTCGTACTCGGCGACCTTTTCCACGGCGGACGCGGCGATCTTGGCCGGTTTCAGGGCCAATCCCTTGGACATGGGGGCCCGGTCATAGCGGTTCAGGACCAGGTTGTCGGCAATGCTGAAGGAGCCGATCAGCCCGTCCGTGCTGCGGTCCTCCGGGACGTACCCGACGCCGGCGTTGATGATCTGTTTGACGCTGCGGCCCAGCAGTTCGTTCCCGTCGAGCAGGATCGAGCCGGTGGCCTTTTCACGCAGGCCCATGATGGCCTCGACCAGTTCGGTCTGGCCATTGCCCTGGACACCGGCGACGGCGAGGATCTCACCGGCATGGACGTCGAAGGAGACATGGTCCACTGCGGGCACGCCGTTTTCGTGGCGCACCAGCAGGTTGCGGATCTGCAGCTTCGCTTCCCCGGGAACTGCCTGGGTGCGGCCGAGCGAAAGCTCGACCGAACGACCGACCATCAGCGATGCGAGTTCCGTGACGGGGGCGTCGGGGTTGGCTGTGCCCACTACCTTGCCGCGGCGGATCACGGTGATCTTGTCGGAGACCTCCTTGACCTCGCGCAGCTTGTGCGAGATGAAGATGATCGAGGTACCGGCGGCAGTCAGCTGGCCGATGATCGAGATCAGTTCGTCGGTTTCCTGCGGCGTCAGCACGGCGGTCGGCTCATCGAGGATCAGCAGGTTCGCGTTGCGAACCAGCGCCTTGATGATTTCCACGCGCTGCTGCACGCCGACCGGGAGGTCCTCGACCAGCGCATCGGGATCGACGTCGAATCCGTAGCGGTCGGAGATCTCGCGGATGGCCTTGCGGGTCTCCTCGAGTTTCAGGAAGCCGGCGACACCCGTCTTCTCGTTGCCCAGGGCGACGTTTTCGGCGACAGTGAACACCGGGATCAGCATGAAGTGCTGGTGCACCATGCCGATGCCGGCTGCCATGGCGTCACCGGGGCCCTTGAAGACCACAGGTTCACCGTCGATCAGGATCCGGCCCTCGGTGGGTTCGTAGAGTCCGAAAAGCACATTCATCAGGGTCGACTTGCCGGCCCCATTCTCACCGAGGAGACAGTGGACCTGTCCCGGTTCGACCACGAGGTCGATATGGTCGTTGGCCACGAATCCGTCGAAGGACTTAGTGATCCCTTGCAGTTCCAATTTCATGCCGATTTTCCGCCCTGGAGGTTGGGAAGCGATATTGTTCTTCGTTGCTGGGTGGGGATGGATCGGCCGTGGCCGGGAGGGGAGGCATCCCCGTCCCGGCCACGGCCGTCCATCGTTCCCTCGGCTAGGAGCCGGAGGATACCTTGATCTTGCCGGCGATGATGTCGGCCTTCAGCGCATCGACCTCGGCCTGCAGGTCAGCAGGGACCTTGTCGGCGAAGTTGTGGAACGGAGCCATGGCGACGCCGCCGTTGGCGAGCGTGCCAACGTAGGCCTCGGACTTGAACGTCCCCTTCAGGCCCATGTCGATGGACTCCTCAACGGTCTTGCCCATTTCCTTCATGACGGAGGTCAGGACGACGTCCTTGCCGTTTTTGGCGTATTCGAAGCCGTCGGTGTCTACCCAGACGACTGCATCGGTGTCGGAGGAGGACTCGTTGACCGCGTCAACGGCGACCTGGCCCAGCGGGCCGGCGACCGGCATGATGACGTCAACGCCGTCGGCAATCATGTTGTCGGCGATCTGACGTGCCTTCACGGTGTTGGTGAAGTCGTTGACGAATGACTTCGAGGTGCCCCAGCCGACGACCTGGACGTCCTTGTTCTTGACCTCGTTGAAGTGCTTGACACCCTGCAGGAAGCCATCCATGAAGATGGTCACGGGCGGGATCTCGGCACCGCCGAAGGTACCGACCTTGCCGGTCTTCGTGTAGGCAGCTGCCGAGTAGCCGGCCAGGAAGGCAGCTTCATCAGTGTTGTAGCTCAGCGAACGGAGGTTTGCCGGCATGGTCTCGTAACCGAAGTCGACGATGGCGAAGTCGACCTTCGGGTACTTCTTCGCCGCCTCGAGCGTGGCGTCGCCGATCTTGAATCCGGCGGTGGCGATGATGTTGCAGCCAGCGCTGACCATCGACTCGATGTTCGGCTTCATATCGGTCGACGAGGTCGACTCGGCCGAGTTGATCTTCACGCCGAGATCGGCCTTGGCGCGCAACAGGCCCTCGTAGGAGGCCTGGTTGAATGACTTGTCGTCGAAACCGCCCTCATCGGAGACCATGCAGGCCGTGTAGTCGACTGTCGGGGCCTGGCTGGCAGCGTCGGGCTTGGCTTCCGGTGCGGCACCGCAGCCGGAGAGCACGAGTGCGGAGGCGCCGAGGATGGCGGCAGCCATAGTGCCCTTGCGCGTGATCGATTTAAGGGAATTCTTCAAGGTTCCTCCAGATACGAATGATGACCATTGCATTCGCGCCCGAGTGTCCGCAGGATTGCTCTGTTTTCGTCGCGAAGCGTCGACACCGATTTGTGAAACGGTTGTAACGACAACCCATATCCTAAACGTGATCGAAACAAACTGACACCCCGACCTCCGGAACTCCCCGCGCAACGGCCTCCACGGGCCTGCCGACCCGCTTCCGTTTCCACAGGTAGGAAGATGGTTTACCGCCGGACGTCCCCGTCCTGAAGCTGCGCGATGGCCCGCAGTGATGCGGCGGCCATCACAGTGACGCCCGTAACAATAGACCGCTCGTCGGGAATGTAATCTCCGCGGTGCAGGTCGTAGGTCTCCCCTCCCGGGGTGCGGGTGCCCAGACGCAGCATCGAACCGGGAACCTTGTTCGTCATCCAGGCGAAGTCCTCCCCGCCCATGGACTGAGGGGTGAGCACTATTGCGGCCGAACCGATCTCGGCACGCGCGGAATCCTCAATCAGGTCCGTCTCGGATTCGGTGTTGATCACCGGCGGCACACCACGGGTATGCTCGAGCTTCACCTCGACGCCGTACGGGGCCGCCACCTGGCGAACCACCTCGTCGAGCAGGTCCCCGGCACCGGCCCAGGCCTCGCCATCGAGGCAGCGCATGGTCCCGGCGAGGTAGCCGGCGGCGGGAATGGCATTCGGCGCGCTACCGGCGTGGATCTGGCCCCAGACCACCGAGACGGCCGAACGCACGTCGATCCGCCGACCCAGCACGGCCGGGACGTTGATGGCGATCTGCGAGAGCGCGAAGACCATGTCCTCGGTCAGGTGCGGCCGCGAGGTGTGTCCGCCGCGGCCGACCAGTTCGATCTTGATGGTGTCGGAGGCGGAAGTGATGGCGCCGATGCGGGTGCCGATGCTGCCGACATCGATGCGCGGTTCGCAATGCAGGGCCAGGATGCGAGGAACCTCGTCCAGCACGCCCTGGGCGATCACCGAGAGGGCCCCGCCGGGCATGGTCTCCTCGGCGGGCTGGAAGATCACGCGGACGCGGCCGGTCAGCATGCCGTCGTCGAGCATGGACTTGAGCGCGAGCGCGACGCCGATCATCACCGTGGTGTGAATGTCGTGGCCGCAGGCGTGGCAGACGCCCTCGTTGGTGGAGGCGTAGTCGAGCCCGGTTTCCTCGAGGATCGGCAGCGCATCGATATCCGCGCGGAGCGCCAGGGCTATCGGGCCCGCCCCGATGTCGACGAAGGCGCCCGTTCCCTCGAGCAGCACCGGCTCCAGTCCGGACTCCCGCAGCGTGGAGGCGATGAGCGCCGTGGTGCGGTGCTCATGGAAGGACAGTTCGGGGTTTGCATGCACATCGCGCCGGAACGCTAGAAGCCGTTCCATGAGCGGGGCCACCCAGGGCGCCACCGAAGGGATCTGCTGTGTTTTTCCTGAAGTCGTCTGCACACTCAAAACACTACTGCGCCCGGTTACCGCCCGCCTGTTTGTAACCCCCATGTGTCGCGGGGCTACAGGACGTCGATGTCGCCGGAGGCCTTGAGGTGTTCCACTGCCTTCTTGACCGACTGCGCGTGGTCCTTGGTGGTGACCAGCAAGGCGTCAGGGGTATCGACGATGACCACGTCCTGGATGCCGATCAGCGCAATCACCCGCTTGGTGTCGCTGACCACGATGCCCGAGGCATCATCGGAGTAGACGCGGGCCCCATCCCCCATGACGGTGATCCCGGTGGATTCGGAGGCCGGGTTCAACCGGCCGATGGCGGCGAAGTCCCCGACGTCGTCCCAGTTGAAGACCCCCGGAATCACGGCGACGTCTCCGGCGGCGGCGGCGGGCTCGGCCACCGCGTAATCGATGGCCGTCTTCGGCAGAGTCGGCCAGATCCGGGCCTTGACCTCGTCCCGCTCGGGGGTGTCCCAGGCGGCAGCGATTTCCTGCAGGCCGTCGTGCAAGGCCGGTTCGTTCCGTGCCAGGTGCTCGAGCATCAGCGACACCGGGGCCACGAACATGCCGGCGTTCCACAGGTAGTCGCCGCTGGCCAGATATCCGCGAGCCGTGTCCTCGCTGGGCTTTTCGACGAATTCGACCACGTCGCGGGCGGAAGGGGCCCCGTCGACCTCCAGCTTCGCACCCGTGCGGATGTAACCGAACCCGGACGAGGGAAGGGTCGGGCGGATGCCGATGGTCACGATCTTGCCCGTTGCCGCCGTGGCGATGGCCTCGCGGACGGCGTCCTGGAACACCTCGACCGGGCCGATCACCTGGTCCGCGGCGAACGAGCCCATGATCAGGTCAGGATTCCTGCGGTGCAGGATGGCCGCTGCAAGGCCGATCGCCGCAGCCGAGTCCTTGGGCTCGGATTCCAGAACCAGGTCCTCATCGGCCAGTTCGGGAAGCTGCGCCAGCACCGCGGTGCGGTGGGCCATCCCGGTCACGACCATGATCCGGTCACCGGTCAGTGGAATCATCCGCTCATACGTGGCACGGATCAGGGTGGAACCCGAGCCGGTCAGGTCGTGAAGGAATTTGGGGGCTGCTGCCCGGGACAGCGGCCACAGCCGGGTACCGACGCCGCCTGCGGGAATGACGCCGTAGAAGCGAGCCAGAATTTCTGCGTTCATTTGACCAAGGCTAATCCACATTCCCGAAACCAGGACCCTTCGCCGCTCCCTTATTAGGTCACTTCCATCTGATCTATTACGGACTTGATGCCTGATAATCCGCGAGTCTTGGGCATGTCCGGTGACGCTACTCACAACCATGGGGCTAAAGCAGGACGGGGGCTGATGATGTGGTCTAAACTCGGGCAAGGAACGCTCGCGCACCGGCGTCAATTCTTTGTGTGGAAAACTCACAAACGCCCTGCGAAGCATGGAGGTTAATTCAGTGTCGAAGACTTCGTCAGGCACCCTCTACCGCGGCCGCGAAGGCATGTGGTCTTGGGTGGGACACCGCGTAACAGGTGTCGTTATTTTCTTGTTCCTGTTGGTCCATGTGCTCGATACGTCACTGGTGCGCATGTCGCCCGGTGCCTACGACGCAGTTATTGGCACCTACAAGAACCCCTTAATGGCGCTGGGCGAAACCGCCCTAGTCGCCGCCATCGTCTTCCACGCCTTCAACGGCCTGCGACTGATCCTGGTGGACTTCTGGAAGCGGGGGCCCAAATACCACCGTCAGATCCTGTGGGGCGTCCTTGCCCTCTGGATCATCACGATGGCTGCTTTCGCCATCCGCCACCTTTCCCTCGCCTTCGGAGGTCACTAAGCCATGGCAAACACAGAAATCCAAGCTCCGCGTTCGGGACGCATCGACCCGAAGTACAACCGTGCCAAGACCAGCCGCGGCAGCTTCGAAATGCTCGCCTGGCTCTTCATGCGCCTTTCCGGCGTCGCACTTGTTGTCCTGATCTTCGGGCACCTGTTCGCGAACCTAATGGTCGGCGACGGCATCAATGGCCTCGACTTCGGCTTCGTTGCCGGCAAGTGGGCGGACCCGGTCTGGCAGTTCTGGGACCTGGCCTTGCTGTGGCTGGCAATGCTGCACGGCACCAATGGCATTCGTACGATCATCAACGACTACGCGGAGAAGGCACTCACCCGTGTCTGGCTTAAGGGCATCCTCTACGTGGCTACGGCTGTAATCATCGTGCTGGGCACCCTGGTGATCTTCACCTTTGATCCGTGCTTGGTGGACGCCAACAACGTCCCGCTGCCCGGCGCCATCTGCCACGCATAAGTAGCCAGGGGCACCGGCTTGCCGCCGGGAATCAGTATTTAGAGCATTCAGAGAGAGAGCATCCAGCATGCAGGTACACAAGTACGACGTCGTTATCGTCGGCGCTGGCGGAGCCGGAATGCGCGCCGCCATCGAATCCGGCCAGCGCGCACGTACGGCCGTGCTCACCAAGCTTTACCCGACGCGTTCGCACACCGGTGCGGCACAGGGTGGCATGTGTGCGGCATTGGCCAACGTCGAGGAAGACAACTGGGAATGGCACACCTTTGACACGATCAAGGGCGGCGATTACCTAGTTGATCAGGACGCAGCCGAGATCATGGCCAAGGAAGCCATCGACGCCGTCCTCGACTTGGAAAAGATGGGTCTGCCGTTCAACCGCACACCCGAGGGCAAGATCGACCAGCGCCGCTTCGGCGGGCACACCCGTGACCACGGCAAGGCCGCCGTGCGCCGCGCCTGCTACGCAGCGGACCGCACCGGCCACATGATCCTGCAGACGCTGTACCAAAACTGCGTTAAGCACAACGTCGAGTTCTACAACGAGTACTACGTGCTCGACCTGCTCATGGTTGAGGAGGATGCCTTCCGCGAGGACGGCACCGCCTACAAGCAGAAGCGCGTCGCGGGCGTCGTTTCCTACGACCTCGCCACGGGCGAACTTCACGTCTTCCAGGCCAAGTCCGTCATCTTCGCCTCCGGCGGAGCCGGAAAGGTCTTCAAGACCACGTCCAACGCGCACACCCTCACCGGTGACGGCATGGGCATCGCCTTCCGCAACGGCATCCCGCTGGAAGACATGGAGTTCTTCCAGTTCCACCCGACCGGCCTCGCCGGCTTGGGCATCCTGCTCACCGAGGGCGCACGTGGTGAAGGCGCCATCTTGCGCAACTCCGAGGGCGAGCGCTTCATGGAGCGCTACGCACCGACCATCAAGGACCTGGCGCCGCGTGACATCGTCGCCCGTGCCATGGCCAACGAAGTCCGCGAGGGACGTGGTTGCGGCCCCAAGAAGGACTATGTCCTCCTTGACCTTACGCACCTGGAGCCGGCGCACATCGAAGCCAAGCTCCCGGACATCACCGAGTTCGCCCGCACCTATTTGGGTGTGGAACCGTTCACGGATCCGGTGCCTGTCTACCCGACCGCGCACTACGCCATGGGCGGCATTCCGACCAATATCGATACCCAGGTCCTGCAGGACAACGACACGATCATCCCGGGCCTGTTCGCGGCCGGTGAAGTCGCCTGCGTTTCGGTGCACGGATCCAACCGGCTTGGCACCAACTCGCTGCTTGACATCAATGTGTTCGGCAAGCGTGCCGGTGTTTCGGCGGCAAAGTACGCATTAGGCGCCGACTTCGTCGAGCTCCCGGAAGATCCCGAGGCGTTCACGATCAATCAGATCTCCTCGATGCTTACTTCCACCGGAACCGAGCGGGTGGCCCCCATCCGTGCGGAACTGCAGGAGGTCATGGACGCTAATGTGCAGGTTTTCCGTGACGAGAAGTCCCTGAACGAAGCACTCGAGGTCATCGAGGCGCTGCGCGTTCGGTACAAGAACGTCTCGGTTCAGGACAAGGGCAAGCGTTTCAACCTGGACCTGCTCGAAGCCATTGAGCTGGGCTTCCTGCTGGACATGGCCGAGGTCATGACCACCGCTGCAATGCACCGCAAGGAATCCCGTGGCGGGCACTACCGCGAGGACTACCCGGATCGCGACGATGAGAACTTCATGAAGCACTCCATGTGCTACAAGGACGATTCGGCAACCACAGAGGGCATCTCCGGCATCCGCATGGAGACCAAGCCCGTTATCTTTACCCGTTACCAGCCGATGGAGCGTAAGTACTAATGAGCACGGAACTTCCGGAACCAGCCTCAAAGATCACATTGAAGCCGGGTGTGGGCGGCGGCGGAGAAATCCAGCAGTTCAACATCACCCTGCGTGTCCGCCGGTACCTGCCGGAGACCACAGCCGACGCCTACTGGGAAGACTTTGAGCTGACCATGTACGGCACCGACCGAGTGTTGGATGCCCTGCACAAGGTCAAGTGGGAGCACGATGGCTCGCTGTCGTTCCGCCGCTCCTGCGCCCACGGCGTCTGCGGCTCCGATGCCATGCGCATCAACGGCCGCAACCGCCTGGCCTGCAAGACCCTGCTCAAGGACCTGGACCACTCCAAGCCGATCACCGTTGAAGCCATCAAGGGCCTGCCCCTTGAAAAGGACCTGATCGTCGACATGGAGCCGTTCTTCCAGTCTTACCGCGAGATCATGCCGTTCCTGGTGAACAAGGACCACGAGCCCTCCACGGAGCGCTACCAGTCGGCAGAGGACCACGCCAAATTCGAGGACACCACCAAGTGCATCCTCTGCGCCGCGTGCACCTCCTCCTGCCCGGTGTTCTGGACCGATGGCCAGTATTTCGGCCCGGCCGCGATCGTCAACGCCCACCGTTTCATCTTCGATTCGCGCGATGATGCAGGGGACATGCGTCTGGAGATCCTCAACGACAAGGAAGGCGTGTGGCGCTGCCGCACCACCTTCAACTGCACCGAAGCATGCCCGCGTGGCATCCAGGTCACCCAGGCCATCGCCGAGGTCAAGCAGGCCATCCTGGCCCGCTCGATCTAAGGAGAGAGCCGCCCGAGGGGCGTCGTTCCAACTGCCGGCCTTCCGGCAGCTGGAACGATGCCCTTCGCTGATTAAAGCGCAGGTCCGGTCCGAGATCCACGGCCGCAGGCAGTCCCTCGGTTCGCCCCGGGGAGAAATGTTCTAGGCGTCGTTGGGGCGCGGAGGGTTCAGGCCTTGGCGTGCTTCAGGTCGGCCGACATGACGGCTCCGACGGCGGCACAGGCCAGGTAGACCTGGCTGAGCAGGAAGAACCAAACGAACAGGCCCAGGATCACCGCAAAGGGCGCCAACACCGGGTTGCTGGTGAGGCTTCCCAGCAACAACGCGGAAAAGTAGCGCAGCACGCTGGCACCCAGGCCGGAGGCGATGGCCAGCGTCCACAACACCTTCTTGGGCATCCGCACCCGGGAGGCGACCCTGAACAGGACCATGCTGACGGCCACGTCCAGCAGCAGCATCACCACGAGCGAGACCAGCCGGGTCGTGGCCCAGGAGATCTCGACGCCGACCTCGATGACACCGGCCAGGCGTTCAAGCACCGAGGTGCTCGCAATGCCCAGCACGCTGGTGGCCAACAGTGCCACCGCGAGAATGCCCAGCGTGCCCAGGTCACGCAGCTTGGAGACGATGGGGTTGGTTCGGTCACGGGCCAGTCCGAGCACCGTCCTGATGCCCTCGCGGATTCCGGTGATCCAGCCCAGGGAGGTGATCAGCAGGGCGGCCAGCGAAATGATCAGGGTCGGGCCGATGCGGGTGCTGCCCAGCAGCTGCTCGGGAGTGGCGAGCCCGCCTTCACCGGTATTCAGCAGGCCGGGGACGCCATCGGCCACGATGTCGATGATCCCGTCGCTCAGCACGGGATTTCCCGCGGCGAAGATGCCCAGGATGGCGAACCCGGCCACCAGCATCGCAGCGATGGAGAAGAACATCCGGTAGGCGCAACCAGCGGCCAGCAGCGGCCCGCGGCGCCTGACGTAGAGGTTCCAGACCCGCATCGGGAACAGCCGTGCGACCACGGCTATGCTCCAGCTAAACAGGGCGGAGACGACCGCGGAGGTGCCCGCGCCATTGCGTCGGGTCAGCTCCAGTTGCAGGCCGAGTTGATGGCAGCGCTCCCCGAGCGCCGCGCGGTCCAGCGGATTGGGCGGGGGCAGGGACGGGGCCGCCACGAAACGGCGTGCCCTGATTCCCGGCGCCCGGGTACCAGGTTCGGGCTCAGCCCTGCGGGTCGTCCGAGCCAAGGCGCAGCTCCTCGCTCAGGGACCAGTTCCCGGCCTCGTCATGGTCGAAGAGGCCGATGGACTCGACCGTGAATTCGTCGTCGAACCCGGACAGCTGCTCCGCCGCCCGGTTCATGTCCGCCTCGGGCAGGTCGTGGGCGATGGTGACATGCGGGTGGTACGGGAACTCCTGGTCGTGGGCCAGCGGCCCGGACTGCAGCTCGTGGTGCAGCTTCGCACAGTCTTCCGCGCCGGAGACCACGTTCAGGAAGACCACTGGGGAGACCGGTCGAAAGCTGCCGGTTCCGCGTAGGCGCACGGTGAACGGAGCCGATGCCGCCGCCACGGAGCGCACGTGGGCCGCGGCCGGCTCCCACTCACTGGTCGCATTCCCGCTGACCAGGGTGATGTGCGGAGGGATCACCAAGGCATCCGGACCGCCGAAGTCCCGACGCCAGGCGTCGATTTCGGCGCTGAGCGCCGGGGGAAGCGAAATCACCACGCCCAGGCACTGCTGATGACCCCCCTCGGGGGAACCCCACGGGGAGATGCCATCGCCCTGGATATGGCGCATGGCCTAGCGGACCCCGCCGGTCTGCTGCAGGAAACCGATATTTGCGTAGACGGCTTCGAGGGTCTTGGACGCGGTCTCACGGGCCTTCTCGGCACCACGGGCCAGCAGCCGATCCAGCTCGGCCGGATCGTCGAGCAGCTCGAGCGTGCGGGCCCGGATCGGGGTGAGTCGCTCGACCACTGCATCGGCGACGGCAACCTTCAAGTGCCCGTACATCTTGCCCTCGAAGCCGGAGACAAGCTCCGGAATCGGGGTTCCACTGACGGCCGCGAGGATCTCGAGCAGGTTGGTGACGCCGGGCTTGTTTTCACGGTCGTGCGCAATCACCGTGTCGGCGTCGGTGACGGCGGACTTGATCCGCTTGGCCACCGTCTTGGGATCGTCCATGATGTTGATCAGCCCGTTGGGGCTCGAGGCGGACTTTGACATCTTCGATGTCGGGTTCTGCAGATCGTAGATCCGTGCGCCCTCCTTCTGGATGAACGCCTGCGGCACTGTGAACGTCTGCCCGAAGCGGTGGTTGAAACGGGTTGCGAGGTCTCGGGCCAGCTCGACGTGCTGGCGCTGGTCGTCGCCCACCGGCACTCCTTGCGGCTGGTAGAGCAGGATGTCCGCGGCCATCAGCACAGGGTACGTGAACAGCCCGACGCTTGCCGTATCGGCACCGCCCTTGGCGCTCTTGTCCTTGTACTGGGTCATCCGGGACGCCTCGCCGAAACCGGTGATGCAGTTCAGCACCCAGGCCAGCTGTGCGTGCTCGGGCACGTGCGACTGCACGAAGAGCGTGGATTTCTCCACGTCGATGCCGCCGGCCAGGTACTGGGCGGCCGTCATCCGGGTGCGCATCCGCAGGTGCGCCGGATCCTGCGGCACCGTGATGGCGTGCATATCCGGGATGAAGAAGAACGAGTCGTATTCGTCCTGGGCCCTGACCCAGTTGACCAGCGCACCGAGGTAGTTGCCCAGGTGCAGCGAGTCAGCCGATGGCTGCATGCCCGAGAGGACGCGGGGGCGGGTGGTTGTTTCACTCATGAAGCGGCAATCCTTTAGAACTGGTAGTCGACGACCAGCGGAGCGTGGTCGGAGAAGCGCACGTCGTACGACGAGGCGCGGTCAACGACTGATTTGGTGGCGAGGGCGGCGAGGTCAGGTGTGGCCATGTGGTAGTCGATGCGCCAGCCGGAGTCGTTGTCGAAGGCCTGCCCCCGCCACGACCACCAGGTGAAGGGGCCGTCTACCGGCCCGGCCAGTTCCCGGGCCACGTCCTTGAAGCCGATCTCCTCACCGAAGAAGCGGTCGAAGTAGGCACGTTCCTCGGGCAGGAAGCCCGAGCGCTTCACGTTGCCCTTCCAATTCTTGATGTCCAGGGTGGTGTGCCCGACGTTCAGGTCACCGACGACCAGCGTGTGGTCGGAGTCCGCGACCATGGCCGGAAGGCGTTCGATCATGGTATCCAGGAAGCGGTACTTGTCCACCTGCTTGGGCGTGTCGACCTCGCCGGAGTGCACGTAGGCGGAGACGATGGTCAGCTTCCGCCCGCCGGCCACAGCGAAGTCGGCCTCGACCCAGCGGCCCGTGGTTTCGAAGTACTCGTCACCAATGTGCGAACGGGTGGCCAGCGGTTCGGCGCGCGAGGCGATGGCCACGCCGGCGCGGCCCTTGTCCTTGGCTTCGGCATGCAGGATGTTCCAGCCCCCGCCAATCAGCTCGCGCAGGATCGCATCCGGTGCGCGGACCTCCTGCAGGGCCAGCACGTCGATGTCCCTGGCGGCGATCCAGTCGGCCATGCCTCGCTTATAGGCGGCACGAATGCCGTTGACGTTCACCGAGGCTACGCGCAGCGCGCCATCGGCCTTGTTCAGAATTTCTTCGGCAACAGGTATCACGGCATCCACCTTACCCATAGTTGGTTCGCGTTCGCCCGGCGCACGCCGCCGGTGGGGCTTGAGCTAGTTGATGACCTCGCCGGAGAGCGTCGGGCCCTGGCCGGGGGGCTTCATCATCGAACGGGCGTTCGCCGCAGTGATCTCGATGGTTTCCAGTGCGCGGTCCACCATCCCGGCGGCTTCCTCGCCCTCCCGCGGGCGGTATTCGTTCACGACGCCGACCTGCACCTGGATGATCTTGAACGAGTGGTCGAGCTTCAGGTCACGGTTACGCGTCGCCTCGTCGATGACGAGGGTCTGCACCGGGGCCTCTCCCGCGCGGGGTGCAGCGGCCGCGGTAGCGGCCTTGAGCTGCTCGGTCACCTTGCGTGCGCCGCGGCGCAGACCCAGCACCAGGAAGGCGGAGAGCAGCAGCCAGCCCAGCGAGATGACGGCGACGAACCAGCCGACCACCTCGTTGGAGTTCGCGGCGAACACGACTGCCACCAGGAACACGGTGACCATGACGGCCAGCGAAAGCGTGGAGGCGTTGATGGTGATCTTCTTGCTCTGCGCGGAGTCGGGGGTCTTGCCAAGGGAGTTCATGCCAACCATTATCTCAAACCGGGACGTCGGCGGCGAAACGGCAAACCGGCATTCAGCCGCCAGCGGAGCATCCGCTCATTTGAAGGGGTTCCAGAGAGCATCGGGGAAGAGGAAGCCCAGTCCCCAGCGCATCGCCAGGAAGCCCGCAATGCCCACCACCCACCACAGTGCCTCCCCCGAGGCCCGCACCACGAAAACCGCCATGGCCCGCAGCGGGGCATCGAGTCGCCGCCCGGCCACCCGCCCCATGACCAGCAGCGCCAGCGCCGGGACGAGCATCACCAGGGCGTATCCGGCCAGCGCCAGCGCGGATGCCGTAAACGGTAGCGGTGAGGCGATCAGGATGCCGATCGCACCGAGGTAGGGCAACATCGTGGGAAGTTCCAGGAGCCCGGCTGCCAGCGCAAGTGCCACCACACCCAAACGGGACCCCAGTGCCGTGTTGATCCTCCGATCCCAGACGGCCTCCGCCCGGGAGGCACCGGACTGCCCACGCACCGACGCTCCCCCGGCTTCCCCGGCGTGCACCGGTGCCCGCTTTTCGGCCGGACGCTGCATCACCGCCCACAGCAGCATTCCAGCCCCGGCCAGCAGCGCCGCCCAGCGCGGGGCCGGATTCCCGACCCCCGACAGGTCGGCGGCGATCAGCGGGTCGGGCAGCACCCCGGCACCGCCAAGCACCATCAGTCCGACGCCCAGGTAAAAGGCGCCGAGCACCGCCAGATAGGTCAGGACCAGGCCGGCATTGACCCGGGATCCGGCACGCAGCAGCTACAACGGAATCAGCAGGGTTCCGATGCTTGTCGCGTCGATCAAGGCAAGCACGGCGAGCTGGAGCAGCAGGTTCGGGGTCATGCTTCCAGCCTGCCGGCGGGCGGGACCGGCGCGTCGGGCATCAGGAGGATCGGAGGGTCATCCCTTAGTACCATCAGGGCGTGCCACCCTTGGCAGAATGCACTTGTGGCATCAGGATTAGGGATGTGAGCGACAAGGCGATGAACCCCGCACCGGGACACGGGCATGCGGTACGCAGGATCCACACCGACGACCTGCTGCTTGCGACCGGCTATGGCGCCGTGACGTTGCTGTTGTTCGCGGTCGGGCTGGCCGGAAGCAACGACCTGATAGTCCCGGCATTGGGCCCCTGGTGGCCGGTGCTGCTGGTCGCCGGATGTGCCAGCGTTGCCCTGCGCCAGCGGAACACGCCCCTGATGGCTGTGATCTGCGCGATCAGCGGGGTCCTGTTGTTCCTGGCCGGGAACGTCGCGGCATTTTTCATGTTCTTCGAGGTGGTTTTCGCGCTGGTGCTCTTCGGGACCGATGTCGTTGCCCGCAACGCCTCCCGGCTGGCCCTGGCCATCGGGGCGGTCCTGACACTGTCCACCTACCTGGTCAGCGGTTCGGCACCCATCACCGTCATGGCGGGCCTCGTGTGCGCCATGACCCTGTTGATGCCCGCCGAGTGGGCCTTGAACATCCGCAATGCCCGGGCGCTGGCCCGCAGCGAAGTTTCCCGCGCCTCTGCCCGGCGCGATGCGGCCGAACAGCGGGCCGCGGCCGAACGCGCCGACGCGGAGCTGCGCCTTGAACGCGAACGCCGGCACATGGCCGGAGAACTGCACGATGTGGTGGCGGCCCGGCTGGCTGCCATTGCGCTGCAGTCCGGTGCCGCGTTGTCGTTGCCGGGCGCCAACGCGCCGCTCGCCCGGATCCGCACCGAGGCGGTCGCCGGCCTGGAGGACCTGAACAACATGATCAGGCTGCTCCGGGACGGGTCCATCAGGGCCCCGGACGGACGGCTCGAGGCGCTCGCGGCGCTCGTCGAGTCCTTCGCCGCCGCTGCCCCGGGCATCGGCTTCAGCAACCTGCTGCCCGCTGGCGGGACGTCACTGCCCCACGCCACCCAGAACCTGCTCTACCGGGCGGTGAACGAGGCGCTGCTGAACGCGTCCCGGCATGCCCCGGGCATGGAGCTGGAGATCGAGCTCCACGAGATTGCCACCGGCCTTCGGCTGCGCGCCACCAATCCGCTGTGCCTTCCGGAGGAACCGGCTGCCGCTTCCGGGACGGGGACCGGGCTTGCCTCGATGGCGGCCCGGGCCGCCTCCCTCGGCGGAACGCTGGAGGCGGCGGCCACCGGTTCGCATTTCATCTTGGTCTTGGAGATCCCGCACCAGGCCGCGACGGAAGCAGCATGAGCGGTCGGGCGACCAGCGTGCTGCTGGTCGATGACCATGCGGCGATTCGGCTGGGCCTGTGCATGGTGCTCGAGGGCGATGCGGCGCTTCGGGTTTCCGGACAAGCCGCCGACGGGCGCAGTGCCCTGACGTGGTGTTGGTGGACCTGCGCATGCCAGTCATGGACGGTGTCGAGGCCACCCGGGCCATCGTCGCCGAGAACTTGTCCAGCGTCCTGATCCTGACCACGTTCGATCACGACGACCACCTCTTCGGCGCCCTGGCCGCCGGCGCCGCCGGTTTCCTACTCAAGAGCGCCGAACCCCGGGAGATCACTGCTGCGGTACGCCGGGTCGCCGCCGGTGACCAGGTCATTTCCCCGGCGGTGACGGCCCGCGTCGTGGCGGCGGCGCTGGCCGGAGGCCCTCCGGTGGCCACCGCCGGCCGGGAGGCGGCGTTGGCGAGGCTGACCGGACGCGAGGCCCAGGTGCTCGGGTGCCTCGGCGATGGGTTGAGCAACCACGCCATCTCGCGGACGCTGGGCATCTCCGAAACCACGGTGAAGACCCATGTCTCCCGGGTGCTGGCCACGCTCTCGCTGTCCTCGCGGGTCCAAGCCGCCTTGTTCATCAGCGCCGATCGGGACTACACGAATTGAGGGATCCGGGCGCCAGCCCCCTAGCCTTGGTGGCATGAACAACACCCCATCCGAAGCCACGGCCGAGGCCTTGGCCGGGAGCCCCGGCCCAACCCGGCTCTGGACGCGGGATTTCATCCTGGCCTGCATCTCGAACATCTTCATGTTCTTCAACGTGCACCTGTTCCTGGCCACGTTCGCCACCTACGCGATGGGGCGTTTCCTGGTCGGTGACGCGCTCGGCGGAGCCTCGGCGAGCATCTTCATCATCGGGGCGCTGGCGGCAAGGTTGACCGCCGGCCCGCTGATGGCCCGCTTCAACCTCAAGGCGCTGGCCGTGATCGGGTTCGCTGCCTTCGCCATGATCCCGCCGTTCTACCCGATGATCGAATCGATCGGGCCGCTGCTGGCCCTGCGCGTCGTCCACGGCATGACCTTCGGGGTGGCCAGCTCCGTCATCGCCACACTGGCCGTCTCCCGCATTCCGGGACACCGGCTCGGCGAGGGTACCGCCTACTATGCTTCTTCCACGCTGCTGGGCGTCGCGGCGGGCCCGTTCGTGGGCCTGCTGCTCCTGGGTGGATTCTCCTTCGACACGGTGGTCTGGGTCGCCGTGGCCAGCTCGCTGGCCGGACTGCTGCTGATTCTGCCCGTCGCGGTGCCTGATCTGCGCCCGGCCGCCGGCAACACGGCCGCCCCGGCCCGTGGGTGGTCGCGGCTGCTTGAACCCACGGCGTTGCCGATGGCGCTAATCGGCGCCCTGTTCACGCTCGGCTACGCGGGCATCGTGACGTTCATGGGCAGCTTCGCCGCCGAACGCTCGCTGGGTTCCGCAGCCTCCTTCTTCTTCCTCGCCTACGCCGTAGCCGTCCTGATCTCGCGGCCGGTGACCGGGCCATTGATGGACCGCCGCGGCTACAACGTCGTGATGATCCCGGCCTTCGTGTTCTTTGCCGGCGGCCTGCTGCTGCTCTCGCAGTCCCAGGCGGCTCCGCTGCTGTTCGCTGCCGCGCTCCTGATCGGCCTGGGTCAGGGCAACCTGCTCTCGGCCGGGCAAACCATAGCGATCTCCCGGGTTCCACGGAACAAGCTGGGCATGGGCACCTCGACGTTCTTCCTGGGCATCGACCTGGGCATGGGCCTGGGTCCGGTGCTCATCGGTGTGGTGGTGCAGTTCGCTGGCATCGGAGCGACCTACGGCTACCTAGGCATCTACGCACTGGTGCTGCTCGGGATCTACTGGTGGGTCCAGGGCCGCAGGCTCTCCCCTGCCGCCCAGGGACCGCTTACCAACTGACCAGGCACAACGGATGCGAAGCGGGATCCAGGTAGGCCCGGAAGCCGGCACCGCCATGATTGGCCGGCCGCGCCCCCAGTGCCAGCACCTGCACCGCGGCCGGATCCATGTCCCTCACCTTGATCTCCAGGTGCGACTGATGCGGCTGCAGGTGCCCCGGCCATCCGGGCGCTAGATGGGAGTCCGCGCGCGAAGGCGATGCCCGGGCCGGTCAGCCGCGTCACCGATCACCGATCACCAGCCAGCCATCACGACACGATCCTCCTGATCACTGAGCCACACGGGGTACGGGCCAAGCCTGCTCCCTGCGTCATTTCAGGAACAGGGCACGAAGCCGGGTGGTGGTCAGCACCATGCCCACGGCGATCATCAGCACGAAGTAGCCCACGTGCACCAGCGTCATCCAGCCGAACGCCCCGACGCCGAGCTGACGCAGCAACTCCACCCCGTGCCAGAGCGGAAGCCCCTGGATGACCCACTGGATCCACTGCGGGTACACGCTCAGCGGATAGAACGTGGCGGAGAACAGGAACATCGGCAGCATGAAGAAGTTGATCCAGTCCATCTGCTGGAACGTCTTCATGAAGCTGGTGACGCCCATGCCGATCGAGGCGAAGCCGAAGGCGATCAGCACCGAGGCCGGGATCATCAGCAACGCCCACCAGGTACCGATCAGCCCCATCGCCCACATCACCGTGGTGAATCCGGTCGCGTAGATCATTCCGCGCAGCAGGGCCAGGAA
The DNA here is from genome assembly GCF_014190875.1 of Paeniglutamicibacter cryotolerans. Taxonomy (NCBI): domain Bacteria; kingdom Bacillati; phylum Actinomycetota; class Actinomycetes; order Micrococcales; family Micrococcaceae; genus Paeniglutamicibacter; species Paeniglutamicibacter cryotolerans. Next base: position 2,166,825 of record NZ_JACHVS010000001.1, on the reverse strand, counting down.
GATCTCTCCCAACGCCACGTCCAGTGGGCCCAACGAGGTATAGAGCATGTTCTGGTAGAGCTTGGCGAAGTTCATTTTAAAGAAGACATTCCAGGTGGAGTCGTACACCGCTCCGTTCATCGCCGAAACGGCCAGCAAGGCCGGGGCGATGTATGCGGCATAGGAGACCGGAGTGCCGCCGGGTCCCTCCACGGTTCCCACCAGGGCGCCCAGTCCGATGCCCAGCGAGAACAGGTACAGCACCGGTTCGATGAACCCCGAAGCCATCACGGCCCAGTTGCTGGTCCTGGTGGCCAGCAACCCCCGGGAAATCACCGCGCGCGCGTTGCGGGCATAGAGCCCGGCCAGCGGACGCGTGTCCCCGTTCAGGAGCAGGTCGGCATCCCGTACTTGGCTCATCTGTTCAACCTTCCAAGCGCCGACTGTAGATCCGCCGGGCCATGATCAAACCGGCCCCGGCCGTCAGCACTAGGAAGAGCACGTGCACGGCGCTCAGCCAGAGCGGCTCGGACATCGAGTAGCTCAGCACCCGGCCCAGCGAGGTACCGTGCCAGATAGGGGAGATCCAGCCGATCCACCGCAGGAAGACCGGTAGCGTCTGCAGCGGGAAGAACGTCCCGGAGAACAGGAACAACGGCATCACCACGAAGCGCTGGACCATGGCGAATTGGCCGCGGTCCTCGGTGATCGATGCGGCATAGGCCATCAGCGGCAACCCGAACGCCATCCCGGTCAGCGTCGCCGTGAACACGCTGAGCACCGCCCAACCGCTGGGGACGGCACCGAATGCGGCAACGATGCCCAGGTAGACGGCCGATTGGACGAAGATCCGCAGGGTAACGGCCAGCGCGTGGCCCTGGCAGATCTGTGCTGAGGAAATCGGCGAGGCCAGCGGACCGTAGTAGGTCCGCCGCCACTTGAAGCCGCTGGAGACCGGGTAGCTGAACTCCTCCGCGGCCGTCATCACGGCGGCCGAGGCCAGCAGAGCCGGGACGATGAATACCAGGTAGCCCACCGAGCCGAAGGCACCGGGCGAGTTCGCATCGACCAGCGTGGCCAGCCCGACGCCCATCGCAAAGAGGTACATCAGCGGGTTGCCGATCGAGTACGCGATGATCACATCGAGGTAGCCGCGCATTCCCCGCAGGTACTGCTCGGCCACGAACCAGGTCCCCAGGGCCCGTGCCTTAGCGGCACTCGTCGCCGGCCCATGGGCCGCCGGCACCCCGTTTCCCAGCCGCCGGGCCACCCCCCGCTGCTCATTCAATGAGGCTCCTTCCGGTCAGCCGCAGGAACACGTCTTCCAGTGAGGACCGGCGCACCAGCGAGGTGAGAGGCACCAACCCGCGCCCGGCCACGGCATCGAGTGCCGCCTCGGCATCGTCGGCATAGATCAGTACCCGGTCCGGCAGTTCCTCGCAGCGCTCGCCGATCCCCTGCAGGGTCCTGGCCGCCGCGTGGTTGTGTTCGGTGCCGAAGCGCAGCTCGAGCACCTCGCGGGTGGAATGGGCCCGGATCAGCGCGGCGGGCGAGCCCTCTGCCATGATCCGGCCCTTGTCCACGACGATCAGCCGGTCGCAGAGCTGCTCCGCCTCGTCCATGTGGTGGGTGGTGAGCACCAGGGTGACGCCTCGTTCCTTGAGCCGGAACAGCCGGTCCCAGAGGATGTGCCGCGCCTGCGGGTCAAGGCCGGTGGTGGGTTCGTCGAGCAGCAGGAGCTTCGGGTCGTTGATCAGCGAACGCGCAATGGTCAGCCGGCGCTTCATTCCCCCGGAGAGGTCGTCGACCCGGGATTTGGCCTTGTCGACAAGCTGGGCGAACTCGAGAAGCTCATCGGCCTTGGGCCGCAGGTAGCTCAGCGGCAGCCCGAAGTAGCGCCCGTAGACGATGAGGTTGTCGCGCACCCGCAGTTCCTCGTCGAGGTTGTCCTGCTGCGGGACCACGCCCAGGTGGGCCCGGACCTCGGGACCCTGCAGCTCGGGGTCCAGCCCCATGATGCTCAGCGAGCCGGAGGTGCGCTGGGAGACGCCCCCGATCATCCGCATGGTGGTCGACTTGCCGGCGCCGTTGGGCCCGAGCAGGCCGAAGGATTCCCCGGCCGGGACCTCGAAGGAGATGCCGTCCACGGCCGTGATGTCCCCGAACCTCTTGGTGAGGCCCTGGGCGGAGATGACGATGGGGCGCGAAGTGGCTTGGGTCACACCTGAACACTACAGCGCTCCAAGTGATTGACACAACTCAATCATTAGACCGATGGTGCCGCACGACCGGACCCATGCAGGCGTTCGGCGAGCGCCAGCATGGCCTCGGCGGCGCCGGAAAGCCGAGTGCTTTCGGGCCACACCATGGACACCGGAACATGCCGGATGGCCGGATGAATCGGAAGCACCACCAGGGGCCGCCCCTCGTAGCTCACGTCCCCCGCCGGGCGCTGAACCAGGATGGCGTAGCCCATCCCCCGGGCGACCATGGAGCGGGTGACCTCGAAGTCGGTGGTACGGAAGCGGATCCACGGCTCCAACCCGGCCGCGCTGAACATCATCTCGGTGTTTTCGCGGCTGGGGTTCACGTCGAGCAGGATCATCGGTTCGCTCACCAGCTCAGCCAGCGCCACCCTGCTGTGCCCGGCCAGCCGGTGGTCCGCGGGCAGCACCACCGAGGGCACCGAGTCCATGAGCTTTCGCTTGGCCACGCCCGCCGGAACGGCCAGGTCGTAGGCAATGGCGACGTCCAATTCCCCGGAGAGCAGCATCCGATGGATCTCCGCCTGCGTTCCCGCGTGGAACTCGATGTCCACCCGCGGATGCTCGGCAGTGAATTCTGCCAGCAGTCCGGTCAGCAGCGTGGGGGCAAGCGAGGAGTAACACCCGACCACCAGCCGCCCGCGCAGCTCGGTGCCGGCGCTGCCGGCCAGGGTCTGCAGGTCGTTCGCCGAGCTGAGCAGGCTGCGGGCCTGGGACAGCACGTACCCCCCTGAGGGGGTGAGGGTGACACCGTGGGCCTTGCGCCTGATGGTGAGCTGGGCTCCGAAGATCCGCTCGAGCTCGTTCAACGCCCCGGTGACGGCCGAGGGAGAGAGCATCAGGGCTTGCGCGGCGGCGGCAATGGAGCCGTGTTCCCCGACGGCCACGAAGCACTCAAGCTGCCGCAGGGTGTAGCGGGCCATATAAACACTCCTGAGCCGTGGATATAACGCTAAAACATACACTTTACCCGAGGTTATGCGAGCGGTCACACTGTTAAGCAGGCCCAGTCACAGCATTCGTCCACAGGAGGACCACCCGCCATGAGCAACCAGCCGAACACCGCCACCGGATGCCCGTTCACCGGGGAACTGCCCAGCGACCCCGCCGAGCTCGCCGCGCTGATGTCCACCGTTCCGGCAACCCACGCCACCGATGCGCCGCCGGCCCCGGGCATCGAAGCCCCGGTTGCCGACTGGGTCACCATCGAGGACCTGGTCCGCGACCCGTTCCCGATCTACCGCCGCATGCGCGAAGAGGCGCCGGTGCACTGGGTCCCGGCCGTCAACCGCTACATGGTGACCTCCTACGCCGCCTGCCATGAGATCGAGCAGGACGAGGCAACCTATTCGGCCGATGAGCGCAACTCGCTGATGAAGCGTTCAATGGGCCACTCCATGCTGCGCAAGGACAACCCGAAGCACCAGGTGGACCGCGATGCCTACGGAGCCACGCTGCGCCCCGGAACCATCAAGAAGCACTGGAACGCGATCTTCGAGGCAAACAACGAGAGGTACCTCGGCGAGCTGCTGGCCAAGGGCCCGGGCTCCGACTTCGTCTGGGACTACGCCGCCCCCTACACCGGCGAGAACCTGCGCATGGTCATGGGCTTCAAGAACGCCACCCAGCAGGACCTGCAGCGCTGGAGCCAGACGCTGATCGACGGAACCGGAAACTACGCAGACGATCCCGAGGTCTGGGCCACCGCCGCCGCCTCCTCCGACGAGGTCGACACCGCTGTCGACGAGATGCTCTCCCACTACGTCGGCAACCCGGACCACTCGCTGCTCTCGGGCCTGGCCTCGATGCCGATTCCGCTGGAGGCGATCCGCGCCAACATCAAGATGACCATCGGTGGTGGGCTGAACGAACCGCGCGACGTGCTGGCAACCACCGTCTGGGCGCTGCTGAACAACCCGGAGCAACTCGCCGCGGTCAAGGCGGAGCCGCGGCTGCACTCGGTGGCCTTCGAGGAATCGGTGCGCTGGGTGGCCCCGATCGGCATGTACCCGCGCGAAACCACCCGCGACACCGTCCTGGGCGGCGTGGCGCTTCCGAAGGGCGCGCGCCTGGGCGTCGTTCTCGGCGCGGCAAACCGCGACCCCGACGTCTTCGAGGACCCGGAGGCCTTCAACATCTTCCGCCCGAAGAAGGCGCACCTGGGCTTCGGCGGCGGCGTGCACTTCTGCGCCGGCACCTGGATTGCCCGGGCACAGGTCGCCCAGGTGGCCATGCCCTCCGTCTTCGAGAAGCTGCCCCATCTGCGCCTTGACCCGAGCTCCGAGACCACCGATGCCGGCTGGGTCTTCCGCGGCATGACCAGGATGCCGGTCCTCTGGGGCTAGCGCCCCCGGGTTCAAGCCCCACGCCAACCACCTCTTTCACCATCCCCGCTCCACCGCAGAAGGAACACCAACCATGCCTACCGTCACCTTTGTCCAGTCCACCGGCGAATCCATCGAAGTAGCTGTCGCCGAGGGCACCTCGCTCATGCGCGCGGCAGTCACCAACGGCATCGACGGCATCGTGGGCGAATGCGGCGGCCAGGCCATGTGCGCGACCTGCCACGTCTTCGTCCGCCCGGAATATGCCGGCGCGCTTCCCCCCGTCAGCGACGACGAGGACGAGATGCTTGACTGCACCACCTCCGAGCGCACCGAGGCGTCGCGCCTGGGCTGCCAGGTCAAGGTCTCCGCCGAGCTGCCGAGCATCGTGGTCGACGTTCCAGCGGACCAGGTCTAAGCGCCATGGACAGCACTGCCGCACACGAACCAGTCGTCATCATCGGTGGCGGCCAGGCCGGCATCCAGGTCGCCGATTCGCTGCGAGCCGAGGGCTTCGCCGGATCCATCACCATCGTCAACGACGAGCCGGGCAACCCCTACCAGCGTCCGCCGCTGTCCAAGGACTACCTCGCGGTGGACGCACCCGCCGAACCCCTGCCACTGCGGGGTGCCGAGTTCTTCGCCGACAAGGACATCGTGCTGCTGCAGGACACCTCAGCCGCGGCCGTCGACACGGTCGCCCGCCGCGTCACCCTGAGCGACGGAAACACCCTGGCCTACGGCCACCTGGTCTTCGCCACCGGTGCGACCAACCGCGCCCTGCCCTGTCCGGGTGCCTCGCTGCCGGGAGTGCATGCGCTGCGTTCGCTTTCCGACGCCGAGGCGCTGCAGGAGGCACTGGCCGAAGCACGCAATGTCGTGGTCATCGGGGCCGGATTCATCGGCTTGGAATTCGCCGCCGGCGCCCGAGCGCGCGGCCTGCGGGTCACCGTGCTGGAATTCGCCCCGCGTCCCATGGGCCGCGCGCTTTCGAGCACGATGTCGGACTGGTTCACCGCCCGGCATCTGGCCGATGGCATCGACCTGCGCCTGAATGAGGGCGTCGCGGCCATCCACGAAGACGGGGCCGGCCTCAGCGTCGAGTCCACCACCGGGGCGCGCTACGCCGCCGATCTGGTGCTGTACGGCGTGGGCGTCACTCCCCGCACCGAACTGGCCGAGTCGGCGGGGCTGCCGCTGGAGAACGGGATAGTCGTTGACCAGTCCCTGCGCACGTCGGTGGAGGGTGTCCTTGCCGTCGGCGACTGCGCCTCGTTCCCCAACATCCACACCGGCGCCCGGACCCGGCTCGAATCGGTGCAGAACGCCACCGACCAGGGCCGGCATGCGGCACGCAGCATCCTGGGGGCTTCCGCTCCCTACACCGATACCCCGTGGTTCTGGAGCACGCAAGGCCCCATCCGGTTGCAGATCGCCGGCATCTCGGCACCCGGGGACCATCCGGTGCTGCTCGGGGATCCGAGCGGAGGAAAGTTCTCCATCGCGCTGCTCCGCGCCGGCGTGCTGGCGGCCGTGGAATCGGTCAACGCGCCGGCGGACCACATTTCGGCGCGCAAGATCGTGGGGCTGGGACTCGTCGTGAGTCCCGAGGCCCTCACTGCCCCGGGATTCAACCTCAAGGCATTCGCCAAGGAGGCCTTGGCCACCCCGGCTTAGCTCAAGGCCCAGTCCCGGTCGGCGGCCCAGGCGCCGGCCATGACGACTCCGGCATGATCCAGCAGCGCACTGGCCCGGGGGCTCAATTCGGAGCCCTCGGGCCAGATCGCGACCACGGCGCTGGGGCTGTTCGGGGGTCGAAGCGGCCGCACTGCCAGCGGAAGCCCCTCCACGGTGAGTCCGGGGTTGTTCGGCCTGGCCATCAGCAGCCCGTAGCCCAGTCCGCGCCCGACCATGGCCCCGACCATGATCAGCTGCGGAAAGGAACCTGCAATGTTCGGCCGCAGCCCGGCATCGGCAAAGAGCCGTTCGGTGTTCGCTGTGCTGGGGCTGGATTCGTACATCATCAACGGCTCCTTCTCCAGCTCCCACAGCGAGATGCTGTCCTGCGCCGCCAGCGGATGATCCGGATGCAGGATGACTTCCAACTGGGTGTCGTACAAGGTGTGCTTGGTCAAGCCGGTGGGCAGCAGCAAGTCGTAGACCAAGGCCACGTCCAGTTGGCCGGAAAGCAGGGCAGGTAGCAGGTCGTCGTGGGAACCCACGCGCACCGAGACATCGACATGCGGATGCAGCGCGGGAAACCCCTCGAGTACCGAGGGCACCACGTGGCCCGCGAATGAAGCAAAGCATCCGAAGTTCACCGGGCCACGCAGCTCGCCTCCGCCCCGCGGGAACGAGTCCGCCAGTTCCCGGGCTCCGGCCACCACCTTGCGCGCCTTCTCGGCGAAGTACAGGCCCGCCGTGGTCATCTGCACCCCGTGGGCCTTGCGCCTGATGCACAACTGTTCTCCCACCAGCTTCTCCACGGCGGTAATCGCCTGGGAGAGCGCCGATTCGGAAATGCTCAGTTCCGCCGCAGCCGATCCCAATGTCGAGTGCCGCGGCAGTTCGGAGAGCAGTTCAAGCTGCCTCAGGGAGAAATCAGCCATTCTTCAGTCCAATCAAACAAGTTCCACCAAATAAAGAAGTTTACCTAATCATTGTGGCATGGAACACTTGTCGATGTCGCGCCTTACAGCCACCCCTTTGTAACGCGCAAACTCCCATTTACGGCGAACATCTTCACTCCGCCAGAGAAATCCAGACCTGCTCGACGAGGAGCATCATGAGTACAGCCCCAACCCAGACCGCAACCCAGCGCGCCAACCAGCGCCGGGTCGCGTTCGCCACAGTTATCGGCACCACCATCGAGTGGTACGACTTCTTCATCTACGCCACAGCGGCCGGCCTGATCTTCGCCGAGCTCTTCTTCAAGCCGGCGGGTGCCCAGATCGGCCTGCTGCTGTCCTTCGCCTCCGTCGGCATTTCCTTCCTCTTCCGCCCGCTGGGCGCGTTCCTGGCAGGCCACTACGGCGATAAGATCGGCCGCCGCGCCATGCTCGTGGTCACCCTGATCATGATGGGCGCGGCCACCACCCTGATCGGTGTCCTGCCGACCTACGCCACCGCCGGTGTCATGGCACCGATCCTGCTGCTGACCCTGCGTATCCTGCAGGGCATCTCGGCGGGCGGCGAATGGGGCGGCGCCGTCCTCATGGCCGTCGAGCACGCACCGAAGGACCGTCGCGGACGCGCTGGCGCCTTCCCGCAGCTGGGTGTCCCGCTGGGCATGCTGCTGGCCTCCGGCGTCATGGCAATCATGACCGGCCTGGTCTCCCCCGGCGACGCTTTCCTCGAATGGGGCTGGCGCGTTCCGTTCCTGCTCAGCATCGTGCTGATTGTTGTCGGCTACTTCATCCGCCGCGCCGTCGAGGAATCCCCGGTCTTCGAGGAAATGGCCGCCAAGAAGAAGCAGACCAAGGTTCCGGCCGCCGAGCTCTTCCGCAAGCACTGGATGCTTGTCGTCATTGCCGCTTTGGTTTTCGCCGGCAACAACGCCGCCGGATACATGACCACCGGCGGCTTCCTGCAGGCCTACATGACCAATCCCGAGGGCCCGGTCGGCTTCTCCAAGACCCAGGTCCTGGTCGCCGTCTCCTTCGGCGCCATCATGTGGTTCCTCACTACCCTGCTCTCGGGCTACCTGGCCGATAAGATCGGACGCAAGCGCACCTACATCATCGGGTTCGGCTCCCAGCTCCTGACCGTCTTCCCGCTCTTCTGGCTGGTCAACACCGGTGAGCTGGGCATGTTGTACGTCGCATTCGCCCTCTTCTCCGTAGGCCTGGGCTTCTCCTACGGCCCGCAGGCGGCACTCTACTCTGAGCTGTTCCCGGCCTCGGTACGTTTCTCCGGAGTCTCGATCTCCTACGCCTTGGGCGCCATCCTCGGCGGCGCCTTCGCTCCGATGATCGCCACGGCGCTGGTTCAGGCCACCGGCACCACCACGGCCGTCTCGTTCTACCTGTTCGGACTCACCCTGGTTTCCCTCGCGGCAATCAGCGTGCTCAAGGACCGTAGCGGCATCGACCTGTCGATCGAGAACCAGGCGGAGCAGGAAATCGGAGCGACGATCTTCGACAAGCGCCAGCTTCCGGCAGGCGTGAAGTCCAGCGTGCTCACCCGCTAATACCCGGGCAAACACGAAACCCCTGGCTGAAGTCTCGCAAGAGGCCTCAGCCAGGGGTTTTTGCGTTCCAGCACCTGCCCGCCGACGCACCGGAATCGCGGCGTCTCGGGCATGCTCCGACGCGCATTTGCGCCTCACGTCGACCCCCTGGGAAACGCTGCCTTCGAGGTCTGGCTTTGCCCCGCGAAGACCGGATAGGATCACGGCAGATATCGCTTGATCAACAACGCAGAGGACCGGAGCACCGGAGCACCGATCTGCCGAACGAACCAGTTGCATCTCCCCCCCGAATCGAAACGGAGCCCACCCGGTGAAGACCCCTCACCACCGTGAAACGGGGCTGTGAATGCGCCCGCTGGTGATCATCCAAGACGTTCCGCCAATGTTGGGACTCAGAGTGGCCCTCGCTGGCGGCCGCGTCATTGTGGAGTCGGCTCCACCCGGCTGCCACGACCTGGGCTTCCTCGCGCCGGCCTTCAACCAGATCCGTGAGCTGGTCGTCTTTGACCCGGGCATCCTGAATGCGAATGCCATTTGTTCCATGAGGCATCTCAGCCAATTGAATGTCCGGGAACAGAGCCCCTTGACCGTTGCGCCGCCGGTATCGGTCTCTTCCCTGCGCGAAGTCGCCATGATGTGGTGTCCTTCGGCATCGTCCCTGGTCGGCCTGCCCCGCCTGACCCATCTGTCCATCGACGCCGCGACCAACGAGGCGATGGCGATGGTCACGGCCAAGCTGTCATCCCTGGTACTGGGCCACCCGCGCTTCGAGGGGCCGGTGGCTCTTCCCCGGGCCACCCACAAGGTAGCGATCGACGGCCTGGCGAAACTGGATGTCGGGGCGCTGCGTTTTGCCTGCCTGCCCCACGCCCTTCAGCTTCATGACATCGGCACCGTCACCGGTTTGGAAACCCTGCCGACGGGCCTGCGGTCCCTCACCCTGCACCGGGTGGGCAGCCTGGGCGCCACGCGCCTGCAGGACATCCCGGTCGACAATATCGACATTCAGGAGGGCCCAGGCCTCCTGAACCACATTCGCCACTGGAACAATACCGATCCCGAGGACCTCCAGGAACGGTTGAACATGGATCAACAGCTGTGGAGCAAACTCGCCCAGGCATGATGGGGCCCTCCCGCATCACCTGAAAAACCCCGGTCACCGGATCCGTGGGGATCCGGTGACCAGGGTTTTTCATGTTTCCCCGCCGGCTTAGTGCGGACGGAACTCCGTGACCATCGGGCAGTCGAACGGATCGCGGGCCGACAGCCCGACCTTGTTCAGGTAGCGCACGACCTGGCCATAGGAACCGGCCACCGTTGCCACCGTGTAGGGAACCTTGAGCTCAGCGCAGTAATCGCGGACGATCTGGCTGACCGCATGCAGGTTGGCCCGGGGCATGTTGGGGAACAGGTGGTGCTCCACTTGGTAGTTCAGGCCGCCGTAGACCACGTTCAACACGCGATTGCCGAAGCGGGAGCGGGCCATGATGTTGCGGCTGGTGAGCACCTGACGGCTGAAGAAGTCGATCCGCGATTCCTTCGGAATCAGCGGCATGCCCTTGTGGTTCGGGGCGAAGGAGGCACCCATGTAGACGCCGAAGACGGCAAGCTGCACACCCAGGAACGCGCTGGCCATGCCGAAGGGCAGCACCACGTAGATCAGCGTGAGGTAGGCGGCCAGACGCAGGGCGATGGTGGTCACTTCGCGTTTACGGCCCTTGATGGCTCCCGGGGAGAACAGGTAGGCGATGGAGCGGAAGTGCAGGTTGATGCCTTCCATGGTCAGCAGCGGGAAGAAGAGGTAGCCCTGGCGGCGGGTCAGCCAGCCCATGAAGCCCTTCTGCTTCTGTGCATCCTCGACCTGGAACGAGATCGTGTCCCATTCGATGTCGGGGTCCTTGCCCACCGTATTGGGCATGGCGTGGTGTCGATTGTGCTTGTTCATCCACCACTGGTAGCTGATGCCGACCACCGCATTGGCCAGAAAACGACCGGCCCGGTCGTTGCCCGGACCTGATTTCATGATCTGGCGGTGCGATGCCTCGTGGGCCAGGAAAGCGAACTGGGTGAGCAGGATGCCCAGGGCGGCCGCGATGAGCAGCTGGAACCAGCTGTCCCCCAGCAGGATGAAGCCGGTGGCAGTGCCACCGAGCAACACCGCAAGGATGACGCAGAGCATCAGGTAGTGTCCGCTGCGCCGACCCAGGAGGCCCGCATCGCGGACCCTGATCTTGAGTTGGCGGTAGTTGTTGGATCCGGCATTGCCCCGGGCGACCCGGGGCTCCGACGCAGGTGGCGACAGGGTTTCACTCAAGCTATTCACGCAAAGACTCCAATGGGAAAAACACGACATTTCAGTCCAAAGAACTGAAAGTCTCGGTTCCCTGTACTTGAGCCTACGGGGCCAGCCTGTGCGCTGACTGGTGGAAGCGTACAGATTTACCCTGCATTACTTGTTTCTGGGATCTCCCGAGCGCAGGACCTCCAGCCGCTGCCGGTATTCGGTTTCGGCGATCTCCCCGCGGGCATAGCGTTCGCGCAGCACTGACTCGGCCCCGGCCATTCCGGCCTCGTGGTGCCGGCGCCATGCCATGCGCCGGCCGCCGAAGATGAAGCAACCAATCAACAGGATCCAGAAGATCGGAAAAACGATCCACCAGCCCCCTCCGTAGCCCGGCCCCCAGGCATGGGCTGGCATGGAGGCGAGGACGGTGGTTCCCATGACTGACAACATGATGACTCCTGGTTTTCGCATGAACGGACCGGTTGGTCCCACTCACCAGAATCCTCCGGCGCCGGGTCGGTCGCGTCGGCCCCGGGATGCCTTCCTAGGCCCCGCCGATACTCCCCCTGCAGTGCCTGTCCCCTGCCCGTCGGCGTATCAGCGCCCACCAGGCCGGATCAGACCGGACTCGTAGGCCACCACCACCAGTTGCGCCCTGTCGCGCACCGCAGTCTTACCGATGATGCGCGAGACATGGGTCTTGGCTGTCAACGGAGTGATGAAAAGCCGGACCGCGATTTCCGCGTTGCTCAATCCGACCCCGACCAGCGCCAGCACCTCGCGTTCTCGTGCGGTGAGTCCTGCCAGCACCTCGGGCCTGGCGCCCGGGGCCGGGTTACCGGCAGCGACCTGTGCCAGCAGCTTGCGGGTGACCGAGGGCGAAAGCAGCGAGTCCCCAGCCGCAACCGTACGCACCGCCCTGATCAGTTCCTCCGGCTCGGTGTCCTTGACCAGGAAGCCGCCGGCCCCGGCCCTGATCGAATCCAGGATGTACTCGTCCAGCTCGAAGGTGCTGAGCATGATGACCCGGGTATCGGGCAACGCCGGGTCGGAACGGATCTCCGCGGTGGCTTCGATTCCGTCGCCTCCGGACATGCGGATGTCCATCAACACGATGTCGGGCTCCAGTCGCCGCGCCTCCTGAACGGCCAGGCGCCCGCCACTGGCCTCGCCGAGCACCGACATGTCGTCCTCGGCCTCGAGCAGGGCCCGGAACCCGGCCCGGATCAACGCCTGGTCATCAACCAGCAGGATTCCGATCATGTCACCTCCCCCGGCCGTTCCGCAGCGGGCAACACCACGTGCAACAGCATTCCCGTTCCGTCCGGCCGCTTTCCGGCCTCCAGGCGTCCTCCGCGGGCAGTGACCCGCTCGCGCATCCCGCGCAGGCCGTTTCCCTCGGGCGCTTCCCCTGGCCCCACGCCGTCGTCCAGCACGGTCAGTTCCGCCGCCTGCCCATCCACCACGAGGGTGAGCGACACCCGGGCCGCCGAGCCATGGCGCACGACATTGGTCAGCGCCTCCTGCGCTGCCCGGTACAGCGTATTTTCGTCCCGTTCCTCAACCCAGCCGGGCAGCGGGAAGCCCGGGAGCCTGGCCTCGATCTCCAACCCCGAGGTACGGACGCGCTCAACCAGCTCGCCAAGCTGCTCGAGCCGCTGACTTGGCACCCGCGGTGCATCCTGACGCAGCTCGCCCAGCACCCCGCGGACCTCGGTGAGCGCCTCACCCGAACCGTCCTTGATCACCCGAAGTGCCTCGATGAGATTCGCGGGGTCAGGGTCCCTGCGGGCCAGGTGCAGCGCGACGGAGGCTTGCACGTTGATCATCGACAGCGAATGCGCCACCACGTCGTGGATGTCCCGGGCCAGGACCAGGCGTTCCTCATCACGGTGGTGCCGCCTGCGTTCCGAATAGACCCTCCGGGCTTCGGCCCGGCGTTCGGATCCCATCCGGGCCAGCTCACCCACCAGCAGCAGCACGATCAGCCAGACCGCCGTGAAGGCCCAGCGCAACGGGGTTCCCCCCTGGCCAGGGAACAGCGCAAAGAGGGTCCCGGCGCCGGCAGCGCTTCCCCAGGCCCACCAGCGTTTCCCGGCGCCCACGGCGATCAGCAGCCCCACGGCCAGTGACAGCGGGAACGGCCCCCAAGGCTGACCCAGCAACAGGTAGGCACAGCTCACTGCGGCTATCCCGGCAACCATCGGCCCCGGCGCCCGACGGCGCAACAGCAGCAGCGCGGGTCCCGCCAGCAGCAGTGAGAACCCCCAGGGATCAAGGACCGTGTCCTGGCGGCGCTGGGAGAGGAGCGTACCGATGACCTGGATCAGTGCGACCGCCACCGTTAGCACGGCAAGCGGTGGACGGGAGCGGGTCATCATTTTCCGAGCGTACAGTTCCTGCGCCTCGGGCGCATGATCTCCCCGGCCGAGCCCCGCATACTCCGACGGGAGTAGCCACCCGAGCTGGACTCCGTCCTTGAACACCTCGCTCAGCTCACTGCAAGCCAGCTCGAGCCGGGGCCCGGTGCATTCCAGCAGGCAGCTGCCGGGGTCCGGCGCACCCGTACCGAAATGGCACCGCCGTCGTAGCCCAGGTTGGCGTAGATTTTTTGCCCGTCGTCTGCAGCGATCGCGGTGGGCGCGTCAACCGGGGCGCCCATCCCCCTGCTGCCCCCTTAGGCGAACAGGAGGGCTCCGCCGGAACAGGCCCGCTAGCGCCAGCGCCGTGGCGATGGAGGCGCAGACGTTTCCCACTATCCGCAAGACCGCCGCCCAACCGGTCTCCCACAGCCCGAAGCGATAGCGGATCCGCCCCGCGGCGAAGGGCTGCAGGGCCAGTCCAAGGCAGACGACAGCCCCCAGCAGGATTCCCCGGGCCGAGGGCCCTGCCAACGACAAAGGGCGGCCGATCCGACCCCGGGGAGTCGGTTCGGCCGCCCGTCGGGCGGCGGGGCTGTTTAGAGTCCCGCTGCGCGTTCTGCGGATTCAACCACGTTGGCCAGCAGCATGGCGCGGGTCATCGGACCCACACCGCCGGGATTCGGCGAGATCCAGGACGCGACCTCGGCAGCGGCCGGTTCCACGTCGCCGGTCACGACGGCCTTGCCGTTTTCATCGTTGACGCGAGAGACGCCCACGTCGAGCACGATGGCGCCGGGCAACAGGTCCTTGGCCTTGATCATGTGCGGCTGCCCCGCGGCGGCGATGACCACATCGGCCATGGCCAATTCGGCAGCCAGGTCGGCGGTGCCGGTGTGGGCCAGCACGACGGTGGCGTTGACGTCGCGGCGGGTCAGCAGCAACCCGATCGGGCGGCCGATGGTCACGCCGCGGCCGACCACGAGCACGCGCTTGCCGCTCAGTTCGATTCCGTGGCGGGTGAGCAGCTCGATGCAGCCCTTGGGGGTGCACGGCAGCGGCGAGGTCATCGGGCGGTTCACGTTGGCGACCAGGCGGCCCAGGTTCATCGGATGCAGGCCATCGGCGTCCTTGGCCGGGTCCATGGCCTCGAGCACCACGTCCTGGTCGATGTGCTTGGGCAGCGGCAGCTGGACGATGTAGCCGGTGCAGTCCGGGTTCTCGTTCAGTTCCGCCACCTTGGCGAGCAGCTCTTCCTGGGTCGTGTCCTCGGGCAGATCGATGCGGATCGAGTTGATGCCTACCTGGGCGCAGTCCTTGTGCTTGCCGCCTACGTACCAGGTGGAGCCCGGGTCGGAGCCGACCAGGATCGTGCCCAGGCCCGGGATGATTCCCCGGGCCTTCAGGACGGCCACGCGCTGCGTGAGTTCGGCCTTGATGGCGGCTGCCGTGGCAGTGCCGTTGAGGATTTGTGCGCTCATGCAAATACTCCGTTTCGCAAAGGTGGAAGCCCGCCGCCCCGGTGTACCGGAGCGGCGGGCGGGGTGCCGGAAACAAGGGTCCCGGCGGGGTTCCTACTGGCTTACCACTGCTCGAGTTCAGCGTACAGCGGGAAGGCGCCGGCCAGCTTCTCAACGCGGGCGGACAGTGCGGCGATATCGGCGCCCGGACCGGCGATCAACGCCGAGGCGATGATCTCGGCGACCTCGGTGAAGGCGACGGCGTCGAAGCCCCGGGTGGCCAGTGCCGGCGTGCCGATGCGCAGTCCCGAGGTGACCATCGGCGGGCGCGGGTCGAACGGAACCGAGTTGCGGTTCACGGTGATGCCGATTTCGTGGAGCAGGTCTTCGGCCTGCTTGCCATCGAGTTCCGAATTGCGCAGGTCAACCAGGACCAGGTGCACGTCGGTGCCGCCGGTCAGCACCGAGATACCGGCATCGGTGACGTCGGAGGCGACCAGGCGCTCGGCCAGGATGCGTGCGCCCTCGAGGGTGCGGACCTGGCGTTCCCTGAACTCCTCGCCAGCGGCGATCTTGAACGCAACGGCCTTGCCGGCGATGGCGTGCATCAGCGGTCCGCCCTGGTGGCCCGGGAAGACGTTGGAGTTGATCTTCTTGGCCAGTTCCGGGCTATTGGTCAGGATCAGGCCCGAGCGCGGACCGGCAAGGGTCTTGTGCACGGTGGAGGTGACCACGTCGGCGTATGGAACCGGGTTCGGGTGCAGGCCCGCTGCCACGAGTCCGGCGAAGTGTGCCATGTCGACCCAGAGCAGCGCCCCGACCTCGTCGGCGATGGAGCGGAACTCGGCGAAGTCGAGCTGGCGCGGGTAGGCGGACCAGCCGGCGATGATGACGTCAGGCTTCTCGGCGATGGCCTGGGCGCGCAGCTTGGCCATGTCGACGCGGAAAGTCTCGGGATCTACCTCGTAGGCGGCGACCTCGTAGAGCTTGCCGGAGAAGTTCAGCTTCATGCCGTGGGTCAGGTGTCCGCCGTGGGCCAGGGACAGGCCCAGGATCTTATCCCCGGGCTTGATCATGGCGGACAGGGCCGCCGCGTTGGCCGAGGCGCCGGAGTGCGGCTGCACGTTGGCGAAGGCCGAACCAAAGAGCGTCTTCACGCGCTCGATGGCCAGGTTCTCGGCCACGTCGACGTATTCACAGCCGCCGTAGTAGCGGCGTCCCGGGTAGCCCTCGGCGTACTTGTTGGTCAGCACCGAGCCCTGGGCCTGGAGTACGGCGCGCGGGGCGAAGTTCTCCGAGGCGATCATTTCCAGGGTGTTGCGCTGGCGGCCGAGTTCTTGTTCGAGGACCGCTGCGATCTCCGGATCGACCTCGGAAAGTGGCTGGTTGGTCACGGTGGTAGTGCTCATAGAGAAGGCTCCCTTGGCGGTAGGACGGGTGTGGCATCGGGCATCAGTCAGGTTCTCGCGCACGCGAAACACATATCCCACGGGCCCAGGCGCGCGGTCCATGGTCTTACGCTCGTGCCGCTCCCCGGTGGTCATCCACCCAACGCCAGTTGCGACTTTCCAATACTAGCCTCAGGGCGGCTCGGGCGACGAAATGGAATACGGCACCACGACTCGCCATGACGTCAGACGCGAAGTGGAAAGTCAATCAACCAGGGGTGCGCAAGGCGTGGAGGCCTCGGTCGATGCCCGCGCCCGGCCAGGCTGCCGCCGAACGGCATCTGCACGGCAGCGAAACACGTCCGTCTTCAACTGAACGACTGCACCGGGCCGGCGGTACTGTTGGGCCGGTGACCACCAACGAATTCATCGTCTCCCTGTCCTGCTCCGACCGCCCCGGAATCGTCCATGCCGTGTCCGGAGCCCTGTTGGAAGCCGGATGCAACATCACCGAATCCCAGCAATTCGAGAGCCCCGAAACGCATAACTTCTTCATGCGCGTCTCCGTCGCCACTGCCTCCACTGCTGCCGAACTGGAACTGGCGCTGGCCCCGGCAGCCGGGGCGTTCGCCATGGAGCTGCGCGTCACCCCGGAGGACCGTCCGCTGCGCACGCTGATCATGTGCTCCAAGGAGGGCCATGTCCTGAACGACCTGCTCTTCGCCCAGCGCTCCGGCACGCTGCCGATCGAGGTTCCGGTCATCGTGTCCAACCACCTTGAGCTCAAGCCCATGGCGGACTTCTACGGCATCGACTTCGTGCACATCCCGGTCACGTCCACCACCAAGGCGCAGGCCGAGGCGAAGCTGCTGGAACTGGTGGCCGAGCACGACATCGACCTGGTGGTGCTGGCCCGCTACATGCAGATCCTCTCCGATGACCTGTGCCGCGCGCTGAACGGCAAGGCCATCAACATCCACCACTCGTTCCTGCCCAGCTTCATGGGCGCCAAGCCCTACCACCAGGCGCATGCCCGCGGCGTGAAGCTGATCGGCGCCACCGCGCACTACGTGACGGCGGACCTGGACGAGGGACCGATCATCGAGCAGGAAGTCATCCGGGTGGACCATGCCCGCACCGCGGCGCAGTTCGTCGCCATGGGCCGCAACGTCGAGGGCCGCGCGCTGGTCCGCGCCGTGCAGTGGCACGCCGAGCAGCGTGTGCTGCTCGACGGCAACCGCACCGTCATCTTCTCCTAAAAGGGGTTAGGCCGCGCCGATGGCCCAGACCCTCGGCAGCGCCACGTCGTTCACCGACAGGTCCCCGATCAGCCGCGCCTTGTAGACCCAGGGGTTATGGTTCCCGGCCGTGCGGGCATTGCGCCAGTGCCTATCCAGGTTCTTGGCCGTGCTCGTGGCCGAGGCAGCGAGCGCGTCGAAGGCATGGGACAGGGCGTTGACAGCCAGCGGGGTCAGCGCCACCTGCCCGGCCGCCGCGGCCAATTCGGCCGCATCGTTTGCAGCTTCCTCGGCTACCAGGCCGATGTCCCCTGCCCGCAGTGCAAGTGCCGCGTCGTGGGCCCCCTGCAGCGCCTGGGCCACGCGCCTGACCACAGCCTCGCCGGTGAATCCGGCGGCCGAGAGCTCGCCGATGACCTGCAGGATCTGCGGGTCCTCGCGCCAGATCGAAGCCGCGGCATGGCTGAAGGTCCGCTTCCTGTTGCGTACCTCGAGCGCGAATTCGCGTTCGGCCCCCCGCACCGAACCGGCAAGCACTGCCAGCAGCACGTTCTGGTAGAAGGCGGTCTGGTATTTGAAGCGGGCATCGAAGTCGATCAGTTCTTCGGCCTGAACCACGGCATGGGTGAACGTGCTGGTCCCGGTGCCGGTGGTGCGCTGGCCGAAGCCGTCCCAGTCATCGCGTCGTTCGATGCCCGGCTGATCGGCCCGGACCGCTGCAATCACCCGTGCACCGGTATCAGTGCGCTCGGCATAGGTGTCCAGCCAGTCGGCGAAGATGCTGCCGGTGGAGTAGAACTTCTCCCCGTTGATCCGAAATGTCCCGTCCCCCGCCGGGGAGACCTTGGTCAGCACGTCCCCGACCTTCACCGCGCCGATCTCGGTCCACGCGTTGCCGACTAGTTCACCGGCGACAAAACGGGCGAGCCAGGTATCCCTGTCCCGGCCTTCGGTGGCCAGCAGCCGGTCCTCGACGAAGGCGAAGTGCGCCCGCAACGCCTGGGCGATGCTTGAATCGGCCGCCGCAAGTTCGGTGAGCAATTCAAAGAACTGCGGCAAGGTGGCCCCGAAACCGCCATCTGCCACCGGAACACGCAAGGCCCCGAACCCGGCATCGGCCAGGGCCCGGACTTGTTCATAGGGCAGCTGCTGGAGGCTATCGCGCTGGGCTGAACCGGCTGCAATTGATGTAAAAAACGGACGGAATCGTGCTGCCAACCCCGCGTAGTCAGGTTCCTCGGTGCCGATGGTGCCGATGCCTGCCGCGTGCCGGGTGGTTGCCACTGTGCTCATGGTGTTCTTCTCCTTGCCTGGGCGGCCGCTGGAAACGCGGTCCGCACGTACTTGCCCGGCACGGTGCGTGCGCGGGCCGGATCCTCACCTGGAGCACCCCGCCACGTGTCAGGGGGTTGCCGTCCGGCCAACCAGGGTTTAGCACCGGAACTCTTGATCCTGTGCCCGCAACACTAGGATCCCGATGCCGCCGCTGCAGCCGGGATGACGCTTGGTGACGCTTGGTGACGTGCCGAAACCCGTTGATGACGTTGTCCGGGACCGAATATGACGACGTGTTGCGTGGATGAGGTCCCGCGGCGTCATCTCGTGGAACCGGAGCTCATCTGCTGGTTCCGGACGCCAGCTGGCTCCTATGCTCGACCCCACACCACGCCCCGACACGTAAGGAAACGACAACATCATGAGCAGCCACCTGCAAGAAGCACCTGCCGTTTTACCGTTCTCCGGCCTCACCCAACCCGCAAATGCCGCCGCCTGGCTGGACCGGGCCCGGGAGGTCGCCGCCGTACTGGCCATCGATGCGGTGGCCCGGGACCGTGCCGGGGTGCTGCCCACGGCCGAAGTGCAGCTGCTGAAGGATTCGCGGCTGACGGTGCTGCTGGGTCCGGCCGAACACGGCGGCGGCGCGCAGCGGTGGGAAACCGCCTTCCAGGTGATCCGCATCGTCTCGGCCGCCGACGGCTCCATCGGCCAGCTGCTGGGATACCACCTGTTCTGGGCCTGGGCGGCCCGGCTGATTGGGACCGATGCGCAGATCGCCGCCGTGGAGCAGCTCTACACCTCGCAGAATCTGTTCTTCGGCGCTGCGGTGAACCCCCGCGACAACGACCTGGTGGCCCAGGACCTGGGCGCGGAGCTTCTCTTCAACGGGCGCAAGTCGTTTACCACCGGAGCTTCCGTCTCGGACCTGTTGGTGTTGGAAGGCGCGTTGAAGGGTTCGGAGGTGCATGTTTTCGCCATCGTCCCCACGGCGCAGGAGGGCATCACGTTCACCGACGACTGGGATAATCTGGGCCAGCGGCTCTCGGCCTCCGGCGGTGCGCTGATCTCCGGGGTCCGGGCCGATTGGAGCTCGGCCGCCGGGTTCATCGACAAGGAGTACCAGCCGCTGGTCTACAACACGCTCAACGTCCCGCTGATCCAGCAGGTGTTCTCCTCCATCTACCTGGGCATTGCCGAGGGCGCGCTGGCCGCGGCGCTTGAATACACCGGGACCCGCACCCGCCCCTGGCCCTACACCTCCGATCCCAAGGAATCGGCGTCCGAGGAATTCCACGTGCTGGAGGGCTATGGCAAGCTCCGCTCCGCGTTGTGGGCAGCCAGCGCACTGGCCGATGCCGTGGATGCCGAACTGGCAGCCGTGCTTCACGCGCCCCGTGCGGAACTCACTGCTTCGGGCCGTGGTGAAATCGCCGTCCGGGTGGCTGCAGCCAAGCAGGTGGCCGCCGATACGGCGCTGGAAACCACAGCCCGGATCTTCGAGTTCACCGGCGCCCGGGCCACGGCCAACAACGTCGGGCTCGATATCTACTGGCGCAATGTGCGTACCCACTCGCTGCATGATCCGGTGGCGTACAAGCGCCGGGAGGTCGGCCAATATGCACTGCTGGGCCTGCTGCCCACTCCCAGCTGGTACACCTAGCAGCCCGGCCGGTTCGCTAGACTGCAGGACATGGCTCACATCATCACCATTGACGGCATCACCCCCACGACCGGAAGCGGCGTCTTCGTCGCCCCGACGGCGACGCTCTCCGGGGACGTGGAGCTGGCGGCGGACTCCAGCGCTTTCTACGGCGTCTCGGTCCGCGGCGACTCGGCCCCGATCCGCATCGGGGAGGGTACCAACCTGCAGGACAACGTCGTGGTGCATGCCGATTCCGGCTACCCCACCACCGTCGGCGCACGCGTCTCCGTGGGACATTCCGCCGTCATCCATGGCTGCACCATCGGGGAAGACTGCCTGATCGGCATGAGCGCCACGATCATGAATGGCGCGGTGATCGGCGCCAACTCGCTGGTCGCCGCCGGCGCACTGGTACTCGAGGGCATGGTGGTCCCGCCGCGCTCGCTGGTCGCCGGCGTCCCGGCCAAGGTCCGCCGCGAACTCGGCGCGGAGGAAATCGAATCGCTGAAGACCAACGCCGCCCACTACCTGGTGCTAGCCGCCAAGCACCGGGCTGCCACTTCCTAGGCACGGGCGCGCGAACCGTGCAAGGCTGGGGTCATGAATTTGCATATTCCGGCTCCTCCCTGTGTGGCACCCGGTGCCCCGTCCCCGCGTCTGGCCACGGGAAACACCCTGCGCTGGGGCATCGTGTCCACCGGCGGCATCGTCACCAGCGTGTTGCCGGACCTGGCCTCGCTGCATGACGCCGAGATCGTCGCCGTGTCCTCGCGCAGCCAGGACAAGGCCGACGCATTTGCCGCCGAACACGGCATCGCCCGGGCTTACGGGGATGCCGGGCAGCCGGGCTACGAGCGCATGTTTGCTGACCCCGAGGTGGAGATTATCTACATCGGCACCCCGCACGGGCAGCACTTCGAGGTGGCCGCGGCGGCACTGAAGGCCGGCAAGCACGTGGTGTGCGAGAAGTCGCTGACCATCAACGCGGCCGAGGCCCGCCAGCTGGTCGCGCTGGCAAGCGAACACCGGTTGTTCCTGATGGAGGCCATCTGGTCCCGTTTCCTGCCGGCAGTGCACCGCGGATTCGAGATCATCAATTCCGGCGAGATCGGCGAGCCGTCCTGGCTGCACGCGGATCTGGGGTTCACCGCCCCCTATGATCGCACCTGGCGGCTCTGGGATCCGGTTGCGGGCGGCGGGGCGCTGCTGGACCTTGGCGTCTACCCGTTCACCTGGGCGCTGGGCATCATGGGCTTCCCGCAGTCGTTGACCGTCTCCGGACACCTGAATGCCGATGGCGTCGACTCCCAGGATTCACTCACGCTGAGCTACCCCGGTTCGAAGCACGCCCAGCTGATGCTCTCGCTGACCGGTTCCGGCCCGCGCCAGGCCACTGTGGTGGGCACCGGCGGCTGGCTGCGCACCGGCGCACCGCTGCACAACCCGAGCCGGCTAGAGGTCCACCCGCAGGGTGGGGCCTACCGCGAGGAGTCCTTCGAACCGATCGGCAAGAACTACGTCTGGCAGTTCCGCGAGGCGACCCGCTGCGTGCAGGAGGGGCTGCTGCAGTCCCCCACCATCCCGTGGGAGCACTCCGTCGCGACGATGGCGCTGTTTGACGGTGCCCGCGCGCAGCTGGGCCTGACCTACAGGAACGATGCCATGCGTTGAACCCGCACCGGCGACGCCTCCCGGGCCGCGGCCAAGCCGATGAGCAGGTCGGCCCGCAGGTCGGCCAGGTCCTCGACTCCCACCGAGAGCCGCACCAGGTCCGCCGGGACGGCCAACGCCGTTCCCTGCACCGATGCATGGGTCATTTCAGCGCTGTAGCAGGCAAGCGATTCGACCCCGCCGAGGGAGACCGAGAGGGCGAACAGCGTCATGGCCTCGGCAAAGACCCTGGCCGCCGGGAAGCCCCGGGTAGAGCACCGTCTCGATTTCGGGTTGTTCTTGCAGCCATTCGGCCAGCGCCTGCGCGTTTGAACAGTGCCGTTCCATGCGCAGGCCCAGGGTTTTGAGTCCCCGCGATGCCAGGTAGCTGTCCTGCGGTCCGGCGACGGCACCGGCGGCGAACTGCTGGTAGCCGATGGCCTCGGCCAGGGACTGGCCCCTGAACTGCTTTTCCGCGACGATGACGGCGCCGCCGAGCACATCCGAATGTCCGCCGATGTACTTGGTGGTCGAGGGGACCACCAGGTCCGCACCCAGTGCCAGCGGTCGCTGCAGGTAGGGCGAGGCAAAGGTGTTGTCCACGACCAGCAGCGCTCCGGCAACGTGGGCGATCCGGGCCCACGCCGCCACATCGGCGATGCCCAGCATCGGGTTGGAGGGCGTCTCCACCCAGAGCAGCGCAGTTTCACCGGGCCGCACGGCGGCAGCGACGGCTGCGGGATCGGTGATGTCCACCGGCGTGCTGGTGATGCCCAATCGAGAATGCAACTGGTTGATTAGTCGATTGGTCCCGCCATAGCCGTCGGCACCGAGCACGATGTGGTCGCCCTGGCCCAAAAGCGCCCGCAGCAGCGCATCCTCGGCGGCTATCCCGGAGGCGAAGGCGAAGCCCGCGGCACCACCCTCGAGCGTTGCCAACTGGATTTCGAACCCGTTGCGTGTCGGGTTGGAACCGCGCGAGTATTCGTGCCCGGCGCGCAGCATGTTGATGCCGTCCTGGATGAACGTGCTGGTTTGGTAGATCGGCGGGATCACCGCACCGGTCAGCGGATCCGGTTCCTGGCCCGCGTGGATGGCGAGCGTGTTGAAGCCCTGCGTGGCGCCCATGTCCGGTTCCTTCCTAGACTTCTGCCTTCGAGGCGGCGACGCCCAGCCCGGTGTAGTCGAGCGGATCGAAGTACACCTGGGTGATGGCGAAGTCCGCCCCCGAGCGTTCCTTGGCCAGCAGGACCTCGACGTCGTGCTCGAAGGAAGGCGACTCGGGATGCCGCATCGGGTAGGCGGCGACGCCGATGGCCAGGCGTCCGGCCCCCAGCGCGGCGGTGTTGCGGGCTTCGACGTCCCTGATCAGTTCGACCAGGTAGCGGGCGAAGGGAAGCTCCCTGCGCCAAGCCCCAGGTTCCCTGGGCAGGTCGCCGCGCAGTGCCGGCACGCCACGCACACCAATGGAGACGAAGTGCTGGACCAGGGATTCAAGCGAGGCCCGGTCCTCCCCCACGCAGGTCAGGTGGGCCAGCGGACGCAACCGGGTGTTGTTGATCAGGTGCCCGATCAGTTCAAGCGATGCCTTTCGACGGGCTTCGGTGCCGGAATAGGTGACCGACACGTAGTCGGGGTCGGTGGATTCCAGTTCGACGATGCTGTGGTGGGCGTCCTCCGCGGCCGCAGCGCTGGCCGGCGGGTATAACTCGTAGGACAGCGACGGCAGGGCCGTCGACAGTGTCATGCTCATGTGTTGCTCCTCGCTGGTAGACGAGGGAGGCACCGTTATGCGGCATCTGCCAGGGCTTTCCGGGACATGCCGGAGCGCTCACTGAAAGGGACGCTGATGCGACTCCATCGGTCCTGGCGTTAGCACCGTTCCGTGATGAACCCCTGTTATCCGGGGTTCTGGGATGGTTGCTGCGGCGTCAACGAGCCAGATCTCTCAGCCGCTCTTGATGGTTGATGAATTCATCTAAAACCCAAATGGATGCACGGCACAACATCGAGTCAGTCCGCTGGTCACATAGCCCCATGCGGAGAAATATGAAGCGGCGGAGACCCCCATGCGTCTACGGTCCAAACAATTGTTAAGCATTCATTTGCCCTCGACGTTCGGATCGGTGGCATATCCGGGCACTCAAGCGGCACCCGGAAGAATTTCATGGCGGCCGCCTCCGGTTGAGGTCGGCGGGGAACCGTTAGCGAACGCCCGGTCTTCCTCATTCAGGTACATCCAGCCCGTCCGTCAACGAAGATCGCCTCTCGCCGTCACACTCAGGCATCGGGCGGACGCTTCTGTTCAGCTGGCGAATGGGTGCCCGAAAAGTATCGATGAAAAGAGTTTTCACATTAACTGCATCCAAAGAGAACCCATTGGGGGAAGTAAGGGATATCACACACACCGACCCCTCTGGTTGGGGCATCTGGAAGGAAAAACCATGCGCAGGACACCGATCATCGCCGCCATTGCAGGATTCGGATTACTCGGACTCGGAGTGGCACCCGGGTACGCAGCACCAGACGACGCACAACTTTCCGTGTTTCACGGCGTTCCCGGCTTAAAGGTCGATGTCTATGTCAATGGCAAGCTGACACTTGATGATTTCAAGCCAGGAGACCTGGCCGGTCCGCTCAAGCTCGCAGCAGGAACCTACACCGTGGCCATCACGGCCGCAGACGCCAAGGACGACAGCTCCCCCGCCATCGGACCGGTGGATCTGAAGCTTGCCGCAGGCAAGAACTACACCGCAGCCGCACACCTCACGGCAGCCGGGAAACCTACCGCGACCCTCTTCACCAACGACATTTCCAAGATCGCCGCGGGTGATGGACGGCTGATCGTACGCCACATTGCGGCCGCCCCAGCCGTCGACGTGTTGGCAGGCGGCAAGCCCGTGATCAAGGATCTGATGAATCCCAAGCAGGCACAACTGGACCTGCCGGCAGGCACCGTTTCGGCCTCGGTCGCTGCCACCGGCACCACCAAGCCGGTGATCGGCCCCGCTGATGTCATGGTCACGGAAGGCTCCGACACGATCGTCTATGCCTGGGGCAGCCTGACGGACAAGAACCTGGCGCTGGGCACCCAATCGATCGCCGGTCTCGGCTCAGCACCGGCAGGAGTACCGACCGGCACCGCCGAAGTCAAGGACGGCGGAGCTGCACAGGGCATGCTCGTCGGGTTGGGTGCGCTCCTGCTAACTGGCGTAGCTGTCTTCGGCCGCAAGCTGCGTCCGGCAACAAACCGAAAGTAGGCATCATGAACCGGCTTCCCGGCCTCGCCGCGGTAGCCCTGATCGTGGTCGGGGGCGCGACATCTAGTGCGTCCCCGACCATCCTTGGCGGCCCGCTCGTCCCCCACGAGTCCGTCGCCCTCAGCGTGTCGGCGTCGTCGTCCCCCTCCCCCGGGCTGCGAACGACGCCGACACCCGAGCCCGCAGGAGCACCTGCCGGGGTGGTGGTCCATGACTCATCGGCACCGGCTGCGCAACGATCCCTTCCCGGTCCTTCCCGGATCCGTTACCCGGGAATCGGGGCAGACATGAGAACCATCGGGGTAGGTGTTTCACCCGACGGAACCATGGAAATTCCCGATGACGCAGCAGTCGCCGGCTGGTACCGATATTCCGCCGCCCCATCCGAACCGACGGGGAACACCATCATCGCTGCACATGCCGGATCGATCCCGACCCCACGCGGCCCGCTCTATGACTTACGTTCATCACGAGTGGGACAGTCCATGGAGATCACCGACGCCATGGGAGCCACGACCAACTGGAAGGTGACGAAAGTGGAACAGCTCCACAAGACAAGCCTGGACCTCGATCCGTACTTCACCGGGGACGGGCAGCGCACACTGGTGCTTTTTACCTGCGGGGGACGCTGGGATCAGAAACGGCAGAGCTACGACGACAACATCATTGTCACAGCTGTGCCCGCGGGATAGTCTCCTTGGAGTGCACCGGGGCGGCAGCAAAGGGGGAAGCGGGGATGGATCCGGAAGACGTCGAGGCGCTCGGCCGGTCCTTCGCTGCCGGCGAACCGGAAGCTATGCGGACCACCTATCAGCGCTTCGCACCTCTGGTCTTCACCTTGGCGCTTCGTGCAGCGCAGAACAGACAAGACGCCGAAGACATCGCCCAGCAGGTCTTTGTTGCTGCGTGGCGGTCCCGATCGAGCTTTGACGCCGAACGCGGAGCCTTGGGAACGTGGCTCGTCGGGATCACCCGAAACAAGATCCACGACCTCTACGAACAACGGAATCGTTCGCGGCGCAACGAATCCGCCGTTGCCGAAGCGGCTCAGGGCGAGGCGCTCCCGCCAAATACCGAGTCCCATGTTCTGGATCGGGTGCTGGTTCTCGACGCATTGGGCCGGCTAGGTTCACCCCAGCGGGAGATTCTGCATCTGGCCTTCTATGGCGATATGACACACGCAAGTATCGCTGAAAGAATGAACTTGCCATTGGGAACGGTTAAGTCACATATCAATAGAAGCTTGAAGAAGCTCCGGGAAGCAATGGCGGTGAGCGATGCGACATCTTGATGATGCCGAACTTGCGAGCATTGCCCTCTCCGGTCTGGCCAGTCTCGAACCGGAGTCCCGTCGGCATATCGACACATGCCCGGACTGCTCGGTCGAAGCCGCAGCCTTCTCCTCCGTCGGTTCCGTGGCCCGCAGCCAGGATTTCCTCGACGAACCACCCGCTGAACTGTGGGAACGCATCACCGGGGAACTAGGTGTGGAGCTATCTCCCCAGATGCTGGAGACGTCCCACGCCAACGGTGTTTCATCCGCAACGACCACAGGCCTTTTCCCCCGAGTCGTCCTGCCAAAGACGACGCCTGACGACGCTTTGGCGCCGACCCAGGACAACCATCCTGCTCCGGAACAGCGGCAAGCTACCCCCGAGCACAGCCCCGATGCCGGTCGGCCAATTCGTGGGCTGCGGCCACGCCGCGGGCGCCGGGCTGGCAACCGGAACCGGAGCAGAGCCTGGATTGCCACTGCCGCGGTGGCGAGTTTCGTGTTGGGCGCCGCCGTGGCAGTCGGTGTTGGTCAATGGGTCGGCCGCGACCGCATCGAGGTCGTAGAGCAGGCCAGCTTGCAGCCACTGCCTGGCTGGGACGCCAGCGGCACGGCCAGGGTGGAGGACACCGCTGGGAAACTGCAGCTGGTGGTTGACCTTCCAGATAATCCCGTCTCGGGTTTCCGTGAGGTCTGGCTGCTCGATCTGGCAGGCAAGACGCCAGGCCTGCTGAGCGTAGGCACACTGAATGGCGATCAGGGGGTCTTCGATTTGCCTCCGGGCGTGGACCTGACGAAATACAATGTCGTCGATGTGTCGCACGAACCCTTCGATGGCAACCCCGCCCATAGCTCGGACAGCATCGTGCGCGGCGAGCTCGGCTCGGTAAGCTGACCAGCAACTCGATTGATAGCCCACACTGGCCGCGATACCCGCACATCGGGCACCGCTCGTTGCATGCCCTGTAGTTCCAAAATCATGACCGCTGGCCTGCAGTGGTAAACGCAGTAGGCGTACCGCTTCCCTTACAGGAATTGGTACGCCTACTGCGTTTATCCGGGTGTTACTTGGCCAGTTCCGCAATCACCTGGTTGAAGTGGGTCGAGGGGCGCATGATCGCTGCGACCTTTGCCGCATCCGGGCGGTAGTAGCCGCCCAGCTCGACCGGGGAACCCTGGACCGCGGCGAGCTCGGAGACGATGGTCTCCTCGCCCTCGGTCAGCGCCTGGGCGACCTGTGCGAAGCCGGCTGCCAGCTCAAGATCCTCGGTCTGGCGGGCCAGCTCCTGGGCCCAGAACTGGGCGAGGAAGAAGTGGCTGCCGCGGTTGTCGAGCTCGCCGGCCTTGCGCTTCGGGGACTTGTCCTCCAGCAGGAACGTGCCGGTGGCACGGTCCAGCGTGTCTGCCAGGATCTGGGCACGCTGATTGCCGGTGGTGGTCGCCAGGTGCTCGAAGCTCACTGCCAGGGCCAGGAACTCGCCGAGCGAATCCCAGCGCAGGTGGTTTTCCTTGACCAGCTGCGAAACATGCTTCGGGGCAGAGCCTCCGGCGCCGGTCTCGAACAGTCCGCCACCGTTCATCAGCGGAACCACTGAGAGCATCTTGGCGCTGGTGCCCAGCTCCAGGATCGGGAACAGGTCGGTGAGGTAGTCACGCAGCACGTTGCCGGTCACCGAGATGGTGTCCTCGCCGCGGCGGATGCGCTCAATGGTGAACGCCGTGGCGTCCATCGGGGACATGATTTCAAGCTGCAGGCCCTCGGTATCGTGGTCCTTGAGGTACTCGTTGACCTTGACGATGAGGTTGGCATCGTGCGCGCGGGTCTCGTCGAGCCAGAACACCGCCGGGGTTGCCGAAGCACGGGCTCGGGTGACTGCCAACTTGACCCAGTCGCGGATCGGGGCGTCCTTGGCCTGGCAGGCACGCCAGATGTCACCGTCGAAGACCTGGTGTTCGATCAGTACGGCGCCGGCACCGTCGAGGATCTGCACGTGGCCCGCACCGCTGATCTGGAAGGTCTTGTCGTGGGAGCCGTATTCCTCGGCTGCCTGGGCCATCAGTCCGACGTTCGGGACGGTGCCCATGGTGGTCGGATCGTAGGCGCCATGTGCGCGGCAATCATCGATGACCACCTGGTAGACACCGGCGTAGGAGGAGTCCGGCAGTACAGCCAGGGTGTCCTGCTCCTTGCCTTCGGCGTTCCACATGTGGCCCGAGGAACGGATCATGGCCGGCATGGAGGCATCGACGATGACATCCGAGGGGACGTGCAGGTTGGTGATGCCCTTGTCGGAGTCGACCATGGCAAGTGCCGGACCGTCTTCCAGGCCCTTGGCGATCAGGGCTTCGACGCCGGCGCGGACGTCGTCCGGGAGTTCTCCCAGGCCGCCGAGGATGGAAGCCAGGCCGTTGTTGGCGCTCAGGCCGGCTGCGGTCAGCTGCTCGCCGTAGGTGGCGAAGAGCTCGGAGAAGAAGGCCTTCACGACGTGGCCGAAGATGATCGGGTCGGAGACCTTCATCATGGTGGCCTTCAGGTGCGCAGAGAAGAGCACGCCTTCTTCCTTGGCGCGGGCAATCTGCGCCTGCAGGAAACGGTCAAGGGAATCGGCGTTCATGACAGTGCCGTCGACTACCTCACCGGCGAGCACCGGCACGGCCTTCTTCAGGACCTTGACAGTGCCGTCTTCGGAGACGAAACGAATCGAGAGGGTGTCATCGGCCCCGATGACAACGGACTTCTCGTTGGAGCGGAAGTCATCCTGGTCCATCGTCGCGACGTTGGTCTTCGACTCGGGGCTCCAAGCGCCCATGGAGTGCGGATTCTGGCGGGCGTAGTTCTTCACCGACAGCGGTGCGCGGCGATCCGAGTTGCCTTCGCGCAACACCGGATTCACGGCCGAGCCCTTGATCTTGTCGTAGCGGGCGCGAACCTTGGTTTCCTCGTCCGAGCTGGGGTTGTCCGGGTAGTCCGGCAGGGTGAAACCCTGGGCCTGGAGCTCGGCCACTGCAGCCTTGAGCTGCGGCACGGAAGCCGAAATGTTCGGCAGCTTGATGATGTTGGCCTCGGCGGTCTTGGCCAGGGCACCGAGTTCGGCCAGTGCGTCAGTTCCGCGCTGTTCCTCGGTCAGGTATTCGCCGAAAGTTGCGATGATACGGCCGGCGAGCGAGATGTCGCGGGTTTCCACTTCCACACCAGCGGTCGAGGCGTAGGCCTCGATGATCGGCAGGAACGAGTAGGTCGCCAGCATGGGCGCTTCATCGGTGTGGGTATAGATAATCTTGGCCATAGGTGAGGCGTCTCCCTGAAAGGTCTTCGAACGTTGTACGTTCCGAACTATTCTCAACAGCTCCAATTTACCCGAGGAACTGCCCAGAACCACTTTCGTCCTCCCTCCCCAGTCCACATGAGACGCTTCGCACCACTGCGCTCAAACGCTCCAGGGGATGCGTTAAGTGCCGCAGGGCCCCCGAAGCCAATGGTCCGGGGGCCCTGCGGCGGCTTTGCTAGTGGAAGAAGTGGCGTGCACCGGTGAAGTACATGGTGATGCCTGCCTCGTTTGCCGCGGCGATGACTTCCTCGTCACGAACTGATCCGCCCGGCTGGACGACGGCCTTCACACCGGCGTCGAGCAGGATCTGCAGGCCGTCGGCGAACGGGAAGAACGCATCCGAGGAGGCTACCGAACCGACCGAACGCTTCACGGAGACTGCATCCCCGGCACCGGCTGCGCCGCCTGCCGCGTCAACGGTGGATTCCACGGTGACGCCGAGGGTGTTTGCGCGCTCGACCGCCAGTTTGCAGGAGTCGACGCGGTTGACCTGGCCCATGCCGATACCGACCGCTGCGCCGTTGCTGGCGAGCAGGATGGCGTTGGACTTGGCTGCGCGCACGGCGCGCCAGGCGAACTGCAGATCGGCCAGGGTGGCGGCGTCTGCCGCCTCGCCGGCGGCCAGGGTCCAGTTTTCCGGGGAATCTCCGGCGGCGGCGATGGTGTCGGAGATCTGAATCAGCATGCCGCCGGAAACCTGGCGGTTCTCTGCCTGGTAGCGGCCGTAGCCCTCGGGCAGGGCGATCAGGCGGATGTTCTTCTTCTTGGAGAGGATCTCCACCGCTTCGGCCTCGAAATCCGGGGCGATGACGACCTCGGTGAAGATGTCCTTCACCGTTTCGGCCATGGCCTTGGTGACAGTGCGGTTGGCGGCGATGACGCCGCCGAAGGCGGAAAGCGGATCGCAGGCGTGGGCTTTGGCGTGGGCATCGGCGATCGGGTCGGCGGCATCGGCCGAACCGACGGCAACGCCGCATGGGTTGGCGTGCTTGATGATGGCCACCGCCGGCTCGGCGAAGTCGAAGGCCGCACGCAGTGCTGCATCGGCGTCGACGTAGTTGTTGTAGCTCATGGCCTTGCCGTGCAGCTGGTCGGCCTGCGCGATGCCGGCGGGGGCTGCCTTGTCAACGTAGAGGGCAGCCTGCTGGTGCGGGTTTTCGCCGTAGCGAAGCACCTCGGCACGCTCCAGGGAGATGCCGGAGAAAGCGGGCCAGTCGATGATGCCGTCCCCGTCCTCGTCCTTGAACTGCTCGGCGGTCCAGGTCGCAACGGCCGTGTCGTAGGCCGCTGTATGGGCGAAGGCCTTGGCCGCGAGGCGGCGGCGGGTCTTCAGCTCGAAGCCGCCCTCGGCCGCGGCCGCGACGACGGCGCCGTAGCTGGACGGGTCGACGACGATGGAAACGGCAGCGTGGTTCTTGGCGGCAGAACGGACCATGGCCGGTCCTCCGATGTCGATCTGCTCGACGACGTCATCCTGGGCCGCGCCGGAGCGCACCGTCTCAACGAACGGGTACAGGTTCACGACGACCAGGTCGAAGGCCTCGATCTCCATGTCGGCCAGGGTCTGCATGTGGGCGGGAACGCGGCGATCGGCCAGGATGCCACCGTGGACGCGCGGGTGCAGCGTCTTCACGCGGCCATCGAGCATCTCCGGGGAACCGGTGACCTCTTCGACCTCCTGGACGGGGATTCCGGCGGCGGCGATGCGCTTGGCCGTGGAACCCGTGGAGACGATGCGAACACCGGCTGCGTGCAGGCCCGTAGCAAGTTCCTCCAGCCCGGTCTTGTCATACACGGAAATCAGGGCCCGGCGAAACGGAACACGATCAAGGACGGTCTGGCTCACAGAAATCTCCCAGGTGCGGAAATGAGGGGTGTCATGCCCATTCTACCGGGTGCCGAGGGCCGACCGCCCTGCCCGCTATTTGATCATCGCTCCATCCGGTGAAGCCAAATACCAAACTCCCCCCACTCCCTGGCCAAGGATGTCACCGGGCTTGGCGTCCTGTGCGTAGGAGTACAGAGGCATGCCGTTGAGCGTGAGCTGCTCCTTGCCGTCGGGCGTCTTGATGGTGGATACCGTTCCGGTGACGCCGTCGACCTTCGGCGTGGAGCCCGAGGCCAACGCCACCGGCCAGATTTCGAGGCAACCACCAGTGCAAGCGCTGGTCGCGGTTCCCTTGGGGTCCTTCGTGTAGAAGTACAGCGACATCCCGTTTCCGTCGACGACGATCGGGCCCAACGAGCTGGTTGCCGTCTTCAGGTCCACCGCGGCAGTGCTGGGAGCGGTCGCCCCGGGGGTAGCTCCATAGCCGCCGCTGTCCCCGGGGACGGTGGTGACGGGGGCGCTGGTGGTAGGGGTGGTGGTTCCGTTGCTGGAGCAGCCCGTTAACAGCGCCGCAGCGGCCAATCCGACGGCCGCCATTCGTGTTGCTTTTCCGCAGGGATGGAAGTTCATGATCAGGCCTTTCTTCGCGATAGTCCGGGGGTGGGTGGGACAACAGGAAGTTCATGCCCCGATCCCCTGCCTTCTAAGACGCAAGGCGGGCAAAATGGGTTCAGCCCGCCCACGGGTTTTGACGCCACCGGCCGTTGATCCCTCCGGGCCGGTTCCGGGCTGCTGCCCCGCTGGGTGGTGTACGACAGCGGCTTCGTGGGCCGTGCCGGGCGATGGATGGCAACACCCGACGGACATAGTCGGATTACCGGGGCCGTAACGACGCCGTTTGCCAGGATCGCCGCCCTCCATCTGCGCGATACCGATGGCCGGGTCCTAGGATCCGGCTGCCAACTCGGGGAAGTGCTTCTTGAGCTGGTCCTGGGTGAGGCATCGGCGCAGGATCTGGTCGGCATGGTCCTCGTCCGAAAGATAGGCAACCATTTCCGCGTTGCGGCCAACAGCCAACTCCTTGCGCAGCGATTCCATGACCGAAATCAGCATCTGGTAATACCGCCTGATGGTGGGTTCCCAGCCGGACTTCTCGGAGACGGCGGTCAAGGCCTGGGCCCAGAGTTCCGATGCCGACTCGTCAAAGAGTTCCAGCGAGCACCAATGCCAATCCGGAGGATTCCATTTGGTCGAGTAGAAGCCCTCGTCGTCGGCGTCCAGATCACCAATGTCCTCGAACTCGGTATCGATGTCTTCCTCGCCCCCTTCCTCGAGGTCCTCTTCATCCTCGGCAACCGGTTCTTCATCGGCGTAGGGCTCATCGTCCTCGTCTACATCGTTCACGACGCTGGCCTCGGCCTCGTCCCGGGCCTGGGCAACGGCAAGATCGCGTTGAAGGGCCTGCTCCGAGTTCAGGGCAAGAACCGGGAGTTCGATGCGTTCGGAGGGCTCGGCGCTGACCCCATCCAAGGCAATCGCATAGAACACATGGTCCGGGTGATGTGTGATGATCTCTTCTGCCTGGCGCAGAGCCGATACCCGAATCGCCTCTTCCAGAGCCTCCCAATCTACTCCCATGTCCTGACTCTACTCCGTCGGGTGCGCTGCCGGAATGGGCACGCGTGGAACCTGCCGGATCGGCATCCAAAGTACTCCGACGCACTCTTCAAGCCACCTATCGAGGGCCAAATGTGGGCTGTGGAGAGTTCCGGCTAATCTTGGACATGCGGCCGATAGCAGCGGCCAGAGATTCGGCAAGGGCAAGCATGGCGGGGGAATAAGACTCGATGAACGAGTTCCGAAAGTTGCCTTCGGGCGAACAGATTGTTCAGGGACTACCCTGGAAATGGAGCGTCCAAGGCACAATTTTCATCATCGGCGGGCTGGGCTTCATGTTCGACGCCTGGGACGTGACCCTCAATGGTGTGCTGATCCCGCTCGTTGCCCACGAGTGGGGGCTTGAACGGACCACCGCCGCCTGGTTGGGCACGGCGAACCTCATCGGCATGGCGCTGGGAGCCTTCGTCTGGGGCACCATAGCCGACCGGATCGGGCGCAAGAAGGCGTTCACCTGGACCCTGCTGATCTTTTCGATCTTCACTGTTGCCGGGGCATTGGCTCCGGGCTTCGGGTGGTTTGTGGCATTCCGGTTCTTGGCCGGCGTCGGACTGGGCGGCTGCATACCCGTTGACTACGCGTTGGTTGGTGAATTCACCCCGTCCAAACACCGCGGCAGGGTGCTCACCGCCATGGACGGATGGTGGCCCGTGGGAGCCGCCTTGGCGTTCTTCATTTCCGCGGCGATCCAGACCAGCACGGATAACTGGCGCCTGATCTTGGCTGTCATGGTTTTGCCGGCATTCATGGTCTTCTGGATCCGCCGCGGGGTCCCCGAGTCGCCCTTGTTCCTCGTCCGCCAGGGACGCAGGGAAGAAGCAGCCCTGGTCATCGATGACCTGGTCCGCCGAACCGGTGCTGTTCCCACGCCCTACACGCTGCCCGAAGCCAAGGACGTTCCCAAGCTGTCCGCGGGCTCCTGGTGGCAGCAGCTCGCTGCCGTGTGGCGGTTCAACTGGAAGATCACGCTCACGGCATGGCTTCTGTTCCTGACCATTCTCCTGGTTTACTACCTCGCGTTGACATGGATGCCCAGCATTCTCGCCGATGCCGGAATGGCACAATCCACCGCGTTTTTCATGACGGCGATCATGGCCCTGATGGGGCTGCTCGGCGTGGGAATCGCGGCGGTTCTGGTCGAACGAACCGGACGAAAATGGCTGCTGGCCATCACCGGCCCTCTCTCGGCCCTGATCCTGGTGATCGTTGCGCTGACGCTGAACGCGCCAAGCCTGGCGATCGGCTGGTTGTTGGCGTTCGGTGTCGTCGTGCAAATCGCGATTCCGGTGCTCTATACCTATGTATCGGAACTGTATCCAACAGAATTTCGCGGTTCGGGGTTCGGCTGGGCCTCGACCTTCAGCCGTCTGGGCGCCGGGTTCGGTCCGCTGCTTTTCGCATGGCTGTGGCCGGTCTTCGGGCTGGCAAACTTGTTCCTCGTTGCCGGCGCACTGGTGCTGGGGGCAGTCGTCTTCATGGCCTTCGCAGCACCGGAAACCAAGGGCAGGCAACTGGACTAGCCGGGTTGTGGTGGCGCGGTGGACCGGCACGAATTCCCGGACGGGTCCGTCCACCTCACCGCATGCCGCTCGTTACCAACCACCTCAACAACCCAGCCGGGGAATTCCTTCGTGTAGTTGCAACGGGCGCAGGTCCCCTCCGCATTTTCCGCCGTGGTTGCCCCGCCACGGGCTACCGGTTCGACATGATCCATGTGCTGGATCGGCGCATCGCAATACGGGGCTCGGCAGAACTGGTCCCGGATGCTGATGAACTGCTTCAGCCCCTGGGGGAATGCCCTGCGTTTGGATTCCAATGCAACCAGTTCACCCGTACCCGGAGCAGTGTAGATCCTTCGGAGCCCGGCCAAGGCCCCGGTCCCGTCCTGGTTTTCGGCCCGCAGGTATTCCCGGGCAGCCGCGGCCGGAATCAAGCCGTACCCGGCCAAATGCGCCGGTTCCGCATCTCCGGCGAACAGGGCCCGGTCGGTGATCACCAGCTGGAGTTCCACTGGAATCGCGTTCGCGTCCGTCACCCCGGTGACGCGCTCAACCAGGGTGTCGGCCATGATCTGGGACCTGCTGCGCTTGTCCCCGCGCGCCTTGCACGCGTCCGCTTGTCGGTTCAGGACGGCATAGACTGCGACGCCGGAGCGAACTGGCAGCAGTGCGTGGAAAATTGTCATGGTATCCGGGGCCGGACGCAGGCTAACCCTCCGGTCTTCGACAGCATGCGATGCCCTATCCGCCACGGCCCGGGCATCCAGTGCGTAGGACATCTTCCGCGCCAGGGCGATCAGCTTGCGCTCTCCCACGCCCTGTAGCGTCGTCGGATCCTGACACAGCATTTCATCGACCTTCAGCCGGTCCCCGGCCGACAGGCACGCCGTTTCTCGCACCAGCAGCGTCGCCTTCCACTCCCCGAGCAGGCCCAGCGTCATCAGCCGGTGAGCATGGGGCATTTCGGTGACGAGCGCGGCGGCAAGGCCCAGGAGCCTTCCACCCTTGTTCGGGGATTCGGCACGAGCCAGAGCCACCATGGAACCGGTGTCCTTGCCCCGCCTCTCCGGATCCAGTCCCAGGGCGGCGTGGCGGGCGATGACCAGGTCCTTCAACGCCACGGCCAGCACGGCCTGTTCGGCGCTGGCGGCATTCTTCAGCTGCTCAAGGGCGGTGATGCGGGCCAATGCCTCTCCCTCGGTCACCGGGGCGCCAAAGGAGGGCAGGTCCTCGCGGAAGCGGATGGTCCGGGCTGCGGGGCGCATGTACTTGGTGATCGAGTCTTCCCAGGCCACGAAGTCGGCACTGACCCAAGTGACCTCGGTGCCGATCCCCGCAGGTGGCGTCGGGTCCGTCGGCGGAAGATTCATACCTTCGAACATATTTCCTATATTATTCTGACGAGCTCGAAAAGGAAAGGGAAGCGGCCCCCGAAGGAGCCGTTCATTCCGGCCTGGATTCCAGCGCTAGACCTTGGCGGCCAGCGCTGCCAGCGTGGCGATGAGCAGGCGGCGTTCGACGACCTTGATCCGCTCATGCAGCGATTCCTCGGTATCGCCGGGCACGATCGAGACCGCCTCCTGCATGAGGATGGGGCCGGTGTCGACGCCCGCATCGGCGATATGGACGGTGCATCCGGTGACCTTCACGCCATAGGCCAGCGCGTCGCGGACGCCATGGGCTCCCGGGAAGCTTGGAAGCAGCGCCGGATGGGTGTTGATGTAGGTGCCGTCGAAGGCGCCAATGAACTCCTCGCCGACGATCCGCATGAAACCACTGGAAACCACGTAGTCCGGAGCGTAGGACAGGCACTTCTCGGTCAGCGCGTGGTTCCAATCGCCACGATCGGTGAAGTCCTTGAAGTTCACCACGAACGTGTCGATGCCGGCAGCGGCCGAACGCTCGACGCCGTAGGTGCCGTGCTTGTCGGCACCCACGGCCGCTATATCTATATCCAGCGACTTGTCGGCGACGGCGTCGATGACTGCCTGCAAATTGGATCCGGTACCTGAAACGAGGGCTACGATGCGCATTTGATCAGTTTAGTGGCTGGCGGCTGCGCCCAGGCCCTCCATGACGGAGCGCCCGGCCAGCAGCGGCACCGTTCCGGCAACAACCGCCTCAAGGGTCTCCACGATGCGGGCGCCGACCTCGTCGGTGGATCCGCCCATGGCCGGTCCGCTCAGACCCTCCATCGTGCCCAGCACGCTCACCACCGCCGTTTCCACCGCGTGGGCCGCGTCGACCTCACCGAGGTGCGCGAGGCACATGGCCAACGAGAGCACAGCACCCGCCGGATTCGCGAAGCCCTTCCCAGCGATATCGGGGGCCGACCCGTGGATGGCCTCGAACATGCTCGGGGCGCTGCCGTCCAGGTTCAGGTTGGCGCTGGCTGCAACACCGAGCCCGCCCTGGATGACGGCGCCCAGGTCGGTGATGATGTCGCCGAACAGGTTGTCCGTGACGACCACGTCGAAGCGCTCGGGGGAAATCGGCAAGTGGAAGCACATGGCGTCCACATGCACGTAGTCCGTCTCGACCTCGGGGTAGCGCTTGGCGACATCGGCCATGGTCTCGGTCCAGAGTTTGCCGGCCTCGACCAGGATGTTGGTCTTGTGGCAGAGCGTCAGCTTCTTGCGCCGGGAGGCAGCCAGGCGGAAGGAGTACTCGATGACGCGCTCGACGCCGGCACGGGTGTTGATCGATTCCTGGATCGCCACTGCATTCCTGGTCCCGGCGTGGACGGTGGATCCGCGTCCGACGTAGGCACCCTCGGTGTTCTCGCGGACGATGACCATGTCGCAGCGTTCGGGGGTGAGGTCGGCGATCGGCGTCTTGACACCGGGGTACAGGCGCACTGGGCGCAGGTTCACCGCCTGCGCGAAGGTCTGGCGCATGGCCAGGATGAAGCCGCGCTCGAGGATGCCAGGAGCTACCGACGGGTCCCCCATGGAGCCGAAGAGGATCGCGTCCTTGCCCCGCAGGCGCCCCTCGATGGGACCGGCAAACAGCTCGCCGGTGGCGAGGTAATGATTGGCCCCGGCGTCGATGTGCTCGCGTTCGGTGGCGAAGCCGAAGAGCTCCTGAGCCCGGTCCAGGACCGCGAGGGCACAGCCGGTGACCTCCGGACCGATGCCGTCACCCGGGACGACTGCCAGGGAATACGTGCGCTTTTCCGACGTGGAACCGGTCATCGTTGTCATCTCCATTGCTTCGGCCTGCATTTCACCAGTAGTCTACCTATATCACTGGTAAGACCACTCGTTCAATAGAGGGCGCCGACGGCGGACCCCGGACAGGATCAGCTCATGAGCACCCATTCCCCCTTCCCCGCCCCACTGGCGGCCACGCTGCCCGTGGGCGAAAACGGCGTACCGGCCACGTCGAGTACCGACGTTATCTTCCCCTACGACGGATCGGTCATCGGCCAGGCGCCGTTCGGCGATGCAGCCATCGCCGCCCTGGCCCTGGATGAGGCGACCGCCGCGCTTCCCGCCATGGCGGCGGCCACCACAGGCGCCCGCCGCGCCGTGCTCAGCGACATCCACGACGCCCTCGCAGCCCGGAGCGCCGAACTGCGCGAACTGCTGGTGCTGGAAACCGGCAAGCCCGCCGTCGACTGCGGTGTAGAAATGGCCCGCACGCTGACCACCTGGACCGCCGCCGCGGAGGAAGTCACCCGGATGACCGGGGAAACGGTGCCGCTTGACCTGCAGCCACTGGGCGCCGGCATGCTCGGCTACTACACCCGCCGCCCCGCGGGAGTCGTCGTCGGCATCGCCGGCTTCAACTACCCCGTCCTGCTGGCCAGCCACAAGATCGCCCCGGCGTTGGCGGCCGGCTGCCCGATCATCCTCAAGCCCTCCCCCGATACCCCCCTGGCCACGCTGTGGATGGTCGACCTGATCCGCGGCGTGCTGGCGGCCCACGGGCTTCCCCGGTCCGCCGTCCAGCTGGTCAACGGCGGCATCGAGGTCGGCGAGACGCTGGTGCGCGATCCTCGTGCCGCCGTGGTCTCCTTCACCGGTTCGGCCGGCGTCGGGCACCAAATCGCCCGCGATGCGGCACCGCGCAAGGCGGTACTGGAGCTCGGCTCGAACACCGGCCTGATCGTCGATGCCGATGCCGATGTCGACGCCGCCGTCGATGCAGTGGTCCGCGGCGGCTTCTACGCCAACGGCCAGGCCTGCATCTCGGTCCAGCGCGTGGTATTGCACCAGGACATCGCCACCGAGTTCGCCACCAAGCTCGCGGTACGCATGCCCGAGGTCGTCGTCGGCGATCCGCGCGATGCCGCAACCCGCGTCGCCCCGGTCATCAACGCCGCCTCGGCAGACCGGATCAACTCCTGGATCGCCGACGCCATGGCGGCCGGCGCGCGCATCGTCGCCACCAATGCGGCGAAGGATCCGGACGCCACGGCCCCGGGCCTGGTCAACCCGACGGTGCTGATCGACGTGCCGCGCACCTCGCCGCTCTGGTGCCAGGAGATCTTCGGCCCCGTGCTCTGCCTGGATACGGTCGCTTCCATGGACGAGGCCATCGACCTGGTCAACGATTCGCGCTACGGCCTGCAGGCGGCTGTCTACACGCGCTCGCTGGCCAACGCGTTCGAGGCGATCAACCGGCTCGATGTCGGCGGCGTCGTGGTCAACGAGATCCCGGGCTTCCGCTCGGACATCATGCCCTACGGCGGCGTGAAGGACTCGGGGATCGGCCGCGAGGGACCACGCTGGGCCATCGAGGAATTCACCATCACCCGCATGGCCATGATCCGCCCGGCCTAACCGATATTCCAGTACAGAAACTAAGGACTTAGAAGTGAACGCAGGAATCGATTACAGCAAGCTGTTCCGCCTCGATGGCCGCAAGGTCATGGTCATCGGCTCGGGCTCCGGCATCGGCCGCGAGTCGGTGCTCGCCCTCGTGGCCCAGGGCGCCACCGTGGTGTGCGCCGACAGGAACCTGGAGGCCGCGGCCGAAACCGCGGCACTGGCCGGGGGCCCGACCACGGCCTACCAGCTCGATGTCACCGACGTCGAAGCCGTCACGGCCGCGGCAGCCGCCTATAGCGACCTGGACTCACTGGTCTTCACCGCCGCGACCAACGTGCGCAAGCGCATCGCCGACTACTCGATGGACGAGTTCGACCGCGTGGTGAACCTGAACCTGCGCGCCAGCTTCTCGCTGATCCGCGCGTTCGCCCCGAACATGGCCGCCCGCGGCGGCGGCTCGATCACTGGGTTCGCCTCGATCCGCGCAACGGTCGTGGAACCGGGCCAGGGCGTCTACGCCGCCTCCAAGGCCGGTCTGGTGCAGCTGATGAAGACGGCGGCCGCCGAGTTCGGTCCGCAGGGCGTGCGCGTGAATGCCGTGGCTCCGGGCGTTGTGGAAACTCCGCTGACGGCCCAGATCAAGGCCAACCCGGAGTGGTATGACGCCTACGCGAACAAGAGCGCGCTGGGCCGCTGGTCCCGTCCGGAGGAGCTCGCCGGCGCCGTGGTCTACCTCACCTCGGATGCCGCAAGCTTCGTCACCGGTTCGGTGCTGACTGTCGATGGCGGGTGGACCGCCATCGATGGCCGCTTCACCCCGCCGGCCTGATCCTTTTCGCCCATCCACGCCCCACGGCCTCCCGGCCGCGGGGCGTGGTGCGTTAACTGAGGCAGAGGCAGAACGGGTGGCCCGCCGGGTCCAGGAAGACACGGAACGTGGTTCCGGGTTGGTCGGCTGCCAAGCGCCCACCGCGCCGCAGCACCTCGTCCTGCCCCGTCTCCAGGTCCTGCACCACCAGGTCCAGGTGCATGTGCTGCGGATGCTCCTGCCCAGGCCAGTCAGGTGCCCGATAGCCGGACACCTGCTGGAACGAGATGGCGTTCGAGCCGTCCGCGGGCCGGATTTCGGTCCAGTCGTCCTCGCCCCTCACTTCCCAGCCTAAGAGGGATCCGTAAAAGGCGGCGAGGGCCGTGGGGTCCGGGCAGTCGATGACAAGGGTGGGTGTACGCGCGATGGCCATGCGTCGCAGGCTACACCCGAGACCTCAATCGGTGCCAGACTGGATCCGATACGCCCCCACCCGATGAGGAGTTGGAAGCAGATGAGTACCATGCCCGGCCCCGGAGCCTTCGCCTTTTCCAGCAGGGTCACCGAATGGGTGGACCTGGCCCATACCTTCGGCAACGGCTGCCCGGTCAACCCGCAGGACCTGCGGCACGTCAGCTTCAGCCACTGGACCTTCGAGGGCACCATCGGAAGCGGGACGATGGTCGTGCACCATCTCCTCGAGCCGCTGCTGGAAACCGTGCTGGGCGTGGCCTTCGCCGAACGCTTCCCGATCCATCAGGCGCTGCCGTTGGACGACGAACGCTTCCGCGGCGACGACGAGGTCTCGATGGCGGCGAACAACAGCTCCTGCTTCAACTACCGGCTGATCTCCGGGACCACCCGGCCGTCCAACCATTCCTGGGGTGCCGCGGTGGACCTCAACCCGCTGCAGAATCCGTACCTGTATGCCGATGGCCATTGGGGTCCGTCGGCGGAGATCGACTACACGGACCGCACCCTGGACCTGCCCGGGATGTTCACGGCCGCCCACCCGGTGGTGCGTGCCTTCATCGACGCCGGGTTTCAGTGGGGCGGGAATTGGGAACGGCCCGATTACCACCACTTCGAGGCGCTCGGCCTGGTGCTGGGCGTCGCGGATTCGGATCCCACGGCGGCGCACAAGCCCCGCGCGTAGGCCGGCGTTAGAAGCCGGGCACCGTGTAGTGGTTCCGCCCCAGACGCCATTGCAGGCCGTCCGGTTCGATGGTCATCACCGGGACGGTTCCCCCGGGCTGAACATCCGCCGCCGTTGGTCGAGGAGCGCCTCGCCCCGGAGGTAGTCGCGCATGACGAGGCAGATGCGTCGCATGACTCAAAGGCGGCACTGATGGTTGCCGTCCGCACCGGCTCGAGCCGGTTGGCCGCGTGGAGCCGCTGCCGGCCGGTTCATCGCTGGCCGTCGCATCCTCCACGTTGCAGTCATGGTCGAACGCCTCGGCGACGGTTCGTTGGAGCATGGCCGTGATCTCGAGTCCCGCGGGAACATCATGTCACGGGCGCTCGGACACCGCTGGTGGCACCGTCGATTCAACGCACCGTCCGCTCACCTGGGCTTCGAGGCGGTCCTTATTTTCGGCAACTCCGAGGTATGCACCGGCGGCTGCGGCCCCCGGGCGCGCTGTTGCTGGCGGAAGAAGTACTCGGCGATGCCATCCAGGTTCCGCAGCGCCCGGGAAAGGGAAACAAGCAGCAACGCGGCGCCGAAGACCGACAGGACGACACCGCCCAGGAGCAGGCGTTCGGCGATGCCGGAACCCGCATCATGCCCCGCGGCGAAACCGCTCAGTGCCCCCACCCCGAGCAGGAGAGCGCCCCAGGCAAAGAAGCGGAAGGATTTCTTGGGCTTGATCAGACGCACAGTCTCGTTCGGTCCTCTACGGTTCACGGGCGGTTTGCCTCATCAAGCTTAACCGCAGCAGAAAAGGCCGGTGGCCCGCAACCCCTTGCCCGGGTTCCGGGCCACCGTTGACGGTTCGCGCGCGTGGCGTGGTTACTGAACCAGCGACCAGTTCGGCGCCGCGTCCCCGCGCGCGGTCTCGTACCAGGCGCAGGCAGCCAGCACGTCGTCATCGGCTCCGGTGCGCCCGGAGACCTGCAGGCCGATGGTGCGTCCGTCTGAGGTGAACCCGCAGTTCACCGTCGCCGCCGGCTGGCCCGACATGTTGTAGGGCAGGGTGAAGGAGATGTGCGCCATGGGCAGGTCGGGGTCGTTGACCGGCATCTCCTGCTCGGCGGCGAACGCTGCCATCGGGGCGAC
Source organism: Paeniglutamicibacter cryotolerans (assembly GCF_014190875.1). Classification (NCBI taxonomy): domain Bacteria; kingdom Bacillati; phylum Actinomycetota; class Actinomycetes; order Micrococcales; family Micrococcaceae; genus Paeniglutamicibacter; species Paeniglutamicibacter cryotolerans. The sequence continues at coordinate 2,124,042 of NZ_JACHVS010000001.1, read as the reverse complement.
CGGCGAAAGCACCAGGTCGAATTGCTCGGTGGCAGCGCGGGTGACCTGCTGGACCTCGGCAAAGCGGTGGTAATGGCGGACAGTTGCCAGGCCGTCGTAGTCCTTGGCGCCGGAGCACCAGCGGGCGATGTAGGGCAGCACCTGGGAGCGGGCTTGATCATCCAGTGCGCTGTAGTCGGCCCAGGAGCGGGTGCGCCAGAACGCGTCGATCTCCGCCAGCATCGCAGGGCTCATGAACGGTGCCACCGGAACGATCGTGGCGCCGGCGGAAGCAAACACGTCGGCCGCACGCTGCACCGCGGCCAGGATTTCCGGGTCCACGTCGGCGCCGGAACCGGCATCCAGCTGCACGCCCACGCGCAGTCCGGCAGGGGATTCAAGCACCTGCTCCCAGTCCATCGCCGGGTAGGGACGGGCTGAGTAGTCGCGGGCATCGGGGCGGGCGATGACACTCATCAGCGCCTGCGCGTCGGCGACAGTGCGGGTCAGCGGACCGGCTGCGCGGCCCATGTAGGGGGCATGCAGCGGGACCAGCCCGGCACTGGGCTTGAGCGTTGCCAGCCCGGCCCAGGTGCCCGGAAGCCGGATGGAGCCGCCGATGTCCGTACCCACATGCAGCGGGCCGTAGCCGGCTGCAGCGGCCGCTCCGGCACCGGCGCTGGAGCCGCCGGTGGTCAGCGACGGGTCCCAGGCGTTGCGGGAGATGCCGTGCAGCGAGGAAACACCCGAGGAGAGCATGCCCCAGTCCGGCATCGTGGTGGATCCCAGGATGAGAAGGCCCGCCTCGAGCAGGCGGTCGGTGATGGGAGCGTTTGACGCTGCCAACGGCGGGTTCGCGATGGCGGTGCCGGCGGGGACCGGGTGTCCGGCACGCGGGATGTTCTCCTTCACCGTGACCGGCACCCCGTCGAACGCCGAGAGCTGCGTTCCGGCGGCCCAGCGGGCGGCCGATGCCGCAGCATCGGTGCGGACCTGCTCCGGATCGTGCAGGTAGAAGGCGTTGAGCACCGGTTCGCGCTCGGCGATCCGGCTCAGCACTCCCTCCGCCACGTCGCGCGGGTCGAGCCCGGCGGCGTATCCCGCGGCCATCTCGGCTGCCGTTGATTCTCGGGTCTGCTGCGTCATGCTGTACTTCCTTAGTGCCCCGGTTGCCCGGAGCGTGCTACTGGGTGTTGGTTGCTACCAGTTCCTTGGCCAGTACCTCGGCGCGCAGGTTCATCGAACTGGCGACGAGCTTGGCGGTATAGGGGTGCTGCGGGTTGGTGTAGACGGTTTCGGTGTCGCCGGCCTCGACGATGACGCCGGACTGCATCACCACGACCTTGTCGCACAGGTGGCGGACCACTGCGAGGTCGTGGGAAACGAAGACCAGGGTCAGCTGGTAGGCGTCGACCAGATCGGCGAGCAGGTTCAGCACCTGTGCGCGGACCGAGACGTCCAGCGCGGAGACCGGTTCGTCGGCCACCAGCACGCGCGGGCGGCAGATCAGGGCGCGGGCAATGGAGATGCGCTGGCGCTGGCCGCCGGAGAACTGGTGCGGGTAGCGATCCAGCGTGTCGGCGCCCAGGCCGACCGCCTCGAGCATGTCCTGGGCCATGACCCGGCGCTGGGCAGCGTTTTCGTTGCGCCCGGGCACCAGCAGCGGCTCGGTGACGATGTCCAGCACCTTCATGCGCGGGTTCAGCGAACCCATCGGGTCCTGGAAAACGATCTGCAGCTCCTGGCGCAGCTGCACCAGTTCGGATTCCTTGGCACCGGCGACCTCGTTGCCGGCCACCACTGCCGAACCGGAGGTGGGCTGGTCGAGTCCGGCCAGGATGCGCAGCAGCGTGGACTTGCCCGATCCGGACTCCCCCACCACGCCCAGGCGTTCGCCCGGCAGCACGGTGAAGTTGGCTGCCTGCAGCGCATGGACCTCGGATGGCTTGCCGAAGAGCGAAGAACGCCCGCGCTTGTACGTGCGTGTCAGGTCGGTGATTTTGATGACCGGTTCGACATCGGGCGTTTCGGTACCGGCCGTGTCCGCTGCCTGTTTCGGCGCCGCTGCCGCCTCGGCTGCCTGCGCGCGGGCCAGGGTTTGCTCGGCCGTCGGCGGCACGTAGGCGGCGGAGGAGGCGACGGTAAACAGGCGCCCGTCGTTGTCGGTGGCCTCCAGGTCGCTGGCGGCGAGCAGCCCGCGGGTGTAGGGGTGCTGCGGACGGGTGAAAATGTCTTCCGTGGCACCCTCCTCCACGACCCTGCCCTTGTTCATGACCAGCACGCGGGTGCACATGTTGGCCACCACGGCGAGGTCGTGGGTGATGAAGAGCAGCCCGGTACCGCGTTCGACCACGGATTCCAGGACCAGGTCCAGGACCTGGCGCTGCACCGTGACATCCAGGGCGGTGGTCGGCTCGTCGGCCAGCAGCAGCGCAGGGTCGTTGGCCAGCGCCATCGCCAGCATCACGCGCTGGCGCTGTCCGCCGGAAAGCTGGTGCGGGTAGGCCCGCGCCGCTTCGGCCGGATCCGGGAGCTTCACGGCGGCGAGCATCTCGATGGCCTTGGCGTTCGCCTCGCGGCGCGAGGAAACCGTCTTGTGCTGGAGCATGATCTCGGCGACCTGTGCCCCGGCGCGCATCAGCGGGTTCAGCGCGGTCAGCGGTTCCTGGAAGACCATGGCCATGTCGCGGCCGCGGATCTTGCGCATGGTGGAGTCGGTGGCATCGACGAAGTTCGCCTCGTGTCCTGCCAGCTTCACCGTGCCGGTGGCCGATAGCCCTTCGGGAAGCAGGCTCATCAGTGCGGTGGTGGTCAGCGATTTGCCGGAGCCGGATTCGCCGATCAAGCCGATTCGTTCGCCGCGGGCCATGGCGAAGCTGACATCGTGCACCAGGGAGAAGCCGCCCGTGGAGACCGAAAGCCCCTCGACGCGCAGCAGGTTCTGGGTGGTGTTGGCGCTCATGAACGCTCTCCATTCAGCTTCGGGTCGAAGCGGTCGCGCAGCCCGTCGCCGAGCATGTTGAAGCCCATGACCGCCGCGGCGATGGCGGCGCCGGGCCAGACGGCAAGCATCGGATAGAGGCCCCAGTAGTTCTGGGAGGCCTGCAGCATGCGGCCCCAGGACGGGATCGGCGGGGGCGTGCCCAGGCCCAGGAAGGACAGGGCGGCCTCGGCCAGCACGGCCAGGGCGAAGGTGACCGAACACTGCACCACGACCATGCCGACGATGTTCGGCATCACGTGGCGCCAGGCCACGCGCAGCGCCGGCTGCGATGAAGCACGCGCGGCCTGGACGTATTCGGTGCTCATGACCTGCAGCGTGCCGGCGCGGGCCACGCGGGCGAAGCCGGGGATCGAGCCGATGCCGATGGCCACCATGGCCGTCATGGTACTGGCCCCGAAGACGGCGGAAAAGACGATCGCGACCAGCAGTGCCGGGAAGGCCAGCAGCACGTCGGCGAAGCGCATGGTGACTTCCTCGGTGGCGCCGCGCTTCATCCCGGCCAGGATGCCCAGCGGGGTGCCGACCAGCAGCGCGATGGCCACCGCGGCCAACCCGACCAGGATGGTGACCTGGGCGCCGGTGAGCACGATGGAGAAGATGTCGCGGCCCAGCCAGTCGGTGCCCATCAAGTGGGTGGGGCTGGAGCCTTGGAGCCGCTCGGAGGGGAACGCCTGGACCGGATCGAACGGGGTCCAGAAGAGCGAGAGCACGGCAGCGGCGGCAACCAGGCCGACCAGCACGGCACCGATGATCATGTTGGTGCCCCAGCGCCGGCGGCCCCTGGTACGCGTCTTGGGGATGGATTCAGTAGTCATGGTCTGGCCCCTCAAGCCGTCTTGCGGATGCGCGGGTCGACGATCGTGTACAGCACGTCGACGAGCAGGTTGATGATCAGGGTCAGTCCGACGAGCACCATCACGATCGATTGCACGGCGATCATGTCGCGGTTGCCCACCGAGTCGAGCAGCAGCGAGCCCAGGCCCGGAATCACGAAGACCTTTTCAATGACTACCGCGCCGATGATCAACGCCGCCAGCTGCACCGAGGTGACGGTGATGACCGGAATGGCGGCATTGCGCAGCCCGTGCTTCACCAGGGCCTTCATCGGTGAAAGCCCCTTGGCCCGGGCGGTGCGCAGGTAGTCCTCGCTCATGACCTCGAGCACCGCGGAGCGCACGTAGCGGGTGAGCACGGCTGCCTGCACCGAGGCGAGCGCCACCACGGGCAGGGTGACCCGGCGCAGGAAGTCGGCTGGGTCCTGCCCCGGCGGGGTCCAGCCGTTGGCCGGGAACCAGCCCAGGCCGACGGCGAAGGCGACAACCAGCAGGATGCCGGCCAGGAAGCCCGGGATCGCGATGCCCAGCTGGCTGACCGCCGAGATGACGGCGCCGGAGGCCTTGCGGTGCCTGACCGCGGCGAACGTGCCGAACGGGATAGCGATGACCAGTGCCAGCAGCATGGCCAGCACGACCAGGATCAGCGAGACCTGGACCCGGTCCATGATCAACGGACTGAGGTCCGAACGGGTGACGTAGGAGGTGCCGAAATCGCCGAACGGCAACCCCGAAACCCAGTCGAAGTACTGCACGATGAGTGGGCGGTCGGTCCCGAACTCCTTCTGCATTTGTGCCAGGAGCTCGGGCGTCGAGTGCTCACCCAAGGCGATCTTTGCCGGATCACCGGGGACCGCCCGCAGGAGGAGGAAGACCATCACCGTTGCGGCGATGAAGGTTGCCACGAACCTGAGCAGGTTCGTGAGGATCCTAATGATCATGCGGGCGGTCCCTTACGTGAGTACTTTGTTATTTCCAGCCCATGACGGACAGGTTCAGCGCCTCGGTGACCGAGTTCGCCGGGATGCCTGTCACGTCCGCGTTGGCCACGACGATGTTCGGGAAGATGAACAGCGTGTCGGAACCGGCCTGGTCCACGATCTCGCGGACGACCTTCTTCATGCCCGAGACGAACCCGGCCTCGTCGGCCTTGTCGGCAGCTGCGGCAATCGGGGCGATCTTCGAGTTGTCGAAGCCGATGTAGTAGTCCGGGTTGTTGAACATGGTCAACACGTCGCGGGCCTCGACGGCCAGCACGATCGACATCTGGTAATCGTGCTTGGTGAAGACCTTATCCAGCCAGACGGCCGGGAATTCGGCGGTTTCGATCTTGGCGTTGATGCCGACGTCCTTCAGCTGCGAGACGACGATCTCGGAGATGGCCGCAGCGTACGGACGGGTCGGGACGGTGAAGGTGATGTCCAGGTTCTCGACGCCTGCGTCCTTGAGCAGCGCCTTGGCCTTGGCCGGGTCGAACGGGTAGACCCCGTTGAGGTCCTCGTAGTACGGGTCGGTCGGGGGCACCGGGCCGCCCACGAGCGTGCCGTAGCCGTTCCAGGCCGAGTCCACGACCGCCTTGCGGTCGATCGCGTACATGACTGCCTGTCGCACCCGCACGTCGTCGAACGGCTTGGCCTTGTTGTTCATCGAGAGCATGATCTCGCCGTTGGAAGTGCCATCGAGCACCTGGAACTTGGTGTCTGCCTTGAAGGAGTCCACGAGTTCCGGGGCCTGCATGTTGAAGACCACGTCGACGTCGCCGGACTTCAGCGCGTTCGTGGTGGCCACCGCATCGCTGAAGTACTTCAGCGTTGCCTTCTTGGTCTTCGGGGCGGTGCCCCAGTAATCCGCGCGGGCATCGAAGTTGATCGACTCGCCGCGCTTCCACTCGGTCAGCGCGTAGGGGCCGGTGCCGATGGCCTTGTTGGCCAGGTCATCCACGCCCGAGGGGTCGAACATGGCACCGACCAGCGTGGTCATGTTAAACAGCCAGGCGTTCGAAGGCTGCTTGAGCGCGACGGTGACCTCGGTCGGGGACTTCACCGTGACCTTGTCGACGATGTCCATCTTGGACTTCATGCCCGAGAGCCACTTATCCGACTTCACGCGTTCGATGGAGAACTTCACATCGTCGGCGTCGAAGGCCTCGCCGTTGGAGAACTTGGCGCCCTCGACCAGGGTGAAGGTGTAGTTCTTGCGGTCCTTGGACAGTTCCCAGCTCTTGGCCAGCAGCGGGGTGATGGCGCCGGTCTGGTCGACTTGGACCAGGCCCTCGTAGACGTTGGACATCAGGGCCTGCGGGATGGCGGCACCTGCCGTGGTGGTGAAGTCGAGGTTCACCGGCTCACCGGTGAGTGCGACTACCAGCGAATCCTTGGGCGCGGCACCCGTGGTGTCCCCGCTGCCGCCACCGGCGTTGCAGCCGGTCAGCGCCAGAGCCGCGGAAAGCGCCACGGCGGTCAGGGTGAGTGTTTTCCTTGCTGGGATACGCAATGGCATGTCCTCTACCTTCACTAGTTACGAGGGACGAATGATTCAGTCATTTCAAGCTATCCGGGACTGGCCCGTCAAACCCGTCCCACCATTGTGATTCATACAACAGCAGAATGCACGTATATTTCAACCAAGTTGGCTGGTAAGACCAGTTACCTAGGGCGCACCAGTATCATGAGGGCAAAGCACTGTGCCGCAGACCGCGACAACCAGCCCCACCGAGAGGCCGAATTCTTGACGACGAATTTCACCCCTGCCGTGCCGGTCCGCACCTATGAACGGGTCGTAGAGCAGATCGAGAACGCCATCACCTCCGGAGCCGTGGCCCCCGGGGACCATCTGCCCTCCGAGCGCGAGCTCATGGTGCAGTTTTCCGTCTCCCGGCCGACCATCCGCGAGGCGCTGCGCGTGCTCCAGTCGATGGGCCTGGTCGAGTCAAAGCCGGGTGGCCGCGGCGGCCCCCTGGTGCTCGAGCCTTCCCCCGCGTCGCTGACCCGCTCGTTCACCACCATGGTGCGCCTCGATTCGCTCTCGATGCGCGAGCTCGTGCAGTTCCGCCTGGTCCTCGACTCGGCCGCCTGCCGGCTTGCCGCGACACTGCATACACCCGACCAGCTGGCGGCCATGGGTTCCTGCGTGGAACGCATGGAAGCGGCCGTCGGCGCCGACACGGCAGCCTTCGCCCGCGCCGACGTGGACTTCCATCTGGCGGTCTGGGAGGCCAGCGGCAATGCGCTGCTCTCGATGTGCGGGCAGGCGGTTGCCGGGGCAATTCTCCAACTGATCACCCAGCAGCTGAAGGATGCAGCGGATTCCGCGCGGATCGAGGCGGATTCGGCGGCCCTGGACCGGGGCATTTTCGACGCCATCGCCGCCGGAAACTCGATGGAGGCCGGACGCCGGGCCCGACAGGCGATCTACGACCGCTACTCGTCGCTGCTTCCGGCCGAGGACGCACCGGGGCTCGACGCGCTGCTGGGATAGGCCCGCCGGCGCAGGAGGGGCACTAGGCTGGGAGGATGGCCGAATCTCCGAACACCCCCGCCCGCACACCGGTTGACCTGCGGCTGTTGCGCCGGATGCAGCTTACGTTCATGCTGCTGGTCGCCGCCTACCTGATCAGTTTCACCCCGCTGCCCTACTCGATCGGTTCGCTGGTGCTCGGTGCCGCCGCCGTTGTCACCGGCATCCTGTCCGTCATCCGGGCTTTCGTGGTCAATGTCCCGGGCATGTTGCGCGTGACTGTCCCACTGATCACCGTCGCGGCACTGCTCTTCACGCTGGCCCAAGGTGTACAGACGATTTTCTACAGCCAGACCAAGGCCTTCCAGGAGTGCCAGGCCGGCGCGTTGACCGAACGCAGCAAGGCGGCCTGCGAACGCGACTACCAGCGCAGCATCCTCCGGCTCGAGCCCTCCACCGGCTCATGAGCCACCCGAAGATACTCCACGCCGCGGATTGGCGCTGGGCCATCGACCGGCGCTGCGCCGAATGCGGGACCGACGCCTCCAGATTGGATCTGCCCACGTTGGCCGGCCTGTTCCGCGGCTCGGCACCGCGCTTCGCCCTGGCACTGTCGGCCCCCGGGATCAAGGTGCGCAAAGACCCCGGGCGCTGGAGCGTACTCGAGTATTGCTCCCACGTGCGCGACCTGCTCTCCGTGACGACGGGCCGGATCGAGCTGATGCTCGAACAGGACAGCCCGGTGTTCGACGACTGGAACCAGGACGCGGCGGCCACCCACTATGAGACGGCGGATCCGCTTGAGGTCGCCGACCAGCTCGGCGGGGAGGCCAGGCTCCTGGCCCGGACGCTGGAATCCATCGACCCCACTGATGTGCATCGCAGGGGTAGGCGATCGGACGGGACCGGGTTAAGCATCCTCGCCGCAGCCCGGTACGCCTGGCACGACGTGGCCCACCACCTGTACGACGTCGGGGCCTGAGACGCCCCGGGCCCCAGGTTCCGCAACGTGTTGCGCCAAGAAGGCCACGGCCCGGCCGACCCGGGCAAGACCCGGAAGACGATCACCACGGAGAACGCGCACAACGGCACGGTCAGCCTGCGGGTCAGGAAGCCGGCTTCACAGCAGAATCGAGTGAGGCTCGCGAAGACCCCTCCGGTGGCTTTGGCCATCCAGCCGGCCCCAGCCTCAGGGCCGGGTGCTAGCCGTCGAGTACCGGATCGTGTTCAAGCAGCGGGCCGAGCAGGTAGCCGATGGCTGTCCCCACTGCCACCTCGGCCCCTAGGAACGCGGCCGTCAGCCATAGTTCCGGACCCACTTCCGTGAAGCGTCCGATACCGAGCGATCCGGCCGACAGCCAGCTTCCCACCAGCGAGATGGCTGCCGCTATCGATCCAACGATGAGCCCGAGCGCCAGCGTCGAGACGCCGAGGCTGAGCCAGCGGTACCTGACCTTCAGCGAGAGCCAGTCGTCGAAGTGGTTTTCCCCCACCCGCAGGAAGAACCAGCCGGCCATGATCCCGGCGAGCACCGGCAGCAGCATGAAGCACCAGGCGTAGGTCAGTTCACCGGTCGGCAGGGCGCCCAGGAACGGGACGGCCGGCAGCGGCCCGACCGTGGTTTCCAGGGTGGAAAGCGTGCTTCCGTTGCCCAGCACGATGCCGCCGCCGGTGATCCAGGACAGCGTCCACAGGGCCAGGTTCGGCATCATGCCGAGCTGGCCGATGGTCAGCACGGCCGACCCGACCAGCCCCGGGCGCAGCTGCTGGTAGACGTTGGAGATGTCCAGCCAGTGCACGCCCAGGTTCACGGCGAGCACAGCGGCCGCCAGCCCGAACGCCATCACGTAGGCCAGCGTGCCCGAGCGCACCACCGCCCAGACGTAGGATCCGGCCCAGCGCGAATGCTGCGAAGCCCGGGCTATCCAGGCTGCGGTGTCGAAGCCGATCAACCGTCCCCAGGATCCGGCCTCGCGGTGGCACCCCACGATCACCCCGGTTCCGGCGGCGATCAACGGAATGGTCGCCGCGGCGCCGAGGGAGACCGAGGCCTCCTCGGTCTGCACGGCGAAACCGGTGAACAGCCCGAAGAGTACATAGACGCCCAGCGCCCCGACGATGCCTTGCCAGAGCTGGTCGGTGTAGGAGGCGCGGGCAATCCGCCGCCCTGCCCTCCACGCCAGAAAGAACGGGACCAGGGTCAAACCCAGCGGGATCAGCGAGAGCACGCCGGCCAGCGGTTCCGGGTCGGACTCGGCTCCGTTCAGGTGCAGGGTCAGCGGCACGCCGTGGATGAGCAGCCAGATCTGGCCGCTGAGCTTGAACATGTCTTCGATCGGGCGCTCCAGGATCCCGCCGGCGAACCAGACGGCCACCACGGGAATGACCACCAAGAATGCGGAAAAGAAGGCGGCCTGAAGGAGCTCGAAGGCGCCCTGAAGCCAGAGCGGCATCGGCAGGCCGTTGCTGACCCGCTCGCGGAGGACATCGAATCGCGATCCCCCGGCTGCCGAAGTGCCGGGGACGGGGGATGGCTGGTTGCGCTTATCGTTCATCGTCTTCCCATGGTGCCACCGTTTGGACGCCCAGCGGTTCAGCGACGCGGCCGCTAAAGCCCGGCCAGCCCGTTCACCAGGGCCGTGACCGAACCGATGAATGCCACGCAGAGCACGAAGAAGCGGGCATGGTCATCATGCACCTTGCGCTGCACGCGCTCCCCGATCAGCACGCCGCCCCAGATGCACGCCACGATGCCCAGCCAGGCCCAGACCGGGAGTTCGGGAAGCTGTCCGGGAGCCACGGCCGTCTTTACCGCCAACGTCACGAGACCGGTGAAGACGAAGAACGGCTGCAAGGTGGCGGCGAAGGACCGCTGCGGCCAACGGGCCAGCACCGCATACGCGCTCACCGCCGGCCCACCGACCCCGGCAATGGCATTGGTCAGCCCGGAGAGCAGGCCCGCGGTGGCCTTGGGTGCGTTCCCGCGGGCGGTGAAGCTGGTGCGTACCAGAACCAGCGAGAGCAGCAACGCAAAGAGCACCACGGAACCGACCACCACCGACAACGGTGCCGCCGGAATGCGCGTGGCAGCCAGTGATCCGGCCACCGATCCGATCACGCTGAACGATGCCAGCCAACCGAACATGCGCCAGTCGATGTCCTTGAACACCCGCGGCATGATCAACAGCGAGGAGCCGACGCCGCAGATATTCACCAGGTAGACGCCTTCGTGCGGGCCCAGGAGCAGGATCAGGAACGGGGAGACCACCATGGCGAAACCGAGCCCCGCCACCCGTTGGGCTATGGCACCGATGACTATCATGCCGAGCACGAGAAGGATCAGGGAAGTTTGCATTCAACCAACCCTAGACAATGCAAAGGGGGGATCCGGAATCGGCGCCTGCGCGCCGATTCCGGATCCCCCCTGCCGAGATGGGCCTGGCCCTACGGCTGCATCGTCGGAACCTTCATGCCCACGATGGCTTCCTTGCGTCGACGCACCAGCTGTCGCAGCGGCGGAACGGTCACGGCCAGGACGGCGACGGTCAAAAGCACCAGGGCGATCGGGCTGGTGAAGATCGAGGACCAGCCGTCGGTCAACAGTGCCCGGCGCAGATTGGCCTCGGCCAGCGGCCCCAGGATCAGGCCCAGCACTGCCGGGCCTGGCGGGAACCCGAAGCGCAGCATGAACAGCCCCACCATGCCGAAGAGCAGCATCATGCCCACCTCGAACACGGAGTTGTTGATCGAGTAGGTGCCGACCATGCAGAACACCAGGATGACCACCCACAGGAAGTGGTCGGGCAGTTCCAGCAGTTTGATGACGCCCTTCATGCGCAACAGGCTCAGGATCAGCGTTGCCACGGTGGCGATGAGCAGGATCGTGACCAGCGAGGCAATCAGATCCGGGTGGCTGTTGAACAGCCCGGGCCCGGGCTGGATGCCCCAGATCATCATCGAGCCGATCATCACGGCCATCACCGAGTCCCCGGGTACGCCCAGGGCCATGGTGGTGGTGATCGAGCCGCCGAGGGTCGCCGTGGAGGAGGTGTCCCCCGCCGTCAGGCCCTCGAGCGAGCCCTTGCCGAACTCGTCCTTGCGCTTGGAGGCCTTCTTTGCGTTGTCCCAGGCGATGATGCCGGCAATGTCGCCGCCGACGGCCGGGATCAGGCCGATGACCGAACCGGTGGCGGCGCCGATGCCCATGGGCTTGGCCAGCCGCTTCATCAGTTGGCGGTCCGGCATCCACTGGCCCATCTGGCTGATCGGCTTCACGCCCTTGTTTTTGCGGTGCGTGAGGATCTGGTTGATGACCTCGGCCAGGCCGAAGAAGCCGATGATGACCGGAATGAACGGGATGCCGCCGTTGAGCTCGAGGATGCCCAAGGTGAAGCGCTGGTCACCGGTGATCGGGTCGCGCCCGATCGTGGCAAGGAACAGCCCGAAGGCGCCGGCCGCCAGGCCCTTGAAGATGCGCCCAGAGGAGACGCCGACCATCATGGTCAGGCCGAACACCACCAGGGCGAACATCTCGGGCGGGCCGAACTGCATGGCGAAGGCCGACAGTGGAACCGCAGCCACGGCCAGGATCACGATGCCGCAGATCATGCCGACGGCCGAGCCGATGGCCGAGGTGGTCAGGGCAAGGCCGGCCTTGCCCTGGCGGGCCAGGGGGTAGCCGTCGAACGTGGTGGAGATCGAGGCCGGAGTGCCGGGCGTGTTGATCAGGATCGCCGGGATCCTGTCGCCGAACTGGGCAGCGACGTAGATGGTCAGCAGCATGGCCAGGCCCTGTGTGGGTTCCATGGTCAGCGTGAAACCGCTGGCCAGAGCCACTGCCATGGTGGCGGTGACCCCGGGGAACGCCCCAACGAGCATGCCAATGCAGATGCCGATGCCGATGGTCAGCAGCGTATCGGGCGCCAAGACGGCGCCGATGCCATCGGTTACCGGGGAAGCGAGGATCGGGATCATAGCGGGACTCTCAATGCAACGATGAACAGGAAGTGGAGGACCGCGGTGACCACGGCCGGGAAGACAAGGACTGCCTTGACGCCGCGGCCACCGAGGACGAACGTGAACAGGACAAGTGCCACGAAGGTGATCATCCAGAACTGCAGCACGTTCCAGAGCAGCAGATAGCCCACGGCAATGAGTGCCGTCAGTGCGAACATTTTCAGTCCGGACACCCCGATCCGATCGGGGATGTCCGCCACGCGGACGCCGCGCAGCACGTTGTTGAAGACAATGACTACTCCGAAGAGCACCAGGCCCCAGCCGAGCATCACCGGCCAGAAGGTCGGTCCGAGCTCGGATCCGCCGCGCACGGTGATGTTCCGGGATCCCAACAGGATCAACGTCCCGATACCGATGCATGCGGCAACGGAGACCAGTTCACGTAGGCGGACCGGCAGGTCCCGCACCAGCACCTCATCTTGGTGGTGCGCGGCTGCGATCACTGCATCTTGCTCGCTTGGTGGTGTTGTTTCTGTCATGGCTTCCTCACTGACGGATGTTTATTGCCACGGGCACCGGGCTACTTGGTGTTGTTCTTGGCGAAGTCGATCCAGGGGCCGTAACGCTTGGCCTCGTCCTGGATGAAGGTAGCCATGTCGGCTGCATTGCGCGAGGTCGGCACCAGGTTCGAGTTCTTGATGACGTCCTGGTAGCCGGCATCGGCCGTTGCCTTCTCCATGGCGTCGGAGAGCTTGGCGACAACGTCCTCCGGGGTGCCCTTGGGGGCCATGATGCCGACCCATGAGGCGTTCTTCAGGTCCACGCCCGACTCCTTGGCGGTGGGCACATCCGGGTTGTTCGGGTCGCGCTCATCGGTGAGCATGGCCAGGTAGCGCAGCTTGCCGCCCTCGACCTGGATCTTCTGCGAGCCGATGGCGTCGATGGAGAACGTCACGTCTCCGGCTGCCGCAGCGGCAACGGCCGGGGCCGAGCCGTCGAACGGCACCGAGGTCAGCTTGATGCCGGCCAGCTGCTGCAGGCCGGCGGCCGGGGAATCCCAGACCGAGCCGATGCCCGGGGAGGAGAAGGTCAGTTTGCCCGGCTTGGCCTTGGCGTCATCGACCAGGTCCTGCAGGGTCTTGTACGGGGAGTCGACCGGGACGGCGATGGCGCCCGGGCCGGAGAGGCCCTGGCCGATCGGGGCGTAGTTCTCGGGCTTGATGTCGTAGTCCATGAACTGCAAGGTGGCGACCTCGACACCCATCATGGACAGGTTGTAGCCGTCGGGCTTCTGCTCGGCGAGCCAGTTGTAGGCCACCGAACCGTTGGCGCCTGGCTTGTTTTCAACGATGACGCTGACGCCCAGGTCCTTCTCCAGCAGCGGAGCGATGGTGCGTGCCGTGAGGTCGCCGGAGCCTCCGGCAGCCCACGGCACGATCAGGCGGATGTCCTTGCCCGGGAAATCGACGCCCTCGGCAGTGCTCTTGGCGGTGGAGGCGCAACCGGTGACGGTCAGCAGGCCGGCTGCGAGCAGCGCGGCGGAACGAATGATGGTCTTCTTCATTGGGGAACCCCTGTATTCGTGGTCATCGGGCACGTGCTGTGCCCAGTGAGAATGAATGTGGCCGGTGCGGATGGCCCGGGATGCAGGCCGGATTGTCGGCAGGCATCCCCATCGGTGCTGGTGGTGAGCTCTAAGCCCATTTGTGCGCTATCCGTACAAGTGTGCTTAAATCGAACAATCTGTAACCTAGCTCACTGAAGCGCAAGTGGCAAGCCGCCGACGCGTGGACTCGGGGAGAATTGACCAGGTGGCCGGGCGTCCACCGGCATGCATTGCCGGTGGCCAAGAGGCGTCGGAGCCCCTCAATTATCCAACCAGACCCGATGCCGCCCAAGTTCGCGACAGATCATGAACCCCTTCCCGGATGTACGCACCACGCTTTGTGGTCCCGTCATTTATCGCTAACATATTTGTACGAATTGCGCACACCTGTACGTATTACGTACGATGCTTTACGCTGGATCCAGATCACACACTGAAGCACTGTGGGCAACCGGTGCAGAGAAGGATTCACCCCGTGAGCACCAAGAACGAGTCATACCTGGTTGGACTGATCGGCGAGGGCATCACCCCCTCCTTGACTCCGCCGATGCATGAGGCCGAGGCCGAGCACCATCGCCTGCGCTACCTCTACCGCCCGATCGACCTAACGGCCATCGAACGCAGGGGTAGCGATGTCGGCGAGCTGCTGCGCGCCGCCCACGACATGGGCTACAACGCCCTGAACATCACCCACCCCTGCAAGCAGCTGGTGCTCGAACACCTGGACGGGCTCACCGCCGACGCCCGCGCGCTGGGCGCGGTGAATACCGTCCTGATCAGCGACGGGGAATTCATCGGCCACAACACCGACGGCACCGGTTTCGCCCAGGCACTGCGCACCGGACTGCCCGGCGTTCCGCTGGAGCGGGTGCTGCAGATCGGTGTCGGCGGCGCCGGCGCGGCAGTGGCCCACGCGCTGCTCGGCGCCGGGGTCCGGCACCTGGTGCTGGTCGATCTGGACCCGGCGCGCGTCGCCGAGCGCGTCGCCGCACTGTCGGCTGCCTTCCCCGGCTCCACCATCAGTGCGGCCACCCCCGCCGGGATCCCCGCCGAACTCGCGGCAGCCAACGGACTGGTCAACGCCACACCGATCGGCATGTACCAGCACCGAGGCAGCCCCATCGACGTCTCGCTGCTTGACCCCGGGCACTGGGTCGCCGACGTGGTCTACCGGCCGGTGGACACCGAACTGATCGTCGCTGCCCGTGCTGCCGGCTGCCGCACCCTCGACGGCGGACACATGGCCGTAGGCCAGGCAGTCGACGCCTTCCGCCTGATCACCGGGCTCGAACCGGACGCACAACGCATGCGCTCGCATTTCCTGTCCATGCTGGAGCGCGGCCTCTAATGCGCACCTCCATCGCCACCGTCTGCATCTCGGGCACGCTCGAACAGAAGATGCTTGCCTGTGCCCGGGCGGGCTTTGGCGGCGTCGAAATCTTCGAACCGGACTTGATGGTTTCCCCCCTCTCCCCCGAGGAGATCAGGGCCCTGGCAGCGCGCCTGGGGTTGAGCCTCGACCTCTACCAGCCGCTGCGCGACATCGAGGGCGTCGATGAAGGGACCTTCGCCCGGAACCTGCATCGGGCGGAGGCCAAGTTCAAACTGATGAACCGCCTCGGCATCGAGGTGGTCCTGCTGTGCACCAACGTCGGCACGGCAACGATCGACGACGACGACCTGTTCGCCAGGCAGCTGCGCACCTTGGGAGAACTGGCAGCGGGCTACGGGATCAGGATCGCCTACGAGGCCCTGGCCTGGGGCCGGTTCGTGAACACCTACCGCCACGCCTACCGGATCGTTGAACTGGTAGACCACCCCAACGTCGGCACCTGCCTGGATTCCTTCCACATCCTCTCGCGCGGGGACGACCCCGCGGGGATCTCGGAGCTGGACCCGGAAAAGATCTTCTTCGTGCAGCTGGCCGACGCCCCGGTATTGAGCATGGACACCCTCTCCTGGTCCCGGCACTACCGCGTCTTCCCCGGCGAAGGCGGCTTCGACCTGACCGGTTTCATGGTGCATCTGGTCCGCTCGGGCTATGACGGTCCGGTGTCGCTGGAGATCTTCAACGACGTCTTCCGCCAGTCGGACGTCGAACGCACCGCCGTCGACGGACTGCGTTCGCTGCTCTGGCTCCAGGACCGCGTCGCCACGGCGATGGCGGGGGAACCCACGGTGATGGAACTGACGCCGCTGCCGGCCGGAGCCGCACCGGCGGCGGTGGATTTCGCCGAGGTGCGCACCGACGAGCCCGAAGCGGTGGCCGACATGCTCGCCCACCTCGGCTTCGAATTCCGCGGCCAACACCGCCGCAAGCCGGTCCAGCTCTGGGTCCAGGGCGGCGCCCGGGTCATCATCAATTCCCAGCGCGCCCGGGATACCTCCCCCATGCTTTCGGCCCTCGGCATGCAGGTGGCCGATCCCCTCCTCAGCGGCGAGCGGGCCCGGGCCCTCAAGGCCCGTCCGGTTCCCCGTCACCACACGGCGGATGAACAGGCGCTGCACGGGGTCAGCGCCCCCGACGCCACCGAGGTCTTCTTCAGCCGCGTCACCGACAAGCCGGCCTGGATGGAGGAATTCGGGTTGCCCGGGCATCACGCCCACGATCCGGACGGGGCACTGATCACCGCCGTGGACCACATCAATTTGGCCCAGCCCTGGCAGGCATTCGACGAATCCGTCCTCTTCTATGCCTCCACGCTGTGCCTGGACGCACTACCGGCCACCGAGGTCCCTTCGCCGATGGGCCTGGTGCGCAGCCAGGTCATGCGCACCGCCGACGGATCGGTACGGCTCGCCTTGAACATCGTCCCGCATGCCTCCGATGCATCGGCCACGGCACCGCACGCCTACCCCGAGCACATCGCGTTCTCCACCACCGACATCGTTGCCGTGGCTCGGCGGGCTCGGGCCAGTGGCATGGACTTCCTGCCCGTCCCGCACAACTACTATGAGGACCTCGCCGCGCGCTTCGAGATGGATCCCGGGTACCTGGCAACCCTCGAGGAGCTCAACCTGCTCTATGATCATGACGAACACGGCGACTTCCTCCACTTCTATACGGAGACTGTCGGCGAGCTGTTCCTCGAGGTGGTGGAGCGCCGCGGGGGCTACGACGGCTACGGCGCACCGAATGCCACGGTCCGCCTCGCATCCCAGTTCGAACGCAACCGACTGCGCACCGCTTGAGCGGTCCGCCCGATGAAAGGCAGGCTCCGATCCGTGGCTGAAGACCTTCCCGACTACTTCGTGAAATCGGCTGAGAAGACCCTGTCGGTGCTGCTGGCCTTCACTCCCGAACGGCCATCGCTCACCGTCACCCAGGCCGCCACGGCCGTCGGCGTCACCCGGGCCAGCGCCCGCCGGTTCCTGCTGACCCTCGCCGACCTGGGCTACCTGCGGGTCCAGGGGAACAGCTTCGTGCAGACTCCCCGCGTCCTTGACCTGGGTGCCTCGTACCTTTCCGGCCTGTCGCTGACCAAGGTCGCCGCCCCGCACCTGCGGGATCTGGCCCTGCGCCTGGATGAAACGACGACGTTGAGCACCCTCGACGGGCAGGATGTCTTGTATGTGGCGCGGGTTCCGGCCCCGCGACTGCAGTCTGTCACGGTGAACATCGGTAACCGGCTGCCGGCCTGGGCCACGTCCATGGGCCGGGTGCTGCTGGCAGAACTTCCCGATGCCGTTTTGGAGGAACGCCTCGAGCACACCCGGCTGCATAGCTTCACCGCCAAGACGGTGACCTCGATCGAACAGCTGCGGTCCGAGCTGAACCGGGTACGCGAGCAGGGATGGTCCCTGGTAGCCCAGGAACTGGACGAGGGACTGCGCGGTGTGGCGGTTCCGGTGCGCCGCGGCATCGAAGTTCTCGGCGCCCTGAACGTTTCGGTGCAGGCCCACCGCAGCGATCAGGCCACGATCCATGAAGAGATCATTCCGCAGATGCTGCTTGCGGCACAGGCGATAGCCGATGACTTCGGCGGCAGGCTCGACGCAGGCAGGTAGCGCGGCGTACCGGGGCCGCTTCCCCAAGAAGCGGCCCCGGACGCTGCCCCGCTAAGCGAGACTGGCGCGCAAGCCCCAAACAACAGCGCGCAGTGCATTCACGGTGCCGAGCCTGCTTCCCCCGGAAGCTGCTGCCGGCTCAAGGCAGCCCCCTGAACCTCTTCAGGATAGTGCCTGGTAACCGCCGGCAACAGGGGTTAACTGAACATCATTCATTTTTGCGCCCGAAGTGAGGACACCGACGTCGGCGAATCGATCCACCACGAGCCCTCCCTGGTCCGGGTCCGCATCCCAGTGGCTTCATCCAAAGGGTGAGAATCAACCCTTTTGTAATTGTCATGGGATCCGCTTGCAGCTAACGGCCATTGAATCGATTCCAAAAAAGCCACTGCCGGAATGCACTGCCCTGGTCTGCAATGAGCACTTGGGGCACATGTCATTGCGTGAAGTAATTCGTTGTGGCTGAAGCCTCAGGGGACGGCAAGGGGCGGCACCCACCTTGAACGTGGAGGCCGCCCCGCGGACCGGTGAAACCCTAGATGATTGATTCCAAGGGTTCATGGTCATAGGCGGTCAGCGACCGCAGTGGATGGGAACCGGTGTTCAGGTTGTGCCAGATGGCCACGGTCAGCGCGAGGATGCGTTGCAGGACCCGCACGGTGACCCCGGCGATGGTCCTCCCGCCATGGGCCTCCAGGTCCAGCTGGCCCTTGAGGGTGTCGTTGATTGACTCGATGACCTGACGCAGTGGCTTGAGCAGACTCTTTCCGGGACGGGGTTTCTCACCTTGACGGGTCGGACGGACCAGGGTGATCCCGGCCTCGGAGAGGTCCTGCTCGAAGGCCTTCCCGTAGTAGTTCTTGTCCGCGATGATGATCTGTCCCGGCTCCACCGGGGTGGGCAGGTTTTCCAGGATGCCCAGCAGGGTCTCACGCTCATCGGCCTTCGCCCCGGTCAGCGCGTAGCCGACCGGCAGTCCGGTCGGGGTGCACAGCAGGTGCAGGCGCAGCCCCCAGAACCACCGTGAATGCGAGGCGCAGTACCCGTATTCGGCCCAGCCGGCCAGTTCGGAGCGGTGGGCCGTGGTGTGGGAGCGCCCGCATTCCACAGGGGTGGAATCGGCGAGCCACAGCTCATCGGACCAGAGCCCGGTGGTGTGGGCCAGGTGTTCGTTGAGAGCCTGCAGGGTCCCGCCCAGCTTCCGCAGCCGTTTGTTGTATCCGGGTTGTTGGGGCAGGTCCGGGAACCATCGGCGCAGGTCGTTATGGGATTGGCGGAGCCAGCGGCGTTCGGAGGTGAAGCCGAGCAGGGCCTGGAGGACCGCGATGGTGACCAGTTCGGCGTCGCTGATCCGGGGCCCGAAGCCGATGGCCGGACGCCACGGGAGCAGGTGCGGATTGGCCTTCAGAAAGTCGTCCGCGCAGGCGTACAGTGCTGTTGCAAGGGTGTCCAGATCGGGAGCCATCGGAACTCTCCAGGTT
Source organism: Paeniglutamicibacter cryotolerans (assembly GCF_014190875.1). NCBI lineage: Bacteria > Bacillati > Actinomycetota > Actinomycetes > Micrococcales > Micrococcaceae > Paeniglutamicibacter > Paeniglutamicibacter cryotolerans. The sequence goes on along the minus strand of NZ_JACHVS010000001.1, from coordinate 2,104,719 downwards.
CGAATGTTGGGTATTACATCTCGATTCTGGACACCCTTGCCCGCGCTGTCACCCCTTGGAATCAATCATCTAGTAGCTGGCGGGCTTCCCCGGCATGGCCGTTTCCGTTGGCACGAACTTGGCTGCCAGCGACTCGGAGCCGCGGGCCAGCAGCGCCACATCCGCACCGACACCGACGAAGTCGGCACCCAGCTCGATGTAGCGGCGGGCCGGGCCCTCGGCAAAAGCGTTGACACCAACGTGGATGCCGGCGGCCTTGGCCGCAGCGATCGACTTCTCGACGGCCGCAACCACCTCCGGATGGTCCTGTTCTCCGATGACGCCCATGGAGGCGGCAAGATCGGAGGGACCGATGAAGATGCCGTGCACCCCCTCAGTCGCCACGATGGCCTCGACGTTGGCAACCGCCTCGGCCGATTCGATCTGCACAATCAGCGTGATCGATTCGGAGGCGCGGGTCAGATAGTTCGGAATGCGGTTCCAGCGGGCCGAGCGGGCCAGCGCCGAACCGACGCCGCGCACGCCCAGTGGCGGGTAGTTCACCGCGGAGACCGCGGCCGCGGCATCCTGCGCCGTATTGACCATCGGCACGATCAGCGATTGCACACCCAGGTCCAGGAACTGCTTGATCAGCACCACGTCGTTGACCGCCGGTCGGACCACGGGCACCACCGGATAGCCGCGGACCGCCTGCAGCTGGGCGAGCACCGATTCAAGTCCGTTGGGCGAATGCTCGGCGTCGATGAACAACCAGTCGAAGCCTGCACCGGCGCAAATCTCGGCGACCAGCGGGGAACCGGAGCAGACCCAGATACCGGCCAGCGAGCGGTCGGACGCTTCGAGGGCGTCGCGGAACGACGGATCGGGATCTACACGAAACGACATGCCACGGTTCCCATCGGCCCGTAGTCGGCCAGGACGGTATCGCCCTTGTCGACCCACATCGGGCGGGTGAAGGAGCCGGCGAGGATGATTTCCCCGGCCTTGAGCACGTCGCCGTGCGCGGCGATCTTGTTCGCCAGCCAGTACACGCCGGCCGCCGGGTGGTTCAGCACGCCGGCGGCGACGCCGGTTTCCTCGACGATCTGGTTCTTGTAGAGGATGCCCGAGACCCAGCGCAGGTCGATGGCGTCGGGCTTCATCGGGTTGCCGCCGATGACCATGGCGCCCATGGCCGCGTTGTCGCTGATGGTGTCGACGATGGTGCGGCCCTCCATCTCGATGCGCGAATCGAGGATCTCCAGCGCGGGAACCACGTATTCGGTGGCGCGCAGCACGTCGAAGATGTTCGCGTTGGGCCCGGAGACGTCTTCCTTCAGCACGAAGGCGAGTTCCATTTCGATACGCGGGTGCGTGTAGCGGTCCCATTCGACGGTGCAGCCGCCATCGAGCACCATGTCATCGAAGATGATCCCGTAGTCAGGTTCCGTGATGCCGGTGGCCATCTGCATGGCGCGGGAGGTCAGCCCGATCTTGCGGCCGGCCAGGACGCGGCCGTTGGCCTCGCTTCGGCGGCGCCACAGGTCCTGGACGCGGTAGGAATCCTCGACGGTCATGTCGGGGAAGCGGGCCGTGAGCCGCTTCACCGGTACACGGTCCTGTCCCGCGCGGACGAGTTCGTCGGCAATCTGGGTGATGGTCTCATCGTTGAGCATTCGGGTGCTAGCCTCCCGGGTCGATCCAAAGGGTGGAGGGCGGTGTGAGTGCGGCCCGGACCTTGACGATCCGGTTTCGGCATTCCGCCCGGGCCATCGTATCCGCTTACGTGGCCCGACTCACATCCGAGTCCGAAATCGTACTCGCATCCGGATTCGCTGCTCGCCCCGGGGCCACGAGGGCGGCCGCTGCCGCGGCCACCAGCTCGGGCGAGGTGGCATCGTAGGCGCTCTCACCGCCACCGGGGCCGCTGGCCCCGGTGCTGACGGAGGTGCGCGCCGAGAGGTGGATGCCATCGAGCCGCAGCAGGGCCGGGATGTCCTCGAGCCGGACACCGCCACCGGCCTGGATCTGCAGGCGCCCGTCGGCCGCCTCATGCATCAGGTGCAGAACACCGATCCCGCGCCCGGCGGTTGATGCCCCGCCGGAGCTGAGCACCCGGTCGACGCCCAGGCCGATCAGCTGCCCGACGAGCTGCGCGGGATCGGCCCCGGCCCCCAACAGCACGTCCACGCAGCGGTGCACCGTGATCTCGGTATCCGCCGCCGTCTCGCGGGCCGCCGCGATCAGCGTGGACAGCACGGAGGAATCCAGCCCGGCATCCCCCGCGCAGACCGCCCCGATGACCACCCCGCGCGCACCGGCGGCGACGGCACGGCGGATATCGATGAGCATGGCCTCGGTTTCCAGGGGCGAATAGCTGAAGCCGCCGCCGCGCGGGCGGATCAGCGGGTGCACGCCGATGCCCTCGGCCACGCAGGCTTCGATCAGCCCCTGGCTCGGGGTCAGCCCACCCAGGCCCAGGCCCTGGCACAATTCGACGCGGTCGGCGCCGTGTTCCCTGGCGATGCGGGCACCGGCGGTGTCTTGGACGGCAATTTCAAGGCGGGGAGAGGTCATGGTTCCTTCAACGGGTCAGGTGCGTGTGGCGCGCGGCTACGGGCCGAGCTTATCGTCGTCCTGTGGCGCCACGGAGGACATCGGTTTGATGATTCGAGGCAGCAGGAGAAGCAGGAACACGACGAGGCCGACCACCACCACGCCGATCCCGGCGGCCCAGATCCAGCCCAGCAGGAACTGGACGATGAATACCACGCATGCGCTGATCAGCAGGCCGACACCGAGCAGCGCGAGCTTCACTATCCGGTGTCCCTGGTGCACCGTGGTGACCTTGACCCGTTGGCCGAACAAGTACCGGTGGACGGCGACCGGGGTCAGGATCAGGGCACTGAGCAGCACCGAGAAGACCAGCAGCGCCAGGTAGAAGTCCCGCTGGAAGGCATCGAGTTCACTGAACCGGGCCTGGAACGGCAGCGTGATCAGGAAAGCGGTGAGGATCTGCGCCCCGGTCTGCATGACCCGCAGTTCCTGCATGAGATCGGCCCAGTTGCGGTCCAGCCGCTCTTCGATGCTCTCGTTACGCCCAGTCGACATGCCCTGCTCCTCCCACCCCTCCCTCGTCGCGGTTCGCTGCCCAATCTACCCGATCGGCCCCTGGCCGGGAGGATGGGCCCCGCCGGATAAGACCCCCTTCTGCCACGGGGACGGCAAAGCCTATGCTGGTTCCCATGGATGCCCACCCCTTTGACCGGATCACCGTCGATGAGCTGCGCCGCGGCGGTTCGCTGAAGTGGACCGGCCAGCAGGAGGCCCTCGGTGCATGGATAGCGGAAATGGACTTCGGCACTGCCCCCGGGGTCCTGGAAGCCGCGGCGCAGACCATCGCCTCCGGCCTGGTCGGATACGCCCCTGCCTACCTGGTCTCTTCGCTGCAGGAGGCCACCGCCGATTGGCTCGACGCCCGCTTCGGGTGGCGGCTGGACCCTGCGCAGATCCGTCCGTTGTCCAACGTCGGCGCCGCCTTCGACGCAGCCATCATGCACTTCTCCCCCGCACACCGGCCCGATGCCCCCGTCGTGCTGCTCACCCCGGCCTACATGCCCTTCATCGATACCCCCGCCCGCTTCGGCCGCCGCAGCATCCAGGTTCCGATGCTGCGCACCGGGATCGGCTGGGAGCTGGACTGGGCGGGGTTGGAGTCCGCGCTTTCCGGCGGGGCCCTGCTGGTGCTGGTGAACCCGCACAACCCGATCGGCAAGGTCTACACGCGAGCCGAACTGCTGCGGATCTCCCGTCTGGTCGAGCACACCGGATCGCGCGTCTTCGCCGACGAGATCCATGCCCCGCTGGTGTACGGCGGATACGAACACCATCCCTATGCCGCGATCAGCGATACGGCGGCCGGGCACAGCATCACTGGAATCTCTGCCAGCAAGGCCTTCAACATCCCGGGGCTCAAATGCGCCCAGCTGGTCTTGACCAACGATGCCGACCGGACCCTGTGGGCGCGGGTCGGCATCGTTCCCGAGCACGGTGCGGCGACCCCCGGTCTGGCCGGAACGGCGGCCGCCTACGATGGCGGCCAGGCCTGGCTCGGGAAGGTCCTCGGCTATCTGGAGGGAAACCGGGACCTGCTCGGCGGGCTCGTGGCCGAGCACCTGCCCCGGGTCCGCTACCTCGCACCGCAGGGTACCTACCTGGCCTGGCTCGACGTGTCGGAACTGGGCCTCGGCCCGGATCCCGTGCGGTTCTTCAGGCAGCAGGCCCAGCTGGCCCTGACCGATGGCGCACTGTGCGGGCAGGCCGGACGCGGATTCGTGCGGCTGAACTTCGCCACGCCGCGGCCGGTGCTGGCCGGGATGCTGCACCGGATGGGCGCCTCCATCGACGGACCCGACCAGTTCGACGAGGACGACCCCGAGTACTCCGGGGCCAGCCCCTCGTTTTAGCTGTGGCTAGGCTCCCGGCCGGATGTTTGCCAGCAGCTGCTCGAAGGGCAGCGAGGTCATCGGCTCTTCCCGCCTGCGCGTGGGCGCCGCGCCTTCGATGGCGGCGGCCAGCTCCGCGCCGGCCCGGGCTGCGCGCTCAGCCAGGTGCCCGCCCCCGGTGTCCGATCCCCAGTCCTCGGGCGCGGCGAAGACGCCCGTGGGCATGATCGCGGCCCGCAGGTAGGAGAAGATCGGGCGCATCACGAACTCGAGCACCATCGAGTGCCGCGCACTGCCGCCGGTCGCCGCCATGACCACCGGCATGCCCTCGAGCGCCTGGGGATCAAGCACGTCGAGGAAGGACTTAAGCAATCCGCTGACCGAGGCGGTGAACACCGGGCTGACAATGACCAGGCCGTCGGCTCCGGTGACGGTGTCGATCATCTCGGCCAGTCGCGGGGAGGCATAGCGCGTGAGCATGTTGTTGGTGATGTCCACCGCGAAGTCGCGCAGCTCGATGGTTCCCACGCCCGCTCCGATGCCGCGTTCGGCCAGCGCCGCGCGGGCCGCCTCACCGATCTGGTCGCCCAGCATCCTACTGGTGGACGGAACGCCGAGGCCTCCGGAGACGACGACGATGGACTGGGTCATGATGGATTCCTGACACTCGAAAATAAATGCGTTTGCATATGAAACGGACACGGAATCGAATTCATTCCCGGGCGCATGCCGGCCGGTGGCCGATACTGCGCCTCCCCGCGAGTGGCGGCATTGACTTCCCCCTAGCCCCGGCCCAGAATTCCCTGACCGGGTACCACCAGCTGGCGGCCGGCACCACCGAACAGGGGGAACGGCCATGCAGCTTCGCATCTTGGGCAGGGGATTATTCGTTGCTGGCGCTGTGGCGACCAGCAGCCTGGCGATGCTCGTTCCCGGAGCGTCCGCCAGCGCCGCCACCACGCCAGCCACCCCTGAAGTGCCGGGCAGCGCGCCGAACGCCATCCTGCCCGTCGTCTTCCTCGGTGCTTCGATGATCGTGATCGCCGCCGCGTTGTACTTCGCCCTGCGCTACCACAAGCTCCTCATTGATTTCATGGGCAGCGCCCTGAAGCAGGGCACGACCTACGCTGCGGAACCCGTGGCGGCGACTCCCCGTGAGTTGATGCCGGGGCACGCCGATGATCCAGTCCCCCGGATCATCGGCGCGAGCGCCTGTACCCCCGGCCAGGAAATGGTATTCACCATCAGCCCGCCGATCCGGGATTCCACGGGTGACCCGCAGCAGGTCACCTGGTCGGTCGATGACAAGGAGGTCGCCGGTTTCAGCGAGGGCTACCTCAAATACACCTTCAAGAAATCCGGCACGTCGGTGGTCCAGGCCGAGGCCGATGGAGCCGCCATCGCACCGTTCGCAGTTCACGTCGAACCCGTCAAATCGGCCCGCCCCTCGCTCCCCTTCGCCATCGAAAATTGGGGCCGCATGGTGGTCCTGCTATTCGGGCTCGGCATCGTCGGAGCGCTCATGGCCATCAGCGTGCTGAGCACCGATGCGGGCGCCGGCCTGCTCGGGGCGATGCTTGGCCTCGGTGCAGCATCGGCGGGCTCCGGCGGCGGCAAGGAGAGGGAGAAGGACGGTAGGGCGCCCGACGCCGACGCCGACGCCGGGACGGGCGAGAGGCCCTAGCGGGAGTTTCCTAGCTATTTCGTTTTCGAAGGCCCCGACAAGAAATAAACCGCGGAATCAGCGGCGTGTCGGGGCCTTCCATCTGCCGAAATATGTATGACCTAAAGTATGATTTATGACATGGCGCTCTACAAGAAAACGATCAACGGCAACGTGTACTGGTACCTGCGTGAGATGGCGCGGGTGGACGGGAAGCCGAAGATGGTTTCCGAGCGGTACCTGGGAAGCGCCAAGGACATCGAAAAGCTCCTGGACGCCAAGGAAGCCGCAACCGTGCCAGAGAAAACGCGGCACCTGGGCTTCGGGGATTCCGCCGCGGTCTGGGGCATCCTGCAACGCCTGGACATCGCCGGGATTATCGACGAGGCCGTTGGCCCACGCCGCACGGACGCAGGTGCCTCGGTAGGCACCTACCTGTCCCTGGCGGCGCTGAACCGGGTCGTGGCACCCACCTCCAAGGCCGGCTTCAGTGATTGGTGGAAAACCACCGCGGCGGACCGCTTCACCAAGATCCCCGCGTCCGTGCTGGACCACCGGCGCTTCTGGGACGCCATGCACAAGGTCACCCTGGAACAGCTCGCGGTGATCGAGGAACGCATCGCATTGGCGATGATCACCGAATTCAACCTGGACATCTCCGCCCTGGCCCTGGACATGACCAACTTCGCCACCTACATCGACTCCACCAACGAGAAAGCGCCGATCGCCCAACGCGGCAAGGCCAAACAGAAACGCAACGACCTGCGCCTGGTCGGCCTGGGACTGGTCATCACCCGCGACGGCGGCATCCCGCTGCTCGCCCACGCCTACCCGGGAAACAAACCCGACGTCACCCAATTCCCGCTCATGATCGACGCGCTCGGAGCGCGGCACCGCAAGCTCGCCGAAACCGCCGGGATCTCCGGTAACCCGGAAGTCACCGTGGTGTTCGACGCCGGACAGAACTCGGCCTCCAACTTCACCCGCGTCACCGACACCGACCTCGCCTTCGTCGGCTCCATCCCACCCTCCCAGGTCACGGACCTGCTCAAGATACCGGCCAAGGACCGCGTGATCATGGAGGAGGAACGCTTCGAGGGGCTCAGCGCAGTGGAGTCCCGTAGGGATGTCTACGGGACCGAGCGCCGGGTGATCCTCACCCACTCACCGACACTGCACCAAAAGCAGGCCGCAGGCTTTGCCCAAACCCTGGCCAAGGCCCAGGCAAAGCTCGCGGACCTCGCCGAGACACTGGCCCGCGGAAAGGCCCGCCGCACCACCGGAGAGCTGGCCGAGCACATCAAATCGATCACTCGCGACTCCTGGCTCCAGCGCGTCCTGCTCTGCGAGGTCACCGGCACCACACCGGCCACCCACAGGCTCTCCGTCAGCGTCAACGAGACCGCACGCAAGGAGCTGGAAGACGAGGTGTTCGGGAAAAGGATCCTGGTCACCACCCACGAGAACTGGCCGGTGGCCGAGGTGGTCGACGCCTACCGGTCCCAATCGGACGCGGAATTCGGGTTCCGGCAGCTCAAGGACCCCCACGTGGTCTCGTTCTCACCCATGAACCACTGGACCGAACACAACATCCGCATCCACACCTTCACCTGCGTCCTGGCCCTGCAGATCGCCCACCTCATGCGCCGCGACGTCGAACAGGCCGGCGAACACCACTCCGTACGAGAACTGCTCGAACGACTGGCCAGCATCGGCGAAACCGTGATGATCTACCCCTCCACCGGAGGCCGCCCCAAGGCCCGGCGCATGCTCACCGAAGAAATCGACACCCACGCCAACCTTGCCGAAATCTTCAACCTCGCCAAGCTGGCCCCGAAGAAAAGTTAGGTCATACATTTCCGGTCACTAAAAACCGACACTGACTAGGTGTGACATGACTATCGGAGTGATTAGCTAGGAAACTCCCGCTAGCCCTGCCGGGCGCGGGCCAGCTCCTCGGCCCTGTCGCTGGCTGCCGCGGCGGTCAACTCGGCCCCGGCTGCCGCATCACGGGTGAGGTTCTCCCCGGTCGACGGATCGAAGAGGTGGATCCGCCGGGTGTCCAGCCACAGCAGCACATCCCGTCCTCCCCTGATCCGGCTTGCGGCATCCAACGTCACCACGAGCTGCGGCTTGAGCTCCTCGGCATCCAGGTCCCGGGCCAACCCCGCGAGCAGGGACCGGACCTCGGCGGTCGCTTCAAAGGGCAGGTAGCCGTACTGCTCGTTGCCCAGCCATTCGGTGTGGGTCAACCGCGCGGTGAACGTCGACCCGTGGCCACGCACCTGATCCTGAACCAGCTCCGCATCCTCGAAGGACTCCGGCCGCACGCCCATCAACACCACCGGTTTCCCCGATGCTGCGGCAGCCTTCTCCGCCGGGATCTCTAGGTCGCCGAACGGGGTCCGCAGCGTGGTCCCCTGCACCGTGGCAGGCAGGAAGTTCATCGACGGGGATCCGATGAACCCGGCCACAAACAGGTTCAGCGGCTGTTCGTAGAGTTCACGTGGAGAGGCCAGCTGCTGAAGGACCCCACGTTTGAGCACGGCCACCCGGTCCCCCAAGGTCATGGCCTCGGTCTGGTCGTGGGTCACGTACACGCTGGTGGTGCCCAGTCGACGCTGGAGCTGCAGGATCTCGGATCGCATCTGCCCGCGCAGCTTCGCATCCAAGTTGGAGAGCGGCTCATCAAAGAGGAACGCCTCGGCCCGGCGCACAATGGCCCGGCCCATGGCCACCCGTTGGCGCTGTCCCCCGGAGAGGTTTGCCGGCTTGCGGTCCAGGTGCTCGGTGAGCTCAAGCATCGACGCGGCTTCGGTGACCCGGGACCTGATCTCGGACTTCGTGGCCTTCGCCTTGCCCAGACGCAGCGGAAAAGCGATGTTCTCGAAGACGCTCAGGTGCGGGTACAGCGCGTAGTTCTGGAACACCATCGCCAGGTTCCGCTCCCGCGGCGCCGCATCGTTCATGCGCCTGCCACCGATGCTCAGCTCGCCGCTGGTGATGTCCTCCAGCCCGACGATCATGCGCAGCAGGGTGGATTTGCCGCAGCCCGAGGGGCCGACCAGGATCACGAATTCGCCGTCGGCTATCTCGATGCTCACGTCGTTGACCGCGGGGAACCCGTCGTCGTACTTCTTGACCAGGTTCTTCAGCGTGATCGATGCCATGGGTTTCCGCTCCTTGGATGACGCCTCGCAGGGCCTCAGCCCTTGACGGCGCCCTGGGTCAGTCCCGAAACGATCTGCCGCTGGAAAGCCAGCACCAGGACCACCACGGGAAGGGTGACGATGATGGCCGCCGCGGAAATCGCGCCGGTTGGTGATTCGAATTGGGATGCCCCGGTGAAGAACGCCAGCGCCGCGGGGACAGTGCGTGCACTCTCGGTGGAGGTCAGCGCGATGCCGTAGACGAAGTCGTTCCAGGCAATGAAGAACGCGATGATGGCCGTGGTGAAGACCCCGGGTGCTGCCAGCGGGACGATCGCCTTGCTGAAGGCCTGCCAGGGCGTCGCCCCATCGACCTGGGCCGCCTGCTCCAGCTCCCAGGGGATCTGCCGGAAAAACGCTGCCAAGGTCCAGATGGAAATCGGCAGCGTCAGCGAAAGGTAGGGAATGATCAGCCCGAGCCAGGTGTCGTAGAGGCCGATCGAGCGCCAGATATTAAACAGCGGTGTCACGATGGAGATCACCGGGAAAACGGACACGGCCAAGGCGGTAGTCAGGATCAGCTTCTTGCCGCGGAACTCCAGCCGGGCAATGGCGTACGCGGCCAGCGTCGCCAGAACCACGGCGATGCACGTCGCGATCACCGCGATGCCGATCGAATTGCGCAACGCCGTGAGGAAGAGCCCCTGGGCGTCACCGATCAGGATCTGCTCGTAGTTCAGCGTGGAGAATTCGCGGGGCAGGAACGTGCCGTTGGCCAGGTCGCTGGGCGCCTTGAAGCTGGTGGCCAGGATCGAGGCCACCGGGAACAACGCGTAGATCACCACCGCCACCGTGATGATGATCCACGTGGCTTTTTCCCGGGCCGTTGAGATCGCCATTATTTTCCCCCCCGGGTCCCGGCCAGATCTATCTTGAACGCCTTGATGGAAATGAAGCAGATCAGCAGCACGCACAGGAACAGCAGCACCGAAATGGCCGAGCCGAGCCCGATCTCCAGCCGCCCGATCGAGGTGCGGTAGGCCAGCAGCGAGAGCACCTCGGTTCCATAGGCTCCGTTGGTCATGATGAAGACGTTGTCGAAGATCCGAAACGCGTCAAGGGCCCGGAACAACACGGCGACCATGATCGCCGCCTTCATGTTCGGCAGCACGACCCGGGCCATCCGCTCGGACCAGGTGGCCCCGTCGACCTCCGCTGCTTCTTCGAGCTCGGTGGGAACCTGGGCCAGCCCGGCCAGCAGCAGCAGCGAAATAAACGGCGTGGTCTTCCAGATCTCCGAGGCGATGACCACGAACAACGAACCCCACGTCCCGGCGAACCAGTTGGTTTCCGGCCCGATGCCCGGCACCCAGTCGAACCAGCTGTTGACGAACCCGGAGGAGATATCGAACATGTAGAACCAAGAGAACGCCGAAACCACGGTGATGATGCCGTACGGGATGAGAATTGCCGTGCGCACCAGTCCCCGCACCGACTTCAGCCCCCGCTGCATCACCAAGGCCAGTGCGAAGCCCAGCAGCAGCTCCACGGCGACGGTGACCACGGTGATCAGCAGCGTCACGCCGAGCGACTGCCAGAACAACGGATCGCCCAGGATGTTCACGTAGTTGGCGGCCCCGGCAAAGGACTTGTCCGCGGGGGCCGTGAGCCGGAAATGGAAGAGCGAATCCCAGCCGGCCTGCAGGATCGGGTACAGGGTCACGGCCAGCATGACGACGAAGGCCGGACCGGCCAGCCACCACCCCAACCGGGCCTCGGCGCGGACGCGTTCGCTGCGCACCGGCTGGGCAGCCCTTCCTGCGGAGGAGCGCCGCCGCGTATCCACGCTCATAACAACCGCTCCCCGTGCAGGACCTGCAGGATGAATTCACCGGTGAGCCGCGGAGTGGTCGCCGGGTCGACGTCCCCGGGCGGGGCCCAATACCGTTGCAGCGCCGTGGAGACCTCCGAATAATAGGGTGTTTGCGGCCGGGGCGCCGACGTTTCCAGCGAGTCGCGGATCAGCGGGGCCATGGGGAACTGCTCGGCCACCCTCGGATCCTCGTAGGCGGTGGAGTCTGCCGGAGGGTTGCCGTTGCCCAGGAAGTATTCGGTCTGGTTCTGCGGTGACACGATGCACTCGATGGCCCGGTACACGAGGTCGGGGTGCTTGCTGGCCGAACCGACCCCCAGGTCGATCCCGCCCAGGGGCGGGGCCGACGGGGTGCCGGCCACCGTTTGCGGGTACGGCGCCCAGCCGATGTCATCGGGCAGGGATTCGTTCAGGTTCCCGGCCTTCACGGCGGCGTTCATCGCGGGCCAGACAAACGGCCAGTTCACCATGAAGGAACCCTTCGCGCCCTGGAACAGCAGCATTGATTCGTTCTCGGACGCGGTGGGAAGCCCCGGCCCGCCCAGTGCCTGCCGGCCGATGCGCGAGACGATCCGCGCGGCCTCGGTCCCCGCCGGCGAATCCAGTCCGAGCGACAGGTCCCGGGGCTTGGCCTCGGGGTTCGCCAGGATCTCGCCGCCGGCACCCTTGATGAGGGCATTGACCCAAACGGTCATCGATTCACCGCGTTTGCCCTGGACCCCCAGGTATTTATCCTGGGACTGCGCGGCATCCATGAGCTGTTCCCAACTGACCGGCTGGGACATGTCCAACCCGGCTTTCCTGGCCACCGACTTGCGGTACCAGAGCAATTGGGTATTCGCCCAGAAAGGGATGGCGACCAGTTCACCCTTCCAACTGGCCCCGGCCTTGGCTCCCGCCAGCGAATGGGCAGTGGTGCGCGCGGCAATATCGGAGGGAACGGGGGCGAGGAATCCGGGTTCGGCGAATTCGGGAATGAACGGCGGGTCCAGGCTCATGATGTCCATGGAGGTGTCCGATGCGGCAAGGCGCCGCGCCAGCTGTTCGCGTTGGGCATCGGCGCTGGTGGGCAGCCCCGAGGTCCGGATCCGGTAGGCTCCCTGGGCTGCTTGCGTGCATTGAGCCGCGAGCACCGCCTGCCCACCGTCGTCACTCGTGGTGTACCAGGTCAACACCGGGGTGGAGTCGGCCGGAACGCAGCCGGAAGCCACCAGGGACAACACCACCGGCCCCAGGATCACCGCCACGGCCCGGCGGGCTGCGGCCCCCCTCCCCCGGGCCTTGAGCATCATTCTCGACATCGCCCTGTCGGGAGCGTCGTGGCGCGAAAATGGCCGGCCCTTTTCAGCCGTTTGCTGCGCGTGTTGAATCGAGCTCGTGGTGTGGGTGCGCAGGAAACCGGGACGTGTCGCTTCAGCCAATGCGCAAGCGCCTCGAAGTGCGCAGGACCAGCGCCCCGACCGCCCAGATCATCACCGCGATGAGCAGGACGTAGAAGGCCACGGAGAAATAGCCGTTGGCCGAGGCCGCTGGGTTCAGGAACGGGTACGGATACCAGTGAGATCCGGTGCGCGGATCCAGCACGAGCGCGCCGCGTATCAGCGTGTATCCGGCCCAGATCACCGGGAACGCGACGATGGGCCACAGCATGCCCGGCTCCAGCCGGCGCTTACCCGGGGCAATCAGCCAGTCCAGCACCACCAGCAGCGGACCCGCCAGGTGAAGGACCTCGTTGGACCAGGCAACGGTGGCACCCTGGGGCAGCTCGATCCCGCGCAGCAAGAGGTTGTAGACGATCCCGGTGGTGGCCATGTAGGTCACCGCGATGGCCCGCAGCAGCGTGAACCCCTTGGGTTCGGGTCCGCGGCGCATCATCATGAAGAAGCCGATGCCCAGCACCAACGCTGCAAAGACGTTGGATTCGATGGTGAAGAAGCTGAAGAAGTTCAGCGACACGAAGCTGGTCTCCCCCGTCCCCGCGGCCTCGTTCTCCTGGGTCCGGCGCCACTGCGCCAACACTGCCGCAGCAATGCCCAGCGCCCCGGCAGCGCGAAGGATCATGCTCAGGGCCCGCATCCGCGCCACCGTTCTGTCGTCTGATCAGTCTCTTGGTGATTACCCTAATTCATCTCGCGGCCCAGGCCAGCCGCCTTGGCCACCTCGATGACTTCGGCACGGGTAGCCACGCCAAGCTTGCGCGGGATCACGGCCAAGTGGTTGCGCACCGACTTAATGCTCAAGCCAAGCCGCCTGGCAATCCGCTCCACCGGCAGCCCTGCCGCCAGCAGGTCGGCAACCTCGCGTTCGCGGGCACTGAGCTGCGCCAATGGCGCCTGCCACGGACCGGTTTGCTGGCGTCCGGTCACCGCTGCGGCGACGTCGGGGCCCAGGAGCAGTTGTCCGCGGGCCGCTGCCCGGATGGCCTGGAGCAGTTCGTCCTGCTCCGCCCCTTTGAGCACATATCCGCTGGCTCCCTCGCTCAGGGCCAGGAGCACCGATGGCCCGGGTTCGACCATGGTAAGCATGAGGATGGCCGTATCCGGAGCCGCACGACGTATCCGGGGCAACATCTCCAGCCCAGTCTCCCCTGGCATCCGGATATCCAACAACAGCACGTCCGGATGGGTTTCCACGACCCGACGCAGCGCTTGTCCACCGTCGGCAGCCTCGGCGCAGACCTCCATGTCGGGCACCGACGCCAAAAGCGCCCAAAGTCCGCGGCGAAACAACGTATGGTCATCGGCTATTGCCACACGCAGCGGGTCAGGGCTCATGAACCGGCCTCGGCAATGGAAATTCGGCGCGGATCAGGGTTCCATGCGGTCCTGATTCCAGCTTGAACACCCCTCCCAGGTCCAACGCCCGTTGACGCATCGAGGCCAACCCCAGTCCGGGAGTCACTGTGGTTGGATCAAAACCGGGGCCCTGATCGGTGATTTCCAGCAGCAGGACACCACCGTCGGGCCCCGGCCGGACGTGTGCACGCACGGTACAGGTTCCGGTGCCCACGTGCCGGCGGTGGTTTTCGGTGGCCTCGGCCGCCAGGAGGTACGCTGCGGTCTCCACCGCCGCAGGCAGCGGACGTGGCAGTGTGCCGAGGTCGATGAGCGTGCCTGGCCCGGAGCGGGTCCCGGCTGCCAGCGATTGAAGTGCCGTACCGAGTCCGCCGTCGTGCAGCACTGCCGGACGCAGGCCACGGACTATGTGGCGGATCCTGCCGATCAGCGAGCGCAGCTGTTCCTGCGTGGCGTCAAGTAGTTCGAGCGCCATCCGTCCCCGAGCATCAGCTAGTGCCCCGACGAGGTTTCCGGCTGCCTGCAGGTTCAGCACGGCCGCGCCCAAAGCCGGGCCGAGCTCGTCATGCAGGTCGTGGCGCAGGCGCCGACGTTCGTCCTCGACCACGCGCAGGCGTTCGGCCCGGACCTGTCCCACTATCCGGGTGGCCCTTGCCAGATGCGCCCGGGTACGCACCGTATCGGCTACCGGAGCAAAGACCGGCAAGGCCAAGGCCCGGGCCCGTGTGGCCGGCTCGCCCAGCAGCGTTCCGTCGGGGTTGGCGCTCAGGGAGCTTAGGCCCAGGCCCCGGCACACCACATCCAGGCAGTGTTCCAGGGACTCCTGCGCCGTGGCTGTCGGTGGAAACCCACTGATCCGTCCCAGCAGCTGGGCAATGAATTCCTCGGTGGAAGCAGCCCGCCCGTAGACCAATCTGGCTACCAGTGGCCGTAACCAGCGGAAGGCCGGGTGCAGGAAGGCGGCAACAGCCGCCATCGAGGCCATGACCCAGATCCCGGGAACCGGCCCGTGCCCGCTGGCCATCTGCGCCCAGAGGGCCAGCCCGAAGGCCAGCACCAGGCTCAGCGACAGCCCGGCCGAGGTGAAGACTGCTGCCAGCACCCCGGATCTGTCCTCCCAAGATTCCCGCAGCACGCTGGCCGCGATGGCCAGGGCGAGCAGCGAGAACGAGGCGAAAAGCGCGAACTGTGCCAACAGGTCAGCAAGCGAGCCCGGCGCTGTCGCCCCCTGAACGAGACCGGTAAGGAGAAGGAAGAACACGGCAAGTGCCATGGCTCCCCACAGCAGTCCACGTCCCGGGAGCCTATCGGCACCGCGGCGCCGGAAGCGCACTAAACCGGCACTGACCAGTCCAAACAGGACTGCCAGCCACCCCGCAGCCGTAACAGCGGGAAGCCATCCGGGTGCTTGAGGTCCAGCGGTGGCTAGGGCCAGCCCTCCAGCTTGGGCGAACAACGCCGCCAGCGCTACCCAGCCGGAAGCCGAGCGGAAGACCCCCACCCCGGGAAGGCGCAGGAGCATGAACAACAGCAGGGTCAGGGATGTCGCCTCGGCCAGTCCCGAGGCCCAGGACTTGCCGGTCGCCACTACGAGGAACGGTTCAAGCGTCTGCCCGAAGGTCAGAGCCATCAGCGAGAGCACAATGCAGGCCAGTGCATGCCCGTGGTGGTTCAACACGCATGCCGCCATCAATGTGGTGCACGCGAAGATGAGCACCATGGTGATGCCCAGTCCGACGTAGCTGGCCGCATGCAGCACTGGGCCGGACCCATCGTTGCGGCCCATGAGCACCAGCTGAAGCCAGCGCTCATGGGCCAGTGGCAGGGCAACGAACAGTAGCACTGCTGCCAGGACCGCGGCTCCGTAACCCGCCGTCCTTGACCACGCCGCTGCCCCCGGGCGATTGCTCATGGCGCGATCGTAGCAACAACCCCGGCCCGCCGCTGCCTCGAGGTCAGTTGCCGGGTCATGACGACCCAGATCCCGGCCATCAGCAGCGAATTCAGTGGCAGCAGGAACAAGACCGGCAGCTGCAGCGCCAGCAACATACCGGTGGTCCGGGTCCAGATCCTCGCCCGGGCACCAATGACCGCCGTCGCCGCCAGGCCAACCAGCGAACCGGATGCCGTGAGCAGGAACAATTCCACCGGTGGTTCAACTGCATTGACCAGCACCGCCACCATGGTGGCACCGGCCCCGGCAAAGGCCGCAACACAGACCCCACACGTGATCCGGGCTCCCGGGCCCAGCCGGTCCGCTCCGGCCATCAGGACCAGGCCCAGAAAGCAGGATCCGGCCAGGAACGCGGCCCCCACAAGCCCCTCCGAGAGGCGCCCCGGACCCGTGGAATGCTCCCCCATCGCCGCTGGATGCAGTAGCGCCAGGACCATGTTTGCTGCCAGCAGGAAGGCGGCCGAATACCCGGCAAGGCCGGCGTTCCTCCGGGTGCGCTCGGGTAAGGCCAGTGGCGTTGCGTACTTCGTGGTGGCCATTTCATCCTCCGGGTGATTGCTGTGGGGCACCGCGTTCCGGTACCTGCGGACCTTCAGCATGCCCGTGTCACGGTCCCGGAATCCCGGGAACTTTTCCCGGCACCTGTGGACATGACCGCGTATCGGCGTAGCGTGGGCAGCGGGCCACCGGGCGTCGGCGGCGGGGTCAAGGAGGTTCATCATGGTTGAAAACAACGACACCGAAGCGAGCTACACGGTACCCGGGGTCACACTCAGCGCCGGGCAGAAGGCCGGGAATATCCTCCAGCTTCGCCTGCACTCGCTCAACGACCTGCAGCTGACACTCAAGCACGTGCATTGGAACGTAGTGGGCCGTGACTTCATCGGGGTGTATGAGATGCTCGACCCCCAGATCGACGAGGTCAGACTCATGGTCGATGCGCTGGCCGAGCGCATGGCCACGCTCGGGGTCTCACCCAACGGGCTCCCCGGGGACCTTGTGGCCCGGCGGACCTGGGACGACTACTCGATCAACCGCGCTGCCACCGCCGAGCACCTTGCAGCGCTGGATCTGGTGTATTCAGGCGTGGTGACATCCATGCGCTCGGCCATGGCGGAAATCGGCGCATTGGATCCCATCACCGAGGACCTGTTGATGGGCCAGATCGCCGCCCTTGAGCAGTTCCAGTGGTTCATTCGCGCCCACCTGGAATCCGATGCCGGAACCCTGGCGAATGCCGGGGAACACACCGAAGTGGGTGCAGCTCAGAAACTGCGATGAGCGCGGCGCTAGGGGCTGACGACGGCCAGCGGAAGGTCCCCGCAGCGGATCACGTTCATGTTTTCGGACCCCGCTCCGTCGACGGCCAACCACCCGTCGACGGCGTCCTGCCAGCCGGGCGCCAGCAGCAGGCCGGCGGCAAGTTGCGGATCCGGTGACAAAATGACCCGGCCGCTGCGGTTCACCAGGGCAGCCTTCGAGCCGATGGCCAGGATCCGCTCCATGAGCAGGTCCTCCAGGGATTCGACGAGGATATCCGCCCCGGCGATCCCTACACGGCGCCCACCTGATTCGACGGGGACGGTGAACGTCACCGTGTACTCGTCGGTGCACAGGAAGTCGACGTAAGGCCCGGTGATGTGGCCACGGCCAGACTCCATCGGGACGGTGAACCATTCACGGCGCGAATAGGTCTCCCCCGCCGATTCCATCGCCATCAGCAGCAGCCGCTCCCGCGTTGCCCCCTGCCACCAGGCCATATGCCAGGTGGCATCGGCGAGCGCGTCACGGGCAGCTACGAACCCCCCGCCGACCAGCGGGAGCGTCGATTCCCCCAGTAGACCGAGGGCCAGCGGCTGGACGGCGTCGTCCACCACCCGGCGCGTCGGAGCCGACGCGGAGGCCTCGAAGAGCGCCGTCACGCCACCGGACCATTCCCGCAGGTCGGCCAGGATCGATGCGAAGAAGTCCTGGATCGCCCCTCCCGGGGGCGTGCCGGTACCGGGGGCGCTGTTCATGGGTTGCTCCTGTCGATGGTGGTGCCGGGGGCCGGTCCGCGAACGGCCTTGGCCTCGATGAGCCAGACCACTCCGGCCCTAATGTAGTCGTTGACCAGTCCCCGCGCACGTGCCGGGTCCCTGGCTGTCACGGCATCGACGATCCGGCGGCACAGTTCGAGCATGTCCGCGTCAAAATCGGGATCGGCGTGGGCGAGCCACAGCAGCGACCCGAAATCGGTGTGCAGGCGCACGTGTTCGCGGGTAAGCCGGGCTGACTGGCTCAGTGCAGCAAGTTCCAACAGGAAGTTGCCTACCGTGACGCCGGGGACGGCAGCGCCCGGCTCGGCATCGAGAATGCGGCGGATCCCGGCGGCGTCTTCGGCATCGGCGTTCAACGCGGCAAGTTCGGCCGCAGTGGAGCAAATCGCTGCGTAGTGGATGCCCATGTCGCGCAGTTCCACCCGGCTCAACCCGGCCAGTCGGGCGAAGAGCAATGCCGATCGGTCACCGTCGGGGAGCGTAATAAACGTTCCACCCTCGCGTCCACGCCGGGTGGCCACCAGCCCGCGGGAGCGCAACGCCACCAGTGCCTCGCGCGCCGTTACCGTGGCCACCCCCATGGACGTGGCCAGTTCGGCCTCACTGGGCAGGCGCTCGCCATCCAGAAGGATTCCGGCACTGATTCCCCCAATGATGCGGTCCTCGACCCGTTGGGCGCGTCCTCCGCCTTCGAGGGTTGCGAAAACGGCCGAGAGTTGGCGCTGGCGTGGGGATGAGTCCTGAGGCATGGTGCAATCCTTTCAAATCGGCGGGATAGGGGGTGCGGACGGCTCGGTTCGATCAGCTTCTCACAGAAACAATTCAGGAAGTGATGGCTATTACATCTAACATCTGGTTTCATAGGTAATACACAGTTTGGGGCTCCTCCCACAACCAGCCACGCAGAAAGGACGGATGCCGTGCCAGCAGCATCAGCTTCCACCCTCACCGCTCAGGGGCCGGCCGCCGGTTCCGATGCTACGCCCGCCATCTCCCTGCGCCAGGTCGGCAAGTCCTTCGGCGACTTCCACGCCGTCAAGGGCCTGGACCTCGACATCCGCACCGGCGAATTCTTCTCCCTGCTCGGCCCCTCGGGCTCGGGCAAGACCACTGTGTTGCGCATGATCGCCGGCTTCGAGCTGCCCAGCACCGGCACGATCAAGCTCGGCAACACCGACGTCACCAACTCGGCGCCGTTCGAACGCGACGTGAACACCGTCTTCCAGGACTATGCGCTCTTCCCCCACCTCACCGTCGCGCAGAACGTCGAATACGGACTCAAGCTGCGCAAGCGACCCAAGTCCGAGCGCAATCGCCGCGTGGTCGAGGCCCTGGAAATGGTCCGCCTGCCCCAGGTCTCGCACCGGCTGCCCTCCCAGCTCTCCGGCGGCCAGCGCCAGCGCATTGCGCTGGCCCGTGCCCTGGTGCTGCGCCCGCAGGTACTGCTGCTCGACGAACCTCTGGGAGCACTGGACAAGCAGCTGCGCGAACAGATGCAGATCGAGCTCAAGGCCATTCAGCGCGACGTCGGCATCACGTTCGTCTTCGTCACCCACGACCAGGAGGAGGCGCTCACGCTCTCGGACCGGGTCGCCGTGTTCAACGACGGCAAGATCGACCAGGTCGGCACCCCCGAGGACCTGTATGAACGCCCGGCCACCCGCTTCGTGGCGACCTTTCTGGGCAACACGAACCTCATCGAGGGCGACCTGGCCAGGGAGCTCACCGGCACCACTGCCCTCCTGAGCCTGCGCCCCGAGCGGATCAGCGTCCGCGACGCCGCCGCCACCCCGGAACCGGGCCACTCCTCGGTTGCCGCCGTCATCGAGGAAATCATCTACACCGGCCCCACCATCCGCTACATCGCCCGCACCCCCGGCGGCGACACGCTGATGGTCCAGGAACAAAACGATGCCCGCGCCACCAATGCCCTCCGCGGCCAGCGGGTCCGGCTGGAATGGCCGTCCCGGTTCAACTACCCCATCTAGGGCCCGGCCATAGCGCTTCCACCCCGAATACCTGCCACACCCCTGTCCTCCCCTGAAAGGTACTGCCATGAAATCCCGTAAGTTCCTGCCCCTCGCGGCCCTCGCCGCCTCGGCAACCCTGATCCTGGCCGGTTGCTCCGGTGCCAGCGCGCCATCCTCCTCCGGCGGCATCCAGGTCCCCGACATCGCCGCTGCCAGCGAGGTCGGCGAGTCCGAGGGCCAGGTCAACATCATCGCCTGGGCCGGTTTCGTCGAGGACGGCTCGACCAACCCGGACGCCGACTGGGTCTCGAAGTTCGAGGCCAACACGCAGTGCAAGGTCAACCGCAAGGTCGGAGCGACATCCGATGAGATGGTTCAGCTGATGCGCGGCGGCGAGTACGACCTCGTGTCCGCCTCCGGCGATGCCTCGCTGCGCCTGATTGCCGGCGGCGACGTCGCCCCGGTGAACACCGAACTGATCCCGAACTTCGGCAACATCGTCGACGGGCTCAAGGGCCAGATCTACGACACGCTCAACGGCAAGAGCTATGGCGTCCCGATCGGCCGCGGCGCCAACGTGCTGATGTACAACACCGACCAGGTCAAGGAGGCCCCGACCTCATGGGCCGACACCTGGGCCGCCGACAGCGCGTACAAGGGCAAGGTGATGGCCTACGATTCGCCGATCTTCATCGCCGACGCTGCCGTCTACCTGATGGCCACGCAGCCGGACCTGGGCATCACCAACCCGTACGCGCTGGACAAGGATCAGCTCGCCGCCGCCGTCGAGCTGCTCAAGACCCAGAACGGCATCGCCGGCGAGTACTGGAACGACGCGCTGAAGGCCGTCTCCTCGATCTCCTCGGGTACGGCCGCGCTGGGCACCGGCTGGCAGGTCGTGGTCAACCTGGCCCAGGCCGACGGCGGACCGGTCAAGTCCGTACTGCCGAAGGAAGGCGCCACCGGCTGGTCCGATACTTGGATGATCTCCTCGAAGTCCAAGAACCCGAACTGCGCCTACAAGTGGATGGACTATGCCTCCTCCGCCGAGGTGAATGCCAAGATCTCGCAGAACTTCGGCATGGCCCCGGCTTCCAAGCTGGCCTGCGAAGGCTCGAAGGAGAACGAGGCGCACTGCGACACGTTCCACGCCACCGACGAGGACTACTACAAGAACGTGTGGATGTGGACCACCCCGGTCGAGCAGTGCATCGACGGGCGCACCGACGCCGTCTGCACCAACTACCAGGAATGGACCAAGGCCTGGACCGAGGTCAAGGGCTAACTCCACGCACCGTCCGTGGTCCGGGCGGGATGCCAACCCCTCCCTCCCGGACCACACCCCGGCCTTCGGGCTCCCCCCATGCTTCCCCGCAGCACCCTTGAAAGAGGAGGATCGACGAGTTTTCGTCGTCAACCGCCATGACACTTCTTCAGACCCCGCCGGATTCGGCGGCGCCCCCGGTCCACTCGACCGCAACACGCCGGAGCCTGACCGACGTCGTCTCCCGGGTGCTCTACGTACGTCCCAAGCTGCGCGTCACCGCGTTGCTGTTGCTGCCCATGCTCTGGCTCGGCGTGCTCTACATCGGTTCGCTCGCACTGCTGTTCATCACCGCGTTCTGGACCACCGACTCCTTCACGTCCAAGGTGATCCCGGCATTCACGCTGGAGAACTTCGCCGAGATCCTCACCCAGCCGGCCTACCAGGCCACTGCGCTGCGCACCATCGGCATCGCGCTGGCAGTCACGCTTGTGTGCATGTCGCTCGCGCTGCCGCTGGGGCTCTACATGGCCAAGGTGGCCTCCCCGAGAATGCGCGCCGTGCTGGCCATCGGCATCACCCTGCCACTGTGGGCCGGCTACCTGGTCAAAGTCTTCTCCTGGCGCATCACCTTCTCCGCCGGCGGACCGCTCGATTGGCTGCTGGCCCCGCTGGGCATGACCGGCCCGGGCTACGGCACCGCCGCGCTGATCATCACACTGTCCTATCTCTGGTTCCCGTACATGGCCGTCCCGGTCTATTCCGCCTTCCGGCAGATCCCGGATAATCTTCTGGACGCTTCCTCGGACCTCGGTGCCCGTTCCTGGGCGACGGTGCGCACAGTGGCCATCCCCCTGCTGAAGCCGGCCTTCATCGCCGGGTCCATCTTCACCTTCTCACTCTCGCTCGGCGACTATATTGCCGCGCAGTTCGTCGGTGGAAAGACTCAGGTCATCGGGACAGTCATCGCCTCAAACATCAACTTGAACCCGCCACTGGCGGCGGCCTTCGGCATCGTGCCGATCCTCGTCGTGGTGCTCTACCTCTTCTTGGCGCGCAAAACCGGCGCCTTGAAGGCCCTCTAGGAGATACGGCATGAGACTCTCTGCCCCCGCCAAGATCACCCTGCGCGTCTTCGCGTTCCTGGTCATGGCCGCCATCTATCTGCCGCTGCTGCTGGTGATAGCCAATTCGTTCAACGCCACCACGTCCGGTGCCTTCCCGATCCAGGAGTTCACCACCAAGTGGTGGGTCGCGGCCATGCACAACGAGGGAGTGCGCGAGGCCCTGTGGACCTCGATCAAGGTCGCCTCGGTGGCCACGGCGATCTCCCTGGTCCTGGGCTCGATGGTTGCCTTTGCCCTGTCCCGCTACGAGTTCTTCGGGAAGAACACGGTGAACCTGCTGGTCGTGCTGCCTATCGCGCTGCCGGGCATCGTCACCGGTGTCGCGTTGAACAACACGTTCAAGACGGTGCTGGAACCGCTGGGCATCGGCCTGGGCCTGTTCTCGGTGATCGTGGGACATGCGACATTCTCGATAGTCATGGTGTTCAACAACGTCCAGGCGCGCATGGGCAGGATGAACCGCGGCCTCGAGGAGGCGGCGATGGACATGGGCGCGAACGTGTTCAAGACGTTCTTCCAGGTCACCTTCCCCGGGTTCCGCTCCGCCTTCATCGCCGGCGGCCTGTTGGCCTTCGCGCTGAGCTTCGATGAAATCGTGGTCACCACGTTCACCGCCGCGCCGGGCACCGAGACGCTGCCGATCTGGATCTTCAACAACATGTCGCGTCCCAACCAGGCCCCGGTGGTCAACGTGATTGCCGCGGTCCTGATCCTGGCCTCGATGATCCCGGTCTACCTGAGCCAGCGGCTCACCGGAGACGACAAGAAGTAGGATCCGTTCGAACGCTTCACCCTGTTCCGGCGGGGACGGTCCATCGTGACCGTCCCCGCCGCTTTTGTTTCCCGAACCCCGAATATGTGACCTTTTAGTCACCTTCGATCTGTTCCACGGAGGCCGCCTTCCAGGCCCTGGCCGATCCCACCCGACGCGAGCTGCCCGATGCACCCGACGAGTCCGATGGCCAGAGCCTGGGCGCCCTGGACTTAAGCTTCAGCATGTCCCGATTCGGGGTGATGAAGCAGCTACGCCGGCTTGAGGCAGCCGGGCTGGTCGTGATGCGGCGCCGCGGCCGGGAAAAACTCCGCTTCCTGCAGCCCGGTCCCGATCAGGCTCATCCACGAGCGCTGGGTCTCCACATACTCGGAACCGGTGGTCGCCTCGCTGAGCGGGCTGAAAACACGATGGGAAACGAGAATAAAGACCTAGGAAACCTATATCCGCACCACCCCCGAGCTGCCGTGGGCGGCCCTCACTGGTTGGCTGCCGGGATCCGCAGTCACCATGGCAAACCGCATGTGAACGGATCACTGGACACCGGCACTGTGTTGGAGGCCGATCCCCCACGCAAGCTGGTCATGACCATGACCACCCGGTGGGACGAGGAGGCGACGGCCGAAGGCGAAACCCGGATCGCCTACGGCATCGTCCAGGTCGGCAATTCCTGTCAGCTCACCGTCATACACGACTTGCTGCGCGACGGTGTAAACGGACAGCTCTACGGCGGCTGGCTGGAGACCGGCGAGCGCCCGGGCGCACCGGGATCGCTCAGGTACACCTGAGCCTCAGTTCCTCCGGCTGCCCTCTCCTGCGAGCATCGCCACGATCATCCGGGCGATCGGCACGGCGGAAGTCGCCGCAGGCGACGGCGCATTGGCCACATGTAATTGTCGTGCGGTGGACCGGATGAGGAAGTCATGGACCAGGGACCCGTCGGCCATCACCGCCTGGGCGCGGATGCCTGCCGGATACGGGGCCAGGTCCCGGGCCTCCAACGAGGGGCAGTATTTCCGGCAGGCAGCCAGGTATCCGTGTTTGAAGACGGAATCACGCAGTTCACCGAAACCTGAGGACAGGTTCGCGGCCATCACCTTCCAGAAACCCGGGAAACCGAACATGTCGGCCGCGTCCCGGCCGCTGACGGAGTATTTCGCGTAGCCTTCCCGGGCGAGGCCCACGACGGCATTCGGACCTACGGTAATTGAACCGCCGATCGTCGGCGAAAGATGCACCCCGAGGAACGGCAAGTTGGGGTCCGGAACCGGGTAGATCAAGTGCCGGACCAGCCCTGAGAGCCTTTCGGGAAGGCGGTAGTACTCCCCGCGGAAGGGAACGATCCGGAAATCCGGTTCCACTCCGCCCATCCGCAGCAGCCGGTCCGCTTGCAGTCCCCCGCAGACCAACAGCCTTCCGGCGCTGAGGGTTTCCCCAGCCACGGTAGCGACCTCGACCCGGTCGGGAAGTTCGCGGATGCCAGTCACCCGAGTCGAGCATGCTATGCGTCCACCACGCCCGGTTATTTCGCGGGCCATCGCACCGGCCACCTTGCGATAGTCGACAATGCCGGTAGAGGCGACAAGCAGTGCCGCGGTACCGGCGATGTTCGGCTCGATCTTACCCAGTTCCAGCCCGCTGATCGGGCGGACATTGATCCCGTTGAGCAGCGCCCGGTCATGGAGGTCGCCCAGCCGTGCGGCCTCGGATTCATTGGTCGCCACCACGAGCTTGCCGGTTGTTTCGTAGCGAATCCCGTTTTCGCGACAGAATTCCTTCGTTGCCTGTTCCCCCTCGCGGCATAGACGCGCCTTGAGCGAGCCTGGTTCATAGTAGATGCCCGCATGGATGACCCCGGAATTGTGTCCGGTCTGGTGCGTGGCAACCCCGGCTTCCTTCTCAAGCACCGCCACCGTGGCCCCGGGTTCGCGGTGTAGCAACTCTCGGGCCGTGGCCAGACCCACGATTCCCGCACCGACCACCACGTAGTCATAGTTGTTCCCGCCGCCCACGTCTGCCCCGTTCCGGCGCCGCCCCGTGGCGCTACATACATCGGAGCCTACATCGTCCGGCGGCGGGATGGAGCCTATGCCACCGAGAACTGGATGCGCTGCCAGCCGCTGGCGCCGTTCGGTGCCGGGTCGGCCTTGTCGCTGGTCTGGACCTTGCCCTTGCCATCGACGGCCCTCACCGTCACCGAGTGGTTCCCGCTGGAGCCACCCTCCCAGACGTAGCTCCACTGGCGCCAGGTATCGACAGATGCCTCGGTCCCAAGGGTCGCATCTTTCCAGTCGCCGTCGTCGATCTGCACCTGCACCTTTGAGATGCCCCGGGTCTGAGCCCAGGCCGTGCCACCCATGGTGACCTTTCCGGATGCGACCTTGGCGAACGCACGCGGCACGTCGACCCGCGAGGCCAACTTGATCGGGCCGTGATCCGACCAGCCACGGGTAGACCAATAGGCCTTCGCATCGGCAAAACGGGTCACTTCCAAATCGACAACCCACTTGGTCGCCGAAACGAAGCCGTAGAGCCCGGGCACCACCATCCGCACGGGAAATCCATGTTCCAGGGGCAACGGGGTTCCATTCATGCCGACGGCCAGCAAGGCATCACGACCATCGGTGAGCACCTCCAACGGGGTGGAGGCGCTAAACCCGTCAATGGACGTGGACAAGACCATGTCGGCACCAGGCTGCGGCATCGCCCGGGCCAGCAGATCGCGGATCGGCAGCCCCAACCATTTGGCATTTCCCACCAGCGAGCCTCCCACCGCGTTGGAGACACAGGTCAACGTCACATAAGCCTCGCTCAGTTCGGATGCCAACAGTTCGTCGAAACCGATCGTCAGTTCCTTCTCCACCATTCCGTGGATCCGCAAAGACCAGTCGGAGGGGTTGATATCCGGAACGGAGAGAGCGGTGTCGATCCTGTAGAAATCGTCGTTCGGCGTGACAAAGGGTGGCATCCCTGCCACATCGACCTGCACGCCCGCCGGAAGCGCCGGGGCGGAAGTGCGCGGAGCCGGAAGCTTAAGCGCCTCCCTGGCGGCAACGGCAACATTACGGACCGTGGCCAGTGATTGTCCGATCCCCGCCACCACGCCGGCGCCGACCACGGTGAACAACGTGCCGAACAGGAAGATGCGGCGCGAGGCCGTGCGCTCCACGTCGGCCCCGGGCCCCTCACCGACGGCCGCCTTCTCAACCCGCCAGGCGGCATTGACCAGCGCACGCATTACGAACAGTGAGGCCACCACGCCCACGAGCGTCGGGGTGATGTCGGCCAACGACGTGGCCGGACGGGAAATCACTGCAACGGAGATCACCGCTCCCAAGATCACGATGCATCCGGCGGCCCAGCCGAAGGAGCGCCGGGCAAGAAGCCCGATGCCCACCGCAACGATTGCAGCCACCAGACCCAGGGAAAGGAAAAGCACCAGCTTGTCGTTGGTGCCGAAGAGACCAATCACGAGGTCTTTGAGCCAGGGCGGGGTCAGGTTGATGAACACCGAGCCCATGGCCACCAGCGGTGCCGACGATACGGCAAAGAAGGCCGACACCAGTTGTGCAACGGCGAAGAGCACCGCCGCCGAAACCAGCCCAAGGAACCCGAACCTGGCCAGATCGCGTCCGCGAGTTTTCCTTTGTTGCTTCATCAGTGCACCGCCATGTGTGTCGTAAAACGTGTCCCCCGGTGTCCCCGGAAGGTGTCATCACGATGTATTCGGAACGGTACCACCGCCGGATTGGATGGGCGCCGGGAGAACGCGGTTTAGTTTCCCAGCGCCCTCCGCCTACAGTTCCTGGACCAGGATCGGGGTCGTCGTCGGCTCCGGGGAACCACCGGAGGGTTCCACCGAGATGCCGAAGTGCGTGATACCCTGCATCGAACCGTTCACCAGGGTCATGGTGTCAGGGTCCGGTCCACTGAGCAGTCCGGCCGAGACGGCCCCCTCATCGGAGATCAACCAGAATTCGTACCCTTTGTCGGTGGGCAGTGCGGGCAATCCGGCAGTAGTGACTGCCATCATTCCCTCACCGGCGGAATAGGCAAGCGTCACCCGGGCCCCATCCTTGAGGGTCTGGGTCGCCGATTTCACATCGGAGGCCGTCAGCAGACGGGTCAGTTCGGCCTGGTTCTTACCCGCATCAGCCAACTGCGTCTCGAGCTTTTCCTGTTGGACATTCTGGCTGATCACCACACTGGCCAAGCCTGCCGAAGCGACAAACAAGGCACCGGCGGCAATGCCCAGGACCCGAGTGGAAAAGCGAGCCGGTCGCCGCGCTTCGCGTTCGGCGGCCAGGCTGGTGACCGGGACAACGGGTTGGACCGGAGGTGTCTGGGCATCCTCAGTGGCTTGCGCCGGTAAGGTCTCTTCCGCGGGAGCATCCGCCGCAGAGCTCGTCATGGGGGAGGTTTCCGCCGGCAGCTGTGCCGTGTTCTTGATGGCGGCCATGATGTTTGTTTTGACCCTCGCCGGAGGGGCAACGGGGGCGGCACTGAGACCGAGCAGGGTCGCGGTTCCTGTCAGGGCATCAATCTCATCGCGGATTGCCGAGGAGCGTTCCGAATGCTCGAACAACTCCTGACGTTCGGTTTCGTTGAGTGCATTCAGGGCGTAGCTGCCGGTCAACTCGTTTTCGTGCTGTTCCATTACGCCACTCCCATCAGGTCTCGAAGTTTGGTCATTCCATCGCGTATTCGCGTCTTGGCCGTGCCCACCGGGATCTTGAGCATCACTGCCACCTCATGGTGGGTATATCCACCAAAATAAGCCAGCCTGATGGCATCCCGTTGCGCCTGCGATAACCGTTCCAAGGCCACGAGGACCCGGTGGCTTTCATCGCGGAGGACCACGCCTTCTTCGACATCGTCGTAGGTTTCTTGGAATTCCTTGATGCCTTGGCGCAGATCACGGTCGCGACTGGCTTGGCTGGCCCGCACGCGGTCGACAGCCCGACGGTGAGCCAAGGTCAGGATCCACGAGATGGCCTTGCCCCGGGCCGGATCGAACCGGGTGGCCTGCTGCCATGCCTCCACGAACACCTCCTGAGTGACTTCCTCGCTTTGGGCCTCGTCTCGAATGATGCGGCGGATCAGCCCGAAAACCTGAGCGGAGACCGCTTCATAGAGTTCCTCAAAGGCACCCTCGTCGCCCGTGGCCACACGCAACATCAAATCCTCATGCGTTGGCGGGGCATCATATTCCGGATCCGGTAATCGTGTAGGCCGCATGCCTTTAAGCGTCTCACGCAATTCGTTCACCCGCGACATTGCCGGTCACAACGCGAGGCTCTATTTCCACAGGCCGCAGCACGATCCGGAAAGCAATAAAGCTGGTGTCCCCGGAGACCTATTCCCCGGGACACCAGCCCGCTTGCCGTCATTGCTGACATCGTCCCGATCCGCTGTTTTTTGCGGACGTTACTTCTTTGCCGGCGGCATGAGCACCTTGTCGATCAGGTACACGGTTGCATTTGCGGTCTGGACGCCGCCACAGATCACCGATGCCCCGTTGACCTTGATGTCGTTACCACTGCCGGTCACCTTCAGGTCGGCACCTTCGACGGTGGCGTGGGTTCCGTCGATGTCTGCCGGTGCGATCTGGCCGGGCACCACGTGGTAGGTCAGCACGGAGGTAAGCGTGTCGGCGTTGGCAACCACGGCGTCCAGGTCCTTCGCGGGGATGGCCTTGAAGGCCGCATCAACGGGGGCGAAGACGGTGAACTGTCCACCGTTGAGCGTGTCAACGAGATCGACCTTGGGGTTCAGCTTCCCGGAGACGGCCGCGGTGAGCGTGGTCAGCAGAGGGTTGTTCGAGGCGGCGACGGCGACCGGGTCCTGGGCCATGCCCGTGACCGAACCTGCGCCGGACGGGACGGCCTTAGCGTAGGCGGCACAGCCGGAACCAACCAGATTTGCTGCCGGGTCCATGGCGCTGCTCGATGGTGCGGGCGAAGCCGGGGCGCTGCTGGTCATCGGGGCCGAGCTCGGTGCCGGGGTGGTTGTGGTCTCGCCACCCGAGGAACAGGCGGTCAAACCCATCGAGGCAATGGCAACTACTCCGAGTACTGATGCGAACTTACGGTTCATGAGCTTCATGACGCTTCTCCTTGCCAGTCGGCAACCGTTGGCTGCCTTTACCTTTCCCGCCCCCTGTGGGGTGGGCTGTCAAGAAGCATTCGGTGCCGGTGGTTCGATGGATTGGAAATTCTCAAAAGAATTTTTTGGCCCTGCCCGGAGACAGGAAAAGAGGGGTAGCAAGCCTGATTTGAACCGATTAACCAGAAGAAGCCGGGGGCCTGGATCCACTGATCGGCGCCCCCGGCTTCCTCTTTTTGGTTTCAGCGCTTAGATGAGCGGTATCCGGCCGCACGGGCGGCCGCCCCCGAGGCGAAGCAGCGCTCCGGATTGGTGCGGGAGTAGTACTGTCCACCCGGCACGTGGTAGATCATGGAACTTTCGTTGCCCTTGATCGGGTAAGCGGACGGGCAGGACCAGTTGCTGCTGCTGTAAACCCAGCTCGACTTCTTGACCGGGGCCTTCTTGATGACCAGTGTCTGCTTTTTGGACACGGTCTTGATGCTCTTCGAGCCCGTCCGCTTGTACTTCACCGTCGTGGTCACCTTATAGGTGCCAGCCTTTAGCCGGACTGACTTCGCGTAACTGGCCAGAGTCCGATTGCCCTGCTTGACCGAGATCCGCTGCTTGGTCAGCTTGGCTTTCTTCGAGTTAACGCGCACCAGCGGCTTGATAGTGACCTTGGCGTTGCCCTTCACCGTCTTATTCGGGATGACCTTGATGGCCACCGGCGCCGGAGCCTTCTTCGCCACAGCAACAACCTGCCCGATGGCGGCGGGCTGCGGTGCAGCGCCGGCGGCAACACTGCCGCCGAGCACCAACGACGAGGCCGCAATCAACGCGGCGAGGCCGCGTCCCCATGAATTCCTCAATATTCCCCCTGATTTTGGTCAATGTGAGTGAACCTTCAAACTATCATTGGAGCCACTCAGCCGTGTGGTGCACCATGTCAGCTAGCGAAGCCCCCGCCCGATTCAGGTTCCACGGCCAGCTGGCCGCTTACATACAGCCCCCCACCGATCATCTGGTGCAGGCCGCAGGCATCCTCGAATTCAGCCAGGGCCGGTGCCATGACCTGGGCTCCACGGATTGAGTTCACCGGTTTCGGTTCCACCGTGCAGATCGTGGAGGACACGCTGATTACCTTCTCGCACTGTGCTCACTATCCTGACGCGTGAGGGCCAGCACGATGTCCTCACCGAAGCCCTACCGTCCGTGCCGATCGTGTGCCGGTCGGTCGCTCGGCCGGCACGACAGTTCGGCGGTTGGCCGTTGCCCGCGATACCGATGCACTCTCTAGCATGCCCCAGTCAAGGGTTGTGGAATCCTCCGGCGAGCGCCCCCTTCATCCCGAGTGCATGCGTCCTTGGCCCACGTATGGCTCACCTGACCCTGGCTAAGGGGTCGAGAGGCGCGGCAGAAGAGCATTACGCCGCTGCCTGTAACCCGCCGAAACAAGGAACCATCAGGTTCGCTGGGGTATTTGAGTGGCTGGTGCCGCACCCTCTGAACGGGGGGGTGACCCGCGTCGCATCTGACCAGTGCTTCAACTATATGATCAACATATATATCAATGGTGACGAAGTGAATGGTGAAAAATATGACCGATGGTTCAGCAAGTGATGTTGCGATGACAGTGCGGGCTCGCGATCTGGGCATCGAGCTGGATGGCGTGCCCGGCGAGCACAATGCCATCACCGACGTTCCCGGTATCACCGTGGGCTATGTGACGTTGGATCCGGGCGACGGTTCGGCCTGCACCGGAGTCACTGCGATCCTTCCACGCGGCCACGACGGGGTGGGAGTACCCTGCTCTGCCGGGACGTACTCGCTGAACGGGAATGGGGAAATGACGGGGCGGACCTGGATCGAGGAATCCGGCCAGTTCTCCACCCCGATCATGATCACGAACTCGCATTCCGTGGGCGCCTGCCACACCGGGGTGAATCGCTGGATGCACGAGAACCACCCACGGGTCTCGGCCCAGTGGATGCTCCCGGTGGTCGCCGAGACCTGGGACGGTTACCTGAACCGCATCAATGACAATTTGGTGACTCCCGAACATGCAGCCCAGGCATTGGACGCGGCGGTCTCCGGCCCGTTGGCCGAGGGCTCGGTCGGTGGCGGCACCGGCATGAACTGCTACGGTTTCAAGGGCGGGTCCGGCACAGCTTCGCGCAAGGTGCGGGCCTGCGACACCGACTACACGCTCGGCGTCTTTCTGCAGGCGAACTTCGGTTCGCGCAAGGAACTGCGCATCAACGGCGTACCGGTCGGCCGCACCTCCCAGGCACCCTGCCCGATGCAGGACACCGACTGGTTCACGACCGAACTGGCAGCCGCCTCATCCATTCCCGGCGGCTCCGGCTCGGTCATCGTCATCGTCGCCACCGATGCCCCGCTGCTCCCGGCACAGGCCAAGGCCCTGGCCCGACGCGTACCGATGGGCCTGGCCCGGACAGGAACCACCGGCGGCCACTTCTCCGGGGACATCTTCCTCGCGTTTTCCACCGCCAACCAAGGCTCCCTGGTTTCCAACATCACCATGGGCGGGGCCGGCACCCCGCTGGACTCCCTTGAGTTCCTTCCCTGGGCGCAGATGGATGGGCTGTACACGGCAACAGTCGAGGCGGTCGAGGAAGCGGTGCTGAACGCGCTGGTCAACAACCACGACGTCACCGGTCGCGACGGCCATTTCTCCCCCGCACTGCCCCATGCCGAGGTCATCGCCGGCATCCGCTAGACGCCGGCAAAACCTGCGGCGGGGACCCTCTCATGGCCCCCGCCGCCGTTTTCACACTTCAACCGCGGATCAACCAGTCACTTCGCAAAGACAAGCAGAATTTCCGCGAGTTCATCGGGCCTGGACAGGAACGGCGAGTGGTCGGTGTCCAGCTCCGAGACGTTCGAGCTTTGCGCCATATGCCGCTGAAGCGCCGGCGGAATCGCCTGGTCGCGCAGCGTCAACACATAGCTCCGCTTCACTTCGACGGCATCGTCGATCTCCACCGGATCCACAAACGGCACCACGGGTTGCCCACCGATCTTCGAAGCCGCCTCGGCGCCGTCGGCCGGATCGCACATACCGTAGAAGACCTCGAGGGCCTTCTACGGCGGCATGCTCGCCACCGGCGGCTCACCGGCGACAACCATGTTCGCCTGAACCCCGTCGCCGGCGCCCTCGGGCAGCGACGCGAGGGAGAGCAGGCTCTCGCCGTTTCTGGGCAGGAACGCAGCAACGTAGATGACTTGCTCGACCGACTCCGGAGCATCGGCTGCCGCCTGCGTGAGGGCTATGCCGCCCATGCTGTGCCCTACCAGGATCGCCGTCTCGGCGTCGCTCGTCAGTTCCTGCGCAACACGGCGGGCATAGGCCTTGAGGTCCACCGCTTCCGCTGGCGTCTGATCCTCGCCCGAGCCCGGCAGGTCGATGGCCGAGACGCGGTGGCCAGCGGCCCGCAACCGTTGCGCAATCCGAGCCCAGCACCAGGCACCGTGGAAAGCCCCATGGACCAGCACGAATCTCGACATAACATCCCTCTTTTGCCTCCATGACCCGCGACCCGCGACCCGGATCAACGTATTGGTGATCCTTCCAGCAGTGCCGGGGCCACGGGGGAAATGTCCCAAATGAACAAGGAAAGCCGGCAGCTGGGACCTATCTCGGGGTTCCGCGCCGCACCTCAGTGGCGGAATGCCCGTACCGCGCCCTGAACGTCCGGGCGAAATGCGCGGCGCTGGAGAAGCCGGCAAGAGCCGCAATCCGGGAGATGTTAAGCTGCGCATGTCGAGGGTCGAGCAACAGTCCATGGGCCCGTTCGAGCCGGACCTCCAGGACGTGTGCGGCGACGCTGCGCCCCTGGGCGGCAAAGACCCGGTTCAAGTGTCGCGGGGTGATCCCCAGGCCCCGCGCGATCCGCGGAACGGAGAGCCCGGGGTTCGACACGTTTTCCGCTATGAAACGGCTGGCCGCCGCGACGTGGTCCTCCGCGGGGCTCCGCGGAATCTGCAGCAGCATGTCAACCAGGAGCGCGAGCGCCGTGTCCTCCTGGGCCCTAGCTGTTTCCGGCTGGTCTATGGAACGCTGGACCAGGGCGATGAGCCATCCCATGCCGTCCACCCCGGGGCTCCCGTCCCGCCGTATCAACCGGGACCTCAACAGCCCCTCCTGGCCAGTGATGGAGTGGAAGAGGTCCCGCGGCAGCTCCACCACCACCTGGTTCAGTTCCCGTGCGAACGAATAGGTGAACGGGACGTCCGGATCGTAGAGGATCCCCTCCCCGCGCCCGAGCAGATCGGTGCCACTGCCCTGCCCGAAGGCAGCCTCCCCGCCGGTCAGCAGGCACAGGAACAGCACATCGGCGGGCAGGTCCCGGATCCCCGCGGCTATCCTGCCGATGGAATGCCCGCTCCCGTGCATCCGCAGATAGCGCAAACGGGACAACGGCAACTGAAACTGCCGGGCCAGGAAGTCCTGCTTGTCATCCACCGAACAGGTCAGGGACATCAACGATGCCTCGCTATGCCGTTCCCAATAGCTCACGCGTTGTCCGGCGGGCACTCGATCTGTTGAAAACGTGGTGACCATCGGTGTTTCCACAGTCATGTGTTCATCGTAGCTGGAGGGGATTCGACTTCGGCAGGGCACCGGCTAGGCTTGACGGAATTCATGCCCTGCAGCCGTAGGAGAGGGGAATCCGGACGTGTTCGAGGATCTGGCGCAGACGGCGCTGGCGATGTATCTCTTCGTGTTGGCGGGGTTCTGCCTCACCTGGGCCTTGTCGCCGTTGGCCGCATCCTGGGAGATCGCCCGGATGCGGATGAGCCCGCGCAGCCTCGAGGACCGGGTATCGGGCCAGTCGCTGGTCGGCCCAGTGATTGTGCTCGGCGCCGTCGGTTTCATCATCTCCGGGACGGTGGGCTGGTCGGTCGGCGCGTTGATGGAGGACTTCGACCCGGTCCGCTTCACCGAAAGCTCCCGGCACATCAACGTCATCGCCATCTCCATCGGTGTCTTCGCCGTGGCCGCCTACCTGGCAAACGCCTACGCCCGCTATGGTTCCGGGCGGCCCACCAACTTGGGCGAAAAACTCTACGAGCTGCAAAACGCCGAGCGCGGGTTCTACGCCACCCAGCACATGGACGGGGAGCATTGGGCTGCCCTCCGTGAGCAGCTCACCGCACCCTGGGGCCGACTGCGCGCCAGCGACCAGGCCCTGTTGGAACACCTGCTCGATGGGACCCTCCCGGACCGGGTCTGGGAACAGATCAGCGGCCGACAGGTCCAGGAGATGCGCTCCACTCACGGGGCGGTTCCGGCCACGGCCGCCGAACGAAGGCTGGCGCGCAGATGGTGGGTGGCCCATCCCGCCCATTGGCTCAGGATCGCCCTGATGCTGGCGACACTCGGGGCTGCCATCGTGTTTGCCGTGGATTCAGGCGACACCGGCACCGTGACCGCCACGCTGCTCGGGCTGCTCATCGGTGCGCTGGTCGTCCCGCCCCTGCTCCTGCGCTCGGCCCGGGCCCACAACCGCGCCCGCAGTGCCGTCCTGGCTCGTGACCTGCTCTGGACCCAGCGTGCTGTGCAATTGATCGACGACCTGGTAGCTGCGCTGCGCGCACCGGCCTGACATCGGAGCTGGACACAACCGGGTCCGAGAGCACCGTCCACGCCCTGCTGTTCCACCCCGGACGCGGCGGAACGGCCGAAAGGATCCGTGACGGGACCCCCGGCCGGTCCGGGGCTAAACATCTGACTTAACGAATCGGGTCAGTGTTTCTTGATGTGCGTGACCTGATCGACGATCTCGACCGGAGCATTCTTCGAGCGCTTTTCAGCGCGCCGCTGCTTGATCGTCTTCTGGGCCGATTTCTTGGGTTCGTGCCGATGCGGCGACTTATCTGGCATCTGCTGCCTACTTTCATCGGGCCGGGATAGCCTGTGACCGTTGATGGTCTCCCACGCCGAACTGTACGCCGGTGCCGGCACCCGTACCAGAGCCGTTCGTCCCGAGCCGGTGCACCGCCTCAGGGTGGGACGGCCAGCCTGGCCCGCAGCAGTTCCTTCAACGCCAGCGCCGGATCGGCTGCGCACCTCGGCAGGCTAGGGCCACCGGGGTGCGCAGCGCTATCTCCACTGCCATGGAGTCGCGGGGACTGCTGCTGCGGGCCCGTGCACCGGCCGCATTCCAGGAGGAGGTCTTGGGCAACGCACTTTTCGCTTATACCGAGATAAAGGTGAAGTCCGCCCCTGGCGTTGCGCCGGAAGCTGGATCAGGTGCGCCGGGATGGTCATGTCGCGGGCAACGGCTACATCCATGCCGACGCCCTCAGCATCGCTGTGCCCAGCCGCGGATTCAACAACGACGTGGTGGCGGCGTTCAGCGTCGTGGTAACAAAGATGAACACCGACCCGCCCGGTGATCGGCCTGCTCGATGCCGCGCATCGCCCCTGATTCAGCTCCAGCCTCGGAGGGCAAGGGCTAGGAACGGACCGCGGGGTCCGGCTGTATCGACCCGCGTGCCCGGAATCCGCATGTGCGGAAATCAGGCGCGTGCTCGGGGTTACGGGTGGTCCCTCAGGACTTGACAGGTACCGCCGCGTGCTTTTGGGTTGGCCCTTGAGCTGCATTTCCGGAACCCAGGTCTCCGTCCAGATTCTGGATGTCACTGCCCGAGCGGTCCTTGGCGAAGACCAGTGCACCCAGCGACATCGCCGAGAACGCCATCCACATGGCCGCCACCAGCCACAGCTTGCCGCCACCGGCGATGACCAGCGCGGTGGCGATCATCGGGGTGAAACCGGCGCCGAGGGTGGAGGCCAGCTGGTAGCCGATCGAGGTGCCCGAGTAGCGCACATTGGTCGGGAACAGTTCACCGGCGAAGGCGCCGTAGGGACCTGCGGTGAAGCCCTGCACGATGCTCAGGCCCAGCACGATGGCCAGCAGGAACGCGACGGTGTTGCCCATGTCCAGCAGCGCCATGACCGGGAAGGCAAGGATGATCGCGCCGATGTTGCCCCAGATCAGAACCTTGCGTCGGCCCAGGCGGTCGCTGAGCTTGGAGGCGGTGATGATGGCCAGGATGGTGAAGACACCACCGAAGGCCTTGAGGTTCAGCACTTCGGTCTGGGCCAGGATGGCCTGCTGCACGGCGAAGGAGATGGCCCAGGCACCCATCAGTCCCTGTGCCATCTGGCCCGAGAGGCCCGACATGACGGCGATCAGCAGCGGCTTGCGGTGCTCGCGGAACAACACGGCCACCGGGACCTTGCTCTGCTTCTTCTGCGCCGATTCCGAGACCTCGTTGAAGATCTTCGATTCGGTGACCTTCATGCGGATGAATACCGCCAGCATCATCAGCACGGCGGAGAACAGGAACGGCACCCGCCAGCCCCAGCTCAGGAACTCTTCCTTGGGCAGGGTGGACATGGCCGAGAGGATCAGCGTACCCACGATGGTGCCGGCCGGGGCACCCATGTAGGCGAAGGCGGAAGCGAAACCGCGGGATTCCTTCTTCGAGCTTTCGAAAGCCAACAGCATGGCCCCGCCCCATTCCCCACCCACGGCCAGGCCCTGGAAGATGCGCAGGGAGACCAGCAGGATCGGTGCCCAGACACCGACCTGGGCGGTAGTGGGCAGCAGGCCCATCAGCGTGGAGGCCACGCCCATCATCACCACGGTGGCCATCAGGATGGTCTTGCGACCGAGCTTGTCACCCAGGTTGCCGAAGATCAGCCCGCCCAGCGGCCGGGCGATGTAACCGACAGCCAGGGTGCCGAAAGAGACGAAGATGGCCAGGTTCGGGTCCAGCCCGGCAAAGAACACCTGGTTGAACACGATGCCGGCGGCCGTGGCATAGAGGATGAAGTCGTAGTATTCGACGGCGGTGCCCAGGAAGCTGGAGAGGAGGATTCTGCGCATGTCCTTGGGACTGGCGTGGTACGTCTTGCCTACCGCATCGCCCGGTGAAGCGTTCTGTTTGGTCGTCATTGACTGTCCTATCGGTTTTTCGAAGGGTGAATGCTAGTGGCCGGATGCGTGGGCGGAAGGCCGAGCTGTTGCAGCGCGGGCGCCTGGACCGAATGAAATGACCTCGAGGTCATCGGGGATCGAGAACGGTCCGTCAAAGGTGGTGCGGGCCTCGGCCCAGGCCTCGGGTGGCGAATAACTGGGCACCAGGTGGTGCAGGGCCAGGTGGGCGACGCCCGCCTGCGCCGCGATGCTCCCGGCTTCGGCTGCCGTGGTGTGCGCCCGCCGGTGGTGGTCCATGGTGGCCTGCAGCATCTGCGCGTCCGAATACTGCGCCGCGAGTACGTCCAGGTTGATGGCTTCATGCAGCAGCAGGTCGGTGCCGCGGGCCAGGGTGACCATGTTGGCGCAGGGAGCGGTGTCCCCGGAGATGGTGACCGATCCCCCGACGGTCTCGAAGCGGAAGGCATAGGCAGGCGCCGTGGGGTGGTGCGATACCAGGATCGCGGTGACGGTGACGTTCTCGTCCCGGAAGACCTCGATCGGTTCCATCGGCGGGGCCACGTCGGTATCCGGGTCGAAGCCCAGGTGCTCCGGGAGCTGGATTTCACGGGCCTCGAACTGATCCTCCGGAGAGACTGCCAGGGAATCGAAGATCCGGTCGTTGCAATCGGTGGCGTAGGCGGCCAACAGGCCGGAGACCAGGCCGTCCACCCCGGGGGTGGGACGATTCGGTGCAACAGGCTTCGGGATGCTGGTGGCCCGCGGGGAGAGCGGCAGGAGCTTGCCACGGTCACCGGGACCCACGATCGGGATCGGTCCGCGCGGGGTGTTCTTCAGCTCGAAGGCGCCGAAGAGCAGGAGCGAGGGCAGGTCCACCGTGTGGTCTGAATGCATATGGGTTATGAAGATGCCACCGAGGTTCGCCATGGCCAATCCGGCCGCGTTGGCCTGCCTACCGGCGCCTTGGCCGCAGTCCACCAGGTACCAGGTTTCCCCCACGACGACGGCCGTGGCGATGCCGAAGCGCGGCGTGCCAGAGTGGTCCTTCCACCAGCGTGGGCCGCCGGCCGTACCGAGGGTGACCACGTACGGGATCAGGGGTGAGGCATGGGGTTCAGACACTATGGGTGCTCGCTTTCGGGCCTTTTTGTTTCTTCTCCGGGGGTATCGGTGCCACCGATGCCGGAACCGAAGTCTTCCTACCTTCAAGTGTGGTGGCGCCCATCACATTTGCCTAGCTATGATAACTAGTGAGGGTCATAAGGAGAACTAATGAGTGAAGTGACGTTGCGGCAGCTTGAGTATTTTGCCGCGGTGGCAGAAACCCAATCCGTCACGGAAGCGGCACGGCTGTGCCACGTCAGCCAGGGCGCCGTGAGCCTGGCCCTGGGGCAGCTGGAACACGCGCTCGGGGCGACTCTTGCGGTGCGGCAGCGCGGCCGCGGAATCTTCCTCACCCCCGAGGGACAGGCCGTCGCAACCCGGGCCAGGCTGATCACCGAACAGGTGCTGGGGTTGAGGACAGCCGTCTCGGCTGCCCACGACGAACTGGCGGGCCGGCTCTCCATCGGGGTGTTCACCACTGTCGCAGTGCATGTGGTGCCGCATCTGGCCGAGTGGTTCTCCGTCCGTCATCCCGCCGTGGAACTGAACTTCGTCGAGGGCACCGGCCCGGAGATCC
The DNA here is from genome assembly GCF_014190875.1 of Paeniglutamicibacter cryotolerans. Classification (NCBI taxonomy): domain Bacteria; kingdom Bacillati; phylum Actinomycetota; class Actinomycetes; order Micrococcales; family Micrococcaceae; genus Paeniglutamicibacter; species Paeniglutamicibacter cryotolerans. The sequence goes on along the minus strand of NZ_JACHVS010000001.1, from coordinate 2,065,948 downwards.
AGGATGCCCTGTTCTCCGGCCGCACCCAGCTGTCGGTGGGCTACGAGGCCCAGTTCGACGATGACTGCGCCATCGACGTGCTGCATGAGTTCCACCGCCAGGTCCTGCTGAGCCCGGATCACCCGCTTGCAGCATGCGAGTCGATCGGCTTCTCCCAACTAGCCGAATACCCCGCTGCCCTGTTGAACCTGGAACCTGCGTTGCAGCACACGTTGGCCGAATTCCGCCGCTACGGCGTCACGCCCAACGTCCGCTGGCTCTTTGGCAACGTTCCCTCCATCCATTCACTGGTCGGACGCGGCCTGGCCTATTCGCTGTTGATGCAGCCCACCGCGACGAGCGTGGAGGGCTTGCCGCTGGCCTTCCGCCCACTTTCCGATGAGACACCGACCAATTCGCTGGTGGCGGCCACCCCTGTCGGAGTGGACCGCAGCGCCATGGTGCGCGAGGCACTCCATTCGCTCCACTCACAGTGGACCTGAGCCGAAACTTCACCTTCTCTTCCTCTGTCCTCGAGCCGGAACCGACCCTACGATGGTGACTACGTGCGTGGCCAACGGAAAGACCACACACGTAGCGCACCGGCCAGATAGGATCTCCGACCGGCGAATGGCCCAGTCTCGGGGGTGGACCATGCGGTGCACCGCAAGGTGCACCGCAACAAGCCACCCGACAGTTCGGGTTATGGCCGGACTGCCACCGGGCACACCGGCCCCTTCAGACAAGGCCCATTCCTCATGGCTCGCACCAAGAAACTCCGCCTACTCACCCTCTTCGGCACTGCCCTGGCCTCTTGTGCCCTGCTCGCCACCGGGCTTGCACCAGCCTCCGCCGCGGTCTCCCCTCCCGCCACCCACCACGGCCCGCCGGTCATCAACTACGTGAACCTCGGGGACTCGTATTCGGCAGGTTTCGGCACCGGCACCATCGTGGCCGGCCCACTGCCCGGCTGCTACCAGACCAATGGCACCAGCCAGGTGACCCTGGTCGCAGCGCAGGCACACATCAATCTGCTCATTGACGCGGCCTGTGCCGGAGCCAAAACCACCGATGTCGCCACCGCAGCCACGGCCGTGGCACCGTACCTCGCACAAGCGGACCTGGTGACCCTTACCCTGGGCGGCAACGACCTGGGCTGGTCCACCGTCGTGGGGGCATGCAGCACCCAGGGCACCGCCAAGCTCTGCGACCAGGCCATTCTGGCGACGCTCCTGACCCTGCCCAAGGCGGCCAAGTCGGCCAACAAGACATTGCGCATCATTGACGCTGCCACCCCGGGCACTATCCTGCTTCAGGGCTATCCGCGGCTGTTCTCCCCCGAATTCGGAAACAATCCGCTGATCACGGCAAAACGGGCCAAACAACTCAATAACCTCGCCGACCTGCTGAACCTCTCGCTGGCCGCCGCCACCCATGGCACCAGCGCACAGTTCGTCTCCGTCAGCAGCCGGTTCCAAGGCCACGGAATCGGATCCCCAACCAGCTGGCTGTACCTCAACCCGGCGAACCCCACCGATTCGTTCAACCTGCATCCAACTGCCACCGGCTACCTGCTCGGCTACTATCCGGCCCTCAAGTCCCGGATCAACGCCCTGCATCTGGTGTACTAGAAACCACAATCCGAAGCAACCGCCCCGCCGTCGTCCCCGCTACGAGAGACGACGGCGGGAGTCTGCCTGGAGGAGGTACTTCGGCGGACCGTGAAACATGTGCGGCGCCAGATCAACACGGCACTACCGTTGAGGGGAAACCCGAGTTCCCTACCGAAAGGCCCACCGCCATGCCAGAAGCACAGATCAACGACGTCACTTTGTCCTACACCGACCGGTCCCCTGAGTCCGGTTCGGAAAACGTGCTGCTGCTTCTTCACGGTCATGCCTTCGACCGCAGCATGTGGGAACCCCAAATCGGGCATTTCGCTGCCCTGGGATGGCGCGTGATAGCCCCAGACCTGCGCGGTTTCGGTGGATCCGGACTCACCCCCGGCATCGTCTATACCGAGGAGTTCACTGCCGATACGGTGGCACTGCTCGATCACCTGGGCATCGATACGGCTGTGGTGCTCGGCTACTCCATGGGTGGGCAGGTCGCCATGGAAATCCAGCACTCGCACCCGCAACGGGTGCGCGCACTGGCCATCGTCGACACGATTCCGCAGGGTGAGGACGCCGCCGGCAAACGCCGCCGCAACGTGGTCGCCGACCGCCTGGTCACCGAGGGAATGCACGACTACGCCGCGGACGTGCTCGGGCTGATGATCGGCGGCTACAACGTGGAGAAACTGCCGGCCGTCGCCGGCAAGGTACTGGAAATGATCCGCGCCTCCTCCGCCGTTGGATCCGCGGCGGCCATGCGCGGACGAGCTGCCCGCCGCGACTTCAGCGGTACGCTGTCAGCAGTCACCGTACCGGCATTAGTCGTGGTCGGGGCCGACGACGCGTTCGATGGCGGCGCCGCGGTGCACATGCACGAACTCATGCCACACTCCACACTGGCCGTCATCGAAGGGGCCGGGCACACACCCAGCATGGAGCAGCCCGCTTCATTCAACGCCGTACTTCAGGCGTTCCTCTCAGGGGTCTGAGACTAGCGCCATCCCGGTCTGTTCCGGGAGCCAGCGCGCGGACCAATGCCATTCCCGTTAGCGTCGAAAACCTACTGCGGTAACACGTTGGCGATGAGTGTTTCCATCTTTGCCTTGAGATCGTATTGTCCGGACAGCGAGGGATGCACCCCATCGGGGCCAACCAGGTTCTCGACATCGTCTACGATCCAGCCCTGGGCAATCGGGTCGACGAATTTTGCCCCGGCCGCCTCGGCTGCATCCTGAACGGCATCCCGAACACTCAAACGCCTTGCCTCGGGCTGGTGCGAGTAGGCCGGTGGTCCGACCACCAGCATGGCCGCATGGGGTGCCTTCTCCTTGGCGGCCGCATAAGCGTCCGTCATCGCGTTGGTGAGTTTTTCGGGAGCATAGCCCCGGTCGTTTTCCGATCCGAAGAACACCACCAAATCGGTGTCTTGATCGACTCCCTGCTGTACCTGGGAGCCAAACGTGGATTTGTGACTGCCGACGCTCAGGTAACCACTTCCATTTTGAGCGACGTTGTGCACGCTCAGGGGTTCAGCGCCTTCCAACGGATCGTTGTCGATCAGGTTTGGCCAGGCATCCTTCGGGGACGTGCCAAGCCCAGTGCTCAACGAATCCCCAATGACGACCACGTTGTGAGGCTTTGACGGGGTTAGTGCCGGAGGCGTCGACGAGACCGGCACAGACCGTGGGGCCGGGGCGACGGTGGATGCACCTTGGCAGCCGGTCAACATCAGCGAGGCAGCCAAGGCCAACAACCCCAGGGTAACGGCTCCGGATCGGCGCTTGATGATGTTTCCGCGTGTACGGGATCCACCGTGTTGTTTCGAACCGAACTTCAATTCACTTTGGAGCATATATTTCACCTTTCCAGTCATGCGGTGTGTCGGCCGATAGGCCAGATCCGCATGAGATGTCAAAACACAAGCCTAAGGTCCGAACCTTGGCACTCCCTTGATACCGAACCAAGCAGACATTGCCCCGGAAGGGTCAAACGGTCTTTCGTCGAAACGCCATCAGGCACGCAGCTCCGCTGACATGTGGTTTCCATCGTCACGGCCATGGTCGACCAGCATTTCTGGCTGCAAAATTGGCACTAAATTGCCAGCGTTCAACCAGCTCGCCTCATGTGCTTGCCGGAGGCGGTCTCCGATCTGTCCATCAGATCGAGGGCCAGCCGGATCCGGACCCCGGCCCATGGGTCAAGCGGGCCATGGGCGGCGCGACCACATGGCGAAAAATGTCTAGACGCCTGCTGATATTTTGGTATACCATTCAGATCATGCGAAGTGCCATCTTCAAATAGTTCCGCTTATATAGAAGCGATTGTGGCTTGACCATGCTTCATCTTTTTCACTAAGTGTTTATTTGGTATGCAAGATTTGACTATGCCTGAACGGTTGGACTCAACCTCTTCCCGATGAAAGAAAAGCCAAGAAGTGCTTGGTCGCAGTGGATCCCGACCGCCGGTCTGCGCGGTTAGGTGCCGAGCAAGGGGCCCTGCGACGCTCGCTGAAGCGGCTGGGCTATAAGTGTTATCCCATTCATCCCAGTGGAACGGCTCCCCCGCTGCGCTCCCGCACCCGTCCCGACGATCAGCTTCGTACCCTCGATAAATAATTCCGGACAATGAGGTCCGGTGATGAAAGGAAAACCATGTTCCATATGCGTCGTACGGCTACACGTTCCACCGTCCTTTTCACGTCCATCTTCTTGACACTATCGATGAGCGCTTGCACGAACGCAGCGGGAGGGGCCCAGGACAGCGCTGCCCCGACAGTCTCCACGAGCACTTCGGATCCCGTCAAAATGGCGGGGATTTCCGTCAACGAGAAGGCGAAAGCGCTACTTCCCGAAAGTATTCTCGCCTCCGGGCTACTACGCGTCGCTTCCGACCCGACCTACGCCCCCTTCGAGTACTACGACACGGATAACAAGACCATGATCGGCTATGACGTCGATTTCTCGGACGCCGTAGGTGCGGCACTGGGCCTGAAAGTAGAGCATGTGCCCGCAACGTTCGACACGATTTTGGCGGGTCTTGCATCCGGCAAATACGACATGGCGATGTCGTCGTTTTCCATCACTCCGGAACGCGAGAAAATCGTCGACTTCGTCCAGTACATGAGCGGAGGTTCGGGCATGGCCGTCGCGCCCGGGAATCCGAAGGCCATCAGCATGGATCTGCTCACCATGTGTGGCAACAAGATCGGGGTCCAGAAAGGTTCGATCCAATCCATGAACCACCTACCCAAATTCAATGATGGATGCACCACGGCAGGCAAGGAGCCCATCGGCGTCCAGAACTTCCCGTCGCAAACCGACGCCAACCTCGCACTTGGGTCCGGGCGGGTGGACGCGGTCATGGCCGACAGCGTATCCCTGGCCTATCAGGGTGACCTGTCCAAGGGAAAGTTCGTCCTCGCCGAAGGCCCGGTATATCAGCCCAGTCCCACCGGTCTGGCGCTTGGCCAGGACACCGGCTTGAAGGAGGCAGTTCAGGAAGCCGTGCGGACTGTTCTGGACAGCCCCGACTACCAGGTAATGAACTCCAAGTGGAGCATTCCGGCATCCGTCCACATCACCTCGAAGATGCTCGACGGTCAGTAGGTCCGGGACTCACGAAAAAGTTCTGCGGGGCGGATCTGATCCATGAAGCGACGGGGACCTGGCACTTGTCGTGCCGGTCACGGTAAATGTCCCACGGCGCATCCTGCTCCTAAAAGACGAGGGATCGGACGCAGTTCCCACCGTTCGGAGGGCATCCGCCTACCCGTCAAGGATCTGCTGTTCGCGGGGATGTGGTTGGAGGACATGAAAATAACCTCCGGCTGGTGTTGGTTGCTGTCGCAAACACCACCAGCCGGAGGTCTTCTCCCGGTTGGACCCTGCCACCGTCTGTGGTCAAGGAGTTAGCCCAGGAAGCCCCAGGCCAGGATGGAGACGATGTAGATCAAACCGACCCAGAACATCATGACCACGGTGTAACCCATGATGTCCTTGAGCTTGAGCTTGGACAGGGCCAGTGCCGGAAGGATCCAGAACGGCTGAATCAGGTCATTCCATGCATTACCGAGCATGACCGACATGGCGGTCTGCGGTATCGAAGCACCCAGGGTATGGGCGGCTTCGATCATGAAGGGGCCCTGGATGACCCAGTGTCCGCCACCGGAGGGGGCGAAGAAGTTAATCACGAACGAGCTGATCAGCCCCCAGAAAGGCAGGGTCTGGGCGGTAGCGACGTTCACGAACCAGCCCGAGATGGTCAGCACCAGACCGGAACCGGCCATGATTGCCATGATGCCGGCGTAGAACGGGAACTGCAGGATGATCCCGGAGACCGTCTTTATGCCCTCGTTGAGCTTGGTGACATAGGAGATCGGGTTCCCCATCAGGATGATGCCCAGGAACAGGATGATGAAGTTGATCAGGTTCAGGTCGACTTTGCCGCCTTGGACCATGTGCAGGACGACATAGAGGATGCCAACCAGGCCGATGATCATCGACAAGGCCCGGGACTTGTTCAGCTTGTTTGCAATGGTGTCTTCGGAGAAATCGTCGTTGACCGGCCCCTTTTCGGTTCCGGCGAATAATGCTGGATCCAGTTCACGCACCGGCTGGCCGGGCTTGGGGTGCAGTGCTGCGTTGAGGATTGGCAGCGTGGCCATGACCACGACCGCGGTGACAATCATCGGCGGGGAGAAGATGGTCTCCCCCAGACCAATCAGGCCCATGCTCCCTTCCAAGGGATGCCCCGGGGTGGCGATGGTCAACGGGATAGTGGCCGAGAGCCCCAACCCGTACATGGTGAATCCGGAGTAGGCGCTGGCGATGATCAGCGGGTAGTGGATCCCCTTGATCTCGGTGGCCAGCTTACGGGCCACCACCCCGCCGATGACCAGGCCGAAGCCCCAGTTCAGGTAGGACCCGAAGCCTCCGACCAGTGTGGCCACCACGATGGCCGCTTTGGGCGTGTGCACATTGGCGACGATCCGATCAAGCAACCGGTCCACGACCGGTGAGTTGGCCAGCACGAAACCGGCTGCAAGGATCACGGCCATCTGCGTGGTGAAGGCCAGCAGATCCCAGAACCCATTACCCCAATTCACCACGGCGTCGATAGGACTCTGGTGCTGGATCGCAAAGGCCAGCACGAAGGTGAGCAGTGTCAGCCCGATGGCAAAAACGAAGGGATCAGGCAAATACTTGCGCATCAGTTCGGTGAAGAAACCGGTGATCTTCTGCATCACCCCGGGCGCTGCCGGAGTCCGGATTTCAGGCTTTTTACTCATGACTGTCCTTAGTGGTGTGGTTCAGGCGTTTCATCAATTCCTCGTCGCGCCAGGCGACCCGTTCTTCCCATTGGTCCAACGGCAGCACCGCGCGGCGTTGCGCGGCAACCTCGGCCACCAGCTCCGGGTACCAGGGATCCGATTGTCCGCGTTCGGCGCCCATTCGCGCGTAGGCCGGTCCCATCTTGGCGGCGTGGGACTCGATGCCCCCGCGGGTGTTCAGGTCAACCGTTTCGAAGGGTCCCATGAAACACCAGCGCCGCCCGAGGCCCTCTCGGACCACAGTGTCGATGTCCTCGACGCTGGCGACACCGTCGCGTACCAGCGCATAGGCCTCGCGCAATACGGCTCCCTGGAGGCGGTTGAAAACAAAGCCCTCGGGCTCACCGTGCACCACCACCGGGGAAAGTCCGGCTGCCGAGTACATGATGCGGGCCGCCTCGAGCGTCTGTGCCGAGGTGGCGCTGGCCGGCACCAATTCGATGACCGGAATCAGGTAGGGAGGATTCCCCGGATGGGCCACCAGGATGCGCGCGGCGCCGGGAAGCCCGGCGGCGATGGCCCCGGCAGTCAAAGCCGAACTGGAGCTGGCCAAGATGGCATCGGGAGCTGCCAGCACATCAAGTTCGGCGAAGATCTCGCGCTTGAGCTCCAACAGTTCAGGGATGCATTCCTGGACCAGGACGGCACCCGTCACCGCCGTGGCCATCGATGCCGTGGTGGAGATGCGTTCCAGGATCACCTCCGGGGCCTCGGAGAGCAGACCGTGCCGTTGCAGTGCCTCAAGTCGGGAAGCCACCTCGCCGGTGACAGCGGAGCGGCGCCCGGCATCGGGGTCCGAAAGCACCACCAGGTGCCCTGCCCGGGCGAAGACCAGGGCAAAGGCGACGCCGATGCTGCCGGCCCCGATCACGGCAACCGGGGCGCGTCCGGTGAGCCGCTCAGACACCGGAATGACCTACTGTCATGCCGCCGCAAACATAAAGCGTCTGTCCGGTGACGAATCCGGAGCGCTCATCAAGCAGGTAGGACGTGGCATGGGCAACATCCTCGGCGGTGCCCATGCGCTTGACCGGGATGCCCTCAATGATGGCGCGGGTGCGCGGGGCCCCCGGGGGGTTGGCCCCGTTGAAGAGCGGCGTGGCGATGGGCCCGGGGCCGACGGCGTTGGCAGTGATCCCGAATTCACCGAGCTCAAGCGCCCAGACCCGGGTCATTCCGATCAGGGCCGCCTTGGTGGCGGCGTAGGCGGTGCGCATTTCCTTGCCCAGCGCAGCCCGGGAGGAGATCGAGACGATCCGGCCGAAGCCTGCTTCGCGCATGCCCGGCAGCAGCGCCTGAGTGGCCTGCATCGCTGTGCGAAGATTCAACGACCAGGCCGCGTCCAGCTCGGCCAGCGTCTGATCCTGGGCCGAAGCCGGGAAGACGGCACCGACGTTGTTCACCAAACGAGTGATCGGCCCGCCGGCGAGCGCCTGCTCCAGTGCCTCGGCAGTGGACTGGGCATCCGAGAGGTCAGCGATGATACCGTCGCCAACCCGGTCGATGACGACCGGATCGTAGCCGTCGGCAATGGAACGGGCGACTATGGCGGCACCGATACCGGAGGCGCCTCCGGTAACCAGGATGCGTGGGCGGGGGGATTCAGGCATGGCGGGTTTCCTTCTATACGGGTCGTACGGGATGAGGACGGGGACGGATCCAGCTCAGGTGGTGGCGATGGGATTCAAGGGGGAGCCCGCGGCTCCCGGCAGGTTCAGCGGGGACGCTGTCAACAGGTAGCGAGAGCGCCCGGAGGCGCGCAAGTGAGCGGCCAGCGGCCCCAGGGCCCACAGTTCACCCAGCGGCACACCGAGTTTGAACAAGCAGTGTTCATGCAGCGGCAGCACCGAGGCGGGTGCCGGTGCCGGCCTGGCGGGGTAGAGCTCTACCGCGTAGTTGTCGGCCGCGATGGCCGCCACCCCGGAGTCGGTGATCCACTGGAGCAGTGCCGCATCGCGTCCGTCGAGCACCGCACCGTAACTGTGTAGGACAGCTGGGTCCGGGTTCCCGGCCATCTGCAGCACCTTGTCGGCGTAGCCGGTATGCAGTGTCAGGATGTCCCCGGGTTCGACGATGATCCCATCGACCTCCATGATCTTGCGCAGGCTCTCGAAACCGACCACGGTTTGTTCGGTGCCCAGATGGGCGACAAGATCCACCATCACGGCCCGCCCCTGGATCGGGCGTTCGGCCATGGCTCCGATGCCCAAGACCCCCGCGTTGGACGTGCTGGAGGCATGCAGCGTATCGAAGCCGGCATCGCCGAGGTTATCCGGGCCGATCACCTCGATGCCGGCACGGAAACCGTTGTAATAGACCGGCTCGGGGATTCCATCCCCATCGGCGTCGAAGAGCGAACCGACATGGCACAGTGCATCCCATTGGGTGGAGTACTGCAGGTGCAGGACGGCCAAGTCGTCGTTCATCACGTCGGAGGAACCCGGGTAGACGGAATCCATCCGGCAATTGAAGTTCACATGGCCCGAGCGCAAGTTGGGGCGTAGCACCGGTGGGAGCCGGTTCGGGTTCAGCGACGTGCCGCCGGGAAGGTCCAGCGGAAGGCCCAGGGCGAAGGTCCTACCGTCGCGGACCTCGGCCAGTCCCTCATGGACCTTTTCGACGGTCAGCAGGTTGAGCCGGCCCAGATGGTCATCCGGACCGAAGTCTCCCCAGTTGGATCCCTCCGGCCGATTGACCCAGCGCGGGTTGGCTGGCAGTGCAGGTTCCATGTGGAAAACCTCCCCTTGTCCGTTGCTTCAGGTATCTTGCCCCGGGCAGGTGCCCCACCACACAGTGAGGCATGATCCACGGCACATTAACCAGAATGCGCCTGCATTTGATGACTGTCCAATAAACAAATGCTCTCTCACCATGAACGATTTCTTATAAGATCGGATCATGGAGCTCAAACACGTTAGCGCGTTCCTCATGGTTGCCGAGGAATTGCATTTCGGTCGGGCCGCCAGCCGGCTGCGCATTGCCCAACCACAACTCAGCCAGTGGATCAAACGCCTCGAGGACGACCTAGGCGCACCGCTCTTTGACCGCAGTACCCGGACCGTGGCACTGACCCCACAAGGGGCAGCGATCCTCATACCGGCCCGGGAGATGTTATCGCAGGCCCGCCAGGTGGAGCTCGGTGCCCGACTCGAGGGACCCGGGATCATTGGCCGCGTCCGCGTGGGATATGCCGGAGCCAGCAGCCGCGAGGTGCTTCCGCCGATTGCCCGGGTACTGCGCACCCGGGAACCCGGTATCGAGCTGAGCCTGGAATCGATGATCTACGCGGGTTTCACCCCCGGGATGATTGCCGCCGGGGAGCTGGACATCGGATTCTCCCGGCTACCGCTGAAACACCCGGGCGTCGAATCCCGCGTCTTTACCTACGAACGCATTCTGGTCGCGATGCCCGCGGACCATCCGCTGGCCAAGCGCAAGGAGATCAAGCTGGCCGACCTCGCAGCGGAGCCCTGGGTGATGTTTCCAGCCACCCGAGGATCCACCGTCAGGGACGCGGGGATCCGCTTGGCGCGCGAGGCCGGGTTCATTCCGCGCATTGCGCAGGAGGCCCCGGATTCCTACGCCATTCTCGGGCTCGTTGCCGCCGGTGTGGGCGTGACCTTGACGGTATCCTCGGTCCAGCACATCTCCACCTCGGGCCTGGTCTACCGGGAACTTGCCGGCGAACAACGGTATCTTGCCGCCGTCATCGCCTGGCACACACACCCCAACCCGGCCACCGGGCGGCTGCTGGAGATCATGGAGGAAATACTGCCCACCCCGGCGCATCCCGAAGGCCGGGTCTTGACCTAGAACTGCCCCCCGCGCACTGACCCGCAGGAAAACCTGCCGGGACTTACCCCAGGATCCGGCTCCGACCGGTGTCCCGCAGGGCACAGCTTGGCGACTCATCAGTGACCGGACATTGCCAGCATGCACAGCAGCGCCACCGCGCCGCAAGCCATCTCCCCGCCCTGCGCATAACCTCTGGAATCCCGCCGGGCACCATGCGCCAGCTGGATTCCGCATCTCAGCGAATAGGCGGCGTAGGCGCCGAGAACGACCAGCACCGGAATCACCATTGCGGTCCCCGCTCCACCATGATGGCTAGCAGGTTGCGGCGCCACGGGTCCGCAGTGGAGGAAAAGCATGCAGACGCCCATGGCAATCATGCACAGGGACCGGTGCAGCGCCATGCCATCGCGCAGCTGCGCACCGTTAAGCATGCGTTCCAGGCCGATGGAGACGGGCGCGGCAAGTATCAGGATCAAGCCCCAGAGAACTCCCGGCACGGCACCACCTTCACCTTGGGCAAGGTCGGCCATCGCCAGTGTCATCAACACCATCCACCAGGTGGCTCGGGTCGGTAGCGCCGGCTTCGGGAAGCTGCGCCTTCCCCTGCCGAGTAGAACGATCCGGTCCCGCAGGCCCCCGAGGGTTCGGACCTTCTCGGCCCACCAGCAACACGCCGTGCCCAGCCCGGTAAATACGAGCATTCCTTCAGCCAGCAGCGCATGTGCAGTGGTCATTGGCTTCCTCCTTGATACCCCGATGGACGGGTGGGCATCAGCAGAGTCCTCCGCCGACGCCCACCCCCCTCATGCTGTTCTGCTTCCTAGTGGCAGCACTCCCCCGCGTCCTGCGGCTGGTGCGCCACGTCCGGTTCCGCGGTTGGGCGCGAACTCCAGTCGGGAAGGTCCATGGCCGGGTTCTGGTCCAGGAAGCCATGGGGCTTGAACCAGAATCCGCTGTAGTCCACCGGCATGACCGGCCAGTCCTCGGTCCGCGGGATGTGGGTGGGCCCGAAGGAGTGCCACAGCACGATGTCGGTGTTCTCGATGTCACGGTTCTGCTTGACCCATTCGCCGATGCCATCCCCGGCATGCTGGTTCGGGTAGTCGCCGGCCGGGAAGCGTTCGCTGTCCTCGTTCTTGGTGACCCACATGTGGTGGGTGGCGAATTGCGCCCGGTTCCAGGCCGAGGATCCCTCCTGGGCCATGAGCCGGGGACCGGGCATGGGCAGGAGCTGATATGCGGTGGGTTCCCCGACATAGTTCAGCCGGTTCGGGTTGGTGACGAACCAGCTGCGCCCGGATTCCGGGTTGGCATCGCGCACGGCGTCCAACTCCTTGGACATCGTCGTGCGTTCCCAGGTGAAGGCATTCCCATAAGGGTTTTCCGGCCCCATGGGGATGCCCACGATGTTCTGCTCCTGGACCGTGTTCGCGTCCCCGTCCACGGCGACATCGAGCCGGGCGCAGAAGATGTGCTGGTGTACCGGGGCAATCACGCCGGGGGCGATTTCCGGGGCATGGCGGTTGGGATGACCGGGGAAGCACCCCCCGGTGTAGACGATCCCGGTGGCCTTGGCTTCCATCTGGATCGATCCATCGAGGTAGAAGTACCAGAAGAACCCGTAGTCATAGTTTCCAATGGTGGCGAAATAGGAGATCACCAGTCGGCGGGAGCGGCGGACCTGCGGCGTTTCACCGAACTCGGAGTGCTTCCACAGCACTCCGTAGTCCTCTTCATGCATGCACACGGCATTGGGGATCTTCACCGCTTCACCGTGGTCGCCGGCGACGAACGCATCGAAGTACTCGATGACGCCCAGGCAGTCGCAGCCCAGCTTCAGCGAGTTCGCATTCTTGCCCAGCAGGTATTCTCCGGCGTCGAAGTAGCTGATCCAGAACCGAGTATTGCTGGTATCCCCGTAGGGGACGACCATTTCGGGTACGGAGGCCCGGTGCAGCACCATCCGGTCTTCTTCCCCGTCACGGAAACTGACCTGGTTCAGCACCAGCCCGTCCTGGGCGTTGAAACCGATGCGCAGCTTCCAGTTCTCCCAGGTCACGTGGGTTCCATCGACGATGAACGAGGGACCCTCGGGCTGCGTGATTTCCAGTGGTTTCAGCGAGGTGCGGGCAGGCCCGACGCTTTCGGGGTCATAGAGCCTGTTTTCCATCGGGATGGGGACTGGCTCGCTGTGCTCGTAGTCGTCTTCCACACGCGTGACGATGCCGGCGGTCAGGTCGGTGTGGCAGATCAGGCCCTCCACCGGGTGCGCCCACGCATTATCACCCTCGAAGTTGCGGTGGAAGGTCAATGAACGGATCATGCGGCGTCCGGTTTCTCCCTCGCGGGGGAAAAAGCCCGGCGCCAGTGGCGAGAGGAAGGTGTGGGTCGTGTCGATGATGCCGCGCCTGGCCATGGCGGCCTGCCATCGCGGGTCGGCCTTGGCAATGGCCTGTGCCTGCTCGTATTCCTCGAAAAGGTACTGCGGCTGGCCGAACGGGTGCTCCCCGGTGGGCAGGACGCGGTAGCCGGTCACGCTACCGGAGGTCACGGAGACCACTGCCTCGGCCGCCTCGCCGGTGGAGGGCTCCAACAGGGTCACACGCACGGAACGGTCGAAGTCGGTCTGGCCCGGAGTGAACCTGGAGAGCAAATCCTTATCGGGTTCCACCGGGAGCAGGCGTGGAATCCGGGTGCCGGTTCCTATCTTGCCGGAATCGATGAGGATCTGTCGCGCGGCATTGATTTCCTGCGCGGTGAGCATGTCCAGCGGGTGGGTGATCCCTAAATCTGCCGGGGATAGAACGGTTGACTGCATCAAAACCTCCAAGATCGACTGACCGGTTCAACCGGTAAAAACTTTGCGCTTAACCGCAAGAATATATGTTGCGCGTCACACTTCCTAGGTGTTTTCCCATGGGCTTAGCCGCTGCTTGCCTTCACTTCTGCCGATGTCATCTTGAGTTCTAGTGATCGTTGCAACACCCCCGAATCCCTCGGGAGATGCAACAACCATGAACACCGCACCCTCACCATCAAATAATGCTTCCTTAAGGGGAAAAACAGCCTCCACACCCCCGGCACCGGCTAAGCGCCCCAACCGGCACCACACACCCCAAGATAAGACCGCGTTCTTCGAGGCGCTGGACCGTCTGGGCACCATCGCGGCCGCAGCCCGGGAACTGGGCTTCAACCGTGCCACTTGCACCATGTGGTCCCGCACCACTGCCCAGCCCCCGGGACAGGAATACACCCCCGCGCAGCGCGAGGAGTTCTTCGTCCTGCACGACCGCCTGAACAACGTCGCCAATGCTGCACGGCAGCTGGGGATCAACGTCCAAACTGCATTCAACTGGGCCTATTCCATCAAGGCGGTCACCCGCAGGCCCCAGCGCGCCCTGAGCGCCAGAGAACAGGAACTCAAACCCTTGCGCGAGGGGTTCCTCACCGCACTGGCGCGCGTGGGAAGCGTCACCGTCGCCGCCCGGGAGGTGGGCGTGGAACCCAGCCAAGGCGCCAGTTGGGCCAGGGCCGCCGGGATCCGCAACATCCCCCGGCTCTCGGGTCAACGCGATCAATACTTGGCACTACGCCGTGAGGGCATGCCCCAGAAGACAGCCGTAGCCGCCACGGGCGCAAAGCGGAAGAATGCAGCCCGCTGGGAACAGGCACTGATGCCGGTCATAGATCGTCTTGATACCCCAAACCTTTCATCAGACGCGTATAAACAGGAGGTGACCACACTCGTCTGCGAAACACCTGCGCTCGAAACCTGCTTGCCCGTTTTAGGGGTTCGGGTGCCCGATTCACCGGCCAGCCTCGACCCCGGGAACCTGGAACCTGCGCTGATCCCCGAGATTCCATTGGAGGTCCTCGAAGCCACGAACAGCACCCGCTACCTGTCGCTGCCCGAGCGCGAAACGATTCGGGACATGCTCCAAGCCGGTGCCTCGCAGCGGGCCATCGCCCGGGAGCTGGGGCGTAGCCCCAGCTCGATTGGCCGGGAGATCAAGCGCAACTCCCACCCTGTGTTGGGATACCGCCCCTACACCGCCCAGCGAACCTCCACCGCCCAGCGCCAGCGGCCCAAGCCCAGTAAGCTGGCAGCGCCGGGAGAACTGCGTGATTACGTGCTTGCCAAGCTACGTAAGCACTGGTCCCCGGAGCAGATTTCGAACTTGTTGATCAAGGAGTTCCCCGATGACCCCTCCATGCGCGTGAGCCACGAAACGATCTATCAGGCCCTCTATCTTCAGGCCCGTGGTGGGCTAAGCCTGGAGGTGAAATCGGCCCTGCGTACCGGGCGTACCCGACGCAAAAAGCACAAGAATCCCCGGGAGCGTACGGAGCGTTTCCGGGATCCAATGGTCAATATTTCTGAGCGCCCGGCAGAGGTTGAGGACCGTGCCGTGCCCGGGCATTGGGAAGGGGACCTGATCATCGGGGCGCACAGTGGCTCGGCGATCGGGACCCTGGTGGAACGCACCACCCGCTACGTGATGCTGATACATCTACCGGTGGATCACACGGCCGCATCGGTGCGTGACGGGCTCATCGAAGCAATGCTCACCCTGCCCGAACACTTGCGTGGTTCGCTGACGTGGGATCAGGGGTCGGAGATGGCCAAACACCTGGCTTTCAGCGTCGCGACCGACATGGATGTCTACTTCTGCGATCCACATAGCCCCTGGCAGCGCGGGTCCAATGAGAACACCAACGGGCTGCTGCGTCAGTACTTCCCCAAGAGCACCGATTTAGGTGTTTATGGGCTGGAGGATCTGGAGCATGTCGCCCAGGAGCTCAACAGCCGGCCACGTAAAACGTTGGATTGGGACACCCCGGCCGAGCGTCTACGGGATTTACTGGTCACGACATAACCACGGGTGTTGCATCGACCCCTAGAATTCGCCCATGTTGATTCCGTGACGCTTAAAACAGCGTGGGAGCGGTACCTTGCCGGCTGCGGACCGCTCCCTCGCTGCTCCTTCAGCGGGTTCTGAGCTGCTCCGGCTCCCCTGGCGCCGGCGCATCCGGGGCCAGCCCCTCAGGGTGCTCGCTCTGCACTGCCCGAAGCTTTCTCCCTGCCGCATAACCGCTGAGCGCCAGGACGGTCAGGAATCCGAGTGTGCCCAAGGTGAAGACCGCGTATGAACCGCGTCCCACACCCCAGATCTCAACAAACGGATAGTCGATGCCGAACACCGCCTCCAACACTCCGGGAAAGACTGCGACAAATGATCCCAACGCCACCCAGAGCAGGCACAACGCACCCATCGCGGCGAAGGCGCCATTACCCAAGGGCACCCGGAACGGGCGGACCGTTCGCTTGTCCTTGAAACGCAGCACCACCGCAGCGGGAATGATCGCCAGATAGGAGATCAGATAGGTACTGATGGAAATGGTCAGCACGACCCCGAAAACAGCGGCCGAAGAACCTTCGATCAATGTCAGCGAAGCAACGAGGAAGCCGCTGGCCAGGATGCCCGAGAGCAGGTTGATGCGGATCGGGGTGCCCAGTGTGCGGTGGAATTTTCCAAAGAACCCGCCAAAGAAGGCGCCGTCGGCTGCGGCTATGCCCTGCACCCGGTCGCTAACGATCATCCAGGCACCGCCCTGTGTCACCAACACATAGACGAACATCAGTGCGGCAGCGGTGGACATGACCGGGGCAGCGGGCCCGTAGACCACGAACACCTCTCCCACGGCTTCCATCAGCCCGGAGACACCGTTGATGCGGTCCTTGGGAATCACCAGCAGGATTCCCAGGATCGGCAGCAAGTAACAGGCAGCGGCAATGACGGTCGAGCGGGCAAGCCCCTTGGGGACATCGCGCTGCGGATTCTTCATTTCGCCCGCGGCACCGTTAGCCGCCTCGAAGCCGAGAAAACCGAAAAGCAGCAGCGGCGCCACACCGAAGAGTCCGGTCAAGGTGGGGCTGAGGTCCCCAAACGATATTCCATCAAACCCATGCTGGAGCCCGTAGAGCACAGTGGTCACTACGAACAGTGCCAACAGGGCCACCTTCACGATCGCACCGGAGTTCGGCAGCCATTTGGCCCAGCGCAGGCTGGCTATCGCGGCAAGCACTGTCACCCAGATGAAGGCGAGGTAGAACAGGTAACCGCTGGCACCGCTGGTGTTCAGCGGGATCAAATAAACGCTGAAGGTCTCCCCTGCCAGCAAGGCCATCGATCCACCGATCCACACCGGTGTGGTCACCCAGTAGAACACGGTGGAAACCGCTGCCACCGGGCGGCCGAAGGCCCGCTTGACCCAGGTATAACAGCCCCCTTCTTCGACGAATGTGCTTCCGGTCTCCGAGAAGAGCAGCGCATAGGGAATGAGGAAGGTGATCACGAGCACCACGAGCCAAGTGAACGTTTCACCTCCATAGGAGGAGAGCTGGCCCAGGATCTCGATGGAGATCACGGCGGCGATGGTCAGCAGGACAATATCCATCCGGCCCAGCGTCCGGACCAGTTTTCCCTGTTGTTCTTCCATATACTGCGTGTTCGTTGTTGCCATTGCCTGCTCCTTCCGAGCAAGTCGTGTTTTCGGGCATGCCGAAGACACGTGAGTCCAATGAAAGCCCGGCCACATACCGGACGAGGGGTCCCGCGCCCGGTGGACGCGGGAGTGCGGGTCAGCTTCCGGTCAGTCTGACAATTGCCAGAGCCAGGATCTGGGCGGTGGCCAGCAGGTCATCGATGTCCACGTACTCGTCGATGGTGTGAAGGGTTGCCGATCCATCCGGACGCGTGGCCGTCGGACCGATGACCATCGACGGGATGCCGGCATGCGTGAGCGAGGCCGCATCGGTCCAGGACGGATGGGCGACGGTGCCCGGGTCCAGGTCCAGTTCACCGGCCACCTGCACCAGCGCCTCGACCAGCGGATGGTTCTCCGGCAGCGCCACCGGTGGCAGGTCGGTGTACCACGTGAAGTCCGTCGGGTGTTGGGCTTCCCAGCCCGGATCCGGCGCGCTGCCGAGCACTGCCTGCTCAATCTGTTGGCGGATGCCGCTACCTGCGCCCTGGCTGTCGGCCTGATCCGGATGGTAGGTGACATCGACTTCGAAGGAGCAGTCCGATGGATAGCTGACCACCCATTCACCGCCCTTGATAGTGGTCGGAACGATGTTCCCGGCAGGAAGGGGCGAACCCGGATCATGCTGCTCGATCCACCGGCCCCGCAGGTCCTGCAGTGCGGCAATGGCAGGGACGGCCATTTCTATCGCGTTAACGGCGCCTCCGTCGCGCCAATGCGGTTGAGGTATGTCGGCATGGCCCGGCCGCCCGGTGAAGGTGATCCGTCCCGCGACGATTCCACGGTTGGACGTGCACAGCCGAAGGTCGCTGGGCTCGGGCACGATTCCGTAATCGGCCTGAAGCCCGCGGGCCAGCGAGGCGACCGTCCCGGCTCCGTTGATTTCCTCATCGGTGACGGTATTGATCAGCACGTCGCCGGCAAGCTCGATGCCTTCGGCCTGCAGCGCGGCCATCGCCATGACCATGGCCGCGATGCCGCCCTTCATGTCGCAGGTTCCGCGTCCGATGAGCCGGCGGCCTTCCACCACGGCGGTGAAAGGATCCGACCCCCACAGCCCACGGGGTTCGGCCGAAACCACGTCAATGTGCCCATTGAGCACCACCGATTTACCGTAGCCACGGCCGGGGAAACGGGCGATCAGCTGAGGTCGTCCGGCAAAAGTCGCGCCCTGCGGAATCTGGGGGGCCTCCGGAAGCGAGGCGGGCTCCGGTTCCCACAAATCGATTTCCGCACCCATGGACGCCAGCCGGTCGGCCAGGAACCGCTGCAGGGCGGCCTCTTCCCGGGCCGGTTCGTGGTCTTCGGAGCGGGTGGTGGTGTCAAAGCCCACCAGCGCCGAGGCCAATTCCACCAACTCGGCCTCGTTGGCCGCAATCCGCCGCACGATCCGCTCGGTCACTGTGGCGCCGGGGCCAGCACCCTCAAGTTCACTTCCGGCAGGGCTGGTTCTGGACGTGGCTAGCCGGGACGGTGTCACAGCGCTGCTCCCTTGCGGTCGGCGGAGGCGATCGATGATTTTGGGGTGGAACTGCTCCGAACCAGCAGGTAGTAGAGCGGGCAGGTCACAGCCAGGCCGACGAGCCAGGAGATATCGACCCCGGACATCGCCTCGGTGAAGGGACCGGTATAGACGGTCGATGCAAGGAAGGGGATCTGGACCAGCAGGCCGACCGCATAGCAGGTCATCGCCGCCTTGTTCCAGCGTCCATAGATGCCGCCGTCACGCTTGAAGAATTCGTCGACCTCGTAGTGACCGCGCCGGACCACGTAGTAGTCCATGAGGTTGATCGCCGTCCAGGGCGTGATCACGAAGAACATCAGCCCGATCAGGTCCACAAGCAGCACGAGGAAGTTATCCGAACCGCCAACACCCAGAATCATGGCCAGGATCCCGAGCAGAATGGCAATGACAGCCCGGCCGCGGGCCCGCGGAATGAAGCGTTCGGCGAAGGTCTGGACCAGGGTGATGCTGCAGAGGGTGGCGCCGTAGAGGTTCATGGCGTTGCTGAGTCCGGAGAACATGACGGCCGCCCACAGCAGGAAGATTCCGAAGGGTCCAATCACCGCAAGCAGGCCAGCCACCACGTCATCACCCTGGATCAACGAACCGATCAGCGCGCCGAGCACCATCGGCAAGGCAGATCCGATGCCGATCCCGGCATAGGTCGCCCAGAAGGCGGGCTTGGGTCCGGTCTTTGCCGGCAGGTAGCGTGAATAATCCGAGACGTACGGCGCGTAGGCCACGGCCCACAGGGCCGAAATCGAGAGCACCGAGAAGAATCCTGCCCAGCTGAAGTCCCCCTGGGCCAATACCGGCGCGCTCACTTGTCCGCTGGTCAGGGTAAGCACCAGCGAGATCAGGAAACCCCCGCCAAGGATGATCGTTCCGGCACGCATGACCAGGTGCACCATCCGGTAGCCGATGACGGCGACCACGATATTGGTGGCCGTCAGGAGCACCACGCCGAGCCCGACCGAAATGCCGGGAATGAGGCTGTGCAGAGCCTGCCCGCCGACCACGGCATTCGAGGCGAACCAGCCCATGTACATCACGATCACCACGATGACAATCACCGTCGCCCCGCGTGAACCGAATTGGCCACGTGACTGGATCATTTGCGGGACCCCCAGCACGGGGCCCTGGGCCGCGTGCAAGGCCATGAAGAGGCCGCCGATCAGAAGTCCGGCAACGATGGCTGTGACCGTACTCCAGAAGTTCAGTCCGAACACCGTGGTTCCCAGACCGCCGGTCACCACCGTAATGAGGAACATGTTTGCGCCGAACCACACGAAGAACAGGTCCCGAGGACGCCCGTGGCGTTCATCTTGGGGAATCGGTCCGATGGAGTTTTGCTCAAGCAGACTGGCCATGGCGGTTCCCCCCGTTCTTGGAGCACTGGGAGTGATGGGCATTCATGATGGTTCCCTTCAAGATGGATGATCCGGTGGAAGTGATGGAGTGATTCCTAGTAGGAGATCCAGGTGGTTTTCAAGCCCTGGTATTTGTCCAGGGCGTGCAGGGACAGGTCCCTGCCGTATCCCGATCCCTTGAAACCACCGAAGGGCGTTTGGGCTCCGAAGGCATCTGTCGCATTGACCGTGACGGTACCGGCGACCAGGCTCCGGGAGAGCCGGTGCACGCGGGAGATGTCGGAGGTCCATAGCGAGGCGGCGAGCCCGAAGGGAGTGTCGTTGGCGATGCGCAGGGCCTCTTCTTCAGTGTCGAAGGGGATGATGGCCATGACGGGTCCGAAGACTTCGTCGCGGGCCAACTCGGAGTCCGGATGCACCTGGTCGAAAATCGTTGGTTCGATGTAGCAGTCGCTGCCCTCCAGGAACAGGCGTCCCCCGCCGTGGATCAGCTCGGCGTCCGGGCGGGCACGTTCGATGAAGCCCTGCACCATGTCGGTGTGTTCCTTGGTGACCAGCGCGCCCATGCCGGCTGCCGGATCAAGCGGGTTGCCCGGGGCATACCCGGCGGCGATCGACCGCAGCAGGCCTACGAATTCGGCGTGCACGCCGCGCTGGACCAGGACCCTGGAGTGCGAGGAGCATACGGCCCCCTGGTTGAAGAAGACGTCGAAGGCCGCTGATTCAGCGGCCTTTTGCAGGTCGGCGGTGTCATTGAAGATGAGGTTGGGGCTCTTGCCACCGCATTCTGGCCACACCTGTTTCATGTTCGATTCGCCGGCATACCGTTGGAACATCTTGCCGACCTGCGTGGAACCGGTAAAGACGACGGTGTCGATGTCCTGGTGCAGGCCAATGGACCGGCCGGCGGTGGCGCCCATCCCGGGGAGTACATTAAGCACCCCGTCGGGCAGCCCGGCGGCGGAGAAGAGTTCGGCCAGGCGAAGTGCCGAGAGCGGGGACTGTTCGGCTGGCTTCAGCACCACGCTGCATCCGGCCGCCAACGCCGGGGCCAATTTCCATGCGGCCATGTCCACCGGATAGTTCCAGGGCACCACGGCACCGACGACGCCCAAGGGCTCCTTGGTGATGGTCGCATGCACACCGGGGTCAGTGGTGACCACCTCGCCGTTGAGCTTGTCGATGGCCTCGCCATAGAAGTCGAAGAGCGAGGCCGAGAACGGCACATCCATGCTCAGCGCGTCGACGACTCGCTTGCCCATGTCCAGGCTGTCGAGCAGCGCGAGTTCCTCGGCGTTCTCCCGCATCGCCTCGGCCATGCGGCCCATGACCCGCTTCCGTTCTGCCTGTGGTGCCCTGGACCAGCGTCCGTCCGCGAAGGCGGCCCGGGCCGCTTGCGTGGCACGGTCGACATCGGCCTCGTCGCAGGAAGCCACCTCGGCCAGAGACTTGCCATTGGCCGGGTTGATGGAGGTGAACGTCTCCCCCGAGAGCGCGTCCACGGCTTGGCCATCGATATGAGCACGTGTGGGAAGGGTGGTTTTTTCGGCGAGCTTCTGCCAATCGGCTAGCGTATTGCTGGGCATGGAATGTCTCCTCGGGCGTTGCTAAAGTTTGCGCTTAACCGCAACTTTATGTGAGCCTAGTCACTTAGGCGAGATCCCCATGCCTCTGATTATTAGCGGCTTCCCTTCGGAATAAGCGAGAGCTTACGCAGTAGGGCAGGAAAGGACGGGAACTTGTCACGGAACCGGGACAAGCGCATGGACGGAATCGTCGATGCCACGGTGCAGACCATTGCGCGCAACGGCCTGCCACAGCTGCGCATCAAGGACATTGCCGCCGAGGCCGAGGTCTCCGAACGGCTGGTGAGCTACTACTATCCGCAACTCGAGGATCTGGTCTCGGCCACCCACCGCAAGGCCTCGGAACGGTACTACTGGAATCGCCTGAACGCCATCGACAAGCACCTTAACCCGACCAAGGCACTGACGGGCCTGATCGAAAGCGGCCTGCCCAGCGGGCGCGAGGACGTGCTCACCCGGGTGCTGTTCGAACTCAGCCTCAGCGCGGCACGCAGTGAGCAGCACGAGCAGTTGATGTCCGACCTGTACCGGGACGAGGTATCGCTGTATCAACGGGTATTGGAAAAGGGCCGCGATACCGGAGATTTCGTCCTGGCCGCCGAGCCCCTGGCCCTGGCCCGGGCCTTCATTGCCATGGAAGACGGCTTGGGGCTGCAGATCATTGCCGGCAGTGGCGCCTTGAGCACGGCACAGGCCAGAGGCATCCTGTTACGCTTTGCAGCGGTAGCCACCGGTGCAGGCATTGAGCACCCGGACGCCGATTCCGGCAGCTGAATCACCCCAGTACTTCCGGCGCGCTGATGGTGCGCCGCTCAAGCGCAGCCATCCGTGGCTCCTCTCCGCACAGCCGCCGATCTGCGGCCGGTTCCTGCCAACTGTCCCCCTACGCGAAGAAGGCGCTCTGGCGGCCAGCGGCCGCCAGAGCGCCTTCCTTTTGAAGCCGAACTCCGAGCCTACTGGTCCCCGGGGACGCCATAGGTTGGAGCGGTCGCCGGCTCGATCGCCCGGGTGCGGTAGGCCTCCTTTTCCGGAGCCCACCGATCCCACAAAAGTGCCAGGGCTGCGATCGGGTCTTCATCGTCCCAGTCCACCCGCAGGTCGGTGGGGGCCCAGCTGTGCCGGTCCTTCACCATCAGGCCGGCCGAATGCACCGGTCCCTCTTCACCCCCGGCAGCCTGCCCAGCCGCCAGGCCATCGAGCAGCCGGCGTTCAAAGGCCTCGGCGGTGGAATTCTGGTAGGCATCCATGATCGCCTGTGGAACCCTGGGGTCACTGAGCAGGTTTCCCGCAGCCACGGCCCCGTCCTGTTCCACGGTGCGGTGCGTGCCCAATGTTCCGGCCCCCGAGAACGACGCGGTGTTGCCCGCCGCGTCGACCACGGAAAGCTGGCGGAAATCGATGTTTGCCGCGGCTCCGGTGACGCGGGCCAAGGCCTCCACGGCGTCGGCTCCACGGGCCAGCTCATCCAGGATCCGGGCACCGAGCCCGGGATCGGTGACGTTCTGCGAGGCGACGCCACCCACTTCCGAACGCAAATGGATGCAGCGGGCAGCGACAGCCGGGCTGGATGAGGTGACGACCATGCCGAAGGCGCCGGTCTTCGGGTCCCTGGCAACGAGTGAAAAGGTCATGTCTACTGTTTCTCCTCTGGGTTGAAGGTAGTGGTGTTGCGCGTCATCATTTGACCGCGACCTTTCCATCCTGTGCCGCACGGTTACCGGTACCTAGCACCTGTCCACCCAAGACGTTCTCCGAGAGGTCGGCGGCCTTCCGGACCAGGTCCAGCGGTCCATCGAAGTCGAAGTTTCGGTAGATCGCACCGAGCTGGGCGAACGGCGGGGACTGGGCGAAGAGCTGGAAAGTGAGCCGGTGTCCGGCGTAGTCGCTGTTGAGCAGGTCGCGGGCGAAGGCCAGCAGCTTGCGCCGGTCATCGGCGATCCAGTTCTCGTTGACGTTGTAGTACTTTTCCATCCATTCCTTGGTGTCGGGGTGGCTGAACGCACCGGCATCCGGGGTAATGCAGATCTGACCGCCACACAGTTCGCGGGCGATGTGCATCATCGCCGGGAGCTGGGACAGCGCGGTGACGCGTCCGGTGTAGAGCAGCGACTGGTTGGGCATCAACAGTCCACCGGGGCTCGGCTCCGCCAGCGCGATGGATGCCGTCAGGTGGGCATTGATGTTTTCACGGTAGCAAGCCAGCTGGGCGAGCTTCTCTTGGACGGCCTGCTGTTTTTCCAGGCCGGTCTGCTTCACGTTCCACAGCGCGGCACCGATCATCAGGTCCGCCAGATGCTGGGTGCGCTGCACGAACGGGAACGCGGAGTAGCGGTGAAGCGTGGAGCGGATGAAGCTCGCGGCCTTGGTGTGGCGGTAGAAGAGCACGTTCTCCCAAGGGATTTCAACGTTGTCGAAAATGACCAGCGATTCGACCTCGTCCACGGAATTCGACAGCGGATAGTCGGCGGCCGAGGCACGTCCGGCGAAACCGGTGCGCGAAATGAACTGCAGTCCAGGGCTGCCCAGGTCGGCAATGAAGCCCACCGCGTACTCGGAAAGTTCACTGTTGCCCCAGTTGGCGATCGTCGGCTTGGTGAACGCCTGGTTGGCGTAGGCGGCAGCGGTTTCATACTTGGCACCGCGGACCACGATGCCGTTGTCGGTCTCCTTGACCACATGCAGCAGCATGTCCGGATCCTGATCCTGCGGAGCCTTGGACCGGTCTCCCTTGGGGTCGGTGTTCGCCGAGATATGGAACGTATCAGCACTGATGGAGTGCTCGATATGCCGTCGGATATTATCCGAAAAGCGCGGATCGACCTCGTTGAGCACGTCCTGGCCATCGAAGAGCGACCACATTTCGCCGATCGTCTCATCGCCCACCCGGGTGACCACTCCGCCGGACTCGCGCTGCACGGCATCCACGGCACGGCGCTTGTCCCACCAATCCTCCTGGGTGCGCGGCAGCCGGTTGCCGATCGCGTTCAGCTCCCCGCTCGCTTCGTCCGTGTACGTCATCACCGCCTGGGTGGATTCCTGGTGCGCCATGTCGTAGATGTGGGCGCGGCGGTCCACGATCGGCTTGAACATCGGATGCGTCGTGACATCCCGGACCTGTTCGCCATTGACGTAGACCTTGCGGCCATCTCGGATGGACTCCCGGTATTCTTCTCCAGTACGAAGCACAATAACCACCTAACAATCGTTGATTTAGTCTTTTCTGGGCTTAGCGGACCGGTCCGGAACCCGGATAGTCGTCAAACTGTGACGGCGGGACAGGAAGCGGCTTCCCGTACGTCCGGGCGTGGTAGGTCAGCGGCTCGCCGGCTTCTCCACCGGCATGGAGCACGTTGCCGAAGTAGATGAAGTGCGATCCGCATTCCACGACCTGGCGCACGCTGCAGTCAAAGTAGGCCAAGGCGTCTTCGATCGCCGGTGATCCGGAGGGGAGGCTGACCCACTTGCCGCAGGTGAAATCCCAGCGCTCCTTGCCCGGCCAGGGCCGGCCGGCGAACGTGTCGGCCACGTGGTCGTGCTGGACTCCCAGGACCGAGACGGAAAAGACGCCGTGACGGGCGATGGCCTCGTTCAGGGGACTCTTGCGATGCACGCAGACCAGCAGGGTTTCGGGGTCCGCCGAGACCGAGCACATGGCACTCACGGTCTGGGCGAGGCGGCCCGCGGGCCCGTCCGTGCCGACCACGGTGACACCGGTGGCGGTGCGGCCCATAGCTTCGATGAATGACGTGCGCAGGATATCTTGCTCCGTCGCTTCGCCGGCGGCGGCAACCGGGCCGCCGACCGTGCTGGCTTCAGTTGATGTAGCCATCTTCTGCCTCCTTGTTCATCCGGGGTTCACCGGTGCATTCGCTGATATGAACAAGTTTGTGAGACAGCTCTCAATAGAACAATCAGATTCTTCAGAGGATGTCCATCGGCAAAACAGAAGCCATCTCAGGACTCTTGGTTTCCTCCCGTCCGCCAGCTGCTGAGTTGCCGGCTCAGCTCTTCGGCGAACGCGCGCATCCGCCGGGTGGGCCTGGCCCGAGTCAGCCGCGAGGTGGAGATGCCCAGCGGCTTGATTTCCTCGGCCAGTTCGCAGACGGTAAAGACCTTGCCCTCATAGCTCATGGAAATATCCGTGCGTTGGCTCAGGATCGAATAACCCAGCCCCCTGGCCACCATGGCGCGGACCATTTCGAAACTGCTCGTCCGGAAGCGGACGTTCGGCTCCAGCCCTGCCTGGTGGAAGAGCGAGAGGAAGTATTCTCCGCCCGGGGCCAGATCGAACAGGATCATCTCCTCGGATTCCAACTCTTGCAGGCTCACCGTGCGCCGACCGGCCAGGCGATGCTCCGGGGGCAGCAAGACGTAGGGCTCGGAGGCATGGACGCGCCGCAGCGTGAATTCATCTGGATGGCGCATCTCATGGACGTCGTAGTCGTAGACGATGGCCAGGTCGATGGTCCCGCTGCGCAAGGCGTCGGCGAGCGCCGACTGCGACCCCTCGATGAAGGAAAGGTCGACCAACGGGTTCTTGCGAAGGAATCCATCGATGACCCGCGGCAGCAGCACCGGCGCGAGCGTCGAGTAGCACCCGATGCGCAGCCGCCCCGCCAATGAGTCCACGTTTGCGCGAGCGGTTTCCCGCATCTCCTCGACCCCGGCCAGCACGCGGCGCCCCTCGGCCAGCGCTTCACGGCCCGCTGCGGTCAGTGTCATGCCGCGCGGATGGCGTACGAAAAGCTGAGCCCCGAGGGCCTGCTCCAGATCGGTCAGTGCGGTGGAAACTGCTGATTGGCTCAGGAAGAGCTTGGCTGCGGCTCCCGTGACGCTCCCCGCTTCGGCCGCAGCCATCAAGTACTCGATTTGCTTGAGCGTAATGTCTGCCATCTATTTTTCCGATACCTTTCGCAGATTACGTGTGATATACAACACCCTACGGCGTGGAGCATAGTCTACTCAACGCCTGCGGACGCGCCGCACGCCCCACCCCGAGCATGAGGAGCATCCATGTCCATGCACACCACCGAATCCACCGCCGAATACACCTCCGCACGCAACCTTCAGCTGCTGAGCGAAGTGCTCTCGATCGATTCCACGTGGGGCCGGGAAACTCCACTGGCCGAATTCATGGCCGAGCAGATGCGCCAATGGGGGGTCGACGAGGTAGAGCTGGTCGAGTCAATGCCGGGCCGTTATTCAGTCGGTGGCCGCATCCGGGGCACCGGGGGCGGGAAATCGATTCTCTTCAACGGCCATCTGGACACCTACGAAGTCTCGCCGGACTGGACCAAGGAGCCCTTCGCCGCCACCGTGGAAGGCGGACGCATCTACGGCGCCGGGATCGCCGACATGAAGGCCGCCACCACCGCGGGCCTGGCGGTGATGCGCGATATCGCCACCTCGGGCAGGCGTCCGAAAGGCGACGTGGTCTTCCATGGAGTCTCCTGCCACTTTGAAGGAGGCGTGGGAACCCGCTCCCTGCTGGAAGCCGGATTCACCGCGGATGCCGGGATCTGCGGGGAGCCCACGGACAACACCATCGGCACCGTCCACCGGGGGGCCGCCTACCTGAAGGTCACCACACACGGCAAGCAGGCCCATACCTCCGCCAAGGAGCTCGGACTGAACGCCATTGAAACGATGGAACCGCTCCTGGCCGGGATGCGGCGCTTCGAGGCAGAGATGCCCTACGAACCGCACCCGGAACTTCCTGGAGGCCCGAACCTGAACATCGGTACCATCCGTGGCGGCACCAAGCACAACCAGGTCCCGGACCGGTGTGAGATGACCTGCGATATCCGACTGCTGCCCAGCCAGGATCCCTACGACGTGCGCGACCAGGCAGAGCGCATGATCCAGGACCTGGCCCGCCAGGATCCTCGGATCCAGGCAACCGTCGAGTTCAGCGAACACTGGCTCTCCGGACCGCGGCTGCCCTACGAGATCGACCCGGAAAGCCCGATCGCCACCTCGGTGGCAGCGGCAGTGAGCAGCATCGGCTCGACCCCGGTCTTCCGCGGGATTCCGTTCTGGACCGACATGGTGCCCCTGGCTCAAGCCGGCATCCCAGCCGTCAACATCGGCCCTGGCACCCCTCCCTACAGCTGGGCCGATGAATGGGTCGAACAAGCCAAGTACGACGAGATCATCGCCATCTACTCGGCGTTGGCTGACCAGTGGTGTAACGAACCGCGTTAGCCGCCAGCTTCACCGCAGGTCCCCGCACCACCCTTCCCCATCCAGCTCGTTCGAGGAGATCACCATGCGCACCACCCTTCGTCGCAGTCTCGTTGCAGGAACGGCCATCGCCGCCCTCGCACTCAGTGCCTGCGGTTCCGCTTCACCGACAACCAATGCAGCACCCGGTTCCGAGAGCACGATTCCCACCAAGGTCTCGGGCAAGCTGACGATCGGCACCGACCTGACCTATCCCCCCTATGACACCCTGGAGAACGGGAAGCCGGCCGGATTCGATGTCGAATTCATGGACGCCGTGGCCGCGAAGATGGGCGTTGCCACCAACTACGTCGATACCCGCTTCGCCCAGATCATTGCCGGGATCAAGGCCGACCGCTATGACGCGATCGCATCCACCCTCTATGTCTCGGCTCCCCGCGCCAAGGAAGTCGACTTCGTGCCCTACTTCCAGACGGGCAACTCCATCATCAGCCGTGCCGACGGAACCGAGTATGTCAGCCCGGGAGACCTCTGCGGCAAGTCCGTCGGCGTGGTCACCGCCACCGTCATCGTGGGGATCATGACCAAGGAGGAATCAGACCGCTGCAAGGCCGAGGGCAAGGGCGCGATCACAGTCAAGGAGTTCCCGACCGATCCGGAAGCGACCCAGGCCCTGCTCTCGAACCAGGTCGATGCCCAGATGACCGATGGCGCCGTGGCAAAGGTCGCGGTGGAAAAGACGAAGGGCCGCCTGAAGCTGACCAGCACCTCCCTGATCTACCCCATTGCAGTGGGCATCGGGGTCAAGAAGGGCGATGCGCCCATGCATGGAGCCATCACCGACGCCATCAAGTCCATGCAGGAAGACGGCAGCTACGACGAACTGCTGGCCAAGTACAACCTCGAGCCCGTGGATCCCGCAGTACTCAAGGCATCCATGGAACGGAAGTAGGCGAACGCCATGCAGTTCGACTGGGCTTACACGTTCTCACTGTTCCTGGATCCCGAGCTATGGCAAGGCGCCGGCATCGTCGTCGCGCTGTCCGTTCTTGCCTGGACCATCGCCAACGTGGCTGGCATCATCCTGGCACTCATGCGTGAATCGCGCACCCGGGTCCTGAACATCGTCGCGGGGCTCTACATCTGGCTCTTCCGGAGCCTGCCGCTGTTGGTCCTACTGGTGTTTGCCTACAACATCCCGCAGGTCTTTCCCCCGTCCCAAGTCATCCTGGGTTCGTCCTTCAATGCTGCGCTGGTGGCGATGATCCTGCACGAGGCCGCTTACATGGCCGAGATCCACCGTGGCGGCCTGCTCTCCGTCGGCCTGGACCAGCGCGAGGCAGCCAAGGCCCTGGGCCTGCGCTACGGCCAGTTCCAGCGCCGGATCGTCTTGCCCCAGGCCTTCCGGATTTCGCTGCCCTCGCTGGGCAATGAATTCGTTTCGATCCTGAAGCTCACCTCGCTGGCCAGCGTGATTTCCCTGCCGGAAATCCTGTTGGTCGGTCAGCGCCTCTACACGCAGAACTTCCTGGTGCTGGAGACCCTGACCGCCGTGGCCGCGTTCTACGTCCTGCTGGTCACGATCTTCGATCAGCTGCGCGGGCTGCTCGAACGACACCTCGATGTCACCCGCCGCCACACGGCGCTGGAGAACGTCTCCTCCGACCTTCCGGGCCGGGTCGAGCGCATTCGCGAAGCGCACCCGCACAGCGGCGAGAAGATCGTCGAAGCACGCGGGGTCACCAAGACCTTCGGCGAGAACCAGGTTCTCAAGGGAGTGGACCTGGATGTGCACCGCGGCGAGGTCGTGGTCGTCATCGGCCCCTCCGGATCCGGAAAAACCACGCTGGTGCGGACGCTGAACCACCTCGAACCCCACGATGGCGGAATAGTGCTGGTCAACGGAGAGACCGTCGGGTACCGGCCGGGCAACGACGGCCGACTGATACCCCGCAGTGATGCCTCCATGGCCGAACAACGGTCAAACATCGGCATGGTTTTCCAGCGCTTCAACCTCTTCCCGCACCTGAGCGTGCTGGAAAACATTGCGCTGGCACCTCAGCAGACCGGGCTCATGGGTCGGGAGGAGGCTCAGGAATACGCACGCACCCTGCTGGGCCGGGTCGGCTTGGCGCAGCACGCGTCGAAGTATCCGCACCAGCTCTCCGGCGGACAGCAGCAGCGCGTGGCCATTGCCCGGGCACTGGCCATGAAACCGTCGGTCATGCTCTTCGACGAACCTACCAGCGCACTGGATCCCGAGCTGGTCGCAGAGGTCTTGGAGGTCATTGCCGACCTGGCCAATGACGGCATGACGATGGTGATCGTGACCCATGAAATGAAGCTGGCCCGCGATGTGGCGGACTGGGTGGTGTTCATGGAAGACGGCAACGTCGTCGAGGCCGGTCCGCCGGCGCTCATCTTCGGAAGCGAGGGCCACGAACGCATCCAGCGCTTCGTGCGACACGTGTCGAACACTGTCTAGAAGCAGATGGAGGCCGGAGCCACGGGGCCGGGAAAACACGTAGTCGTTGTTTTCCCGGCCCCGTGGCCTTTTGGCTTTCCGGCCTGAGGCTGGCGCGGCCCAGGCTCCGGCGCTGCCGGGCATGTCGGTGGCGATAAAAATCCGCCAAGTAAGTTGATAAAGTTACTTGCAGGCTTTTATACTCAGTGAGTGAGCAAAGAATCCTTGACGAACTCCTTCCTGCAGACGCTTTATCCGTTGTCCGCGCACTTGAGCGCCAGGCGGACCCTCTCCCCCGGCAAACTAGGCGTACTGCGTCATCTGGAGGGGCACGGGAACTCGACTACCACCGAGCTGGCAGCCATCCTCCATGTGAGCACCCAGGGGATCTCGCTGGCAGTGCGGGAACTTGAACGGCTGGGCTTCGTGGCCCGGATCCCCGACCCGGAGGACCGCCGCAGGATCCGGATCGAATTGACCGATGCGGGCAGGGAGGGCTTGGCCGAGGAACTGGCCGCAGGACATGGCTGGATGGACCGGGCCCTCAAAGACCGGCTCACGGAGCAGGAACGCCGGGATCTGGAAGCCATCGTTCCACTGTTGCGCAAGCTGGGATCGGAGTCACCCCGTGGCTGAACAGAAAACACAATCACGCTTGGTCCCTGCGCTGGTCTACGCGGCGCTCTCCACCGCCATCGTCAGCTCCCTGGGCATGCTGCTCGTGCCGTCAATCGCCACCGAAATGCACGTTTCGGTCAGTACGGCACAGTGGATGCTCACCCTGAACCTCCTGGTCGGGGCCATAGCGACACCCGTCATGGGCCGGCTCAGCGACGGCAGGCACAAGAAACGACTGCTGATGTGGTCCTTGGTGATCATCCTCATCGGGTCGATCATCGCGGCCATGGCCCCAAACTTTACGATCTTCCTCATCGGCCGGGCCTTGCAGGGCCTGACCTACGGCATCGTCCCGGTAACGATTTCCCTGGCCCGCCGCTATGTCGCAGCCGATAAGGTCCAGTTCTCCATCTCCAGCCTCTCGGTGACCGTATCCACCGGCATCGGCGTCGGATACCCGCTCACAGGAATCCTCGCCGGCCTCTTCGACTTCCGCTTCGCCTTCTGGTTTGCCGCCTTGTTCGTCGTGAGCGCCCTCATCGTGGTCGCCCGCATCGTGCCCGACGGACCCGATGAACAGGGAAGCTCGGATCCTTTCGACTACGTCGGTGCCGGCTCGCTGGGGCTGGGCTTGGGCGTCCTGCTGCTGGCCGTGAGCGAAGGCCCCAATTGGGGCTGGGGATCCACCTTGACCATTGGCGCCTTCATCCTCGCCGCCCTGGTTTTGGCTCTCTGGGTTCGCGGGGCCCTGCGCAAGCAGTATCCATTGGTCAACCTCCGGGTCTTCCGGAATGCCGAGGTGCTGCTGGCCAACGCCACCGCCATCGGCCTGGGCGCCGCCCTGTACATCGGATTCTCCATGGCCAGCCTGGTCGCGCAGGCGCCGACCTCTACCGGGTACGGCATCGCCCTTCCGGTCTTCTGGGCCGGATTCGTCATGCTCCCCTTGTCGGTGGGTAGTTTTGCGGCGAACCGGCTGGTCCGTCGACTGGCACACCGGATCGGACTGGCGACGCTGCTGCCGATCGGCGCAGGCATCGTCATGGTTTCCGGAACCATGCTCTGGTTTGCCCACACCCGGCTCTGGGAAGTCCTGCTCGGAATGCTGCTCTTCGGCCTGGGCATGGGAGCAAGCTACGCGGCCATGCCGGCTTTGATCGCCCGCTCCGTTGCCACCGAAGAACTGGGCAGTTCGGTGAGCTTCAACCAGGTCTTGCGCACCGTGGGCAGTTCCTTCGGCACGGCAGTTTCGGCTGCTGTACTCGCCGCGCACATGGGCCCGGACCAGCACTCCAGCGGCGCAGGAATCAGCTTGTCATTCCAAATCGGCGCCATCTTGTGCATGGCGGTCTTCGCTTCCCTGCTGGTCCACTTCGTGGCAACACGGATGCGCCCCAAAGTGGCCTAGCCCGGAAGGGCATGCATCCCAAGTGCCTGCCACGGGCCCTTGGCGAAGCCAGCCGCGCCAACGAGGGTCCGCCAACGGCTGGCCACACGTTCGGCGTCGCCTGCTTCCCCCGGGGCCCGCTTCAAAGGTTTGCTTGCCGCGTCGGGTATCGATCAGCCGCCGGGCACCGTGGCCTCCACGGCATCCAGCGCCGCGGCGAAGGCCGCCACAAGCAGGTCAACCTGCCCGGCGTTGATGACCATGGGCGGACGCATCTTCAGCACGTTGTCGTTCGGACCGATCCGGGATACCAGCACCATGTTGGCCTTCATATGCTCGATGACGGCCTTGGCCCCGGCGGCCCAGGGGGTGCCGTCGGCGTTGATGATTTCCACGCCGAAGAACAGCCCGGTGCCCTTGACCGGGCCGGCAATCATCGAGGCGGCTGCCACCGGGCGCAGTGCGTCCCGCACCCTCAGGCCGAGCAGGCGGGAGTTCTCCACCAGGTCTTGTTCCTCCATGACCTGCAGCACTGCCATGCCGACAGCCGCGGAAACCGGGTTGCCACCGAAGGTATTGAAGAACATGTTGTGCTCGCCGAATTCGTCAAGCAACGCGCTGGTGGTCACCACGGCGCCCATCGGGTGGCCGTTGCCCATGGGCTTGCCCAAGGTGACCAGATCCGGGTTGATGCCAAACAGGCCAAAGCCCCACATGGAGTGCCCGGTGCGGCCGAAGCCGGACTGGACCTCGTCGCTGATGACCAGTCCGCCGGCGGCGTGGACGCGGTCGGCCAGCCCGGTGACGTAGCCACGTGGCACCTTGTTCAGCCCCTCGGTGGAGAAGAGCGGATCCAAAAGCACACAGGAGAGGCCGTAGCCGGCATCGGCCAGCGAGGCGATGGCCTCGTCGACCTGGGCCAGTGCGGCGGCAGTGAGCGCTTCCTCGTCCAGCCCGCCGGCATGCTCGAGGTCGGGGATGTGGATGGTGCGGGCGTAGTCGGCGAACTCCTCGCGGGCGGTGAGCCCGGTGGTGATTTCAGCCAGCGAAGTGGTGTTTCCGTGATAGCTGAAATCGCTGATCAGCACGCCGCGATCCCCGGTGTGCTGGCGCGCAATGCGCAGTGCCAGCTCATTTGATTCGGAACCGGAATTGGTGAAGAAGACCTTGTCCAGCGGTGCATCGAAGGTGGCCAGCAGCTTCTCCGCGTAGGCGACCATGGGTTCGTTAAGGTAGCGGCTATGCAGGTTCAGCGTGAGGCCCTGCGCTCTGGCGGCTTCCACCACGGTGGGATTGGCATGGCCCACGTGCGGGACGTTGTTGTAGCCATCCAGGTAGCGGGTCCCATCGGTGGCCGTGATCCAGACGCCCTGGGCCGATGCCAGCGAGAGCGGCTCGGAGTAGAAGAGCGGGGAGTGCTTGCCGATGCTCGCATAACGACGGGCCAGCAGCTCCTTCGTTGATGATGATTCCACGGTGGGTCCCTTCGGATAATTCGCTGCGAGGCGCAGCACCAGTGGCAGCACGTTTTCGGTGATGAAGCCGGCATCGTCCTGCCCGTCGCGGGCAGCGGCCCAGCCCAGGTAGCTGGCCCCGCGGGCTAGCCGCAGTGCCGGCCAGAGCTCCAGGTGCTCCACGCCCAGCCGGCGCACCGAACGATACCCGCTGAACAGCGCAGCTTCGTACTCCGGGTAGCGCGGGTGCGGCTGGTACCAAAAGAGTGCAGTGACCAGATCAAAGAGGAAGAAGCCCGGACCAAAGTCGTCGAAGTCGATCACCCGCAGGCCGGTGTCCGAGACCAGCACGTTTTCCGGCGTGGCATCGGCATGGATGGCACCGAAGCGGTCCGCCCCGGTGCCGTAGGCGCAC
The DNA here is from genome assembly GCF_014190875.1 of Paeniglutamicibacter cryotolerans. Lineage (NCBI taxonomy): Bacteria > Bacillati > Actinomycetota > Actinomycetes > Micrococcales > Micrococcaceae > Paeniglutamicibacter > Paeniglutamicibacter cryotolerans. Next base: position 2,031,702 of record NZ_JACHVS010000001.1, on the reverse strand, counting down.
AGCTCTGCCCCGGCCTTAGCCAGTGCCTCGCCGAGCAGGATGCGACCGTCGGCGTCGAGGCCCGGGAGCAGCAGCGGGTCTCCCCACAGCGGCGCCTCCCCGGTCAGGCCCTCGGCGTCCCAGGCCCCGCGCGAGGCGCCGGCCACAGGACCCAGCTCCACGGCCAGCTCGTGCAGCCTGGCCAGGGCCACGCCGAGCTCGAGGAAGGCTTCCGGTTCCAGCGCGGATGTTCCGGCGAGTCCCTCATCGATCGAACCCATCTGCGCGGAACCATCGATCCATTCCTGCAGGTCTATCTGGCAGCCGCGCCCGACGGGGTCCACGGCGCAGATGAACAACCGCCCGTCCGTCGCGGCGATGACCTCAGGGACACTGATCCCGCGTTGGGCGGCGGCGGCCAGGAAGTCCATTTCCACCCCGATCTGCGCATCGCTGCGCAACCCGGGGCGGTGCAGGCGCACCACCACGTCCCTGGCTCCGGGAACGATCAGCCGGTAGACGAAGTTCTCCCGGTGTTTGAGCAGTTCCAGTTCGGCAGTCGCCGCCTCGATCCCGTAGGCGGGCAGGGCGGCGCGGATGAGCACCTCGGCTTCGGCCAAGGTGATGGAGCGCAGGTCGGTGGTGGTGTCCACGGGGTGCCTTTCCTTGCCTAGGCGCTCATGAATGCTGCGGCGCGCTCGCCAATGAGGATGGAAGGCGCGTTGGTATTGCCGGTGGGGACCAGCGGCATGATCGAGGCGTCGGCGACGCGCACCCCTGCCAGCCCGTGGACCTGCAGCGTGCGCGGATCGACCACGGCCATCTCGTCGAGGCCCATCTTGCAGGTGCCGACCTGGTGGTGGTATGTCACCACGGTGGAGCGGACGTAGTCTTCCAGCTCCTCGTCTCCGTCCCCGATGCCCGGGCCCGGGTATATTTCTTCCGGTCCCCAGTGCGCCAGCGCGTCGGCCCTGCCCAGCTCACGGCACTGGCGCAGCGAAGCCACCAGCGCGTCGAGGTCGGCTTCCTCGGTCAACGCCCCGAGGTCGATCGCCAATTCGTCCTGGGCCCCGGGGCCGGTGAGCTCGATCGAACCGCGGCCCAGCGGGCGCACGATCCCGGCCAGCAGCGAGAACCCGTTGTCCGGGCCGCTCATGCCCTCGGACATGTACATCGGGACGGAGAAGTGGATCGGCTGGGTGTCGGGTACGGCCAGGTCCGCGCGGGACTTGTGGAACAGGTGGGTTTCGGCGACGGAGACGGTGCTGGCCGGAACCTCCTTCTTGGTGGTGGTGTAGATGACCGGGGAGATCAGATGGTCGTGCAGGTTCTTGCCGACACCCGGGAGGTGATGCACCGGGGTGACGCCGACCCGGGCCAGTTCCTCGGCGTGCCCGATGCCCGAACGCATCAGCAGTGCCGGGGAGCCGATCGCCCCTGCGGCCAGTACGGTCTCGGTGGCGGTGAGCGTGTGCAGTTCACCGTCGAGCTCGTATTCGACGCCGGTGACGGTTCCGTCCGAGAGGATCAGCCGGTGCACCAGCGCGTTGGTGATCAGGGTGAGGTTCTCGTGCTCGGCCACGGGCTTGAGATAGGCGTGCCAGGTGTTGAAGCGCTTGCCATCACGCACGTTCAGCTGCATCCGGGATATGCCCTCGACGTCCCCGGAGTTGTAGTCGTGGTTTTCGGGAATGCCGATCTCCACTGCTGCAGCGTAGATGTCTTCCTGGATCGGGTTGCGTTCGAAGTCCCGGCGCACGTCCAGCAGGCCCTCGGACCCGCGTAGTTCGGAGGCCCCGCCGTCGTAGTTTTCGATGTCCTTGAACACCGGAAGGACATCGTCCCAGCTCCAGCCGGGGCAGCCAAGGTAGGCCCAGGTGTCATAGTCCTGCTTGGCGCCGCGTACCCAGATGGTCGCGTTCAGCGCATGGGATCCACCCATGACCTTGCCGCGGGGCAGGTTCAACGTCCGGCCGTCGCAGCCGGCTTGCGGGGTGGTCTTGAACGCCCAGTCCTCGGCGCTTCCCCACAGCTCGCCGAGCCGCGCCACGGAGTGAATCGCCGGGTTGGTGTCATAGCCGCCGGCCTCCAGCACGGCGACCTTCTTGCCGGCATCGATCAGGCGGCGGGCGATGACCGAACCGGCCGAGCCGGCTCCAATCACGATGACGTCGATATCTGAGGTGTTCATCTGTGGTGTTCTCCTTGGCTGCTATGGATGTGCGTCAGTGGAACGACAGGTGGCTCTGCGCTGCTGGTGGGACGCCTCCGGGAGGAGGCGGCCCCGGTCGGGCGCGCGGGAGACGCGTGGTGCGTTGCCGCACTGCGGCTTCCGCCCCGCTCCTTCCACTGTAGGGAGGCGGGGGCTGCCGGGGCTTGTCTATCTGTGCCCGGGCTTTGACGAACAGCGCGCAGTTGGTTCGACGGACGCGCCCACCACAGAACCCCCGGGAACATGCCGGGCATCTCGATGGCTGGCATCACGGCCACGCTCCAGGCCATCCGGCTTCCAGTGGAATGCGAGGGGATCCGCGCGCCGATGGAATATTTACGCAGGGCCCGCACTTGTCATGAAGGGGATCGGATGGTTCCCAGACCTTGCACCAGGAGAAGTCCTTGAATCTGTTTTCCCCCGTCATCTTCGGCAACCTGACGCTTCCCAACCGGCTCGTCATGGCGCCACTGACCCGTTCACGCTCCGGGCTGGACGGCGTCCCCGGTGACATCGTCGTCGAGTACTACAGCCAGCGTGCCTCCATGGGCCTGCTGACCACCGAGGGCGTGTACCCGAGCTTCGCCGGTCAGGCATTTTGCGGCCAGCCCGGGCTGGTGACCGAGGCACAGATCGCCGGCTGGAAGCGGGTCACCGATGCCGTGCATGCAGCCGGTGGACGCATCATCGCCCAGGTCATGCATTCGGGCCGCGTGACCCACCCGGAGATCAATGGCGGGCACGAGGTGGTGGCTCCCAGTGCCGTTGCCGTCGAGGGGCTCACCCACACCTACGTGGGCAAGCTGCCCTACCCGGTACCCCGGGCCCTGGAATCCGCCGAGCTTCCCGGAATCATCGGGGAGTTTGTCCAGGCATCCCGCAATGCCATAGAGGCCGGGTTCGACGGCGTCGAACTGCACGGCGCCAACGGCTACCTCCTGCACGAATTCCTCTCCCCCGCGGCCAACCAGCGCACCGACGAGTACGGCAACAGCGCTGAAAACCGGGCCCGCCTGGTGATCGAGGTGGTTGCTGCAGTTGCCGACGCGATCGGGGCCGATCGCACCTGGCTGCGCATCTCACCCGAACACAACATCCAGGGGGCACTGGAGACCGACCCGGAGGAAACCCTGGCCACCTACTCGGCACTTCTGGCGGGGATTGCACCGATCGGGCTGGCCGGGCTCAGCATCCTGCACCAGGATCCCTCGGCCCCCCTGGTCCAGTCGCTGCGCACCGGGTTTGGCGGCCCGGTGCTGTTGAACACGGGCTTTGCGGCCATCACCACACTGGACGATGCCCTCGCGCTGACCGGGAACAGCGGGGCCGATGCCGTCGTGGTGGGCCGCCCCGTCCTGGCCAATCCGGATCTCGCCCGCCGCTGGCGCGAAGGCCTGCCGCTGAACGAGCCCGACCAGGCCACGTTCTACACCGGTGGCGCCACCGGGTACACGGACTACCCGTTCTGGGAAAACTAGGAATCCCTGCTTTCGGGGCCCCATGGTGGGCCCTTAGAAAAAAGGAGCCGGGCACCCGAAACCAATGTGGTTTCGGGTGCCCGTTCCCTTGTGCTGCGAAAATAGGTCAGCCGGCCAGCAGCGCTGCTGCCCGTTCACCGATCAGGATCGCCGGCGCGTTGGTATTGCCGGTGGGGATCAGCGGCATGATCGAGGCGTCGGCGACGCGCACGCCGGACAGCCCGTGGACCTGCAGCGTGCGCGGATCCACCACTGCCATTTCATCGATGCCCATCTTGCAGGTGCCGACCTGGTGGTGGTAGGTCACTGCTGTGGAGCGGACATAGTTTTCCAGTTCCCCGTCGCTGTCGCCGACCTCTGGGCCCGGGTAGAGCTCGACCGGTCCCCAGTGGGCCAACGCGTCGGCCCGGCCCAGCTCGCGGCACTGCCGCACCGAGGCGACCAGCGAATCTACATCAGCCTCATCGGACAGGGCACCGAGGTCGATGGCCAGTTCGTCCTCGGCACCGGGTCCGGTGAGCTCGATCGAACCGCGGGAGACCGGGCGCACGATGCCGGCCACCAGCGAGAAGCCGTTATCCGGCCCGGACATGGTGTTCAGGAAGTACATCGGCAGCGAGAAGTGGATCGGCTGGGTGTCGGGCACCGCCAAGTCCGGGCGGGACTTGTGGAACAGGTGGGTTTCGGCCGCCGCCACCGCACCGGAGGGAACCTCCTTTTCGGTGGTGGTGTAGATGACCGGGGAGAGCAGGTGATCATGCAAGTTCTTGCCGACGCCGGGCAGGTGGTGCACCGGGGTGACGCCCACCCGGGCCAGTTCCTCGGCGTGGCCGATGCCCGAACGCATCAACAGCGCCGGTGAACCGATGGCTCCGGCGGCCAGCACCGTCTCGGCGGCAGTGAGCGTGCTCAGCGAACCCTCGTGCTCGAACTCGACGCCGGTGACCACACCGTCACGAAGGATCAGCCGGTGCACCAGCGCGTTGGTGAGCAGGGTCAGGTTCTCGTGCACGGCAACGGGCTTGAGGTAGGCGTGCCAGGTGTTGAAACGCTTGTTGTCACGCACGTTCAGCTGCATCCGGGACACGCCCTCGACGTCCCCGGAGTTGTAGTCGTGGTTCTCGGGGATGCCGATCTGAACCGCGGCGGCGTAGATGTCCTCCTGGATCGGGTTGCGCTCGAAGTCCCGGCGCACGTCCAGCAGGCCCTCGGATCCACGCAAATCGGAGGCGCCGCCGTCGAAGTTCTCGATGTCCTTGAACACCGGAAGCACCTCGTCCCAGCTCCAGCCCGGGCAGCCCAAATAGGACCAGGTGTCGTAATCCTGCTTCGCGCCGCGCACCCAGATGGTGGCGTTCAACGCGTGCGATCCGCCCATGACCTTACCGCGGGGCAGGTTCAACTGGCGGCCGTCGCAGCCGGACTGGGGCATGGTCTGGTAGTTCCAGTCCTCCGGGCCGCCCCAGAGCGCTCCGGCCATCGCCACGTTGGAAATGACCGGGTTGGTGTCGTATCCGCCAGCCTCGAGCACTGCCACCTTCTTGCCTGCATCGATCAGGCGGCGGGCGATGACCGAACCGGCGGAACCGGCCCCAATGACGATGACATCGACGTCAAAGTTCGGTGTGGTGTTCATGTTGTGGTGTTCTCCTTGTTGCCGCGTAACTGGGTGGAAGCTATTGTGGCCGGTGCCGGCCGTTCGGGGCGCTAGCCCAGGTAGGCGGTTTGCAGCCGTTCAGGGTCGGCGACCAGTTCGGCGGCCGGGCCGCTGTAGCTGACCATGCCGCCGGTGATCACATGGGCGGTATCGGCGATCTTCAGGGCCAAGTGGGCGAACTGCTCGACGAGCAGCACACCGACGCCGGTGGCGGCGATGGTCTGCACCACGGGCAGCAGGCGCAGGAAGACGACGGGGGCGAGCCCCAGCGACATCTCGTCGATGAGCAGGATCTTCGGTCCGGCGGCGAACGCGCGGGCGAGCACCACCATCTGCTGTTCGCCACCCGAGAGCAGCGCCGTGGGCGAATCGATGCGCTTGTTCAGTTCCGGGAACATCTCCAGCACCTGTTCCAGCGCCGCGGGCGTCGTGGCGGTCAGCTCGAGGTTCTCGCGCACGGTCAGCGACGGGAAGACGGCCCGCCCCTGTTCAACGTGCACGATGCCCGCCTTGAAGCGTTTGCGCCGCGAGGCCCTGGTGATGTCCACGCCGTCGAGCTGAAGGGTCCCGTGGCTCGGTGCGAGCACACCGGAAATCGATTCGAGCAGGCTGGTCTTGCCGGCCCCGTTGGGACCGACCAGTGCGGTGATCTCCCCCGGTGCGACCGCCAGCGAGACGTTCGAGATCACCGGTCCGGCGCCGCGGCTGACTGCCACGTCGGTGAGTTTCAACGTGCTCATAGCATCTCCGTTTCGCCCATGTAGGCCTTGAGGACCTTGGGGTCGTTCAGTACCGTTTCCTGCGGGCCGGAGGCAAGTAGCGAACCGAAGTCCAGCACCACCAAGGAGTCGCAGACGCTGCGGACTAGGTCCAGGTCGTGTTCGATGATCAGTACAGTGGTGCCGTAGCGGGCCGGCACCTGGCGCAGGCGCTGGCCGAAGGCCACGTGCTCCTCATGCGAGAGCCCGGCGGCCGGTTCGTCGAGGATCAGCAGCTTCGGGTCGGCAGCGATGTTCGCGGCGACCTCGATGATGCGCCGGGTGCCGACGTCGATCGAGGAGATCTTCTCCCCCGCGCCCGGGCAGCCGAAGAATTCGATCAGTTCGGCGATGCGCTCCGTCGTTGCCTTGCCGTGGGACAGGTAGGCCATGTAGTCGGCCACGCTCAGCGACGGCGGCACGCGGTCCTGCTGGAAGGTGCGGCGCAGGCCCAGACGGGCACGCAGGTGCGGGGCCAGCCCGTTGACCGGTTCCCCGCCGAGGAAGACCTCGCCGGTGTGCTGCGGCAGGAAGCCGGAGACCGAGTCAACAAATGTCGACTTGCCGGCGCCGTTGGGGCCGATCAATCCGACGATGTGTCCGGCCGGCACGCTGAACGACACGTCATTCAGGGCCTTGACTTGACCGAAGGCCACGCCGAGATGGCGTACCTCGAGCAGTGTCGGCGCATCGGCGTTCGCGGGGAGGCGCGCCGGGTCGGTTTCCAGCGGAACCAGCTTGGCTTCCGGCGGGCCGTTCCTTGCCCGGCGCCGTTTGGCCACCGCATTGCGCAGGTCCGCCCCGAGGTTCGAGTTGGTGGTCAGCGCCTGGATGCCCAGCACGCCGAAGACCACCAGGCCCCAGTCCTGGGGCACTCCCCAGCGCTTGAGAAGTTCGGGGATCAGCACCCAGAGGATGCCGCCGAACAGCGCCATCTCGACCAGGTGCGCGCCGGCGACGATGGCCAAAACGTACAGGGCGAGGGACTGCAGCGTGGAAAAGCCCGCCGCATAGGCGGTGCCGACCTGACCGGCCATGAGCCCGCCGGCAACACCGGCGATGGCGGCGCTGATCGCGAACGCGCTGAGCTTGGCCGAGCGAACCGAGGTTCCGGCAGCGGCGGCCCCGCGTTCGGAGAACGCCACCGCCTTCCAGGCGCTGCCCAAGCGGGTGCGCTGGATCTGGTAGACGGCAACGCCGATGACGATGGTGGCCAGGGCGGCCAGCAGGAAGTAGCCGCGGTCTGTCTCGAAGGGACCGGGCACAGCGATCTTCACTGCCTGTGCGGCACCGGGGAACTGGGTCTTGGTCAGTGTCATGTCCGCCGCGGCGGCGAAGCCAAGCGTCACCACAGCCAGGTTCACCCCGCGCAGGCGCAGCGCCGGGAGCCCGAGCAGCAGCCCGATCACCGCGGCGACCAGCGCTCCGGCAATGATCCAGATGATCAGGCCGCCGGGGACCCCGTGCACGTTGCACCAGGACACCACCCACGCGCCGACAGCGGCAAACGTGAGTTGGCAGAGCACGATCATGCCGGCGGTGCCGGTGACGATACCCAAACCGATCAGTGCGATGGTTGCCAGCAGGGCAGTGGTGCCCAGGAAAACCAGGTAGTTCGGCAGCGCGATGCTCAGCAGCCAGGCGGCTGCAAGGGCACCGAGGCCCACCAGGTAGGGGGCAGTGGTCTTCAACGTCGAATTCTTAGCGGGCAGCATCCCACACCTCCTTGCGTTGGTTCCAGAGCAGGAACACGACGATGGCCAGCAGCGGGATCCAGTCCCGGGCAAGTGACAGGACCTGGAACTGCGCTGCAGCACCCTGAACGGCGCCGAGCAGCAGGCCTCCGACCAGCGCCAGGTCCAGCCTCTTGAAGGCGCCGAGCAGCGAAGCTGCCGAACCGTAGATCACCAGCATTGAAAGCGAGACGGCATCCGAGTTCTGGGTGGGGGCCACAATGGCCACTGCCAGGCCGACCACCAGACCGGTGACCACCCAGACGCCGATGGCCAGGGGCTTGACCGGGATGCCTATCAGCTCCGCTGCCACCGGCTTGTCGGCGATCGCGCGCAGCTTCACACCGATCTTGGTCTTGCCCAGCACCAGCTTGGAGACCACGGCGAGTACCACGGCGAAGAGCACCATGACGATGGTGACCTTGGAGACCACCACACCGGAGACCTCGAACGCGGGGCCGGAGACGATCGCCTTGAACGCCTTGGGCTTGGTGCCGAAGAGGATGAAGGAGAGCGAGATGATGAACAGCAGCGCGGCGATGGTCACCGCCGAACGTGCGCTGATCGAGGCGTCGGGCAGCCAGGTGGCAATGATCCAGCCGATGATGCCCGAGAGCAGCGCGCTGACCAGGATGCCCAGGAAAACAGCGGGGATGTGCGGAACCTTGTTGGCGATCAGCAGGACCGAGGTGAAGGCACCGAACATTCCGATGGCCGCTTGTGAAAAGTTGATGACCCGTACAAGTTGGGCCATCATGGTCAGGCAGACGGCCACCACGGCGTAAACGCCTCCGGCGGCCAGTCCGGCCAGTGCTCCCTGGAGCATGCTGCTCTCCTTAGCTGTGTTTCAAATCAAATGCCGGTGGATCGTGAAGCTGTGGAGGGGCCGGCGCGGCTGTTGCCCACCGGCCCCTCCACGGGTCACTGCTAGCTCAAGCGGGACCAGGTATCGGCTTCCGATTCCCAGGTGGTGGAGCCCGGTGCGATGGTGATCGGCCAACCCGAGCGGTTCGAACCGTGGCTGTCGCCGGATCCGAAGATCCACGGGTCACCGACCATGTCGGTGACGTAGCCTTCGGTCTGGGACTTGAACGCCGTCGTGACGCTCTCCTTGGTGATGTCCCCGTCCATGGATTCGAGCATGGTGATGAAGTGCTTCGCTGCCATGTAGCCGCCCTGGGCGAAGGCCGACTGCGGCACGTCGTGCTTCTCCATCAGTGCTGACCACTCCTTGTTGGCCTCGATGCCCTCAACGGTGAACGGTGCGGATTCGGCCGGGACGTGCACGCCCTTGCCGACGAAGCTTGCTGCCTCGGCGAACGGCGCCGAGTAGGTCGAGGTCAGGAACAGGAACGTCATGTCCTTCATGCCCTGCGCTTCTGCGGCCTTCAACAGGCCGGCGGCTTCGGGCTCGACGGCATTGGAGTAGATGGCATCGCAACCGGCCTGCTTGGCCTTGATGACGTACGGGGTGTAATCGGCTCCGCCGTAAGGCACGGTGTCATCAACAAAGACAAATGACTTGCCGGTGGCCTTGCTCCATTCGTCGATGGCCGCCTGGTAGGCAGGGCGGGTGGAGCCGGCAATGGCCAGCAGCCCGCAGATCTTCTCGAGGCCCAGCTTTTCCGAACCATAGGTCAGGGTCAGCGTGGTATCCAGGTAGGGGCCGGTGTTCACCGGGGAGATGTTCGGGGTGCTGAAGCAGAACGGGTCAACGCCGGTCCCCTGGATCGAGACGATTCCCTCGGTCTCGTAGTATTTCGAGTTGACCTCGCAGTCCAGCAGGCTGGCCGATCCGACCATGGCCACTGCCTTCTTGCCCAGGGCATCGCGGGCTGCTGCCGTTGCCGCAGCCGGGTCGCCCTTGTCATCGAAGGCCTCGTACTGGATCGGACGGCCCTTGAAACCACCGGCTGCGTTGTAGTCCGAGAAGACCGCGGCCGCCGCGGCCGAGGCCTCGGGGAAGGTTGCCGGTCCGGACAGGGCGTTGACCGAGGCGACGATGATCGGTTCGCCGGTGGCCGTGCTGGCGTCCGGCGCACTGCCGCCGCAGGCGGTCAGGGCCAGCGCGCCCACGGCGGCCATGGCTCCGAATGCGGTGATTTTCCTATGAATGCGCAAGATGATGTCCTCCCAAGAGTGTGTTGCGCGTCACTGCGCTCCACTTTCTACAACCGTAGGGCGAAAGCTCGGGAAGCTACTTGTATTTCCGTGCGCAGGAGTTGACGTTTTGCGAGCACTTGGTGATCGCTGCGCAACGACCCGGCTCCGGGGCGGCCCGGCTTACTCCGGGCCGCCTCGGCGCCGCATGCGCTGGCGGAAATCACTCGGGGATTCCCCGTAGGCGCCCTTGAACAGACGTGAGAAATAGGCGGCGTCAACCAAACCGCTGCGCGCCGCGATGGAGCTGACCGGCAGCGTGTCCTGCAACCGGTCGTTCAGGTCGGCGCGGCACCGCTCAAGCCGGCGCGTGCGGATCCAAGCCGACACGGTGGTTCCCTCTTTGCTGAAGAAGGCATGCAGCTGCCTGACCGACATGAAGTTGGCAGCTGCAATCTGCTGTGGGTTCAGCACCGGATCGGCCAGGTTGTCCTCGATGTAGGCGCGCACCTGTCTCAGCTGGTTTTCCCTGCGCACCAGCTCGGTATCGCCTTCCCACGTGGCACCGAGCTTCTCGTGCAGCACCGTGGTGATCATGTCCAGGGCATTGTGGGCCAGGCGCAGGCCGCTATGCCCGGGTATCTGGTCGAGGTTCCGGGCAAGATGGGTCAGGAACGGCACCACCACGACTCCCAATCCCTCGGTGCCGGAAATCCGCGTGGCGGTGAGCTGCCCGGCGGATTCAACGGGGATGGCCAGCTGGCGTCGCGGAAAGACCATGATGCCGTTGCGGAAATCGTCGTCAAGCGACAGTGAGTAGCCCCGGTCGCTGTCGTAGAACGCCATGTCACCGGGCTGCAGCACGGCTTCGCGACCGTCCTGGCTGATCACCCCGATGCCTTCGAGCTGGATGTGCAGCATGTAGCTGCCCTTGGGCGTCTGGGACGCGATCGGCTCGGTGCGCAGCACCTCATGCTGGTTCGCGGTGACGTCGAAGACCTCGAGGTCACCTAGGTCCCGGCCCAGGATACGGCCCTTGAACCGCTCGGCTCGATCGGTGTTGATGCTCAGCGGTGCAAACCGCGCGGAGACCATGCGCGCGAATTCCTCGATGTGTCCGGTCGTGACGGATTCGGTGGCTTTCGCCGTGGGTCCACCGTTTTCCACCACGTGCCTCCTTCGGCCTGACGAGACTGCCTGGAGTGCAGCCTTCTTCACTACTGATAAAACTGGCTCTCCTGACGTAAATGTGGGTCAGGGAAAACGTGGTAAACGAGAAAGCATGGGCAACCTGGCAAATTCGGCGTGATGGTACGGTCAGTCCGGGCACCCGGTACCGTTTGTTTCAGCGACCGGGTACCGGCCAGGAACCGTCACCTCCGATTCCCGACCGGCACCCAGAGCCCCAACTCCGGTAGTGGCTTACCGGATCGCGCCGCCGCTATTCCCAATAATCGGCAACTGCCCTTTCCTGATCGGCACGTAACCGGCGCATATCCAGATCGCCCAAGGTAATCTGGCGGGCTCGACTGGAGAGCCGGTTCACGATCGAATCGGCAGCTACCTTCTCCGGCAGGGTCTCCACCCAATACTTCGGACCTGACTGACTGGCGATCACCGTCGGCAACCGCTGATCCCGATTCACCAACACGGTGAACAGGTCATTGGCTATGACCTCGTTGATGCCTACCGTGAGGAAGTCATCGATGATCAGCACCTCAACATCGCTGAGCCTGTTCAAGAGATTCTGGTGGGCAATCACGTCTCCACGGGCAACAATCAGCTCCCGGGCCAGGTCATCCATCCGGGCGTAATGCACGCTGTGTTCCGTATGGCAGGCAGCGATTCCGATCGCGCAGGCAATATAGGTCTTGCCGCCACCAGTCGGGGAAATCAGCAGCAGATTCGTCGGATCAGCCCGCCAATCATGGGTCGCATATCGTTGCATCCGCACCTGCGTGAGCTTGCGTTCGGGCAAATAATCGATCTCGGCTATCGAAGCATGTGGAAAAGGAAACCCCGCCTGGCGGATGAGCTTATCGATCCGGTTCGAGCGCCGCAGCTCCAACGCATCATCCACCGCACTGAGGAAGAGGTCCTCCGGGGTGCGCTGCTCATTGCCCTCATCGCTGATCAGTTCCTCAAACGCCAGCGCCACCTGGGTCATGCGCAACGCTCGGAACTTGTCGTGGTCCACGCTGCTGAACATGGCCCTCACCGCCCTTCACCGTAGTAATCGGCACCTCGAACAAACACCTGGAGCGGTTCATCCTCCGGGCTCGGAGGTGCTGTCTTCTTCTTCATGTCCGAGGGCACCGGGGAGGGGGCCGCAGCCTGCTGACTGTCGCTATTGAGCCCGGCCATCACCCGCTTGAGCGTGGTGTAGGTGGGATAGCCGTGCTGATTCACCACCTGCTGGCAGGCTGCCTCCAACCGGGTTCGGTTCCGCTTGCCCAAACCCATCAGGATGTTCTGGCAATCCAGATATGCCTGGGCCTCGATGGCGGCACGATCAAGAAGCATCTCAATCACCTCCACCGTTGCCGGCCCGAAACCACGTGCCCTCTCTAGGAACCAGTTTCTGGACCATAACCCCGCCACGTCACGGTGCTGCGCCGGAACATGCTCGGGCAGGGTCGAATACTGGCCTTTGCGTCCGTGCTTGCGCGGATGCTCGCAAAGCACCGATTCCCCATCGAAGATGGTGACCTTCAGGCTGGTGAGCCGGACCTTCAGGATCCGACCGGCCAAGGTGTAGGGTGCCGAATAATGCTGGTAATCGGCGCTCACGTGGTAGTTGCGTCCGACCTTCAGCTGCTTCCATTCCACCGAGTCGAACTGTTCCGCCGGCAACGGCTGGAGCAAGTCAGCTTCCTCCTGGGTGAACCGTTCGTAACGGGTCGATCCATCCACCCGCCGGATCTTCTCGTTGATCTCCACCACCCGTTCCTCGATGGCGGCATTCAGCTCGTCCAGGGTCAACCAGAGTTCTTCGGCCAGGTAGCCGATGACCCGCTTGTTGACCACGTTGACCGCCGATTCCGCTGCAGCCTTATCTCTAGGGTGATTCGATCTGGCCGGGACGACCGCGGTGCCATAGTGGTCCGCCAGTCGCCGGTAACTGGCGTTGACGATTCTGGTGCCATCGCCCTGGCTGTGTCGGTTCGTTGCCGTGGCAGCGTTATCAGGCACCACGATTTGGCTGGACCCGCCAAAGGCCTCGAACGCCTTTACGTGCGCACTGTTCCACGCTGGCTGCTTCATATCGGTGAACCCACGGCAGAACACCATGCCCGAATACGGCAGCACCGCCACGAATAGGTACGCTTTGGTGACTTGCCCGGTCAGCGCATCCTGCAGCGCCAAGGTGTCTCCGGCCCAGTCCACCAGCATCGCCCGTCCCGGTTCGTGGTGCAGCGTCGCGACCACCTCGTGGGTTGCCGCGTAGTCGTTGAACAATTGGCAGAACTGCGTGTATCCGTATTTCTTCCCCGGAACACCGATGAGCTGGAGGTAGCGGTGCCAGGCCTGCTGCAACGTGTAGTGCCGGTTGGATTTCATCGATCTGACGATCCCGGGGAAATCTGGTTGAGCGAACCCGGCCGAGACGTTCTTCCTGCCATCGGGAAACAGCCGCTCCAGCTGCTCCCGGTTCATTCCCGCAGCCTGGGCTGCGGTGATCGAGTGGGCGTGGACGGTCTTCTTCACCAGGGAAATCTCCCGGCGTGAACATCCCACCGTCTCGACAATTTCACTGTAACTTCTGTGTTCGAGCACCAACGCCATGATCGCGCCGTAATCAGCCATGAAAGGACCTCTCCGTCGAAGCCGGCAGCACCCGATGTGCCGTCGGCTTCTTCAGCGGACCATGTTTCATTCCGGAGCGGTACCACCTAGCCGAAATGAACGGTACCGGGTGCCCGGACTGACCGTACCATCAGGCCGTGCTCGCCACAACCCGGTAAGTTTGTAAGTTCCTCAACTATCAGACTTAACCGGAGTTACCCATGCGAGCTACCACTCTACTCAATCGCGCCCTCAAATTCAGCGGCACCAGTATCACCAACGTCGAATTCGATGGTCATGGCGCGGTCATCGCCACGGTGAAACTCACCGCCCGGAAGAAGCTCTCCTGCCCGCACTGCCCCTTTGCCACCACGGTCGGATACGACACCCGGTGGGCCGAATCCAGGTGGAGGCACCTGGATCTGGGCGGCAGCCCCCTGGTCCTGAAAATGCTGCGCCGGCGGCTGCGTTGCCCCGAACACGGAGTCGTGGTCCAGGCCGTGCCTTTCGCCCGCTCCAATGCGAGGTTCACCCGAGACTTCGAGGACCTCGTCGCCTGGCTGGTCACCCGGGCGGACAAGACCAGCGTTTCCGCCTTCACCAGGATCGCCTGGCGCACCGTCGGAGCCATCTGTGAACGCGTCGTGGAGGAACAACTCGACGACACACGCTTTGAGAATCTGGTGCACCTGGGCGTGGACGAGATCTCCTGGAAAAAGCACCACAACTACCTCACCCTGGTTTCGGACCACGAAACCTCCACCATCCTTTGGGGAGCAGCCGGGAAGAACGCCGCCACCCTGGATCAGTTCTTCACGGAAATCGGCCCCGAAAACACCCAAGACATCAAGGCGGTCAGCATGGACATGGGAGCGGCATTCATCAAATCCGTGAAGAAGAATGCGCCGCAGGCCGCCATCTGCATCGATCCGTTCCACTGCGTCCAGCTGGCCACCAACGCCCTGGAAGCCGTCCGTCGTGCCTTCTGGCAAAAGGCCCGTGAACTACCGGATAAGGCCTTCGCCAAAAAATACAAGGGCAACCGCTGGGCCCTGCTGAAAAATCCCGGGGACCTCACCGAAAAGCAGGGCGCGACCCTGAAGCAAATGGAGCAGGACGGAGGGGAACTTTGGGAGGCATACCTGCTCAAGGAGTCCTTGCGGGAGGTCTTCGCCGGGGACCTTGAAACCCAAGACGTCATGGGCATGATCAGCGCCTGGTGCGACGCCGCGACCACCAGCGCCCTGGCTCCGTTCAGGAAGGCCGCAGCGACCTTGCGCGGACATATGGAAGGCATTTACCAGGCGGTGACGCGAGGAATCAGCAATGGCAAGCATGAGGGCCTGAACAACAAGATCAGAACCATGACCAGACGCTCCTACGGGTTCCATTCACCGGAGGCCACGCTGGCACTGATCATGCTCGCCTGCGGACCGGTCACCACCCGGCTCCCATACCAGAAATGACACCACCCACATTTACGTCAGGAGAGCCATAAAACTCGGGTTGGCCCTCGCTACCGGGAGAGCAGCGCAGCCTGCCGTTGGGCACTGGGCGGCTCGCCATACGCGGTCTGGAAGATGCGGCTGAAGTGGGCTGCGTCCATGAAGCCCCATCGGGCGGCGATGCCACTGACCGGATGGTGGGCCAGCAGCGGGTCGCGCAACTCGCGGCGGCAGTTTTCCAGGCGCACCGTCCTGATCCAATGAGCCACAGTGGTTCCGGCCACCCGGAAAACGCTGTGTAGGTGCCGGACGGAAATGAAGTGGGCGGCGGCGATGCTCGACGGCGACAATGCCGGGTCGGAGAGGTTCGCCTCGATGAAACGCCTGACCCGGTTCAGCAGTTCCTCCTGCGGGCTGGTGGCACCATCGCGCAGCAGGTCGAGTTCGGCCGCGAACATCGTGCTCAACAGGTCAACCGTGTTGCGGGCCAACCGGCTGCCGCTGGGTCCCGACAGCACGTCGAGGTTCTGCGCCAGTTGGGTCATGAACGGGCTGACCATTTGCCCCATGCCCTGGTCCCCGGCCATCCGCGTTGCCGTCAGCCGACCCAGCAATCCGGCCGGGAGGTCCACCGCATCATGGGGAAACATCAGCACCAGCGTTCGGGCATCCGATTCGAAGGCCAATGTGTAGGGCCGGTTGGTGTCGTAGACGGCCAGGTCGCCGGGCCGCAGCACTGCCTCGCGGTTGTCCTGGACAAGGATCCCGGTTCCAGACAGCTGGAGGTTAAGCTTGAAATAGGGGCGGTCCGAACGCGCAATGAGGGACTCGGTGCGTTCCACGCTGTGTCCAGAGGCGGAGACCTCGACGACCGCCAGATCGTCCAGGCTCCGGGATTTCATGCTTCCGCGGAATGTGACGGGGTCCTTGGATTGCACGCGCAAGGGAACAAATGAATCGGAAACGAGGTCATGCCAATCGGAAAACGAATCGACCACAGTGGATCGAACGGAGCTGACGGATCCTGTTGAGGCATTCATTCGAGACGTCCCTATGGTGCGAGGGTTGTTATTAATCGTGTTCCGGGATGCGGATTCCCGTCGACCAGGAAATGTGGGCCGCGACACATTTTCAAACTCTAGCGCCTTGCAGCGGGCACTTCCACTTCGTTCCGGCACGTGACACACCACGCGGCTCCTTGCAGTCAGGCAACCTCCCACAAGCGGGCAGCCCCGCTTCCGCACCAGCGGGCGCGGAAGCGGGGCTGCCGATGAAACGTCGATCAGCTGGCGGCTGCCGCAGCAACTTCGGCAGCCTCGAAGACCAGCTCGCCGGCGAACCAGGTCTGCCGCGCGGTGATGAAGCGGATGCCGTCCACGTCGATCGCGCCCGGATCTGCAGAGAGGATCACGAAGTCCGCCGACTTGCCGACCTCCAGCGAACCGGCCTGATCTGCCACACCCATGGCCTCGGCACTGTCGATGGTGTAGATCCGCAGTGCGTCACGCAGGGAAACGGCCTGCTCGGCCCAGAGCGTTCCCGGGAATTCGCCCGACGGGTCCTGCCGGGTGATCAGCCCGTAGATGCCTTCCCAGACATTCGGGGAGACGCTGACCGGCCAGTCCGAGCCGCCGGCAATGCGGGTGCCTGCGTCCAGCAGCGCGCGGTTGGGGTGCATCTTGTTGCCGCGCTCGGGCGAGAGCACGGTGGCGATGGCCTCGGAGATCACGCCCGGGAACCAGAGCGTGGGCGAGATGTCCGCCGTGACGTCCAGCTGCGCGAAACGGGCGATGTCATCGGGCTGGATGAACTGGCCGTGGGCAATGTGGTAGCGAACCTCGTGGTGGCCGGCTGCGCGGACCTTCTCCACGGTGTCCAGCACCAGGCGTACCGAGGCGTCGCCGGTGCAGTGGATCTTGGCGGAGATGCCACGCTCGGCGGTGCTCATGAGCCAGTGCTCGAGGTCTTCGGCTGGCATGGTCGTGCCGCCGCAGTGGCAGTCACCGAATCCGACGTCCTTCAGATAGGGCTCGATGAACGCCGCGGTGCCTGCCGGCGGCACCCCGTCCAGGAAGATCTTGATGAAGTCCGGGCGGTGGTGCGGCGAGCGGGTTTCCTCGCGGTGCTCGATGATTCCCTCACCCAGCGGGGTGGTGCCGAAGATGAAGTCGTTGGCAGCCATGGAGCTGGTGACCCAGGCCTTGAGCTGCCCGTCGTCATCGAGTGCCTTCAGCGCCCGCATCAGCTGCAGCGATGTGGCGGCGTCCTGGAAGGCGGTGATGCCGTAGCTATGCAGGATTTCGATGCCGCGTGCAGCAGCCCGGGAAAGCTGCTCGGTGGTGGTCGGCGACAGCAGCGCCAATGCCTTTTCGACCAGGACTCCCCCGGCCTCGATGAGCACGCCGGTGGCGGCCCCGTTCTTATCGCGCAGGATCTGCCCGCCGTCGGGGTCGGGGGTTTCGGCGGTGATGCCGGCCAAATCCAGGGCCCGGGTGTTGGCCCAGCGGTTGTGCTTGCTGTCGTCCTTGAACAGGGCGGGGCGCCCGCCGGTGGCCGCGTCCAGCCGCGCCAGCGCGTCGACGGTGTTCAGCTCGTTGAGCAGTCCCGAACCCCAACTGCCACCGACTACCCAGGCATCGGCAGCGAGAGTGGCCGAGTACTCGGCGATGGCAGCCAGGAATCCGTCGAGGCTCAGCGTTGGCGGTTTGTCCAGTTCGAACAAGTCCAGTTGGCCGGCCAGCATGTGGTGGTTGTGCACGTCCTGCAGTCCCGGCATCACGAAGGCGCCCTCCAGGTCGATGACCCGGGTCCCCGCGCCGATGGCCGCCTCCGCGGCCTCCCCGACGGCTAGGATGCGGCCGTTGCGCACGGCGAGCGCGGAGACCCGCCTCTCGCCCTCGTCCATGGTCTCGATGGTGCCGTTCTTCAGTACGAGGTCTGCTGTTTCAATCGCCACTGCGGGTGTCCTCCGTCGGTTTCGGTCGTTCATCCAGCCTATGAAGGAACATGCACCCAGGGCTTGGCTTTGCGTGCACGTGTCTTGCCCATGGACGTATGCCTGTCGGCGCTCCGGCGCTCCGGCAATCCCTCGGAAACCAGCGTGTCATGTCGCTTTGACCATGGATCGGGGCCAGCGGAGCGGATGAGTCCCAGCACCCCGTCCGAAGCAGAATCGCGGGCGGTGGCACCTTTTCATCAGTCCCATCGCTCTTCAGCTTCTTCTATGGCATCAAGGAGGACCCTTCCGTTGGCAGCTCAAGCAAACCGATGATTATCCAGAGGTCCTGGGCAGATGATGGTCCACCCAGGACCTCCGATCGGGCAAAGGCACGAGGCACCCCGTGGCCTGGATTAGATGGAGGGCTCCGGCTCCCCTGCAGCTGCCAGGTCCACGGCGTAGCCTCCTCCGATATCCTCGGGTGCGGCTATGCCTGTATGCAGTGCTTCTTCGTTGATACCCAACGATTCAGACCAGCCGACAAACTCATCGAAAATGTAGTCGATCAATTGCGCATAGGCCAGGTCTTGGACCACTTTGGCTTGCCTGACTCCATCGACGTAGATGCTGAGCACCTCTGCTGCACGCACTCCTTCGGCAACTGGCCGGGGGCTCAAGCTGATGCGCAGCATGGACTCTTGAGGATCTGAAGCCATGATCGTCAGCTCCACCGTCTTCACCGCATCCTCCCGATGACCATTCTGCGTGGATGCCTCAAAGCCACGGTCGCGGAGTTCGATGGCGAGTTCCTCGATCGCCGGCATCGCAACGGCATCCAGATAATCTTCTGCGGATTCGTCACCGGGGAATACGCCTGCCCCGCGACGGGACCGGGCTCGGCCACCCTGCCGGCGAGGTTCACGGGGGTTGCCTCCACGATCGGTGACGAACTCCCTGCGCAGGGACTTGAGCAGGCCAAGCATCACCACGATCAAGACGAAGCTGAAGGGAAGCGCGATGATGATCGTGGCCGACTGCATGACGGCGATGCCGCCGGAAATCATCATTGCCGCGGTGAGCAGGGCCATCGCAACTCCCCAGAATATCCGAAGACCCGAGCGCGGTAAATCACGCGAATCCTTGGAATGGGAGCTGAGCTGTGCCATGACCAGCGCCCCGGAATCAGCGGTGGTCACAAAGAAGAGTACTCCGGTGATCGTGGCGATCAAGGCGACGAGGGTGAATGCCGGGTACTCCGCAAGAAGCGTGTAGAAGCCTTGTTCGGGGAAGTTCGCGGCGATTTCACCGAAGTCCGTGTTGCCCCCGCGGATCAGTCCGATGGCGGCGTTGCCGTAGATCGAAATCCACATCACGATGTAGGAGAAGGGAAGAATCAGGACGCCTCCCACAAACTGACGGATGGTACGTCCACGGGAAATGCGGGCGAGGAAGAGTCCGATGAACGCGGCGTAGGCGATCCACCAGGCCCAGAAGAACAGCGTCCAGTCTCCCATCCATTCGGTCTGTGGATTGAAGGCAAAGGTCTCCGTGGAGCGGCTGCCGAGAGAGGTGAAGTAGTCGCCGATATTCAGGACCATGGCGTTGAGCAGGTACATCGTTTCTCCGGCGAAGAGCACGAAGACCGCCAGGAGTGCGGCCAACACGACGTTGAGCTGGGATAGCCATTTGATGCCCTTATCCACGCCGCTGACTGCCGAGATCGTTGCTATCAGAAGGCCGAAGCCGAGCAGCCCGATCTGCACCGCGATGTGTTCGGGTACGCCGAAGATGGCCTGCAGGCCGAAGTTGAGCTGCACCACGCCGATTCCCAACGATGCTGCCACGCCGAAGATGGTGCCCAGGATGGCTGCGATATCGACACTGTGGCCCACCACGCCTTTGACGCGCTTGCCGACGATGGGATAGAGCAGGGAACGTACGGCCAGCGGCAGGTTCCTGCGGTAGGTGAGGTATGAAAGGGCCAATCCCATCAGCGCATAAAGCGCCCACCCGTTGATCCCGTAGTGGAAGATCGTCCAGACGCTTGCCTCTCGCGCCGCAGCGTCGGTGCCTCCCTCGGCTGCCGGAGGGGAGATGTATTGGGAGACCGGGCCGGCCACGGCAAAGAACATCAAATCGATATTGATGCCGGCGGCAAAAAGCATGGCGGCCCAGGCAAACGTGCTGTATTGGGGTTTGGAATACTTGGGGCCCAACTTGATCTGCCCATATCGGGACAGCGCCAGGTAGATCAGGAAGACAAGGGCCGCGGCAGCCAAGGCGACATAGAACCAGCCGAAGTTTCCAATGGTCCAAGCCGAGAGCGTGCCAATGATGTCCAAGGCCGACTCGGGCGCCACCATGGTCCAGATCACGATGATCAGCATGATGACCGCGGAGCCGATGAAAACCGGGAGGTTCACCCGGCTCCTGCGGGTCTGCTGCGGTATATCAATGGTGGCGGCTGGACTACCGGTTTCGCCTGGCGCTTCATGCATGTCGACTTCCCTCAATTAGATTGTGATCTGGATCTCATTGGAGTACGTCCATAATCTACGACAGCTTGTACATACGTTCAAGACTTTTCTCATCTCATGTTGTACGATCGTTCAATTATCACGACATGGCCGCCGACTTTCCACCCGCAAACCCTTGGTCCCGCCATTGCAACCCATCCACCGTGCCATCCACGCTCCATCGTCACGTGACCCATTTGCTGATCGTTCAAAGGAGAACCCGCATGAAGCTTTCTGGAAAAACCGCGCTTGTCACCGGGGCACTGGGCGGAATCGGTCGTTCGATCGTCGAACGCTTCCTCACCGAGGGCGCCGTCGTCTACGCGACAGACATGGCACCCCAACAAACCGCACCACTTTTCGATGACAAGAACTACCGCTACCTTTCGATGAACGTCACCGATGAGGACGCGGTCATGGCAGCCATGGATGTCGTCCGAAAGGAAGCCGGGGAACTGCACATTCTGGTCAACGCGGCCGGTATCGAGATCGAGAAGACCATTGAGGACACGACCCTCGATGAGTGGAACCTCTCCTTCGCAGTGAACGTATCCGGCACCTTCCTGACCTGCAAACATGCTTTGCCGCTACTTCGCCATGCCGTGGGCGGGGAGATCACTTCCTCGATCATCAATTTCGGCTCCTACGACGGCTTCATCGCCGATCCCGGCTTGGCCGCCTACTGCGCCACCAAGGGTGCGGTGCATGCCTTGACGCGCGCCCTGGCCTGCGACCACGGCCCGGAAGGCATCCGAGTCAACGCCATCTGCCCCGGCTACATCGATACGCCGATGCTCCAAAGCTTCTTCAATGGCGCGGGTTCCGGCGGAGACGGAAAAACCATCGACGAACTCCAACAATCGGTCCGCGATGTGCATCCGCTGCGCAAGTACGGGACACCGAAAGACGTCGCCAACCTCGTCACCTGGCTGGCATCCGACGAAGCCGGCTACGCCTCCGGACAGCTGTGGGTCCTCGATGGCGGACTGACGGCCCAAGTACAGCAGATGCGGTAAGGGGAATCACCATGACGGACATGAAAACCACCACCCACACCGCGATCGTCACCGGCGGCAGCCGCGGAATCGGCCGTGCGATCGTCAAGCGGCTTTCCGCAGATGGAGCCCGGGTACTGACCTGCGGACGGGGCGAACGCCCCGATGAGCTAGACGATGCTGTCCTGTGGTTCAGCGGAGACGTGTCTTCGCCGGCCGATGCCCAACGCATGCTCGCCGTCGCGAACGATGCTTTCGGGCCG
Organism: Paeniglutamicibacter cryotolerans; assembly: GCF_014190875.1. Lineage (NCBI taxonomy): Bacteria > Bacillati > Actinomycetota > Actinomycetes > Micrococcales > Micrococcaceae > Paeniglutamicibacter > Paeniglutamicibacter cryotolerans. Next base: position 2,009,842 of record NZ_JACHVS010000001.1, on the reverse strand, counting down.
GTGAGCCTGCTGGTCAATAATGCTGGTGTACAAGTCGAAAAGACCCTGATGGATACCACCGACCGGGACTGGGAACTGGTCCTGGGCGTGAACTGCACCGGGGTATTCAACATGTCCCGCGCGGTACTTCCCCAGATGACCGAGCACGGCGGCGTGATCATCAACGTGGGCTCCATCTCCGGGGACGTGGCCGATGGTTCCATGGCCGCCTATAACGCCTCGAAGGCGTTCGTGCATGGACTGACCCGTTCGATCGCCGTCGATCACGGACCGCACGTCCGCTGCAACGCCGTCCAACCGGGGTGGATCATGACCGAAATGGCAGAAGATGCCTTCGCCCTGGCCCGGGATCCAGAGGCCGCGAGACGTGATGGCCTCGCCCGCACTCCGGCGGGCCGATTCGGTCAGCCGGTGGACATCGCCAACGCCGTAGCCTGGTTGGCATCTGAAGAATCCGATTTTATTACCGGTCAGTGCATCACCATAGACGGCGGCCTGACGGTCGCCTCGCCCATGACCCCTGGAGCCTTCTAATGGGCTCGTCATCCACCTCCCGCATCGACTCGACCGGCAACGTCGTCGATTTGGACCACACGTCGTTTGCGGTTCACAACGCACTTGAGTGGGGAATGCGCCTCCGCCGGGATCTGGGTGCGACGCCGATCATCGGTGAGGCACTTTCCGAATTCAGGTACCTGCTGCTCTACCTCGGATCGGCCGCCCAAGGAGCCCGCATCGAACTGATTGAACCCACCGGGCCGGGCTTCCTCCAGCGGAACCTGGAAAAGCGCGGCGAGGGGCCCCACCACATCACGTTCACCGTGCCCGACGTGGGCGTTGCCGTCGCAGCAGCCCGCTCGCTGGGACTGACGGTCGTGGGGGAACACTATGAGCATCCACCCTGGCGCGAAGCGTTCATCATGCCGGACCCCGTTCATGGCGTTGTCATTCAACTCGCCCAGTCCGAACGCAGCTACCCCCTTCCGAAAGAACTGCTGAGCACACGAACCCGCAACATTGACGAACTGCCCAGTGTCCTGGGTGCCACTGAACCCCTGTGGTGGGCCGATGTGTGGGATGCCGAACCATCCGCCCTCGGCACCTTGGGGAAAACGCATCTGGGGTCAACGGACCGTACTGCCTCCCAGCAGCTCTTCGGGGATGTACTGGGTGGGTCGGAAACCCGGGACGGGGATTCACTGACTTTCGCTTGGCCTTCCGGTGCCATTCAGGTCAACGTCGGTGAAACAGCGGGAATCCAGGGCATGAGCCTGAGCGGCACAGGCCTTGATGAGCTGTTCATCGGTTCGGTCCGGCTTGGCGACTTTGATTAACTGAAGGCTATCGTTTCGCACAGCTCGGTGGCCCGCTTCACGGCGGGACGCCCCACACCGAGCAATGAGGTCAGCCATACGCCGTTCTGGATGATATCGATATCCGTCGCCAACTTGTTGGCATCCGAGAGTGAAAGTTCGGGGCGGGCTGCCCGGATGAGGACCGAGAGTCCCTGCCGGTAGCGTTTCTGGGCCCTGGTATTGATTTCTTCGAAGCTCGGATGGGACGGGGCAAGCGCCCACAACTGAAGACGCAATGAGACATAGTCCGTCGTCAGGAATTTGGGGCTGTTCACCTGGTGTAGGGCCAGCCGCAGGTTTTCTTCGGCGCTCTTGTCAGGATCCGGGGTGACGATGGACATGTCGTCCTTTTCCACACGTTCCAGGACGGCGGCCATCAAGGAGATCTTGTCCGAGTAGTAGTAGTTGACAAGACCCAAGGAAACGCCGGCTTCACTGGCGACGGCACGCATACTCACACCGGATATCCCGTGCTGGGCTAACAGCGTGAGAACGGCATCGAGAATGAGCTGCTCCCGGTGAATCTTCTTTCCAGGTTCGGCGCTCATCTTCATGAGATTAGCACAGGGCCCGGGGATGTCAGGAGTCGCATTTTGATCGTCCCTTCACTTATCACGCGTTGTTTCGGGGGCCCTCCAGGAAAGGGCCGAGCCTGTTGGTGCGCCTGCGGCAGACCGTCTTCTGCACTCGTGGTTGGGTGAGGTGGAGCTAGACACTCCGTTTAGCCGCAGTCGTTAAAACGAACGGTTGCGTTGCGGACCACCGATGGTCCGCAACGCCTGATCAGGTGCTTGGCCTCATTGACAGAGGCCTTCGCCTCATCGAGTTCCGCCCAGGACCTCCTGGGACGCCTTGAGGGCAACCATCCGGGCGATCAATGCATCTCGGCGACGGGCCAGCTCCTCGATGGAATGCGGCTCCTCGTTTGCGGAAAGCCCTGCCACCAGACGCGATACCGTTGCAGCATCCAGATGTGGCGTACCCAGGTCGTCGAACCACCGGTTGAAGCTCTCGGTGTACCGATCACAGAATGCGCTCAGGCCACCGTCCCCGGCACCCAAATGGAAGAGTTGCGTCGGCCCCATGGCAGCCCAGCGCAGACCCGGGCCCGCGGAGACCGCCTTGTCGACGTCCTCGACGCTGGCCACTCCCTCGTTGATCAGGTGAATCGCTTCGCGCCAGAGTGCGGCCTGCAGCCGGTTCGCGACATGTCCAGGAACTTCACGCTTTATCTCGATCGTGACTTTCCCGATCGATTCGTAGAACCGGCTGGCCGCATCGACCACGCCGGCCGCGGTGCGGTCGTTGCCCATCACTTCGACGAGCGGGATCAGATGTGGCGGGTTGAAGGGATGACCCAGGATGAAACGGCTCGGGTCCCGCCAGCCGGCTTGCATTTCGGTCAGCGTGAGCCCGGAGGCCGATGATGCCACGATCGTTCCGCTGCCCAGCACCGGTTCGATGAGCCCATAGAGCTCATGTTTCAGCGCGACTTGTTCCGGGACGCTTTCCTGGACGAAGTCCGCCCCGTCTACCGCCTCGCGGGCATCAGCGCAGAAGGTGATGTTATCTGGGCTACCGTTCTCGGCAAGCCCCAGTTGTTCAAGTATCGGCCACGCTTCCGCCACGGCCGCCCTGACCCGTTCAGGCGCCGATGGATCGGGGTCGAAGACGCTGACTTTCTTGCCGGCGGCCAGGAAGAGTGCCGTCCAGCTTTGACCGATGACTCCCCCGCCCAAGCTTGCGACGCGTTCGATGCTCCCCGTGCCGATATCAGCATCAGAAGTTGACATTGTCTGCCCCTTTCAGGCCTAGCCGCTGCCTGGCCTCAGCCGGAGTGGCAATGGTGTGGCCCAGCGATTCAATAATGGTTCGGATCTTTTTCACCTGACTGGCGTTCGAGGGAGCAAGCTGCCCCGGCCCGAGGTACAGGCTGTCCTCCAGCCCGACCCGCACGTTCCCGCCGAGAAGAGTCGACTGGGTGGCGAAATTCATCTGGTGCCTGCCGGCCGCCAAGACCGACCATTCGTAGTCGTCACCGAAGAGCTTGTCCGCGATGGTGTGCATGTGCATCAAGTTATCGACATCGGCGCCCACTCCGCCCAGCACACCGAAGACCATCTGCACGAAAAACGGCCCCTTCACCCAACCCTGGTCGATCAACCAGGCCAGGTTGTACAGATGACCGAGGTCATAGCACTCGAACTCGAACTTGGTACCGTGTGCTTGTCCCAGTTCCTTCACCGTGTATTCAAGGTCCGCGAAGGTGTTCTTGAAGACCAGGTCCCGGGTTGATTCCAAGAACTCGGGCTCCCAGGGATGCTTCCAATCCGTGTACTTTTTCTTCATCGGGAAGATCCCGAAGTTCAGCGACCCCACGTTCAGGGACGCCATCTCGGGAGAGAATGCATTGGCGGCCTTGAGCCGGTCCTCGCGTGTCATCCCGAGCCCGCCACCGGTGGAGATGTTGATGACGGCATCGGTTGCTTGCGCGATCCGCGGAAGGAACTGCGCGAAGATTTCCGGGCTGGGATCGGGTTTTCCCGTTTCCGGATCCCGCGCATGCAAATGAATGATGGCCGCGCCGGCCTCGGCCGCTTCGATCGAGGCGACTGCTATCTCGTCCGGGGTGATCGGCAGGTGCGCAGACATGGTCGGAGTGTGGATGCCACCGGTCGGTGCGCAGGTAATGATGACTGGCTTGGACATTCGGTTACGCCTTCCAGTGTTCAGAGGATGGATTGATCTTGCTCATGCGGGCTTAGTCCTCGGCCAGCGAACGGTATGAGTCGAGGACCAGCCCGTGGAAGTGATGGATTCCGTGTTCTGAGAGCCCCGGCGCATGGTCGGGGTCATAGACGATCCGTCCCTGGTTGAACGCCGGCGACGACATGCCCCGCTGCACGCTTTCGACCAATGCGATGTCCTCCTGCTGGAGGACCTCGTGGATGTACTTGATCGATTCCACTTCGGCCTCGTTGGGTTCAGCGGTCTCCAGGAAGAAATCCCAGGTTTCCAGGGTCCTATTGGGTCCGGCCGGAATGACCTGGAACACCATGAAGTTGCTGCGGCCGGGATAGCGCAAGAGGCAGGTGTTGGGATACAGCCACCACACGGCGTGGGTCTTGACCGTCGCGTCGGAAACATCGTAGGCGGCGTTCTCCGAGGTGCCGGCATCGGCAAAGTGGCTGGACCAGATCCCGTGGGTCTTCACGTCATAGGTGTCCATGTCGACCAGCGACACGAAGGCCTTGTGCGCCACATGGCAGTGGTAGCACTCCAGGAAGTTATCGATCACGTTCTTCCAGTTCGTGGCCACGTCGTAGGTCAGCCGCTTGGCATGCGTCAGCTGCTCTACGTCCGGTGCCCAGAAATTGATTTCCTCGGCCAAGTCGGGCGCCTGCTCCGCCAGCGGCCGTGCTTTTCCGTCGAGGTTGACGTAGACAAAACCACAGAACTCCTCCACTTGCACCTGGTCCAGGCAGATCTCCGACTTGTTGAAATTCTCCAGCTGATCGGTCTGGCGGGCCCCCTTCAGGTTGCCTTCCAGGTCATAGGTCCACGCGTGATAGGGACAGACGAGGGCACGAGTGGTTCCCGATCCCTTCAGGAGCTCGTGGGCCCGGTGCTTGCAGACGTTGTAGAAGGCACGAAGGGTGTTTTGTGAACGATCCCGGACGATGACGATCGGCATGTCGGCGATGGTGACGGCAAGGTAGCTGCCGGGGGCCCGCAGCTTCTCCACGTGGCAGACCCACTGCCACGTACGGCCGATGATCGCCTTGAGGTCAACATCGTGCCATTTCTGCTCCGTATAGGCCTCGGCGCGAAGCGAATGGGAGTTTCCAGGGTCGGCACCATATCCAGCCGAGATCGCGTCGACCTCGTCGTCGGCCAGAACTACCCGGTCTTCGGTGCTTTCAGTGTGTTGTGTCATGTGATGACCGTAACGTTAACTGGTCAATCGTTCAATACTTTTTGAACACTTGTTCAATTAGCTCACCATGGGAACCTTCCGCGAGCCGGTGCACCAACACGTAACCGGACCAGCGCTCCCCGAATCCCCAGCCGGAGGTTTCCGCTCGTTGATGCATCCATTCGGAGCGGTTCGGCGGCCTCGTGCCAAGGTGACCTCACTCGCAACGCCGATGATCGGTCACCAGGGCACTGACGAAAAGCTGAACAGCTACGACGCCGCCTTCGGCAAGGAAACCGCGGCCGGTGGCGTCGTGGCGGATGGGGAGGAACCGCGGCAACGGCAGCAACCGCGGTCGGCATTGTCCGTGCAAGGCGAAACGGCCTTCGCCACAGCCCCGGCCACGACCCACATCCACGTCATTAACCGCAAGGACGGCACGGTAGTCCGGAGAATCGAGTTATCCCGGATCCGGAATGATGCCACCGGCGGATCCGTCCCGAAGCCCGCAGTCGGCAATGACCGGGGACGGAAACAAAAACAGCGGGCGGGGTTCCTTCCGAAAAGGAACCCCGCCCGCTGTGATGATCGACCGTTCAGGCCCCCGCTTCGATGCGCTTAGAGCCGGACGATCCGCTTGTTCATGAATTCATCCATGCCCAGGGCGCCGAGCTCGCGTCCGACACCCGAACGCTTGATGCCACCGAAGGGCAGGTCAGCCTGGGATCCGCCGGCGGCGTTGATGTAGACCATGCCGGCTTCGATGCGGTCGCCCACCCGGCGGGCGCGAGCCACGTCGTCGCTGAAGACGCCCGAGCCCAGGCCGTAGACCGTGTCATTGGCCAGTTCGATGGCCTCGTCCTCGCTGGAGGCCTTGTAGACCACTACTGCCGGGCCGAACAGCTCGCCGTAGTAGGCATCCATGTCCTTGGTGACACCGGTCAGCACCGCCGGTGACACGTAGGCGCCGGGGCCCTCGATGTGGGTTCCGCCGGTGTGCAGCGTGGCGCCCTTGGCGACGGCGTCGGCAATCTGCCCGACGAGCTCGTCGGCGGCAGCCTGCGAGGACAGCGGGGCCAGGGTGGTGGCCGGGTCCGCCGGATCGCCGGCTTCGAAGGCCGCGAAACGCTCGGTCAGCTTCGCCACGAAGACCTCGTAGAGGTCCTCCATCACGATCATGCGCTTGGGTGCGTTGCAGGCCTGGCCGTTGTTGCCCATGCGTGCCTCGACGGCGATCTCCACGGACTTGTCCAGGTCCGAGCTGTCGAGCAGCACCATCGGGTCCGAACCGCCCAGTTCCAGCACGACCTTCTTCAGGTTGCGTCCGGCTTCCATGGCGACGGCCGAACCGGCCCGCTCGCTACCGGTCAGTGAAATACCCTGGATCCGGTCATCGGTGAGCATCGTGGCGATCTGCGCCGCGGAGGCGTAGACGTTGATGTAGGCATCGGCGGGGAGGCCGGCCTCCACCATGATCGACTCGATCGCCGCAGCCGATTCCGGGCAGTTGCGGGCGTGCTTCAGGATGATGGTGTTGCCCAGCATCAGGTTCGGCGCGGCGAAGCGTGCCACCTGGTAGTACGGGTAGTTCCACGGCATGATGCCGATCAGCGAGCCGATCGGACGCTTCTGGATGAGCGCGTTTCCGCCCTGGATGGCCAGTGCCTCGTCGGCGATCAGCGCGGGGCCGTTCTCCGCGTAATAGGTGAAGATCTCGAAGACGGTCTGCAGCTCGCCCTTGCTCTCCTCGATGCGCTTGCCCATTTCGCGGGTGATGATCGCGGCGAGCTCGTCGGTGCGCTCGGCAAAGAGCTGGGCCACGCGCTTGACCAGGCGGGCGCGCTCCTCGATGGGGGTATCGCGCCAGGACAGGTAGGCCTGGTGCGAGCGGGACACGACCTCGCCGATCTGGGCGTCGGTGGCGAGGGGGTACTCGGCGACGAGTTCACCGGTGGCGGGGTTAATGACCTGATACATGGTGTGTGTGACTTTCGTGTTGGGTGGTTAGAGCAGGCCGCGGGAGTTCAGGTTCTGGATGAACGACCAGATGCCTTCGGTCCAGGGTGCGGCCTCTTCGGAATGCTTGACGGTGTTGCGCAGCATGCCCAGCTTCGGGTTGGAGATGGAGACCACGTCGCCGACCTCGTGGGTGAAGCCGGCTCCGGGTGCGTGCCGGTCCTGCGTCGGGGAGAACAGGGTGCCGGTGAACAGCACGAACCCGTCCGGGTACTGGTGGTGCTTGCCATGGGCATGGCCGATGAGCTCTTGAGGATCCCGGCTGATCTTCTTCATCGAGCTGGTGCCGTCCATGGAGAATCCGTCGGGCCCGGAGACCGTCAGCTCGATGTCCAGCTCGCGGACGTCGTCCATGGAGAAGGAGTCATCGAAGAGCCGGATGAACGGGCCGATGGCGCAGGAGCGGTTGTTGTCCTTGGCCTCGGTCAGCAGCAGGGCGCTACGGCCCTCGAAGTCGCGCAGGTTCACGTCGTTGCCCAGTGCGGCGCCCACGGCACGGCCGTCGGCACGCACGGCCAGGACCACTTCGGGTTCGGGGTTGTTCCAGGTGGAACGCGCCAGGACGCCGATGTCGGTACCCGTGCCCACGGCGGAGAGCACCTGGGACTTGCTGAAGATCTCCGGGTCCGGGCCGATCCCCACTTCCAGGTACTGCGACCACAGGCCCTCGGCCTGCAGGATTTCCTTGACCTGTGCGGCTTCCGGGGATCCGGGACGGACCGAGGAGATGGCACCGCCGATGGCTGCGGAAAGCCGTTCGCGGATGGCCAGGGCCTTGGACGAGTCGCCCTGGGCGCGCTCTTCGATGACCCGCTCGAGCATGCTCTCCACGAAGGTCACCCCGGCGGCCTTGATCGCCTGCAGGTCGATCGGGGCCAGCAGCTGCGCGTGGGAGGAATCCCCGGCTGCCGTGGCGTCCAGCAGCTCCTGCAGTTCCCAGCGGCGGCCGCTCAAGTCTTCACGCACTGCCGCCAGCAGGTCATCGCGTTCCAGCAGGGTCGAGACGGTGGGCTCCACGGAGCTGATGTCCACTGCCTGGGTGCCGTCCACGACGACCACGCAGGGTCCTCCGACCAGCGGGTCGAAGACGCGGCCGATCAGAACGGCCTTTTCCGCATCGAGCGGCAGCAAATCGGTGATCGAGAATTCCATGGTGTCCTTCTTCATTAGAGTGTTTCCTGCGCGGTGGTTGCGCCCGCGACGGCTCCGGGTTCGCCGCCCTCATACCAGGCGAAGAACTCCCAGAGTTCTCCACAGGGGCCCGAGACGTAGAGGCAGCGGGCGTTCCACGGGTAGTCATCCGGTGCGCCGTAGACCTGAACGCCCTGGGCCACGAGTTCATCGTGGATGGCGTCGATCGCGGCCGGGGCGTCGAGCTTCACGGCGAGCATGACGTTGTGGCCCTGCGGTTCCTCGCGCTGGGAGATGACCCCGGTGGTTTCCTGGATGTGGGTCGCTTCCCAGAGGGCCAGGATGACCCCCGGACCGGCGAAGTCCGCGAAGCCCGGCATCCGGTGCTTGAGCGTGAAGCCCAGCTTTTGCGTGTAGAACTCGATGGACCGGTCCAGGTCGCGGGTGATCAGGCAGATGTCGGTGATGTTCGGCTTGTGCATTAGTTTGTTTCCTTTGCTGCGTGGGGCTCTTCAACGGCCCAGTCGTTCTCGTGCGGGAACATCCAGCGCTGGGGCATCAGTGCCGCGGAGGCGACCTTGCGTACAGCGCCGTGGTCATCGATCATGACCTCTGCCTCGAGGCAGTAGGCCCCCATGAGTTCGCGGCAGACGCCGCACGGGTTGGTGACGATGGCACGGCCCTCGTCATCCAGGCACAGGGCGACCATGGTGGCGATCTGATCGTCCCCGGACATCACCGCGTTGGCGATGGCCGAGGATTCGGCGCAGACGTTGATCCGGCGCGAGCCCAGGTGCAGGCCCAGGTGGATCTGCCCGGTGCTGGTGCGTACTCCGGCCGCCACGACATGCTTTTCGGCATCGTGGCGCGCGAGCAGCAGGCTCTTGACGGACTCGAAGAGTTCGATGTCGCTGGAATCCAGCTCGTTGACGTGCATGTCCTAGGACTCCATCGTTGGTGTGGCAATACGGACTCCGCCGTCCTTGCTCGTTCTGGCCAGGACCACCAGGCCGATGAACGCAATCAGGTACGGAAGCATCTGGGCAATCTGCGGCGGGATGACCTCGTCGTTGACCTGGATGGCCACGGCGGAGGCGAGTCCGAAGACCACGCTCATCATGGTCAGCAGCAGCACGCGGCCGCGGCAGAAGATGACGGCGGCCAGGGCCACGAAGCCCAGTCCGTTGGTCATGCCCTCGGTGAACAGGGTCAGCTGGCCGATGCTCAGCTGGGCCCCGGCGATGGCACACAAGGCAAAGCACCAGACCTGGGCCAGGATGCGCATGCGCTGGACATTGCCGCCGGCGGCTGCCAGGGCTGCCGGGTGTTCGCCGGCCGCCTTGAGGTGCCGGACCAGCACGGTGTTCTTCACGGCGAACAGGGCAACGGCCACGATGACCCAGCTCAGGTAGGTGAGCACCGTATGGCCGGAGAGGATCGGGCCGAGGATCGGGACGCCGTCAATGAACGGAATCCGGTAGGTCGGCAGCGAGGGGATGCCCGGGGCGCTGAGGGTGCCCTTGACGCCGAAGAGCGAGCGCAGGAGGTAGACCGTCGCGGCTCCAGCGAAGATGTTCAACACGATCCCGGCAATGAAGACGTTCACGTTCAGGCGGGTGATCATCCAGCCGAAGACCAGGCCGCTGAGGATCCCGGCGGCGATGGTCAGGGTGACCGCGGCGAATCCGGAGCCGAAGGCCAGGCCGAATACCACGCCACCGAAGGCGCCGAAGAGCATGGCACCCTCCAGCCCGACGTTCAGGTCCTTGGTCCATTGGGTCGGGAGGCAGGCCAGTGCGGCCAGGAGGATGGGGGTCGTGAGCCGGACCCCGGATCCTAGAAAGGAATTGAGCAGTTCCATCGGTTACTTACCTTCCGAACGAATGTAGCGGTTTTTCAGCTCGGCGAGACGGGTGAACAAACCTGCCCGCGCGGTGGCGGCGATGATGATTCCGGAGATGAGGATCAGCGACATTTCCGAGGGAACGGTGGAGACCTGTTCGATGCCGCGGGCGGCGGAGCGCATGACGCTGTAGACCAGCACCCAGATGATCGCGGAGACCGGACGGGCGCGGGCGATCATGGCCAGCAGGACGGCGTCCCAGCCGATTCCGGTGCCGATCTCGGTCCAGAACCGGCCCTGCGATGCGGTGACCAGCAGGGCGCCGGCGATGCCGCACAGGGCGCCGCTGACGGCCATCGAACCGATCCGGGAACGGCGGACGTTGATGCCCGACGCCGCTGCGAAGGCCGGGGATTCCCCGGTCATGCGCCAGCGGTAGCCCGTGACCGACCGTTCGCTGAGCCACCAGGTGGCCCCGCAGAGCACGATCACGACGAACAGGGCGGAGGTCAGCTGTGTGGAGGGAATCAGTTCGGTGAACATCGCCGTGTCGTGCACGGCCCGGGTGGTTCCGCTCTGTCGGGCCGGATCACGCAGCGGTGCGGTGGCCAGGTAGGCGCAGAAGAGCATGATGATGTAGTTCGACAGCAGGGTCGAGAGCACTTCATCGACGTTCCACACCGCACGCAGCCAGCCCAGGCCCGCGGCCACGGCGCCGCCGACCACGGCGGAGACGGCCAGGCACAGGAACAGGTGCAGCCCGGTGAACATCGGACCGATGTAGGCGCCGGTCAGGGCCGCTGCCATGGCACCGGCGTAGATCTGGCCCTCGGCGCCGATGTTGAACATCCCGGAGCGGTAGGCCAGCGAGACGCCCAGGGTGGCTACGATCAGTGGCAGTCCCCAGGCCAGCGTGCGGGCAATGCTGGTGGCATCCCCGACCGCGTAGTCAAGGCCCGCCATGATGGTCGGCAGCGCCTGGTAGCCCTGCGCTTCGATCAGGATGACTGCCAGCACCAGGCCCACGGCCAGGGTGAAGAGCCCGGGGACCGCGCGCCGGGCCAGTGCCCGCACGCTCGAGTTGGCCGGAGACTTCACGCCCTCCTGGGACTGCGGGAGGGTCTTGAAGGGTGTCTTGAGGCTCATTTGTTTACTTTCATTGTCTGCGCGCCCACCATGTACATCCCGAGTTCCTCGCGGCTGGTTTCGGAGGCCCGTTGTTCGGCAACCACTTCACCGCCGTACATCACCAGTACCCGGTCCGAGAGCCGCAGGATCTCGTCCATGTCGGCGGAGATCAGCACCACGGCACAGCCGGCGGCGGTGGCCTCGGCGACCTGGTTGTAGAGGAACTCGATGGCTCCGAGGTCAACGCCGCGGGTCGGCTGGGCCAGGATGATGCATTCGGGCTTGTCTTCGAGCTCGCGCGCCATGACGATCTTCTGCTGATTGCCGCCCGAGAGCGTGCTGCATTTGGCGTCGTAGCCCGAGGTCTTGATGCCGTACTTGGTGATCATGTGGGTGGCCCAGTGGCGCACCGTGCGGGGGAACGCCCGTCCGAGCCCGGCGGCGGAAGAATCGCGCCGGATCAAACCGGCGGTGATGCCTTCGAGCACGGTGCCGTTGAGCGGGATGCCTTCCAGGTGCCGGTCCTCGGCAACGTAGGACAGTCCGCGGGAGCGTCGTTCGGCGACGTTCAGGCCGCCCAGATCGGCCTCGCTCAGCCGGATGCTTCCTCCGGTCATGGACTGGATCCCGATCAGGGTCTCGGCGAGGGTGCTCTGGCCGTTGCCCTCGACACCGGCAATGCCCAGGACCTCGCCGGCGCGGACGCTGAAGGAGACGGCCTTGAGCGCGGCATCGGATCCGTGCTTTGCGGTGTGAAGGCCGCTGACCTCCAACACCGTCGAGGTGCCGGGTTCGGTGCGCTGGACCCGGCCCAGGTTCACGTCGGTGCGTCCGGTCATCGAGGCGACCACGGCTGCGGCGTCGGTATCGGCGGCAACGAAGGTCTCGATGGTCTTGCCGTTGCGCAGCACGGTGATCCTGTCGGCCACGGCGAAGACCTCCCGCAGCTTGTGCGAGATGAACACGACCGAAGCCCCGTCCTTGGCCAGCGACTTGAGCAGGACGAAGAGCTCCTCGGTCTCCTGCGGGGTCAGCACGGCGGTGGGCTCATCGAGGATGATGATCTTCGCCCCGCGGTAGAGCACCTTGATGATCTCCAGCTTCTGCTGGGTGGCCACGTTCAGCGTGCCGGTGATGGTGTCCGGATCCAGCTCGATGCCCAGGCGCTTCATCGGGTCGACCAGCGCGGCGCTGGCCGCGCCGTGGTCGAAGAGCCCGCGCTTGCGTGGCTCGGCACCGAGGGTGACGTTTTCGGCGACGGTGAAGCCGGGGACCAGCATGAAGTGCTGGTGCACCATGCCGATGCCGTGCTTGATGGCCTCGATCGGCTTCTTGAAGGAGATCGGCTGGCCGTCCATCGCGATGGCGCCGCCATCGGGCTGGTACATCCCGTAGAGGATGCGCATCAGGGTGGTCTTGCCCGCCCCGTTTTCGCCCACGAGGGCGTGGATTTCGCCGGCCTTCAAATCGAAGTCGACGTCCTGGTTCGCGATGACCGGGCCGAAGGTCTTGGTGATGCCGCGCAGTTCCAGGACCGGGGGTGTGGCAGTCGTGCTGTTACTTGCCATCAGGAGCCACTTCCCCGCTGACCAGCTTTGCCTGCAGCGCTTCGAGTTCCTTGACCTGGTCGGCCGGGACCAGCTTGTCGTCGTAGATCATTTCCCAGCCGCCTTCGGCGAAGCCGTAGCTGCGCTGTTCGCCGTGCTTGAGCTTGCCGTCGACGAATTCCTGGGCCATGTTTTCCATGACCTTGTCCACGCGCATGATCAGGCTTCCGGGGACCTTGCCCGGTGCCAGGGCGCTCTTGTCGGCGACGATGCCGATCGGTGCGATGTCGGCGCCGGACTTGGCTGCGTCGAAGGCACCGGCGCCGGAGAGTCCGGCGTAGGCGAAGATGCTGCGCGCCCCGCGGTTCTCCAGGCCCAGGGCCACTTCGCGGCCTTTGCTGGGATCGGTGAAGGAGCCGACGTACTGGGCGAGCACCCTCATGTCCGGGGCGACGTTGGATACGCCGGAGGTGAAGCCGGTTTCGCAGTTCTTGACCACCGGGGCGTTGGCGCCCCCGATGAATCCGGCGGCCGCGGCGGACTTGTCCTTGCCGACGACGCCGGCCAGTGCGCCTGCCATGAAGCAGCCCTCGGCGGTGCGGAACCCTGCCGAAATGACCTCCGGGTTATCGACGGTTCCGTCGATGAACACGAACGTGGTGTCCTTGTTGCGCTCGGCAACGCTGTCCATGGCGTCGATGGCTTCGTATCCGAGCACGAAGACCAGGTCGTTGGCGTCTGCGGCGTCCTGCATCATCGGTGCGAAGTTCTGTGCCTGGAGCTGGCCCTCGTAGGTCTTGACGGTGGCGCCGAGGTCGCTCTTGAGCGAATCGACGGCAACGCCGGCCTGGTCGAAGAAGTCTCCGTCTCCGAACGCGTTGTCCACGAAGATGCCGACCTTCAGGCCGTCCGCGGATGCCCCGGCGGCTGTCGGGGCCTTTCCCCCACATGCCGTGAGGCTCAGTCCCAGGCCCAATCCCAAGGCCAGGGCCTTGAAGGCCGTCCGCTTGGACAAAAGGGCAAAAGTGGGAGTCGATGCCATGCTGTGCCGCCTTAATTCTTGATGCCGATGGTCTGTCTCACCCGGGCCTGGTGACCGCGGGCTTTTTCTGTCACTCAGCCGTGTGCGAGATGACTCACGAGGGCTTGTGATACCTGTCATGGTCTAACATATAATCATCATATGATCTGAACAAGCAATCCGCGGAACTTTTCTTCGCAGATTCAACGCACGTGGCCCAGCAGGGACCGCCGGAGGGGAAACGAATCAATGAGCCAGCGAGTAGTAGTCACGGACCACGCATTCCGTGACGTGGAATTTGAAATGGCCATCGCCGCGAAGCACGGCGCCGAGTTCGAATGCTTTTCCTGCGACGAGCAGGAAGAGACCATTGCCGCCATCAAGGACGCGGACGTGGCCTTCGTGAACTTCGCCCCGATGACCGAAGCGGTCCTCTCCCGGTTCAAGCCGGGCGCCACCCTCATCCGCTACGGCATCGGCTACGACAACGTGGACATCGAGGCTGCCAAGAAGTTCGGCGTGGCGGTGGCCAACGTGCCCGATTACGGCGTGGAAACGGTGGCTGACCACGCGACCTCCAGCCTGTTGGCGATCATGCGCCGGCTTCCGGTCTACGATTCACTGATCAAGGCCAATGGTTGGGCCAAGCCCGCCGAGGTGGGTTCCTTGCGCGGTTTCAGGTCGACCACCATCGGCCTGGTGGGCTTCGGCCGCATCGCCCAGGCGGTACACCGCCGCCTGGCTCCCTTCGGCTTCCGCTTTGTCGCCTTTGATCCGTTCTGCGGACCGGAGGTCTTTGAACGGCTCAACGTGACCTCGGTCAGCCTGCAGGAACTCTCCGAACAGGCCCACGCCGTGTCGCTGCATGCCCCCAGCACCCCGGAAAACCACCACCTGATCGGTTCCGAATTCCTGGCCCGGATGCAGCGCGGAAGCTTCATCGTCAACACCGCCCGTGGTCCGCTGGTGGACTTGGAGGCCCTGGCCGAGGCAGTGGCCGATGGCCGCATTGCCGGCGCCGCACTGGATGTCACCGATCCCGAACCACTGCCGGCAGACTCCCCGCTCCGAGGCTTCCCTCAGGTGGTTCTCACCCCCCATGCAGCCTTCTACGACGACGACTCACTGGCAAACCTTCAGCGTTTGGCCAGCGAAGAAGCAGGACGCGCCCTGAACGGCGAGCCGCTTCGCTGCCGAATCGCGTAGCAACCAAGGACACTTGAACCATGCAGACTGAGAAAAGCCCCATGTCCCGGTTGATTTCCACTCCGCGCCCCAAGCGCAACCGACTCTCCGAACAGGTCGCCGAACAGATCACCGCCGATCTGATCCGCCGCGGCCTCAAGCCCGGCGACCGGCTCGAGACCGAACCGGAACTGGTGGAACAGTACGACGTGAGCCGATCGGTCATCCGCGAGGCCGGTCGCATTCTCGATGAACGTGGCCTGGTTGATATCCGCCCGGGTCGCGGCATGGTCGTAGCGGCCTTCGACGGTTCGGGTATTTCCCGGCAATACGCACTCATGCTCGAACTCACCGACGGAACCTTCCGCCAGCTCATGGAAATGCGCCTGGTCATGGAGGTCGGGATGACCGAGCTGGCCGCCCTGAACCACACCGAAGCAGATGCGGCGCTGATCCGTGAAACGATCACCGCCTACGGCACGGCAGGAGCCGATCAGGAAAAGGCCCTGGAATGGGACCTGGCCTTCCACCGTGCCCTGGCCATCGCCTCGGGAAACCCGTTCTTCGTGCACAGCGTCGAACCGATCAACGAGTACCTGCGCCGGACCTACAAATCCAGCCTGGGCTATGTTGCCGAGCAACACGCCACCCTGCAGGAACACACTGCCATCGCCGAAGCGATCTTCTCGCGTGACAGCACCAAAGCCGCGGCCATGACCCGCGCCCACCTCGAACGCGTCCTGGCCGCCAGCGAACATCTCACGACAAGCAAGGAAAGCACATCATGAACACCACCCAGACCCAGCAGACCGACACCCTCGCCTGCCTGCCCAGCGCCTTCAGCCTGGCCGGAAAGCACATCCTGGTCACCGGCGCCGGCCGCGGCCTGGGCCAGGGCATGGCCCTGTCCGTTGCCGCCTGCGGAGGACGCGTCACCGCCATCTCCCGTTCGACTGACGAGCTGAACCACACCGCGCAGCTGGCCGCCGAACGCGGCGGCGAATGCCACGTCCTGCCGGCTGACCTGTCCGACCTGGCCGGGTTGGAAGACCTGGTCCGGGCAGCGGCCCAGAACGGGCCCATCGACGGGATCATCCACGCCGCCGGGGTCCAGCTGCGCAAGGATGCCATCGACATCACCCCCGAGGACTGGAACTTCGTCCAGACCATGAACCTGCAGGCCCCCTTCTTCCTGAGCACCGCCATTGCACGGCTGCAGGAGGATGAGCAGCGCCCGGGCTCGCATGTGTTCGTCGGCTCGCTGAACAGCAGCATCGGGCTGCCCCGCATCGCCCCGTACGTGGCCACCAAGACCGGCATTCTCGGCGTTGCCCGCTCCCTGTCGGCCGAATGGGCCGCAAGCGGCATCCGCGCCAACGTGATCGGCCCGGGATACTTCCGTACCAAGCTCACCGAAGACCTGCTGGCCCAGCCCGAGCAGAAGGCCCGGATCATGGGCCGCATTCCGATGCGCCGCCTGGGCGATCCCTCCGACCTCGGCGGCATGGCCGTGTTCCTGCTCTCGGATGCCGCCAGCTACATCACCGGCCAGCTGTTCAATGTCGACGGCGGCTGGCTCGGGGCCTAGCCCCCGCCCACCCCACCCCCACACCACCAAGACGTCAGAGGAGAACCATGACCATCATCGCCAGCTCAATCATCGCCAGAGAACACCTCGCGGGCACCGCCGGAGCGGTCCAGGGCATCAACCCGGCCACCGGGGAAGTCCTGGAACCCGTCTTCACCTTCGTTGACGAAAACGCCGTCGACCAGGCAGCCGAAGCGGCCTGGGCCGCCTTCGATACCTACCGCGCCACCTCCCCCGAAGCCCGTGCCGCCTTCCTTGAACTCATCGCCCGCAACATCGAGCAGGACGGCGAGCGCATCATCTCCCGCGCCGTGCAGGAATCCGGCCTGCCGCTGGGCCGCCTGACCGGCGAGCTGGGCCGCACCGCCAACCAGCTGCGGCTCTTCGCCGGCGAGCTGCGACTCGGCGCCCACCAGGAAGTGCGGATCAATGCCGCCCAACCCAACCGCACCCCGGCACCCGCCCCGGACATGCGCCAGCGCCAGATCCCGCTGGGCCCGGTCGCCGTCTTCGGCGCCAGCAACTTCCCGCTGGCCTTCTCCACCGCCGGCGGGGATACCGCCTCGGCACTGGCAGCCGGCTGCCCGGTCATCGTCAAGGCCCACAACGCCCACCCGGGCACCGCGTCCCTGGTGGGCCAGGCAGTGAGCGCCGCAGTGAAGGAAGCCGGCCTTCCGGCCGGTGTCTTCTCCCAGGTCTTCGGCGCCGGCTCGGCCGTGGGCCAGCACCTGGTGGCCCACCCCCGGATCAAGGCAGTGGGCTTCACCGGATCCCAGGGCGCCGGCCTGGCACTCATGCGTACCGCCGCCGCCCGCCCGGAACCGATCCCGGTGTACGCCGAAATGTCCAGCATCAACCCCGTGGTCGTTTTCCCGAGCGCCCTGTCAGCCGGCATGACCGCGCTGGCCACCGGCTTCGTCGGCTCGCTGACCATGGGTTCGGGACAGTTCTGCACCAACCCGGGACTGGTCTTCGTCCCCGCGAATGACCAGGGCTTTGCCGCAGCCGCCGGCGCCGCATTGCAGGAACTGAACGGGCAGACCATGCTGACCCCGGGCATTTGCGAGTCCTACCGGCAGGGCGTCAGCCGCCTGGCCGGCACCCCCGGTGTCTCCGCCGTGTCCGAGGGCCAGGAAGTTGCCGGGAAGAACGCCCCGGCTCCGGTCCTGTTCCAGACCGATACGGCCACGCTGCGCAGCACCCCGGACCTGCAGGAGGAGATCTTCGGATCCGCCGCCCTGCTGGTGCGTTACAACGATGCTGCGGATCTTGCCTCGGCGTTGGAAAGCCTTCAGGGCCAACTGACCGCCAGCGTGCAGGCCAACGATGAGGATGCCGAAGCGGCCCGCTCGATCCTGCCGATCCTGGAACGCAAGGTCGGACGGATCCTGTTCAACGGCTGGCCCACCGGCGTCGAGGTCAACGACACCATCGTCCATGGCGGACCGTTCCCGGCCACCTCGGATTCCCGGACCACCTCGGTGGGTTCGCTGGCGATCTACCGCTTCCAGCGTCCGGTCAGCTACCAGAACGTGCCGGCTGCCCTGCTGCCCGAGGCACTGCAGGATGCCAACCCGTGGTCGCTGCCGCGTCGTATTGACGGTGCCCTGAACGCCTAAGGGATTCGCCACCGACCAACAGGGCCCCTGCGCAGTTGCGCAGGGGCCCTGTTGCCTGTGCGCATGCCCGCCCGCACAGGTTTTCCCCGGTAACCCGTCAGGACAGCAGGACCGCCCGGGCAAAGGCACGGGTAGCTTCGGCCCTTCCTGCGGGCGCCCGATGCCCGATATTCAGCGAGGAGTCAATGCCGCCCAGCCGTTCGGAGGAGTGCGACCACCACACGTCGCTGATCGGTGAACCATCCGCGTTCTGGTAGCCCAACCAGGTCAGCCCCTGAGCCACCGCGGCTTCCCAGCCGACTGGGTTGCCTTCGCCCCGGTCCAGGGCCCGTTCCATCAGGATCAACAAGGTGGTCTCCAACCTGGAGGCCTCCAACCGCGGTTCAACGGCCCGGGAGGCGAGGTGCCCCCAGAGTTTGCCGGGTTCCTCCAGCAAACGCTTTCCCGCGGCGGTGACCGTGAGTTTCTTTCCCTCGACCTTGAGCAGTCCGACGCCCACGGCCGAGGCTCGCATCCCGGCGACCGTCGTGGATTTGGATTCGGAACCAACCGGTTCCCAGAAGTACAGTTCCCGTCCGAAGTCCAGTTCGGCGTAAGCCTTCTTTACTACTGCCGGTGTCATCCACCCGGCCGCCGTCAGTTTGATCCCCTCGTCCAGTGCTTCACGCAGGATCCACTGGTAGCACCCCGTATGCGGATCAATGCCCTCCGGGAAGGGAACGCTCACAGGGGCCGCCAATGGATCGAGGCCAGCCGCCACCATCAACAGCGCCAGGAAGACCCGCGGGCCGTCCGGCTCTCCCCTGCGGGAGCGTTCGAAGAGGAACTTGCCCAGCCGGTTCATTGTGGCTGATTCCGGATCGAAGCGTTCCCTGCCGATGCCTTGCAGGTGGCAGATGAAATCCAGCTGCCGCCTGGTGGCTTCAGCATCGAAAGCCGACGGTGCATAGGGGTTCCACCCGCCGCTGATGAAATCCAACCAGGCTTGCAGGTCGGTACGCTCCTCCGTGTCTTCACCGCCGAGAACCCGCTGCAGGTTGGCAAATCCGCCAATGCCACCACAGTCCTCCGGGGGTGCCGCATGGGCTCCCTCCAGGATCCTGACTACCGGATCCTGGAGGTCGGCCGGTTTGGCGGAGATTTCGGTGATCAAGTGGAGCCAGTTATCACCGAAATCGTAGGTGTAGTAGAGCCTTCCACCGGTGGCAGCGAGCGCCGAGGAAAGGGTCGCTTGCATTTCATCGATCCCGTCCACCTCCTGCTCGATCAGCGAGGACTCCATCAGCCATTCAATGATCGGCGGAGTCCCGGACCCAACGCGTTCGAACGGAGGACGGCTGGAATAGCCATGAAGGTGGCTGTTGGTCCAACCCATCACCACCTGGAGGATCTCATGGAACTGGTCCAGACGGATGCCGCCATCCACCTCGAAGGTTCGCCAAATGGCCGGCTCCACCTCCTGCAGTTCAAGGCGAAGGGTGTGGATCGTTCGGGGCACGATGGAAGGCAAACCTGATCTCATGCACCCATTGTGCCCGAGAACAGGTTGCCGACTCCGGGAACCACGCTCAGCGCCGGCGCGTGTAGCGGCGCACCAGCCGGTCCCCGGAGAACTGCAGGATCTGCACCAACAGGACCAGCAGCACCACGGTCACCACCATGACGTCGGTCTGGAAGCGCTGGTAACCGTAACGCACCGCCAAATCGCCCAGCCCGCCGCCACCGATGACGCCGGCCATGGCCGTGTAGTCGATCAACGCGATCGCGGTGACCGTCCCGGCGGCAATCAGCGCCGGGCGGGCCTCGGGCAGCAGGATGTAGCGGATGCACTGCCAGGTGGTGGCCGCCATCGCCTGGCCGGATTCGATCAGGCCCTTGTCCACCTCGCGCAGCGCTATCTCCACCAGCCGGGCCATGAACGGCACGGCTGCGATCACCATCGGCGGTACCGCCCCGCGCACGCCCAGCGTGGTGCCGGTCAGGAACGCGGTCACCGGGAGCACCGTGATCATCAGGATGATGAACGGCACCGAGCGCACGATGTTCACCAGGAACGAGATGATCCGGTAGACACCCACGTTCGCCTTCAGATTCCCCGAGGCGGTCAGGTACATCAGCACGCCCAGGGGAAGCGCCAACAGCAACGTGAAGAACAATGCGCTGCCGAGCATGATCAGCGTGTCGCCCAGCGCGGTCCAGATTTCGGGCCAGCTGACGTTGGGCAGCAGCTTATCCACGCGTTGCACTCCAGGCTGCGTCCCTGAGCGTTCCTGCCGCGTGGGCGGAATCAACGGCATCCGAACCGCCGGTCAGCTTGGCCCGCAGCGATCCGGTGCGGTATTCCTTTTTGAACCGTCCACGTTTCTGCAGTTCGGGCACCAGCAGGTGGGCGATGTTGGAGAAGGTTTCTGGAACAATCGCCGCGGCCAGGTTGAACCCGTCCACTCCGGTCTCGGCAACCCACGCCTCCAGCTGATCTGCGACTGTCTCGGGCGAACCGAAGATGACCGGACCGTCTCCACCCAGGCGGGCATAGTCGGCGATCTCGCGGATGGTCCACTGCTTTTGAGGGTCCGCCTCGGTGAAGGCGGAAACCACGGAGGCCAGAGCGTTGGACTCCTGGTGGGTGAGCACCTCGTTCGGATCCAGTGCGGCAAAGTCGATGCCGGTCCACCCGGACATCAGCACCAGCGCCCCGGTCGGATCCGCATACTCCAGATAGGAGTCGAGCATGCGCTTGGCCTCGGCGTCGGTTTCCCCGACGATGACCAGCTGCTGGTTCAGGATCGGCACCCGTGCGGCATCCCGGCCCGATGCGGTGAGCGCATTGCGCAGCGCGGCGACCTGCTTGGCCAGCACCCGCTTGCTCGGTGCGGCGACGAACACCGCCTCGGCATGGCGGGCGGCGAACTGCACCCCGCGTGGTGAGGCACCGGCCTGGAAGATGAACGGCGAGCGCTGGAGCGAGGGCTCACTCAGGTGCATGCCGGGCACGGTGAAGAATTCGCCCGCGTGGCCGATGGGGTGGACCTTGGACGGGTCTGTGTAGATCCCACGCTGAACGTCGCGGATGACCGCGTCGTCCTGCCAGCTGGTTTCCCAGAGCTTGTAGCAGACCTCGAGGTATTCCTCGGCGACGTCGTAGCGGCGGTCGTGGGCCTGCTGGCCGGTCAATCCCAGGTTCAGCGCACCGCTGGAGAGGTAGCTGGTGACCACGTTCCAGCCGATGCGCCCGTTGGTCAGGTGGTCCAGCGTGGACATGCGCCGGGCGAACGGGAACGGGTGCTCGAAGGAAACGGATGCCGTCACCCCGAAGCCCAGGTTCTCGGTGACGGCTGCCATGGCTGGGATCAGCTGCAGCGGGTCGTTCACCGGGACTTGGATGGCCCCGCGCAGTGCGGCGTCAGCGGTGCCGTCATAGACGTCGTACATGCCCAGCACGTCGGCGAAGAAGACCGCATCGAGCAGTCCGGCCTCGGCCGTGCGGGCCAGCTCCTGCCAGTAGTCGAGGTCCAGGTAACGGTGGGAGGCGTCCTTCGGGTGGCGCCATTGGCCCGGCGAAAGGTGCCCGGGGCTGTTCATGGTGAAGGCGTTGAGGATCAGTTCACCGGCGGGCCGGGAGGCAGCTGTTTCGTTGAGGGTCATGGCCTTAGTTCCAGGAGTGGCGGTTCGGGAACACGCCGTTGAGCACGTAGTTGCCGATCAGGTTGAACTTCCAGCGCACCGGGTCGTGCAGGGTGTGCACGCGGGCATTGCGCCAGAAGCGATCCAGCCGGCGACCGCCGACCACCGAGCGGGTTCCGCCGAGTTCGTTCAGCTTGGATCCGGCGGCCAGTGCCACCTCGGTGGTGAGCACCTTGGCCCTGGCCACCGCCACGGAGGCTGCTGCCACCGAGGTCTCGGTGGGTTCGTCCTTGGCTGCGTCCAGCACGTGGGCCGCTCGCTGTATCAGCGCGTCTGCGGCGTTGATGTCGATGTCCAGGCGGCCGAGCTCGTTCAGTGTCAGCGGGTCCTGCGTGGCCGAGTCGATGTTCGCATCGACCCACGGGCGTGAGGAACGTACCGCTTCCAGGGTGGCGGCGAAGGCGCCTCGGGCAATGCCCAGGTCGATCGCCGCCGTGGTGATCTGTGCCAGTGGGCCGGCGACCGTGGGGTTTTCGTATTCGCGGTACATCGGGAAGACCCGGTTCGCCGGAACGCGCAGGTCGGTGAGTACCACCGAGCCGCTGGCGGTGGCCCGCTGCCCGAAGGCGTCCCAGTCCCCCACCACGTGCAGGCCCTGTGCATCGCGTGGCGCGAAGGCGAGCAGTTCCTTGCCGTCCGGGTCCACGGCCAGCACCGGGATCCAGTGCGCGTACTGCGTGCCGGTGGCGTAGAACTTGCGCCCATTGACCACGTAGTCATTGCCATCGCGCATGATCCGGGTCTGGACCTCGGCTGCGGTCTTGCCGCCGGCCTCGGAGAAGGCGTTGGCGAAGCGGGCACCTTCAAGTGCCAGGGAGAAGAAGAACTCCTGCTGCTCGCGGGTACCGGAGAGCAACACGTCCTCGATGAGGCAGAAGTGGTTCTGCGGGATCTGTCCCAGCGACGGGTCGGCCGATGAAATCCGGGCAATGACCTCCACCAGCGTGGCGGTGGAGGCGCCCAGGCCACCAAACTCCTGCGGGACCGTGATGGCCCACAGCCCGCTGGCCGAGAACGCGTCGACCACGTCTGCCGGCAGGGTTCCGGACTCGTCGATTTCGGCTCCGCGGGAGGTGAATTGGGCGGCCAGGTCGGCGGCCAGGTCCAGGGCCTCGGCTTCCGAAGTAATGCGGTGTGCCAACGTGGTGGCTGCGGTGGTGCTCATGGGTGGATCTCTTTCGACGTCACGACTTCTTTGTCCCGATTCTGTCCGGTTCCACCCGGCTAAGACTGACCGTCCGTCATATGACGGATGGGGGGTTGGAACATGTCGTCACAATCAGTCATCCACGCCGTCACGCGGGACGCTTTCGGCGTCACAATCACGTCGGTGTCCTTCATAAGACGGTTCATGTCGGGCGTTTTCACTGCCGGGGCGTCCATCTGGTGCGCTGGTTTCCTTCCCATCACACGGACAACCCATTTCTTTCAGGAGCACTCCCATGGCACAGCCGGAACCCCAGGAATCAAAGGCGCAGGCCCTCGCCGGACAGGCTGCGGCCCGCCGCGCCCAGGCGAAGAAGCGCAACATCATGATCGGTTCGATTCTGGCCGGTGTGATCATCGTGGCTGTTGCCGCAGTGGCCATCGTGCCGCATCTGGGCGCCGAGCCGGCGGCAGCCCGGACCAAGCTGGTGGTCGGCGCCACCCCGGTCCCCCACGCCGAGATCCTGGAAAACCTGAAACCGGTCCTCGCCGAACAGGGCATCGATCTGGAGGTCAAGGTGTTCCAGGATTTCATCCAGCCCAACGCCCAGCTGGCCTCCGGGGCACTGGATGCCAACTACTACCAGTACCTGCCGTTCCTGGATAACTTCAACAAGGAAACCGGCGGCGACCTGGTTCCCACCGTCGCGGTGCATATCGAACCCTTCGGCGCCTACTCGACCAAGTTCAAGACCCTGGACGAGGTCACCGACGGCTCGACCGTGGCCATCCCCAACGACCCGGTCAACGCCGGCCGCGCGCTGGTCCTGCTCGAGGAGCAGAAGCTGATCACGCTGAAGAACCCGGGCGACTCGCAGTCCAGCATCAAGGACGTCATGGATAACCCGCGCAAGCTGGATATCAAGGAACTCGAGGGGGCCCAGCTGGCCCGTTCGATCGACCAGGTGGATGTCGCCTTCGTCTTCGCCAACTACGCGCTGGATGCCGGCATCGACGTGAAGACGGCGATCTACACCGACAAGGCCAACCCGAAGTATGCCGAGTACCTGGTGACCCGTCCCGAGCTGAAGGACGACCCGCGCATCGTGAAGCTGGGCGAGGCACTGAACTCGGAGAAGACCCGTCAGTTCATCCTGGACAAGTACCACGGCGACATCTCGCTGGGCTTCTAATGACCTCTTCACCCCTTGCCCCGGCGCGCGGCAGCGTCCGCTTCGAGAACATCACCAAGTCCTACGCCGCCAAGGGCGCAGCCACCGGCGTGCTGGCGCTGGATGACGTGAGCCTGGATCTGCCGCCGGGAAAGATCACCGGGGTGATCGGCCGCTCCGGTGCCGGCAAATCGACGCTGCTGCGCACGGTGAACCTGCTCGAACGTCCCAGCTCGGGCCGGATCCTGCTTGATGGGCAGGACATTGCCGCGGTCACCGGCAACCAGCTGCGCGAGGTACGCCGGCGGATCGGGATGATCTTCCAACATTTCTCGCTGATGTCCTCCAAGACCGTGTGGGAAAACGTCAGGCTGCCGTTGCGGATGGCAGGAGTCCCCGACGCGGAGGCCGACCAACGCGTCGCCGAACTGCTCGAACTCGTGGGTCTGGACCACCGCGCCGACGCCTATCCGGCCCAGCTGTCCGGCGGACAAAAACAACGAGTCGGCATTGCCCGGGCGCTGGTGCAGGATCCCGAGATCCTGCTCTGCGACGAGGCCACCTCGGCGCTGGACCCGGAGACCACCCGATCCATCCTGGAACTGTTGCAGCGGATCAACCGCGAGCGTGGTGTCACCATCTTGCTGATCACCCACGAGATGGGTGTCATCCAGGAGATCTGCGACCTGGTGGCCGTCATCGACGGGGGCAAAGTCGTGGAACACGGCCCGGTCTGGCAGGTCTTCAGCTCCCCGGAACATCCGACCACGTTGAGCCTGCTCGAATCCTTCCGGCGCAGCTCGTTGCCGGAGATCACCCGGGCACTGTCCGGCGTGGCGCCGGCCGGCGCTCCGGATAAGAGGGAAACTCAGCTGGTGCTGCGCTTTGACGGAACCCGTCCGGTGGACGTGTCGGCACTGGTCAACCAACTCCAGGATCAGACAGGCACACCGGTGCGCATGCTGGCTTCCAGCATCACTCCGGTGCAGGGGCATCCGCAGGGCTATGTGGTGGTTTCGCTCGGCGGCGGGTTGGGCCACGATTCGCTGATCGAACGGGCGCGGTCCATCGCCAGCGAGGTGGAAATCCTGCAAACCGTCTGATCACTTGCCAATCTTGGGCCCCTACCCTTTACGGTGGTTGCCCAGGGGCCATAGGCTCGGCTCATGCCAGTGATGATGAGAACCATCCAGACTGCTCTTCCACCCACCGTGCTGCTTCAGGAACCGGCCCGAGATGTGTTTGCGGCCCAGCCAGGGCTCACCCGGCTGGGCCAGCGGCTGATTGCCACGTCCTTTGATTCGGCCCAGATCTCCACCCGGCGCACCGCAGTTGCGGAGCTCACCCTGGACTCACGGGCCCAAGATCCGGTGTTCTTCGATCGGGACACGGGTTTGTTGCTCAGTCCCAGCACGAAGGTCCGCAACGAGATCTTTGCCCGCGAGGCTGGCCCGCTCTTCATCGAATCGGCCCGCAAGGCACTGGATGCCTGCCCGGACCTGACCGCAGCCGATGTCACCCACGTCATCACCGTTTCCTGTACGGGTTTCTACAACCCGGGACCGGACTACCAGGTGGTCCGGGGCCTGGGGCTGAGCCCCTCCACCCAGCGCTATCACCTAGGTTTCATGGGTTGCTATGCCGCCTTCCCGGGGCTGCGGGCGGCCAAGAGCTTCTGCGAAGCAGATCCCAACGCCGTGGTGCTGGTGATCTGCGTCGAGCTTTGTTCGCTGCATGTGCGCAGCTCGAATAACCCGGACGCGATCATGGGATCGGCCATCTTTGCCGACGGCGCCGCCGCTGCCGTCGTCACGGCCCGTGAGTACCAGGGCGCTGGCATGCGGCTGGATCACTTCGAAACGATCCTCACCCCGGTGGGTGAGGAATCCATGGCCTGGAACATCGGGGATGAGGGGTTCGAGATGGTGTTGGGGACCTATGTTCCACACATCATCGATGACCATATCGTCGGGGCCCTGGAGCCATTGCTGGCCCATGACGAATCATTGACCGACACCTATGCGGACATCCCGCACTGGGGCATCCATCCCGGCGGCCGGGCCATCCTGGACCGGGTGCAGCGTCGCCTCGAACTCTCCGACAAACAGCTGGAACCGGCCAGGCGGGTCCTGAACGACTACGGGAACATGTCCAGCGCCACGGTGATGTTCGTGCTCAAGGACATCATGGAAGGTGCCGTTACCGGGGCTGGACCAGAGGGCGAACGCGTGTGCTCGATGGCCTTCGGCCCCGGACTGACTGTGGAGACCGCCCTGATGACCCTGTTGCCGGACCGCACGAGCTGAGCAACACAGTGGAACGTGATGCCGACGCCATCGAGGAAATGGATCGCCCGGACTGCGATCCGCGCCTGCTGGAACGCACGTACACACAGTTCCCCCTGGTGAACAGGTTCGTCTCCGGGTGGCGCGGGGTCTACACGTCCTTGATCAGACCAGCACTCCCCCGGGATCGTCGGGCCACCCTTCTGGACATCGGTTGCGGCGGCGGAGACATCACCATCAATCTGGCCCGCTGGGCCGCCAAGGACGGCTTCGACATCCGGGTGCTGGGCATTGATCCCGATGAACGCGCTTATCGCTTTGCCACCAGAGCAGCCGACAAGACCGGGCTCGGAAGGGACCGGCTGTCCTTTCGTCCCGCTTTCAGCTCGGAGTTGGTCGCCGAAGGTGCAAAATTCGATGTGGTCGTCTCGAACCACATCCTGCATCATCTGAGCCCGCCCCAACTGGCGGGGCTCTTCTCCGATACGGAGTCACTCACCGGTTCCTTGGCAATCCACAGTGATATCCGTCGGAGCCGATCCGCACTCTTCTGGTTCGGTGCCGCGACGCTCCCCTTGGCACAGTCGTCTTTCATCCGACGCGATGGTTTGACCTCCATTAGGCGGAGTTACACAGCGGACGAACTGGCTCGATTGGTTCCGGCTGGTTGGCAGGTCCAACAAGGTGGCCTCTATCGGAACCTTGCTCTTTTCCAACCCGAGGTGCCCGGCAAT
This sequence comes from Paeniglutamicibacter cryotolerans, assembly GCF_014190875.1. NCBI lineage: Bacteria > Bacillati > Actinomycetota > Actinomycetes > Micrococcales > Micrococcaceae > Paeniglutamicibacter > Paeniglutamicibacter cryotolerans. The sequence continues at coordinate 1,982,472 of NZ_JACHVS010000001.1, read as the reverse complement.
GCTTGATGTGGTCATTGTCGGTGGCGGTCCTTCCGGGCTAACGCTGGCCATTTTGTTGATCCAAGCGTGCATGAAGGTCAAGGTGCTGGAGCGAAGGCCCGAGATCGGCAGCCATTCCCGGGCCATAGGTATCCACCCGCCGGCGTTGGACGTCCTAGACCTGGCGGGCGTCGGGGATGAGGTCGTCAGTAGGGGTATCAAGATCCGGGAAGGTGTGGGAATTTCGCGCGGAAAGGTCATTGCTTCGTTGGACTTCGGAGTCCTGCCGGGCCCGCACAAATATGTCCTCGCCCTGCCGCAAAACGAGACGGTGAGGATCCTGCGGTCCCGGCTCCATGAGCTTGATCCAGAGGCGTTCCTAGGGGGTGTCGAGTTCTGTGGCTATACCGAGGGCACTCAGCAACGAGGACTATCGATTCGGACGACTCACGTCGGAGATTCTTTGGGCACATCGGTCGCCGAGCTTGATACGCGCTATCTGGTCGGCGCAGACGGCACCCAGTCCTCTGTGCGTGAATCCATGTGTCTGACGTTTGGCGGCAGCCGGTACCCGGATCACTACGTCATGGGCGATTACCCGGATACCACGGACTTCGGTTCCACAGCCGCGCTCTTCCTGCACCATGATGGGATCGTTGAATCTTTCCCGCTCCCCGGAAATATTCGCCGCTGGGTGGCCTGGACCAGCGCCTCCGAAAAGAAGGACCTAAGCGAGCTGGTTCGGCTGCGCACTGGGCATCTGGCCGATCCAAAGTCCTGCACGATGGAAAGCCAGTTCAGGTCATCCAATCGCCGGGTATCTGACATGGTCAACGGTCATGTCGTGCTATTAGGCGATGCCGCCCACGAAGTCAGTCCCATCGGTGGTCAGGGCATGGCCTTAGGACTGATTGATGCGATGGCACTGGCCACGATCCTCGCTTGTGGCGGAGATGTGTCCGCCCTACTGAAGCGTTTCAGCGCTCAACGTCTCCAAGCAGCAAAGATTGCCGGCAGGCAGGCACACCTCAACATGGCCCTTGGCCGGTCGTTTCCTGGAAAGTTCTCCAGGTTCCGAGATTATGGATTCCAGACGTTGGTGTCATCCGGAAACATCAGGACAGCCGTGGCCAGAAAGTTCACCATGACCTCTCTGCCATAGCTACCGCGCTGCGGCACTTGCCACGTTGTAAACATCGACCGGCATATCCCGCTTCAGCTTCCACGTGATGGCGATAGGCTTTTCACCCCGATGCTGGACGAGATCTGCTGTTCCCAGACAGGTAAAAGGCTGCGAAAGGCCTTGACTGTCTTTTCCGATATCCCGGGTGAACAGGAGGATGTGGGAGCCGTGGGACTTCCGATCCAGGTATCTGCGACCTGTGGGGCTCTTCGGAGAAGTGGCGTTCTGTGATTCCCAATGGAAGAGATCGGAGCTGATGGCATAGTCCTTGTACAACGTATTTGGACTGTGGACCTTTTCATCCTTGTTGAGCGTCACGAAGAACGCGTCCGTGGACGAAGCCGGGCACCAGGCAACCCCCTCCCTGTGGCTGACACCCTTCCCCATTTCCAACGAGCCATATTCGAGTGCAGCCAACACCTCCGACCTCCAATAGGTCGCATGTGAATACAGCGGAACGTGTTGCAGTCCCAGGCCCAATCCCTTCGGCGCGTATGCGCTTGAGTTGACGCCGCGGGCCAGGCTCGATCGCAGCTCGGCCACAACATATCCGTTGGCCCGAATCCGGTCCAATCCTTCGTCGTAGGTCTTGTAGCTTCCGCCATCGTCCCAGAACGTGAAGAAGAGCATCCGGGCAAATGTCTGTTGTCGTTGCCCCAAGGCCTCATAGCGTGGCGATTCTGGGTCAAGAAGCGTCGAATATGCCTCGGCCCGCTCTGCATCATCGACGTGCAAGAAACGAGTCATCCGTTTAAGGAGCTCCTGTTCTTCAGTTCGGTGCTCGGGCAGGATTTCGGCCAGGCCTTCCTCCCACGACGAGCGGGCAGTCACCAGCCCGGCTTTCCGAAGCAGTTCCGTCCAGGCGTCCCCGCTCTTGCGATAGATATCGCGGACGTCGCGTCCTGACTCTTCGAGGAACACATCCAGTTCCGTTCGCCCATAGGAGCGAATTTCCCTGACCAGTGCCGGACGATTCAGTTTCAGCTGATTCCGGATGTTATCGAGAACGATCTTCCTGGCGACCCGGTCAAGCACGATCGCACATCCGGAAGGAAGTCCCTGGCCTTGCCCATTCAGGACTCTCTCCAACTCGGCACGTGGTGCATTCAGCAGCGCCCGGTATTTCACGTCGAACCTGAACTCACGACGTTGTTGACCGATGAAATCCAGCACCGTCAGTACGGCCTTGTCATCGGCCCGGCGGAGACCCCTGCCCAGCTGCTGGAGGAAGATGGTGCTGCTTTGAGTCGGCCGCAAGAGCAGGATCGTATCGATCTCAGGGACGTCGAGCCCCTCATTGAAAAGGTCAACTGCGAAGATGCAGTTCAGTTCCCTTGCCCGCAGTTTCCGCAGGGCTGCTTCTCGTTCTTGCGAAGGAGTGTCCCCGGAGACGGAAACGGCCGGAATACCGGCGTCGTTGAAGACCTTGGCCATGTAGTGGGCGTGCTGAACGGATACACAGAACCCCAACGCCCGCATGTCAGAAGTACTGAGTACCTTGTCCCGCAACTCCGTGATGACTTTCAGGGCGCGGACGGAGTTTCCGGTATAAACGTTGCTGAGTTCCGTCATATCGTAGTTCCCGCGCTTCCATTCGACGGCGCTCAGGTCAACGTCATCGGCTACCCCGAAGTAATGGAACGGCACCAGCAAGTCGGCATCCAACGCATCCCACAGTCGCAGCTCACTGGCGATCCGTCCGTCGAAGAAGGTATCAGCGACGTTGACACCGTCACCACGCTCGGGAGTTGCGGTCAGCCCGAGGAGCTCCTGGGGCTGCAGGTACTCGATGAGCTTACGATAGGACTTGGCTTCGGCATGGTGGAACTCATCGATGACCACAACGTCGAAAGCACCAGGCTGAATTTCAGCCAGTCCAAGGGCGGCAAGAGACTGGACACTCGCGAATACGTGTTTCCAGGACGTTGGACGCTGTCCATCCACGAAGAGCTCCCCGAAGGCACCACGCCCGAGCACCTTCCGGTAGGTGGATACAGACTGTTCCAGGATCTCCTTGCGGTGCGCAACGAACAGCAGCGTCAGGTCTTCGCCGGCGGCCTCATTGAGGCGCTTATAGTCCAGCGCAGCAAGTACAGTCTTGCCTGTTCCTGTGGCCGCAACCACGAGATTCCTATGTTCGCCCCGGTTCGAGCGAGCTCCATCCAGTTCTTCGAGCATCTCCTTCTGGTGCAGCAGTGGAACAACTTCCAGGCCGGTGGCGCCTAATGTTCGTTCGGCCGTTGTACTTCCTGCTCGTTTGAGTGCCGCGTCTAAGCGATCCCGATCGAGGACTGGATCGTAGGGAACAAATGCAGGGTCGCCCCAGTAGCTGTCAAAGGTCATACCGAACTTCTGTAGGAGCTGCGGCGTTGCAACGCCCGACAACCGCACATTCCATTCAAGTCCATCAAGAAGGGCCGGTCTGCTGAGATTCGAACTGCCCACATAGGCCGTATCGAATCCCGAATTCCGGTGGAACATCCATGCCTTGGCGTGAAGACGGGTCGCGTTCGTTTCATAGTTAATACGAACCTCGGCGCCGTAACGCTGAACCAGTTGATCGATGGCCTCACGCTGGGTCGCGCCCATATATGTCGTGGTGATCACTCGAATCGGAATCCCGCGGACTTTCGCTTCGTCAAGCGCCTCGGCCAGGAGTCTGATCCCCTGCCATTTGATGAAAGCACAAAGCAGGTCAACACGATCGGCGGATGACAACTCGGCTTTCAGCTCGGCAGCGAGTTGAGGATCTTCTCGGCTATTTGTCAGGAGCGCGGCCGAGTCCAGCGGTGTTTGGGGCCGCAGCATCTCACGGCGTCGGAATGTCGTATCCCTCTGAATCGCTCGGAGCCGCTTTGGTCCATCGACTACGACCTCAGCGCTTTCTATAAGGCGCAGTATCTTATTTGACAGCAGCACCATGTCTTGGGGTGCAAGCTGACTCATTCTCGTTTCGATGGAATCAGCCAGAAACCTGGTCAAAGATCGCGGGGCCTGTTCAACGCCAAGCCCCTCGACTACGGCGGAACGCCCTTCGAATGACTCCACGTGGCTCTCAAGGTCGCTGGTCAGTAATACCTCAAAGAGGCCATCTGGCAACTCGTTCTCATTCGATCCATCGTTGTTCACCATCTGACCAGGGTATTCGGAACCTACGGCAGGCAACTTCGAGACACGTCAGCTACGGAAACTGGCTCTCGGACTTTTAGCGTGGTGTCCCAAATATAGATAGGGCTCGTAGCCCTGCAAGTATTGGTGTTGTTCAAGACATTCATACTGAGGACTACGAGCCGTGTTCAAGGATACCGGCGCTGTTGATGCCGCGTCGATTTTGTTCAATCTCGAGGACTACCGGGTGCTGTCCGTGGAGACTTCCACGGCCGGGCGCACCGTTGTCGTCGAGCCGCTTTCCACCGAGGCCGGGTGCCCTTCCTGCGGGGTTCTTTCCTCGCGCATCCAGGCCAGACCCGTGCACCGGGTCAAGGACGTGGCCTGCGGCGGGAAGGACCTGCAGGTGCTGGTGCGCAAACGCAGGCTCGCCTGCCGGGAGGCTGCCTGCACGCGGCGCTCCTTTGTGCAGTGCACCGAGCAGCTGCCGCTGCGCTCACGGCTGACCACGCGCCTGGTGGGCGAGATCGTGGACGCCGGCATGAACGAGCTGCGCGCCGTGACGGGCATCGCCCGGGCGTCCGGTGTCTCCTGGCCGACGGTGATGCGCAAACTGACCGCCACCGAGAAGACCGTCGGGGACGTGGACGCCCGGCACGTGCGCTGGCTGGGCGTCGATGAGCACCGGTTTCGTAAGGTCCGCTACGTGCTGGGAACCACGGGCAAGGTGATGCGGGTCGAGCCGTGGTCGATCGTGTTCACGGAGACTGGAAACCGGCACGATCCTGGACGTTGTCGATGGCCGGCGCGGGCCCACGGTGCTCTCCTGGATCGGAAAGAGGCCCCGAGCCTGGAGGGACCGGGTGAGGATCGTGGCGATGGACATGTCAGCCGAGTTCCGCAAGGCGGTCCGCGAGGCGCTGCCTGAAGCGGAGATCACGGTGGACCATTTCCACGTTGTTGCCTTGAGTAATCGGATGGTCACCGCGGTGCGGTTGCGCCGCTCTCATGAGACGGTGGGCCGGCGCGGACGGATGACCGAACCGAGCTACAAGTACCGGAAACTGCTGACCTGCAACGTGGAGAACATGAGCTCCAGACAGCAGGTGCGGTTGGAGGAGATCATTGCCGCCGATATTGAGCTCGGTGTCGTGTATGCGGTGAAGGAGAAGGTCCGGGAGCTGCTAAAAACCACCGATTTGGAGGCGTTCGGAACGGCTTGGGAGGCGCTGGAAGCCGGCGTGCGGGCGACCACGATGCCGGAGGCAAAATCGCTGCTGCGGACCCTGAAGTCGTGGAAGGCGGAGCTTCAGGTGTTCTGCGTGACCCGGTTGACCAATGCCCGTAGTGAGGCGGCGAACCTGACGGCGAAGAACATGAAACGGATCGGCCGGGGCTACCGGAATCACCGGAACTATCGGCTTCGTATACTGTTGTCCACGGCGGGCCTCCGGCCGTGCTGAACACCAGCACCACGTCCAAAGTTCAAGAGCCCGGAAACTTGGCCACATTGAATATGAAGAGGTATCGCTTGACGATGGCGAACTTCCTTCCACAAGTTCCCTTCACCGATCCCCCAGCGCGACACCCACTGACAAAAGACCCGACATTTAAAAACATTGAAAATTCGTAACTGTTCAGGGGGTTGGTGCGGCGTGTTGCCGCGGTTTCCCGTCCCTGCGGGTGGATCCTGAAAGTGTTCGCAGATAGGCACCGTCTCGCCAGGGTTGGCTGGTTTCCATGTCCGATTCATCCGTTGTCCCCACGGTCCAGGCCTTGCTGGCCCGGCTGGAGGAACGCGATGCGCTGATCGTGCAACTGAAATCCGAGATCGACACTTTGAAGGCCACCGTCGCCACCCTCGAGGTTCGCCTGGGGAAAAACTCACAGAACTCCTCCAAGCCGCCCAGCACCGACGCGTTCATCAAACCCCCGCCCAGATCCCTGCGCCAGCCCACCGGGCGCAAGCCCGGCAAGCAGTCCGGGGAAGCGGGGATGCGCCTGGAGCCTGCCGAACACCCCGATGAAGTGCTCTTCCAGGAACCCGACGCCTGCGGACGGTGCGGGCTGGACCTGGCGGATGCACCAATATCCGGGGACCGTTTCCGGCAGGTCTTCGATCTGCCGCCGATCCGGCTCCAGATCGTTGAGCACCGGGTGCTCACCCGCACGTGTTCCTGCGGGCACCGCACCGAGGCCCTGTTCCCTCCCGAGGCGACTGCCACCACCTGCTATGGACCGCGGATCCAGGGACTTGGCGCCTACCTGCTGCACCGGCAGCACCTGCCGGTCGCCCGCACCGCCGAGCTCATGGCCGACGCGTTCGGCGCGCCGGTGTCCACCGGGTGGCTGGCTTCCCTGGCCGCCCGGGCAAAGACACTGCTGGAACCATTCCTCGAAACGGCCCGCCGGGGGCTGCGGCACGCCTCGGTGGTACACTTCGATGAGACGGGGGCCCGCGTCAACGGGGTGCTGCGGAGGGTGCACGTGGCATGCACGCCCGAGTTGACGCTGCTGCATCTGGCCACCGGCCGCTCAGCCGAGGCGATCGGCTCCGGCGGGATCCTGGGTCACGGTTTCACCGGGGTCGCGGTCCACGACGGGCTGCCGGCCTACCGGAAGTTCCCGGTGCAACACGGGTTGTGCGATGTCCACCACCTGCGGGAGTTGGACGGGATCGCGGAGGGCACCGGGCAGCAATGGGCCACCGGGCTGGCGGGGTTGCTGGTCGAAATCCTGGTGGCCGTCAACGAGGCCAAGGACGCCGGGCGGACCCGCTTGAACAAGCGGGTCCTGCGTGGCTACCGACGCCGATACCAACGCCTGGTTGCCGAGGGAATCAGGCTGAACCCGTTGCCTCCGCCCATCGGCAAACGCGGGCGTCCGGCCCTGGGAACCATCAGGTCCCTGCTCCGGCGCCTGGACGTGAACCGGGATGATGTCCTGCGTTTCGCGAGCGACTTCCGGGTCCCGTTCTCGAACAACGAAGCCGAGCGCGGTATCCGCATGGTCAAGCTGCAGCAGAAGGTCTCCGGCTCCTGGCGCTCATGGGACGGCGCCGAGGCGTTCCTGGCCATCCGCTCCTACGTGGGCACCGCCTGCAAGCAGGGCGCCAACACGCTCCGGGCGCTCCAGGACGCGTTCGCCGGGGACCCCTGGATCCCCGCCACCCCCTGAACAGTTACGAAAATTCAATTATTTCGGCAGCCTGCAGATTCGCGCATGCCCCGCCAGCACTAATGCCCGGTGAAGGTGGTGCAAACGCTACACAATCCATGTCACCGCACTTGGTCGGGTACGCCCGCGTCTCTCCACCAACCAACAAGACCTCTCCTCCCAGCAAGCGGGACTCCAGTCTCTCGGCGTGCCTGAGGATCTGGTCTATGTCAACCACGGCCTCACGGGACGGAACCGCGAACGCCCGGGACTGAACCAAGCCCTCGCCGCATGCCGGGCCGGGGACACCCTGGTGGTCACCAAGCTGGACCGGCTCGCCCGCTCCCTGCCCGACGCCCGCGACATCGTCGAGGACCTCACCAAGCGCAACATCAAGCTCAGTCTCGGCGGTTCCATCCACGACCCCACCGGCCCCGTCGGCCAGCTGCTGTTCAACGTCCTGGCCATGGTCGCCGAATTCGAATCCGACCTCATCCGCGCCCGCACCCGCGGAGGCATGCAAATCGCCAAGGCCAAGGGCAGGCTCCGCGGCAAACAGCCCAAGCTCTCCCCCGCCCAGGAAAAACACCTCGTCGCCCTCCACCGCGGAGGCCAGCACACCAGCGCCGAAATCGCCGAACTCTTCGGAGTGGCCCGGAGCACGGTGTACCGGATCATTCAGCGTTCTCACTAGGCTTCCGACACTGCCATACGGCAGCAATGCGTTAGTGGCCTAAGCCGGAATGCTCACGGCTGACCTTGTGGTCGTCTTGCCTTCGGCCAGCTTGAGTGGTTAAGCCGCAGCGGCGCGTGGGGGGTCCGCCGAACGGTTGGCCGGAGAGTGCGAGGTTTCCGTGCGCACGATCAAGAGAGACCTCGATGCGCTGGAGAACAGCGGCGCGCCTCTATGGGCGCGCCCAGGTCCGGGCGGTGGGTACGGATTGGCCGCCGACGCGTCCCTGCCACCCGTCAGCCTGTCTCCCGCGCAGGCCGTGGCGCTCATGGCGGCCGTGTCCGCCGCACCCGATGCCCCTACGCCGACCTGGCAGCAGCCGGTATCCAGAAGATCCTGGACGTCCTCGATCCAAGAACGCGGGCAAGAGCCGACGAGCTGGCCCACCGTATCTAGGTCAGCACGCCGCCCTCCTCATCGCGCATGGTCAGGTCCCCCCCTGGAGGAAGCGATGGCCGAGCATTGAGTAGTCCGCATTCGCTACACATCGAGAGACAGGACCACGACCACCCCTGACGTCGAACCCGTGTTGTTCGCCTCCACGGACGGCCAGTGGTACCTCGTAGGGTGGTGCCGAATGCGCGACGCAATGCGACGGTTTACCGTATCGCGCATCGAGCAGGCCGCGGTAACCAAGGCGGCCTGCAGCGGCCACACCATCCCCGAGGTCGGAGAACCCCCAGCGAACCCCAGACCGGCGCACAGCCAGGGCGAGTGCATCACTGAAGCAGCATGTCCGGTAAATATCCATAGAGGCCATTCCATGCCGGAAACGGCCGTTTCCGATGGACACCGGAGGCGCGGCGCGGCGCGCCGAGACCGTTGGTGATCCTGAACGTCAGCGACGCTGTGTAGGTTCAGATGTGGGTCTGTCTCGGGCCATCCCTTAAGGAGAACCGATGACAGCGGATGACAATTGATTCACCCAGCTAGGAATACGCAGTTATGACGACGAACGAGAACAAGGCATGAAGCCCGAAAAGGTCAATCCACGGGAGGTCTTCTATCAGCCCTCAAGAATGGTGGTGCCACTTTTCCAGCGCCCTTACGTCTGGTCCAAGGAGCGGCAATGGCAGCCCCTCTGGGAGGACATAGCGCGGCTCGCTGATGTGCTGGCCACGAAGAACCCGGCCGCCACGCACTTCCTCGGCGCTTTCGTCGTACAGCAGCTGCCTTCCACGCTTGGCACCATGCAGGAGTGGAGTGTCATCGATGGTCAGCAGCGACTCACGACGCTCCAGATCCTCCTCGATTCACTTCACTCGCAGCTTGAATCCCGCGGTCTGGCAATGCTCGCGGCACAGGTCGAGCCGCTCATCGTCAATCCGGCCGCCTTCCACAAGAAGCCTGAGGACCGCTACAAGGTCTGGCCGACGAATCTCGACCGGGCGGGATTCAAATCGGTCATGAGCGCCCCTGCTCCGGTTGACTATTCGAGCGTCGTGCCGTCGCGGCTCGCTGAGGCGCATCAGTACTTCAGCGACTCCATCGGCGCGTGGCTCGACAAAGCGGACGAGCTCGAGATCAGCGCGAAGCTCCTCGTTGATGCCGTGTCCGGTCAGCTTGAGATCGTGAGCATTCGCCTCGACGCGACAGAGGATGCGCAGGCGATCTTTGAGACGCTGAATGCACGGGGCGAGCCGCTGAGCGCCGCGGACCTCATCAAGAACTTCATCTTCCAGAATCACGCCGGAACCGAAGCGGAAGTCGAAGTCGCGTACCTCAGTAACTGGGCTGAACTCGAGAGTCCGTGGTGGGTCACTCAGGTCACGGCCGGACGCACCTCGCACCCGCGTGCGTCCTGGTTCCTCTGGCACTGGCTGCGCGCCCGACGGCTCGAAGACTTCCCGATCCGAGAGCTATTCACGCAATTCAAGGGCTACGTGACCGACAGGCGGCCCGACCTGTCCAGTTTGCTACCGGAGATCAAGACGGCTGCGGATAGATATCGGTTCGTCATCGAGGGGGCGCAAGCGGTAAACGGTCCGTTGACGAGGGTGCAATGGTTCAGTTATCGTGTCGGCACTCTCGATTCTGAGGTCGTGCGACCGCTGCTGATCTGGCTCGATGAGGAGCCGCAATCCGATGTTCCGGAAAAAGACAAGACCCAGATCCTCAAGTACCTCGAAAGCTGGTTCGTCCGCCGCGCGATCGTAAAAGCGCCCTCGCAGGGCACAAACCGATTCATGGTCGACCTCATCGTCCACCTCAGCAGGCAGCCGCACGATCGTCTGGCCATTGAAGTCCAGTCCTACCTCGCTTCGAACAAGACGCCCGTCGGGTACTGGCCGGACGACACAGAGGTCGCCTCGACGCTGAAGGGTGCGCCCGCATACAACAAGTATCTCCGTGCTCGACTCCGAATGATCCTTGAAGCGCTCGAAGACTACCGCCGTGGTTACCCTGATTGGAATGCACTCGGTATGGGGCCGATCGCGCGTGGGGTCGGTACGGTCGAGCACTTACTCCCTCAAAAGTGGCGGGCAAACTGGCCGGCTATATGGTCGCCCGACGAAGCCGAAACGAAGGCGGCGTCACGCGACCGCACTCTGCACGAACTCGGCAACCTCACCTTAGTGACCCAGAAACTGAATTCGAAGGTTTCAAACGGATCATGGTCGAAGAAGGTAGAGCACTTTCAGCACATCAACGACGTGCTCCTCACGAACGATGTCATTCAGTCCGCGCCGACCAATTGGGACGAGACGCTGATCACTGCGCGTACGACGATGCTCGCGGCGTCGGTCCTAAAGGTTTGGCCTGCACCAGCAGGACATATTGGGCTCGCAACGCAGCCGGTCCAGCCTGAAGCTTCGGGGGAAGTCGACCTGGCGCTACTTGTCTCGGAGGGGCTCATTCAGCCGGGAACCGTGCTCGTCGCTCGCCCCGCTGTCCTGAACGGTGCGACCGCCGCGGTCGGGCTCGACGGGCGCGTGTTCGTCGACGATGTTGGTTATGACACGCCGTCCGCGGCGGGGGTGGCTGCCAACTCGACCGGCCTGTATCGGGGCGTCATCAATGGTTGGCGATTCTGGAAGATCCAGGAGTCTGGGAAGTCGCTCTGGGAGGTTCGCAACGAATACCGCGCCAGCCTTGGCGAAGATGACCGAGGAAACGAGGTCGGCGAGGATGTCCAAGACTCAGAGCAGATCGAGGCCGAACTGGTCGTCGCGGAGAGCACAAACGAAGCTGACGACGAATAGGTCAGCAGGCTTCTGGCGCTTCGGACGCGCTGGGGCGAATTTTGCCGAGCATCATCCACACTGTGCCGCGCACCCAGGTGACTCATACTCAAGAGACGGCGATATCTGTTCGGTCACAGATCCTCAAACGGAATGTTCGAAGGGCTCGCCAGCAGGCTTACTTGGGTCGAAAACCGACCAGCAGATGTCGTTGCGCAACCGCTGGTTTTAGGTACTAGCTCTTGAATGACCATTGGGCGCTGTTCGCGCTGCCATTGACACTCGAGTTGCCCTGCGGCGACATGCGCGACGACACCGGCCTGGCCGGCCGTATACGCGGGATAGCGTGCTGCCCCCACGTAGGTCTCTGGCCGCGCGCCCATCGCATGCCTGCCTACGGCGCGCGTCTTCATCATTTTGGCCTCGCCACGCACCCAAGCGCGGGCACTCTGAAGTATCCCGGAAATCATGCCGTCTTTTTGCGAGAGGCATCTTTCCCGGGTCACCTCAGATTTCCATCCACGTGAAAATGTCCAGTTAGCTTCCTAGAGCGTGCAAGAAAATGTCGGCACCACCGAGCCATGAGCCTAACCAGGGTCAAGTCCCGTGGAGTGGTGTAACCGTTTTGGTGCTTCGAGGTTGGTGAGGGCTAGAAGCTGTGGTTATCTGACTCGGTGAAGGGTACCTCCTCGTGGGTGATGCCGGCGTGCTGCCAAGCGGGGTTGATCGTGCCGTCGGGCTGCCAGAAGTCCGCGGGCCAGGGCGCCGGGCAGCCGTGCTCGTCCCACCAGCCGGTGTCGTGGCCGGCAGCAAGAAGCGCGGGGTCGTCCCCGCGTTCCGGGGCAGCGGTCCGGGTGTGGCTCATGCGGCGGCTTCCAGGGTTTCCAGTCCGGGCAGGTCGCTGCGTGTTTCGGGGCCGGAGTCCACGATGGTGAGGCGGCAGCGGGCCAGGACTTCAAGGCCGAAGTAGCGGCGCCCCTCGGCCCATTCATCACTTTGCTCCGCCAGGACGGCCCCGACCAGGCGGATGATCGCGTCGCGGTTGGGGAAGATCCCGACCACGTCGGTCCGGCGGCGGATCTCCTTGTTCAAACGCTCATTGGGATTATTGGACCAGACTTGCTGCCAGACATCCTTCGGGAACGCAGTGAACGCGAGGATGTCGGCACGGGCTGCGTCCAGGTGCTCGAACACCTTCGGGAGCTTTTCCTCGACGTAGTCCAGGAGCCGGTCGAACTGGGCGTTCACGCTGGCTGCATCCGGCTGGTCATAGACCGAGTGCAGCATGGCTTTCACCGCCGGCCAGAGGTTTTTCGGGGTCGCTGACATCAGGTTCGCCGCATAGTGGGTGCGGCAGCGTTGCCAGGACGTCCCGGGAAGGTTCGCCGCGATGGCCTCGACCAGGCCGGCATGCGCGTCGGAAGTGACCATCAGGACCCCGGTCAGGCCGCGGGCCACCAGGTCGGCGAAGAACATGTTCCAGGCGGCCTTGGTCTCGCTGGTGGCCACGCGGACCCCGAGGACCTCGCGGTGACCGTCCGCGTTGACGCCGGTGGCGACCATGACCACCGCATTGATCACCCTCCCGGCCTCGCGGACCTTCATCGTCAGTGCGTCGGCGGCGACGAACGTGAACGGGCCCGCATCGCCCAGCGGCCGGGTGCGGAACGCGTGGACCTGCTCGTCGAGGTCCGTGGCCATGCGGGAGACCTGTGATTTGGACAGGGAGTGGATGCCCAGGGTTTTCACGAGCTTGTCCATGCGCCGGGTGGAGACCCCGGCAAGGTAGCAGTCAGCGACGACGGTGATCATGGCCGCTTCGGCGCGCTTGCGGCGCTCCAGGAGCCAGTCGGGGAAGTAGGTGCCCTGGCGCAGTTTCGGGATGGCGACATCGATGGTGCCGGCGCGGGTGTCGAGCTCGCGGTGGCGGTAGCCGTTGCGTTGGGCCAGGCGCTCGGATGAGGGCTTGCCCCATTCGGCGCCGGCCACGGCGTCCGCGTCGGCTGAAAGCAGGGCATTGATCATGGTTTGCAGCAAGTGACGCATCAGATCGGGCGACGCGTCGCCTAATGCTTCGGAAAGTACGGTGGCAGGGTCGACAATATGAGGAGCGGTCATCGTGAGATGTCCTTTCGAGTGGGATGTGAGAGTTTCCTCGAAGGACCCACGGTGACCGCGCCCGTTTCACGAACGTACAGGTCACTGGTGGGTGTTACACCACTCTACGGGGCACTACTCTAACCAGACGTAGTTAACTCGTCTCCTGTCGTCTGATTGGGGTATACCCCAAACTGGCACGTGTGACCTGGCGCGCTATTTCACGCCATTGCTACCCATGCCCCACCCCCAGGCGGAAGCTCTAGCGGGCGGCCGAGGAACACCCGAGGAGGCAAGGGGTGAGCTCTTGGAGAGCGTCAACTCCGATTCCTGCCCTGGTGCGCGCAACTGGTGAGCGATGCAAACTTTGACACGAACGGCATGAGGCGGGCTAGTGATGGATATAGCTCCATCTCTAGCCCGCCCCATAGGGTGTTGCTTTACTGCTGTGGCCGTCTCAAGCTGTCCTACGGCCCGGTACTGCAGGTACTACCGGTGTTGCTGGTACTGCTGTGGTCGTCTCAAGCTGTCCGACGACCACGCCCTCCGGGTACTGCTTTACTGATTTACTGCTGGTACTGCCGGTTTTGCTGCGGCCGTCTCAAGCTGTCCGACGGCCGGATACTGCTGGTACTGCTTTACTGCTGGTACTGCTTGATTGCCGGGGTAACTGGTTCTGCTGTACTGCTGCGGTCGTCTCAAGCTGTCCGACGACCACGCCCTCCGGCTACTGCTTTACTGCTGGTGTTGCTGGTACTGCTTGATTGCCGGGGTAACTGGTTCTGCTGTACTGCTGCGGCCGTCTCAAGCTGTCCGACGACCACGCCCTCCGGCTACTGCTTTACTGCTGGTGTTGCTGGTACTGCTGTACTGCTGTACTGCTGCGGTCGTCTCAAGCTGTCCGACGACCACGCCCTCCGGCTACTGCTTTACTGCTGGCACTTCTTTACTGCGGTGGCCGTCTCAAGCTGTCCGACGGCCGGGTACTGCCATGCGGGGTTCCCCCGAAAGGAAGCAACTGCAGCTTCCTCAATCTGGGGGTAATTCGCTCTCCTCCCCCGCATGCCAAAAAATATAGTACTGCTTCCAGAGAAAATCAAATCCCCAAGTTTCCGGGGTTTTTGGAGGGGTTGGGCACCAAACCAAGCGAGGTCGCTGGCTTACGGCATGGTCCCCTCGGGATGCCCCGGGGTAACGGGGACCTGGCCGTAGCGGACTCACCGGCGGGCAGATCCTGCCGGCCGGCGGTGGACCCACCGGGACGAGGAGCTGTCGATCGCGGTCATCGGGTTGCCACAAGCAAAGGCGCTACCTCAGGGGACAACCAATGAGTAGTCGAAGTCTTCGTAGCCGATGCTTGCGGTCAGTTCCTTGGTGCGGTTCTGGTCCTGGCAACGCAGCAAAATCGCTCATCGCGGCACGGAAGCCGCCGCAGAACCGCCTGGTGCGGCCGAGGGCACACCTCTGGCGCTTGATTCACACGGATCCTTGCCGGTTCTGCTGAAGAAACGGGTGTTCTCGGGTGCTTGGGCTTTGACCTGCAAGTTCCTGCCCGTGGGGTCATCGACACCCTTGTGGTCCAGGACCTTGATGCAGTCCGCTGAAAAGGTTGGTTCGGCGCGGGACCGGACCCCTGAGCTTGTTGGTCCGGAATGAGGCTTGGTTCCCCCTGGTCGCCTGGGGTTGCCACTGGCTGTATTCAGCCACGGAAGCACTGGGCAGGGATGGATTTGACAGGGCCCGGCACTCGTTATTAGCCTATTGCTACTTGCATCCGTTGATGGATTTGACCGGCCAAGAGGGGAGGGACACGTCGCCGTTAAGCTAAACCTAAACCGAGACAAACCACCCCATTCATCGAGGGCCCCTCTGGCATAGAGGGGCCTTCTGTTTACCCGGAACGAGTCCCTCGTCCGCCCTCGAGGTGCGGGCATCTTGCCGCCTCTGCCCGGGCCGGGGAAAACAGCGAAGACGTTTATCCCCCAAGCGGTGAAACCTCAAGCGTCCGGCCGTGGAATCCCCGGCCGGGCGCTTGAGGCGATTCCATGGTGGTCGGCGACAGTCTGCCGGGCAGATGTTTCTCGCCGTGCAGTTCTTCCCTGGACGACGCCAACGGGCTGCCGGGCTGCGCCTTTTTTAGTAGGGGCGGTACTCGTCCACCATCGGGCAGTCGAACGGGTCGCAGGCGGAGATGTGTGTGATCGACTATCTGTAGGCCGTTTGAGCCAAGGAATCCAGCCAAGTTGGTGGCCGGTTTCCAGCCAAAAGAGCGGTAAGAATCAGGCCAGAGAATTCCACCCGGAAATCATCATTCCCGGACTGGCCTGCAGAGAAAGACCACCCGGTGGTTCGGGCCCGTCCAGTGTGTCAAGGCACATGGGCCCGCCACCACCCAGATAAGTTCCATACGGCGCTGCCATTGCAAAGCGTGTGCGCCGGAAGGAACTGGAAAGCAGATGACGGTACCCATGTCCGTACAAGAAAATATCAGAACTATGGATTCCCAGGGAATCTCGGGCCGGGAGATCGCCCGACGGTTGGGAGTCAGCCGGGACGCGGTCTCCAAGTACGCCAACCAACAGGATTTCTCCCCGGCCCCGGCGGCCCCCACCGCCCGGCCGGGCGCCTCGGTGCTCACCGGGTTCGAGCACCACATCGGGCAGTGGCTCACCGATGATGATCGCCGACCGCGCAAGCAGCGGCATACGGCCAAACGGGTCTTTGACCGGCTCGTGGAGGAACACGGTTTCACCGGCGCGTATTCGGCGGTGCAGCGGTACGCGAAGAAATGGAAGGCCGCCCACCGGAAGCCCGGGGAGGGCTTCACCGAGCTTCTCTGGCCCGCCGGCACCGTGCAGGTCGACTTCGGGCAGGCCGAAGCCATCATTGCCGGGGTCCGGCAGGTGCTGCACATCTTCTTGGTGACCTTCCCGTTCTCGAACATGCGCTTCGTACAGGCCTACCGCGGCGAGACCGCCGAATGCGTCGCCCACGGGCTGCGCACCGTGTTCGAGCACATCAACGCGGCGCCACGGCACCTGGTGTTCGACAACGCCACGGGCATCGGTCGGAGGGTCGGAACCAAGGTCGTCGAGTCGAAGCTCTTTGGTGCGTTCAAGCTCCACTACCGGTCCGAATCACGCTATTGCAACGCGTATTCGGGGCATGAGAAGGGCAACGAAAGAAAACGCGGTCGGGTTCCTGCGCCGCAACTTCATGGTCCCGCTGCCAGAAGCTGCCTCCCTGGCCAGGCTCAATGAGGTGTTGATGGCCAAATGCGACTCGTTGGCCGCCACCGTGCACTACCGCAAGGGCCTGCCCCTGGGCGAGCTGTTTGCCCAGGACGTGGCCGCGTCCCTTCAGCTGCCGGGGATCGGTTTCGAAGCGGTGCGCTACGAATCGCGCAGGGCCGACAAGACCGGGAACCTGCTCATTGATGGGAACACCTACGCAGCCGGGCCAATGTTCAATGGGCGGATGCTCACCGTGGGGCTGGGCCATGAGGTGGTGCAGATCCTGGACGAGCACTCGGCACCGGTGCGCACCTTCGAGCGTGTCTTCGGGACGCAGGCCGAGACGATCTTCGACCCGGCGTCCCCTCTCCCGTTGCTGGTGACCAAACCCGGTGCGTGGTCCCATTCCCCGTTGCGGACCCTGGTCAGCGACCCGGTGCGCGACTGGCTGGATGCGGCCACCGCCACCAACCGGCGCCGGTTGTTCAGCGCGGTGGACGCCGCGTCCGGGACCACCGGGTTCGATACCGCGATCCAGGCCGCCGACACCCTGATCCAGCGCGGGGACGAACCGGACATGGCCATGCTGGGCATGCTGGCCCGCCGCCTGGCCGACGGGACCGAACCACCGGCGGCCAACGTGGATCTGAGCGTCTATGACACCTTCACCATCCTGAACACCAGCACGGGAGAAGTCGCATGAATCCGATCACCGTCCAGGAGATCCTCGAGGCCGGAAAGCACGCCTCGCTGACCGGCAGCGTACTCACCGAGTGGGCCGAGAAAGGCACCCCGAAACAACGCGAATACCTGCACGGGGTCCTGGTCGCCGAGCACGAATCCCGACTCGAATCCCGGCGCCAGCGGCTGCTGAAGGCAGCGCGGCTGCCGGCCTTGAAAACCCTGAGCGGCTTCGACTACACCTGCGTGAAGTTCACCGGGGACTACGGACATGAGCCCCTGGAGTCCCTGGATTTCATCGACCGCGCCCAAGACCTCGTCCTCTATGGCGACGTGGGGACCGGCAAGACGCACATGGCCACCGCCTTGGTGGCCGCGGCCTGCCGGCGGGGCATCGCGGCCAGGTTCTTCACACCTCGGCGTTGGTGATGATGCTGCGCCGGGCCAAGGAGGAGGACCGGTTGGATAAGGAGCTCGCATCCCTGGCCAAAAATCAGGTCTTGGCCATCGACGAGCTGGGCTACCTGCCGATCGACACCGAGGGTGCCAGGCTGTTGTTCCAGGTCATCGCCGACAGCTATGAGAACCGTAGCTTGATCATTACCACCAACCTGGAGTTTTCAAGGTGGGGGACGGTGTTTGGGGATGACAACATGGCCGCTGCCGTCATCGACCGGCTGGTCCACCACGGAAGGCTGCTGCAGTTCCGTGGGGAGTCCTACCGGGTCAAGAACGCCCTGATGAAATAGGCCAAACGCCAACATGGCAGGAAAACGAGCCCAGGTGGCCTGATTCTTAGCGCTTTAATGGCCGACTTGAAGTTGACGAAACACACGGAGAGCCCGACCATGTTGAGGTGGCTGATCACTGGGGCGTAGGACTGCGCCGGCATCGCCACCGTGTACGGGACCTGGAGTTCCTCGCAGTACTCGCGGACGATTCGTGCGACACCCGGCAGGTTGGCGCCCGGCATCGAGGGGAAGAAGTCGTGCTCGGCTAAACCGGCTCCCCCGGGTCTTATCAAAGGTTAGATTTCGTCCTCTTTGAGAAATAGGACACGAGACACCATGTTGAGAATTTTGGTTTCCCCGAAATTCGGCTGTTCATGGCGTTTAGATTTCGGCGTGGGGACAAGCGGTGCGGCATCCCATCAAAGGATCCTTTGATTGGACTCCGTCACCAGACGATCAATCCGGCCATTGCAATGCACCAGCTTCCTGATGAAACCCAACCAATAGGCGCGGCCCTCATTGGTGCCGCACCTATTAATGAATTTGCATGGCGCTGCAACCCCACCAGCAGGGGCAGCCGTTCCAATGAGTACGGGCCCAGGGTATGTACACACAACAGGCCGGACCACCACAACGCTGCAAGGGTGCACGATGCTGTCGAGAGTATGTAAACGCCCTACGCCAAAGTACGTCACAGTCGAAGGCGAGCCGGCCAATCCGCTGAATGCAAAACCTCTTCTAGGATAGGTTTTGATAATGAGAAATTGGCGCTCCCTTCATCCCAATATCCGACTGACGCTCATAGTCGTGATCTCAGCCGCTGCTGGTGCGTTCCTATTTCAGAACATTAGGTTTGCTCCCGCGCGCCCCTTCGTCAATATCGATCTCATGCCGATCTGGAAAACATTTTCGGCGGTTGCCACTGACAGTGAATTCTGGAAAACAGTTCTTCCAGTGCTTAGCGTCATCGCTGGCATCTGGCTAACCTCCCGGTTGTCTCACAAACGTGAACTTCACAAAGATCTTCGCGATCGACTAATGAGCGCCACTTTCGATAGCTTGACCGCATGCAGGAAACTAACGGAATCCCTAAACGAATGGTTCTCCTGACTGAGATGTGGGTCGGGGAAAGCATGGTACGAAAAAGCATGGGCAACCCCGGTAGGTTTGGAAGTTCTCACACCAACAGACCTACACGGAGTCACCCATGCGAGCTTCCACTCTACTGAACCGCGTCTTCACATTCACCGGCGCCACGGTCACCGCCGTGGATTACCCCGGCCACGGACCGGTCACCGCCACCGTCAAACTCACCGCCCGCACGAAACTTTCCTGTCCGCACTGCCCCTTCAGCACCACCGCCAGCTATGACACCCGCTGGAACGCATCCTCTTGGCGGCACCTGGACACCGCCGGAACACCAATGATCCTGAAGATGCTGCGCCGGCGCCTACGCTGCCCCGCCCACGGAGTCGTGGTTCAGGCCGTGCCCTTCGCTCGCCATGGCTCCCGGTTCACCCGTGACTTCGAGGACCTGGTCGCTTGGCTGGTGACCCGTATGGACAAGTCCAGCGTCTCCGCTTTCACCCGGATTGCCTGGCGCACCGTGGGGGCGATCTGCGAACGCGTGGTCGCGGACCAGCTCGATGCCTCCCGCTTCGGGAACCTGGTGAACCTGGGCGTGGATGAAATCTCCTGGCGTAAGCACCACAACTACCTCACCCTGGTTTCGGACCATGAAACCTCCACCATCCTCTGGGGATCAGCCGGGAAGAACGCCGCGACGTTGGATCAGTTCTTCTCCGAGATCGGCCCCGAAAATACCGCGAACATTCAGGCGGTGAGCATGGACATGGGGGCCGCGTTCATCAAGTCGGTGAAGGCCAACGCACCGAACGCTGCCATCTGCATCGACCCGTTCCATGTGGTCCAGCTTGGCACCAAGGCCCTGGAAACCGTACGCCGGGCCCACTGGCAGCGTGCCCGGTCCCTGCCGGATCAGGCGTTTGCGAAGAAGTATCAGGGCAACCGCTACGCCCTGCTGAAAAACCCCGGAACTCTCACCCCCACGCAACAAGAAACCTTGGAACAGCTGCGTGAGGACGGCGGGACACTCTGGGAGGGATATCTGCTCAAGGAGTCCCTGCGCGAGGTCTTTGCCGGGGACCTGGAACCTGAGGTGGTGATGGCGATGATCCAGTCCTGGTGCGATGCGGCCACCACCAGCGGGTTGGGGCCGTTCATGAAGGCCGGGGCAACCCTGCGCGGGCACATCGACGGGGTCCATGCCGCGGTGACCCGCGGGCTGTCCAATGGGAAGCACGAGGGCCTGAACAATAAGATCCGCACCATGACCCGCCGCTCCTACGGATTCCACAGTCCCGAGGCCGCGTTGGCGTTGATCATGCTCGCCTGCGGACCGGTGGAAGTCAGGCTCCCGTACCAGAGATAACGGGACCCACATTCACGTCAGGAGAACCAAACGAATTTGGTACCCATGCACCGAGAGGCGGTGGTCGAACCCGACCTGCTGATAACGAAGAAGCCGAATGGGAAGAAATCGACGCCGAGGAAGCCGCCGAATCAGACCAGCAGGCCGCCGACGCCTTCACAGACATCGTTAAGGCTCTCGACATCTTAGAAGAACGAAACTTAGAACTGTCCATCGTCGCACCCGATGATCTAAGAGAAGCCTTTGAAGCAATCCAGCATCGTGTATATGAATACCTAATGGGACTCGATGGAATGATTAAAGGCAGCGTCCTTCAACAAACTATGGACGATGTGGAGCAACTCTTTAAAGCGGCTCAGAAGAAATCACGCCAAGCAGTCCGATCCCCCCAATTCTAGATAACAGACATGAGTCCCGAAAATCATGCCGCCGTCTTGTAAGAGGCATGGTTACCAAGACATATCCGGTCCTTCCCAGACATTCGCGGTCTTGTAGCCTTCACCGCGGGCATGTCCGATCGCAACAGGTTCGCTCCGAAACCGGATGCCGTTACAGCGGGGCGACCAATTCGCGTTCCTGCCAGTCCCCGTAGGTACGCTGGCTCGTTGTTTCGATCCATTCCTTGCGGCCGTTGGAGGCCCGGCCCAGGATTACCGCTGCCGCGGCGCTGGGGCTGGCGAAGACCTGGTCCCGGGCAAAGATGGCGCCGTCCTTCGCCGACGCATCACGGATGGTGATGGCGCCTTCGCGTTCGAGGTCTTCGCGCAGCGGGCGATATCCCGCGGCATTGGCCGTGCCCACCCAGGATCCGCGGGCGGGCGAGCCGGCGCGAACTGTGAACTCCCCATCGACTTCCACAGCCCGGGCCATGGTTCCCGTATTGGAGAGCTTCAGTTTGAATTCCGCGGTCTTGACGGAGACATTCACGTTTTCGGCTGGGGATGGAATCGTCGCGGGGGCGCGGAAGATGTTGATGCCCAGGACGGGGAGGGCGATCAGCGCCTGGGTGATGAAGTACTCCATGTCCGAAACATCTGATTCCGGCAGCGCCGGCGGTGTCGGCGCAGTTCCGTTCACGATTTCAGACCGTGCTGCCTGGTGGCCCAGGGCTATGAGGCGGGCCTCCAGGTAGCGAGCGTGGGCCTTGGTGAGGTTTGTATCCTTGCTGGTCAGTAGTATGGCGCGGTTCCAGAATTCCTTGTCCTCCGAGCGGGTGTGCTCATAGAGTCTGCGGCTGATGTCGTCCCCTTCACCAATATATGATTTGATCCCGCCGGGGCTGGTGGGCGACCCCTCCCCCAGGAGCACATAGATACCGGTGCGTTTGGCCTCGGGCCGTTTGACTAGTTCCGCGATGCCGCTGCGTGGGCCGGCCAGGACATGGCCCGTCCAATTCATGATTTCGGCGGTCACCAAACCACCAGGGGTGCCATCCACCAGAAACAGGCGAACAGATTTTCCGGCACTCACAACTGCTTCCCCTTTTCATCCAGCCCCAGTGACGGCAAGGCGTTGACGATGCGATTCGTTTCCATGCTCACGGCTACGATCCGTCCAATGAGATCAAGGATATAGCGGGGATGCTGGTGTTCCCGGGACCAGTCGTTGGGATCGTTCACGATCCCCGAGGCTTTGTCCGTCTTGACTTGGTAGCGTTCCAGGATCCAGTCGATGGCCGATCGGGAGCCCAGCATGTACTGGTGGGCTTCGATCGGGATGCCGTCGAGGGTGATGTGCCCGTTGTAGATGATCCGGGTCTTGTCCCAGGCCCCCGCTTTGCCGCCGTATTTCATCTTCTTCACGGAATACTTGGCGTAATCGTTGTCCTGGGGCGTCAATCCGGTATCGGTTTCAACCAGCGGGTATGGCTCGGCGTCTTCGTAGCCGATGTGCAATCCGGCGAGCTGACGGCCGGCATCAGCGAATGCCCGAAACCGAGCTTCGTCGGAGACCTTGGGGATGCGAGGGAGTATCTTCTTCAGATCTGCCCCGAACCTGCCGCGGTATTCTGCCGAGTTTAGGAGTCCATAGACGTAGTAGAAGATATCGTCCTTGGAGACTTCGGGCCCGTAGACCCTGCAGTAGTCGACGAACGATGCGTCAGTGATGTTGTCGATGCGCTGTGGACCGGCATGGGACGAGGAAGCTTCCAGCTCAGCAAACAGATCGTTGCCTTCGGTTACTTGGGAATAGGTGAAACGAGGGAAGAACTGGCCTTGTCCGGATCCCCAAAATGAAAGGTCCGGTATCGCATCAACCATCAACGTCGAGAATGGTTTGTCGCTCCCACCGCCAACAATATAGAAACCGACATTGTCTGTGTCTGTCTTGGGGAAGATGACGGGGAGTCGATATACCGTGTTGTTGAGGTGTCGCTCAAATTGGACGTGCTGCTTGGTGAAGGGCCTGTAAGCGGAAACGAATACACGATCTCTATCCACGGTGTATTTGGTTCCCCGAGGAAGCCGTTGCCGATCCGCGCGGTCCCAGCTGAACTTCATCGGGTCCCTATTAACGAATCCATCCACCGCTAGTCCTGCTCCTGCATCGGCATAGCGATCGACTTCGCTGTTGTAGAAGTCGACCATGGACTCGACGTTGTGCCGCAGTTTCTCCTGGGAGGAGTTGTATACCCAAACGTCGCGATTGCTCTTGAGTCCTCCCGAGTAGGTTTGGAAGATGGCGGGATCATTGGAATCCTTGGCACCAAGGGGCGTGAAGGTCTCGAAGAGGTCGTTGCGTTGGTTGATCCAGTCGCCCTCGGCGTTCGGGGTAACCTGTTCCCAGGGGATGTTTCCCAGCGTAGATCCACCGATGATGGCCAGTTTTTCCTTGCGGTCCAGGTAATCGCCGATGTCCCGGTAGTTCAGCCGGCATGCGTCGACCTTCCCGGGGCGCTTGACCAGGAGCATGACAGCCACGGTGGCACGGCTGCCGGCGTCAAAGATCTTGCCGCCTTCCCTGCGGCTCTGTTCCCCGGCGGTGCGTTGGTTCCCGCGCAGGTTGTAGATGTAGATTTCGTGGAATTCGTCGGTGAGGGTCTTGCGCAGTCCGTCGGCGGTGTTCCCGTCGATATAGCCGCCGTTGGATACGTAGCACACCACTCCGCCATGGTTTGAGTTCAGGACACGGTTGGAGGCCCAGCGGATGGCGCGGATGTAAGAGTCGTAGAGGGAGGTCTTCAATCGTCCTGTGGAGCGTTCCGCATAGGTGGTGCGGATGGATTCGTCCAGGGTCGGGTACTTGAGATTCGCGTTGTTGTCGTTGCCGCTGCTCTGGCCCACGGAGTACGGCGGGTTGCCGATGATGACCCTGATATCCAGGTTGTTCTGCCGGGTGACGCGTGCGTTGTTGTTGGTGAACACGTGCTCATCAAGGGTGTCCCCGTCCTCGGTCATCTGGAACGTATCGGTGAGCACGATCCCGTCAAAGGGCGCATACCCGACTGCGTCGGGATCCGTCCCGGCCGCGATGGCGTGGTCGCGCAGCAGCCCGTGGACGGTGGCCTCGATGTTGATCGCGGCAATGTAGTAGGCCATAAGCAGCAGTTCGTTGGCGTGGAGTTCGTGGGTGTACTTGCGCAGCAGGTCCTCGGGCTTGATGAGCCCGGATTGCAGCAGGCGCACGATGAAGGTTCCGGTGCCGGTGAAGGGGTCCAGCACGTGCACGCCCTCGTCGGAGATCGAGACCCCGAATTCCTTTTTCAGCACGTCGTTGACGGCGCGCAGGATGAAGTCCACGACTTCCACCGGGGTGTAGACGATGCCCAGGGATTCGGCGGTGCGGGGGAAGGCGAGCTTGAAGAACTTCTCGTAGAGTTCGGTAATGATCTTCTGCTTGCCCTCGGCGGTTTCCACGCCCTCGGCGCGTACCCGCACCGAGCGGTAGAACTCCTCGAGGTTCTGCACCTCGGAGTCCAGGTTGTATTGCTCCAGGACCTGCACCATGGAGTCCATGACCTGGGAGACCGGGTTGTGCGCTGCGAAGGAGTAGTCCTCGAACAATGCCTCGAACACCGGTTTGGTGATCAGGTGCTGGGAGAGCATGTCGATCGCGTCGCTCTCGGTGATCGAGGCGTTCAGGTTCCCGCGCAGCCCGTCGAGGAAGACGGCGAATTCGTCGCGGACCCGCGCATCGGGGCCCTCCAGGATGGTGCGGATGCGGATGATGTGCCGGTCGGCGATGCCCTTGACGTCTTCGGCCCACTGTTCCCAGTAGCGGCGGTCCCCGACCTTGCGGACCATGCGGGCGAAGATCGCGTTGCGCCACTCGTCGGCGTTGGCCATGTGGAACAGCGCCTCGGTGACCTGCCCGTCGGCCTTCTTGCTGCCGTCCTCCTCGCCGGGGCCGTCGCCGGCACCGGCACCGAAGGGGTCCGCGACGGTGATGACATCGATCTTCCCATTGGAATTCCCGTTCAGGTCCAGCTTGTTGATCATCGCCTCGAACCGATCATCGTGGGCGCGCAGCGCCTGGAGCACGTCCCAGACGACCTTGTACTTCTTGTTGTCGTTCAGCGCGGTTTCCGGATCCGACGTCGCCGGCACGGCGATGGGCAGGATGATGTACCCGTATTCCTTGCCCTCGGTCTTGCGCATGACCCGGCCCACGGCCTGGACCACGTCGACCTGGGAGTTGCGCGGATTCAGGAACAGCACCGCATCCAGGGACGGGACATCCACGCCCTCGGTCAGGCACTTGGCGTTGGACAGGATCCGGCAGGTGTTGGTGGTGTCTGGTTCCTGCAGCCAGGCGAGCTTCGCCGAGCGCTCCAGCACATTGAAGGTGCCATCGACGTGCTCTGCCTCCAGCTTCAGCGCCTGCTCGTCCTCGACCAGCAGCTGGCGTCCGATGAGTTCGAATTGCTCGGCAAGCTTCTTGGATTCCTTGATGTTCCGCGCGAACGCGACCGCCCGGTTCATTGGCGAGCTGTCCCCGATGGAAAGGCGTTCCCCGTTGATCCCTCGCTTGGAAAGCCCGTTCCAGCAGCCCACGATCCGGGCGGCGTCATCCAGGGACAGGTCCCCGTTCTCCTCGAACAGGCCCTGGAAGGAGCGGGAGACAGCTTCCTCGTTCACTGCCAGCACCAGGACCTTGTAGTCGGCGAGGTGGCCCATTTCCACGGCCTTGCCGAATCCCAGGTGGTGGAACTCGGGGCCGAACACGGCCTCATCGTCCATGGAGTACACGGCCACGTCGTTCTCCGCGGCCGTCGCCTTGGATTCCTGGACATAGATCCGCGGGGTCGCGGTCATGTACAGGCGCTTTTTGGCCTTCAAATACCCCTGGTCGTGGACCCGGACGAAGGCCGAGTCATCGTGGGTGGCCTCGGTGATGCCGGTGGTGCGGTGCGCCTCGTCGCACAGGATCAGGTCGAACTCGGGCAAACCGAGCCCCTGGGCCTGGGCAATGACGTCGATGGACTGGTAGGTGGAGAACACCACGGTGACCGTCTCGGTCCCGGTGCTGATGCTGGCCCGGTAGAAGAGCTTCTGCGGATCGGTGGTCGCCGGGAACGCCAGGTCATGCACCGATACGTCTTCGTGTTCGCGCCGGCCGACCTTGGTGTCCGAGCACACCGCCAGGGGACGCAGGGCGACGGTGGCTTGGGCGCTCCACTCGTTGAGGGTCTGCTGCAGCAGCGCGATGGAGGGCACCAGGAACAGGGCGGACCCGCCCACGGGGACCATTTCCTCCACGATCTTCAGCGAGGTGTAGGTCTTGCCGGTGCCACAGGCCATGATCAGCTTGCCGCGGTCGCCGTCCTGGAACCCGGTGACGACGTCGTCGATGGCTTCGCGCTGGTACTTGCGCGGTTCCTTGCGGTCCAGCTGCACCATGTCTTCGGGACGGTCCAGGTCGAACTCGGACCAGTCGATCGTCGAATCCGCCAGGTCGGCCAGCCGCAGCCGGGTCATGGGCTTGGACTGGTCCTCCAGCGCGCTTTCGGCGTGCTTGGACCATTTGTCGGTGGTGGAGACCACCATGCCGTAGGCGAAGTCGGTTTTGCCGGCGGCGGTGAAGAAGGAGTCGATCTGCTTCTTGTCCAGGGTCCGGGCGGGGTCGTAGAACTTGCACTGGATCGCGGTCAGTTCCCCGGTGTACCGGTCCCGGGCGACCAGGTCGATGCCGGTGTCGACCTGCCCATTGCGCTCGGGCCACTCGTCCCATAGCCAGACCTGGGAGAACTGGTCGGCATACATCGGCTCCAGCTCCAGGTAACGCTTCATGAACCGCTCGAACTTCGTGCCCTTGTCCCGCTCGTCGGTGGCGGAAAAGTACAGCTGGTCAAGGACTTGGCCGAAAGATGAAGAACCCATTGGTATATCTTCCCCCACCGGGGCCGAAGACCTGGTGAACGCACCGCTCAAGGTAGGTTCGCCTCCGCCCGGAAGCCGCGGAACCGCCAGCCGAATGCGCAACCCAATGCCGAAATTGGTAGATTTTTTGTCCATTTTTAGTCTCCATACGGACACTTTAGTGTCCATGCAGGGTATTGTTGAGGCATGGCCGCAGCCAAGCGGACCATACGGACACGCGGGAAAGGGTTACTCCCATGAGCATTGCCACGATCACCGGGGCGGCCCATGCGCGCACGGCCCGGCTGGGGATCCGCGAGGTCGTCCGCCGGCTGAATGCCGCCCTGGGCGCGACCCTCGTCGCCGCCCTGGCCGGAAGCAAGGACCGCAAGATCAGCTACGGTTGGGCCCAACAGGACGGACCGACCCCCAAGCCGGCCGCGGTCAAGCGCCTCCAATTCGCCTACACCCAGTGGAGCCTGGTGGCCGAGGCCGAGGGCGAGCACGTGGCCCGCATGTGGTTCATCGGTTCCAACCCTTGGCTGGAGCACGACTCCCCCCTTGATGCGATCCGTGAGGACCGTTTCAAGGAAGTCGCCGCGGCCGCCACGGCCATGGTCGAGGACGGGTTCTCCGGTTGAGCCGCATTTGCCAGGAAACGGGGCTGGCCCTCATCGAGAGTCCGCTCACTGCCTACCGGGTGGCCAAGGAATCCTACGGACCCTTGAACCCGCAGGAACGCGGATCCTTGGACGAGGATCGCGCCAACTGGTACCGCTTCGACACCCCGGGCAGGACGCTTTATGCCGCGGCCGATCCCGAGAGCGCCTTCATCGAGGGGCTTTCCTGGGCCCGGATGACCCACGGCCACCGCACGTATTTGGCCAAGACCGCCAAGTTCATGGGGTTGCCCCTTGAGGAGATGCGCCGGATCGTTGAGGAGGAATGGTCAGCCAATTCCAGCATGGTCCCGGGATGGATTCCGGCGAACTGGCGCGAGGGCCGCTTGCTCTACACCCTGGAGTTCGGTGCGGGCTGGTGGATCGACATCGCCCATGCGGCAACGCTCAAAATCCTGAACGACGCTATCGGGCATGACCTCTACGATGACGGCGTGCTACCCGAATCCCTGACCCTGTCCGAAGTCACCGGAGGAGACCGCCGGAGCACCACGCTGCTGGCCGCGCACCTGCGCGAGCAGGTGCTCGACGATGGGTCCTATCCCCTGGGCATCCGGTTCCCGTCCAAGCACGGCAGCGCCGGAGCCGGCCACGGCCATTGCTACGCCTTTTGGATGCGCCGCCGGGACATTGGTCTCGACGACGACGTGGCCCAGGTGTCTCGGGCGCAAGGCATCGCAGTAAACCTTCCTCCCTACCAAGCGGCGCTGGCACTGCACGGAATCCAATCCCGCTAGATGCATCCCTCTAGGTGCGTGGGTCGGTAGTCGGGTGCCGGGCTCAAATGATTCTTAAAACGCCGAGGAATTAACCAGGGCCGCAAAGGGGTCGCTGGAAGAATGAGGGGTATGAACTCCCCTTCTTCTTCCATCCCGCAGGACGGCTTGTTCGACGCATCCCTGGTGGAGCGCCTCGAGCCCGTTGATGACGGGCTGATGGATGCCAACGGCGGGGAGCGGAAGCGGTTCAGGGCCTTTGAACCCGATGCGGTGATGCTGGTGCCACCCTCCCTGGAGGAGTGGCTGCCCGAGGGGCACCTGGCCCGGTTCATCGCCGAACTGGTCGAGAACGAGCTGGACCTGACCCGGTTCTACGCCTCCCACAAAAAGGCCAAGGGCCAGCCGCCGTACGACCCACGGCTGATGCTGCGCATCGTGCTCTACGGCTACTGCACCGGGGTCCGCTCCTCCCGCCAGCTGGAGCGCGCATGCACGGACGTGGTGGCGTTGCGCTGGCTGGCTGCCCAACAGGCCCCGGATTTCCGATCCATCGGCCGCTTCCGCCAACGCCACCTGGCCGCCTTGGCCAACGTGTTCCTGCAGGCGCTAGAACTCTGCCGGGCCGCGGGCATGGTCAAACTCGGGATGGTCGCGCTGGACGGAACGAAGCTGCGGGCCAACGCCTCTCGGCACAAGGCGATGTCCTACGCGCGGCTGACCGAAAAGCAGAAGGTCCTGGCCCAGGAGATCAGCGATCTGATGGCGGAGGCCAAGACCGTGGACGAGTCCGAGGATGCGAAGTTCGGTCCCGGTAAGCGCGGGGACGAGCTGCCGGTGGAACTGGCCAACCGGCAGGCCCGGTCCAAGGCCATGGCCGCCGCGCGGGCTTCCTTGGAGCAGGAGGCCGCGGACAAGGCACGGGTAGAAGCCGAAGAGAAGGCCGCCAAGCGCGGGGATGACGATGATGAGATCACCGGTGCCGGTGACACCGCGGCCCGGGAATCGGAACCGAGGCCCACGGCGCAACGGAATTTCACGGATCCCCAAGCGCGGATCATGAAGACCGCCGACGGGTCCTATCACTATTGCTATAACGCGCAGGCGGTGGTGGACGCCGGGCATCAGGTCATTGTTGCCGCCGAGTTGGGCCAAGGGGCCAACGATTACGGACAGCTGGTCCCCATGGTCGAGCGGGTCCAGGAAAACCTGGGCATGATGCCCAAAACGTTGAGCGCCGATACCGGGTACTGCTCGAAGGCGAACCTGGTGGAGGCGGGGCGGATGGAGGCGGAGCATGGGACCGGGTTCTTCATCTCCACCGCCCGGGTGAAGCACTCCACCCCGATCCCGGAGTCCCCGCGGGGCCGGATCCCGGCCAACGCCACCTTGGGTGAGCGGATGGCCCGGAAGCTGAAGACCAAGCCCGGCAAGAAGGTCTACTCGCGCCGGAAGGTCATCGTGGAACCGGTGTTCGGGCAGATCAAAACCCGTCAGGGTAAGCACTTGTTGTTGCGCGGACTTCAGAACGCGCAGGCGGAGTGGAAGTTGTTGGCGGCAGGGCATAACCTGCTCAAGTTGCATGCGTTCCGGGCCCAGGGTGCCGGATAGCCAGGGTCGGAGGTGGGCCCTGGCGCTGCGCGCCAGAACCCACTGGTCCGGTTTGAGGGCCCCGGGGAAGGGCGGATGCGCCCGGAGGCCTTTTTCTCCGTGGTGTGACCCTGCGGCGGCCGGGCCGGGCCGGTATTCCTTCGTGGGTGGTGCCGTTGGTCAAACGACTACCGACCCACGCACCTAGGGAAGCAACGAGCGTTACCACTGCTGGCCGCTAGCTTTCTTGCCCTGATCTTCGCCACCAAATTTGCTCCACCCAGAACGTGGTCAAAGGAGCTCGCTGAATCCAGTCGCTACTGCCCCCAACGCTAGAAGCATCGAATACCTATGAAATGGAATGAGCAGTCGTGAACGATAGCCCGACTATGGCGGAAGACAACTTAGAAGAATTCGAGCTGGTGTATTCCGAGAAGGACGTCCAGATTCTCTCCGCCTTAATCAAGGAATGCGGGCAAACCTCATTCCGGGATCTAGGTTATGAACTTTCGGAACGCTTCATGACTGGCCAAACCAAGGAACCCCAAGCCCTGAAACTTCTTGGGGAGGCGTTCTCCTACATTCCCTCGATTACATGGAACCGAGCGCGAATTCGGGTGAGTCTTGAGTCTGAGTATCGGGGCGAGGATCCCTGGCCACCCAATCTGCAAAAAACTCCTGAACCTGTGCAACAAACCTGGGAGGCTTTATACAATTCCTTGGACGACGGGGCACCCAAGGCCCGATTGGCCGACCTGCTTCTGTCATCCAAGTACGGGCATGTTCCTGCCAGGGCATCATCTTTAGTCGAGTCGGCCATCCTGGCCCTCCAGTCTGATTGGGACAGGAGCGATCGATACAACTTGGCAATGCGGGCATTGTCGGTGGTGCAACAGTTCAGGATTACTGGCTTGGTCGAACCGCTTCATGCTGCCGTCTTGGATGAGATCGAACGATGCATCGATACCGCGGGTGTGGTTCACCACGTCTTCCTGCGACTTGTGCAGGCCCTAAAGGGTGAATTCACCCTGCCTGCGGCCAACGGCGCCCAGGCAGGGTGAATTCACCCTGCCTGCGGCCAACGGCGCCCAGGGCCTTCGGTGGCAGCAGTTGCTTGGTCGGCTTTGGTCAAAGTTCGAGCAGTCGGAGTTTGCCGAGTACGCGGTGCCGGAACGACTCGCGCTGGCTCGCAACGACGAAGACCGATATTCCGTACAGTCCAAACACGTCCTGCACCAACTGATGCTGGGCCAAATAGCTGCTGATGGAGTCGCCAAACAACATCACTTTCTAAAGGCAGCCCAGCTGGCAAAAGCCTACGAGTTGAAAGACCTGCATGATGAATCCATTCGAAGCTTGCAAGACGTTCCCAAGGGCTCAATGGACTGGCAGAAAGTGGAATCAAAGATTTCTATCCCTCGCGGAATCATCGAGAGGGAGATCCAGAAAATATTCGTCAGGGACGACTGGAAAGCCTCTCTGCACCGATTTCTTCTGCTCCCCGCGCCGACCGGGGATCATGCCAAAAATATGCAGTCTGCCCAAAGGCTAATGGCCAACTCCCCTATTCGAAATACATTTACGAATGTAAGAGTAGGGATACACCAGCTACCTGAAAGCATCAGGACGACCGAAGAGCAAGCCTTAGCTGCCGATCTGGGGAGGGTCGAGTCATTTGCGCTTCAGGCTCAAGGTGGAGTTGCAGCGGCGGGGCTCATGCGGCTACGCGATCAATTCCCAGACCTGGCCCACATCGACATGGCGGCTTTCTTCAGTTCAGAGATGAACATTCCTCCCGAAAATGCCCTGGTTCTTGGAGAAGGCATCCAAGCATTCTGGGACGAGGACTTTCAGCATGTAGGTACTGTCACGATGTTCCAGATCGAAAGAGTGGCTCGAGAACTTTCACAATTTCTTGGATTGCCGGTTTACCGAGCTCCCGCTGGCGACATCCGAGGCCGTTTCCCCAGTCTGGAAACCTACCTGGCCAAGCTTGATGAAGAGGGTTTTGAAATTGGGTGGAGCCGAACGATTCGAAGCGTACTGATGGCCGAGGGGTGGAACCTCAGAAATACCATTGCCCATGGCTACGTATCATCAATCGGACCAATCGAAGCAGTCCTGATACTGAGAATCTTGGGGATATTGAGCTTGGCAACCTCCCATGGGTCACTGGAACGAGACAAACCCCTAGACCTTCCGGGGTTCCGGCGCCAGCGCAAAATGGGGGTCGCATCCATTCGCCAGACCAGACGCGTGCTTTCCCGCGATCGACGACGTCGTCGTCGGCGAGGGTGAGAACCTCGTGCGCTGAGCACTCCTGTTTAGTTACCTCCACGCGCTGCCCTTGATGATTTCACCCTGGACCGGGTTGGACCGGAGGGTCCTCGCAGGAGGCCTACTCACCGTCAGTTGAGGCGTTGGCCGATCGATTCCACCTCGCGCGTCGCCTTAAACCGCCGATAACCGCACATATGAAATCGGGAAATGATCCTATTGCAGAATCCGCTGAATAAGACTCAGTGGTATGGCCTGCGGCTCGCTGGGCTCGCGTATGCCGCATCGGTGGATGGTGCGCGCGGTCACCGTATCAGGCCTCCGGGTCATCCCCCGGATCGTGTTCAAGGGCTGCCATGATGGCGTCCGGGGACGGCAGCGTAGCCTTCTCATCGACGGGAAGTGCCTCGTAGGTGTAGGACGTCACGGCCAACGGCTGGGTTGAACCATCCAGGGCGTAGCGGACGGTGCGTTCGCTCTTGGACCCACAGACGAGGATCCCAACGGTCGGGGCTTGCCGGGGCAGCCGGAGCATGTCGTTGATGGCCGCAACATAGAAGTTCAACTGACCCAAATGCGCTGGCTTAAACTTGCCGGCCTTCAACTCCACCACCACATACCGGTCCGACGGCACGTGGTACAGGAGCAGGTCGACAAAAAAGCTATCCCCATCAACGTCGAGGTGGTACTGACGCCCCACGAAGGCGAAGCCTTCACCGAACTCGGCCAAGGTCTGGGCCATGCGCAGCGTCATGGCTTCCTCCATGGCATGTTCCTGGGCGTCCTCTGTAAGCCCCAGGAAGTCCAGGACCAACGGGTCCTTGGCGACCTCCCGCGCCAGATCAGTACCTTCACCCGGCAACCGTACCTCGAGGTTATTGGGTGCCGCACCGGCACGAGTGTGCAGCGAGGTGCGGATCTGGTGTTCTAGGACCGCTACCGACCACCCATGCTGCACGGCCCGTGAGGCGTACCATCGACGCAGCTCCTGGTTATCGAGCTTGTTCAGGAGCGCGACGTTATGGCTCCAACTCAATTGTCCAGACGGTGTCTGGACAATTGGTTCCTCACCGCTCCAGGCCGTGGCGAAGGCACGCATGTTGTACACATTGGTCCGGGAGAATCCCTTCATGTGCGGAAATTCCGTGCGCAGGTCCTGTGCCACCCGGTCCATGACCTTGCTCCCCCACGGCTGGTCTATCTGCCGCTCCAGGATCGTGCGCCCGATGTTCCAGTACAGCTCGATCATGGCGGTGTTCACGACACGCTGCGCACGGTGCTGGGCTTCCCGCACGAGGGTTTTCAGGGTGGTCAGGGCGTCGGAATAGTCGCCGGGAAGCTCCGGCTCGAGCTGGGTCATGGTTCCAGCTTAATGCGAGACGCCGCCAGTTCCTGCCGGGTGGACCGTATCCCTAACGATATAGCTGGCCTTGGTTGTCGTCGACAGAAACCAGACAAGCACTACGTAACGGTGATGGTCGGCACGCAGGATCCATGGGTACGCCTACACGGCGTGCCGCAGCCGGGTTCTACGGGACCGGGCACGGGTTATTCGAGCTGGCAGGCCGGGGTCCGGGCGCCGGCCCGGGCAGGACATCCGACTGCTTTCATAACTCATCCGCGCTTCGGGATAGCAGGGGCGCGAGCCCCGGCGATTCTCTACCGATTACGAGAGCCAGTGCCGCACAGTGCTGCTCAAGGCGTTCCCCGGCGTTAAGGTACTGGCCGCCGCCTTGGGTGCCCATTTCACCAGGACCTGGAGCCTGGAAACCGTGACTATTGTCCACGTGGTGCGCGACCGTGCGGCTCACCATGAACCGTTCATCTCCGGTTTTCAACTGCCCGGGCAACGCCCCCGGCTCACAGCCCAGCAGGCCCACGAGACCTCACGGAAGCTCGCCGGGCTAGGAAGTGTTTCCTCCCTGTTTTTTCTACGATTGCCGCTTCCACATCATCACCTCAAGCAGCACTATGGCTGAGCGGTATGGCGGGGCAAGCCTGTCGTAGCAGGATCGCCAGAAGCCTCTGGTTATTCAAGGTGTTGAAGCTGCAAGGGCCCTGCCCTGCCTACTAGGCGCGCCATAAGATGTGGCCGTTCGCCTCGGACGTGTTGTTCAAGTAGTAACGGGCCATCCGGAATCTGACTTGGTCGGATAGTTCGATCACGGGTTCAGGCATGATGGAGAGATGGAATCAAAAGCGCCCGCAGCTGCAGAGAGTCATGCTGAGGCTAACGGATGGGTACTTTCCGAATTCATGGAGCAGGCACGCAAGGACCCAAAGACAGCCAGGGAATGAGCTGGTCAAGTTTTTGAGACAGATTGTTTGATGGATCTTCTGGGTTTCAGGCCGCGAGGGCCACAATCTGAGCTTCCTGGTACTGCTCGAACTTGGCTAACGGACTAATCCCGCCGTTGTGAGTATGAGGCCGGCGGCGGTTGTACCAAGTCTCGATGTATTCCACCACTGCGGTACGCGCAGTGGTCCGATGGGTGAAGGCCCGGTGGTGGTACATCTCGTTCTTCAACGAGGAAAATGCCGATTCTGCCACGGCATTATCCCAACATTAACCGGTTTTTCCCATGGACTGGCGGACCCCTGCGGCCTTGCACCAGTCCTGGAAAGCGGTGGAGGTGTACTGCGATCCACGATCTGAGTTGAACACAGTTTTCTGCCGGATGAAACCCCTGGCCCGGGCCATTTCCATGGCATCGATGACCAGTTGCGTCTGCATGGTCTGGGCCATGGACCAGCCCACGATCATGCGGGTGTGCAGGTCGATGACGGTGGCCAAATAGAGCCACCCCTCACCGGTGCGCAAATACGTGATGTCCTCCGACCAGCTTGGCGCCAGGAGCGGGGGAACGGAAGTCCCGGCGCCCGGCCTTGTCGAGCATGTGGTTCTTGATATGAGCGGTCCTGGCATCGGCGTCCCGGGTCGTGGTCGTCTTGGAGGCCTTCAGCCGCTTGGCTTGAAGCCCCTGCTCCTTCATCATCGAGAGCACCGTCGCCTTGGCCACCAGGTGGTCGTGTTCGTTGCGCAGCAGTTCTACGATCTGTCCGGCCCCGGCCATGCCCGCGGCCTCGGTGAACACGGCATGGACCAGTTCCTTGCGTTCGGCCCGCAGCACCGCCGTGGGAGTCAGCTCGGCCGGCGGGTTAAGCCAGCGGTAGAACGAGGCGCGGGAGACTGCCAGGCGGTGGCACATCCAGTCCACGGGAAACTGGTCCCGGTGGGCTTTGATGAACCCGAAGACCGCGCCTACTTCTTGCGTTCTGCCGCGAAGTAGGCGCCGACAGCTTTTAAAAACTCGTTCTCCCGTTTCACCTCCGCCAGCTCCTTCTGCAGTTTCTCGTGGTGGGCCCAATCGACCGGACCCCGGTCCTGGGTTTCGGGCTCCGGGTGCTTTTGACGGTAGGACCGGACCCAGTTGCCCAGCGTTCCCTCGTTGATGCCCAGGGAGGTGGAGACCTCGCTCAGGGATTTCTCGGAGGAAAGGTAGAGCTCCACTGCTTCTGCGCGGAACTCCGGAGTGAATTTTTGACGCTTGGACATGCAGTCATTCTCCTACGAATGCCTGTCTCAAATCAGTATGACCACTCAGGCCCTGTCCGAATGCGCACAAGTCGGTCGAGTTCACGTCGCCCCTGGTTGATCTTTCGAAACATTCCTCCCCACAAATACCCCCAACAGGTGGACACTTTACATAGACCGTGAAGGAGGATGAACATGTTCATTCTGGAAGCTGTCGGCCAGGCTCTCGCCATCGCGGGTTCAATGGCTTGGCAGATCCTCTGGCCACTCGTGCTCGGATTCACCCTGTCAGGTGTGATTCAAGCGATTGTTCGCAAGGAACGAATCGTTGCTCTCATGAACGATGACTCCCCCCGCTCCCTATCGATCGCAGCTGGCCTCGGCGCTGCGTCCTCGTCGTGCTCCTACGCGGCCGTCGCCCTCGCAAGGGCGTTGATTCGTAAGGGCGCCAACTTCACTGCCGCGATGGCGTTCGAGATCGCCTCCACGAACCTGGTGCTCGAGCTCGGGCTTATCCTGGCGTTCGTGATGGGCTGGCAGTTCACCCTGGCGGAGTTCGTCGGCGGCCCGTTTATCATCGTGTTCGTCGCTCTCGGATTCCGGATGTGGATGCGCGGGAAGATCGTGGAGGCCGCCCGGGACCAGGCCGAGAAGGGTGTGGCTGGCTCCATGGAGGGCCACGCAGCGATGGACATGTCCGTCACTACGGAAGGGAGCTTTTGGAAGAGGCTGTTCTCCCGCGCCGGCATCACGTCGGTGTCGCGGTACTTTGTGATGGATTGGGCGGCAGTGCTCCGCGACATCCTGTTGGGGTTGCTCATTGCCGGAGCGTTTGCAGCGTGGGTTCCCAAACCCTGGCTGCAAGCGATCTTTTTCGTCAACGACCCAACTCTGGCGTTCATTCTCGGTCCCCTGATCGGACCGCTCATCGCGGTCATCAGTTTTGTCTGCTCGGTGGGAAACGTGCCCCTGGCCGCAGTCCTGTGGAATGGAGGTATCAGCTTCGGCGGGGTCATCAGCTTCATTTTCGCTGACCTGATTATCATCCCGATCATCCTCATCTATCGGAAGTACTACGGCACGAAGGCGGCACTGCGCATCACTGCGATATTTTATGCGGCGATGGTGCTCGCCGGTTACGTCATCGAGTTGATCTTCACGCCCCTGCATCTGGTCCCCAGCAACCGACACCTCTCGATCATCGACGCTGGCATCAGCTGGAACTACACCACCTGGCTCAACATCGCTTTCATCCTCATCGGGTTGGCATTGCTCGTGGTGTTCTTCCGCAGCGACTCCGGCAACATGCTCAAAATGATGGGTGGCTCACCCGACTCAGGACACGATCAAACCGGCGAGGACCACTCCAACGACGGCCACCCCATGGACCACCACACCAGGCACCAGAACCACGCCCCTCGAACCACGGACCTGCCTGGCCCGGATCAATCGTGATCGCCACACTTTCGGGCATGGTGGCCAGCCCTTTCGCTGTCTCCAAGCTCTACACCATGCTCCATGAGATGGGACATGGACAGGTTCCGAGGTTGAAGGGAAAAGAAGAGCACCAGTCATTGTTCATTGCCGCTGGACTGGCCATCGTCATGGTGCCTTCTTTGACCTATTTACTACAGTCGCGTTTGTAGCATGTGGCCCCGCGCCTTGTAATGACAGTACGGGGCCCGGTATGGGTGTTTTCGACGCCAGATCGAGTAGCGGATCACGTGGGCCGGGTCCGATTCCCGGGGCCCGGCAATCAGGGCGATCAGGCGCCTGATCTCGGGCCGGGAAAGTCTTACCAGTTGCTCGGAACCCGGCTCCGGGCTCCCTTTTTAGAGCGGATGACAATCAGGAACGCGTGGGGGAACATCGACAGGGTGATATGCCGGTACCAGCCGGTGTATTGGCGTATCTGGTAGTGATCCAGCCCGGTTTCGCCCTTGGAAGTCTGGAACGTTTCCTCGATGGCCCAGCGGGCTCCGGCAACCGGGGCCAACTCGATCAGGGTGACATCCTCGGGAGTGTGGCAGATGAAGTAGGCCAGGTCCGTCGGGTCCTTCAGGGAGCGGCGTCCCAGCAGCCAGTGCTCGCCGGTGATGGCCGGTCCGTCGATGCGGATCCGCGCCCAGGCGTAGAGCCGGTTCCCCTTGGTGCCGGCCCCGGCGGTGCGGGTGCGCCAGGCGCGCCCGTTCAGGGCCGCGAACAGTTCATCGGCCCGTCCCTCGGTCCCCAGCAGCTGCCCGGGAACCGAGATGATGGCGCGCTGGTTCATGGGCACGGCCATGACGTAGTGCATGCCGCGGGCTTCCAGTCGGCGGCGCAGTCCGGTGTGTTGGCCATAGACGGCGTCACCGGCGGTCCAGGCTGCTTCGATGCCGGCATCCAGGGCGCGTTCGATCATCTGGGCGGCGAGCACCGGTTTGGTGGCCATCGCCCGTTCCTCGGGGATTCCGGCGCGCTGGCGGCGTTCGGGGTCCTCGGCCCAGGCCTTGGGCAGGTAGAGCTCCCGATCCTTAGAAGGTGCGCCCGGCATCGGTTGCGTAGGTGAGGAACACGCCGATCTGGCAGTTTTCCACCCGGCCCGCGGTGCCGGAGTATTGAGGGGCGACCCCGGCCGAAGCCGTGCCCTTTTTCAGGAAGCCGGTCTCGTCGATCGCCAGGATCCCCGACGGGTCGCCCAGGTGTTGTTTCACGTAGCCGAACAGGGCGTCGCGCACCGCGTCGGGGTCCCAGTCGGTGCTCTAGAGCAGGCGTTGCATCCCGTCGGGGGTCCCGCGTCCGGCGCGTTCGGACAGGGTCCAGGAGTTCTTGCGTTCCTCGTCCGAGAGCAGACCGCGGATGTAGCTGATCGCGTTGTTCCGCGGTTCGGTGCGCGCGAACTCGCCGTCGATCAGCTCCCTGATT
Source organism: Paeniglutamicibacter cryotolerans (assembly GCF_014190875.1). Taxonomy (NCBI): domain Bacteria; kingdom Bacillati; phylum Actinomycetota; class Actinomycetes; order Micrococcales; family Micrococcaceae; genus Paeniglutamicibacter; species Paeniglutamicibacter cryotolerans. The sequence goes on along the minus strand of NZ_JACHVS010000001.1, from coordinate 1,943,936 downwards.
TCCTGAAGGCCCTGGGCCCGTTCATGTATTTCCGCCACCCAAATATCATCGCTCACCGTTCATGGTTAACAGGTTTCCGAGCTGGAGTCCGGTCATGCCGCCGATGACACCGGAAATAAACGCGGCTGTAGTACTAGAAGAACTTGTCGTGCGTCCACCCGGATCCAGAAGCAAAGTAGTCACGGACGCTGAAAATGCCTTTCGTCACCAGGCTCATCAGGAAGTTGCTCGGAGGTTAGATAGGCCTCAGCGTTACTGGCACGCCAGGATGGTTTTTTGAATTTCCAGAAGATGAATGGCGCCCCGACGGTCAGAAGCAGCGAAGCTGCCAACATCAGGATGAAGTAGAGCCAAGTCGGGGCGTTGGTGTTGCTGGGGGGAAAGAGCCCAATCACGAAGGCGAAACCAAGCGCCACGAGGGCGACGCCGGAGACGATCCAGATCACGGGTTTGCCACCGGGGATGCGGTAGGGGCGGGCCGTGTCAGGCTGGCTGTACCGCAGCTTGATGGCGGCGGCAAACATCAGCAGGTACATCACTATGAGCCCCTGAGTGGTGAGCGCGGTCAGAATCCAGTAGGCCGTGTTCACCGAGGGGATAAGAACGAACAGCAGGGCAATTGCGGACGAGATCACCGCTTGGATCAGGAGTACCGCAACAGGGGACCCCCGGTGGTTGTGTTCGCGCCAGCTTGGAGGAAGGTTCCCTTGAGCCGCGGCGACTCCCATCGCTTTGGCGGGCCCGACCAGATAGGTGCTCAGCTGGGCGATCGCGCCGACGACAATCATCAGCGCGATGGGGATGGTGAGCCAGGGCACGCCCACGGACTGGACCATTGCCGCGATGGCCTGAATCACCCCGGCAGCGAGGGAAAGTTCCGTGGCCGGCACGGTGATGGCAACGGCCATCGTGCCAAGCACGGTCAGGCCGAAGATGATGACCCCGGAAAGCAGGATCGCCCTCGGATAGTCACGGGCTGGATTCTTTGTCTCCAGGGCATGGAAGCCTGCCATTTCCATGCCGGCGAACAGCAGCACGATGGTTGCGACGAACGGGAGGGACCCCGCGGTGAAGTTGGGGAGCATGTCGGCTGCACTGAAGCTGATGGCCGAAGGCTGTCCTGAGAAGACGAACACAAACACGAGGACAATCAGCAATCCAGTGGGGATGATCACACCGACAACAGCGCCGATGCTGCTGATCAGGCTGCTGAATCGGTCCCCGAAGAAGTTGGCCAAGGTCACCAGCCAGAAGACGCCGAGCATGATGACCAACATCAGCCATCGGTTGTCGGCTACCGACGGGAACAGTGCGAACGCCAGAGTCGAGGAAATGAACGCAAGCACAGTGGGGAACCAGACAAGGTTCTCCGCCCAATCCGACCAGATGGCGATGAATCCTGGCTTCTCGCCGAAGGCCTCACGGACCCAAGCGTATACGCCACCGCCTTTCGGCCAACCCGTCGCCAGTTCGGCACCGACCAGGGATAGCGGGAGGAAGAAGAGGAGCAATCCAAGGATATACCAGCCAATGCTGTGCCAACCGAGTTCGGCCATCGACGGGAAGTTCCGTACGGTGAGGACGGCGTTGACCTCGATCATGGCCAGGGCGAAGACACCGAGCGTTACTACCCGCTTTGCCGTCCGTCCCTTTTTCTGGGCAGCGGCTTGTGCGCCGCTGCCGGAACTGCCCTGCTGACGTCGCGCGCCGCGCGGGTGCTGTGGGTTTCCGCTGGTTTCAGACATGATCGGTCCTGATGACATGAGTGACGTATGCACCGTCGACATGGTCGATACCGTGGATCTCGTGCTCGAACCCGGGGAACTGACGGTCGAATCCTTGTAGTGCCTTGAGATAGCTGACCAATGGCCCAGAACTGCTGCCGGACTCCTCGCCGGGCATCATCAGTGGAATGCCCGGCGGATAGGGCACGATCCCCACTGCCAAGGTGTGGGAGGCGAGATCATCGATCTTGATGCGATCGGTTTCACCGTGGACCAGCCGGGCGTATGCGTCCGCCGGGGACAACACCGGAGTTGGCAGGGTTGCGAAGGCTTCGTGCAGTGCTGCCAACTGTCGATTCTCCGACATGGCGGTGTGCATCTGCCCGGCGAGGTCGCGCAGCCCCATACGCGCATAGCGTCGGGAATTGCTGCTATAAAGCGCCGGCAGGACTTCTTCCAAGCGCTTGTTCGCGTCTACGTCGTGCTTGAACTGCAGTAGTGTGCTCAGCAAGGTTCCCCATTTACCGCGCGTGACGCCGATCGAGAACAGGAATAGCACCGAGTAATCCTGGGTCTTCTCCACCACGATCGAGGCCTGCTCGTCGAGATAGGCGCTAAGGATCGCTGCGGGCACGCCGAACTGTTCAGGCGTCCCGTCGTTGGCCAGGCCCGGTGTCGTTACGGTGACCTTGATCGGGTCGAGCATCGCATAGGCATCGGGCAACTGAAAGCCATGCCATGCGTCATTCTCGCGAAGCAGCCATGGCTCTGGCCGAGTGATCAATTGCTGCTCGTCGGCATCATGGAATAATCGCACAATGCCATCAGCTCCGAGAACCGTTTCGGGCTGCCAGGGACGCGGCATCCAGCCGCCAGGACCTTCCTCGGCGGCCACCCTCGCCAACGTCCTACGAAAGGCTACCGCCTCGGCTATCGATTCAGCGGTCAGGGCAAGGCCGCCACTGCCGGCCATCATTGCAGCTGCCACGTCGTTGGAGGCGATGATCGCGTATAAGGGGGAGGTCGAGGCATGCATCATGAATGCCTCGTTGAAGAGATCGTGATCGATCGGGCGACGCCCGTTGCGGATGTGCACATATGAGGCTTGGGACAGTGCCGCCAACAATTTGTGGGTGGACTGTGTGGCAAAAGTTGTTGGGGCATCCGCGGCCCGGTCTGCGGTGTGTAGTGCGAACCGCTCGGCGTAGATCGGATTGAATGCCGCATAGCCGTACCATGCCTCGTCAAAGTGCAGACGATCAATATGTGAGCCCAGCGTCGCTTCGACTGTCGGAACGTGGTAGAGCAACCCGTCATAAGTGGAATTGGTGACCATCGCGATGACCGGTCGGGCTTCAGAGTCCGAAATCAACGGAGAAGTGCGAACCTTTTCGGCAATGGCCTGCGCAGTCATCTCCGAGGGAGGGATCGGCCCAATGATGCCGAGGTGATTGCGCGTAGGGCGGAGGTAGATCGGTAACCCATGGGTGATGGTCGTTGCCTGCTCCATCGACTTGTGTGCATTCCGGTCAAGTGCCATCACCTCCCCCGCGGTGACCGACGCTTGGTGCACCACCCGGTTGGAGGTTGAAGTGCCGTTGGTGACGAAGAACGTCATGTCCGCGCCGAACACGTGGGCTGCCCGTCGTTCAGCACGACCGATCGGCCCGGAATGGTCGAGAAGCGAACCCACTTCGGCAACGGAAACGGAAAGATCGGAGCGGAACATCTGTTGCCCGAAGAATCCCCAAAAGGCGCGACCCACCGGCGACTTGAGAAACGCCGTCCCACCCTCGTGACCGGGGGTGTGCCAGGAATATTCATGCGTCGTGGAAAAGTCGACCAAAGCCTCGAACATCGGCGGCAACACTGCCCTGCGGTACTTCTGTGCGGCATCATGGATGCGGCCGGCGATCCATTCGGGAGTGTCATCGAGCAGGTAAATGAACTGGTTGATCCTGGCAAGGACGGAAGCGGAAAGATCCTCGGCTCCACGTACCCCCGAGGCGACAAACACCGGGATGTGATCATTACGATGCCGGATGGCAGGAACGATGGTCTCCGCATCGAGCGCGCCGACGACATCCACAACGACTGCATCGAAGGAAGCATCCGAACCAAGTGCCAGCGTCGCGTCGTCGGCATCGGTTGATCGCCGAACGACGACTTCCAACTGCGTGAGCTCACCCAGCAGAGTCTCCAACGCTTCCCGATAGGTGCCACTACCTGCACCCGGGTCGGTAATGATCAATACCTTGATGGCCACGTTATCGAGCATTGGATGTCTCCTCATTCAGGGCGCAGCAAGCCGCGATCATGGCGAGGCGCCGGAACTGGTTGTAGGCATCCGCGGATAGGTGGATGTCGATGAGTTGCGCCGGCGGTGGTTCGAAGCCGGCATCGCCGAAAAGGTTGCTCGGGCCGTCAACCGCAAGCCTGTTGGCCCTCGCGCATTGGTCGCCCGCGCATGTCCTAACTGCCATTGTGCTCCGAGGAAACACCATGGATTTCCGCAACACAAGTTGGGGGGCATAATATGAATGCCTAAGCATGGCTGCTCCCTGTTCGGCATGGTTGCTCCTTGTTCGGCGTGGCTGAATCCACTGCCAAGGTCTGGAGCAATAACACCAAGCTACGCCGCGTCGCCCTATCAGCCAGACTCGTTAGAGACCGCTTCTTGAACGAGAATAGAGGCTGAAGGCAGGAGGGAAACTTCACCATGACCACATCCACACCAGACGAGACCGGGCAACCCGCACCGGAAGAACCCACCGGCCAGGACCAAGAGTCACCGGAGCAGGGACCACGTTCGGACCGGCCAGCACGCAGGACCTTTACCGCCGAGTTCAAACGGGCAATCGTCAAGGAATACGACTCGGCACCGAACGGATCCAAGGGCGCGATACTTCGCCGCGAACGGCTTTACGACTCCCATATCCAAGAATGGCGGGCTGCATTTGAGGCGGGCAAGCTCGAGAAACCGACGGCACGCCGGGGCCGGCCGAAGAACTCAACCGAGCAGACTCAGATCGCTCAGCTGACCAAAGAGCTGGCTGCCGAACGGGCCTCACACGAGCGGACCCGCGACCAGCTGGCCTCATCTGATGCCGCTTTGGACACCTTGGGAAAAGGGGTCGCGTTCTTGGAAGCTCTCTGCTCGAAGAACGCGTCATCACCGGCACCGAATACACATCGTGGCAAGCAGAGACCGTAGTAGAACTCATCCCCCATCTGGGTGTGGTGAATGCCTGCAAGCTGGTGGGCCGCTCCCGGGCCACCCATCACCGTCAGTCCAGCCCCAAGCCGCGGATGCACGGTCCCTGGCCCAAGGCGCAGCACCCAGCGGAGCTCTCACCAGGCGAACGGGCAGAGGTTTTGGCCGTGCTCAACCGCGAGGACTACGCGAGCCTTTCACCAACCCAGGTCTATGTCCGCGAACTAGATGAGGGTCGATATTGGTGCTCTCAGCGCAGCATGTATCGCATCCTGGCGGATGCAAAGATGAGTGGTGAGCGCAGGCGGCAGGCGACCCACCCGCCTCGAAAAATACCCGAGCTAATGGCCACCGAACCCAATTCCGTCTGGTCGTGGGATATCACGAAAATGCGTGGTCCGGCCAAGGGAATCTGGTATCACGCCTACGTGGTGCTCGATATTTTCTCCCGCTATGTCGTTGGTTGGCGGGTCGAAATCATCGAGGATGGGCAGCTGGCCGCGGACCTCGTCCAGGAGATCGTCGCCGATACCGGCGGTCACCCGCCGGGCTACCTGCATGCCGACGGAGGGGCGGCGATGACGTCAAAGGCATTGGCATCGATGTTGGTGGATATGGATATCACCAGGTCCCACTCCAGGCCCCACACGAGCAATGACAACCCTTACAGCGAGGCCCAGTTCAAATCAATGAAATACACCTCTGACTACCCCGAACGCTTCGCCTCGGTGAACGAGGCACGGGCCTGGATAGAAGGGTTCACCGTCTACTACAACCATGAGCACCGGCACTCGGGGATCGGTTATCACACCCCGGCGAGCGTGCATTACGGCACCGCTGGCGCGGTGCGTGAGCGACGCCAGATCACCTTGGACCGGGCCTATCACGCGCACCCAGAGCGATTTGCTCGCCGGCCAGCCGCGCCGCCGTTACCGGTCAAGGCGGCCATTAACGACCCGGCGAAAAGAGCCGAGCCTTCGACGCATTAACGACCACCACTATGTCTCATTTGATTTGACAAGTTCCGTCGCGTGGAAGAGCCATAGATCTCCAAACGGTTTTCCCGGGCCAGGACAGCGAGTCCCGTCTTCCGGGAGCGGGCACGCCAACCGTTGGATCTGCTGCCGTCGGCCTGGATCGGCAATCGAATTACGTGCGCATGGTTGTTCCTGCCAGCGGTGTTGCCCAGGTAGCCGATGGTTTTCACCGCGAAGACCCCGGTGTCGTGGTCGCTGCCAACCGAAACCCACTCGTATCGTTGCCCACGGCGTAGACCCGCAGGGGATTGGCCGTGCACAGATTGTCATTTTCTAAATTGGCTATCCGTTTGGTGGACCCTGAACGTACGCTCGTTACATGCCTGAAGCTGGTGTGGACTACCCGGGGCACTACGGTGACTTTCTCGCGTAGTTCGGTACCGATGGAGCATGCATGGACTATCTGGATTGGTTGAGATGGTCAGGCCACGGTTTTGTTTGCCCGCATTGCCGGGGAACAAAACGGTGGAGTGTTGGTGGGCGTTGGCGCTGTGCCAGCTGTCGCAAATGGGTTTCCGTCCTTGGAGGGACGCTCTTCGCCGGAAGCAGGCTTCCGCTGACCGTCTGGTTTCATGCCATCTGGCGCATGGCAACGTCGAAATCCGGTGTTTCGGCTCTGGAACTGCAACGCACCTTGGGGATCAGCAGCTACCAGTCGGTCTGGACAATGTTGCATCGATTGCGCCAGGGAATGGGCTCCGGGACGAAGAACCTCCTGAGCGGCACCGTGGAAGTTGATGAGACGTTTTTCGGTGGACCCAGAAGCGGCATCCGAGGCCGCGGGACCACAGGCAAAACGATGGTCGCGGTTGCCGTGGAGCATGCTGGGGGTAAGGCACTGGGACGGGCCAGGACGCTGGTTATTCCGAACGCCCAGTCTTCTACGCTATCCGGTTTTCTGGCAGCCACTGTTGAATCGGGATCGACCGTCGTGACGGACGGCTTGAACGCATATCACGCTGCTACCACCCGGTATGTACATGACGTTCACGTCGTGCACGGTTCGGGCGCCCCTGCTCATGAGTTGCTTCCGGGAGTCCATTTGGTCATCTCCCTGACGAAGCGATGGATGCTGACCACCCATCAAGGCGGTGTCCAACCCGAGCACCTCGCCGCCTACCTTGACGAGTTCGTTTTCAGATTCAATAGGAGAACTTCGAAGGTCCCGGGTCTAATTTTCTACCGGCTTGTCCAGGCCATGCTCAACACTTCTCCAGCTCCGGTCCCGGCCTCCAGCGACGTCACGGAACACAGCCCGGCGTTCACGTTCCTTCCGTCCACCACGCCGACTGCATCTCACGTGGCTCCGCACTCCTTGGCTCTCCCGCCCCAGAAAATGCCGTGGCGAAAGGGTCCACCAAACGGATAGCCAATTAAAAGAATCCTATGCCCGCGGCACGGCTCAAGTGTGTTGATTGTTGGTGGCCTGCACGCTCCGCGCAGGCGTGTCCTGCCAGAGGGGTCCGGAGGACGGTGGCTGGACGTGCCTATGCGCGGGACCGGCCTCTTTCGGCCAAGCTCGTTAGAGAAAATGACAACCACCCCTTCCGCCTCCTGCTTCAGTTCACATAAATGCTGTGTTGGGGTACACCCCGAAGCAACACATCTGACTGAACGGTCCCTGAAATCATGCCGCCCTTTTGTGAGAGACCAGTATTGCCGGGTGCTTCCAACCGCCGATAACAGCACATATGAAATTACGATCCAGAGCTTCCCCAGATTTGCTGCGGTTGAGATCGGCTGAGGTCCTCATGCCCCACTGATTGTGGGGCATGAGGACCTCCGGCACTCTTTGATCGTGGTTCGTCATGCCCCTACCGACTCCGTGCATGCCGGGGCCCCCGAGCGGCACCGTCAGCCGGACTTCAGTTTCCCGAGACCAGCCTCACCCGGAGTTAAACAGTCACGGATTCTGCAGCAGACTCCGATGCTGGCGCATCGTCACCCTGACCGTCTTGCTTTTCCTCACGGACCTTCTTGCCGAAGATGTAGCCCACGATGCCCAGGACCAGGATGCTCCCGAGGGTTCCGAGGGCAAACGAGGCGAAGGCGGATTGCGACAGGCCCCAGGTTCCTTCGAAGTCGTAGTCGATGCCGAAGACCCGCTCGAGCGTGCCCGGGAAGACGGCGACCCAGGAGCCGACGGCGATCCAGGCAAAGCAGATGCCACCGAGGATCTTGAATCCGGTGTCGGAGACCGGCACCTTGAACGGGCGCGGAACCGCGGGGTACTTGGTGCGCAGCCGGACCACCGCGGGAATGGCGATCAGGTAGCTGAGCAGGAAGGTCGAGATCGAGATGGTCAGCACCACGCCGAACAGCGCGCTACTTGAACCGGTCATCTGCATGGCGGCCAGCATGAAGAGGGTGGCCACGACGCCGGAGAGGGTGTTGATGCGGATCGGGGTACCCAGCTTCGGGTGGAAGCGGCCGAAGAACCCGCCATAGAAGGAACCGTCGGCCGCGGCCATGGCCTGCATGCGGTCGCTGATGATCATCCATGCCGCGCCCTGGGAGACCAGCACGAAGCAGAACACCACGGCGGAGATGGACAGCATGAGGCCGGCCGCGGAGCCGAAGACGGTAAAAACGGTGGAGACGGCGCCGAAGAGTCCGCCGATGCCGGTGATCTCATCCAGCGGGACCACCAACAAGATGGCCAGGATCGGCAGCAGGTAGCTGGCCGCGGCAAGGACGGAGGTGCGGGCAATGGAGATCGGGACGTCCTTGGCCGGGTTCTTCATTTCGCCGGCGGCGCTGTTTCCGGATTCGAAGCCCAGGAAGGAGAAGAGCAGCAACGGGGTGACGCCCAGGAAGCCGGCCATGGTGGGTGAGAAGAACGCGAGGTTCAGTCCGTTGAAGCCATGCTGGAAGCCATAGACGGCGGTGACGACCAGGAAGAAGGCGAGGAACAGGACCTTGAGGATCGCGCCGAGGGACGGCAGCCATTTGCCGTGTTTGAGGCTGATGACCGCCGAGGTGACGGTGATCCAGATGAACCCGAGCTTGAAGAGGTAGTCCCCCACCCCGCCGGCTTCCACGGGCTGGACGTATTCGGACCAGGTCTCCACGGCGACGAAGGCCATGGCCCCGCCGACCCAGACCGGCTGCGTCACCCAGGTGAACAGCGCCGCAATGGCGGCAACGACACGCCCGAAGGCCATCTTGGTCCAGACATACACGCCGCCTTCCTCGGTGAAGGTGCCGCCGGTCTCGGCGAAGACCAGTCCATAGGGAATCATGAACGTCACGGCCAGGATGAGCGTCCAGGTGAAGGTCTCCCCTCCGAAGCCGGAGACCTGGCCCAGGACCTCGATCGAGACGACAGCCGCAACGACCAGCAAAAGGATGTCCATGCGTCCCAGGGATTTCTGCAGATGCTTGGTCTGCTCCTGCGCGAGAAGCGTTGATGAGCCGGGTTGTTCCATGATCAGTCCTTCGTCATTGCCCCCAGAGGGGAGTTTCTGACGCTTGGACCGGTAAGTGTCTGCGAAGCGTCGTGTGCTCCAACACTAGGTTGTGATTGGCATCACTCAAAGAACTTATTTTCGATCATCCGCATCGCTTATGCAGATGCAGGATGGTCCTGAAAAGCCGTGGAACCCGATCCACTAAGGGTGTTGGTAAACCAGCGAACCATCCACGAAGACCTGCTCGGCACCGATGGTGCCCAGCTCCCGGGCCCACACCGCATGGGGGTCGGCGTCCAGCACCACCAGGTCGGCAATCATCCCGGCACGCAGCCAGCCGCGTTCGGCATCGAGCCGGTTTGCATAGGCTGCACCCGCCGTCGCCGCGTGCAGGGCGGCATCCAGGGCGATGGCCTCGTGGGCCAGCAGGGGTTCGTGCTGGGAGCGTGCATCGGCGGCATGCGGATCCGCCGGCGGCGCCGTGCGGTTCACCGCCGTATGCACGCCCCACAGGGGATCCGGGCTCGAGACGGGCCAGTCGCTGCCCATGGCCAAGGGAATCCCGGCCCGATGCATCGACTCGAAGGCAAAGTGCATGCCCTGGTGTCCGGCGTCCAGATAGGGCAGCTTGGTTTCCACCAGGACCGGGTCCTGCCGGGCCCACAACGGCTGGATATTGGCGATCGCCCCCACCCGGGCAAAGGCCGCCAGGTCCTTTTCATCGATGATGTCCAAGTGAGCCAGCTGATGGCGGGGGTCCCAGCCCGGACGCCGGGGCAGGTCCAGGGCCGCCAGGCTGTCCCGGACCGCCTGATCGCCCACGGCATGCAGGTGCAGGTCGAAGCCCGCGGCGTCCAGGGCCCGGCTGATCTCACACAGGGCCTCGGGTTCGATCAGCGTCATGCCCCGCTCGTGCGGGTGCCCGCGGTACGGACGGGTCATGGCGGCGGTCAGGTTCTCGCACACCCCGTCGAGCATCATCTTCACCGCGGTGGCGCGGAAGCGCCCTGTGGCCTTTGCCCGCCGGGCACGGAACAGCTCCAGCTGTTCCGTGCCCTGGTCCCGGTGCCACCACAGGGCACCGGTCACCGTGGCGGTGAGCAGTCCTTGTTCCTCCAGGGCCAGGTAATGCTCGAACACGTCCGGGGCGCCCAAAGCGTCGCCGACCGCGGCATCCTGCCAAGCGGTGACGCCCTTGGAATGCAGGTAGGCCTGTGCCGCCAACAACGCGCGGCGGATCTCGGCTTGCCCCGGCGCCGGGATCAGCGCCGAGACGAGTTCGGCGGCATGCTCGATCAGCATGCCGGTGGCCTGCCCGTCGGCATCCCGGGCAATGATCCCGCCATCCGGATCCGGGGTGGCGTCACTGATCGAAGCCAGTTCCAGCGCCCGGGTATTGACCCAGGCGCCATGGGCATCATGGCTCATGAAGTAGGCCGGACGGTCCGGGATCAATTCGTCCAGCAGCCGGCGGTGGGGAAAACCGCCTTCGAAGACATCGCCGTACCAGCCGCCACCTTCGATCCATTCCTTCTCGGGGTTTGCCGCGGCATACTCGGCAATGATCCGCCGGTAGTCCTCCAGGCAGTGGACCTCGGACAGGTCGCAGGAAACCATCTGCATCCCACCCATCAGCGGGTGGACGTGGGCATCCTGGAACCCGGGCAGCAACGCCTTGCCGGAGAGGTCGATGACCTCGGTCCGCGCCGTGCGCAGTTCCAGCGCCTCGGGGCCCAGGGCCGCGATCTTTCCTCCCCGCACGGCCAGCGCATTGCTGCGGGGATGGGAGGGATCCATGGTGTGGACGGCTCCGTTGACGAACAACAACTCTGCGTGTTCCATGGTTCCTACTTCCTGACCGGTTCGGAATAAACCGTTGCCGGTTCCAGGCGGATCATCGCCGGAGCGAGCCGGGCAATGATGATGTAGGCCAAGGCGCTGACGCTCAAGCCGACGAACCAGGCGATGTCGATGCCGTTCATGGCCCCGGCCAGCGGGCCGGTATAGAAGGTGGTGGCCATGAAGGGAATCTGAGCCGCAACGCCGATCACGAAGACGAGCAGGGAACCGGCATTCCAGCGGCCGTAGCGGCCGCCGTCCGCGGCGTAGAACTCGGTGACGGCGTAGGACCCGTGGCGGATGATGTAGTAGTCCACCAGGTTTACCGCCGACCAGGGGATCAGGATGTAGAGCAGCACGCTGAGGAAACTGAAGTAGGAGGACGCGAAGCTGGTGGCGGCCGTCAGGGCCAGGGAAATGCCGATCACATGCAGGACGAGCGAGGTGATGAGCCGGGCCTTGGCCGCCGGGCGCCAGCCACTGCGGAAGGTTTCCACCAGCGTCAAGGCACACAGCGCGCTGCAGTAGGCGTTGACCGAGTTGCCCGAGGCGGCGACCAGGGCGAAGCCGACCAGCACCAGCGCGCCCAGGACCGGGCCCAGGATCCCGTGGAGTCCGGCCATCGCATCGACCCCGGTGACGGCCAGGCCCACGCCGGCGCCCAGCACCATCAGCGTGGCACTGGAGGTCACGCAGCCCAGGTAGGTGCCCCAGAAGGCACCCTTGGTGCCGGACTTGGCCGGCAGGTAGCGGGAGTAGTCCGAAACGTAGGGTGCGTAGGTCAGTTGCCAGACGATGCCGATGGCCAGCATGGCGAAGAAGGCCGGCCAGGTGAACTCACCGGCGGAGATGTTGGCCCAGAAGTCGCCGTTGGCGAAGAGCGCGAAGAAGGAGACGAGCACCAGCGCCCCGACGACGTACGCCCCGATCTGGGTGACCTTGCGGACCAGGTTGTAGCCGAAGGCCGCGATCACGAAGCTCAGGCAGGCGCACCCGATGATCATCGCGGTGCCGCTGGCTCCCGGAAGGAGCGTGGTGATCGAATCGGCCGACACGATCAGGTTGGAGGCGAAGTACCCGACGAACATCAGGATCGCCACGGCCACGATCAGGCTTGCCCCCTTGGAGCCGAACTGTCCGCGGGCCTGGAGCATCTGCGGCACTCCGAGCGCCGGGCCCTGGGCCGCATGCAGCGCCATGCCGATTCCGCCCAGGGCGTGGCCGATCATGATCGCGATGATCGAGGGGATCAACGGGAGTCCGAGCAGGCTGGTGGCCGTGGCGCCGGTGACCACGGTCAGCGGGGTCATATTCATCCCGAACCAGATGGTGAACAGTTCGGTGGCCTTGCCGTGCCGCGCATCCTCGGGGATGGGTGCGATGGATTCCTGCTCGATGTCAAAGAGTCGGGATCTTTGCTGGGTGCTCATGGCGTTCCTGACTGGGAGGGGCGGCCCGCATCGGTTCCGATGCCGGGCTGTGGCGTGGATTAAACGTTAAGGCCATGACGTGCATCACGTAAAGCAGAATCAAATGATGCTCTGCATCGGAAAAACAGATGTGCTCCGTCCACCTCAGGCGGACGGAGCACACCCGCGCAGCCGATCAGCCGAACTGGATCCAGGTGGTCTTCGCCGCGGTGTAGTTATCGAACGCCTGCAGGGACAGGTCACGGCCGAAGCCCGACTGCTTGAAGCCGCCAAAGGGCGTGGAGTTGCCCAGCGCATCGACGGTGTTCACCGAGACGGTGCCGGCGACCAGCTCCCCGGCCACCCGGTGCGCCCTGGACAGATCCGAGGTCCACAGCGAGGCGGCCAGCCCGTAGTCGGTGTCGTTGGCCATGGCCACTGCCTCCTCCTCGGTATCGAAGGGCTGCAGGACCGCGACGGGGCCGAAGATCTCCTCACGGTGCACCTCGTGCCCGGCATCCAAGCCACCGAGCAGCGTCGGCTCCAGGTAGGCGTCCGATCCGCGGATATCCAACCTGCCCCCACCGAAGAGCACCGTCCCCTCGCTGCGGCCGCGGTGGATCCAGCCCTCCACGTCATCGGTGTGGCCACGGGAGATCAGCGCCCCGTTTCCACCGAGCCCGGCCAGCGGATCGGCCGGAAGGTAGGCCTGAGCCGCTTCCTCCAGCAGGGATTTGAACTCGTCGTGGACCGAGCGCTGGACCAGGATGCGCGAGTTGGACGAGCAGACCTGACCCTGGTTGTAGAAGGCACCGAAGGCGGCCTTTTCGGCGGCCAGCGCGAGGTCCGCCGCATCGGCGAAGACCAGGTTCGAGCTTTTGCCCCCGGCCTCCAGGCTCAGGCGTTTGAGGTTGCTGCGCCCGGAAGCCTCGAGCAGGGTCCGGGACACGGCGGTGGAGCCGGTGAAGGTCAGCGCATCGACGTCCATGTGCAGGGCGAGCGCAGCGCCGATTTCGCGTCCGGAACCGGTGACGATGTTCAGCACGCCCTCGGGCATGCCGGCTTCTGCGGCCAGCTCGGCTGCGCGCAGGATGCTCAGCGAGGTCTGCTCGGCGGGCTTGAGCACCACCGTGTTTCCCGAGGCCAGCGCGGGGGCCAGCTTCCAGATCGCGATTTCCAGCGGGAAGTTCCACGGCACGATGGCCGCCACCACGCCCAGGGCCTCGCGGGTCACCAGGGCCGTGGCACCCGGCGGAACCACAGGCATCTCCCCCTGCTGCTTGTCGACGGCCTCGGCGTACCAGCGCAGCGTGGAAATGGCACCGGGCACATCCACCGTGGTGGTTTGCAGGATCGGCTTGCCGCTGTCCAGGGATTCGAGCAGCGCCAGTTCCTCGGCATGGACCTCCAGCAGTGCGGCCCACGCCAACAGCACGTGCTTGCGCGATTCGGGGCCCGAGCGCGACCAGGCGCCGAAGGCCCGGCGTGCGGCGGCGACAGCCACCTCCACATCCTCGGCCCCGCAGGCGCTGAGAGCGATGAGTTCGCGGCCATCGATCGGGCTGGTGACGATGCGGGTCTTCTTCGATGCGGCGCCCGTACGGCGGCCGTCCACGAAGGCCCGTCCATCGATCGAGAGCGCATCGGCGCGGGCATCCCAGGTGGTCAGGGTTTGGCTGGTCATTTCGACTCCAGTGGTTTTCGGCGGTTGGTGGTCAGTGGTTGGTGGTCAGTGATGGCGAGGTCCGGCGGAGGGCATTCCGGTTGATCCGGATCACCGCCGAGGCCAGGAAGAGCGCGGTGAGTTCCAGGGCGATGAGCAGCAGCATCGTTGCCCCCGGGGCGGTCATCGCCCCGGGCTGCTGTGCCGAGCCGTGTTGGTGTCCGCCCGCACCGGGAAGGCTGATCCAGGCGAGGTGGATCACCGCCATGGCAGCGGACATGAACATCAGGTGGAAGGCTGAGCGCTCCACCCCGTGCCCGGCATGACGCAGGGAGGGAAGGCAGGTCAGGCAGAACACGCCCATGACGCCCATGACCACGGCCATGGCCCCGGTCCCCTCGAAGGCGGCAGCCAGGTGTGCTCCGGCAAGCCCCAGGGTGATGCAGCACAGGCCCAACGTCAGGATCCGGGGGCGCCGCGGGTGGGTGCTGAGGGTCTTTCGCATGTCACGTTCCGGCCCTTCCATCGACCCCGATCTCCGCCACGGCCTTTACGGAACGCCGGTGATCTGGGTAACATCACATTGTTGATTGAACAGTTGTATCATCAAAACGCCAGCTTGAGGAAGACCCCATGACTCTGCAGACAGACCACCTCGCCACGCAAACCACCCACCCGCTGGAACAACTCACCAGCGTCGAATACCAGCAGGTGCGTTCGATCCTCGATGCGGCGGGCCTGGTGGAGGACACCACCCGCTTCGCCTACGTCGGCCTGCTGGAACCGGCCAAGGAACTGCTCTACCCGCAGCCCGGCACCGATGTGGACCGGCGCGTGCGCGTCATGCTCTGGGACGCCGCGCTGTCACGCTCGCTGGACCTCACCGTGTCGCTGCGCAGCGGATCGGTGCTGAGCAGCCGCGAGCTGGACCCGGCCACCGAGGGCCAGCTGCCGGTGCTGCTGGAGGAGTTCGAGATCATCGAACAGATCCTCGCCGTGGATCCGGGGTGGCTCGCCGCCCTCGAGTCCCGGGGCCTGAGCCCCGCCCAGGTCCGGGTGGCACCGCTGTCCGCCGGGGTCTTCGAGTACGAAAACGAGACCGGCAAACGCCTGCTGCGCGGGCTGGGCTTCCGCCAGGACCACCCGGCTGACCATGCCTGGGCCCACCCGATCGATGGGCTGGTGGCCTTCGTCGATGTGGAAAAGCGCCGGGTCAACCACCTGATCGACGACGGACCGGTCCCGGTCCCGGAGGTCAACGGCAACTACAACGACCCGGCCATCCACGGTGAACTACGCACCGATATGAAGCCGATCGACGTCATCCAGCCCGAGGGCGCCTCCTTCACCCTCGAGGGAAACCACCTCTCCTGGCTCGGCTGGGACCTGCGCGTGGGCTTCGATGCCCGTGAGGGCCTAGTCCTGCACCAGCTGCACCACACCCACCAGAACCGGCGCCGCCCGGTGGTCCACCGCGCCGCCATCTCCGAAATGGTCGTGCCCTACGGCGACCCCGCCCCGTACCGCAGCTGGCAGAACTACTTCGACTCCGGGGAATACCTGGTCGGACGCGATGCCAACTCGCTGAAGCTCGGCTGCGACTGCCTGGGCGAAATCACCTACCTCTCCCCCGTGGTGGCCGATGACTTCGGCAACCCGCGCACCATCCCCAACGGCATCTGCATCCACGAGGAAGACGCCGGCATCGCCTGGAAGCACACCGATGAATGGGCCAACTCCAACGAGGTCCGCCGCAACCGCCGCCTGGTGATCTCCTTCTTCACCACCGTGGGCAACTACGACTACGGCTTCTACTGGTACCTGTACCTCGATGGCACCATCGAGTTCGAGGCCAAGGCCACAGGCATCGTGTTCACTGCCGCGCTGCCGCACAAGGGCTATGAATACGCTTCGGAAATCGCGCCCGGACTCGGCGCCCCCTACCACCAGCACCTGTTCAGCGCCCGGCTGGACATGATGATCGACGGCACCACCAACCGGGTCGAGGAACTGGATTTGGTCCGCCTGCCCAAGGGGCCGGGAAACCCGCACGGCAACGCGTTCACCCAGAGCCGCAACGTGCTGGCCACCGAATCCCAGGCGATCCGCGACGCGGACGGGACGGTGGGCCGGGCCTGGCACATCAGCAACCCCGGCTCGCTGAACAAGATGGATGTGCCGGTGGGCTACACGCTCTACCCGGAAAACGCGCCGACCCTGGCCATGGCCGACGATTCCTCCATCGCCGCCCGTGCAGCCTTCGCCCGGCACCACCTGTGGGTGACCCGCTTCGCCGAGGACGAGCTCTATGCGGCCGGGGACTTCGTCAACCAGCACCCCGGCGGCGCCGGCCTGCCGGCATTCGTCGCCCAGGACCGTGGAATCGACGGCGAGGACATCGTGGTGTGGCATTCCTTCGGGCTCACGCACTTCCCGCGACCCGAGGACTGGCCGATCATGCCGGTGGACACCACCGGGTTCAAGCTCAAGCCGCACGGCTTCTTCGATGAGAACCCGACGTTGAACCTGCCCGCCTCCACCGCCGGGCACTGCGCCCCGACCGGATGCCACGAGGCAAGCTAAAACCACCCACGGCACCGTGGAGCACACGGTGGTACAGTGACGGCGGGCAGGGTCCAACGCGATCCTGCCCGCCGTGCATCCCCCGAAGAAGGATTCCATGCCCCGCCTGGTCGACCATTCCGAACGCCGCCGCGCCATCATCGAAACCACCTGGCAGCTCATTGCCGAACGCGGCATCGAAAACGCCAGCATGCGCGATATCGCCCGCGCCTGCGGCTACGCGGCCCCCGGGGTCCTGGCGCACTACTTCCCGAATAAGAACGAACTGCTGCTGGCCTCCTACGAGCTGATCTGCGAACGGACCAACGAGCGCATCGATGCGGCGACGGTGGGCCGGCGCGGCCTCGACGCGCTGCTCGCACTGTGCCTGGAAATCATCCCGGCCGAGGACCTGACCACCGTGGAGGCCAAGGTCGCGGTGTCCTTCTGGCAGCGGGCCCAAACCGATGCGGCGCTGCGCCACGTGGGCCGCGAGGCACTGTCCTGCTGGCATGCCTCGATCATGACCTGCCTGGCCCAGGCGCAGGCCGAGGGTGATGGCCCGGGAACGGCGGATCCGGACCTGTTCGCCGATGAGCTGCTCAACACCATGATGGGCCTGCACATCACCGCGATGCTCGACCCCGGGGCCATGAGCGGATCCCGCCAGCGCCGGCTGATCGAATCCATGCTCGAGCGGATCGCCGTTTCCTGCACCGCCTGATCCTGCGGACCGGCCAGGCCCCCGGATCGGCTAGGCCCCGGACGGCTCCGCGGCCGGGAGCCCGGCGACCTGCCGGCGTACCGCCTGGGCCACGGCCCGCGTGCGTGCGGTGGGCCGTTGGGTCCGCAGCCGGGCAATGACCGTCTGCAATTGAGGGACCTTGCCCTTGATGGCCACCGAGGCGACCCGGCCCCCGTCATAGGTGAAATCGTGGTGCGGGCGCTGATGCAGGATGGAATACCCGTGCCCGTTGGCCACGAAGGTGCGCACCGTCTCATAGCTTCGGGATTGGAAACGCACGTTCGGTTCCAGTCCCGCGTCCGCGAGGATCGAGAGCATCAGTTCGCGGGTATGCGGAAGATCCAACAAGACATAGGGTTCATCGCGCATCTCCGCCAACGCGACCTCCGCGCGACTGGCAAAACGATGATCCGGCGGCAGGGCCAGGTAGGGGCGGGCGCCATGGACGGCAGTGGCGGCGACCTCGGCCGGAAGCCCCAGGTCGTAGCACAGGGCCAGATCCACTTGTCCGCCCAGCAGCGCCGCGGAGCACCCGGCGGCATCGGCCTCCACCACTTCCAGTTCCAGGCCCGGATGATCGGCACGCAGCCGGCTGAGCAGGCCCGGCAGCAGGAAGGGTGCCAGCGTGCTGAAACACGCCAGCCGCACGCTTCCGGTGATCGTGGTCTGTTCCCCGCGGGCGTGGTCGATGGCCTCCTCGACATGGGCCAGGACCGCCTTGGCATCACGCAGGAAGAGCTCGCCGGCCGGGGTCAGGACCAGGCCCTTGGAGCGTTGCCGGATGAAGAACTGCGAGCCGATCTGGCGTTCGAGCTGGGCGACGGCGCTGGAGACCGCGGACTGGGCGACATTGAGCCGTTCGGCCGCGCCGGTCATCGACAAGCGTGCCGCAGCCTCGCTGAAATACCGCAGTTGGGTTAACGTGACATCCATTCCCCGAGCATAAACCATTGCATCTGAATATTAGATGCCTTATCCCGGAAAAAACTGTTAGACAGATTCCAGTGCCCGTTGGATGCTGTAAGGCAGACACCGACGCGGGTCGGGGCACCACCGGCCCCGGGCCCGATGGTCGGCCCCCCTTGACTGCCAGCGTAAAGGAAGAGCACATGAAGCACACCCGCATCCGGACCTTCAACACCAAGGAAACCTACCCGGAGCAGAACCTGGACAACGACCTCTGCCAGGCCGTCGTCGCCGGCGGCGTGGTCTACCTGCGCGGACAGATCGGCCAGGACCTGGACACCCGCGAATCGGTGGGCATCGGGGATGTGGAAGCGCAGGCCGAAAAGGCCATGGCCAATATCAAGATGCTGCTCGAGGAGGCCGGAGGCACCCTGGAGGACATCGTGAAGGTGACCGTCTACCTGATCGACCCGCGCTACCGCGAGGCCGTCTACCGGACCATGGGCCGCTGGCTCAAGGGCGTCTTCCCGGTCTCCACCGGAATCGTCGTCACCGCCCTGGCCCGCCCCGAATGGCTCGTGGAAATCGACGCCACGGCCGTACTCTCACAGGACTAGTAATGACCTTCAGCATCGCCGGCACCGACGGCCACGGCCGCTTCGGCATGGCCGTCTCCTCCTCCTCCCCCGCCGTCGCGGCCAGGTGCATCCACCTGCGCGACGGCGTGGGGGCAGTCAGTTCGCAGAACATCACCGATCCGCGGCTGGGCCGGGCCCTGCTGGACCGCCTCGAAGCCGGGGACAACGCGGCACAGGCCCTGGAAGCGGTGGTGGCCACCGCGCCGGACATCGATTTCCGCCAGCTCGTGGTGCTCGATTCCACCGGGGCCTCGGCCGTCTACCACGGTTCCAGGACGCTGGGCATCTTCGGTGCCGGCTCCGGTGCGGCCAGCGTGAGCGCCGGGAACATGCTGGCGAACCCGGACGTGTTGCAGGGCGCCTGCGATGCCTTCGAAGCGGCAGAGGGTGAACTCGAGGTGCGCCTGCTGGCGGGCCTGCGCGGGGCCATCGCCGCGGGAGGCGAAGCAGGACCGGTGTATTCGGCCGGCTTGTCGGTGGTCTCCGGACACGGCTGGCGCGATACCGACCTGCGCGTGGACTGGCACGAGGACCCGGTCACCGAACTCGGCAGGATCCTGGAGCTCTGGATGCCCCAACGCGACGCCTATGTGACCCGCGGGCTCGAACCGCAGCTCTCCGAGGGATACGGGGTACCCGGCGATGACCGATAGGACCGAAGCGCTGCAGGTGCCATCGGCGCCGTCCGCCGGCACCGCCCACGAGCGGGTCTTGGGCGCCGTCAGCGCCGAACACCCGGCACTGGTGGCCCTGTCCGAAGCCATCCACGCCCACCCCGAACTCGGCTGGCAGGAACACCGGGCCGCGGCCTGGACCGCGGACTTCCTCCAAGCCCGCGGCTTCACCGTGGAACGCAACTACCTGGACTTCCCCACCGCCCTCCGCGCCGTGTTCGGCACCGGGTCCCGCCGGATCGGGCTCATGGCCGAATACGATGCGCTGCCGGGCCTGGGCCACGCCTGCGGGCACAACATCATCACCGCGGCCTCCGTCGGTGCGGCCTGCACGCTGGCCGGCTTCGCCGAGGAACACGACCTGCGCATCGAACTCTACGGAACCCCCGCCGAGGAAGGCGGGGGCGGCAAGATCGAAATGCTCAAGCGCGGTGCCTTCGCCGGGCTGGACCTGGCCATGATGGTCCACCCCAGCCCGGTGGACTCCGCCGTGGCCAACCCCTTCGCGGTGGCGCACCAGCACGTGGAATACAAGGGCAAGTCGGCCCATGCGGCCGCCTACCCGGACCAGGGGGTCAACGCCAACGACGCCTTCCTCATCGCCCAGATGGCCATCGGGCTGCTGCGCCAGCAGCTGCCGAAGGAAACCCGCGTCCACGGCGTGCAGACCCGCGGCGGGGAGGCTCCGAACGCGATCCCCGAAACCACCACGGGACGCTGGTACGTGCGTGCCGAAACCCTCGCCGAACTGGAACCGCTGAACGAGCGGGTCAACAAGTGCTTCGAGGCCGGCGCACTGGCCACCGGCTGCGCCCTGGAGATCACCCCCGAATCCGAGCCGTACTCCGAATTCCGCACCGATGAGCGGGCGCTGGCCATCTACACCCGGCACGCGATCTCGCTGGGGCGCAGCTTCGACGCACCCCCGGAGCAGGCCACCATGAACCGGGCCTCCACCGACATGGGCAACGTCTCCCAACTGGTCCCGGCGATCCACCCCTACATCGGCCTGGGCTGCTTCCCCGCAGCCAACCACCAACCCGAATTCGCCGCGCACTGCGTCGGGGACGCGGCCAACCTGGCCATCCACGACGGGGCAGCCGCACTGGCCCTGACCGCGCTGGAATACCTCGGCGCACCGGACACCACCAAGGAATGAGCGAGCAGGACATGGATCAGCAGACATCGAGCATCCCGGCAACCAATGGAACCCCGGTCGCGGGCACCCGGACCGAAACCGACTCCCTGGGTTCGGCCCAGGTTCCCGCGGACGCCTATTGGGGCATCAGCACCCTGCGGGCCGTGGAGAACTTCCCGATCAGCGGCCGCCCGGTGGGCAGCATGCGCTCCCTGATCTGGGCCTTCGGATCGGTCAAGTGTGCTGCCGCCCGGGCCAACACCGCGCTGGGGCTGCTTGATCCGGTCCGGTCCCGAGCCATCGAGCAGGCCTCCCTGGAGGTGCGCGACGGCATGTTCGACGCACAGTTCCCGGTGGACCGGATCCAGGGCGGGGCCGGCACCAGCACCAACATGAACGTCAACGAGGTCATCGCCAACCGGGCCCTGGAGATCCTGGGCTTCGCCAAGGGCCAGTACGCCGAACTGGATCCGATCGACCACGTCAACCGGGGCCAAAGCACCAACGACACCTACCCCACGGCGGTGAAGATCTCGCTGCAGGCGGCGCTGCTGGACTACTGCGCCGAGCACCGGCTGCTCATCGACTCGTTTGCCGCCAAGGGCAGCCAGTTCGCCAACATCGTGAAGGTCGGACGGACCCAGCTGCAGGATGCCGTGCCGATGACCCTGGGCCAGGAGTTCGGCGCCTTTGCCGAAACCCTGCGTGAGGACCTGGCCCGGATGGCCGAGCTCGGCCCGCACCTGAAGGAAATCAACCTCGGTGCCACCGCCATCGGCACCGGCATTACCGCCCACCCGGAGTATCGTGCGCTGGTCACCCGGGAGCTGAACCAGCTGACCAACCTGGACCTGGTCTCCGCCCACGACCTGGTCGAGGCGACCTCCGACACCGGGGTCTTCATGCTGCTCTCCGGGGTGCTCAAGCGCAGTGCCGTGAAGCTCTCGAAGATCTGCAACGATTTGCGGTTGCTCTCCTCGGGCCCGCAGTCCGGTTTCAATGAAATCTTCCTGCCAGCCGTCCAGGCCGGGTCCTCGATCATGCCCGGCAAGGTCAACCCGGTGATCCCGGAGGTCGTGAACCAGGTGGCGTTCCGCGTCGTGGGTGCCGATGCGACGGTGACCATGGCGGTGGAGGCCGGCCAGCTGCAATTGAACGCCTTCGAACCGGTCATGGCCGACTGCCTGCTCGAATCCATGGAGTGGCTCACCGCCGCCTGCAGGACGCTGCGCACCAAGTGCGTCGACGGGATCGAAGCCAATGAGCCGTTGCTGGCCCGCAGGATGGAAGAATCGGTCAGCATCGTCACCGGCATGGCGCCGTTCATCGGCTACTCCAATGCCGCCAAGCTGGCCAAGGAATCCCTGGCCACCGGCCGCGGCATCCGGGAGCTGGTCATCGCCTACGGCCTGCTCGAGGCGGACCGGCTCGATGCCCTGCTCTCCCCCTCGGCATTGGCCGGCATTCCAGACCCGGTGCCCGCACCGTAACGGCCTGCCCGGTCCCGGTCCCCTGCCACGGCAGCGTGGGCCGGGGCCAGGGATGCCGGGCATGGTTGCCCCCACGGGCCTGAACGGACCCGGTGGGCACCAAAGCCCCCGGCGGGGGCTTCGATGACGGCGTGGTTTGTACCGATTACCCGGCCGTCGCCACCGGCAGCGCCTGCGCACCGAGGACATGCCGCTCGGATGCGTGCATGCCCGCCGGTGACATGACGAAATCCGCGAGCTCGGAGACCAGCGCGTGGGAAACGGCCTCAAACTCGTCCCGCCCGATGCCCTGGAGCATGGGCGCGTTTGCCCACCGGTCCATCAGCCCGAATTGGAAGGGCAGGTCAAAGCAGTGGCCGCTCATGAACCCGTCGAGTTTGCTGCGTTTGCCAAAGGTGCGGAGATAGGTGGGGACACCGCTCGCTGCGAAGGCATCGGCCAGGAGCCGCGCCGGCGTCTCGAAGTGCTCCTTCGAGGTGATGGCCACCAGTTGCGCATAGGGCGAGTCATCGGTCCTGGCCGGGGCGGCCGCGTCCCCGTCCGGGGCCGCTGCGCGCAGTGCCTCCACGTCCCCGGCATCCACGCCGAGCTCCCGGGCCGAATTGAAGAAGAAGGCGGAGGTTTCCGTGCCGGTCAGCCTGATGTAGACCTCCTTCACATGCGACGCCTGCGCACTTGCCTGCGGGCTGCAGAAGACGTTGTTGACGGGATCATCCAGCGTGGGAAGGTACGGCGTCGGAACGGCACCCAGATCCAGGGTGCGCCGGCCAAGCACCCGCAGACCCGCCTCCAGCAGCTCCCCGGCGCCAACGTGCCCGAGGCTCCGGCCCCCCAGTTCCCGCCGGACGCCGTCACGGACGCGTGCCGCATGGGCGCGGTCCCAGGCACGGTTTCGCGCGGGACTCAGGTGCGCGACCTTGGAAAACAGCCCCCGCATCTCGGGCGAGATGCTCAGCAGATGGGCGTACCAGCTGCCGGCGGATTGACCGGCGACGGTGACCGACTCCGGGTCGCCGCCGAATCCCGAGATATGCTCCCGCACCCAACGCAAGGCCGCAACGATGTCCGAGTAGGGCGGGTTCCTAGCCTCCTCCGTGGTGTCAGCCAGGTGCGCCAGGGCACCGAGCCGGTAGTTGAACGTGACCACGACCATTCCGCTGCCGCTCAGCGCGCTGCCGTCGTACCAGGAGGCGGATCCCCCGCCGGTCATCCAGGCGCCACCGTGGATGAAGACCAGCACCGGCAGCCGCGAACCGCCGGCCGGGGTCCACACGTTCAGGAAGAACGCCGACTCGTCTTGCGGGTTGCTTTCGATGCCGTTGCCCATGGCCGCAAAAAGCCTGCTCGGCAGCTGGGGAAACACCGGGACCTCGCCGAGCGAAGCGACATCCAACTGTCGGCGTTCGCCCAGGGCAACCGCGTGCGAGAAGCGGCCCGAGGCTCCGGGGCCGGCATACTGGATACCGAGGTACCGCTCGATCCCGCCCTCCTCATATCCGCTGAACCCGGCCCGTCTGAGCATTGAAGCCACCTTCTTCCTCCTGATCTTCCATTGAGTCTTGTGCGGCACCCCGGCTCAGCCGCGGGGTTCGGGAAGCGTGCCCGGAGGGCCCAACAGCTTGATCCCGCAGGCGGAGGCAGCCGTTTCCAAGCGCTCTTCGGTTTCGCTGTCCATGCTCCAGTCCCGCGGCGGTCCGGGGTACTGGGCCGGGGTGCCGACGGCTCGGTAGAACGTGTCGAAACCACCCGGTGTCATGATCACCAGCCATTTCGCTTCGCTGTTCGGCGAGACCTGGAAGGTGTGCGGCTCGTCCTTGGGCAGCAGGATGCAATCACCGGCGGAGAGCGTGACCACGGTGTCGGCCGTCCAGAACTTGATCTCGCCCTGAAGGATGAAGAAGATCTCGTCCTCGTTGTCGTGTTCGTGCAGGGGCGGCTGTGAGCTCGCACGGGCATGCTGGTATGCCATGACCATGCGCCCCTCGGTATCGGACCCGTCGATGAGCATCTGCACGTTGTCGCCCAGGAACCAGAGCGATTCACGCTCGGATTCCCGCACCACCTTCATGCGGTTGAGTTTGGTGCCGGTGGCTTCTGCTGGCATTGCATTTCCTCGTTTTCGTCGTGGTGTGTGCTGTCTGCGCAGTGTCGCCACCCCGCAGGGACCTCCTCGTTGCGGCCGGTGCCCGGGCTCAGCCCCGGGCCGCCGGGCGTCTAGATGGCGAAGTCGGGGTGCCGTGTGGCCACCCGGTACGTACCGGAGTGGAACACCAGCGGCTCTTGTTCGAACTGCGTGAATTCCCGGACCTCGCCGATGAAGATCTCGTGGTCCCCTTCGGTGTACTGCCGCACGTTGTTGCAGAGGAACTGCGCCGCGGCCCCCTCCAGCACCGGAGTGATCGTCGAATCGGGATCCGTCATCCCCTCGAACTTCTCCGCATGCGGGCTGGAGAACCGACGTGAGAGGTGGTGCTGGTCGGAGGCCAGCACATGGATGTTGAACTGTTCAGCCCGGCGGAACGCTTCGAGATTGCGTGACTCGCTGCTCAGGCACCACAGCACCAGCGGGGGATCCATGGAAACCGAGGTAAACGAATTGACCGTGAGGCCTATGCGTTCGCCGTCTTCGCCTCGTGTGGTGACGACAACCACGCCTGTTGCGAACTGTCCCAGTGCGCGCCGCAAGGCGCGCGTGTCGAACTGCGACGCGTTGTCTTCACGGATACTACGCTCGATGAGCAGCCGGGACTCGGCGGCATCGAACCAGGCCGGGTAGAGGTTACGTGGATCGTTGTATCCGTTGACGATGAACTTGGCGAGCGCCGGCGAGGTCGCGGCCGCTTCGACCAGTTGCTCGCCCGGGGAACCCTCGAACTCCAGCATCGAGTTGGTCCAGGCGACCGCCCATTCCCCGTACCCTTGCCAATAGCGTTCAAAGGTCTCCTGCATCCAGTCCTCGTCGAAGGGGTCATCGCCTCGGGCCATGATGGATTGGAGATATATGTCGGCACTCTTGGCGGCGTTGTTGGCACCCTGGGCGGTCACGGGGTCGTTGAGCACGACCGCGTCGGCCATGCCCAGGACGAGCCGGCCCGAGGGAAGGGTCCCGATGGGATGGCGGACCACCGGAGTGAAGCGTCCGGTGAGGTAGCCGCCGTCGTCGGTCAGGCGGATGTCCCGGCACCGGGCTGCTTCCTCCGGCAGGTACTCCTCGAGGAATTCCTTGCACCGGGCCAGGTGTTCCGCACCGGAAGCCACCTCGCCCCAGCGGTCCAATGGTCCGCCGGGGACGGCCTCGATCATCATGATCTCGCAGCTGCCCTTCGCGGTGAGCGCAGGCAGCGAGTAGTACTCCCCCACGCCGCGGATATGGAAGTAGCGCTTCCCGGCTTGGTCCGCCTCCTGGGCGCCCTCGTAGTAGGTCAGCGCCAACGCCCTTTGCGGCCGGTCGAAACGGGTTCGTTCCTCGTCGATGGGGAACAGCGAGCCGAGCTCGCTGAGCCCGGTGGCGACGACGACCAAATCCACGTCCACGGCAATACGGTCGAGTTCCTCCAGGTCCACCCGCCCGACCACCAGCGAACCGCCCGCAGCGACGAAGTGCCTCATCCAGGTCGAGATCTTCAGCCGCTGGTCGACGGACCTCGCGGGGTTGTCCAACCGCGCCGTCCAGGAGGTCAGCAGCGCACCGGTCGCATCGGTCCGGGTCATCGAGATGGACGCGATTTCCGGGGCCTCCTCATGCCAGAGGTCAAGGGACAGGTCCCGCTCGAGCTGCAGCGAGCTCTCGAACATGCATTGGGCCGACATCACGGGTCCGGAGCCCACCTCATCGGCGTCGCGATCCGTATACACGGTGACGTCATATCCGTTTCCCAGCAGTCCGAAGGCCAACTGCAGGCCCGACTGTCCGCCTCCGACGATGGCAATTCGTTTCATTTCGTCGACTCCTTGGCTTTTCATGTCTGATCGATGACGGCTCGTCCGACGATCCGTCCCGCATCGAGGTCGTCGTACATCTGCGCGGCTTCCTCCAACGGGCCGCGCCGGGTAATCACCCGGGAGGTGGTGATCGCCCCGGACTGGGCCAGTTGGAGGACGGCAGGCATGTCGGTTCGCGTCCGCGCGCCGTAGGAACCAATGATTTGGATCGACCGGCGCACCAGGCGGGTGATCTCGATCGGTGCGGTGGCCCGTCCATCGGCGATCCCGACCGCGACGAGCTTGCCTCCGTCGGTCACCGCCTCACTGGCCCGCACCATGGTCTCGGGGAGCCCGCGTGCTTCGAAGGCGACATCCACGCCCCGGCCGGAAGTCAGCTCAAGCAAGCGTGCCGTCACGTCCTCGGTCCGGGAATTGATGGTGTCGGTGGCGCCCAGGGCACGGGCCGCCGCCAACTGGTCATCACGGATATCGACGGCAATGATCTGGGATGCGCCCAAGGCACGGGCGACCTGTATGAGGTTGGATCCGATCCCGCCGCTGCCATACACCGCTACCGTATCCCCGTGCCGGAGGTCCGCCGCGTGGCGCACCGCACCGTAGGCGGTGAAGACCGCGCAGCCCAGGATCGATGAATTCACCAGCGGAAGGCCGGCGGGCAACGCAAACACGTTGTTCGCCGGGACAACCGCGTACTGTGCGAGCCCTCCCATCGAGTACATGGCCAGCGGCTGGCCATTGGGGCGGAAGATCCGCGAGGTGCCGTCGTACAGGGTCCCCTTGAGCCGGTTTTGGGAGAAGAAGTTCAGGCACAGGTCATCTCGTCCACGCACGCAATGGGTGCACGTGCCGCAGGGGATGATGAACGAGCAGACGACGTTCATGCCTTCGGTCAGTCCGGTGACGCCGGGGCCCCACGCCGCTACCGTCCCTGACACCTCGTGTCCGAGGACTCCCGGCGTCGGAAAGGCCACTTCGCCCTTGATGACGTGCAGGTCGGTATGGCAGACGCCGCAGCCGGCAACGCGCACCAGCACCTCGCCATGCTTCGGCTCGGGCATGCGGACTTCTTCAAGCCGGAGCGGGGCCCCGGGGCGTTCCAGTACTGCCGCCATCATGGTTTCGGTCATGGTTGGCTCCTTTCCCCGGTGTCACCGGGCAGGGTGGTCAAACGTCGGAGGGTTGTCACTTGGCGATTTCCGCTGTCTCGAGGATGTTTGCGGGGACGGTGACGCCCATGTTCTCGGCGGCAGTGGTGTTCACCCAGGTGGCGACCTTGCCGGCCGGCTCGGGTGCAATGTCGTTGGCCGAGGTGCCCTTCAGGATCTTGGCCAGCATGGCCGCTGTCTGCACGCCCTGCTCGTAGGTGTTGGTGGCCACCGTGGCGACGGTGCCTTCCTTGACCGAGCTGGTATCCGAGGAGTAGACCGGCAGCTTGTTCTCCGTGGCGATCTTCAGGATGGCGGGAAGCCCGGTGAGCACCGTGTTGTCCTGCGGCAGGATCACCGCGTCGACGCGGCCGACCAGGGAGTTCATGGCAGCCGAAATGTCGTTGCTGGAGGTGACGGTGGCGTCGACCAGGCTCCAACCGTGGGTTTGGGCGGCCGCGTCGACCAGGGTGCGGGCCTGGACGGAGTTCGCTTCACCGGGGTTGAACAGGAACCCGAGCTTCTTGACGTCCGGGCTCAGCTGCCCGAAGAGTTCGAGCTGGTCGACGGTGGTGTCCGGGGTGTACACCCCGGTGACCAGCCTGCCCAGCGGCTCGTTGCCCGGCTTGGCCAGACCGGCAGCGGCGGGATCGGCCGAGACTCCAGTGAAGATCACCGGAATGGAGCTGTTTTCCGTGGCCTTCACCGCGGCCAGCGAGCTGGGGGTGCTCACCCCGACGATGACATCGACCTTATCGGCGGCGAACTTCTGCGCGATGGTGGTGGCCAGGGCAATATTGCCCTGGGCGTTTTGCACCTCGACCTTGATGTCCTTGCCTTCGGTGAGGCCTTCCTGCTTGAGTCCGTCCTGGATGCCCTGGATCAGGGTGTCCAGATCGGGGTGGGACACGATGGTGCTGATGCCGATCGTCTTCATCTCCGGTTTCGCATCGGCTTCGCCGGATCCTCCCTGCCCGCAGGCGGTCAGCGAGGCTGCGACGACCAGGGCGAGGGAAAGGAGGGTTGCCTTGCGGGGGGTGAGCTTGTTCATGATGTCCTAACGGGGTAGTACAGCAGTGAATATCGGGAAGGATGGAACGATCGGGACTTACGGGGCCAGCAGGCTTCGGTCATTGGAGAAGGACTCCCCCGAGACTTCGTGGAAGCGGTCGATGAGCCGGGACACGGTGAGCTGTGCCTTCGCGGGGTTCGTCACGTCGAGCACGATTTGTCCACGGTGCATCATTACCAGCCGGTCGCCGTAGTCGATGGCGTGTTGCATGTTGTGCGTGACCATCAAGGTGGCCAGGCGGTGCTCGCGGACCTGCCGGTTGGTCAGCTCCATCACCTGGGCGGCGGCCTTCGGATCCAGGGCCGAGGTGTGCTCGTCCAGGAGCAGGACGTCGGGTCCGGTCAGCGTGGCCATGACCAGGCCCAGGGCCTGGCGCTGGCCGCCGGACAGGTTGCCCACGGGCGCCTGCAGCCGGTCCTCCAGCCCCAGGTTGCAGACGGCCAGTGCCTCGCGGAAGGCCTTGCGCCTGGCTGCCGTGACGCCGCGGCGGAAGAGGCGGCGTTCCCCGCGCATCGCGGCGATCGCCAGGTTCTCCTCGATCGAGAGCGTCGGGGCGGTACTGGCTCCGGGGTCCTGGTCGATGCGCGCAATGATCGAGGCCCGGCGGTATTCCGGCCACGACGTCACGTCGCGTCCATTGAGTTCCACCCGGCCGCGCAGGGGCCGTTCCAGCCCGGCGACCGTGCGCAGCAGCGTCGACTTGCCCGCTCCGTTGCTGCCGATGACCGCTACCCATTCGTTCGGGGCGATGCTCAGGCTCAACCGCCGCAGGGCCCTGACCTCGTTGGCCGTCCCCGGGAAGTACACCTGGGAGACGGCGTCCACCGTGACTGCCGCTACCTCGTTCACAGTGAGCTCCCTACAGTGGTGGTGACGACGGGTTCGGGCTCTTCATCCACGAAGGGACGGTGCCGCTGCCGGTACTGCGAGATGGCGGTCGGCACGTACAGGGCCAGGACCATGAGAATCGCCGTGACGCCCTTGAAGTAGAAGGCCGGCATGCCCAGGCGCAGGCCGATGTTCAGCAGCCCCTGGTAGATCAGTGCCCCGGCGACGGCGCCCATGCACCAGACCAGCAGGTTGCGCCTGCCGAAGATCGTTTCGCCGATGACCACCGAGGCGGCAGCCGCGACGAGGGTGCCGATGCCCATGTTCACATCCGCGAACCCTTGGGCCTGGGTCAGCAGCGCACCGGAGGCCGCAACGAAGCCGTTGCCGATCATCATCGCGAGGATCAGGCTGACGCTGGTGTTCATGCCCAGGGCCCGAACCATGCGCTTGTTCGCGCCGGCCGCACGGATCGTCAGGCCCAGGTCGGTGTTCAGGAACCAGATCAGCGCCGCCACCGAAACCGACAGCAGCACGAACGTGACGCCCGCCCGGTTCAGGCTGTTTTCGGGGACGCCGAGGCCGCCGAGCACCAGGCTGTAAATGGTGTCATGCCCCATGAGGTTGACGTTCGGTGCCCGCATCACCAGCAGGTTGACCGAGTACATTCCCGCCGCGACCACGATGCCGGCGATGATCTCATTGATCCGCAGGGCGGTGATCAGCAACCCGGTCAGCGCCCCGGCGAGGGCACCGCAGATCACCGCGGCGATGATGCCCAGCCACGGATTCATGCCGGACACGAGCAGCGTGGCGATGACCGCTCCACCCAGGGGGAAGGAGCCTTCGACCGTCAGGTCGGGAAAGTCGAGGATCCTGAAGGTGAGGAGCACGCCGATGACGGCAAATGCGAGGATCAGGCCTTGATCCAAGGTGTTGAGTATGGAGCTATCCACGTGAACTGACCACCATTCTAAGTCTTGGAGCGATGCAAGCTGAGAAACCACTCGTGGAGCGGAGATGAGGATATGGGGCTTGGCCGGCCGCCCGGATCATGGCCGGGCTCGTCTCACGTCCGGGCCTTGCCGAGGGCAGCGTCGATGCCCGCTGCGTAGGCGGCCATGTCCGAGGTCACCACCATGAGTTGGAAACCTGCCTGCCGGTAGCGATGCAACACCTCTACGCTTCCGCTGTAAATACCGCTGACGAGTCCGTTGTCCTGAGCGGCTTGTCCGACGCGGCGGATGAGCCCGTCGAGTTCCGCATCCGGCAAGTCCAGCGAGGGTGCGCGGCCCAGGGACACCGCAAGGTCGCCCGGACCGACGAACAGTCCGTCCAGGCCTTCGACGCTGGCGATGTCCTGGACGTTCTCGACGGCTGCGGCGGTCTCTATCATGGCAAAAACCAAAGGCCGGTGCGCATATGCGGCAGGTGCGGGCACTCCACGTTCAAAGGCACGCACCGGGCCGAAACTGCGTGCACCAAGTGGCGGGTACCGGGTTGCCCGGACCAGGGCCTGGGCCTGGGACCTCGATTCGACCATCGGCACGATCACGCCGTCTGCACCGACGTCGAGCAGCCAGCCGAGCATGTCCGGGTCGCCGCCGCGGGTACGGACCAGCGTGGGAATGCCGGATCCTTCTGCGCCACGGAGGAAGTCCAAGACCTGCCCTTCGGTCAAGGCACCGTGCTGGGCATCCAGGCCCACCCAGTCATAACCTGTCCGCGCCGCCAGTTCAGGGGATCGCGAGTCTCCCATCGTGGACCACAGGCCGTAGGCGGGAGCGGGTGTTGCCCACAGCGCACGCAACTGGTCTGGTCCGAGATTCGGGACGGGTGTTCGAGGCATTGACGTTCTCCCTGTAGGTCGACTATGGCCTGTATTAACGGGGACATCGTTGTCCCGTTACGACCAAAGTTGCAGCAGATAACGAAAACATAGCCTAAGTGGTCTACTGGTACAAGCACTTTGGTTGACCTGGTTGAAAATTGGTGCAAGCATGTGGTCCATGCAGAAGATAACGTGGGATTCCGTCGTCGAAACAGACTCTGACAGCACCGTAGAGCCAATATCCCGCCGCCCCCTCTACCAGCAGGTCCGGGACCGCGTGATCCAGCTCGTCAATGACAAAATGCTGACGATCGGGGATCAGCTGCCCTCCGAACGGGTCCTATCGGCCCACCTGGGAGTGAGCAGGCACTCGCTCCGACAGGCCATGTCGGCCCTGGAAGCACAGGGATTGATTGAGATCAGGCACGGGTCAGGGGCCTACCTCGTGGGCAGCGAACCGAGCCAGGTGGCCTCGGAAATGGCCGATGCACTCATCGACTCCAGTGAACAACTGCCGTATGTGATGGAGGCACGGTTTGCCATCGAGCCCTATATGACGGGCATTGCGGCTGAGCGGCGGACTCCTGCGGACCTCATCGCGATCCGGGCATCACTGCGCAGGATGGAAGACGAACTCGCGTTGGGCGAGTCCGGAGAACAAGGGGACATCGACTTCCATGCCGCAGTGCTGAGTGCTGCCCGCAGCCCCCTTCTCGCCGATTTCATGAGCCAGCTTAAAGCCGGGATGACTCGGTTGCGCGAGGAAGCACTTGCACAACCAACCAGTCCACGTCTTGCGGTCGAAGCACACTACGCCATTCTGGACGCGATCGAGGCCGGCGATCGCGAACGTGCTTCCCGGGCAGCGCACCTGCATCTCGTCGATGCGGCCAAAGCCCTTCTGGTATCGGACTTGGGCGACTCACCGAACTCGTTGCTATTGGAGATGTCTTTGGATACCACGACCGAAAACCACCAAATCATTCAGCTGGAACCCGAATTAGAGGTCCTTCCGGTGCCCTCCCTGGCCTCACTGACGCCCTACCGTGCGGGAGAATCAGCCAAGGTAGTCCAAGCACAGACGGGTCTCGAGACGGTTCATAAGCTGGCATCCAATGAGAACCCCTATGGCTGCTCCAAGCTCGCCTCCGAAGCGGTCGCTTCGGCAGCCACCTCCCTCTCCGTGTATCCCGAGGTCACCGCCGGAGCATTACGTACTGCGGTAGCAGAACTCCATGGCGTCAAGGAGAACCAACTCGTCTTCGGAAACGGCTCCGACGAAGTGCTCTTGATGATTGCACGGGCGTTCCTGGGACCTGGCCGAACGGCCGTGGCCTGCGAACCAACCTTCGCCCAATATCGGGCGCACACCCTGTCCACGGGAGCCAAGTACATCCCGGTGCCGCTTGAAGACGGACGGACGGATCCCATCGCACTGGCCGCCATGGCACCAGGTGCGTCAGTCATCTGGGTCTGCAACCCCAACAACCCGACCGGGGCCTACCTCGATGCCGCAGGTTTCAATGACCTGATGGCGGCGGTCCCCAAGGACGTGGTCGTTGTCGTCGATGAGGCATATGCCGAGTACGTGACCGCGCCCGACTTCCCAGATGCCGCGGCGCTGACGCGGACCTACCCCAACTTGATTATGACCCGGACTTTTTCGAAGATACATGGTCTTGCGGCGATCCGGATCGGCTACGGCATCGCTGGCGAGAAGGTGGCCAACCTGCTCAACACCGTGCGCAGCCCCTTCAACACCTCGTCCTTGGCACAGGCGGCGGCACTCGCCTCCTTGAAGGACACCGGCTTCCTCGAGCAAAGCCGCGAACGCAATGCCCGGGAACGGTCCAGCATCGAGGATTTCTGTCGTCTGCATGGCCTTGGGTACTACCCCTCTCAATCCAACTTCGTACTTTTTGATGCTCCCGGTGGAGCAGAGAACGCCTTTGCCTCGCTGAAGGAACGGGGCTACATTGTCCGCCCCGGAACCCAGCTGGGGTTTCCCACCAAAATCCGCATGTCGGTCGGCACCAGCGAGCAAATCACCGGTGCTCTCGATTCCCTCAAAGAACTGCTCTGATCGACCTGCCCTGCGCGGCCGATTGACTACCGAAAGGATTCACATGAAAACCGTCGTTTCCGCTTCCATCCCCAGCCACACAGAAATCCTGACGTCGGCCCGATCAATTGTCGAAAGGGTCCGAAGCAACGCTCCGGAATCGGACCGGCTCGGGTACCTGAGTGCCGATTCCTTCCATGCACTCCAGGATGCGGGTCTCTTCCAGATCATGACGCCACGACGGTGTGGCGGCTGGGAAGGAAACATTGCATCGGTCTTCGAAGCCGCGAGCATCATTGGCGAAGGCTGTCCGGGATCCGCCTGGCACATCATGATCGCCAACGGCAATGCTTGGCAGGTGGGCCGTCAGGACGAGAGCATCCAGGATGAGATTTTCGGTGAAAATCCCGGCGCGATCGTCTCCGGAGCAATCGTTCCCAACGGATTGGCCAGAAAGGTGCCCGGGGGCTGGCAGGTTTCCGGTCGCTTCGGATTCATCAGCGGTATCCAGCATGCGTCATGGTTCTCTTTCCTCACCTTCGCCGAAGGCGAGGAAGGCCAGCGCGGGGACATGTTGTCCATGTACTGCCCCGCATCAGAGGTCAAGCAGCTCGGCAACTGGGACACGCTCGGGATGCGTTCATCCGGGTCCCCGGATGTGGAACTGGTGGACGTTTTCGTGCCCGATGAACGGGTCTCGATCCCGGCCGATCGAAGCTCCGTATCCGATGCCGCCCAACGGCAAACGACAAATCTCTATAAGATGCCCGTCGTATCGGCACTGCCGCTCCTGGTCTCCGGGACGGTCCTCGGCGCCGCCAAGCGGGCCCTGGAGCTCTATGTCGAACGGATTCGCCAACGCACGGAACGCTATACGGGGCGTTCGAAGTCCGATTCCCAGGCCCAAATGATCCGCATCGCAAAAGTGGCCGCGGAGATCAAGTCCGCGGAAATGCTGCTCAAGGATGCTGCGGATCGATTCGACGCAATTGTCCGCGGTGATGGCGCCTCGACTTTGGAAGACCGGGCCACCATCAAATGGCAGGCGGTACACGCAATCGATGTGCTTCGCCGGGCCGTCACCACGCTGTACGATGCCGCCGGCGGCGGTGTCATCTACAACAACAGCGAGTTCCTTGCCACCTTCCGCAATGTCCATGTGGCTTCGCATCACGCCGTCTGCGATGTTGATCCAGCCGCAGAAATGTATGGGCGGCTGATCGTCGGACTCGAGGTGGACACCCGGGCCGTCTGATGCCGGCTAGTCCGGCATCGCGTGAATGATGCCTGGACCAGGGGTGGTCAACCACATTCGAGTGGTTGACCACCCCTGCCGTCTGCCCGGCAATGGACGCCTGCGCAACCTTGCCGCGGCACTGGAGGCCTTGCACGTGCCGGCTTTCCGTTCGCCGTGCGGATGCCCTGCTCGACCTGGGCACGGTAGGCACCGTCCTCCTGGCCGTGCCGCGCCGTCGGCCATCGCGGTAAGCATCAGTCCTTGGCAGCCAACAACCGCTCCCGTTCGACCGGATCAGCTGCCGCCGCAGCGGCGGCCATGGCCATCCCGAAGGCGGCGTCCATGATGGCCTTATCTGCCGATGCCGAGGTGCCGAAGGCAGTGAATTCGGCCGTGTGGTGTACCGCGCCCCCGACCTCGTAGCCGATGACCGGGTGGATGGTCGGCACCAGGTGGGAGACGTTGCCCATGTCGGTGGAGGCCAGGGCCCGCTCATCGTAGAGAACGTCGCGTTCCCGGGCACCTAGTGCCCGCTGGTAGGCCCCGGCCAGGAAGCGATCCTGGCGCAGGTCGGCGTACTCGTTGCCGACCTCCCTGATATCCAGCGCGGCCCCGGTGCCATGCGCTCCGGCTTCCAGACAGCGCCTGACCCTGGCCTCGATTCGGCGCAGGGTCTCCACCGACTCGGCACGCATTTCAATGTTTGCACGGGCCCGGTCGGGAATGACGTTCGCGGCGCTACCGCCCTCGGTCACGATCATCGACACCACCGAACCGGCGGGAAGTTGTTGCCGGGCCAGGGCGATGGCGGTCTGGGCGATGACCATGGCATCGAGCGCGTTGATCCCCTCCTCGGGGGCCAATGCCGCATGGGCCGGCTTTCCCGTATACAACGCATCCCACATGCAAATGGCCAGGGATGAACCACCCACGATGTCATCGGCTCCCGCATGGGCCATCATGGCCAGCGAGACGTCATCGAAGAACCCCTCCTTGATCAGCTCGACCTTCCCACCGGTGGTCTCCTCCGCCGGGGTTCCGAGCACTTTCACGGTGATGCCCAGTTCCCCGGCCACCGCCGCCAGCCCCAGTGCCGCCCCGACTGCGGCGGCTGCGTTCACGTTATGGCCACAGGCATGCCCGATGCCCGGAAGCGCGTCGTATTCAACGCAGAAGGCCGCGACGAGTTCACCATTTCCGTGCCGGGCGGAAAAGGCGGTGGCCAGCTGCGGCTGCTGGGCATCGAAGCCGAAGCCGGCCTTTTCCAGAAGGTTCGAAACCCGCTGAGCGGCCCGGAATTCCTGGCCGCTCAGTTCCGGATCGGCGTGGATCTCATGGCTGAGTTGCAGCAGGTCGGCTTTCCAGTGTTCCAGTGCCGCGGTGATCCGCTGCGCCCGTGCCTCGTCGGTGCTCATGGCTTGCTCTCCGTTGTCTGTCGGTGCGGATATCGGGCCGCCGCCAGCGCCGCCAGCAGGGCCGCGGCTGCCAGGGACAGCCATATGGCGTTCAGCCCGGTCAGGGTAATTTTTCCCTCCAGCACATTGGCCGAGGAAATCATTTTCACGATAGCTGCACCCACGGCAATTCCCACGCTCAGCGCCAACTCGTTCAGTCCGGCGGCCGATGAGGTTTCTTCCACCGGAACCCCCTCGACGGACAGCGACCGGGTGGCGGCCTGATAGATGCCCATGCTCAGCATGAATAGGGAGAACCCGGCAATGTAGCCCACCAAGTTGGCCCGGGCGGACAGCATCACGATGAAGCTGGCGGCCAGCAGGAATCCGGCGAAGACCAGCGTGGTCCGTTCGCCGAACAGGCTCATCGCCTTCGCGGTGAACAAAGAGGAAAGCAGTGACAGGACGGAGGTCGCTGCCAAGATGATGGCGATATCCAGTGGGCTCAGCCCGAAGCCGTAGCCTGCACTCGAGGCCTCGGCATGCAGGAAGATGCCGTTCGTGCCCATGTAGCTGACCGAAGCGAAGCCAAAGAGGAACGTTGCGGTCGAAACGGTCCGGATGCTCGGGTTCAACAGCATCCGCAGGTCGATGAACGGCGGGACGCCTTCCGCGCGGCGGAAATCGAGCTTGATCCAGATCAGCAGCAAGACCAGGCCCAGGACCCCGGATCCGATGGTCTTGGCGTTGGTCCAGCCCCAGTCCGGGCCCATGGACAGGGCCGCCACGAATCCGATCAGGCCCACCGAACAGGCCATCAATGGGCCCAGGGCGAGCCCCTCCCGGGACGGCGTACCGGCATCGGGCAGCAGGAAGGAGCAGGCCAACGCCACCAGGGCGAAGGGCACCCCGACCCAGAATCCCCGGGTCGGATCGTTCACTCCCACGATCCCGGCCAGCAGTCCGCCGCCACCGACCATGATCATCAGCATCCCGATCATCACCGAAACACCGGTACGGGTGTGCTTCGGGCTGGTCACGCGAAGAATGCCCATCATCAACGGGATGAACCCGACCACGCAGGTGAGCATGACCACTCCGATGGTCACCGTCCAGAGGGTCGGCCACAACGCCATCATGAAGACGCCGAGAACCACCACGAGCGTGGAACAACGCAACACCAACCGATAGCCATAGCTGTCCCCGAGACGGGAAATGATCGGGGTGAGCACGGCGAAGCTCAGGTTGGAGATCAGGAAGATCCCGTTGATCGTCGGATCGTCAATGTTCAGGACCGGCCCGAGTGCCGGCAGGATGGGGTTCAGGAATCCCTGGGTAACCCCGCTCAGGGATTCGATCAGGGCCATGGCGATGATCATGCCAATGATCGAGCGGCGGGTGATATCCGCGGCCCTCGGGGCAGGGCGAGTGCTTGTCATGTGTTCCTCATGCTTCGGGGCTGCTCACACCCGGGATGTGGCGCAAATCAATCGACTGGTACCGGATTCCGTTCCCACGACAGTCCCGCCGGACTTCCACAAACCTTGATTCATCACGAATTAACGCCCATGTCGTTCGAAACACCGCAGCTGAGAACTGGTCAAGGATAACGGATGCACCTGAAAGTCCACTCTCCGGGTACGCAGCCAGCCGAGGTCGAAATCCACCCTGTATCTTGCGGGCCCAGCCCCTTCCGGGGAGTAATCGGACTCGGAATGCCGGTGAAGTGCGTCGCCGAGACTCGACAGTCGACTGCATCTGGAAAATCGATGTGGTTGACCTTGAATGGATGTTTGAAAGATGCCCGGGCATGCGGTTTCCTGAATATAAGCAGATGGACGAAAAGCCTCCCGGGGCCCATTCCACTGAAGCACCGACGGTCCATCGTCACATCAGTTCAGCGAATTCTTAGCAATGGAGGTTGGCATGTCGAGCCATCAGACCGAAGTCCTCATCGTCGGCGCCGGCCAGGCCGGCGTGGCGATGAGTGAGCACCTGACATCGCGCGGCGTCCCGCACGTCGTCTTGGAGCGGGACCGGGTGGCCGAGCGCTGGCGCTCTGGACGGTGGGATTCGCTGGTGGCCAACGGACCTGCATGGCATGATCGCTTTCCCGGCATGACCTTCGAGGATGTCAACCCCGACGGGTTCACACCCAAGGACCGCGTTGCCGACTATTTCGCGGCTTACGCGAAGAAGTTCGATGCCCCGATCCACTGCGGAGTAGAGGTCACCTCCGTACGCCGGCATGAGGGCAAGCCCGGCTTCCAGGTTGAAACCTCGGCCGGGACCTACGATGCCCGATACGTCGTGGCAGCAACGGGACCCTTCCAGCGTCCGGTGATCCCTGCCGTGGTTCCCGAAGCCAGCGGGCTGACCCAGCTGCACTCCAGTTCCTACCGCAACCCCCAGCAGTTGCCCGCCGGCGGCATCATGGTCGTGGGAGCGGGCTCCTCGGGCGTGCAGATCGCCGACGAGCTGCGCCGCTCGGGCCGCCAGGTCACCCTGTCGGTCGGCCCGCACGACCGGCCGCCGCGCCAGTACCGCGGCAAGGACTTCTGCTGGTGGCTCGGCGTGCTGGACAAATGGTCGGTTGCGACACCACCCAAGGGCGCCGAACATGTCACCATTGCCGTCAGCGGCGCCAACGGCGGCCTGACGGTGGACTTCCGGACCTTGGCCGCCAGCGGCATCAAGCTGGTGGGCCGGACCCGGTCCTACAACAACGGAATCCTGTCATTCGCACCGGACTTGGCCCGGAATATCGCCAATGGCGACGCGAATTACCTCTCCGTGCTGGATGAGGCCGATGCATACATCCAACGCAATGGCCTCGACTTCCCCGAAGAGCCCGAGGCCCGGATCCTGGGCGAGGATCCAGCCGATGTCACCAACCCGACGCTGGATCTCGATCTGGCGGCCGCCGGGATCACGACGATCATCTGGGCGACCGGATTCGCCGTCGACTACAGCTGGCTTCCAGCCGAGGCCCTCGACGAACATGGCCGGGCCAACCACCAGCGCGGGGTATCGGCGGAAAGCGGCATCTACTTCCTGGGACTTCCCTGGCAGTCGCACCGTGGCTCGAGCTTCATCTGGGGGGTGTGGCACGATGCCAAGTACGTGGCGGAACAGATCACGATCCAGCGCAGCTACCTTGACCATCTCAAAGACGTCCCGCTGAACCCCGGCCAGCACACCGCAGCACCCCTGAACGCGACACGTAGCGAAAGCGTAGTGGTTCCACAGGGCGCCTGATGAGCCCCCGGCTTCTGGCTGATGGCTAGCGGTATTCTCGGCTTCATGGCCCTGATGGCCCAGCTGACACAGCAAAGGAGGCCAAGGGCTTCAATGTGACGTGTTGAAACGCGATGGTGCCCCGTAGCGCGGATTAGTCAGTCCGGATACGCTCGGGATTACTTCGGCAGGACACCGCATTCACTGACCGGCACAGCCTCATCGCACTATCCCGGAACCCACGCTTCCTCCTGCCATGACTCTCACGTTCAGGCAGGAGGAAGCATGGGTTCCGGTTTATCCCCGGCGCCCTCGGGACCTCACATCCGGCACCGGAAACCCTCATTTCAATCGCACGCTTGAGCCTCCACACCCGAACCCGGAACAGCCCTGGCGGCAATGGCTGCCAAGTCCCGGGCCGGGCCCTGCGGCGGTATGTTTCCGGTACGCCAGATAACGTTCAACGGGCGGCGAAGGAGGAGCCCCTCCACCTTGACCTCGACGAGTCGATGCAGGGCAAGGTCATCTCGGACCGCCAATGCGCTGAGCACGCCCGGTGCGGTGCCGGCAGCGATCGAGGAGCGCACCGCAGCGGCAGTGGATAGCTCCACGATGGGATCTCGCAGGGTCGTGGCGCCCGCCTGCCTCAGCAGGAATTCAAGGGCATCGCGGGTTCCACTGCCCTGTTCCCGAGCAACCAAGGCCGTTGCAGCCAGCTCGCTCACAGTGACCGGTCGTCTGCGCCGGGCCCAGGGATGCCGAGGAGCCACGACAAGGAGCAGGTCATCTGCCCCGACGGCCGCGGTCTTGAGGTCGGAAGGAAGCTGCGGGCTTTCGACAAAGCCAAGGTCTACTTGCCCTGAACGCACGAGCGACACCGTGTCCTGGCTATTGGCCACCTTCAGCTCCACGACGGTAGGAATGATTCCGAGGCTCTCCTGCTCACGACGCAGCACCACCAGCCACCGGGGCACCAGATGCTCCGCCATTGTTTGGCTGGCAGCGACCTTCAACTCTCGTACACCCTCCGACCGGATCGAAGCGATGCCCCGATCCAGCCGTTCAGCCGCTGCAAGGATCTGTTCGGCCCACCCTGCGATCAAGGTTCCCTTTTCGGTCAGGGTGGTTCCGCGTGGGGTCCGGGCCAGGAGGTCGGCCCCGATCTGGGATTCCAGGGAACGCATCCGCGACGAAACGGCTTGTTGCGACAGGCCCAACTGTTTTCCGGCGGCCGAGAGCGATCCCCCTTGATGAACCGCGACCAGCATTTCCAACGCGGTGAGTGCGGGCATCCGACGACTGAGAATGGGAACCTCCTAGGCAAAAAACTGAGCCACAAGTCCAACTTGTGGCGTGACAAGTTTATGCCACCTACTGTGTCACGCCCCACCGTCGGAAAATGAGAACTATGGAAACTTTGACCGCTGACGCGCCCCATATCACTGACCAACAGCTGACCCAGGAACGAAGCAGGGGTAACCGAGCTTTTCTCCAGAATCTGGAACGACCCTCGGAGCTGTTTTCCCATCTCACACCCAACTGGTTCGCTTCGGTGATGGGCACCGGAATCCTCGCGACAGCCGCTGCAACACTGCCGGTGCAATTCCCCGGACTGCGCATAGCGGCCACGATCCTCTGGATGCTGGCGTCCATGTTGCTGGCCGGGTTGATTGCGGCCACCGCGTGGCATTGGATCCGCCACCGTGCCACCGCCATGGGCCACCACCGCCATCCGGTGATGGCACACTTCTACGGCGCACCGCCCATGGCCATGCTCACCGTGGGCGCCGGAACCCTGCTGCTGGGCAAGGACGTCCTGGGCGAACAGCTGGCCCTGGACATCGACATGGTGCTGTGGAGCACGGGCACCCTGCTGGGCCTGGTGACCGCCATCGCCATCCCCTATCTGCAGTTCACCCGGCACCAAGTGGACGTCGGCAGCGCCTTCGGTGGTTGGCTGATGCCGGTGGTACCGCCCATGGTCTCGGCCTCCACCGGGGCGCTGCTGCTGCCCTACCTCCCCGCGGGGCAGGCCCGGCTAAGCATGCTACTGGCCTGCTATGCGATGTTCGGGCTGAGCCTGCTGGCGTCGTTGGTGATCATCCCCCTGATCTGGAACCGGTTGGCGCTACACAAGATCGGCGCCGCCGCCACAGTCCCCACCCTGTGGATCGTGCTTGGCCCCCTGGGCCAATCCATCACCGCCGCAAACCTTCTGGGCGGGAACGCACACCTGGCCGCACCCGAACCGCTGGCCGGCGCCATGGAGGCCTTCGGCGTCCTCTACGGCGTACCAGTGCTCGGATTCGCGCTCCTATGGGCAACCCTGGCCGCGGCCATCACCCTGCGCACGGCACGCCGGGGACTGCCCTTCTCGCTGACTTGGTGGTCCTTCACCTTTCCGGTCGGAACCTGCGTCACCGGCCTGACCGGGCTCGCTATCCACACGCATCTGGCGGCCTTCGAATGGATGGCCGTCGCGGGCTATGCATTCTTGGTCGCCGCCTGGATCGTCGTTGCCACGCGCACCTTCCACGGAAGCATCATCCTAGGCACCCTCTTCCAGCCACCGAAGCCCTGATCGTCGCCCCCATCCTTCGGCGTTGCCTCACCGTGGGGCGGGGATGGACCGGCCTATCGCCGGGGCTATCGCCGCCAGCGCAACCGGGCTTCCTTCGTACTGGCCTTGCAGATGTACAGCTTTCCATTCTTCTTGCCGAGGCCCTTCTTGCCCTTCTCGGACTGGGCACAGAAGGCCCCGGGCGAGACCTTCTTCTTCACCGTCGTGGCCGCTCCGGGCTTGGCCGGTGCAGTCGGCTTGAGAATTCCGGTGCCGCCGGCCGGTTTGATGGCCGTGACCTTGGCGGCCTTTTGCGTGGAGCAGCTACGCAGCACCCGCTTCATGGCGGCCTTCTCGGCGGAGGTCACCGAGAGTGCGTATTTCTTTTTGACGCTGATCTGGGTAGAGACGTACTGGCAACGGAATGACTTGTTTTTCGGCAGCCATTCGGCGGCATTCTTATCACCTTTGGAGCGGTTGGCCGAGGCCGCGGACGCCATCAGGTTCAACGGATCGTTGGCCACGGCCAACCGCTGGGTCTGCGAGAGTTTCTGCCCGCCGGAGATCCAGACATTTTTCAAGGCGACGACATGGTCAATGTCGACCAGTCCACTGTTGACCTTCCAGTTCAACACCTTGCCGGTGTAGGCATCGTGCAGGCGCCCGGAGGCCACCTGGCATTTTTTCTTGTCCTTGTACTTGACCTTCGACATGTCCCGCTTCAGGGAATCCTGTCGTTCATCGCACTTATTGCCATTGAAGTCCTTCCACCCGTTGCCGAATTTGGCGTTGCGGTTGTACCCGGTGGCCGCGGCCTTGCCCTTGACCGGCAGGGCCTCGAGCAGGGAAAGGGCACGCGGGCCGGCAAGCCGGGGACCGGGCGCGATCCTCGCACTTCCGGTGGCGGCAACGGCGGATGGTGCGGTGAGCAATGGTGCACTCGTCGTTTGCGGAACCGGCCCGGTTCCCGGCACCAGCACCACGGCTCCGGCTAGGGCGAGGGCGGAGAGGATGGAGGCAAAGCGGAGCTTCATCAGGATTTCCCTTTCAGGGGTTCGGGAAGTAGCGGAGCAGGGCAAGGCGCCGTCTAGCCGTCAGCGTCAGCAGGGACACTTGGTCATCGTTCTGGCCCTCCACTGATTCCTTGGGCCGACTGCGGGCTTGGACGCAGAAGATCGAATGAGAACCATCTTGTTTCCCTCCGCCCCAGCGGAACGCCCGGCGACATTCCGGTGCAGCACCGACCCCTTGACCTCATCCAACCACGTGGCCCCGAACCAGGGGCGCAGCCCCGCCGATGACTGCAGCCCGATGCGGTCGACAATCAATACGTGCAGACTCGACAACATATTCACATTAGGCTGGCCTTGCCAATATCGCTTGCTGGCGTGTTGCCGGCGGTTCGGGCTCCCGCAGTGGCTCGGACCGCTGGCATCCCTTTGGAAAGGACTGGACCATGGAAGCCATCTTGTTTCCCACGGACATCAACGCCGATCACGATTACGCAGTGGCCAGCCACTACCTGGTCGAGTACGAACTGCATCCAAGCGCCCACAACGCCCACGATCCGCATGCACTTCCTGCCTACGAACTCGTCGGATAGTTTGTCTACCCCACTGCCTACAACAGCTGTTTCTGCCCCGAGCTGCCGGTGTTCATGGTCGACCAGCAGCATCTCCTGTCCACCGGGTACGGCGGCGTGGCTGCGTGGATGCCCATGTTCGAGGTGCACTGCATGTGCTCACTACCCGACTGCTGACTGTTCGCGGTTCAGCAGCCGACCCTCGGCACCCTCAGCACCCACTCCAGGCCCACCAGAAGAAGCCCATTGACGGCTAGGATGGAGCCATCAACCGAACGGGCTCCTTGTCAGGACCCGGTACGGCTGATGTAGTCGCTGGAAACCAGCAGCAGATCGCTTGGGCGGATTCTGCCTGGTGCGGCACCGACCATCGTGCGGAAGTCCAGGTGCATCCCGGGCCCGCAACTGCTTGAGTTGAAAAGAATGGGTAAAAAGAATGGGTTCGCCGACTGCGCCTGGGACAACAGCGCAAAAAGATGTCTACGCTCGAAACAACGTTCAGGTTTTCGGGCCGACAGATGGTCCGGTGCTGGTGTTCGCGCACGGATTCGGCACCGATCAGAGCATGTGGAACAAGATCCTCCCCTCGCTCA
Organism: Paeniglutamicibacter cryotolerans; assembly: GCF_014190875.1. Lineage (NCBI taxonomy): Bacteria > Bacillati > Actinomycetota > Actinomycetes > Micrococcales > Micrococcaceae > Paeniglutamicibacter > Paeniglutamicibacter cryotolerans. The sequence continues at coordinate 1,900,001 of NZ_JACHVS010000001.1, read as the reverse complement.
TCGACCATTACCGGGTCATCTTGTTCGACCATGTGGGCTCCGGCGGTTCGGATCAGTCCGCCTACGATTCGGCCACCTATTGCCTGCTTGACGCCTACGTCGATGACCTGATGGAGCTCTGCGCGGAGCTCGACCTGGTGGATGCCACCCTCATCGGCCACAGCGTGGGAGCCATGATGGCCATCAGCGCCGCAGCCAAGGACCACAGCCGCCGCTGGGGGCGCCTCATCCTGCTCACTGCCTCTCCGAGCTACCTCGACTACCCCGAGGACGGCTATGTGGGAGGGTTCACCCGGCAGGACATCGCCGAGGTCTTCGAATCCCTCGACGCCAATTATCTGGTGTGGGCCGAATCAATGGCACCGGTCTACATGAACACACCGGATGCGCCCGAGCTTGATCATGAGATCCAGGGCAGCTTCGGCCGGATCAGTCCCCGTGTTGCCCGCGATTTCGCCCGGGTGGCCTTCCTCTCCGATGTCCGGCACTTGCTGCCCGAGGTCAGGATCCCGGCATTGATCCTGCAGAGCACCGACGACATCGTCACCCCGGAGCAGGTGGGAACGTACCTGCATGAGCACCTCCGTGCCAGCACCCTGGTCAGGCTCGAGGCCACCGGGCACTTCCCCCAAAGCAGTGCGCCGGAAGAAACCGTCGCGGCGATCCTCAGCTACCTGAAGCAGACATGAGCCAGGGCGCCGTCGATGGCGTGGACTACGCTCAGCTCTTCCATCAGGCACCCGTAGGCTACATCGTGGCAAGCATGCAGGGAACCATCCTCGTTGCCAATGCCACGATGTGCGACTGGACCGGGTTCCAACCCGGGACACTGGAAGGCTCACGCCTGCTGGATATCCTGCCCGTCAGCGACCGGCTCATGTACCGTACGCATGCCGAACCAAAACTGGATCGCGATGGCCACCTGGCCGAACTCTCGCTGCAGTTGTTGGGCCCCGACGGGTCGCGCTTGCCGGTGCTGCTCTCGGTCACCCGGACGCTGCACGGTACGGTCACCCGAGACCTGATGGTCTTCTTTTCCGCTCCGGAACGTCGACGCTATGAGCGCGAGCTGGCCACCGCCCACCGACGGCTTGAAGATGCCGAAGCGGAGCGCACCCTACTGCTGGATGAAGCACGCCACCGCTCACTGCATGACCCGTTGACGGGCCTGCCCAACCGGCTGCACCTGCAGGAGAGCCTGCGCGCCGCATTGGCACATGCCGGCGGGCAGCACACCCGAGTGGGCCTGTTATTCTGCGACGTCGATGACTTCAAGCAGGTGAACGACACCCTGGGCCATGCCGCGGGCGACCAGGTCCTGCAACACATCGCGCACCGGCTCGTCGCGGCGGTGCGCAGCGAGGACACCGTGGCTCGTATCAGTGGCGACGAGTTCGTGGTCTTGATCCCCGGATTCGAGCATCCGGAGGAGCTCGGCTCGGTAGCCGGGAGGGTCCGGGACAGCGTGGCCTCAGAGATCATCCTGGGCGGGACCGAACTGCGGCTGAGCATCTCCGTGGGACGGGCCGAAACCCTGGTGTCGGCGGACGCAGGTCCGGCCGATCACCAAGAATTGGCCAACGCCCTGCTCAACAACGCGGACAAGGATATGTACCGGTCCAAGACGGCACGGCGAGGTGCCCCGCATCGCCTCTGAGCCACCTATCCGGCGTACGCCGGGCGCTCGCTGGTGTGCTGAGGTTAGAGTGTCCTGCTGGATCCACCGGGTGCGCCGCCGCCGAAGACCGTGTCGATGGCCAGGAGCGACAACGGCGAAGTGCCTATCGCCCTCGCATGCTCGCAGAGCGAGGCCTGGTCCGGGTAGATCTCGAAATGGATGTGCGGCCAGCGGCCCGGATAGCAAGCCGGGAAAATGCTGCTGAAGCTGACCTTGCCGTTGGCATCGGCAATCTGGACCCCGCGCAGGTAATTCTGGTCCGCGGCTGCCGTGGAGTACATCGAGTAGTCGCCGGCCCGGTCGCATTGCCAGACGTAGACCGGTACACCGGCAAAGGGTGCCCCGTCGTTGGCCAGGTCGTTGATTCTCAACTTGAGCGTCAACGGGACGCCCTCGACCGTGCCCGTGGATTTCCCGAAGCTGGAGCGGATGTCGCTGCGCACGATGCCGCTTTGTTCCAGCACGTCGGGTCCGTTCGATCCGTCTCCCGGGTACGGCCTGGCCGTCTCGTGGGGGATCTCCCCGGCACCGGTACCTGCCGCCCCCGTGGAGGAACCCGGCGCTGCGCGCGGCGTTTGGGCACTGCAGGCGGCCAGCCCGTGAAGGCCAGGGCCCCGGAGCCGAAGGCCTTGAGCATGTTGCGCCGCTGCAATAGGGTCTGCACGTCGAACCCCGGGCCCCGGTCTTCGAGATCCTCCTCGGGCCGGGGAAGCCGGCGGCCACGGCAGGTGGATGCGTCGGTATCCGTTTGCTGCCCGGTCAGTGGATGCGGCATCGGAAGGCTCCCCTTGAACGGCGATCGGCCGGTTGTTATGCCACAGCTGTGCCCGCGGCAGGCCGCCGCTGTGTGCGCGTCGGGCAGGGCTGTCATGTCCTTGCCGACCAGGCTCCAGTTCGGCTAGCGTCACGGAGTATGTACGTGGAGATCAATGCCAAGCAGCCGGCCGCGCTCCGGGACCTGACCAACTTCGGTGAACTGGCGGTCCGGGCCCATGCCGTGGACGACGTCCATCTCCAGGCGATGCTCGGCGCCGCCGGGTGGGGCCTGCTCGAGGGCGACCACGCGTGGCTGCAGGTCGGCGTGCTGCGGGCAGCCGGAGCCGGGCTCGGCGACGATTGGGAGCGGGCTTTCGAGGGCATGCTCGAATACGCCGGTACCCAGGGGTGGGTATCCCCCGACGGGCTCACCGTCCGCGCGCACGTGGAACGGACCCCGGCGCCCATCGCCCTGGACGAGGCCGACGTTTCCTGGCAATAGCCCCCGCCCGGCACGACGCGGGCACTACATCTTGCTCTTGACCTTCTTCGTGGCCAGCGCCGTCCACGGATCCTCGGGCCAGGGATGGCGGGGATAACGTCCACGCATCTCCGCGCGCACCTGCGCGTAGGGACCTGACCAGAACGAAGCCAGGTCATCGGTGACGGCCAGCGGCCTGCCCGCCGGTGAGAGCAGGTGGAAAAGCACCGGAACCCGGCCCTTGATAAGGCGCGGGGTCTGCGCCCAGCCGAAGCACTCCTGCAGCTTCACCGCCACGATGGGCCGCCCGGCCTCCTCCCCCGGTTCCGGGTAGTCGATGCGGACCCGCGATCCGCTGGGGACCTCGAGCCGTTCGGGCACCAGTTCCCCCAGCGCCGAGGCCTCGGGCCAGGGCAGCAACCGGCGCAGCGGATCGGTCAACTCCAGCGACCCGGCATTCCTGCCACCGGCGAGCGCCTCGATTTCCGGGCCCAGCCAATCATCGATCCGCGCCAGCAGCCCGGCCTCGCAGACATCGGGCCAGGGTTCCCCGAGTTCCCGATGAACTAGACCCATGCGGCGGCGCAGGCCCTGCGCCGCCGGTGAGAAGGTGAGCAGGTCCAGCCCGTCGCGCAGCAATGCGGTGCGCACCGCTACCCGTCCCTCGGGGATCGAGGCCCGCACCGGGGTGGAGGAAAGCACGATGGCGCCGAGCCGGCGTTCGCGCCGGGCACTGAGTTTTCCTGCATCGAAGCGGGCCTCGACCCGGTCCGTGGCCAGGTGCCGGGCGGCGCGTTCGGCCGTGTCCTGCTCGATGGGTGCAGCGGCCCGGATGACGGCGCCGGTTCCTGCTGCATCGCGGCCCTGCGCGCGGGACACCTCGGCCACGGCCAGCCATTCGTGGCCGGCCAGCGGGCTTCCCGCGGGCAACCCGGCCCGGGTGCCTGAGGCCAGCAGGTAACTCTGGGCCCCGGGGACCTTGCGGGCCACGCGCTGTGGGAAGGCCAGCGCCACCACGAAGCCCAGCGCGTCTCCGCGGGAAGCGGGGGAGCCAGCGGCGGGGAGATGCCGTTCGGCGATCCTGCGCAGGCGGTCGGTTTCCTGGCTCCAGCGCCGTGCCGCCGGATCGCTTCCCGAGCGCAGTGCACTCAGGAGCCGGGTCAGGTCCGCGCCCTGGGCCCGGGCCTCGCCGGAGACCAGTGCCACTGCCTGGGCAGCCACGCGGGCGCCGACCTCGCCCGTTCCGTCGAGCAGGGCCCGGGCCAAGGGGGGATCGGCGGGAATCGTGGAGAGCGTGTGGCCCAGCGCGGTGGCACGGCCCTGCCCGTCGACGGCGCCCAGGTCGTGGAGTTCGGCCATGGCATCGTCCATTGCGGCGGCCGGAGGGACATCGGGCAGGGCCAGTCCCCCGCCACGCGGCGCCCCCCAACAGGAGAGGAGCAGTGCGGCCGAAGCCAGATCGGCGACGGCGATTTCCGGGGTCGGGTGGGCCGGTGCGGCGCCATAGGTCTTCTGGTCGTAGCAGCGCACCACGGTGCCCGGTCCCTGGCGTGCTGCACGGCCGGCCCGTTGTTGGGCCGAGGCCTGGGAGCAGGCAACGGTCACCAGGCCGGACATGCCCCGTGCCGCATCACGGCGCGGTTCGCGTGAGAGCCCGGCGTCGATGACCAGCCGGACCCCGGGAACCGTCAGCGAGGATTCGGCCAGCGAGGTGGAGACGATGATCCGCGGCTTGTCTCCGGGGGCCCGCCCGGACACTGCCCGGTCTTGCAGCTTCGGTTCCACCTGTCCGTGGAGCTCGAGCACCTCGGTGGTGGCACCGGCCCTGGCGCGTAGCCGGGAGGCCACCAGCGATACTTCCCGGGCCCCGGGGACGAACACCAGTGCATCGCAGCCCGGGTTGGCGGCCAGCGCCTGGGCGTGTGCCGCAGCGGCCGTATCCGCCACGTGGTCCAGGAAGGAGAAGGTGACCCCGCGTTCATCCTGCCGGGCACCGGGCGCCGGTGCCCAGCGGACGTGAAGTGGGTGAAGGGCAGCGGGGCAATCGATGACCGGGGCCGGGCCGCCGGCGTCGTTGCCCAGCAGCGTGGCGAAGCGCGGGGCGTCGAGCGTTGCAGACATGGCGATCAGGCGCAGGTCCCCGCGCAGCTGGCGGACCTCGGACAGCATGCCCACCAGCAGATCCGTTTCCAGTCCGCGTTCGTGGACCTCGTCCAGGATGACTGCTCCGACTCCGGGCAGCTCCGGGTCGGCGAGCAGCCGGCGCAGCAGGATGCCCGGTGTCACGAACTCAACCAGCGTCCGGGCGCTTGCACTGCTTTCACCGCGGACCGTGTATCCGACGCGTCCGCCGAGCCTGCTGGAATCGAGCTGGGCCAGCCGGCGGGCTGCCGAGCGCACCGCCACGCGCCGCGGCTGCGTGACAACTACCCGGTTCCCCGTCCCGGCGACCAGGTTGGCCAGCAGCGGTGGGACAACGGTGGTCTTGCCGGTGCCCGGGGGCGCCTGCACCACTGCAGTTGCTCCCTCTCCCCCGTCCTTCAGGGCTGCGGAGAGCGCGGGCAGCGAATCGGCGAAGACGAGTCCGGCGCCGATGGCCCGCAGATCGAAGGCTGGTCCGGGATGGGAATCAGAAGTGCTCACCGATCCATTGTGCCGCAGCCGGTGATCGCCTCCTGCGGCGACGGTGGGAGTCCGGTCGTCTGAACCCGGTCATGGCACGTGTTGTTCCTCAAGCGCCCCATCCATTGCTGACGGCCACTTTCACACCATCTGACCATAGGATATTCGTTGGAAGTTCCATGCGGTTCGGCCACTCTCAGCAGTCCATCAGGAGGCACAGCCGTTGTTCCAGATCCGCAGGCTCCTGTTGTTGCTCACCTCGGGGAACCAATTCCATGAGCTCCCGCTGCGCCGCCGGGTGCTGCTCAGCCAGCTTCCCCTGACCACTGCCACCGTCCTGGTGGTCCTCGTGGATCTGGTGTTCACTTCGGGCAGGGCACTGACGGACCCCTGGTTCGGTGCCGGCGTGGCGGGTGTGGCCCTCTTGACGGTGGTGTCGGGGTTCATCCCCTGGCAGAAGCTGCCCACCGGGTCCTATTGGGTGATTCCCCTCCTGGACCTCGTGGCCATCTATTTCCTGGCTGCCGGCGCCTTCCCGGTGCTTTTCGGGGTGCCGATGCTGGCCGTCATGCCCGTTTTCTGGATGGCATGGTCCGCCTTGCATCCCCGCGCCACCCTGATCGTCGGCTTCTGTGCGACGCTGGTGATCGCCTGCGGCCAGTCATGGCATGCCGGCCGGGACATCAGTTGGGTGTCGATGGGACAGAACATGGTCATGCCGGTCGTCGTGCTGGGCCTGGGCATTACGACGAATATCGCCGTGGACAGCATGATGAATTTGGATCGGCGGCTCGAAGCGGCGCTTGAGGAATCCCGGGCCCAGGCCGAGCTGCTCGGTGCCGTGCTCAATGCAGTCAATGTCGGGGTCTTCGCCGTGGATTCGGAGGGCGGCAAGGTGTTGGTCAACGAGCGCCAACACCGCCACCACCTGATGGGGACCGCCGGGACCAGCGGCGTCCCGGCTGAGGAGCAACTACTCTTTTCCGGCGCCGGCCACCGCGGAGACCGGCTCCCCGGGCTGCTGCCCGAGGACCAGGTGCCGGTGACCCGGGCCCTGCGCGGCGAGGAGTTCACCGACCAGCTCCTCTGGCTCGGGCCCGAGGGGGAGGCCGAGGCCCTGGCTGTATCGGCCCGTCAGCTCACCCGCCCCGACGGCAGCGCCGCCGGGGCGGTCCTCGTGTTCAAGGACGTCACGGCGCTGATCACCGCCAGCCAGGTCAAGGACCGCTTCCTGGCCAATATCAGCCACGAGCTGCGCACACCGCTGACTTCAATCCTCGGCTACCTCGAACTGGTCCAGGATTTCCCCGGGGTTCCCGCACCGGCGGTACAGTTCACCCAGGTGGCTGAGCGGAACACGCACCGGCTCAAGCGCCTGGTCGATGATCTGCTCTCCAGTGCCGGAAGCGGCCTGGGGATCAAGCCCGAGCCGATCGACCTGATGGAGGTGGTGGGGATGGCCGTCGAATCCCATCGGGGATCGGCACAGATGGCCGGAATCAGTTTGGGGCTTCGGGGCCCGGTCACGCTGCCGGTACTGGCCGATCCATTCCGGATCGGCCAGGTCATCGACAACCTGGTGTCCAACGGGGTCAAGTACACGCAGTCCGGAGGAACCGTCGACATTCTCGTGGCTGCAACGGATGACGGGGCCCGGATCCAGGTCGCGGACAACGGTCCGGGCCTGGACGCCGAGGAGCAAAAACAGTTGTTCAACCGCTTCTTCCGGACCGGATCGGCACTGCGCTCCTCCGTTCCCGGCACCGGGCTCGGCCTGTCCATCTCCCGGGAAATCATCGAGGCCCACGGCGGCACCCTTGCCGTGGACAGCCTGCCCGGCCGGGGCTGTACCTTCACCGTGGATCTGCCGCTGCTGCTGTAGCGGCAGCGGCCTTCAGGACAAGATGTCCTTGGAGGCGAACCGCCCGTAGGCCAGGGCCCCGAACACCAAGAGGTACCCGCCCTGCAGCAGCGCGTTCTGCCCGAAAGAATCCCACAGCACGGGTTGGCGCAGCAGGTCGGCGAAATCCAGCCAGTGGTTGGTGAACAGCCACGCGTGCAGCCAATCCAGCTGCGGCAGGGATCCAAGGATCTGGGCCACCACGGCCAGCACCGCCGTGGCGGCCATCGCACCGATCGGCACGTCGGTGAGCGTGGAGATGAACAGTCCCAGTGCGGCCAGGCCCAGCAGCGATAGTGCCACGTAGGCTGCCACCAGCCCGATCCGCGCCAGCCCCTGTCCGAGCGAGACGGTATCGCCGGAAATCAGCGTCACCGGTCCCACCGGGAACAGCAGCAACCCGATACCGATGCCGGCGAGCGCAACCACGCCCACGGCAACCACGCAGAACACCGCTGCACCGATGTATTTGACCACGAGCAGACGCAGCCGCGAGACCGGGGAAATCAGCAGATAGCGCAGGGTGCCGTGTCCGGCTTCCCCCGCGATGGCGTCCCCGGCAACCACGGCAACCGTCAGCGGCAGGAACAACGGGATGCAGACCAGGATCCCGACCAGGGCGGTGAACAGCCCGTTCCCGGCAACCTGGTCCAGGAAGTCCGGCCCGCGGCCGCTGGACGGAGAGGAAGACACCTTGACGGCCACGCCGATCAGGACCGGCACCGCGGCGAGGGCCGCCAGCATGGCCCAGGTCCGGCGGCGGCGAAAGAGCAGTGCCAGTTCGGAGGCGAACAGGGTCTCATTGCGCAAGGTTGAACCCCTCTCCGGTCAGTTCAACGAACCGCTGCTCCAGGCTTGACCGATCGGAGCTGAAACCACGCACCCGCACCCGGGCCGCGACCAGGGCGGCGACGATGTCCTCCGGTGCGGCCGAGCCCTCCGGATACAGCGCGCCAACGGATCCGGGGCCATCGGACCTGGGCTCGAGTCCGAGGCTTTCCAGCACGGCGAGTGCCACGGCGGCATCCGGGGTGAGCACCGTGATCCGGCTGCTGCCCGAGGCCCGCAGCTCCTGAAGCGTCCCCTGGGCCACCAATGTGCCCACGCTCATCACGGCAACATGGGTGCAGATCTGTTCGATTTCGCTGAGCAGGTGGCTGGAGACGAAGATGGTCCGTCCTTCCGCCGCCAGGCCTGCGATGATGTTGCGGACCTCGCGGGTACCCTGCGGGTCCAGTCCGTTGGTCGGCTCGTCCAGGATCAGCAGGTCGCGCTCGGTACTGAGCGCGTTGGCTATCCCGAGCCGCTGCTTCATGCCCAGCGAATAGGCGTGCACGGCCAGCTTGGCCGCTTTGGCCAGGCCGACCCTTTCCAGGGCCGCATCGATGCGCCGCCGGCTGGTCCTCGGATCGGTGGAACGGTTTGCCGCATCGAACCGCAGCAGGTTGGCCCGGCCGGAGAGGAACGGGTAGAACGCCGGGCCCTCCACCATCGCCCCGACCCGCGGCAACACCCGCGCCGCGGCGCCCGGCATCGACTGTCCCAGCAGGGTGATCTCCCCGCTGCCCGGGGCGGCAAGTCCCAGCAGCATCCTGATGGTGGTGGTCTTCCCGGATCCGTTGGGTCCCAGGAACCCGAAGACCGACCCATGCGGGACGGCAAGGTCGATGGAGTTGACCGCCCGGCGCTTTCCAAAGGCCTTGCTCAGCCCCCGGGTACTGATCGCCAGGTCGCCCGATGCCTCGTTCACCGCGTGCCGGCCGCTGACTGCAACACCTCTAGCGGCACCATTCCGGCGGCGACGGAGCCGTCATCGCGGATCAGCACGTTGAACAGCGAGGTGTGCAGCAGCTTCCCTCCGGAGACCGGAGTGGCCAGCATGCTTAATTCCTTGTTCCCGGAGAGCTGCGCCGGGACATCCTTGGCCGGGATCACCACGACGGCATCCCAGCCGTGGCCCTTCACGAAGTTCGGGGCGGCTGTCGGCTTCTTGGCCATCGACTGCCTGTCCTTGACGCCGGTGGCCGGGTGGTTCGTGGCTGGCGGCGTCGGCAGCTTTTGTTCCCTGACCGTGGCGCCCGGGGGCGGGGTGAAGTCGAAGAGGCTCGCATTCGGGGCCTGCGGGGTAAAGGAGGTGAAGCCGAGCGAGATGGCCGGGTCGGATTGGCCCACCGCATCGACCGTGACGTTCAGCGCCATGCCGGTCTGCGCGTCGATTCCGATCTGCACCTCCGCCACCAGCGAGCTGCCGGTCTTCGGACTCAGGGTGAGTTCGTAGGCGTCGCGGCCCGCGATGGTCGATGCCGTTCCGACCGAGACATCGGTGCCCGGCTCGATCTTGGCCAGCAGCGTCTTGGCGAGCTCATCGGGGGTCGGCATGCTCGATGCATCGGGGGCATGGTGGCCCGCGCTGGCCGGCAGAATGGCGTGGGTTGCCGTCCGGTTCGCCGAATCGTAGCTCCAGAGGCTGGAGCCGTTGCGAATGAGGTTCCGCTCGTTCATGCCGTTGAACACCTGCAGTCGGGCCTTGGCCGGTCCATCGACATAGACCCGCGCCTGATGGGTTCCCGAGAGCAGGCCCAGGATTGCGGAGACGGAGGCGGTGGCCGGGCTGGAATGACCTTGCTCGGACATCCCCTGCTTGTTCGACCCCAGCGCGCCGGTATCCGGCAGCTGCGGCAGGCCGAGGTCGGTACTGGCGCTGAGCTGACCGGAGAAGGCGCGCACGTCGTTGTTGGCGACCATGGCCAGCAGCTCGGCCGCACTCTTGGGCGGCAGTGTCGGTTCTGCCTTCGCGGCCAGGGACGAACCCAGCACGACGGTCCCGATCAAGACCGGAACGGCAACGGCCGGTATCCATTTTCTGCTTGCAGAGAGTTTCATGATCAACGATTCGACTCGGTGGTGCTCCTGTTCAAAACGCTACGCTGCCGGGCAGGAAAAGGCGATGGCTCACGCGGGGTTGCCAGCCGATTCGCAGCTGGTGCAGAGTGGTACCTATCTGCCGGTTCGATGCATGCCCAGGAGAGGTCCCCCTTCACGATGGCCGAGGTCCTGCTCTTCCACCATGCGCTGGGGCTCGGCCCCGGCACCATCGACTTCGCCCAAGAGTTGCGCACTGCTGGACATATCGTGCATACGCCGGACCTTTTCCAGGGTCGTACCTTTGATTCCATCGGCAAGGGGATGGCCTATGTCGAGTCGGTGGGATTCGACACGATCACCGAACGCGGCGTCCTCGCGGCCGAACAGCTGCCCCAGGCCCTGGTCTACGCCGGATTCTCACTCGGGGTGCTACCGGCCCAGAAGCTGGCCCAGACCCGCCCCGGGGCCCGGGGCGCATTGTTCTTCTACTCGTGCGTACCGGCATCCTTTTTCGGGCCGTGGCCAGCACTGGTGCCGGTGCAGATCCACGGGGCAGCACACGATCCGTACTTCGTTGACGACGGAGACCTCGAAGCAGCCCGGGAACTCGCCGCTCAGGCGCAGGCCGGTGAACTGTTCCTGTATCCCGGTGACCAGCATTATTTTGCCGACGGCTCGCTCGCATCCTACGATCCGGACTCCGCCGCACTGCTGACCCAACGGGTACTGGAGTTCTTGTCCAAACTCTGAGCCCGGCTCATGCCGTTGCTCAACCAGCCAGCCTCCTGCGCAGATACGGCGCCGTCCGGCTGTGCGCATGCGTGGACACATCGCGTGGTGTTCCGGCGGCCACGATGCGTCCGCCGGCATCCCCACCCGAGGGCCCCAGATCGATGACCCAGTCGGCGGACGCCACCACATCCATGTTGTGTTCCACCACGATCACCGTGTTTCCCGCGTCCACCAGTCGGTTCAGCTGGGCCAGCAGCAGCAGCACGTCTGCAGGGTGCAGCCCGGTGGTGGGCTCGTCCAAGAGATAGAGGGTATGCCCGCGCCGGGCCCGTTGCAGTTCGGTGGCGAGTTTGATCCGCTGGGCTTCGCCGCCGGAGAGCTCGGTGGCCGGTTGACCCAGGCGTAGATAGCCCAGCCCCACGTCTTGCAGCGTGCGCAGGCTGCGCGCCGCGGCGGGAATTTCTGCCAAGAATCCTGCTGCAGCATCCACGCTGAGTCCCAGCACCTGGGCAATGTTCTTTCCCTGGTATTCCACAGCCAACGTCTCCGGGTTGTAGCGGTCCCCCTGGCATTCGGGGCAGGGCCCATAGGTTCCGGGCAGGAAGAGCAGCTCGACTTCCAGGTACCCCTCACCCAGGCAGGTTTCGCATCGCCCTCCGGCCACATTGAAGGAAAAGCGTCCGGCGCCATAGCCGTGCCGTCGCGCCACCGGGGTCTGGGCAAAGGCACGGCGGACCGCATCGAAGAGTCCGGTGTAGGTGGCCAGGTTTGAACGGGGGGTCCGGCCAATGGGTTTCTGGTCCACTCGCACCAGCCGGTCAATGGATTCGGCACCGCTCAGGCTACGCACGCTGAGCTGATCGGCTTCCGCTTCCGCGTCTGCTTCGGTGTCCCGGGGGTGCGGCCCGGCGCTGTTTCCACCCTTGAGCCGTTCCCCGACCACCCGTGCCAGCACGGTGCTCACCAACGAGGATTTGCCCGAACCCGAAACACCGGTGACCGCGCTGAGCACTCCCAGCGGGAAAGCCGCAGCCAGGTCCACCAGGTTATGCAGGTAGATTCCGTTCAGCTCCACCCAGCCGGTGGCCGTCCGGGGAGCAGCAGGCAACACCGGTGCTGCATCGAGGGCCAAAAAGGGCCTGGTCACCGAGGCCCCCACTGCCTGGAGACCGGCAACTGGCCCGCTATAGAGGACGTTTCCTCCGCCCTCCCCGGCGCCGGGCCCCACATCGATTAGCCAATCGGCCCGTCGGACCACATCCATGTTGTGCTCCACCACGAATACCGAGTTCCCTCCGGACTTCAGCGCACCCAGCACCTCGATCAGGGGTTCGGCATCGGCAGGATGCAGGCCGGCCGAGGGCTCGTCAAGGACATAGATGACACCAAAGAGGCCCGAACGCAACTGGGTGGCAATCCGCAGTCGTTGCATCTCCCCCGGCGAAAGCGTCGGGGTGGCTCGGTCCAGCGACAGATAGCCCAGGCCCAACCCCAGCAACACCTCGATGCGCTCCAAGAGATCGGAGGCAATGGCGGCAGCCACGTCGTTCCCCTCCCCCGCGGCGGGAAGTGCAAGCACCTGTGCCAGCTCGGTCAGCGAGGTGGCATTGAACCGGGCAATATCCAATCCTCCGAAGCTGACGGCGAGCGCTTCCGCCTTGAACCCGGTTCCGGCACACAGCGGGCACGGCCCCGAACGCATATAGCGCAGCGCCCGCTCACGCTGGGGCTGGCTCTTGGAATCGGAGACGGTGTGCAGCACGTGGCGTTTGGCACTCCAGAAGCGGCCCTTGTAGGGCTTCTCGATCCGGTCACGTTGGGGAATCACCTCGACTACCGGTTGTTCGTCGGTAAACAGCAGCCAGTCGCGGTCCGTGCGGGAAAGCTCGCGGAACGGAACGTGAACGTCGTAGCCCAGCTTCGAGGTGATATCGCGCAGGTTCTTACCCTGCCACGCACCCGGCCAGGCAGCGATGGCCCCCTGGGCGATGGACAGGGATGGATCGGGGACCAGCGATTCCTCGGTGACGGTGTGGGCGATGCCCAGACCGTGGCATTCGGGACAGGCACCCATGGCGGTGTTCGGGGAAAACGAATCCGAGTCCAGCCGCTGTGCACCTTGGGGGTAATCTCCGGCGCGGGAGAAGAGCATCCGCACGGAGTTGGACAGCGTGGTGACCGTTCCGGTCGTGGAACGCGAACTCACCGATCCGCGGCGCTGTTGCAACGCGACGGCCGGCGGCAGCCCTGAAATGAACTCCACCCGGGGTGTGTGGCCCTGGGCAATCAGCCGACGGGCATAAGGCGCCACCGATTCCAGGAAGCGGCGCTGCGCCTCGGCGAAAATGGTTCCGAAGGCCAGCGATGACTTTCCCGAGCCCGAGACCCCGGTAAAGGCGACAATGGCATCCCGGGGGATGCTCACCCCGACATCGCGCAGATTATTTTCGCTGGCCCCCCGCACATGCACGAAGCCGTCATTCACGGTGCCGACGCCAGTAGGGAAGGATTCGCTCTTCATGTTCTTCACCTTCCCCACCCTATGTCCGGCGCACACCGCTGCGTCATATCCGGGCATGGTCAACGCGCATTTGCGTGCCGGTCAGCCCACTGAACATCAAATATTCGGCATACCAAACTTGTGTTTTAGGATCATTGAATAATATGGTTTCGCTCATGAGAAAACATAATATTGTCCGTCAAAAAATTCGCGCCGGTACTGCGCTCACCAGTATCTCGGCACTACTCGCCCTCTCCTTGACCGCCTGCACGAGCGAAGCAATGCCGCCTGACGCCGCGGCCGATGAGCGCCCGGTGGTCCTGACCACGTTCTCGGTGCTGGCCGACATCGCCCAAAACGTGGCAGGCGAACACCTCCGGGTCGAGTCCATCACCAAGATCGGGGCGGAAATCCACGGCTATGAGCCCACCCCGGGTGATATCAGGCGCGCCGCGGCCGCCGACCTCATCCTGGATAACGGGATGGGACTCGAGGCCTGGTTCGCCAGGTTCGTGGACGGGATGGATGTCCCGCATGTGTTGGTCAGCCAGGGCATCGAGCCGATCGGCATTACCGAGGATGCCTACGCGGGACTGGAGAACCCGCATGCCTGGATGTCCCCGACCAACGTCAAGACCTACGTCGATAACATGGTCCGGGCGTTCAGCGAGCTGGACCCGGCACACGCCGGCAGTTTTGAGGAGCAGGGAGCGAGCTACCAGGACGAACTCCAGCTGGTCCAGGACGAGTTGGTTTCCGGGCTCGGACAGCTCCCGGCACAGCAGCGGGCCCTGGTCACCTGCGAGGGGGCCTTCTCCTATCTGGCCCGTGATGCGGGACTGACCGAAAAATACATTTGGGCTGTCAATGCCGAACAACAGGCCACGCCCAAGCAAATCGCCGGCGCCATCGAATTCGTCAAGGACAACGCGATCCCTGCCGTCTTCTGCGAATCAACAGTCTCCGATGCCCCGATGCAACAGGTCGTCGAGGCGACGGACGCCCGCTACGGCGGCACCCTTTACGTCGATTCCCTCTCCACCGCCGACGGCCCGGTACCGACCTACCTCGACTTGATCCGCCACGATGCCAAGACCATCGTCGATGCCATGAACGGAACACAGCCATGAGCGTTCCGGCGATCCTCGTCCAGGACGTCACCGTGCGCTACGGCGAGGTCCTCGCCCTGGACGGGGCAAGCCTGGCGATCAACCCGGGACGGATCTGTGGCTTGATCGGCGTGAACGGATCAGGCAAATCCACCCTCTTCAAGACGATCATGGGCATGATCAAGCCCGACGCGGGCCGGGCGACGATCAATGGCGCCTCACCGGCGCAGGCACGTAAATCAGGGGTCGTCGGCTACGTTCCGCAGAGCGAGAAAGTCGATTGGGCGTTCCCGCTCTCGGTCCGCGAGGTGGTGATGATGGGCCGCTACGGGCACATGGGACTCACCCGTCGGCCGAAGCGCCGGGACCACGAGGAGGTGGACGCCGCGTTGGAACGCGTCGAGCTGACCGCGCTGGCCGACCGGCAGATCGGCCAGCTGTCCGGGGGCCAGAAGAAGCGCGCCTTCGTGGCGCGCGGCATCGCCCAGGGTGCGACGGTGGTGCTGCTGGACGAGCCCTTTGCCGGCGTCGACAAACGGTCCGAGGCGACCATCACGCGGCTCCTGCGCGAGCAGGCAGCGGCCGGGGCAACGATCCTGGTGTCCACCCATGACCTGCAGGCCCTGCCGGGGCTCGCCGACGAAGCGGTCCTGCTCATGCGCCGGGTGCTGATGCATGGCGCCCCCGAGCAGATCCTTCACCCGGAGAACCTGGCACTGGCCTTTGGGCTCGATGTCCTGAACAGAAAAGAGGCCTGAGCATGGACCTGATGGGATACCTCGTTGAACCACTGAGCTACGATTTCATGCTCCGGGCACTGCTGACGACCCTCGTCTCCTCGATCGTCTGCGCCGTACTGTCCTGCTGGCTGGTCCTCATCGGCTGGTCGCTGATGGGCGACGCCGTCTCCCATGCCGTGCTTCCAGGCGTGGTCCTGGCCTACGTGGTGGGCGCCCCGTTCGCGCTGGGAGCCATCGTCTTCGGTTTCCTGGCCGTGGCCCTGATCGGGGTGGTGCGCGATACCAGCCGGGTCAAGGAGGATGCGGCGATCGGGATCGTGTTCACGACGCTCTTCGCCCTGGGCCTGGTGCTGATCTCGGTGACGCCCTCGCAAACGGACCTGAACCACATCATCTTCGGGAACCTGCTCGGGGTTTCGTGGTCCGATGTCAGCCAGGTGCTGATACTGGGCGCCATCACCCTGGGCGTGCTGCTGCTCAAGCGCCGCGACTTCACCCTCTACGCCTTCGACCCGACCCACGCCCATGCCATCGGGCTGAATCCGAAGCTGCTCGGCGCGGCCCTGCTCGGCCTGCTGGCGCTGACCTCCGTCGTCGCCCTGCAGGCCGTGGGCGTGGTGCTGGTGGTGGCGATGCTGATCATCCCCGGTGCCACCGCCTACCTGCTGACCGACAGCTTCGGGAAAATGCTGGTCATTGCACCGGTGATTTCGGTGGTGTGCGGCGTGGTGGGGCTGTACTGCAGCTACTACCTGGACACGGCCTCCGGCGGCATGGTGGTACTGGCCCAGGGCGGGGCCTTTGCCCTGGCCTACCTGTTCAGCCCGCGCCAAGGCGTCATCGGCCGGAGGGTGGCCGATGCCACCCGCCGCCGCTCCCTGGTGGACGCCTAGCGCTACCGGATGACCCGGTTCACGTCACCGTGATGATCCGGGTCATCCGGTGGCCTCGTTCAGCCCTGGTCGCTCGATACCCAAATGGCACCTGCCGCAGCCGGGCCCAGCCGCAGCGGTTCCGCATCCCGTCCGGATACCGCGACCAGGACGGCGTCGGAGTAGGGTTCGCCGGCCGCCACCGACAGCTCGGCATCCAGGACGATCCCGCGCTCGGCAAAGAATTGGAGCATCTTCGCATCCGCATCCGAGATCCGTTCGACCCGGACCAGCCCCTGGGGTTCGATGTCCGAGAGCGGCACGGCATCCGGGCGGTGGGTTGTTCCGTCTGCACGGGGAATCGGATCCCCATGCGGGTCCCGGCGCGGGAATCCGAGATACTCGTCGATCCGGGTCACCAACATTTCCGAGACCACGTGCTCGAGGTGTTCAGCCTCCTCATGAACCTCATCCCAGCGGTACTTCAACGCCTGTACCAGGAAGGACTCGAGCAACCGGTGGCGCCGAACCATCTGGACCGCCAGCAGCCGTCCTGCCTCCGTAAGTGTCATATGCCCATAGCGCTCGTGGTCGACCAACCCCTGCTCATTGAGCTTGCGGATTGCCTCGGAAACGGTGGAAGCACGCAGTCCAACCTTTTCGGCCACCACCGAGGTGGTCACCGGCTCGTCGGACCACTCCTGCCACGACCAGATCGCCTTGAGGTAGTTTTGCGTGCTGATCGACAACGAAGAAACATCCATTCCCTCAGCGTACCAACGAACAAATTTGTTCTCGGGCCCGAAGCCTGACCCGGGCGGGGATCCTGGCGTGGCCGCCTGGATGAACCCGGACAGTTTCGTTGCGGGTACGCTGCCGGCCCGGGGAGCCGTCAGCATCCAACACGATCCATCATTTCAAAGTCTTGACGCGCGTCACGATCTTGATATCATCGTTTCATGAGTTGCCCCCATGCACAGAGCCCCGAAGGCGTCCGCGAAATCGAAGACACGATGCGCACCGACTTCCACAACACCATGTCATACGGAAGCTACCTGGACCTGGAGCGCATCCTCTCGGCACAGCACCCGGTCAGCACGCCCGAGCACCACGACGAGATGCTGTTCATCATCCAGCACCAGACCTCCGAGCTGTGGCTCAAGCTGATCCTGCATGAACTGCTCGAATCCCGCCGCCTGCTGGACAACGACGAAATCGGCAAGGCACTCAAGTGCCTGGCCCGGGTCAAGCACATCCAGAAGACCCTCACCGAGCAGTGGTCCGTCCTGGCCACCCTCACCCCGCGCGAGTACTCCGAATTCCGCGGCTTCCTCGGATCGGCATCGGGCTTCCAGTCCTTCCAGTACCGCGCCGTCGAGTTCATCCTCGGCAACAAGCACCGCGGCATGCTCAAGGTCTTCGAATCGGACCCGGCAGCCCACCAGCTGCTCTCCACGCTGCTTGAATCTCCCACCGTCTACGACGCATTCCTGCACGCACTGGCCCGCGCCGGCTACGGGATCCCGGATGAGATCCTGAACCGCGACGTGTCCGAGGCCTGGGTCTTCCATGAGGCCCTGGTGCCGGTGTTCAAGGACATCTACGAATCCGACGCCACCCAGTGGAGCTTCTACCAGGCCTGCGAGGATCTGGTGGACCTTGAAGACAATTTCCAGGCCTGGCGCTTCCGCCACATGTCCGTGGTCAAGCGGACCATCGGCTTCAAGACCGGAACCGGCGGCTCCTCCGGAGTCGACTTCCTCAAGCGCGCACTGGACCTGACCTTCTTCCCGGAGCTCTTCGCAGTCCGCACCGAAATCGGCAAGTAACCGCCTTCCTCCTCCGCTTCCCCGTTCCCGCCCCGGCACCAGAAGGACCACCACACCCATGAGCAACAGCACCGAGAACGCCACACTCACCAGCGCCCGGCTGGACGCGGCGGACCCGTTAGCCGCCTACCGCGACCGCTTCTTCGAGCCGGCCGACGGCTCGGTCATCTCCTACCTGGACGGGAATTCGCTCGGCCGTCCGCTGCGTGCCACGGCCGCGAACCTCACCGCCTTCGTGCAGGGCGAATGGGGCAGCGGGCTGATCCGCTCCTGGGATGAGAAGTGGATGGATGAGCCAACGGTAGTCGGGGACCTGCTCGGCGCCACGGTACTCGGGGCGGCGCCGGGACAGACCATCATCGGGGACTCGACCTCCGTGCTGCTCTATAAGCTGCTGCGTGCGGGATTGGACGGGCAGGCGGGCCGCGATGAGATAGTCATCGACCGCTGGAACTTCCCCACCGACCGCTTCCTGGTCGAGGGCATTGCGGCCGAACGCGGCGCAAAAATCGTATGGATCGATCCCGACGCCGCCACCGGCGTCACCCCCGAAGACGTGGCCGCCGTCATCGGGGAGCGCACCGCGCTGGTCCTGCTCAGCCACGTCGCCTACCGTTCGGGCTTCCTCGCCGATGCCCCGGGAATCACGAAGCTGGTCAAGGATGCCGGCGCGCTGATGATGTGGGACCTGTGCCATTCTGCCGGTTCGATCCCGACCGAACTCGACGCCTGGGGCGTGGACCTGGCCGTGGGCTGCAGCTACAAGTACCTCAATGGCGGCCCCGGCGCCCCGGCCTTCGCCTACATCAATTCAGCGCTCACCGGCCGGCTTCAGCAGCCCATCTGGGGCTGGATGGGCGCGGCCAACCCGTTCGAGATGGGAGCCGACTACGAGCCGGCGGCAAACGTCCGCCGCTTCATTACCGGGACTCCGCCGATCCTGGCCATGCAGCCGCTCAAGGACATGCTGGCGCTGCTCGCCGAGGTCGGCATCGAGGCGGTGCGCAGCAAGTCGGTGGCGCTGACCGAATACACCATTGCGCTGGTACGCGAGCATCTGGTGCCGCTGGGCGTGGAACTTTCCAGCCCGCTGGATCCGGCGCACCGTGGCTCGCATGTCATCATCGACCACCCCCGCTTCGCTGAGGTCACGGCCAAGTTGTGGGAAGCAGGAGTCATCCCGGACTTCCGCCCGCCGTATGGGCTGCGCATCGGACTCTCCCCGCTGAGCACATCCTTCGCCGAAGTCGAGGCCGGAATCCTGGCCATCCGCGGGGTCCTGGCCTCCATGTCATGAGCACCGTCCTCGATGACATGGACTCCCGCCCCGGGAGCACCACGTCATTGCTGCGCACAGTCATCGGGCTCTACCTGCGTGATGCCGGCGGCTGGATGTCATCGGTACGCCTGATCGAACTGATGCAGGCCCTGGATGTCGCCCCGGAACTGACTCGCACCGCGCTCACCCGGCTGCGGAAAAAGGATGTGCTGGTGGCCGAGGCCCGCGACGGACAACCCGGCTACGGGCTGGACCCGCGTGCCGAGCACATGCTCGAGCGCGGGGACCGGCGCATCCACACCCCGCGCGCCATGGCTCCCGATGGCCAGTGGTGCCTGATCTCCTTTTCGGTGCCCGAATCCGAACGCGGCCAGCGGCACCAGTTGCGTCGGCAGCTGCATTGGATCGGGTGCGGCATGGTCTCCCCCGGACTCTGGGTCTGCCCCGATTACCTCCGCGAGGAGGCAACGGAGATCCTCACCGCGTTGGGCTTGGGCGAGCGAGCGGTGCTGTTCACCACGGCCCGCCCGCACGTCACCGGCGAGCTGCGCGAGGTGGTCTCGAGCTGGTGGGACCTGGAGGCGCTGGCCTCCCTGCATCGGGAGTTCATCGAGCTCAACGCCACTGTCCCCGCCGGCACGGTCGCCCCGGGACCGGCGGCCTTCGCCGCCTACGTGCAGCTGATCGACAGCTGGCGGATGATCCCCTACCGGGATCCGGGCTTGCCCTCCGATTGCCTGCCGGCCAACTGGCCAGGTGCCGCGGGCGCCGCCCTGTTCCTGCGCATCCGCGACACGCATGCGGCACCCAGCGCCCTGTTCGTGCTCGGCAGCGACTAGGCGAGTCGGCGAAGCAGGCCGAAGCCGGGACTCAGCCTCCGGTCAGGTGGGAGGTGAGCACTGCGGCGGCCACAGCCAGTGGTGCCAGCAAGAGACCCCACAGGCAGAACGTCAACCAGCTCACTTCCACCCCGCCGCGGCGTAGCTGGTCATGCCAGAGCAGCGTGGCCAGCGAGGCCCAGGGCGTGGCCAGCGGGCCGGCGTTGACCCCGATGAGCAGGGCCCGCAGCAGTTCCGGTGAACCAGCCAGCGGCTCGAACACCAGGTAGGCCGGCAGGTTGTTGATCAGGTTCGAGCCCACGGCACCGGACGCTGCCAGGGCCAGCATCCCACCGAGCCCCGGCCCTGGCCGGGGTAGCAGTCCGGCCAGCGGCAGCGCCGAGAGCACGCTGGCGGCAACCATCAGCCCGATCGCAAAAAGCAGAATGTTCCAGGGCACCAGGGACAGACGCACGGCGGCACGTTCCCGCAAGGCGAAAACGGCCAGCAGCACAGCGGCCCCTGCCGTGGTGGTGATCCAATACGGTATGGCACTGAGCAGCAGCGGCAGGATCATCACCAGCACCATGACCGAGGCACGGAAGGGCATCCGGTCCCCACACGTTTCGGGTCCGTCCCCGCCACTGCTGACGCGGTGCCGGCCCTGCAACTGCCGTCGGAAAACCAGCACGGATACCAGCACCGTTGCAGCCACCGCTGCGGCCCCAGGCAGGAACATGCCGATCAGGAACTCGGCCGGGGTGCCCAGCGTCCCACCCTCCACTGCCAACAAATTCGTCACGTTGGACACCGGCAGGAACAGCGATGCGGTATTGGCCAGCCAGATGATCGGAACCGCGAACGCCAGCGGCCGCAACCCTGCGGTACGCACCACAGCCAGCACCAGCGGGGTCAAGAGCACGGCAGTGGTGTCCAGCGACAGGAATGCTGTACAGAGGATGGCCAACAGGATCTGCCAGGTCCACAACAGCCAGGTCCGTCCGCCGGCCGCCTGGGTAGCCAAGGCAGCCAGTGCGGCAAAGACGCCCGCCCGGGCCGACAGGTTCACTACCACGGAGATCGACGCCAGGAACAGCATGATCGGACCGATCCGCAACCCCAGGGCGGCCAGCTCCGCAGTCGGCAGCACGCCGACGGCGGCTGCCATGCCGCCGGCAGCCAGTCCAAGCATCCCGATCCCGGCCAATCTCATGGGACTCTCCACGTGCGCGGCAACACGAAGGGACGGGCCGGGGTCAAACCCCGTCCCGTCCCCGCGTGTTCAGGAATTCGCCAGATCAGACCCGGGCCTCGACCGCGTCCGGCTTGGCGTCGCCCAGTGGCACCGTCAGTTCGACGGCCCTGCCTACATTCAGGATCGTTGCCTCGTCAAAGGCACGCCCGATGATTTGCAGTCCCACCGGCATGCCGCCATTGAGTCCGGCGGGCACCGTCAGCGCGGGCAGCCCGGTGAGGTTGCTCGGCCCGGTGAAGCGGATGAAGCTGTCGATCAGATCGACCTTCTTCCCGTTCAGGTCAGCCTCGGAGGATCCAATGCTCGGTGCCATGACCGGCAGCGTCGGGGCGATGATCACGTCGACCTCACCCAGCGCGGCACGGAAGTCACCCTTGAGCTGGCGCCGGATCTGCTGGGCCTGCAGGTATTCCACCGAAGAGAACAACTCGCCGAGTTCGAACAGGAACCTGATGTCGGCGCCGAAATCCTCGGGTCGGGTCTGCAGGTCGCGGTGGTGGATGGCAGAGGCCTCGGAGAGGCTGGTGGCCAGCTCCGCCCATTCCGAATAACGCAGCGTCGGAATCTGGATCTTCTTCAAGATGGCTCCGCGCTGTACCAGCGCATCAATCTGATCACGGACGATCGCCTCGATGCCGCTGTCGACGTCCTTGAAGAAGTAGGCTTCCTCGACGCCGATCACCATGCCCTTGACGTCCCCGCTCAGGTTCCCGGTGTAGTTGCCCACCGGCGCGTTGGCCGAGGTCGGATCCTTGGCATCGAATCCGGCGATGGCCTGCAGCATTGCTGCCGCGTCGTCGACCGTCTTGGTCATCGGGCCGATGTGGTCCAGCGACCAGGCAAGCGGGAAGCATCCTGCCTTGCTGACCCGCCCATGGGTGGGCTTGAGCCCGACGATGCCGCAGGCGGCGGAGGGGATCCTAATGGAACCGGCGGTGTCGGTGCCCAGGGTTCCGAAGGTCATGTTTGCCGCCACTGCGGCACCGGAACCTCCACTGGATCCGCCGGGGACCTTTTCCAAGTCCCAGGGGTTCTTTACCGGTCCGAAGTGCGGGCTGTTGTTATCGATGCCCCAAGCGTATTCATGCATATTCAACTTGCCGGTCAAGACCATGCCGGCCTCACGCAGCTTGGCGATGACCGTGGCATCCTTTTCGGCCACGAAGTTGCCGTGGATCTTCGAGGCCATGGTGGTGACCTCGCCGCCGACGTAGATATTGTCCTTGATCGCCATCGGAACACCATGCAACGGGCCACGATAGTTCCCTGCTGCGATCTCCGCCTCGGCCACCTTGGCCTCGGCCATGGCTTCCTCGGGGCGGAAGCTGATGTAGGCGTTGATCTCGCCGTTCAGCGCCTGTGCGTGATCCAGCAGGGCCTCGGTGGCTTCTACCGGGGAGACGGCCTTGGACTCGATCAGCCCGGCCAACTCGGTGATGGACTTGCTCAGCAGTTCCTTAGACAAGGTGATCCCCTCCAGCCGTGTTACGCACTGCAATGTCAGCATCATCCAGGTTCAGACCGTCGAAGTCGCCCTTCAGCGACCTGATCTCGTCCCATTTCGATTCGATCTTGCGCAGGTGCTCGGCACTTGGGTGCACACCCTTGTCTGCCAGTTGGTCATGAATGCTCAATGCCACGGAATCCCACTCTCCAGTCGTATTGGAAAATCAATCACAAGAAACGTCCAGTTGGAATATTTTCAAATGGAAGCATTTCAAGACCGACACTAGGTAACTCACGTCACACTGTCAAGCAATGAATGTTAGATTCAATCAGGAGCGAGCGGCACCTGGCCGAGGTACAAATACCACCACGACGGCGCAACTCGTTCCCCACTTGGAACAACCCGGATCCCTGGTAGCTTTTCGAGGAAAAACCCGGAAGGCCGCCATACCCCACCGTCTATGCGGTCGAATCGGCAAGCGTCAGGAGGTTATGCGTAATCGAATCAAATAATGCGCGTCCTCGGGGCGAGAGGAAGACCACCAGCTTGCGCCGGTCATCGAAGGCCACCTCGCGGTATGCCAGCGACCGGCCCACCAACGCGTCCACGTGCCGGCTCAACGTGGCATTCGAGGCTCTCGTCGCCGTCCCGATCTCATTCATGGACAGTCCCTCGGACACTGCCAAGACATCGAGGATCAGCCATTCCTCGAGCGATAGCTCGGATGCCCTCAGGACCGGCAGCACCTGCTGGACAAGGCGCCGGGATTCGACAACGGCATTGCGTAGTTCAGACATCGCGTCCACTCCCCCGGTTGCCGGATCCGCCTGCTGCGCGACCCGTGAAATCTCCATGAGGCGTCCAGCCTACCGCCAAGTAGGCATAATGCCGCCCGTCAACAGCACATCTCGGCAGGTGGGAGCATGGGATTAACGGTTGCCATGGTCCTTCCACTGCAGGGTCCCGGCGGTATTTATGCACCCTCCGCCGAGGCCGTCACCGAGCTTGCCGTGGCCGAAATCAACGCCGGTGGAGGGATCCGCGGACAGGAGCTGAGCACCCTGCTCGTTGACGGAGGAGCCCCGATCCTATCGATTCGAACCGAGGTGGCTGCCCTGGTGGGATCCGGCGCAGTGCAGGCGGTCAGCGGCTGGCATATTTCACCGATCCGCGATGCCTTGGCACCGGTACTATCCGGACGGGTCCCCTACCTGTATTCGGCGCTGTATGAGGGCGGGGAGAACCGCTCCGGCATCTACTGCACCGGTGAGATCCCGACCGTCCAACTGAATCCTGCACTCGACTGGCTCAAGCTGCATCGCAAGGCCAAGCGCTGGTTTGTTGTCGGGGATGACTACAGCTGGCCGAAGAAGACTTTTTCCGGGGTGCGGGCCCAGATGCACGCCTTGGATCTGGACATCGTGGGCACCGCCTTCAACAGTGCGCCGCAGCGGATGGGAGCCGTACTGGATGACGTGGCCCGCAGCGGGGCCGATGCGGTGCTGGTGCTGATGGTGGGCCAGAACGCCGCCCTCTTCAACCGCGGGTTCGCCCATCGCGGCCTGCAGGATGCCATGATCAGGCTCAGCCCGCTCATGGAGGAAAACACGTTGCTGGCCAGCGGGGCAGATGCGACCCAGGACCTCTACTCCACGGCTGCCTATTTCCGTTCCTTGGCCACCACCGATGCGCTCGATCTCCTTGGGCGTTACCAGCGGCTGCATGGAAGGCACGCACCGGCACTGAACAGCCCGGCCGAGTCCTGCTACGAGGCACTCCAGGCGTTTAAACACATCGCAGAGAGGGCGGCATCCTTGAGGATCAACGATCTGGATGCCGCAGTGGACGGCGCGGAGTTCACCGCAGGCCGCGGGCATGTCTCGTTTTCCGGTAACCATCTGCGTCAGCCGCTCTACCTTGCGCTGGCGAATGGTTTTGATTTCGAAGTTGTGACCCGGCTGTAACTAGTTTGGATGGTTCGTTTCCTGCCAACTGCCTATGCATTGGCTGGCAATCGGCCTCCAAGGCGCGTCAATTACCCAAACGCAGACGAATCCACGACACCATGGAAAGCATGAGGTTCCGCTCCAAAGCACTACGCACATCCCTAGCCGCCACTGCGATCCTGGCATTGGCCGGATGCTCAGCAGCACTACCCGCGCCGACCCACCCTGCCCAATCCGGGCAGCAGTTCATTGCCGGCCCCGGTTCCAGCCCAGCGGTTACCTCGCCACCTGCGGAAACTTCCGGTAAACGCAAGGAACCCGCCGAGACGACCAAGAGTCCGAACTGCGCAAAGGTCAAGTGCGTCGCGCTGACCTTTGACGACGGACCGGGTGCCTACACCGAGGACCTGCTTAACCTGCTCGATACGTATCAGGCCAAGGCCACGTTCTTCGTGATCGGAAAAGACGTGCAGAAGCACCCGCAGGTCCTCAAGGACACAGCCAGCCGCGGCCATGAGATCGGCAACCACAGCTGGGCGCATCAGGACCTGAGCAAGATGTCGGTATCCGCCGCCGAGCGCGACCTGGACAAGACGGCCGCCGCCGTCAAGCAGGTCACCGGCTCCAACCCCACGCTGATCCGTCCGCCGTTCGGCGCCCTTCCCGCAGCTCTGAAGAAGGACCTCAGCACGCCCATCGCGCTGTGGAGCATCGACACGCAGGATTGGCTGACCCGCGACACGAAGAAGACCATCAAGGCAGCGGAGGCCGCCAAGCCCGGTTCCATCGTGTTGATGCACGACATCCACGAGTCAACGCTCAAGGCGATGCCGGCCGTCCTGAAGGACCTCAAAGGCCGGGGCTTCCACTTCGTCACGGTCACCCAGATCCTCGGCAAACCCAAGCCCGGGATCGGCTACGGCACCGGGCTCTCGCCCACGCCCGCAAAGTAGCCCCACCCAGCCCCCGGTGTTCCTCGGCCCCGGCATCTATTGGGAATCTGGCCTTCCGGTCGCGGCAACCCGGGAATGCAGCGGCCAGCCGTTCCTTAATGACAGGCAAAGCCAGAGCACATGTGCACTGGCTTTGCCTGTCATTTTTATGGCGAAGTCACCTGACGGTCTCCATAGTGGTTGCATTGCATTGCCGGATCATCCCGGCGGGACGGTCAGCACTCCGCCCCGTCCGCACGTCAAACAGGGCACCAACGGGGAATCGCCAACGCCCCGGCAAAATCCCTGTACCCACGGATGACCGGCGGTGGCCTGTCCTACCGCGTCTCACGGGCTCCGAGGATGGGAGTTGCGAAAACCACAGACCTCGGAGATAGCAGAATCAGGGTTTAGCCGACTCCATCGGCTCGGGCTCCTGAGCACCACTGGCTACGCCGTTTTCGGGCATCCAACCGTCGGCATATTCGCCGGCCTTGTAGTCGTATTCGATGGGATTTCCCTCCTCATCGTGACGCTGATACCAGTCGGTTACTTCACTTCCGTGGGAATCAAACTCAGCGCCGGCGCCCTGCCCGTCACTCGCTTTTTCGACGGTCAGTGCAAAATCGTCGCCGTGTTCATCGATGCCGACCTTGACCGCATTCTCAATCGCCTGCACAGCGAATTCCTGCCGAATCATCATGGGATCGGTGTGTAGGTCCTTGGTGAAAGCCACCATCATGAGCAGCAAGATGATGGCGAAGGGCAAGGCGGAGACGATGATGAGGTTCTGCAGGCCTTCCAAAGCGGTGTTGCCGCCCACCAAGAGCATGACCACGGCAATGCCCATCATGGCCATACCCCAAAAGACAACGATCTTTTTGTCGGGTTCGGGCTTGCCGCGCTGGGAGAGGATGCCCATCACCACGGATGCCGAATCGGCAGACGTAATAAAGAAGATTGCAATGCATGCCATCGCCACGAATGGGGTGATCTGAGCCAACGGCAGCTGTTCAAGGACCTTGAAGAATAGATCCTGCGGGGATTCATCGGTTCCGATGCCCGCACCGTTCATCCGCAGCCACATGGAAGTTCCACCGAAGACGCCGAATGCCAAGGCACACACCACCGTGGGCACGACCAGGACATACTGCACATATTCGCGCAACGTTCTACCACGTGAGATCCGGGCCAGGAAGATGCCGACGAATGGTGACCAGGAGATCCACCAAGCCCAGTAGAAGACCGTCCATGAAGCCGAGAAATCTGCCGATTCGCCTCCCCAGGAGGGTCCCTTGCTCATCATATGCAACAGTTCCGAGAGATACTCGGCCAGCGAGGCCGGGATGAGGTTCAGCAGGAAGAGCGTCGGTCCGGCAATGAAGACAAAGGCCGCCAGCAGCATGGCCAGGGTCATATTGATATTGGAAAGCCAGCGGATCCCGCGCCCGATACCGGATACGGCCGAGGCGACGAATGCGGCGCTGAGGATCGCAATGATGATGATCAGGCCCGCATTGGAAAGCTTTCCAATGCCCCCGACGATCTCCACTCCCCTTCCCACCTGCAAGGCGCCGATACCCAGCGATGCTGCAGTACCAAAAAGCGTCGCAACGATGGCAAACATGTCGATCAGTCGACCTGGGATGCCCTCGGTTTGGCGCTTGCCCAGCAGTACAGTGAAAATCGAGCTCATCAGCGGAACCCGGCCGCGGCGATAGGCGCCATAGGCGACGGCGGCACCCACCAACGCGTAGATCGCCCAGGCATGCAGACCCCAATGGAAAATGGTCTGTGCCATGGCCTTGTGCAAGGCTTCACGGGTTTCCGGATCTGCGGTTCCGGGCGCTGGCGAGATGAAGTACGTCAACGGCTCATAAGGTCCAAAAAAGAACAGCCCGATGCCCATGCCCGCAGAGAACATCATGGCGATCCAAGAGAATTTGGAATACTCCGGCTTCTCGCCATCGACGCCCAACGGGATGCGCCCATATTTGCTGAACCCCAGATAAATCATGAATAGCAGCACCAGCGATACCAGCGAGGTAAAGAGCCAACCCATGTTGGCGACGACCCAGCTGAGCGCCGCGTCGGAAACACTTTTAAGTGATTCGGTTGAAATGATGCCCCAGGCAATGAAACCCAGGATCAGTATCGCGGCGAGGCTGAACACGAGCCGGTCCGTGCCGTACTTGATCCGCTGTTCATCCACCGAAATCCCCGGTACAAGCCCGGGATGGATGTCGTGGGGATAGTTTTCTTCAAGGACCTGAAGGAGCGAACCCTCACCCAGAGTCGGGGTAGTCGCGTCCTTTTCAGTGGTTCCTGAATCCTGTTTTTTTGTCATCGAGCGAGTTCCCGTCCACGGAAATTGAGGTCTTTGAACTTAACGGACATCCACTTTACCCATTCTGAAGGGGTTGTTGCAGGTGCCCGCCGCCACTTACCGCGGTGCGGACTACGCTGGCTGGCTACACCCAGGCATCCAGGCGGCCGGCCGTCGACCTTCGAGGCACCGTGGTGCGGTAGACGCGTTTTCCCGCCGAAAAGCTTCACCCCGAACCGTTGGACCAGTTACTTGACCATCGTTCAGAAACTGTTCCACCGGTGCAGCGCATCCACCCCGAGAGCCCTTGCCGTAGGCGCTGGACGGCCGTTTGCGGACGGTGGATCCTCGCCGATAAGGGACCGGCCTGCGCATCGGGCCACGGCCCGGGCCAGTCCCTGCAGACGGCTCGTGGGACAACGCCTCAAGCCCCCCGGAACCGGATTGCCACAGGCTTCTAAATGCGGAAGGTCATGTGGAGGCCCTTCAATGTCCGAGTGATGATCGGCACACTGGTCGGGTCGGGCGCGTCCATTCAGCCTCCGACGGCGTTTTTCCGGTTACAGCGACGGCCGAATGGACCGTCGACGAGCTGCCGGGCCGCCTCTGGTTAGGGAACCGTTGCCGGCCCTGCGGTCCGGGACCCTCCCGCTGCCCACATACTGGTTGCATGGACCGGCTTTCCCCGGCCGAACGTTCGGCCATGATGCGCCGGATCAGGAGCAAGGACACCAGGCCCGAACTCCTGGTCCGGAAGCTGGCCCACGCCGCCGGCTATCGATACCGATTACAGGGCAGCATGTCGGTGGCCGAAGCGGCCAGTGCACGGCGTGCCCACCCGGATATCGCACTGCCGGGTTCCAGGCTGCCGGGCAAACCCGATCTGGTCTTCGCCTCCCGCCACAAAGCCGTCTTCGTCAACGGCTGCTTCTGGCACCGGCACCATTGCCCGGCCGGGCTGCGTGAGCCGGGCACCAACCACGACTTTTGGGTAGCCAAGCGGAGCAGAAACCAGGCACGCGACGCCCACCAGCTCGCGGCGCTGGGCGAGCTCGGGTGGGACACCCTGGTGCTGTGGGAGTGCGAGCTGCACGATCCCAAGGCGGTGGCACTGCGGCTGGAGGAGTTTCTAGGTCCCCACCGAGGGTGAGCAGACGGTCTTGACACGTTTGCGCCCAGCACCCCGATGCGGTCCTACGGCCTAGGGATCCCGCTGCAAGACGAGGGCCGAAAATGCACGGAGCCGTCAAAGCGCTTGGACCCCGGATCCCCGCGACGGGGGAATACAGGGATCCAAGGGTTGCATCTTAGAGGACGGAGGAGAGGAAAGCGCGGGTCCGCTCATGCTGCGGATCCCCGATCACCTGCGCAGCAGGACCGGACTCCACCACATGCCCATCAGCCATGAACACCACCCGATCAGCAACATCCCGGGCAAAATGCATCTCATGGGTCACCACCACCATCGTCATCCCCGTCGCGGCCAGATCCTTCATCACCTTCAGCACCTCACCGACCAACTCCGGATCCAACGCACTGGTCGGCTCGTCAAAGAGCATCACCTTGGGCTTCATGCACAACGCCCGCGCAATCGCCACCCGCTGCTGCTGCCCACCGGAGAGCTGACGCGGATAGGACTTGGCCTTATCGGCCAACCCCACCGACTCCAACAACGCCAACGCCCGGGCCGTCGCCGTGGAACGCTTCTCCCCCAACACCAGCCGCGGGGCCTCGATCAGGTTCTCCAACACCGTCATGTGCGGGAACAGGTTGAAATGCTGGAACACCATCCCGATCTCCGTGCGCGAACGGCAGATCCGCGCATGGGACTGCTCATGGAGCTTGGTGCCCTTGATGTCAAAACCCATCACCGACCCATCGACCCACATCCGACCCCCATCGATCGTTTCCAGGTGGTTGATGCACCGCAGCAGCGTCGACTTGCCCGAACCCGAGGGCCCGATCAGGCACACCACCTCCCCCTGGGCGACCTGCAGGTCAATGCCCTTGAGCACATGCAACCGGTCGTAATACTTATGGATCAAATCGGCCTTGATCATCGGGGCCGGTACAGCGGTGGCGGCGGTCATTTGACTGCTCCCTTCCGGGTCAGCGGGTCATGGACCCGCACGAAGCGCTTGAGCGTCTGGAACGGGGTCAGCGGCAGCGAACGCTGCCCGCCCCGGGCATAGTGCCGCTCCAGGTAGTACTGCCCGATGCTCAACACCGAGGTCACCACGATGTACCAGATGCTGGCCACCAGCAACAACGGAATCGTCTCGAAGGTCCGCGCGTAAATGATCTGCGCCGAATACAACAGCTCGGGCACCGAGATCACCGAGACCAGCGAGGTGGTCTTGAGCATCCCGATCGTCTCGTTGCCGGTCGGCGGGATGATCACCCGCATCGCCTGGGGCAGGATGATCCGGCGCATCGTCTGCAACCGGTTGATGCCCAGCGCCCCGGCCGCCTCGGACTGGCCGTGGTCCACCGAGAGGATCCCGGCACGCACGATCTCGGACATGTAGGCACCCTGGTTCAGCCCCAGGCCCAGGATCGCCGCGGTCATCGGGGTGATGATCGCATTGGCATCCAACGCCACCCCGGGGATCCCGAAACTGATCAGCGGATACAGTGCCGCCAAGTTGTACCAGAACAGCAGCTGCACCAGCACCGGGGTGCCGCGGAAGAAGTTCACGTACGCGAACGCCGCGGTACGGATCACCGGGTTCGCCGAGAGGCGCATGACCGCCACGATGACACCGAGCACGATGCCGATGACCATGCAGATCGCGGTCAGTTCCAGCGTCACCATGATGCCGCGCACGATCGACACGTCGCGGATATACGCCCCGACGGTGGCCCACCCGAAGTTCGGGTTCACCATCACCGAACGGGCCAGCATCCCGGCCAGGATCAGGATCACGATGGCCGAAGCCCACCGCCCCGGATGCCGGGCCTTGACGATCGTAAAGGCATCAGCCGGCAGCGTTGCCGACTCCGGATCTTGCTTTGCTGTTGTCATGTTCATCAGAATACGTCGACTACCTCGTCGTTGTTATTTGGTCGTTGTCTTGGCTTGGTCCATCACCGAGGTACTGGGCATGTCCCACTTCTTATTGATCTGCCCATAGGCGTCGCTGGACAGCACTTCATCGAAGGCCGCGCCGACCGCCTTCGTCAGCTCGGAATCCTTGGGAAGGGCAATGCCGATGGGGCGGTTACTCAGGGCTTCGCCTTCTGCCAGTTCGAATTTTCCGGCCGACTGCTTGCCCTGGTAGGCCAACGAGGGCGCTCCGGCCAGGACACCGTCGACGCGGCCCGATATCAAGGCCAGGCGGGCGTCGTTAGTGCTGGGAAACAGCTTGGCATCGATTCCCGGCTTACCGGCGGCGATGCATTCCTGGGAGAGCTCGGGAAGGATTTCGAGAGACTGGCTGGTGCCCTTCTGCGCACCGATCGGCAGCCCGCATAGGCTGGCCGCGCTGGTGGATAGCTTTTTCGGGTTGCCGGCCGGAACTGCCAACCCGGTGCCGGAGGAAAGGTATTGGACCATGTCCATGGCCTTTTGCCGGTCCGGCGTCATCGAGAAGGCCGACATGCCGAGGTCGTATTTGCCCGAGTTCAGCCCGGGCAGGATCGTGTCGAACGTGGCTGCCACGTGCTCGGTCTCGAGCCCCAGGACCTGTCCGATCGCATCTCCCATGTCAATGTCCCAACCAACGATCTGCTGGTCTCCTTCAAAGAATTCAAAAGGAGGGTAAGAGGGATCCGAGGCGATCTTCAGCACGCCGGCGGTGCGGATTTTTTCCGGAAGCAGAGCTCGGATCTTTTCGTTCACCGGCATCTGTGTCATGGCTGATTCCGATACTGCCGGGCCCTGGGACCCAGGTGTGGATTCGCTGCCCTCGAGGGAGGCGGTGGTGCAGCCCGAGAGGGAGAAGGCAAGCAGTCCAATGGATGCGACCGTGAGAGATTTGGCGATGAGGCGCATGATGTTCTTTCTTGTGGAAGGTGGATTTCTTGTGGCGCTCCCGGAGCGCTGGCGCGGGGAGCCCGGTGGCGGATGGCTCAGAAACCGTTTGCGCGGTTCCCGGGATCGAATGGGCTGTTGGCGCGGACTCCCAGGTCGTAGAAGAGCCCGCACATCAGTGCCAGCCCCTGGCGCGCAATCGGTTCGAGCATGTGCTCGTTGGGCGCGTGCTGCAGGCAACCCGGGTATGAATGCGGGATCCACAAGGTAGGCAGGCCCAAGACCGCTTCGAAGACGTGGTTGGGCAGCGAGCCTCCGATGTTCGGAAGGATGACCGGGGCCCTCCCTGTGCTTTCGGCCAGCGAGTCGGCGGCCCAGGTGACCCAGGGGCTGTCCGGCTCGGTCCGGCTGGCCGGGAAGCTGTCGATGACGTGCGTGGTGACCATGTCAAAGCCGGCCTCATCCAGGTGCTGCTGAATGAGTGCTTCGAGCCCGTCGATATCGGTGCCCACCACGTGGCGCAGCTGCAGCATGGCAGTGGCGCTCCCGGGGATCGCATTGACCGGGTTCTTCACATCGGCCGCACCCATGGCCAGCACCTCGAGCGTATTCCAGCCGTAGACCCGTTCGGCGGCGCTCAGTGTGGTGTCGCCCCAGCCGGCGTCGATGATCGGGTCGTTGGCTCCGGTACCTACTTCGATGCCCTCCAGTGCCTTGCGCACCGCTGCCGGCAGGTCCGCGGGAAGCAACCCGGGCACCTTGATCCGGCCGTGCCCGTCCACCAGCACGCCGATGGCCGCAGCCAGCGTGGTGGCCGGGTTGCGGATCAGTCCGCCCCAATTTCCCGAATGGTAGCTATCGGGGCGCAGGTCCACCCGCAGTTCGATGCCGACCCCACCGCGTGCTCCGAGGAAGATCGTTGGGTCCTGGGCCGAGAGTCGTGGGCCGTCGGAGGCTATGAAGACATCGGCAGCGAGCTCCTGCCGGTGTGCCGCGGCAAATTCGGCCAGGTCCGGGGAGCCGATCTCCTCTCCGGCTTCCAGAAGGAAGACGAGGTTGAATCCCAACGCCCCGCGGGCCGCGAAGAGGATTTCCAAGGCCTTGAGGTTCACCAGGTGCTGGCCCTTGTTGTCGGCCGATCCGCGGCCGTACCAGCGCTCACCCTCGGCGGTGAGGGTGAACGGCTCCCGTGCGTTGTCCCACTGGCCCTCGTGCCCGTCGACCACGTCGGCGTGGCCGTAACACAATACGGTGGGCAGTTCGGGGCTTTCGACGCGGCGGGCGACCAGAAAGCTGTTGGACCCGTCATTCCAGTTCGGGTGCAACGTGTTCTCAAAGCCCATCAGGCCCAGCCGAGGTGCGATCATTTCTTCAAGGTATGACTTCATTTCAAACCCGTCGGCAGTATTCGTACTGACGGTCTGCCGCTGGACTAGTGCGTCGAGCTCGTCGAAGAATCGCCCGGAATCGACAAACGACACTGCCGTCTCCATGATTTTCATGCGTTCGTCCACAGCTGCACATCCTTATCCTTGTTGTATCGTGAATCACGATATCCGCAGTTCTTCCCCCTCAACCAGTGCTAGTTTTCGCAGGGGAGTTGACCTGAATGCAAACCCAGCCGAAACGAGTGACCGACCGTGCACATGCTGCCCGCCGCCCTGCTGTACTTCCACGAGGTGGCCGGCAGCGGATCCATCACCGAAGCTGCCGAGGCATTGCATGTCTCGGCCTCGGCCATCAGCCGGCAGATTACCGGGCTTGAACGCTCCACCGGAGTCGAGCTGTTCCGCCGCCACCCGCGCGGGATGGAACTGACCGAAGCCGGGACCTTGTTACTGGCCCACACCCGACGTACCGAGGCCGAATCCGAGGAACTACTCTCCGAATTGCGTGAGCTTGCCTCAGGCAAGCAACGGGTGTTGGAGATCGTTGCTTCCGAAGGCCTGGCCGCCTACCGGGTTCCGGCCGCGATCGCCGCTTTCTGCCAAGAGCACGAGGACGTCTCGGTCCATTTCTCGGTCATCCCCTCCACCGGCGCCACGCAACGGATCATAGACGGCGTTGCCGATGTGGCGATGGTTTTTGCCCTCGGTCCGCGGCGGGACGTGAAGGTAGAGTTCTCCTGCCCGGCCCCGGCCTATGCGATTGTTGCCTCCGCGCATCCACTGGCGGGGCGCAATCGGGTAGGCCTGGCCGAGCTGTGCGACTACAGGCTCTCGTTACCGTCCAAAGGCATCAGCCAGCGCGAGCTCTTCGACATCGCCGCCCAGATGGAGGGCCTGACTCCGCGCATCGCCATGACCACCGATCACATCAAACCGGCCATGGAATTCGTACGTTCGGGGGCCGGGGTCACCCTCATGAGCCACTTTGCCCACAGTGAAGGCGTGGATGATGGATTGTGCTTCATCCCGATCGACCACCCCGCCTTCGGCGAGCGCCAGGCGCAGATCCTGACCATGCCCGGACGGCGTCAGTCGGCTCTGCTCACGGCCTTCATTCAGAAGATGTCAGCGGTGCTGGCAGCCGGTTGATCCCGGCCCCCTACTTCAGCAGTTCAACGTCGGAGACCAGGTCGATGTGCGCCTGCATGGCAGCGGCGGCAGCCACCGGGTTCTGTTCACGGATCGCAGCGGCAATCAACCCGTGGGATTGCAGCGAGCGCTCGGGACGGCCGGGCTGGCCCAGGGACTCGATGCGGGTTTCAAGCACCATTTCGGAGATGAAGGCCATCAGCTGGGCCAGCACACCGGAGTGAGCCGCCGCCGTCACGGCCTCGTGGAAGAGCTCGTCTCCACCGGCACCACGTCCGCCGTCCTTGATCTCCGCCTCCATGACGCCCAATGCATGCTCGATGGCGGCCAGGTCGGCATCGGTGCGGCGCTCGGCGGCAAGGCCCGCGAGCTTGACCTCAAGCGTGCTGCGGGCCTCGACGATTTCCGGGAGCCGGTTCTGGTGTTCACGCAGCTGGCGCAGGACGGTGGCGATGGCGGGCCGGTAGACCAGCACGGCGCCGGTGCCATGCTGCACGTCCACGACGCCGAGCACCTCGAGCGCGACCAGCGCCTGGGCGAGCGTCGCGCGGGACACTCCGAGCCGTTCGGCTAGGTCCCGCTCGGCCGGCAGGTGGTCGCCGGGGCCCAATTGTTCGGCCTCGACGTAGCCCAGGATCTGTTCCATCAGCTGCTCGTAGAGGCGCGGGCGCGCGACCTTGCCCAGTGTTCCGTGCTTCGCGCGCTGCGCCATCAATGTCTCCCTAGGATTCAGGTCTCTCCCCCAATCTACCGGACACGGCCATTGACAAGGACACCTGGTGTCTAGGAGGCTAGGCCAGTGAGCCAGTTGTTTTTCCCGCACCATTCGGAATGGATCTCCCCATGACCACCATCACCCACCAGGCCCCCGATCAAGATCAAGTCACCGCCGGACCACTGTCCGGCTACACGGTGCTTGACCTGACCCGCGCTTTGGCCGGACCGCATGCCGGCATGATGATGGGCGACCTCGGCGCCCGTGTCATCAAGGTCGAGACCCCGGGCGTCGGCGACGACACCCGGGGCTGGGGACCGCCCTTCGTCGGCCCGGAGGATAACCAGCAGGCTACCTATTTCCTCTCCTGCAACAGGAACAAGGAATCCATCGCGCTGAACCTTAAGTCCGGCGAGGGCCGGGCCACGCTGGGCCGGCTCATCGCCGAATCCGACGTGCTGATGGAGAACTTCAGGACCGGAGTGCTGGACAGGCTCGGCTTCGACGTGGCGACGCTGCATGAGCTGAACCCGCGCCTGGTCATCCTCTCCATCACCGGGTTCGGGCACGACGGCCCCGAAGCGCACCGCAGCGGCTACGACCAGATCCTGCAGGGCGAGGCCGGCCTGATGTCGCTGACCGGTTCCGGACCCGATGACCCGCAACGCGTCGGGGTTCCGATCGCGGACCTGCTCTCGGGCATGTACGGGGCCTATGGCGCGCTGGCCGCCCTGCTCGAACGCGAAAAGACCGGCAGGGGCCAGGTGGTGCGCACCTCGCTGCTGGCCTCCATCATCGGCGTGCATGCCTTTCAGGGCACCCGCAATACTGTCGCCGGACAGGTACCGCGCGCCCAGGGCAACCACCACCCCTCCATTGCTCCGTACGGGCTGTTCGGCTGCCGCGGTGGCAAGGTGCAGATCAGCGTCGGCAGCCAGAAGCTCTGGCTCGCCTTCGCCACGGCTTTCGGGCTGGACACCGAACGCCCGGAATTCGCCTCCAACGCCACCCGGGTGGAAAACCACCCGGCGCTGGTAGCCGAGATCGAGGCGGCCTTCGCGGCCTACGACCCTCAAGAACTGCTGGACATGCTCGACGCTGCGGGCATCCCGGCCGGGAAGGTCCGCACGCTGGATGAGGTCTACGCCTGGGAGCAAGTGGCTTCCCAGGGCCTGCTCATCGACGTGGAGCACCCGGTACTGGGCAACATTTCACTGCCTGGTCCGCCACTGCGCTTCTTCGACGCGGCAACGGCCGCCGAAACCACTCGCACCTCACACACCGCCCCGCCGCTGCTCGATGCCGACGCGGATTCCATCCGGCAATGGCTAGACAGAATCGGGCACACCCCATGAGCACCCCGGCACTCAAGACCCCGCGCATGAGCGCCACCGAGCTGATCAACACCGTGCTGGACCCGGGGTCCTTCAGTTCCTGGGACGCCCCGGTGCAACAGCCGCGGATCAGCGACACCTACGCTGCGGAGCTCCTGGCGGCGCGGGAGAAGTCCGGCGCCGACGAATCGGTGCTCACCGGCGAGGGCCTGATCCGCGGCCGCCGCGTCGCTGTGATCGTTTCCGAGTTCCGCTTCCTCGCCGGGTCCATCGGCCAGGCGGCGGTCAACCGGATCACCGACGCCATCGAGCGGGCCACGGCGGCACGGCTGCCGCTGCTGGCCGGACCGGCCTCCGGCGGCACCCGGATGCAGGAGGGAACACTCGCGTTCCTGGGCATGGTGTCCATTACCGATGCGGTGCGCCGACACAAGGAGGCCGGGCTGCCCTACCTGGTCTACCTGCGCAACCCCACCACCGGCGGAGTGATGGCCTCCTGGGGTTCGCTCGGGCATATGAGCGTCGCCGAACCCGGAGCGCTATTGGGCTTCCT
Source organism: Paeniglutamicibacter cryotolerans (assembly GCF_014190875.1). Taxonomy (NCBI): domain Bacteria; kingdom Bacillati; phylum Actinomycetota; class Actinomycetes; order Micrococcales; family Micrococcaceae; genus Paeniglutamicibacter; species Paeniglutamicibacter cryotolerans. The sequence continues at coordinate 1,862,802 of NZ_JACHVS010000001.1, read as the reverse complement.
GGGCCCGCGGGTCTTCGAGACGATGACCGGCACGCCGTTCCCGCCCAATGTCCAGACGTCCGAGAACCTCTACCGCAAGGGCCTGATCGACGCCGTGGTCCCGCCCGCCGAGCTGCCGGAGATCATCGAGAAGGCCCTGCGCATCCTGCTGCCGGTCACTCATTCCGGCGTCCGCGCCCGGCCCGACACCCTGGATGTTGTTCCGGGTCCGGCCACCGCCTGGCAATCGATTCTCATCAGCCGCAACCCGCGCCGCCCGGACCTGCGCATGTTGCTGGCCGCCGGCGCCGCTGAGGCACTGCCGCTGAACGGCACCGGGCAGGGTGAAAACGATCCCGGGCTCTCGCTGGCGCTGGCCCGGTTCGGCTCGCAATCATGCATCGTGCTGGGCCACCAGCGCCCGCGCCATGCCGATGGCCCGGCCATGGGTCCGGCATCGCTGCGCGAGGCGCGGCGCGGCATGCAATTGGCCGAGGAATTGAAGCTGCCGCTGCTCACCGTCATCGACACCGCCGGCGCCGCCCTGTCCAAGGAGGCGGAGGAGGGCGGGCTGGCCGGGGAGATCGCCCGCTCGCTGAACTCGCTGATCGGGCTGCGCGCCCCCTCGGTGGCGGTGCTGCTGGGCCAGGGCACCGGGGGCGGGGCACTCGCGCTGCTGCCGGCGGATCGGATCATCGCCGCCGAACACGCCTGGCTTTCGCCGTTGCCGCCGGAGGGTGCCAGCGCGATCATCCACCGCAGCACCGAGTTCGCCCCGCAGATCGCCGCGGACCAGGGCGTGGAGGTCGCCTCGCTCAGACGCATCGGGCTGGTTGACCACGTGGTCGACGAGCGCCCGGATGCGGCGGCTGAACCGCGTGAATTCTGCGTGCGCATGGCCACCGCCATCGAGTACGAGCTGGCGCTTGCCTGCGCCACCCCGGCCGAGCAGCGGCTGGATCAACGCCGGGCCAAATTCCGACTGTTGGGGCACTGATCCGCCCCGGATACCGCACCGGGTCCTAGTATCGGATAAGGAGCACCACCGGCTGAGAGCTCAAGAAAGCGAACCCACAGTGCAGCGGACGTTGAACGACCTGGAACGACTGATCATTGCGGCCCTGCAGATCGACGGCCGGGCCACGTGGCGCAAGATCGCCACGGTCCTGGAGGAGCCCGAACGCACCGTGGCACGGCACGGTGCCGAGCTGCTTTCCTCGGGCGTCGTGACTGTCGCCGGCATGGGAGTGCGCAGCAGCACGACGCTGCTGCGCCTTGAATGCTCACCGGGCACCAGCCGGGTGGCCGCCGAGGCGCTCGCCCAACGCCCCGACACCACCTACAGCTACCTAATGACCGGTGGCGCGGATGCCGTGGCCGAGCTGAACCTGGACCCCGCTGCCGTATCGAGCGTGCTCACCACGGAAATTCCGGCAACCGTCGGGTTGGTCCGTGCGGTGAGCTACCCGGTGCTGCGCTACTTCAGGACCATCCGCGGCTGGCGCTCGGGCCTGCTCACCGACGCGCAATCCCGCGCCATGGATAACGAGTTCACCTTCGACGGAACCGACCTGAGCTCGCGCGAGCCGCTGAGCGAACAGGACGAGCGCATCATTGCCGTCCTGGTCGAGGACGGGCGCGCCAGCCTGGAATCCATTGCCCGGCGGGTCCGGATTTCCGAGACGACTGCCGGACGACGCGTGGACTGGTTACTGCGCAATAACCGGGTCACGGTGCGCACCCTGGTTGAACCGGCCGCCATGGGCCTGCCGGTCGAGGCTTTCCTGTGGATCCGCTCGGCGCCGAGCCGGGTGGAAAAGGTCGGGCAGGCACTGGCCCTGCGCCGCGAGGTCAGGTATGCGGCGGCTGTTGCCGGCGACTACCAGCTGGTCGCGAACGTGACGGTTCCGGACACCGCCGCCCTGTACTCCTTCATCACCGATCCGGCCTGGGCCGATGACGCGTACGGAATCGATTCGACGATCCTGCTCCAGGCCCGCAAGCGCGGGGGCCGGCTCATCCCCCACCCTTAGGTGGCGAATGCGCCGGCTGCGCATCCGCTATCGGGAGGCCGCGTCCCGGGCCAGCAGGCCCGGGAGCACCTCGGCGACCCGGGTCCGGTCCTCGAAGGCCTTTCCATAGCGCAGCAGGTCGGCATCGCGGTAGTGGTTCACCGCCAGTTGGAACCCGACGGGCAGCCCCGACGCGGTGAATCCCGCCGGGACCGCCAGCACCGGCAGGCTGGTGGCCGAGAGGACGCAGGCCGAACGCATCCAGTCCAGGTAGGTAGTGGATGCGGTGCCGTCGACCGCGGCCGGGTAGCGCAGTGTCGCGTCGAACGGGAGCACCTGCGCGGCGGGGCTGAGGAACACGTCGTAGCGGGAGAAGAAGCCGCGCACCGAGGCCTCCAGCCGGGTGCGTGCTGCAGTGGCCTCGATGAGCTGTTCGGCGCTCAAGGACCAGCCCAGTTCCACGTTCCAGATGACCTCCGGCTTGACCAGTTCCCGGTGCTTGCGCACCAGCGGGCCGAGCCCGGCGGCGAAGTCGGTGGCCCGTGCCCGTTCGAAGACCAGATCGGCCTCGGAGAAGTCCGGGGCCGCCTGCTCGATGATCGCGCCGGCCTCCTCGAAAACGCGCAGTTGGCGGCGCAGCACCTCCAGCACTTCGGGTTCCACCGGCATGCCGATGCCGAAGTCCTCGCTCCAGCCGATCCGCACCCCGCGCAGGTCCCCGACCAGCTCACCGGCGAAGTCCGAACCGCGCAGCGGCGAGGCGGTGGCGACCAGGTCGGACGGGCCGGCAACAGCAGACATGAACAGCGCGATGTCCGAGATTTCGCGGGCCATGGGCCCGGTGCGTCCCAGCCAGGTCCAGGCGTTGGCCGGCGAGGGCATCGGGATCACCCCGTAGGAGGGGCGCAGTCCCGCCACGTTGCAGAAGGAGGCGGGGATGCGCAGCGATCCACCCATGTCGGACCCCTCGCCCAGCGGCTGGATGCGTGCCGCCAGGGCTGCACCGAGACCGCCGGAGGAGCCTCCGGCGCTGCGGGTGGTGTCATAGGGATTCAGCGTCGTGCCGAAGACCTCGTTGAAGGTATGTGATCCGGCACCGAACTCCGGGACGTTGCTCTTGCCCGATGCCACGACTCCGGCGGTGCGCAGCCGGGCCACCACCAGGTCATCCTCGGCAGGGATGAAGCCCTTCAGGATCGGGGAGCCCTGGGTGCTGAGCATGCCCCGGGTGTTGTGGGTGTCCTTGTGCGTCATCGGCAGCCCATGCAGGATCCCGGTGTCGGCCCCGGATGCCGTCAGGGCATCGGCCGCAGCGGCCGCAGCATAGGCTGCCTCGGGGTCCTGGGTCACTACGGCATTGATGACCGGGTTGACCTCGGCAATGCGTGCGTACTGGGCGTCCAGCGCCTCCCGGGCGGAGAAATCGCGGCGCTTGATGCCCTTGGTGATCTCCGCTGCCGACATGTCCTGAAGTTCGGTCATGGCCATCCCCCTGCTCCCGGCTCGCAGCCGCTTCACTCGTTCATTCCTACTGTCCAGCACAGTCTGGCCAAGTCTTCACGGGATCGGTAGCTTTTGTCCAAATTCCCCGTTTGGTGGAGGAAATGGCCACAAATATGGCCATTGCGTCCAACTATTGTCATATTTCCCATTGAGCCGGATGGTTATGCCTACGAAGCATCAACTTGTAACGCGCGTCACTTTCACTCTTCCGAGAACCACCACCAGAGAGCCAAGGTCCATGCACCCACTGAGCATTCACGTTCCGGCCGCAGCCGGCTCCACGGACATCATGGCCGTGGCCAATTCCCCGCTCGTGTGGGCCTGCGCCCTGGGCGTCTTCGCCGTGATCTTCGTCCAGACCTTCATCTACATCAAGGCGGCCCGCCGCACGGCACCCGAGATCGGAATGCCCGCGAAGGAACTCTCCGGGGCCTTCCGCGCCGGCGCCGTTGCCTCCATCGGTCCCTCGCTCGCCGTGGTCCTGGTGGCGATCGCCCTGCTGGCCCTCTTCGGGACACCGGCCGTCCTGGTGCGCATCGGGCTGATCGGCTCCGCTGCCACCGAAACCGCCTCCGCCGGAATCGCCGCAACATCGATGGGCGCCACGCTCGGCGGGCACGACTACACCCAGCAGGTCTTTGCCGTGGCCTTCATGGCCATGAGCCTGAGCGGCGGCATGTGGATGCTCGCCACGCTGCTGCTCACCCCGATCCTGAAGCGCGGCGGCAAGCGCCTGGCTCAGGTCAGCCCGGCCGCAATGGCGATCATCCCGTGCGCGGCACTGCTAGGCGCCTTCTCCATGCTGGCCATCGCCGAAATGCCGAAATCCTGGGTCCACCTGATCACCCTGCTGGTCTCAGCGGCCGTCATGACCGGCTGCCTGCTCCTGGCCAAGAAGCTCCATGCCAGTTGGCTCAAGGAATGGGCGCTGGGCTTCGCCATCATCGTCGCCTTGGCCGTCGCCTTCGTCGCCCACACCTCCTAGCCCCCCACCTGAAAGGAACGACACCATGAGCACGCAATCACTGGACCGCGCCGAAGCCGGCATGGCCGCGTTTGAAGCGTCGACTTCCCGCTGGGGGCGAATCACGATGCTCGCCGGCCTGGTCCTCTCGCTGATCGGACCCATCTACCTCGTCGTCTTCGGCGGCCTCGACATCACCTCCGGTCAAATCTGGATCGCCTTCCTTGCCGTTGCCGCGACCTTCGGCGTGTTCTGGATCGTCGAACCGCTGACCTACTTCCCGATCCTCGGATCGGCCGCCATGTACCAGGCGTTCATGATCGGCAACATCTCCAACAAGCTGCTCCCGGCAGCCATCGTCGCCCAATCCAGCATCGGCGCCCGTCCCGGAACCAAGCGTGGCGACCTCGCAGCCGTGATGGCCATCTGCGGCGCGGCAACCGTCCACCTGACCTCGCTGCTGATCTTCGTGGGCCTGCTCGGCACCTGGCTGATGACCCGGATCCCACCCGGACTCATCGAGGTAGCCAGGCTCTACATCCTGCCCGCCCTGATGGGTGCCGTGCTGATCCAGTGCATCGCCACCATGAAGCAGATCCGCCCAACAGTCATCGCCCTCGCACTGGCACTGGTCGTCCAGTTCGCCCTGGTTCCGGCGCTCCCGAAGGCCGCCATGTTCGCCACGGCCATCGTCGTGGTCTGCACCATCCTGGCCTCCTGGTTCCTTCGCAACCGCAATATCGACCACACGGCTGCAATCGAGGACATCCCCGCCATCCAGGAAAACGAGGTTCGCTAACACCATGGAAAACACCATCACCGAGACGCTGCTCACCGACGCCGACACCACGGCGATGCACCAGATGTACATCCACCTGCACACCCATCCTGAGCTCTCGATGCAGGAACACGAGACGGCCAACTACATTGCCGCACAGCTCGACGCCTTGGGCATCGAAAACTTCCGTTGCGGGGGAACCGGCGTGGTCGGGGTGATCGAAAACGGGGAGGGCCCGGTGGTGGCCTTCCGCGCCGACACCGACGGACTGCCAATCGCCGAGGACACCGGGCTGGACTACGCCAGCACCGCTACCGGGACCTTGGAGGACGGAACCGCCGTGCCAGTCATGCACGGCTGCGGCCATGACACCCACGTCACCTCGCTGCTCACTGCGGCGAAGCTGCTGTCCCGCGATACCGCATCCTGGTCCGGAACCCTGGTGCTCGTCTTCCAGCCGGGCGAGGAGACCGCTGCGGGGGCAAGGGCCATGGTCGATGACGGGTTGTGGGACAAGGCCCCACGGCCGGACGTGGTGCTGGGGCAACACGTGATGCCGGCGCAGGCCGGGGAGATCACCATTTCCTCGGGCACGGCAATGGCGATGGCGGATGCCCTGCGGGTCACCGTTTTCGGGCGCCAGTCCCACGGCTCGCAGCCACAGTCGAGCATCGATCCGATAGTGCTCGGGGCCCACATGATCACGCGGCTGCAGACCATCGTTTCGCGCGAGCTGGATCCCACCTCCCCCGCCGTTATCACCTCGGGCACGTTCCATGCGGGACTGAAGGAAAACATCATTCCGGACCGTGCCGAGTTCACCTTGAACATCAGGACCTTCACCCAGGACGTTCGCGACCAGGTGCTGGCCGCCATCACCAGGATCATTCAGGCCGAGGCCCTTGCTTCCAACGCCCCGGCACCGCTCATCGAGGAGATCTATACCTTCCCGCGCTGCTACAACGACCCCGATACCGTCATGAGGGTCACGCTAGCCCTGCGGGACGAGCTCGGAGAGCAGGCGATCCACGAATCGGCTCCGATGATGGGCAGCGAGGACTTCGGCCACCTGGCCGATGCCATCGGCGTTCCATCGGCGTATTGGATGTTCGGTGGATTCGACCTGTCCAAGGGAACTCCGCCGGTCAACCACTCCCCGTTCTTCGGTCCGGAGATCGAGCCGACGCTCGCCACCGGGGTGCGGGCCGCCGTTTCCTCGCTGCGAGCCTTCCTCGGTGGTGCGCGGTAGGGCCCGGCGCCCCGTACCCTTATTCAATGAACAATGCACCAGAAATCGCCCAGTGGATCCTTGACCTGATCCACGAAGAGAAGACAGTCAGCCAGGAATCCGTGGTGCCACGCATCGCCGAGGCCTTCGGCGACGAGTGGGTCTACACGAACGAAAACGGTCACCCGGCCATCAACCGCGAGGTGCTCAAGGCCTTCCGCAAGCTGCGCGACGAGACGGTCCGCTGGGACCGCGAAGAGCGCTGCTGGACGATCACCTACGCCAAGTAGGCGTCACCCGGCATCGGGCCGTCGGAGGGGAGCATCCCTCCGGCGGCTTTTTGCCGTCCCGGAACAATCGTTTTCGGGCGTCGGGATTCCTCACCGATGTAGGCGCTGCGCATTCCACGGGAAATTTTCAGCGCCGCCGGCAGCAGGACCTTCAGGAACCTTTCCCGCTGGAAATTGACGGTCGGGACGATGACCGCCAACGACGCCGCCGCCGTCCTGAAATTCAGCTTGGTCGGGGCAATCGCCGTTTCCGCACTCAACCCGCGCCGGGACTCAACATGGCGCTGAGGGGAAACGGAAGGTGGTTCCCTCCGAATTTTCAGGGGTGGAATCGTTACTTCCCACCCGCCGGCATGCGCTCATGTAGCTGAACGGCATTTCGTCGGCATCGGCTCGCTCGTCACCATTGTGCCCCCTGCAGCAAAGCTGTGCTTATCACACCCAGCTGAGGGGTTTCCCACGAAACTCCCAGTCAGAACATCGGGCTGGTGACTTTCCCTACAGGCGGAGCAGGCAGAGGCTGGGTCGGGGAACCGTTCCCGCCCGCGTGATTCGGGACATCGACCCACGTCAGAATTGTTTAATTAATCGTCGAATATAACAATTTGACACTTTTCAATTTACTCAAATTAACCAAAATTTCAACGATCGATATTTGACATTCGACCGTATGAAATGCTGTTATGAGGGATATAGGCCCACCTCCTGGATTCGGATCCCAGGTGGGTCGGACGAAGCCGCTGGGCGGGCATTTTCAGCTAGCCCTCACTGCATTTGTCGCCCACTCTCCCGCGATCGGGATTGATGATTCGGGCGAGGCGCTCAAGCCGCCTCCGGAAACCGGATGAAGGACGATTGGCCTTCATTTGGCGTACCGGAAATGGCTCGCACCGGGTTGCTGCTTCACGTTTGCCTTCAGGACGCAAGGCGGATCCGGGAATGAGGAGAAAAGCATGACATTGCGAGTCGGAATCATTGGTGCGGGCCCCAGCGGCATGGCACAGCTACGGGCCTTCGAGTCTGCCCGCGCACAGGGCGCTGAGATCCCCGAGATCATTTGCTTTGAAAAGCAGGCTGAATGGGGAGGGCAGTGGAACCACAGCTGGCGCATGGGCCTGGACGGCTCGGGCGAGCCGGTGCACTCCAGCATGTACCGCCACCTATGGTCCAACGGTCCCAAGGAATGCCTTGAATTCGCGGATTACAGCTTCGACGAGCACTTCGGCCGCCCCATCTCCTCCTATCCTCCGCGCGAGGTCCTCTTCGACTACATCAAGGGCCGCGTCGAGAAGTCCGACGTGCGCAAGTACGTCCGCTTCAACACCACTGCCCGCTGGGTCGACTACAACGAGGGCACCGAGGAATTCACCGTCGTTGTCGAAGACCTGACCTCCGGCGAGACCGAAACCCACGTTTTCGACAAGCTCGTCGTTTCGGTGGGCCACTTCTCGGTGCCCAACGTCCCGGAATTCGAGGGCATCAACTCGTTCCCCGGCGAGGTCATGCACGCCCACGATTTCCGCGGCGCCGAGCGCTTCGCCGGCAAGAACCTGCTGCTGATCGGCTCGAGCTACTCGGCCGAGGACATCGGCATGCAGGCCCACAAGATGGGTGCAGCCTCCGTCACGATGAGCTATCGCAGCGCCCCGATGGGCTTCGACTGGCCCGGCACCACACGGGAACGCCCGCTGGTCAACCGCTTCGAGGGCTCTACGGCACACTTCGCCGACGGCACCATCGTCGAATTCGACGCCGTCATCCTCTGCACGGGATATCTGCACAAGTACCCGTTCCTGCCCAGCAACATGTCACTGAAGTCGAAGAACGTGCTCTACCCGGGCAACCTCTACAAGGGCGTCATCTGGCAGCAGAACACCAACCTGTTCTACCTGGGCGCGCAGGACCAGTACTACACCTTTAATATGTTCGACGCCCAGGCATGGTTTGCCCGCGACGTGATGATGGGAGGCATTGTTCTTCCCCCGCTGGCGCAGCGCAATGCTGACATCGACGCGTGGCTCAACCGCCAGGCCGCCTTGGAAAGCCATAACGCCGAGGCGGACTTCCAGACCGACTACCTCCGCGAACTCATTTCCGCCACCGACTACCCGGAGTTCGACCTGGACACGGTCTCGGAACTTTTCAAGGAGTGGATGCGCGATAAGGACGCCGATATCCTCGGGTACCGCGACAACGTGCACCGCTCGGTCATGACCGGCACCATGGCCTCCCGCCACCACACCCGGTGGATCAATGCCATGGACGACTCGATGGAACGCTACCTCAACGGCGATTCACAGAACGTCGATACCAACGCGATGGCCACCCTGTCCGGTTTCGGTCAGAGCCCGCTGATTGCGTAGCTCCAGCAGCAGCTGACGGGGCCCGGATCGCCCGCCCGACGGTGGGCGATCCGGGCCCCGTTGCGCCCTCCCCGGCAAGCCTGCTGCATCCCGCGGCTTCGTCGACCTAGTGTTGAGTGACCCGGGACACCATAACGCGTGTCCACAGGGACTTGTCGTTTGATCCGGTATAAACGCCCAGCGCTTGACCCGGATCCACCCCTTGGATGGAGCCGAACACCCATGACGAACCAAGCACCGCAGCTGACCGAACACAAGCAGGAATCCGCGGGACGCGTTGACGCGCTCGCTGACCGGCTGCTCGCATTCAGCCATCGCCTCCACGCCCAGCCCGAAACGGGCCTCAACGAGGAAATGGCAGCGACCTGGCTGGTCGGGGAACTCTCGGGCATCGAAGGCATCCGCATCCAGCACGGGCTGGGCTCCCTTCCCACTGCCGTTCGCGCCGAGATCGGCAACGGTCCGCTGGTGGCCGTCATCTGTGCGGAATACGATGCGCTGCCCGGCCTGGGCCATGCCTGCGGACACAACATCATTGCCGCGGCCGGCCTCGGCGCCTTCCTTGCACTCGCCCCCGCGGCCGACGAGCTGGGCCTCACCCTGCGCCTGCTCGGAACCCCCGCTGAAGAAACCGTCGGCGGAAAGGTGATCATGCTGCGCCAGGGCGATTTCGACGGCTCGCATCTAGCGGTGATGGTCCATCCCTCCAATCGGGACGAATCCTCCATGCTCGCCTACGCCTGCGTCGGATTGGATGTGGCCTTCAGCGGCAAGGCCGCCCATGCATCGGACGAGCCCTACAAGGGAGTGAATGCGCTGGATGCCATGACCTTGGCCATGAACGCCGTGGCACTGGCCCGGCAACAGCTCGAGCCGAACCAGCAGATGCATGGGATCATCACCGCCGGCGGGCAGGCCTCCAACATCATCCCCGACCACATCGCCGGCGAATGGATGGTGCGGGCCGACAGCCTCGAATCCCTCGATCGGGTCAAGGCGCGGTGGCGCCGCTGCTTCGAGGGCGCAGCGCTGGCCACCGGCGCCACCGTGGAGATCAAGGAAAACGGCGAGGTCTTCACCGATATGCTCCCCCACCCCGGGCTCACCGCCGCCTATGTGAAAAATGCTGCGGCACTCGGCCACCATTGCGACGATTCCGGTGTGTTGAACGGATCCACCGACATGGGAAATGTGAGCCACCATGTCGCGAGCATCCACCCGATGATCAGCCTCGATGACGATGGTCCCGACGGGCACACCCACGAGTTCGCCTCAGCCGCCGTTTCGCCGGGCGGCGACGCGGCAGCCCTGAACGGCGCCAAGGCCCTGGCGGCGACCATCATTGACGCCGCCTTGGATGCGGGGTTGCGCGCGGAACTGCTGCTCAAGCCCTGCCGTGCCAGTGAACTCATGGCATAGGCCTCCGCGTAAAAACCCTCAACCAATACCGCCCCGGTGCCTTGGCAGCGATTGCGCCCCAGAGTATTCCCCTGCTTCGGCGCAACGATGGGGCTATGTCTATAGGAGCGGCGTAGCGCCCGCTGGTAGCCAGGACCGTCCTGAACGGGAATGCCCGTATTTCACCGACGATTCGGTCATCGGCGCCGCACTTCCAGGGGTGCCCGTCGTCATCTGGGGTCCCGGAGAACCCGCGCAGATGCACGCCCGGGACGAATCGCTGGCGCTCGAATCCTTGGAGTTGGCCCATGACCAGTTCCAGGTCGTGGTTGCCCGCTGGTCTGCCGGATAGCCTTCAGCGGGAACGAAAAGGCGCGCCTCCACGGTAAATTCCCGGGAAGACGCGCCTTTTTTATTGCAGAAGCTGGAACAGCTTACTTGGCCGGAAGATCCAAGCTCTGACCGACGAAGATCAGGTCCTGGTTAGGCACGACGTCCGCGTTCAGGTTGTAGAGACCCTGCCACGAATTCAGGCCCTGCGACTGGGCGATCTTGAACAGGGTATCGCCCGTCTTCACCACGTAGTTCTTGCCCGAATCGGCAACCGTCACGGCTGCCACGTGGCGGGCCTGCGGGGTGCTCGACTTGTGGGTTGAAGCCGGTGCCTGGGCGCGGTGCTTAGCCGTGCTGACGTATGACTTAGCCGGGGTGTATGACTTCTTGGCTTCGTAGGACGTCGCCGGGGCATACGACTTCTTGGCGTAGGTCTTCGTGCTTGCGCTGGGGGTGTAGGTCGACTTCTTGACCGTGGTGGCCGCGGCCGGAGCCGAGCTCTTTCCACCGCGCAGGCCGGCCTTGGCGGAGCATACGGGCCATGCACCCCAGCCCTGTCCGGCCTTGACCTTTTCGGCTACGCGGATCTGCTCGCTCTTGCTGGCGTTTGCCGCGTTGCCCTTGCCGCCGTAGGCCTTCCAGGTGGAGGGGGTGAACTGCAACCCGCCCGAGTAGCCGTTACCGGTGCTGATGCCCCAGTTTCCACCGGATTCACACGCGGCGATGGTGTCCCAGGTGGAGGTGGAGGCAGCCGAGGCAGGAGCAACGGATGCCGCCATTCCCGCACCGACAATAGCCAGAGCTGCAACGGTGGCTGCGCCACGACGAAGGTTCTTATTCTTGGAATTCTGCTGGATCATGCTTCTCCAGTGCCATCCGCGCTCAGACCGTCCCCGGTCTTCTCTGCGCCGTTGTCCGGCGTCGCTATCGACGTCAAATGGTCCGTATGCTGGGTGGACAACGGAGGATTACCAGCAATGGATGTCTCGATTCCGCGAAGTCCGCGTTATCTAAACGTTACTATTACCGTACGGGCGTACCAGGGGGGTCCGTCAAGCCCTATTCACAATAATTTGACTACTATCAGGTAGCTGTCAGCTGACCCAGCGAACTCACATTTATTCATGGTTTCCCGGGGAAATGGCCTCGCCTCTCCCCGTGATGCTCTAGTCGCCAGTACTCTGACCAGTGGATTTCATGTCAATTGAAATGTTGACGACGAGAGCCCCAGCAGATCGGAGAAGAGCCGGAACAGCCCCTTTTTGGATGCCGAATCGAACAGAAAGTAATCTCACAAACTTTCCGAAACTGTGCCCGTCGGGCAAGATCAGCGCACCAACGCATAACAAAAAGGACTCGGCCAACATCCAGGCCAGGAAACGCCCGCTATCCAATTGAGACCAATGTGCGGGCAAAGTCGGTTAGCTGATCTTCAAGAGCCCCGGAATGTCCCTCACCCCACCGAGCACGTGGATATGCGGATGGACGTCGATGTCGGCGCGGTGCAGCTCGCCGGTGCGTACCCCCGCCGCCACGACGCCGGCGTTCCTTGCCGCGGCCAAGTCGTTGACCGTGTCGCCGGCAGCCAGGACCCGGCGTACGTCGCAAACCCCGGTCAGCTCCATCAGGCGGTGGATCACATGCGGAGCAGGGCGTCCGGCAGCCACCTCGTCGCTGGCAACCACAGCATCAAGGATTTGACCGTCCCCCACGCCCCGGCCCCGTCCGGATAGCCGAGGATCCACCACAGCTCGAGAATATCCATTGGCCAGACCGTCCTTGTTACCAGCGGCCGTGAGGGCGCGCAGTGCATCGTCCACTCCCGGCAGCCCCACCGACGGCGCGGCGGAATGGTAGCGGCCCACAGTTCACGGAAGCACTCGGACGTATCGCCCGCCAGGAACGGTTCCGGGATACTGCTGCCGAGGCCGATCAGTGCCGTAATCGCCTCGCCCTTGTCCGCACCCATCCAGGCCGGCAGGTTCTCTGCCGTGACCTCTGCACCGGCGTCGCGTACCGAGGTTTCCAGCGCACTCCAGACATCCCCGTGTTCGTCGATGCTCGTTCCCGCCATGTCGAAGGCACCTCGTTCGATCATTCTCTTGCTTTTCCATGCAGAGGCGGGAATGCGGATTAACGCGGCCCTGGTTTCCCGGGTATTTTCAATGACGAAATTAGCCAGGGCGGGGACGTAGCGGTCATCGGAATACTCCAGCACTTCACCCCGCGATGACTAGGTCAGCCTCCGTTCGCGCAGCAGCGGCGACGATTCCTCGACGCCGAGCAGTTCGGCATCTCCTGCAGTGGCAGCCACGGCGTCGATGGTGTGCCGACCACGGCGCAGGTCGACACCGGCATCGCTGAGGAAACCGAAGATGGAACCCGAATCCGCATCGAAGTCGAAGAGACGCCGACCCACCGAGTGCACGAAGGCGGAGGCCTCCACCATCGCCGGCACCCCGTCGAGCAGTCGAAGCCGCACTACCTGAACCACCGGATCCCGCCGGGAGATGCCCAACTACGTGGCGATTTCCTCCGATGCCGGACGGAGGGCAACTTCAAGCGTCCGCTGCCCCGGAACGCTGCCCGTAGCCAAGGCCCACTCGGTGAACGACATGAAGGTGGCGAACGGTTGCGAGGGCACCGGGCGCGAGACCACCGGCACCTTCCCACGGCCACCGGTAATCAGCCCCTCGGCGCGAAACACCGACAGGGCCCGGCGGACGGTGCCGCGCGATGCCCCCGTGGCCATGCACAACTCGGCTTCACTGGGGAAACTGCCGCCCTCGGTGAAGCGTCCATCCTGGATCTGTCCACGCAGTTCACCGGTCAGGCGCAGGTGTATTGGCTGGATCGGGAAATTGTCCACGACTTGAGCATACAAGCTCTATGACCTGCTTTTTCAGGTGGTTAGGTAAACGCCCGATGAACAGTTTCCATCCCCCGGACAGACAAAATGAACCGTGAATGAACATGTCTGAACAAGTGCCGTTTCGACTTGTTCTGGGCCCCATCCACCGGCAAATGTAGAAGCCGTGAACACCAACAACACAACAATCGAAGCCACCGGCGAACCGCTGGCCACCAGCGACGTCCTGATCGTCGGGGCCGGCATCATCGGCCTGGCCCACGCCGCCCTCGCCCTGGACAAGGGCCTGTCAGTCACGGTGATCGATCGCGACCACCTGGCCGTCGGCGCATCGGTCCGCAACTTCGGCCACGCCTGCATTACCGCCCAGTCGGGCGAGCTGTACGAACTGGCCCAGAACGGCCGCAAGCATTGGCTCGCATTTGCACGACGGGCCGGATTCTGGGCCGCCGAGTCCGGCGCACTGGTCGTTGCCGGCACCCGCACCGAGCTGGCCGTACTGCGCGAATTCGCTGCGGCGCGGCCCCCCGGGCAGATCACGCTGCTGGATGCCGAGTCGGTCCGATCCCGCCTCGGCCGCGAGGATACAGCGGGCATCCTCGGTGGGGCCTTCCTCGCCGATGACCTGCGCGTGGATCCGCGCACCACGGTCGGGACGCTGGCCGCCTGGGTCGACGCCGGCCCCGGAGGCCGGGTCATGTTCAACACGGCGGCGCTGGGCTTCGGCTCCGGCACCCGGCGCACCGCCGCCGTCCACACCAGCCGCGGGCGGCTGGAAGCCGATCAGGTGTTCGTCTGCGTCGGGCACGATGTCGACTACCTTTTCCCGGAACTCGCCGCCGGGCACAAGATCAAGCGCTGCACCCTGCAAATGACATCGGCACAGGCACCTGCAGGCACCCGGATCGCCGAGGCCGTCCTGACCGCCACGTCGATGCTGCGCTATGCGGCCTTCACCGAGGTTCCCTCGGCCGAGGCGTTGCGCAACGAAGTCAGCCAGCAGGCACCGGAGCTGCTGGAGATCGGGGCAAACCTCATGTTCACCCAGCGCCCCGATGGAACGCTGCTGCTCGGTGATTCGCATGCTTACCACGCAACGGCCGATCCCTTCCTCGCCGAGGACACCACCAACAGGCTTCTCCGCGCGGCCCAGGAGGTCCTCGGCGCCGGAGACCTGCACCTGACCGAACGATGGCAGGGCATCTACGCCTCCTCCGAGGTTGCTCCGCTGTTCATCAAGGACATCGGCCCCGGCATCACCGCCGTCTCCGTCACCGCCGGCATCGGCATGACGATCTCCTTCGGCCTGGCCGAACGAAACCTCGCCTCGCTCTAACCCACGCTCACTCGCCTTTTCCAGTAAGGAAGAACCACCATGAAGCTTTCCCGCATCGCCCCGCTCTCCCTCGCCCTTCTCGCCGCCTTGTCACTGGCGGCCTGTTCGACGCCCCGTGCCCCGGGCGCCCAGGGGGCCGACGAATCCACCCCGGCATTTTGTGCCAAGGGCCCGCTGAAGATGGGCATCGAACCGTTCGAGGACCCCTCCAAGTTGGAACCGGCCTACCAGGTGCTGGCCGGCGCCCTGGAAAAGCGGCTCGGCTGCGAGGTCCAGGTCCAGGTCGTGGAGGACTACTCCGCAGAAGTCCTGGCCATGCGCAACGGCCGCCTGGACATCGGCCAGTTCGGGCCAATGGGCTTCGTCTTCGCCTCGGAAAAGGCAAACGCCGAACCCCTGGCCTCCTTCGGTACGGCCGACGGCAAGCTGAGCACCTACACCGCAGGGATCTGGGTCCCGAAGGACTCGGAGATCAAGGACATCAACGACCTGGCCGGCAAGGACCTGGCCCTGGGATCGGTCGGTTCGACCTCCGGGGACGTGCTACCGCGCTACGCACTGAAGAAGGCAGGCATTCAGGAGAAGTCGCTGAACATGAACTACGCCGGAGGGCATCCCGAGGCCCTGCTTGCCCTGGTCAACGGCACGGTAGACGCGGCGCAGTTGAACTCGCAGACCCAGGCCAGCGCCATTGCCTCTGGCAACTTCACACCCGGGGACTTCCGCCAGATCTGGGCCTCCGACCCGACCCCGAACGACCCGATCACCGTCTCTGCCGACGCCGACCCGGCCTTCAAAACGGCTGTCAGGGAGGCGCTGCTGAACCTCCCTGCCGACGACGTCGCCGCCGTCGGCGAATTCCTGGACGTGACACCCGCCGGCAAGCTGCTGGCCGTCGACAAGGAAACCTACGCCCCGCTCTTCGACCTGGCCGCCACCATGGGCCTGACCGAGAAGGACCTCTAAACGCCATGACACTGATCCAGCTGCCCAGTACACGCACCGCGCCGAGAAGCCAGGAGGCACCCGTGGCCGGCACACCTGCCCTCACCGTCTCCGGACTGAGCAAATCCTACTCCGGGCGAACCGTGCTGGACGGGGTCGGCTTCAGCCTGGCCCGGGGCGAGCTGGTGGCCTTCCTCGGAGCCAACGGCTCGGGCAAGTCCACCACGCTCAAATGCGTCATGGGGCTGAGCACCCCGGAGGCAGGGAGCATCAACCTGCTCGGCACCGACCTGTCCACGCTGGGCGGTCAGGCGCTGGTGGCAGCGCGGTCGAAGGCGGCCATGGTGTTCCAGAAGATCCATCTGGTGCCGCGCCGCACGGCGCTGGAAAACGTCTGCGCCGGCGGGCTCTCGCGGCTGAACGGCGCGGGCTCCCTCTCCCCCTTGTTCTTCCCGCAGTCGCTGAAGGAGGAGGCAATGGCTGCGCTGGATCGCGTCGGGTTGGCGGACCGGGCGCACGAACGTGCCGGCCGGCTCTCCGGCGGGCAGCAGCAGCGCGTGGCGGTGGCCCGGGCCCTGTGCCAGCGGGCCTCGGTGCTCCTGGCCGACGAGCCGGTCTCGGCGCTGGACCCGCATGCGGCCGAACAGGTCATGGCGCTGCTGGCCGAACTGGCACACACCGAGAACCTCGCCGTCGCAGCAGTGCTGCACCAGCCGGACTTGGCACTGCGCCATGCGGACCGGGCCATCGGGCTGCTGCGTGGGCGCATCGTCTTCGACGGGGAGATCGCCACCATGACCCATGCCGTGCAGAACGAGCTCTACTCCCCGGATCGGGCAGCAGCATGAGCGCCCCGGTCCTCACCCTGCGCGTTCCCCCGGTCCCGCGGCAAGGCAGGCGCGCCGGTTGGATCGCCACCGGGCTGGCCGTCTTCATCGCCCTGCACGTGCTGGCCCTGCGCGGAACCGAGTTCGATCCCTCGCTGCTGATCACCGGGGCCAAGGGCATGGGATCGTTCCTGGCCGACGCCTTCCCACCGGACCTGAGCTGGTCCGGAGTGCTGGCACCCGCGCTCGAGGCCACCCTGGTCACGCTGTGGATCGGGTTGCTGGGCACCACGCTCTCGGTGCCCACCGCACTGCTGCTGGCAGTGCTCGCCGCCCGAGGCACCTCCCCGCACCCGGTCATTTACCAGGCCTCCCGGGCCATCCTGTCCTTCTTCCGTGCGGTGCCGGACATCGTCTTCGCGCTGATCTTCGTTACGGCTGTGGGCTTGGGCCCGTTCGCCGGCGTACTTGCGCTGATCTGCCACAACACCGGGGTGATGGGCAAGCTCTGGGCCGAGTCGATGGAAGAGACCGACAATGGGCCGCAGCAGGCCCTGTCCACCGCAGGGGCCTCACGCCTGCAGCAGGTCACCCATGCCTCGCTGCCGATGGTCATCCCGCAGTTCGTCGGGCTGCTGCTCTACCGCTTCGACGTGAACGTACGCTCCTCTCTGGTGCTCGGCCTGGTCGGGGCCGGCGGCATCGGCCTGCTGATCAACCAGTCGATCAAGTCCTTCCAGTTCGACGCGATGCTCACCCAGATCCTGGTGGTGCTGGTGCTGGTCATCGTGGTCGACCAGGCCTCCGCGTTCCTGCGCCGGAAGCTGGCCGTCTGAGGCTCCGGCCCCGGCGCGACAAAGCGCCCGTGCGAGGCAAAACTGCTTAGCTTGCTATTTAACCTCTGGCGGAAAGTCTGTTGACTTTCCGCGCCTCAATCGACGTGTCATGACACGATAAGCGGCCCTCGTTTCTCATGCTGTTTGGTACCAACAAGACAGCAAAAGGACCGAGGGCCGTGGCGATGAGTATGCATGAATGTTCCGGTGAATCGCAAGCCTCCTGCCCCGAGCAGCAATTCGATGCGTTCCGGCCAAGCTACTACCACTGCCTCACCCGTAGGGCCGATGCGCTCTTCGAACTCACCGATGCATTGCTGTGTACCCAGGGGAAAGTCACCGACCTGGCCCACCTGTCCCTGGAACCCGAGCACCACCGCGGCTACGGCGCCCTGTATGACGCGGTGAACTCCGGGAACATCAACCACGCGGCACTGAAAACCCTCATCGGGGCGCTGCCCGTGCCCAAGATCCCGGGCCCCGATGGCCGGGAAGGAATCGTGCTGGCGGTGGACGTGTCGAACTGGCTGAGACCGGACGCCGCCTGCAGCCCCGGGCGCGCGTTCTGCCACACCTACGCCCGCAACGGGCAAGCGCAAATGGTTCCGGGGTGGCCTTATTCCTTCGTGGCCGCACTGGAATCCGGAGCCACCTCCTGGACCGCGCTACTGGACGTGGTGCGGCTGCGCCCGGCCGATGACGCGACCGCGATCACCGCAGATCAGCTCCGGAGCGTCGTTGACCGGTTGAGCGCCACCGGGCAGCAACAGAGCACAGATCCCGAGGTCTTGGTGGTCATGGATGCCGGCTACGACGTGACCCGTCTGGCTTGGCTGCTCCAAGACCTGCCGGTGGTGCTGGTGGCCCGGTTGCGCTCGGATACGGGTGTTCTACGCCCCGGCCGGGGCACGCCGCGGACCGACCAAGGGCCGGCCGCCGCGCCACGGAGCCAAGCTGGCTCTGCGCGATCCGGCCACACACCCGGACCCTGTGCACCGTTCGGTCCAGGAACTGGAGCGGTACGGAGCCGTGAGCACGGTCGCGTTCGAGCGGATGCACCAAAAAATCGACACCAGGGCTGGGTGCAAGGATTCCCACGGTTCCCCACCCCTCATCGAAGGCACGGTGATCGGACTGAACGTCGAACACCTGCCCGGTGGGCAGCCACCAAAGCCGATGTGGCTGTGGGCGTCCAAACCCGTCCCCGGCGATGTCCGGGAGGTGGATCACTGGTGGTCCATGTACCTGCGTCGCTTCGATATCGAGCACACGTTCCGCTTCCTGAAACAGAACCTGGGCTGGGCCCGGCCCCACCTGCGGGAACCGAATGCGGCAGACCGCTGGACCTGGATCGTGATCGCGGCGCACACCTCGCTGCGGCTGGTGCGGCCAATGGCCATTGAGTGCCGCTTGCCGTGGCAACAGCCCATTCCAGAGTCCAAGGTGACCCCGGGAAGAGTCCGGGCGACCTATCGGCGTGCCTGCCAGAACACGGTCCACCCGGCGAACCCGCCGATAGCTTCCACGGCCGGTCCGGGACGTCCCCGAGGCGGCGTGAATCGGGTCAAACCCGTGACCCAGCCCGTCGGGCTGGCCCACTACAAAGGTTAAATGCCAAGCTAAGAAAATGCGCCAATAGGCTCAGGGGCGGCGGAGGAGCCGGGCATCCCAGCGGTGGGTCAGCCAGGCTTCGCGGATGAGTCGGCGGATCACGATGACACTGTTCGCCAAAGCGATGAACGCGTTGATGACGGTGGTGCGCCGTTCGGTGCAGATCGCCAGTTTGCTGAATCCGCGGTTGTGCCAGGAGTTGGTGCGTTCCACCACCCACCGCTTACCAACCTGGATCGGTGAGGGGATGCCCTGGGTGGCGACCTCACCCGCGCAGCCGAGTTCCTCGAGCAGGTCCCGGGTCGTGGTCGAGTCGTAGCCGGCATCCAGGTGCACGGTGATCTTTGGTGGCAGGTGGAATCCGAAGCGGGAGAGCCGTTCCAGGGTGGGGCGTAGTAGCGGGGAGTCGTGCCGGTTCGCCGGTGCCACCACGGTGCCCAGCGGGATGCCTTTGCCATCGACCAGGAGGGAGCGTTTGGTTCCTTGTTTGCCGCGGTCTACCGGGGATCGGCCGGCGGCTTCGCCGCCGCAGGGGGCCTTGACGATGCACCCGTCCACGGCGAGGTCTTCGAAGTCGATGCCCACGATCCGGTCGTAGGATTCCAGGGCGATTTGTTCGAGGTGTTCAAAGATCCCGGCGTGGATCCATTCGTCGCGGCGTCGTCGGATGGTGGTGGCGGAGCAGGTGGTGTCGGAGATTTTCTCGTAGGAGGCCCCGAGGACGAGGACCTGGATGAGCTTGTCGAAGACGAGCCTGTCCGGGATGCGGGGGCGGTGGCAGCCCAGGGGGTGGTGGTCTTCAACGGGTGGGATCAGGGCCTGGAATTGGGTCCAGAGGGGTTCGATGAGGAATGATGGAAGGGCAGGCACGATTCTCCTGGTTAAACGTTTTCTTGGTCGAAAACAGTTTTAACAGGAGTCGTGCCTGCCTTGCTTCTTAATGACGTCGGTTGGCAGCTTAATGACGCTGGCGTGCGTTTTGGCGGGGTTGTGGGGCACGCCTATTGGCGCATTTTCTTAGCCCGGGCGCTTTGCCCCACCTCGGCCGCCTATCCGGCTTAGAAATTGCGCCAATTGGCGCAATTTCTAAAGCTTAAGGACAAAAAACGCCTGGATACCCGGCGTCGGCACTGGATGTCCAACAATTTAAACCATGACGTGAGTCATGGTCCATGGGCTGCCCTTCTGCCACTACACCCCGAATACGTCGTGGGCGACCAGCTCATGCAGCTCGATGCGCCCGTCGGGCAGCTTCCAGTAATGCACCCGGCGCGCGGCCGCCACGTTGACCTCGACGCTCATGCGCCAGCACGCTGCACCATCGGCCCGCACCTGCTGCGGGTCGTCCCCGCCGGGGCCGGTGCGCTTGGGGTGGACTTCGCGGGCGGGCATCCGCTCGGCACGGTGGGTCACCAGGTCAACCAGCGCCTTGGCCGTCTTGGCCCGCAGCGCCGGTTCATGTCCGAAATAGGAGGCGGTGAAACGCGGACCGATCAGGAATCCGGGATCCCATGGGTAGGTTGGTTTCTCGGCGGCTGGGACCCTTGACACCCAGGCCAGGTAGATCTCGTGGCGCAATGCGTCGTCGGGATCCTCGAAATGCGCCCTGGCATCGGCCGGGGCCAGGGCCGTGGAACGCGCCGCCTTACGGGCCTTCTCCTGCGCCTTGTTCAGCAGCTCGGCTTGCCGTCGGTTGGCATCCCTGGCCTTGCCCAGATCCGCACGGGCGTGGGCGAGTTCCTCGACGGCCGCCGCGTTCAGACGCGCCAGCCCCTCAGCATCCTCGGCACGCAATGCCCGGTTCTCCGCCTTGAGCCGTTCGATGCTCAGCAGCGCGTCGTGCAGTGCCGAACCGTGGCGCACCGGCGGGGCCGGAGCATGCTGGGCCATGGGCGTCGCCGGCGCCGGTGGTGTGGTGGGCAGCTCATCGGCTTCGTCCATCGAGGGCGGGAGCAGGTCCCGCCCCTCCTGGAGCCAGGGCAGCTGGCCGGTGAGCAGCGGCGGGGCGGGGGCTATCGCCTCAGCATCGTCGACATCGACCAGCACCAGGTGCCTGATGCCCGCCAGCTGCGTGAGCCGTGCGGCAACGACCTGGCCAGGTGCCAGCAGCGAGTCGATGTCATCGAGCTCATTCGAGGAGACCTCGGGCCGGGTCACGGTGATCAGCTCCCCGGGCAGCGGAGAGAGCACAGCCGATTGCGCCGATGCCTCCACCACCAGGGCCAGGATCACCTGCCCGAACGAGTATGCCTGCAGCAGCCGCGGAACGGCGGCCGATGCAGAGACGTCGAGCACGTGCGTGGCCGGATCGTAGCTGCCCTCGACCTTCGCGCCGATGGCCAGCAGCCAGTCGAGCCGGGTGCCGGCGGCCAGGTCTTCGCGTCGCACCAGTGCCCGGATTCCGTCCTCCAGATCGACGACTGCACGTTCGCCCGCGCCGAGGAAGCCAGTGACCCTCCCGGTGCGCAGCATCGGCAGCGCGGCCGTGACCGGTGATGATCCGGAGGCCGGGGAGACCGGTGTGGCGGGTCGCAGTCGCGCCGGGTTGGGCAGGCCAAGCACCTCATCGAGCAGGTCCTCGGTGAGCTGGTGCAATTGTTCCGGGGCCCGGGCCATCAGATAGTGGCCAGGGCGGATCCCGCGCATTCCGGCGCCAATGGGGTAGATGCGCGCTGCCGTGCCATAGACGTTCCAGTCCGGGGGCAAGGCAGCCGCCATGGCGAACGTCGTGGAGCCGTTGGGCACTGTAATGACATCGGCCCAGTCATCGGTTTGGGCGGCGATGGCCGCCGCGTCGAAGTTGATGGCGCCCGGCTTGTCCAGCGTCGAAATGACCACCAGGTGCAGCGTGCGTGGCGCCTTGATGTAGTCTGCCAGCTCGGCGCCGGACTTCTTCCATCTGAGCAGTCCCATGATCCCCACCACCGCCTCGAGGTTCGCCGTGTCACATGTTGGTACCGACGCTACCGGAAAGCACGGCAGGGGGCATCAGCAGCGCCCCTGCGCGCGGAAATGGTGCACTAGTGTGATCCAGAAGACTTACGCAGGGAGTAAATGATGATCCAATCCACACAGAAAACGGCGGACAGCATTCACGGTGTGCCCCCGGACTCGGTCCAGGACACCAAGCCGACCCGCTTTTCCCCGGCCCTCTGGAAGTACGCGGCTTTGCGTACCTTCCGCGAGTTCTCCCGCGACGGAGGCACCGACCTGGCCGCTTCGCTGACCTACTTCGCCGTGCTTGCACTGTTCCCTGGGCTCTTGGCACTGGTCTCGCTGCTGGGCATCATCGGACAGGCACAAGCCACTACCGACTTCCTACTGCAGACGATGGACTCCGTCGCCAGTCCGGAGGTTGTTGCTGCGGTGCGCGGTCCTATTGAACAGCTCGCCGGGGCCAGCGGTGCGGGATTCGCGTTCGTCGCCGGCCTTCTTGGTGCCCTGTGGTCGGCTTCGGGGTACGTGGGCGCGTTCGGCCGGGCCCTGAACCGGGTCTATGCGATGGACGAGGGCCGTCCACTCTGGAAGCTGCGCCCGGCGATGCTGCTTCTCACTCTGGTCATCGTGTTGTTGGCCGTCATTTCCATTACGATCCTATTGCTTTCTGGTCCGGTCGCCCGTGGAATCGGCAATGCCGTGGGGCTCGGCGACGAAACGCTGATGCTGTGGAACATTGCCAAGTGGCCGGTGCTGGCGCTGGTGGCCGTCCTAATGGTCGCCGTGCTGTATTACTTCACGCCTAATGTGCGCCGACGCAAGTTCAGGTTCATGTCACTCGGCGCCTTCGGGGCGCTCATCATCTTGGCCGTCGCCACTGTCGGCTTCTTCTTCTATGTCTCGAACTTCTCCAACTACAACCGAACCTACGGTTCCATCGGCGGAGTGATCGTGCTGTTGCTGTGGCTCTGGATCGGTAACATCTCACTCCTGCTCGGCGCCGAATTCGACGCCGAATTGGAACGGGCACGCGAACTGCAGGCTGGCATCCCTGCGGAAGAGAAGGTATTGCTGCCTCCGCGCGAATCGACAGCCATCATCAAGAAGGAGCTGGCCCGATACGACGACGTGGACCGGGGGCGCGCACTGCGGGTCAGCCTGGCCGGGGCAACCGAGACACAGAAACTGGAACCGGCGCACTTCCCCTGGCGGTTAGCCGTCACGGCCCTGGGCACCCTCGGCGCCTACCTCTTGGGGCGGCGGCATGCCGGCCGCTGAGGAAGGCGCCCGGCGCGACCCGGCTCAGTTCCCCAACACGTGGCGCAGCGCAGGTTCCAGGGTGCTGTGCCTGAAGACATAGCCGCTGGCTTCAAGCTTGGCGCAGGAGATCAGCTGGTCTGCGAGCGCGAGCTCACGGGCTCCCTGCAGACCCAAAACCAGCCGGGGGCCGAAGGCGGGAACCGGTATCACCGCCGGACGCCGCAGCACCCGGCCCAGCGTGGCCGAGTATTCGGCCGCCGTGACCGGATGCGGGGCCACCGCATTGACCGGTCCGGTGAGCGCGGGGCTCAGCACCGCATGCGCGTAGATGCCCGCCATGTCGTCGATGCCGATCCACGACTGGTGCTGCTTGCTGCCCAGCGGCCCGCCGAGTCCCAGTGCGTAGAGCGGCAGCAGCTGCTGGAGGACTCCGCCGGCCGGCGACTGCACGATCCCGGTGCGCACGTTCACGACGCGGACTCCGGCGTCGCGTGCCGGGGCGCAGGCGACTTCCCAGGCTGAACAGACAGATGCCAGGAAGTCGGCTCCGTGCGGGGCGCCCTCCTGCAGCGGCTTTGCCTCCGCTCCCCCGTGCGGTTCGGCTCCGTAGTAACCAATGGCAGAGGCGCAGATCAGGGCCCGTTCCCGTCCATCACTGGACAGCGTTGCCAGGGTCCGGGCGAGTAGTGAGGTGCTCGTGACCCGCGAGTCCAGGATCTTCTCCTTCGTGGCCGCCGTGAAGCGCCCGCCGATGGTGTGGCCGGCGAGGTTCACCACGGCATCGACCTCGCGCAGCTCCGCCGCATCCAGTTCGCCTGTCTCCGGGTTCCAGTAAACATGGTCCTCGTCCGTGGCGGCGCCGGGATCACGGACCAGCCTGATCACCCGGTGTCCGCCGCCGGCGAGCAAGGCGCAGAGCTGGGTTCCGATCAGGCCGGAAGCTCCGGCCACAGCCACCGTGTGGGCAGTCCCGTCGTAGCGGGCATGGAATTCGAGGTCGGCACGCAGGTTGGCCTCGCGGTATTCGAAGATCCCGCTCAGTGTCCTCCCGAATACCTCCTCGCTCCAATCCGCCGGTTTGCCCCAGGGCAGCTTATTAAGCAGCGGCAGTTCGTAGTCGACGGTGTCGACCATGACGGTGCCGGGTCCGCCGTCCGCCAGGATGTCCTTGAAATCGTGGCTGTGCCGCCAGCTCTGAAGCGGTCCGGACTCCATGATGTCGGCAAAGTGGGTTCCGGGCTCCAGCTCGGTGTGAAGGGCGTGCCAGGGGACGGTTGCCCGCACCCGATCCGACAGGTGCAGCGCCTTGGCGCCCAGGCCCACCGCTGCCTGCAATCCGGCTCCGAAGGTCCCCGGAGCGGCGAGGTCCATCACGGCCCGGGATCCGATGTCAATCCCTCGGTCGGGTTCCTGGCGGATCGTTCCCAGGTAGGGGGCCGAGAGCCGCGGAAGCGCCCCGGGCCGGGCGAACCAGGCGAAGACCTTCTCACGGGAAAAGGGAAGGTGGGTGGTGTAGCTGAATGTTGCCATGGTGGGGCTCTCCTCGTCGCTTCCGACCAGCCTAGTTGACGCGGCAAGTCCCGGCCGGGAATTCATCGCGCCGCAACGATTGCAGTGCGGATCCCGCCGCGGAACCGCCTAGGAACACCGGACTCAACCGGGTGAATCCGGCATATACGCCACCGGATTCACCCGGAGTCCCCGGATGCTCATATGCTGGTGGAATCCCCCGGCATCGCCCACCTCGGCCATGCCCAAACCCAAAAGGCGAAATCACCGATGACCGGCACGAAAAAGCCTCCCTCAGGCAACACTCTCCGAGGCGTGCTCGCCTCGCTAGTGGCATCTGGACTCTTTGCCGCCATCTTCCTCCTGGCCGGCATCCTCACCGGCTGGGGCGCGGAGGAAGTCTTCGGGTGGCGTGTCATCCTGACCCTGGCCATTCTGGTTCCCGCCCTGTTCATCATTCCGTGGGGCCGTGGCATGGTCCGCGAATTACTGGCTCGGCTCAGGGCCCACCCAGCCCGCCTTCCGCTGGGAATCCTCGGCAGCGGCCTGGTCGGCGTTCAGCTGTGGCTCTTCATGTGGGCGCCGATCAACGGCATGGCCATCTCGGTTTCGCTCGGATATTTCCTGCTCCCGCTGGTCATGGTGCTGGTCGGCAGGGTGATCTTCGGCGAGCGGCTCAGCTCTGCCCAATGGATCGCCGTGGCCTTTGCCGGGGTCGGGGTCTTGTTCGAGGCCCTCTTTGCCGGGGGCCTGGCCTGGCCCACCCTGATGGTCGCCCTGGGCTATCCGCTGTACTTCGTCATGCGCCGGATGGCCGGATTCGAATCCCTGGCCGCTTTCGCCCTGGAACTACTGATCCTGCTTCCGGCAGCGGTGTACTTCGTCCTCGCCGGTCCCCACGGCATCACTGGTCCGCCACTGATCAACACGGGGTTCCTGGCTACGGCCGCCATCGGTGTACTGGGTGCCCTGGCCATGTTCCTGTTCCTGGGCGCAAGCAAGGTGCTTCCGCTCTCGTTGTTCGGCCTACTGGGCTATGTGGAGCCCGTCCTGCTGCTGGCGGTCGCGTTGATCTTGGGGGAAAAGGTGCTGGCCACCGATGCGCTGACCTATATTCCACTCTTCTTGGCGCTGCTCGTGCTGGCTGCCGACGGGTATCGTTCCACCCGGCGTCAGCCCCGCCTCAGAGGGAGCCACCGGAACCCGGAGTGACGGCGGCTCGCCTCCCTTGGCCAATCAGTCGGTTCCCGGTGCTGTACTGGGCACAAAGGGTCCAGAGGATGCCAAGGAGGCTGCGATGGAAGACTCTCCGGTCGTGCCCGGGTACGCGACGCTGATGGAACTGAGGGTTGCTGGTTGGACGCTGGCCGAAATAGCAGCGGCATATCATGTGAGCGAAGCCCAGATCCGGGCCGAACTTGCCCGATCCGTGTCATGGCGCAAGGCTGGTTAGGACACAGCACTCAAACAGCTAGGAATAAACATGCTGAAACTCGAAGACCTTAATCTGGATATGATCGCCAGCGCCATGCAGGACGACGGTTCCATGGGGCTGAGTTTCTACCTGGACCTGAAATCCGGCGAGGTGGTCACCGCCGAATTCGAGGACGACCACCTTGCCGCCATCGGCCGCGTCGAATCCCATGAGTCCTACCGCCAGATGGAGGAATTCACCGCGGCTTTGCCCGAGGAAGAGGCCCGCATCGAACTTGAACAGGCGCTGATCCGCCGCAAGCCGTTCGTACAGTTCAAGCGCACCCTCGGCGCCTTCCCTGCCGAACGGGAAGCGTGGCTCACCTTTAAAGAGGAGGCCATGCGCGCAGTTGTCGTGCGTTGGCTGGTCGGGATCGAGGCCATTGAAGACCCCGAAGCCCCGACCACCGACGAAATAACTCCGGCTTAACGAAGCAACGGGACTCCGGGGCCGGGAACCAGCGACTCGATCGCCGAGGCAATCCGGAAGGTCATCGACTCCTCGAAGGGGTGGCCCACTACCTGAACGCCGGTCGGCACGCCGTCATCGGCCAGTCCGCTGGGCACCGAGATCACCGGGCAGCGGTTTGCAACGTTGAACGGGCTCGTCATGTGGGCTTCCCAATAGTGCCCCAGATGGCGTGCCGGCGTGTCGATACCGTTGAGGTAGTCGCCATCTGCGGACAGCGCCGTGACGGCTGAGGTCGGGCAGAGTAGTCCGTCCAGGCCCTGCATCGCCGTGGCGAGTTCGGCCTGCAGCGCGTGGTCCATCCCCAGGGAATCAACCAGCGTGTTCCGGGTTGCGGCCGCAGCGGCGTCGGCGATGAACCGGGTCGTGTAGGCGGCGAGCTGATCCTCGGTTCCGGCAGTTTCCACGGCCATGGCCGGACCCAGGATATGCCCGAAGTGGGCGAAGATCGTCTCGGCGATCCGGGCAGTCGTCCAGGGCAGCTCGACCGGCACAATGAGCGCACCGGCGTTCTCCAGGGCACGAGCGACCCGTAGGGTGTTCTCACGGATTTCCGGAGCCACCGGATAGTCGCCGAGTGTAATCGAAAGCCCGATGCGCAGTCCCCGGACGTCTCCGGGCAGCAGCGGATTCGTGTCCCGCCCGCCCCAGGACCCGTGGTCCAGGGCGTGCCGGCCCGAGATGACGGATGCCAGCAACGCGGTATCGGCAACGGTGCGGGCCATCGGACCGTCTCCACGGTACCAATCGGCGGACAGCGACGAGAAGGCGGGAACCCGGCCGTAGGGCGCCTTGTAGCCCACCGTTCCGGTGAAGCCGGCCGGGATCCGGGTTGACCCGGCGATGTCCGAGGCCGTCGCCAGCGTGGTGAAACCGGCGGCGAGCGCCGCACCGGCACCGCCCGAGGAACCACCCGGTGATGCCGCGGGGTTCCACGGGTTGCGGGTAATCCCCCACATCGGGGAATGCGTGGTCGTGGCACAGCTGAATTCGGGGCTGGTGGTGCGGGCATGGATGATGCCGCCGGCAGACTTGATCCGTTCAACCACCGGGTGGTCGACCGCGGCTATCTTGCCACGATGTGCGGCAAGTCCCTGTTCGAGGGTCAGTCCGGCGATGCCGTGCTTTTCCTTGGTGGCAATGGTGAGCCCCAGCAGCGCCGGTGCCCGGCCTCCCTCGCGGGCCAACCGAACGTATTCGGCACCGGCCGCCGCAGCCTGCTCGCGGGCCGTGTCGAAGAGTGTTTCGGTGAACGCGTTGATCCCGGTTTCCCGGTCCCCGTTGAAGAGCCCGACGCGTTCGATCTGTGTGTCCAGGACCTGAAGCGGTGTGATCTCCAACGTTCGGAAGCCCTCCAGCAATTCAGTTGCAGAGAGATGGCCCAGCGAGGGCGGGATGGCGTTGGTTGTCATTTTGCTGCCACCTCGAAAAGCTCGGTTCCGGCATTTCGTCTGGGCGACAATGCCCCGTGGACCATTTCCCAGGCCACACCGCTGAGCGCCTGCACTCCGGCGAGCATGTCGGCGTCCGTGGTGAATTCTCGTTCGCAGTGGCTGACCCCGTCCACCGACGGGATGAACATCATGACGGTGGGGACGATCCGGTTCATCGCCACCGAGTCGTGGCCCGCCATGGTGCGGATGCGGCGCACCTCAAGGCCCAGGTTCGCGGCCACCTTTTCGGTGAGTTCCAGCCCGTCCTCCGGGTAGTACTGGATGTCGCGGACATCGAAGTCGTTGACATTAATGCGGATGTCGTGGTCCTTGGCTATCTGTGCGATGTCTGCGATCAGTGAGCCGCGGGCCTCGGCGACAATCTGCGGGGACGCTGAGCGCAGGTCGGCCACCAGGTGCACGCGTCGGGCTACCACGATCGGGGAGTTTGGTTCCAAGGTCAACTGCCCGACCGAGGAGACCAGCGCTTCGGCGGCGAACTGTGCGGTGACGTCGTGGACCAGCAGCACCACCTTGGAGGCGGCGACCAGTGCGTCATGGCGGTCGGCCATGGCGGTGGCGCCGGTGTGCGACTGTTCGCCAAGCACCTCGATGTCCAGCTTCTGCGTGTACCAGGAGTAGTCGACGGCGCCCAGGGTGATTCCTTCGCGCTCCAGGATGCGGCCTTGTTCGATGTGGATCTCGGCGTAGCCGGCCAGCTCCGGGCGCACATCGGTGCCCAAGTAGCCGATGGCTTCCAGCGCCTGCGCGACGGTGGTTCCGGCGAGATCCTTGACCGCCAGCATCTTCGCCTCGTCCATCGAACCGGCGAAGACCGAGGAGCCCATGATGGAGGGAGCGAATCGCCCGCCCTCTTCGTTGAACCAGTTCACCACGGCCAGGTTGAATTCCGGAGTCGATGCCTCGGTGCGCAAGCGTTCCACGACCCGTTGCGCGGCATGCAGCCCGGCAAGTACTCCGTAGGCCCCGTCGAAGCGGCCACCCAGCGGCTGCGAATCAAGGTGCGATCCGAGCAGGATGTACGGCGCCCCGGGAACCAACTCGATCAGTGCGAACATGTTCCCGATGCCATCCACCCGCACCTCCCAGTCCCGCTGGGCCGCGAACGCTGCAAACCAGTCGCGGGAGAGCTTGTCTTCAGGCGTGGCAGCCTGGCGCTCGACGCCCTTGTTCTCTGTCGCCCCGAAGCTGGCGACATGGTGGAAATCGGTGAGGAATGCTGCTTCACTCATGGGTTTACTACTCCTAGCGGTATTGCGCTGTGGTATCTGGTGCGGGTGGTGCATGCTGCCGGTGGTGAGTTGATCAGCCGATGCGGCGGCGGGTTTCCGGGACCTTGGTCAGCGTCAGCAACAGGAAGACGATGACCGCCGCGGCGGCCATGTAGTAGCCCGGGGCAGCGCTCAGGCCGGTCTGTGCGACCAGGAAGGTGCCGATGAATGGGGCCGATCCGCCGAAGATCGCGTAGGCGACGTTGTAGCTGATGGCTGCGGAGGTGAATCGGGTACGGGTAGTGAAGATCTCCACGAAGAAGGTGTAGGCGCCGCCGCCGTAGATGCACATGGGGACCACGAAGAGCAGCTGTCCGGCGATAGCCAGGGGCAGCGAGCCGCTGGTGACCAGCATGAAGCAGGGTATCGCCAGCAGGGCCAGTGCCGCGGAACCGGCGATCAGCATCGGTTTGCGTCCGACCTTGTCACCGATGATGCCGCCGATGGGCAGCAGGATCGCATACAGCAGCATCGCCGCGGCGTTGGCCAGCAACGAGTGTTCGCGGCTGAGGTTGCCCGTGACCTGGACGTAGGAGACGAAGTACCCCGAGAGGAAGTAGAAGCCCATGGCGGTCAGGCCCATCACGAAGATGACCTGCAGCATGCGGACCTTGTTTTCGGTGAAGGCCTGGCGGATCGGACTGTATTCCTTGGTGCTTTCCTTGGCCAGCACGGCCTTGAATGCTTCGGATTCCTCGGTCTTGGCGCGGATCCACAGGCCGAAGAAGGCCATCGGCAAAGCGATCAGGAAGGGGATGCGCCAGCCCCAAGACATGAATGCCTCGGATGACATGGAACCGGAGAGGATCAGGATCAGCGTGCCGCCGAAGACCGAGGGCAGCGCGGTGGCGGCCAGGGTGAGGTTCAGCCAGAAGCCGCGCTTCTCGATCGGGGCATGCTCGAATACGAAGGCCGGGGCACCGACCGATTCACCGCCGGCCGAGAAACCCTGAACCATGCGGCAGAGCACCAGGAGCACCGGAGCTGCCGCGCCGATGGTCGCGTGGGTGGGTAGCACGCCGATCAATGCGGTGGCCGTACCGATGGAAAGCAGGGTGATGAACAGGACCTTGCGGCGTCCCACCCGGTCCCCCAGCGCACCGAAGAACAGTCCACCCAGCGGGCGGACCAGGAAGGCGACCCCGAAGGTGGCGAAGGTAGCCAGCAGCCCCGCCAGTGGGCTGCTGCCCGGGAAGAAGAGCTGGGAGAGCACGACGGCCGAGAGCCCGTACAGGGTGAAGTCGTAGAATTCGATGAACTGGCCGATGCTGCCACCTGCCAGCACCCGCTTCTGCATGCCGGAGCTGGGCTTCTGGCCGCTGATTACTCCGGGTTCCGGCTCCGTGTGCTGCGTCTTTGTCTGCATCGTCACTCCTGGGTCCGCTGGTCCCGAAGCATCGCTCCGGCCTGCATCGGCTGTTTCCTCACCCTCCATCATCGTGACTGCAGTCACATTGGTCTAACGGATATTTTCGCTAAGCCCCATCGATGAAGACGATTGGCATTTGCCGGTGCCGGACCGGCGTTAGCCCGAGGCCTTCCCATAGAGCTCAATGCATATCCGCTCGAACGCCCTCGATTTTCGGGTGGGCTTGGCCCCGACCGGCCGCACCAGCGAGACTTCGATCGGCGGCAGTTCCTCGATGATGCCCAGCGCCACCACCTCGCCGCCGGCATAGGTGGTTTTCATGCTGATCCGCTGATTGAGCAACGAGTACCCATGCCCGCGGGCCACATAGGAACGCACCGTCTCGTAGCCGGAAACCACATGCCGGGTTTCCGGCCGGATTCCAAGTTGCTTGAACATGTCCAGGTAGTACTCCCTGGTGTGCTTCAAATCCAGCAGGATGAACGGCTCCTGGGCGAACTCCCTCAGGCTGACCGGCTCCTCGCGCCGAGCTGCCCGCGGATGCTCCGCCGAGACCAGCACATGGGGAGGGATCCGCTCCAGCATGCGGCGCTCGAACTCCCGACCGACACCCAGGTCGTACATGAGCGCCACTTCGCAGACCCCGTCGAGCAGCGCCTGGCGCAGCGACTCCTGGTCCCCTTCGTGGAAGCTGACCTTGACGTTCGGGTGCGCCGCCTCGAAGGCCTGCAGGATCACTGGTGCCTTGAAGGGCGCCAGCGGGGAATAGATGCCCACCACCAGCTCCCCGGCGAGCGCCTCGCTCTCGTCGCGCACGGCCTGGTAGAGCAGGTCGGCTTCCTCGAGGAAGGCCTGCGAGCCCAGCAGCAGGCGCCGTCCCGCGGGAGTCAGCCGCAGCCCCTTGCTGGAGAGCCGGGTGAAGAGCGCGGCACCAAGCTCGCGCTCCAGCTGGGCCATCGCGGAGGAGAGCGTGGACTGGGTGACGTTCAGCTCGGCGGCCGCCGCGGTCATGTTTTCCAGCTTCGCCACGGCACCGAAGTAGCGCAATTGGACCAGAGTGAAGGATTTACCCATGAAATGCATTATGACCGATTCTGCGGTTCCACCCGGCAGCGGGACCCCGGGATGCCGGCAGGATCGGATTATTACGCGTCCCCACCAGCACCGCTTCTCGCAACTTGAATTGCAAAGTACAGTATTTGCAATTGCGATTGCAGAGTGGTCCCGCACACATCGGACCGGCAGATGGAGACGGGACGGGCATGGT
Source organism: Paeniglutamicibacter cryotolerans (assembly GCF_014190875.1). Taxonomy (NCBI): domain Bacteria; kingdom Bacillati; phylum Actinomycetota; class Actinomycetes; order Micrococcales; family Micrococcaceae; genus Paeniglutamicibacter; species Paeniglutamicibacter cryotolerans. Next base: position 1,830,521 of record NZ_JACHVS010000001.1, on the reverse strand, counting down.
CGACGTACTTGATGAGGCGGCATCCGTCGATGCCACGTGGCTGGGCGACGCCCTGGCCGATGTTCCCCTGCCCAAATCGCAGCAGCGGGTGGCCAATGTGCTGATCCGCAACCCGCAGCTCGCCTCCTATGCCGAACTCTCGGTCATTGCCCAGCGGGCCGATGTCAACGTCTCCACCGTGGTGCGCACGGCCCAGGCCCTGGGCTACCGGGGCTGGCCGGACCTGCAGCGGGAATTACGTTCACGCTATCTGGTCAGGCTCTCCACCGAAGACACCCTGGCCGAACACGGGCCCTATCACAGCCCTTTGCATGACGCGCTGAACCATGACCTGGCCAATCTGCGGCTCACCTTGGAGAGCAACACCGGCGCGGAGGCCGAGGCGGCCATCGCCGCGCTCGCGGCGGCCGATTCGATCCTGGTGGTCGGGCTGGGCTCCTTCGCCGGGCCCGCCTCGGTGATGGCCCACCTCGGCTCCACCATGGGATACCCCATAGCGCTGGAAAGCCGCGCCGGAGTCCATCTCGCCACGGCAAGCAACATGCTGGGCCCCGGGGACGTGCTGGTGGTGGTGAACATGTGGCGCTCCATCGCCCAGATCATCGTCACGGCCGAGGCGGCACATGCGGCCGGGGCCAAGGTGATTGCCATTTCCGACATGCGCCGTGGCCGGCTGGCGAACATCGCCGACCAGTTGTTGATCGTCCCTTCCGAGGGAATCTCCTTCTTCCAGTCGGTGACGGCAGCTACCTCCGTCGTCTACGGGCTGCTTGCCGGGATGGAATCGGCCCACCCTCGACGTAGCCGGGAAGCGATCCGCAGGACCCAGCAGCTCTGGAAAGACCTCGAGATCTACCTCGATTGAGCGGGATTGGCTTTCGCGCTCCACCACCTTGTTGACCAAAAAAGGAGTATGAACATGCACCTGAACGCAGCAGTCATCGGACTGGGCTCCATGGGCGGGGCCATGGCCTCCACCCTGGCCCGCGCCGGCTGGAAGGTCACCGGCTTCGATCCCTCCCCCGAGGCTCGTGCCCGGGCGGCTGCCGAGGGCATCAGCACCGTCGACACGCTCCAAGCCGTCGCCGGGACACCCTACGTGGTGTTGTCGCTGCCCTCGGCCCGCATCGTCGCACTGAGCGTGCCCATCCTGCTCGGCGTCCCGGGCGCCGTGGCCATCATCGACACGACCACCTCCGAGCCCGAAACCAGTGCGGCCATGAGCGCGCTGGCCGAGGAGCACGGTGCGGCATTCATCGACGCACCGGTATCCGGTGGACGGGCCGGGGCACTATCAGGAACGCTCAGCGCCTTTGTTGGTGCCACCGATGCGGCACTGAGAGCAGCAGCACCAATCCTCGATGCCCTGACCTCCAGCCACCGGCACATCGGCGGACCCGGCACCGGCAACGTGGTCAAGCTGCTGAACAACGTCCTGTGCGCGGCAAATCTGGCCAGCGTCGGCGAGGCACTCGCCGTCGCCACCGCCTACGGCATCGATCCGTCGGTGGCGGCCGCGGGCATCAGCGCAGCGTCAGGAGCCAGCAGGGTCTCCACCACCATGTACCCGGACTGGGTGCTCTCCGGAACCCACGACTCCGGCTTCGCGCTGGGCCTGATGGCCCGCGATGCGGCGCTGGCCATCACCATCGCAACCTCCCGGGGCGAGCATCCGCGACTGTTGGCAGCAGCCAGCGACCTCTGGCAGGAAGGCCTGGAGCAGCTGGGCCCCGACGCCGACTTCACCGAAATCTCCACCACCGTGGCCCCTGCCCTCGCCACCCGGGCGGGCGCGTCGGCCACAGCCCAAGAACAGGGGAACCAATGAGCACCGCCACCAGCTTCCCCACCCGATCCTCGGCCGCCACCTCACGATCCATCCTCGACGCGGCCTTCCCGCACGGTCTCGGTGCCTACTGCGACGGGGCCATGGTGCCCGGCGCAGGAGCAGCCATCGAACTGCGCAACCCGGCAACCGGAGAGGTCTTCGCCTCGTTCAACGACCCCGGGACCGAGGGCGCCGAGGCCCTGCTGGCCAGCGCGACCCGCGGTGCCCAGCTATGGGGTGCGCTGGACGGATTCGAACGAGCAGCCATCCTGCGCAGGGTCACCGACGCGATCGGGGCCCACACCGAGGAACTGGCGCTGCTCGAGTCGGCAACCACCGGCAAACCGATCCGTGATGCCCGAGCCGAGGCAGCCAAGGTGGCCGAAATGTTCGGCTACTACGCCGGCTGGGCGGACAAGCTCACCGGTGCAACCATCCCGGTGCCCGGAAACTGGCATACCTACACCGAACGGGTCCCCTGGGGGGTCGTCGTGGCGATCACCCCGTGGAACGCGCCGATGTTCACCGCCGGCTGGAACTCGGCTGCTCCGCTGGCCGCCGGCAACGCAGTGATCATCAAACCCAGCGAGTTCACCCCGGCCTCGACGCTGCGTCTGGCGCAGATCGCCCATGCCGCCGGCCTGCCCGATGGCGTCTTCAACGTCGCCGCCGGGCTCGGATCCACTCTCGGTGCCGCACTGACCACCGACCGCCGGGTAGGCAAAGTCTCCTTCATCGGCTCGGTACCCACCGGTCGACGGGTGGCCGTTGCCGCAGCCGAACACGGCATCCCGGTGCTGCTGGAACTCGGCGGCAAGAGCGCCAACATCGTCTTCGCCGACGCCGACCTGGACCGGGCCGCCGACGGGGCCATCTCCGCGATCTTCTCCGGCGCCGGCCAGTCCTGCGTTGCAGGGTCCCGCCTGCTGATCCAGCGCTCGGTGCATGCCGAGTTCCTTGAACGCGTAGCTACCCGCGCCGCTGCCCTGCGCCTGGGCGACCCGTTGGATCCGCACACCGAAATCGGGCCGATCATCACGGCGCCGCAGTACGCGAGCGTCCGCGCCCTGATCGAGGCCGGCATCGGCGACGGCGCCCGGCGCGTCACCGAGGCAACCGTCCCATTCGCCTCCGCAGGCCACCCCGACGCGCACCTCGCGGGCGGCCATTGGGTCATGCCGACGCTGTTGGACGGGGTCACTGCGGCCAATCGGCTGGAAACCACCGAGGTTTTCGGGCCTGTCGTGGGCGCCGACGCCTTCGATACGGAGGCCGAGGCCATCGAGCGTGCCAACAACACCACGTTTGGACTGGCCGGGGCGGTCTGGACCTCCGATATCTCGCGCGCGCATCACCTCGCGCGTACCATCAAGGCCGGAACCTTCTGGATCAATTCCTACAAGACCATCCACGTCGCCGTCCCCTTCGGCGGCTTCGGGGATTCAGGACACGGCCGGTCCTCCGGTCCCGGCGTCCTGGATGAATACACGCAAACCAAGGCCATCTGGGTCCCCACCCGGGCAGCCGGAGCCACGTTCCCATCCCTGAGCTATTAAGGAGCCACCCGTGAACAACGACACTTTGAACAACGACGAGCGCGCCGGCGAGGACTACGCGGCACTCGCCGCTGGAATCGACGAATGGAGCGAGCCGGTTCTCGGGCTCGCACGCTCGCTGCACGCCCACCCCGAGTTGTCCTTCGAGGAAGTCGAATCGGCCAAGGCCATCGTTGCGCTCCTTGAACGCGGCGGCTTCGAGGTGGAGACCGGAACCTCCGGCCTCGCGACGGCGTTCAGCGCCAGTGTGGGCTCCGGAGACCTGACCGTGGCCCTGTGCGTGGAATACGATGCGCTTCCGGGCATCGGGCATGCCTGCGGACACAACCTCATCGCCGGCGCTTCGGTGGCCGCAGCGCTGGCCCTTGCCCCGCATGTCGACCGGTTGGGCATCACGCTCAAGGCAATCGGCACCCCGGCCGAGGAACACGGTGGAGGCAAGGCGATCATGCTGGAGGCCGGCGCATTCGATGGCGTCGGATTGGCCATCATGGTCCATCCGGTCCAGGACGGCATCACCTACAATCCCACCGGTACCACCGCTCAGGCCGTGGGCCGCTACCGTGCCACCTTCACCGGCAAGGCCGCCCACGCCGCTGCCGCGCCGCACCAGGGCATCAATGCCGCGGATGCGGCCACGCTCTCCCAAGTGGCCATCGGGCTGCTGCGCCAGCAGATCCCGGATGACCACCGGGTCGCGTCCTACATCGCCGAGGCTGGCCAGGTCACCAACATCATTGCTGAAAAGGCCGTGGTCGAGTTCGAATGCCGCGCCTTCACGCTTCCCGAATACGAGTCGTTGCTCGTACGGGTCAAGCGTTGCTTCGAAGGTTCGGCGCTATCCACCGGCACCAGCTTGGAGTTCGAATCCACGGAACCGCTCTACGAGCCGCTGCTGCAAGATGATTCCCTGGCTTCCTACTGGACAGCCGCCATGGACTCGTTTGGCCGGGACACCTCCCCGGCCGCGAAGATGGGCGGCGGGTCCACCGACATGGGCAATATTTCTCAGGTCATCCCTTCGCTCCATCCCTGGCTCTCGATCCCCGGCGCCAATGTCCCGATCCACTCCCACGACTTCGCAGCCCTTGCCGATACCCCGGATGCCTACAAGGTCATGCTCGAGGCCGGCACCGCTTTGGCCCGGACCATTCGGGACGCTGCAACGTCCCCGGCCGAACGCGCGCGTTTCATGGCCGCCGCCTACCGGCGCGGCTAGCACCTCCGCTCCCCGGCGCACGCACTCACACACGCACTACAGAAAGGCTCTCGTATGAGCGCTCAGTCCACGAAGACCTCCCCGTCTTCGTTCAAACCCGCCCTGCCGATTGCCGCATTGGCGCTGGTCATCGCGGTGGCCGTCCAGCTTGTCGGCTCGCTCAAGCTGGACATCGGCATCGGCATGATCGTTATTTTCCCGATGGTCTGGGGCCTGATCCTGGGTCTGATCGTCTCCATCCAGAAGTTCAAGCCGTTGGGCATCGACCTGCAGAAGGTCGCTTCGGCGCTGGTTGGCGTGGCCGTCATGCTGTTGGTGGCGCGACTGGCCTTCAACATCGGCCCTTCGCTGCCCGTCCTGGTGAAGGCCGGCCCTGCCCTGCTGCTCCAGGAGGTGGGGCACCTGCTGGGCACCGTCGCGCTGGCACTGCCGCTGGCAGTGTTGCTGCGTATGGGCAAGGCCACCGTTGGCGCCACGTTCTCGCTTGACCGCGAACCGTCGTTCGCCATGGTCTCGGAGAAGTACGGCCCGGATTCGGACCAGTACCGCGGCGTGCTCGCCATGTACGTGTTCGGCACCCTCTTCGGTGCAGTGTTCATCACGCTGCTGACCTCGCTGGTGGCCAACTGGAGGATCTTCGACCCGCTGGCCCTGGCCATGGGTGCCGGCGTCGGCTCCGGTTCGATGATGGCTGCCTCCGCGGCCAGCATCATCGACGCCTACCCGGGCCAGGAGGAAGCCATCCTGGGCATCGCCGCCGTCTCCAACCTGATCACCACGATCCTGGGCGTATATGTCGGCATCTACATTGCGCTGCCGCTGGCCGACAAGTTCTACAAGGTGCTTACGCGCCGCCAGACGGCCCGCGAAGTCGAATCGGCACGTGTTGCCGCCTCGACGTCGAGCGCCGCCGAGATCGCAGCAGCCGAAACCGAGGCAGCGAGGCTGGCCGAGGAAAACAAGGCCTTCCGCGAGAAGGTCGTCGAGTCCTCCGCCCCGGTGCATCTGCCGCTGTGGGTATCCCTGAGTGTTCTCTCCGTCCTGGGCCTGGCCACCGCATTCGTGGCTGCCAAGGGCTTCAAATGGGAGGTCGTGGGAGGCTACGCGCTCCTCATGGCCTTGGTTCTGCTGGGCCTGTTCCTGGGCAAGGTCACCCGGAAGATATCGGCGATCATCTGGATCACAACCATCGGAGCCTACGTATCGAGCCCGTGGTTCTTCGCCGGGAAGTCGCTGACCGCACTGGTCTCCTCCGTGGATTTCTTGTCCATCGCCACCGTCATGCTCACCCTGGCCGGTTTGTCACTGGGCAAGGACATTCCGCTGCTGCGTAAGATCGGCTGGAAGATCATCCCCGTCGGCCTGGTCGCGATCACCGCGTCGTTCCTGCTCGCCGTCGTCATCGCGGAGTTTGCCCTCGGCTTCTGGGGCTAAAAGGTCAGCTGGCACTTTGGTTTGGACCATCGGCTTCGGTTCCCGGCGGGATCGAGGCTTCAACAACGCTGGCTCGGCCGGTCGCGCCCTTCGGGGGCGACCGGCCGAGCCAGCGTTGTTTTCGGGTGATGGATCACCCGAACAGGAGCATCACCCTGCGGCGCAGTGTGAGCACCCGGGGCTCCGAGGGGGCTACCGTCGGGGTCGGGACCCTATTTGAGATAACGATCGAAGTCGGCAGTGGTGATCATGTTGTTGGTAGGGATCTTCCAATCCGCATACAACTTGGCGTAGGCAGGATCCTCGATCAGGTCCCGCATGGCCAGGCGCAGCGCCTCGGTCAGCTGGCTGCCCTTCTTTACTGCCATGCCCACACCGGCCGGCTGGTAATCCGGTCCACTGGCCACCTCGAATTTACCCCCGGCCTGCTGGCCCTGGTAGGCCATCGTCGTGCCCGTGGAGAGCATGGCCTCGACCCGGCCGGAGGTCAGAGCCAAGTTGGCATCGGACTGGCTCGGGAAGGTCTTGAAATCGATCGGCTTCTTCCCGGCGTCGGTGCAGGCCTTGGAGAATTCGGGGCCCTGGATCAGCGCCTGGATCGAGCCGTTCTGCGCGGCAATGGTGTGTCCGCACATGCTGTTGTCCTCCAAATGCAGATCCAGCGGGTTGCCCTTGGCTACGCCCAGTGCCGTACCTCCTTGGAGATAGGGGACAAAGTCCACGATCTTCATACGTTCGGGCCTGATGCCAAAGGAGGACATGCCCACGTCGAACTTACCCGATGACAAGCCCGGCAGGATGGTATCGAAGGTCGCTGCCTGGTGCTCCGGCTTCAGGCCCAATGAAGCGGCCAGATGATCGGTCAGGTCGACATCGAAGCCGATCATGGTCTTGCCGTCGGTATCAAAGTATTCGAAGGGTGCGTAGGAGGGATCGGAGGCAATGGTCAAAATGCCCTTGTCCCGGATATCGGCCGGCAGCAGGGCTCGTGCGGCCTCGTTGACGGCCACCTCCTGGACCGCGGTTCCACTCGGGTTCTGTTCGGCTGCCCCGTTCTGGGACGAGGCGTTGGTGCAGGCAGTAAGAGCGAAGGCTGTGGCCAGGACGACGGAAAAGACCGCCATCGGACGCTTGATGGAATGCATGAAATGCCCTTCGATAAATTTACTCATTCAATATGGGAGTACGTCTTGCTGCTTCGAAAATTCGACCATAAGGTCAACATCGCCGTGATTCCTTGGATGAAACCGTGGCGTTTCGCTTCATGGGAACCGCGCACTTTGATGTGGTTCGGTAGACGTTTCCTAACCACCCTCGAGTGTGTATACACTGTATTCACTTTATTCTTGTGATGTCAATCACCAAATTTTCTGCTGAAACCGGTCACCTTGAAGGTGGGTTCCCGCAACGGGAATCCACCTAATACCCTCCGTACACGTCACGGCTCGCACCAGGCCGGGAAGGAAGCGCAATGAACGAAATCATGGTGGAGCCCCTGGCCACCCGGGTGCACCGCATCCTCAGTGATGACATCGTCACCGGCCGCATCGCACCCGGGACGCCCCTGATCCAAAAGCAGCTGGCCGCCCGCTTCGATGTTTCCCGGACCCCTATTCGCGACGTCCTGACTCAACTCACCGCCGACGGACTGGCTCAACTGATCTCCGGCAAGGGCTGCTTCGTCAGCGATGTTTCCCGCGATGCCGTCACCGACGTCTACACCGTACGCGCGGCATTGGAGGAACCAGCCTTCCGGATGGTTTTTGGAAAGCACACCGCCCTGCAGCTACATCAACTACGCATCCTAGCCACCGAAACACTGCAGGTCTCCCCTGAAAACGGTGAGGAATTCTATGAAGCATCACTGCAATTCCATCAACTGCTCATGGCACCGTGCCCCAACGAATATCTCCTCGAAGTCCTTTCCGGCGTCTGGGCCCACCCCATCCAACGCCGCATTACCCTCACCCATCGGCCCTCCCCCGACCACATCCGACACGTCGCGGACGACCACTCAGCCATCGTCAGCGCACTGGAGCACGGGGATCTGGAAAGCGGGCTCCTCGCCTTGGCCCACTGCAACACCCCGTCCAGCCACCGCCGGTCCGCACCAGACGCCTGAAACACCACAGCAAACCTCGCAACCACACCTGCCCCACCCACCCGATCGGAGCCCACCCCATGACCCACGATGCATCAATCAACGATTCCAGCACCACAAACCACCTCGGGAACCCCACGTCCCCAGCCCATGATCCATCCGTCTTTGCCTCACTCGTCCACGATGCCCAGGCCCTGGATCCCGAACTTCGTGACCTCCGGCGCGAAATCCACCGCCACCCGGAAATCGGCCTGGACCTGCCCCTGACCCAAGCCTCGATCATCACGCGACTGAACAAACTCGAGGGACTGGAAATCAGCACCGGCACCCGGCAGAGCTCGGTCACCGCTGTTCTGCGCGGTGCCGCCCCGTACCAGGGCGAACGTCCGGTCGTCCTGCTGCGCGGCGACATGGACGCCCTGCCGGTCACCGAGGAAACCGGCCTGGACTTCAGCTCCGAAATTGACGGCGCCATGCATGCCTGCGGACACGACCTTCATGTCGCCGGACTCTACGGCGCCGCACGACTGCTCCACGCACGACGCGATCAACTCACCGCCGATGTCATCTTCATGTTCCAGCCGGGCGAAGAGGCCTATCACGGAGCCCGCTACATGGTCGAAGACGGCGTACTCCAAGCCGCCGGACGCACCGTGGATCAGGCTTACGGCCTGCACGTCTTTTCCATGCTCCACGACAATGGGGTCTTCCTCTCCCGGCCCGGGACCCTGATGGCCGGCTGCGAGGAAATCTTCGTCACGGTCCACGGCGCCGGAGGCCACGGCTCCATCCCCCACCTGGCCAAGGACCCCGTCCCGGTGGCAGCGGAAATCATCGTAGCCCTGCAGAGCCTGGTCACCCGGGGCTACAACGTCTTTGACCCGGTGGTCGCCACCGTCGGCCGGCTCGAATCGGGCACCGCCGGCAACGTCATTCCCGACACCGCCACCATGGACATCAGCCTGCGGCTCTTCTCCCCGGCGAACAAGGAAAAACTGATCAAGGACGTGGTCCGCCTGGTCGAAGGCATCGCCTCGGCACACGGCCTGCACGCCAGCTACAGCCTGGCCCCGGACTACCCGGTAACCGTGAACAATGACGTCGAACACCGCTTCGCTCAAGACACCATCACCTCACTTTTCGGGGCGGAAGCCTTCCAGGAACTGGAACACCCGTTGACCGGATCCGAGGATTTCTCCCACGTCCTGAACGAGGTCCCCGGCGCGTACCTGCTTCTGGGAGCCAAAATTGGCGACTCCACCGAGACCAACCACTCGCCTCGGGCCGACTTCGATGAAGCGGTCCTGCCCCGGGCCGCGGCAGCCCTGGCGGCACTGGCCCTGACCCGACCGGCCTGGCAGGATCCGGCCGTCCACCCCTAGCCTGCACCGGCGTCGCAAGACGGCACCGCCCCGCAAATTCTGCCGACCGGGGTGGTGCTGTTCTTTTTCGCAACGCACTGGGGATCGGGTCCTGATTTTTCCGTCACGGCTACACCGACCAGGATTAATTCCGGCGTGCCTCGGCGAGCACTCCCAGCTCGGGTCGACAGCTCAAGCATGACGACTAAAACCAATGCTTGGTCCGTGCTGTGAGCCGGCCATCGAAACACGCAAAAAGGGGGCGCGGGATGCGCAACGAATCCGCATCCCGCGCCCCCACGGTTGGCGCCTAGCCGCGGAAGGTGACCAGCTTGCGGTTCACGAACTCCTCCATGCCGTACTTGCCCAGTTCGCGACCGACACCCGAACGCTTGACTCCGCCGAACGGAAGCTCTGCGGCGCTGCCGCTGGTCTGGTTGATCGAGACCATGCCGACCTCCAACTTCCGGGCCATAGCGTGGGCGCGCTCCATGTCGGTAGTCTGGATCGAGGCGCCGAGCCCGTATGCGGAGCTGTTGGCAAGCTCCACCGCCTCGTCATCGCCGGCAACCTTGTAGAGCACGGCGACCGGGCCGAAGAGCTCTTCGCTGTAGGCACGCATGTCCGGCGTGACATCGGCGAGTACCGTCGGGGCGTAGAACGCGCCGTCGCCCTGAAGCGCTGCACCGCCGGCCAGCACCGTGGCGCCCTTGTCGATGGCGTCCTGTACCTGGGCAGCGAGTCCCTCACGGGCAGCGGCAGAAGACAGCGGGCCAAGGAAGGTGTCTTCCTCGGCCGGATTCCCGACTTTGATCCCGGCTACGGCACCGGTGAAGGATTCGACGAACTCGTCGTAGACCAGCTCGTCGACGATGATGCGCTTGGCCGCATTGCAGGCCTGGCCGGTGTTGCCGAAGCGGCCGAACATGGCCTGCTTGGCGGCACGGGCAACGTTGGCGTTATCCAGCACCAGGAACGGGTCCGAGCCGCCGAGTTCCAGCACCACCTTCTTCAGGTTGCGGCCGGCGATTTCGGCGACGGCCGATCCGGCACGCTCGGAGCCGGTCAGCGAGACGCCCTGCACGCGGGTGTCGGCAATGATGTCGGCGACCTGTTCGTTGCTGGCGAAGATGTTCACGTAGGCTCCGGCGGGGGCACCTGCCTCGGCAAAGATGGCCTCCATGGCCAGGGCCGACTCCGGGCACTGCGGGGCGTGCTTGAGCAGGATCGTGTTGCCGTTCATCAGGTTCGGCGCCGCGAAGCGAGCCACCTGGTAGTACGGGAAGTTCCACGGCATGATGCCCAACAGCACTCCGACGCCCTCCTTGCGGATCAACGCGGTGCCGCCGGCGGCTACTTCAAGTTCCTCGTCAGCCAGGAACTTCTCACCGTTTGCCGCGTAGTAGCGGTAGATCGAGACGGTGATGTCGATTTCCTTGCCGGATTGGAAGATCGGCTTGCCCATTTCGCGGGTGATGATCCCCGCCAGTTCGTCGCGGCGCTCCTCATACAGGTCGGCAACTCGGGTCAGCAGCGCCGCCCGCTCGGCGATCGCCGAGGTGTTCCAGCCGGCGAAGGCGGTGCCTGCCATCTCCAGTGCCGCTGCGACATCGGCGTCGCTAGCAGTGGGATAGGTGGCTTCAACGATGCCGGTAGCGGGGTTGGTGACTGCGTAAACACTCATGGGAGCTCCTTCGGAACGGTACTGCGCGGTTACGAGCTACCGTATTTCATTTGTACCTGCAATCACGAACCGCACATCTTCGCCGGGTGAGCAGAAACCCGCCGGCGAAGACCCTCGCCAGCCACGTGGATCGGTAGTCTGGTGCAATGAACAGCCCCAGCACGGACGGAATCCGTGAACACGTTGCCCTGATGGATATCAGCTCAGTTGCCCGGGGTGTCATGACGGTGCTCGGCCCGGCACTCGTCGGCGCATTGACCGGCACGGGCGATCGCGCCCTCCCCGGACAGTGGACCAGACCCTACGGAGCAGAACCGGGCGCGGCAGCGGCCGAACGTTTGCGCAACGCCTTGGTGCAATGGCTGCGTCTGTGCGCCGTAGAGGACGCTGACCTTGCCCGTGCGTGGATTTTGGGCACCAACCCGCTGCTGGACGGCGGAACAGCCATCTCCGCGCTGCGGGAAGACCGCTTCGAACAGCTCGATGCGGCGGTCACCCATTTCGTTGACGGTCTCGGCTGAGCATGCCGGCCCGCACCTGAGATTCCGGAAGCTGTCCTCAGAACTCCGGGTGCCAGGTTTCGGCACCCTGGGCGCTGACGGCAACCGCGTCGCGCCAACGGTCGAACACCGAGCACGGATGGGAAATGCCCAGATCCACTAGGTCCCCCACGACCAGCCCGGCACATTCCTCGAGGATCAGATGGTGGTCGAAGAGCCGGGTCGCCGTTCCGGCTGCTCCTGCGATCGGTGCCCCAGCTCGGTAGGCGACGAGCAGCACCGGCAGCCCGGCATCGTAGGCGAGCTCCCGCTTGCCGGCGTTGATCATCACGCGGCCTTCCTCCGGAGCGGAAATGACTTGGGCGCGGACCCGGGCCGCTGCCGTCAGGCCCTTCACCGGGCTGATATTTGCATAGGTCCCGTGGTCATGGACGACGTAGCAACCCGAGCGAAGCACGTTTTCCACGGTGCCGCCGGGCAGGAAGAGCGCTGCACGGTCCTGGAAGGCCGAACCGCCGATCGAAAAGATGGGCTTCTCGATTTCGACGCTCGACCTCAGCATCTCGAAGATGCCCAGCGCATTGGCGCAATGCGCGTCGATGGCCGCGAGGTTGCCTGCGTCCCGCGAGTTGGGCGCCACCCCCTCATAGGCGCTGACCCCGGCGAAGAGCAGGCACGGTGCCGCGATGACCGCCTCCGCGAGCGGGCCGGCCTGGGCCGCGTCCCTGATGCCGGTGCGCCCGCCGGCGACTCCGACGTCGATGAGCACGCGCAGCGGCATCGGGCTCCCGGCAAAGGCCCCGGTCGCGGCGGCGATACCGGCAGCCGAGTCGACGAGCAGGTGGATCAGCAGTCCCGGGTCGGCTTCCTGCAGGCCTCGCAGCACCATGAGGTCGGGCGCGAAGATCACCTCGTTGGCGATCAGGATCTTCCGGGCGCCGAACTGGGCGGCGAGTGCGGCCTGCTTGGCTGTGGCAACGGTGGCTCCCCATGCTCCGGGAAGCTGCCGTTGCACAATCTGCCGGGTCATCGTGGTCTTGATGTGCGGGGCAAGGACCATGCCGTGCTCGGCGGCCCAGCGTTCCTTCAGGGCGATATTAGCCTCGATGGCCTCGACGTCCAGCAGCAGTCGGGGCAGTGAATCCAGCGGCAGGCTTCCAGGCGGGATGCTCATGTTCGGGGGGTCTCCTCGGTAAATCGGTGAGTGCTCCCCTCGATGGTGGCATATTCCGAGGGTGGTCGGCATTCATAGGTTTAACCGATGTAAATGTCAGATAAATACAGTTTTACATATGTGCGCTGGGACACCATTCTGGTTATGGGCCTCCGTTAGACATCCCGGCCCTCGAAGGAGAAGAATCCCGTGCAAAGCACATCCCTGAAACCACACGTCGTGACCCTCGGCACTGCGGGCGGGCCTCGCTGGTGGACCGGCGAAAACGCCGGAAAGCGCTCAGGCATTGCCACAGCCGTGGTGGTCGGCTCGGCCGTCTACCTAGTGGATGCCGGGACCGGCGTCGGCAACCAGCTGATGAAGGCCGGATTCACCGTCGCCGACCTGCGCGGGATCTTCCTCACCCACTTGCACTCGGATCACACGATCGATCTTGCCTCGCTGGCCATCTTCGGGATGTTCAACCTCTCCCCCGGCCAAGCGCCGATCCACATCGTCGGCCCGGGCAACCGCGGCGCCCTGCCGCCGGCGTCACCGCGTGCCGCGGTGGCACCGCAGCCGCTCTACCCCGCCAACCCCACACCGGGAACAGCCGACATGTTCAGCCACCTGATGCAGGCCTACGCCACCGACCTGAACGACCGGGTCATCGATGCGCTGCGTCCTTCACCGCTGGAGCATTTCATCGCCACTGACATCGTGATCCCGGAGGGGACCGGCTACCACCCGAACCAGAATCCCACCCCGGAAGATTTCATCCCGTTCGAAATCTACAGCGACGACCTGGTCACCGTGACGGCAACACTGGTCAAACACCCACCCATAGCACCGGCCTTCGCGTTCCGCTTCGACACGGCAGAAGGATCGGTAACGATCTCAGGGGACACCGCCCCCTGTGAAAACCTGGTGACCCTGGCAGCAGGCACCGATTTGCTGCTGCATGAGGCCATCGACTTCGACTGGGTCGAGCGCTCCTACGGGTCGATCGGCACCGAGGCGGCACGCGCCTCCATGGACCACCACCGCGTCTCCCACACCTCTCCGGCCCAGGCCATCGAACTGGCCGAACGCGCCGGCGTCCGCACGCTGGCCCTGCACCACCTGGTGCCGGGCACCACCCCGCTTTCCGTCTGGCTCTCCCACGCCGACGGCTTCTCCGGAACCTTCCTGGTGCCGGATGACCTTGAAACCATCTCCTTCGCGCACGTACCCTCCGAAATGGCAGCCACCCGATGAAGCACAGCACCACGACTCAGGTCCCCCCGGCAGCATCACTCGAAGTCCCTTCGCTGAATTCCCCGCAAATGCGGCGAATCCTCGCCTCCTCCTTTATCGGCAGCGCGATCGAATTCTACGATTTCATCCTCTACGCAACGGCGGCCTCGCTGGTTTTCAACAAGGTCTTCTTCATTAACCTGAACCCCTCCGTCGCACTCTTCGCCTCCTTCGCCACCCTCGCAGTGGGCTACCTCGCCCGGCCGCTGGGCGGCATCGTCTTCGGTCACTTCGGCGACAAACTGGGCCGCAAGGGCGTGCTGATTACCTCCATGGTGATGATGGGCGTGGCCTCGACGATCATCGGGCTGCTTCCTCCGACCGCGCAGGTGGGCATGATTGCCCCGATCGCGTTGATCTTCCTGCGCATCGTCCAGGGGCTGGCCGTTGGCGGGGAATGGGGAGGCGCCATGCTCATGGCCCTCGAACATGCACCGAAGGAACGCCGCGGTTTCGCTGCAAGCTTCGCCAACATGGGCGGTCCGGCCGGCGCAGTGCTGGCAACCCTTGCCGTCTCGGCCGTCTCCACGCTGCCCAACGACCAGTTCCTGGCCTGGGGCTGGCGCATCCCGTTCCTCGCCAGCATCCTGCTGGTCGCCATCGGCCTGGTCATCCGGCTGAAGGTCGCCGAGTCGCCGCTGTTCCTGGCCCTTGAAGACAAGGCCGAGGAACGCAAGATCCCGCTGATGCAGGTCCTGACCAAGTACCCGAAATCGGTCATCATGGGCACGCTCGTGGGCATGAGTTCCTACACAGTGCAGGGCATCATGACGGTCTGGGCGATCTCCTATGTGGTGGACTCGGCCGGAATGGACCGCACCGCAGTACTGAACATCAAGGCCTGCGGCGCCGCCCTGACCGTGGTTGCCGTGTGGGTCGCGGCCCGCTACTCGGACCGCATCGGACGCCGCCCGGTCATGATGGTCGGCATCATTGCCGGAGCCGTGCTGGCACTGCCGATCATGTTCATGCTGCAGCTGGGCATGCTCTGGGCCTTCGCCATCGCACTCTTTGCCGCCAACGGCCTGATTCAAGGTGTCATCTTCGGCCCGTTCGGCGCCTTCACCGCCGAATTGTTCCCGACCCGCATCCGCTACACCGGCGCTTCGCTGGTCTATCAGCTCTCTTCGACGCTGGGTGCCGGGTTCACCCCGATGATCGTTGCCGGCCTGGTGCTCCTGGGCGGGGGCTCGCTGTGGATCGCCGGCGCGGTCTGGGCGGCTGCGTTCCTGGTCGCCGCGGTGGCCATGCGCAGCATGAAGGAAGGCAAGGACGCGGACCTGTCAGCCGACGTCATGTAACGGCATCGGACTCAGGTTCACAAGGAGGTGGCCCCCACGGATTATCCGTGGGGGCCACCTCCTTGCTGTGCCAAGGCGACCTTGCGGGCTAGCGCCCGCCGATCACTCCCTTGTCGATGGCCTTGGTGACGGCGTCGGCTTCGGCCTGTGTCAGCGTCCCGTTGGCAACGGCCGCTTCCAGCTTGGACTTCATCCCGGCGGCATGTTCGTCCTAGGCCGTGGAACGGAGGTCATTCAAGGCTGCAGTGACCTTTGATTCGTCGATTCCCAGCGACCCGGCCAAGGACTTGGCCAACTCCTCGTTCAGCTGGGAACGATCAGGCCGCTCGGTGCCCTTAGTGCGTTCGGTCGGCTTGTTGGCCGCCCTGAACGTCTTCAGTGCGTCGCTGACCTTTGATGCGTCAACTCCCAGCTTCCTAGCCAAACCGGAGGCCATTTCACCTTTCTGGTGTCCCTCGTGGTTGCCGTGCCAGCCGTGTTCCGATGGCGCCGAACGGGTGATGCTCTTTGTCGCGTCCGAGGCGGTACCGGACGAATCGGCAGCAGAGGCAACTCCTGCAAAGCCCGGACCGGCGAGAAGCGCCAGGGCTGCAGCGGAAGTACCAATAACCATTGTCTTTTTCTGGCTCTCCTGACGTAAATGTGGGTCAGGGAAAACGTGGTAAACGAGAAAGCATGGGCAACCCGGTAAGTTTGTAAGTTCCTCAACTATCAGACTTAACCGGAGTTACCCATGCGAGCTACCACTCTACTCAATCGCGCCCTCAAATTCAGCGGCACCAGTATCACCAACGTCGAATTCGATGGTCATGGCGCGGTCATCGCCACGGTGAAACTCACCGCCCGGAAGAAGCTCTCCTGCCCGCACTGCCCCTTTGCCACCACGGTCGGATACGACACCCGGTGGGCCGAATCCAGGTGGAGGCACCTGGATCTGGGCGGCAGCCCCCTGGTCCTGAAAATGCTGCGCCGGCGGCTGCGTTGCCCCGAACACGGAGTCGTGGTCCAGGCCGTGCCTTTCGCCCGCTCCAATGCGAGGTTCACCCGAGACTTCGAGGACCTCGTCGCCTGGCTGGTCACCCGGGCGGACAAGACCAGCGTTTCCGCCTTCACCAGGATCGCCTGGCGCACCGTCGGAGCCATCTGTGAACGCGTCGTGGAGGAACAACTCGACGACACACGCTTTGAGAATCTGGTGCACCTGGGCGTGGACGAGATCTCCTGGAAAAAGCACCACAACTACCTCACCCTGGTTTCGGACCACGAAACCTCCACCATCCTTTGGGGAGCAGCCGGGAAGAACGCCGCCACCCTGGATCAGTTCTTCACGGAAATCGGCCCCGAAAACACCCAAGACATCAAGGCGGTCAGCATGGACATGGGAGCGGCATTCATCAAATCCGTGAAGAAGAATGCGCCGCAGGCCGCCATCTGCATCGATCCGTTCCACTGCGTCCAGCTGGCCACCAACGCCCTGGAAGCCGTCCGTCGTGCCTTCTGGCAAAAGGCCCGTGAACTACCGGATAAGGCCTTCGCCAAAAAATACAAGGGCAACCGCTGGGCCCTGCTGAAAAATCCCGGGGACCTCACCGAAAAGCAGGGCGCGACCCTGAAGCAAATGGAGCAGGACGGAGGGGAACTTTGGGAGGCATACCTGCTCAAGGAGTCCTTGCGGGAGGTCTTCGCCGGGGACCTTGAAACCCAAGACGTCATGGGCATGATCAGCGCCTGGTGCGACGCCGCGACCACCAGCGCCCTGGCTCCGTTCAGGAAGGCCGCAGCGACCTTGCGCGGACATATGGAAGGCATTTACCAGGCGGTGACGCGAGGAATCAGCAATGGCAAGCATGAGGGCCTGAACAACAAGATCAGAACCATGACCAGACGCTCCTACGGGTTCCATTCACCGGAGGCCACGCTGGCACTGATCATGCTCGCCTGCGGACCGGTCACCACCCGGCTCCCATACCAGAAATGACACCACCCACATTTACGTCAGGAGAGCCCTTTTTCTTTGCCATGAGCATTCCTTTCAATGGCCGCCCGGAGCGCTGCCATGCATGGGCCCGGCACACATCACCGGTTCACTATCAACGATGCTCGTCGCTGATATGCCGAGGCTGTTTGAAAGCCAGTAACCGGCTGTGACGATTCGACGGCTGGGGACTACGCCATCACCGGCTGGCTGCATGAACCTCGCGTTCGACCCCGATCCGCTCACAGAAGGCGATGAACGCCCGCAGCCGCAGGCTCGGCCTGACCGAGGCGGTGTGGGCCACGCAGATGTCGCTGTTTCCCACCGGTCCGTCGATTTCCACGATGGCCAGCGGAAGCCCGTCGTAGCTCAGGTTAACCGGCGGGCGCTGGACCAGCACCGTATAGCCCAGGCCCCGGGCAACCATGCCACGCACCGTCTCCAGGTTCGAGGAGCTCCAGGCGATCTTCGGGTCCAGCCCGGACATGCGCAGGTTCACCATCTGGTTGTCCCGCACCGAGGGGATGTCCAGTGAAACGAAGTCCTCATCAGCCAGGTCCGCCAGTTTCACGCGACCGCTGCGGGCCAGCACATGGCCCGCTGGCAGCAGCACATAGGGTCGTCCCGCCATGATGGTTGTCGATTGGACCTGTGGCAGCACATGCCGGGTATGGGTGAGCACCGCATCCAAATAGCCCTCAAGCATGCGTTCCTGCAGTTCGGTGCCGTCACCTTCGATGATGCGCACGTCGAGTCCCGGGTTGGGCTTGGAGAACTGCTCGCAGATCACCGGCATCCAGAAGGCCGACAATCCCGAGTAGCAGCCGATCACCAGCGGCCCGGATAACGTGGCGTTGCGTTCGCCGATCCGGTTCTGAACCTCTTCCGCATGGCGCATCAGTTCCCGGGCATCGAGCAGGAACTGGGTACCAACGGCGGTGAGCACCACGCCGCGCGCCCGGAGCCGCACCAGTAGCTGGGAACCGACGATGCGCTCGAGCTCGCCGATCGCCTGGGACATGGCCGCCTGCGAGATATGGCAGGCGGTGGCTGCCCCGGAGAGCGAGCCCTTGTCGGCGACGGCAACGAAATACTGCAACTGCCTGAACGTGTAATTGACCACCGTTCCAGCGTAGGGGATCCCCGGGCTCAGGCGAGCAGGAAGCTGAACTGGTACACGGAGAAGGACACCGCGGCGAGGATGACCACGGCGAATCCGCTCAGCCACAGCCACGCCGGTCCCCCGGTGCGGCGCGCAAGCAGGTACGCATCCGATGAAGCGATCCGGTTTCGGTGCCGCACATGGACGGCGGCGACCTTGAACCAGTCGCGCACCGAGCCCACGAGCAGGCCGATGCCCAGACACAGGATGACCCAGGCGACCACCGTTGGCGCGGCAAAGAGAACCAGCAACTGGGCTATTAGCGCGCAGCACAGCGAGACCAGGATCCCGGCCCAATTGCGGATGAAGATCAGCGAGGCGAGCAGCAACAGCGCTCCAATGGATAGCGCGGCCCCGGAATATCCTGCCCCTGCCGCCCAGATCAGCGCCGCGCCCACCACGGCCGGCGCGGGGTAGCCCCAGAACCCGGACCAGGCGGCGCCGAAACGGCCGCGACCGCTGGAGACCAGCTCGCCCGAATGGTCGAGCCCGATCTTCAGCCCATGGACCATTCGTCCGGTCATGAGCGCGGCAAATGCGTGCCCGAGTTCGTGCACGAACGTCACGTAGAGCCCGAACCAGCGCCAGCTGGCCCGCGGCACCGAAACCACCGCGGCCACGGCAAGGAGGCCCAGCAGCACCGGCAGGGGCGCCTGCAGCGATTCGCCACGTCCGAATCCGGCCAGGACCGCGTCCCACCACCGTGCAAGAAATTCCATGTGTTCAGCCTATGGGCCACGGGCGTGAACTCGGCAAACGCGCCAGGGCGGGGACGGGACCAGGAGTCCGGGGCGGCACCCGCAGGCTCCCGGCCCTAACCGGCAACGTCGCGTCACTTGATGCAACGCGGGCCGATTTCCGCTGCGCGCGTGGTGCGACACGGATCGCGATTCCCGGGCTTCTCCCACATTCGAACTTTACGCTCGCCGACTCAACTGTTATTTATGGCCGGGCACGGTCCGGGGAAGGAGATCCATGGCATCGTTCGCCGCTCGGTTCTCCTTCGTGTTCCTCGCGTTGGATGCCAACCCGGCGCCGGTTTCCCCATCCTCCGGAACTCAGGACGCCGCCACGGAAACGATGGGCACAGTGGTTGCCGACTCCGGGGTCCGGCATTGCCCGGACAATGCTCCACCTTCCCCGCAGTGCCTTGCCCCGGCCGACCGGGCAGCTCACCGCGACCTGCCCCACCGCCGTCCACTGCCCCCCCCCTCCAGCAGGGGGCGGGCACGCCGGTTGATCACCATATAAAGGACCCCCGATGTCCACCTCTTCTGCGCCGTCACGGCGCCCCGTTTCCTGTGCCCTGATCCTGGCCGTTGCCGCCTTCGTCCTGGCCATCGGCTTCGGTGGATGGATTCTCGGCACGATGAGCCCGAACACCGGCTACCCGGCCAACGCATCGGTCGAGGCAGGCTTTGCCCGCGAGATGCAACCCAGCCACCAGGCAGTCGAGCTGTCGAGCTGTCGAGCTGTCGAGCTGTCGATGATCATCCGCGGCTGCTCGACCAACGAGGCGGTACGCACCTTCGCCTATGACATCGCCCTGACCCAACAACAGCAAGCGGGGCAGACGTTCACCTGGCTGAACATCTGGTGGCTCCCCCAGGCCTCCTCGCAGCCTGGGATGGCTTGGATGTCCGCCCGGACGCTTGATGGCACCACTTCGCCTGCCGGGCACAAAACCCCACCGGGGCAAATCCACACCATGGCCTCCCCCATAGTGCTCAGCGCCTGGGGTGCCCAGCTGTCTGCAGACACCGTCGATGACCGCGGATCGACGTGTTCATCAAGAAATACCGGCTCGGCTCCCAGACCCCCGAGCCCGATGCGGCCTGCACCGGCGGCCTGGAAATTCCAGCGTAGCAATCATCGCTTGCACAGCCTCCCGACAGCTGGCGGGACTACGCTGAGGGAAAACAGTTACCCACATCAGGAGTCGTACATGAGTTCGCTATTGCCGTCCCTGCTCTCGGGCGCCGGCCTGATCGGCGGGTTCCAGACCGCCCGGGCCACCAAGAACCGCCAGCTCGGAGGAGCCGTCCTGGCCGCCGCGGGAGCGGGCGCCTTCGCCCTGTGGAAGCGCAACGCCGGCACGCCACGGGCCGTTGCCCTGACCGGGACCTATCTGGCAGCGTTCGGGCTTTCGCACCCGCTGGCGAAGAAGCTGGGCGCCTGGCCCGCCGTCTACACCGTCACCGCGGGCACCGTCATCGCTTCGCTGCTGTTCGGGCGCCGCGGCAAATAGGCAGCTGGCCTTCGTTTCGTCAGCGCTTCATGGTGACGGGCGGCCGGCACCGGCCCTGATAGCTTCAGGGGAACGGTGCCGGCGCCCGTCCGAACACCCACACACACAGAGTCTCTAACCAAGGTGATGACATGCCGGTTTCCCCACTCTCCGTACAATCCCGACTCCCCCACGAGGTGGTAGTCGCGGAACTGCTCTGCGACAGGCACCCGGCTGCCGACACCGCGTTCACAGTCATCGACGAACAGCTGGATCACGCCGACCTTTCCTTTGCGCAGCTGCGCGAGGACTCCGAACGCGCCGCCGCTCTGCTGGCATCCTTCGGCGTGCAGCCAGGCGACCGCGTCGCCACGCTCATGGGCAAGAGCTCCGAACTTATCTCGATGCTCCTGGGCATCTGGCGCCTAGGCGCCGTCCATGTCCCGCTCTTCACCGCCTTCGCCACCCCGGCCATCAGGGTCCGCCTCGAAGGCGCCGGAGCCCGCGTCGTGGTTGCCGACAGCGCGCAACTGCCCAAGCTCGCCACCGATGAACTCTCCCGCGAGCTGAACCTGAGCGTGTTGGAGGCCGATGGCCCCGAGGGCCCGCTGGCACTGATGCTTGCCGAACAGCCCACCGGCTTCGAGGCGGCGGTGCGCCGGCTCGATGACCCGATAGTGGAGATCTTCACCTCCGGCACCACCGGCACCCCCAAGGGCGTCCCGGTCCCGGTCCGCGCACTGGAGGCCTTCGACGCCTACTTCCACTACGGGCTGGACGTGCGCGAGGACGATGTCTTCTGGAACGTCGCGGACCCGGGCTGGGCCTACGGGCTGTACTACGGCATCCTCGCCCCGCTCTATGCCGGCCGGCGCAACCTGCTGCTGTCCACCAGCTTCAGCGCCGAACTCTGCTGGCAGGTGCTGGTGAAGTTCGGCGTCACCAACTTCGCCGCCGCGCCGACCATCGTGCGCTCCATGCGCGCAGAACGCCCCGAGGGGCTCCCCGGGCTCAAGCTGCTGCGCGCCTCCAGCGCCGGCGAGCCGTTGGATGCCACCACCATCGACTGGTCGGCCAAGGTGCTGGGCACCCCGGTCCGCGACCACTACGGGCAGACCGAGATGGGCATGTGCATCATCAACGGCTGGGCACCGGACGTGATCGCCGAGCTGCGCCCCGGTTCCATGGGCGGGCCGATGCCCGGCTACGCGGCCGCCGTGCTGAAGTTGGATTCCGACGAGATAGCCGACCCGGGCGAGCGCGGTCGCGTGGCCCTCGACGTTCCTGCCTCCTCGATGATGTGGTTCCCCGGCTACACGGGCGACCCGGTCCGCACCGCCGAGCGCTTCAGCTCGGACGGGCGCTGGTATTACACCGGAGACGCGGGAATGGTCGACGAGCAGGGCTACTTCTTCTTCTCCTCGCGCGATGACGACGTGATCATCATGTCCGGCTACCGGATTGGCCCGTTCGAGATCGAATCGGTGCTCGCCGAGCACGCCTCGGTCCGCGAATCCGCTGTCATCGGGGTCCCCGACGAGCTGCGTGGCGAGGTGCTGATCGCCTATGTCGTCCCCACGGCCGGCATCACCGGCGATGCCGCTCTGGTCGCCGAACTGCAGCAGCTGGTCAAGACCCGCTATGCGACCCACGCCTATCCGCGCCGCATCGAGTTCGTCCGGGATCTGCCCAAGACCCCCAGCGGGAAGCTGCAGCGCTACCTGCTGCGCCAGGCCGAGGCCTCCCGCCAGCAATAACACCGACCGGCGCCACCGCGCGGGGGCGCGGGGCGCAGGCCTATGCTGGGCACATGCGATCCCCCATCGAAGGCTACCTGCGCGAACTCCACGCCGACCTGTCCCGGCTGCGTGGCGGCGTCCCCTACCAGGGCATCCCGGCGATGGCCGGTGTGAATCCCGACGAATTCGCCATAGCCCTGGCCACAGTGGACGGGCACGTCTACCAGGTCGGCGACACGCAGTCGGAGTTCTCCATCCAGTCCATCTCCAAGCCCTTCAGTTACGGGCTGGCACTGGATGACCTCGGCGCCGGGCCGGTGGACGAGAAGATCGACGTCGAACCCTCCGGAGACGCGTTCAACGAGATCTCGCTGGCAAGGGACACCGGCCGCCCGGCGAACGCGATGATCAACGCCGGGGCCATCGCCGCCGTCTCGCTGATTCCCGAGGCCCCCGGAGCCACCCGCTTCGAACGCATTCTGGAACGCTTCTCGCTCTGCGCCGGGCGTCAGCTGGCGGTCAGCGAGGAGATCTACCATTCCGAGGCACAGACCGGGCACCGAAACCGCGCACTGGCCTACCTGCTGCGTTCCTTCGGCATCATCGAAACCGATCCGACGCGGGCGCTCGAGGACTATTTCAGGGCCTGCTCGGTCATGGTCACCACGCCCGACCTGGCCATGATGGCCGCGACCCTGGCCAACGCCGGCAGCCACCCGGTGACCGGCGTGCAGGCCATGGGCCTGGACGCCGTGCAACGGGTGCTTTCGGTGATGACCACCTGCGGGATGTACGACGATGCCGGCGCGTGGATGAGCACGGTGGGCCTTCCAGCCAAGTCCGGTGTCGGCGGCGGGCTCATCGCAGTACTGCCGGGCCAGCTGGGCCTGGCGGTGTATTCGCCGCCGCTGGATGCGCACGGTTCCTCGGTGCGCGGGGTGGCCGCCTGCGAACGGATGAGCCGGGACATGGGGCTGCACTTCGTCCGCGCCGCACGCATTGGACGCTCGACCGTGCGCGGCAGCTACGACGTGCGGGCCGTCCCCTCGGCGGTACGCCATTCGCAGGCCGAGGAGGAGCTGCTGGACGCGCAGGGCTACCGGGCCCGGATCGTGGAGCTGACCGGAGACCTGCTCTTCGCCGGCACCGAATCGATGGTCCGTGCCATCACCGAACTGGATCCGGAGGTGGAACTGGTGCTGCTGGACGTGCGCCGGGTCGATGAGACGGATGCCGTGGCGCTGGCCATGATGTGCGAGCTGCGCGACCAGCTGGCAGAGGAGGGCCGCGTGCTGGGGCTGATCGACGAGGCCGGGGCGACCAGCTCCCACGTCTGCGCCGAGGGGGACCCGCTCTTCACCACCCGCACCGAGGCGGTCGAATGGGCCGAGGAGCAGCTGCTGGCCCGGTACGGCGGCGAGCACCTGAGCGCCACCGAGGTGGACATCCCCGATTTCGACGTCCTCGCCCCACTTTCGACGGCTGACATCGCCGTGCTCGAGGAACTCATGGTCCCGCTACAGGTGCAGGACGGGATCTTCCTGCGCAAGACCGGCGAGAATTTCGGCGGCGTGTATTTCATCCTCTCCGGCAAGGTCACCACCAGCACCAGCGAAGGCGGGCATCTGGTCCGCCACGCGATGCTCGGCCCGGGCATGACCTTCGGGGAGATAGCCCTGGGGTCCGGCGGCGACCAGGTCACCCAGGTCACGGCGCGGGGCCCGGTACGGCTGAAACTGCTCGGTGCGCAGGCCATCGAGCAGTTGGAGGAGCAGCGCCCGGAATTGGCGCTGCGGCTCTGGAAGGCCGTTGCCCGCGACGCCTACACGCTGGTGGAACAGAACCTACGCGAGGCGGCCGTGCGGATCGGCGACTGACGTGGCCTTCCGGACCATGGGCAACTCCGGGTTTCGGGCGTACCCTCTCAGCTAGCGGGCTCCGCCCGCTGCCGCGGGTCGGTGCCAGCACGGGCCGAACCGGGGTTTCCGCCGGGTGGAAAGCAGGTCTTCGTGGAACAGCACCAGCGCTTGGATGATAACGAGCATCTCGCCGTCTTGGGCTACACCGGCTCTTTCGACCGGTCGATGTCGCTCTGGTCGAACTTCGCGTTGGGGTTCACCTACCTGTCCCCGCTCGTTGGCGTGTATTCGCTCTTCGCCGTGGCCCTGGCCACCGGCGGACCGCCCTCGATTTTCTGGCTGCTGATCGTCGGCGGCGGCCAGCTGCTGGTTGCACTGGTCTTCGGTGAGGTCGTCTCGCAGTTCCCGATCCACGGCGGCATCTACCCCTGGACCCGGCGGCTCTGGGGCCGTCGCTACGCGTGGATGGCGGCCTGGATCTACATCTGGGCGATGATCGTGACCATCACGGCGGTCGCCCAATTCGGTTCCGGCTTCCTGGGCAGCATCTTCGGCGTCGAGGTCTCCCGCGGCTCCACCCTGTTGTTAACCCTGGTCCTGTTGTTCGTTGCGCTGGCGCTGAACTTCACCGGCACCCGAACCCTCGCTACGGCGGCCCGGATCGGGCTCGTCGCCGAGCTCACCGGGGTGATAGCGCTGGGCCTTTACCTGCTGATCTTCGACCGCAAGCACCCCTTCTCCACGTTTTTCGATTCCATGGGAGTGGAAGGAAACGGCTCCTACGCCGCGGCGTTCATGGGTGCGGCCCTGGCCGGATTGTTCCTGTTCTACGGCTTCGAGGCCTGCGGCGATGTGGCGGAGGAAGTCAACAACCCGGCCAGGCGCATTCCGCTGGCCATGGTCATGACCATCCTGGTCGGCGGTGTCTCGGCTCTGCTCTCCTTCGGCGGATACGTGCTTGCCGCTCCTGATCTGCAAAAGATCGTCGCCGGTCAGGATCCCGATCCGATCCCCGCCATCTTGGAATCGGCGCTCGGCCCGATCGGGGCCAAGGTCTTCCTCGTCGTTGCCATCATGGCGTTCATGTCCTGCGTACTTTCGCTGCAGGCGGCGGCCTCGCGGCTGGTCTTCTCCTTTGCCCGCGATGGAATGCTTCCGGGGCACGCCTGGCTGGCCAAGGTCTCTCCGAAGTCGAAGGTCCCGACCCATGCGCTGATCGTCGCCTGCCTGATCCCGGTGTTGATCAGCGTGTTGATCTTCTTCGGTTCAGAGCAGTTGCTCACCCAGGTCACCAGCTTCGCCGTGCTGGGGATCTACGTCGCCTTCCAGTCCGTAGTGCTCGCCGCGTTGCGCCAGCGGCTTCGCGGATGGAAGCCCGCCGGGCCCTTCAGTCTCGGATCCTTCGGCATCGTGGTGAACGTGGCCGCCCTTGCCTACGGGCTCTTTGCCCTGTACCTGTTGGCGAAGCCGACCAGCACCGGCGATTTCTTCACCGACTGGACGGTCCTGATCGGCTTCGCCGTGGTGGCCGGCGTCGGATTGATCTACCTCTTCGCCGCCCGTCCGGACGGCAAGTCGCATGCGCCCTCCGGGGATGCGCTGGAGGTGGCCGAAAAGCTGAGGTCTGCCAGCCACTGAGCCGGTATGGCCGGGTTGGCCCAACGGTCTCCCCCGAAGGCGAAGAAGGGGCAAAGGAAACCGGTTTCTTGGCAGCCTCCATGGCAAGGCCGCCCATTAGGCATTCGGTATTCAGTCGGAGGGGGGACTCAAACCGGTTCTCCACGCGGCAGGGCGGACGCCCTTCCCGCCGCCGGGTGTCGGCCCGGGCTGTTAGATTCGAAGCAGGACGCGGCAACCGGCCGCGGCATGATGCCCCTCGGAGGCTCCCCCATTGTTCTTGCTTGCATCGGATATCGCCGGCGCGCCGGCCGACCTGGTCTTCTCGGCCAGCGACCTGGTGACCGCCAGCGAATGTGAATACCGGTCGCTGCGGGTATTGGATCTGCGCCTGGGACGAACGGGTAAGCCCGACTTCGGCACCGATGAAATGCTCGACCGCGCCGCCGCCCTGGGTGATGTCCACGAAAACAAGGTCCTGCACGGGCTGATCAACCAATTCGGTCCATGGGACCGGGCCACCGGCACTGGAGTCAAACAGCTGGCCCGCGCCGACAGCAACCGGACTGCGCTCAGCGCTGCCCGCGACGAAACCCTCGAGGCCCTGCGCATCGGCGCAGACGTTGTCTTCCAAGCCACGTTCTTCGACGGGGAGTTCGTTGGTTTCGCCGATTTCCTGGTCCGCGAGCCCGACGGTGCCTACTCGGTTTGGGACTCGAAGCTGGCCCGCCATGCCAAGGTCACCGCCCTGCTGCAGCTGGCCGCCTACGGGGACCAGCTGCTTGCCTCGGGCATTCCGCTGCACAGCGAAACCCGCCTGGTGCTCGGCGATAACACCCACAGCGTGCATGAGATCCACGACCTGCTGCCGGTCTTCCGGGACCGCCGCGACCGCTTCCGTTCGATGAGCGCTGCGGCGCGCGCCGGAAACGCCGTGACCTGGGGCCAGCCCGGGATCGGCGCGTGCGGGCGCTGCGACTACTGCTTCGAACAGGTCACCGCGCACCGGGACCTGCTGCTGGTGGCGGGCATGAGCTCATCACGACGCAAGAAGCTGATGGACGCCGGAATCACCACCATCGACGAGCTGGCGGCGATGCCCGCCACGGCGGCCACCGGAGCGGTCTCCAAGCTGCGCGACCAGGCCCGCATGCAGACAGGGGTGCAGGAACCGGACGGCTCTCGCACCTTCACCGCCAACGGCACCGAACGCACAGTGGGCTATCGGCTGCTGCCCACCCAGACCATTTCCCGGCTTCCGGCACCGAGCCCCGGCGACATCTACTTCGATTTCGAGGGCGACCCCCTGTGGCAGGACACCAACGAGGGCTGGGGCTTGGAATACCTCTTTGGGGTCATCGAGGTCGACACCGGCAGTGCTGTCTTCAAGCCGTTCTGGGCGCACAGCCGTGCCGGCGAGCGCCAGGCGTTCCTGGACTTCCTCGCCTATGTCGAGGACCGCCGTAAGACCTGGCCGGAGCTGCACGTCTACCACTATGCCGCGTATGAGAAGTCGGCGCTGCGCAACCTTTCCCTTCGCCACGTGGCAGGCGAGGAAACGGTGGACGACTGGCTGCGCGAGGGCCTGCTGGTGGACCTCTACGAGACGGTGCGCAATTCGCTGCGGATCACCGAGGCCTCATACTCGATCAAGAAGATCGAGCCGCTGTACATGGGCGAGAACCTTCGCTCCGGTGATGTGAAAGACGCCGGCGCCTCGGTGGTCGCCTACTCGAAATACACCGAGGCACGCGATGGCGGGGATGCGGCGGTGGCCGCCACGATCCTGACCTCCATCTCCGACTACAACGAATATGATTGCCTCTCCACGCTCGAGCTCGACCGTTGGCTGCGCTCGCTGGCACCAGCCACCGCCTGGGAGTCCCACGCTCAGCAAGCCCTGCCGGATTCGGCGGCCCAGGCCCCGGTGCCGGAACCCTCACCCGAGGAAATTCGGTTGCGTGACTATCTGGCTGCCCTGCCCGATGACCGCGACGCGACGCCGGAGGAGGCTGCGATCGCCATGGTCGCCGCGGCCACCGGCTACCACCGGCGCGAGGACAAGCAGTACTGGTGGGACCTGTTCAGCAACATCGATGCGCTGGACGAGGACCTCGCCGAAACTCGCAACTCTTTCTTGGTCCACCGCGCCACGGTGCTGGAGGACTGGGCGAAGGTCGGAGGAGCCCGGACAAGGATGAAAACCCGGTTCGTGGAGCTGATCGGGACCGCCCCCGAGGGATCGGATTTCCGCGAGGGCAGCAAATGGCACCGGGTCATGTCTGGCCCCGCCCCGGAAACCTACATGTTCCCGGTGTCCACGGAAACCGGACGCTATGCCGCACCGGATGCCGAGGTCGAGAGCATCGAGCCGGCCCATGATGCACTGGGCAAGGCCGCCCGAGACGAGACCATGTCCCGGATCGTGCTGCGCGAGAAGGAAACCGGGAAGCTGCCGGCCGACGGGGAGCTGCCGATCCGCCTGCTGGTCAACAAGCCGGTGAACACGGCAAGCCTGCGCGCCGCACTTGCTGCGCTTGCCCAGGAGGTCGGCGCCACCGTTCCGGACCTGCCGGCACACCCGGGCCTGGACATCCTGCGCCGGCGTTCCCCGCAGCTTGCCACGCTGAACGGACTGCCCGCCTTGGAAACCGATGAGCACGGCCGGCACAACTACATTAAGGCCATTACTGCCGCAGTGTCCGACCTGGACCATTCCTACCTCGCTGTACAAGGCCCACCGGGCACCGGTAAGACACACGTCGGTTCGCATGTCATTGCCGAGCTGGTGGGCCGTGGTTGGAACGTCGGGGTCGTCGGCCAATCCCATGCCGTGGTGGAGAACATGCTGCGCGCGGCGATCAACAAGGCCGGTGTGGATCCCGATCTGGTGGGCAAGAAGGTCCGCGACGGCATCGATCCGGATTCGGTGCCCTGGCGCGTGAAAACGGATGAGGGCCTGTCAGGTCTGCTCGGCTCCGGAAACGGCGCACTCATCGGCGGGACCGCTTGGACGATGACCGGCAACCATGTGGGTGCCGATTCCCTTGACCTGCTGGTGATCGACGAGGCCGGACAGTACTCGCTGGCGAATACCCTGGCCGTGGCACGGTCGGCCAAGCGCCTGCTGCTACTCGGGGATCCGCAGCAGCTTCCCCAGGTCACCCAGGGCCAGCACCCGGAACCAGTGGACGAATCGGCGCTGGGCTGGCTCTCGGCCGGGCACAGCACGCTGCCTGAACCCATGGGCTACTTCCTAGCCGATTCGTGGCGGATGCACCCGCGACTATGCGCCGCCGTCTCGAAGCTGAGCTACCGCGGAAAGCTTGAATCCACGCCCGCCGCATCGGCCCGGCATCTGGAAGGCGCCGAACCCGGCGTGCACACGGTCATGGTGTCCCATCAGGGCAACTCCACCTCCTCCGTCGAGGAAGCTGCCGAGGTAATCAACCAGATCCACGCGCACCTTGGACTTCCTTGGCACGACCCGCGCGAGGGCGGGGGAAGCCGCCCGCTGGAAGCATCCGATATCCTCGTGGTCGCTGCCTACAACGCGCAGGTCAACATCGTCCGAGATGCGCTGGACGCCGCCGGGCTCGGCGAGGCACGGGTCGGAACGGTGGATAAGTTCCAGGGCCAGGAGGCCCCCGTTGTACTGATGTCGATGGCTTGCTCGGCCGCGGTGGATGCACCTCGAGGCATGGAGTTCCTCCTCAACCGCAACCGGGTCAATGTGGCTGTTTCGCGCGGGCAATGGCGCGCCGTGATCATCCGCTCCCCCGAGCTGACCAACTACATGCCCTCGAATCCTGCCGTATTCGCCGAACTGGGCGCGTTCATCGGGCTGGACCGCTCCTGACCAAACGAAAGCTCCGCGACGAGCACCATGTTCCAACGCTCGCAAGCCGTGGAGCCGAGCAGCTAGTCGGAGGCTCGACTCCCGTGCCAGCTTCAGTGTGCGCTTCCCGCACTGAGGACGGGGGCGGTTCAGCACACGGGAACGTGAAGTACTCAAGGCTCATTTTTGCTCGTGAAATCACGGATGTCAGGTGATTGGCCTGCGGACAAAACATCAGGGTTGACCGATATTCAGGACCGCGGGCATGTGAAGCCTGCAGGGTTTCGCGTGCGATGCGGCAAGCCACTTTGAGGGTGGCCGGATTTTCGGTCGGAACATCGTTTCTGGAACCAACATCTTGGTGCAATCGACGTGCTTTCCTCGGACCTGATATGTGGCTGGACCGATGCGCAGCCCCCGCATCGTCTAGCTGCAGGGCCACACAGCCCGTAACACGAGTCCGTTTGTGGACCTGCTGACGGTCATGCCTTACGAACATTATCGTCACAATCGGGCACTTCGTACGACCATCGCCAAGCGCACTTCCACAAACGAAAACGCTATAAGCACAACAGGGAGGTAGCTCGATCTCACCTGCGCGGCGGGGCGTTGCCTACTCGATGATCGCAGTCATGCGAATGGAGATGAGGACTCCAGGAACCACGGCACCGAGTTTTGTCGTGTAGCGAGTCGGGGGCTGACGGGGAACCATGTTCCGTATTCGTCATTCATGCCGGAAAAGTCCGCCGGGTCCGCGAGCAATACCCCGACCTCAACCACGTTATCGAGGCCGGCCCCCGCAGCTCCCAGGACGCTTCTGCAGTTGACGAGCGCCTGCCGTGTTTTTTCTTGGATTTATGGTCCGGCAAGTTGGCCCGTGGCGACATCAATACCGACCAATCCCGTAACGTAAACATGGCCCCCCCACTTTGATGCCTTGGCTGTACAACGGGGAACTCGGTGCGTTGGGCGTGCTGATTACTTCGCGCATCTCGCCAGTATGACCCCGGTAAATAATGACTGTCCACACTCAGCCGAGGCAACGCATCTGGCTACGCGGAGGTTTTTATGAGTCAACGCGGCCTCTTCCCTCGTCTTGATCCTGCATGTACCCTGACACCTATCGCGGTCGCTTCGACCGTGGCGAGGGTTCCGCAGTGCTGGGGGAGCGCTAGAGGAGACAGTCCTGCCCCCGCCATTCCATCAGAATGGCAGGAGAACACAATGTTCGAGCAGAAATTCATCACCACGGCAATGGCAAGGAGCGCGGAAAACACCCTTGACCGCAGGAAGCTCTTTAGCGCAGCTGCCGCGGCAGGCCTCGTGGGTACCGGCGCACTGCTATCGGCCGCACCTGCATCGGCTCATTCCGATAGGGACGAGCATAAGGGTGCCCCCAGCGACTCTTCCATCCTGAACTTCGCACTGAACTTGGAATACCTTGAGGCCGAATTCTACCTGCGTGCGGTCACTGGCAGGGGTCTGGCCGACAGCCTCACGGACGGCAGGGGAAAGAAAGGCTGGGTCACGGGCGGACGAAAGGTCCCGTTCACACGCGGTAGCCTGATCCACAAGTACGCCATCGAGATCGCAGCGGATGAAAAGGCTCATGTCCGTTTTCTGCGCAGCGCACTCGGCAAAGCCGCGGTGGCCCGGCCTCGGATCGACCTTGATGCCAGCTTTACCGCTGCCGCTCTCGCTGCCGGTCTCATCACTGCAGGTCAGACCTTCAGCCCGTTCAAGGATGAAACAAGTTTCCTGCTCGGGGCGTTTATTTTCGAGGACGTTGGCGTCACTGCATATAAGGGGGCTGCACCGTTCATTGACAACAAGACCTACCTCGAGGCGGCTGCTGGCATCCTTGCTGTGGAGGCATACCACGCTGGCATTATCAGAACCACCATGTATGCCCGGGGCCTTCAGGCTCCCGCCCAAGCCATCTCGAACGCCCGCGACAGCCTCGATGGCAAGACGGATCTGGATCAGGGCATCGGAACGGCCAAGGTCGCCAACCTCGTGCCCGCCGACGCCAATGCCCTGGCCTTCAGCCGTACCACGGCGCAGGTCTTGAACATCGCCTACCTGAACCCGAAGTCGGTCACATCCGGCGGGTTTTTCCCGCACGGTGTCAACGGAAAGATCAACCGAAGCGGTTCCAACTAGGTGAGGTCCACCGCCGAGCTGTAGCACCCCATCTAGGTCGTGTTGCTCCCGGAAGTGCGGCGGTCATCGCGTGATTTTTGAAACGACTTACCGAGTCTGTTTCGAAGGAGCGCTCACGCGATGACCGCACCCATAAGTGCTCTGATGGGCGCCATAGTCCACGCCGTGTGCGGCGCCGGCTACGGCGCCCATTCGCAGACCGCACCAATCTCTGTCGTGGCGAGGCATCAACTGCTTGGGGTGAATACGTGCGAATGGAAAATTCGTTGAAGTCTGGGGATCGCTGGGCCCTCTAATTCCTAAGAAAATGCGCCAATAGGCTCAGGGGCGGCGGAGGAGCCGGGCATCCCAGCGGTGGGTCAGCCAGGCTTCGCGGATGAGTCGGCGGATCACGATGACACTGTTCGCCAAAGCGATGAACGCGTTGATGACGGTGGTGCGCCGTTCGGTGCAGATCGCCAGTTTGCGGAATCCGCGGTTGTGCCAGGAGTTGGTGCGTTCCACCACCCACCGTTTGCCGACCGGGATCGGTGAGGGGATGCCCTGGGTGGCGACCTCGCCCGCGCAGCCGAGTTCCTCGAGCAGGTCCCGGGTCTTGGTGGAGTCGTAGCCGGCGTCCAGGTGCACGGTGATCTTTGGTGGCAGGTGGAATCCGAAGCGGGCGAGTTTCTCCAGGGTGGGGCGTAGTAGCGGGGAGTCGTGCCGGTTCGCTGGTGCGGCCACGCATCCCAGGGGGATGCCCCTGCCGTCGGTGAGGACCGAGCGTTTGGTTCCTTGTTTGCCGCGGTCTACCGGCGATTTTCCGGCCATTTCCCCGCCGCATGGGGCCTTGACTGTATAGACGGAGCTTTCGGTAGCGCATGTGGAGCGAAACGGTAGCACCGGTGCGAGGACCCGGTAGCACCGAGCCCTCGCGCCAGCACCGATCGCTTCAGCTCACCGGCTCATCTCCCGGACCCGTATGCTTACGCCGACGCATATTGGGCCCATCAAGCTGGACCAACTCACTGCTGGAAACGATGCGGTTGAGGATCGATTCGGCGATCACCGCATCATGCAGCGACTTGTACCAGTCCTCGGGATCGAACTGAGAAGTCACCACCGTGGCGCCACGGTGTTCGCGCCCCGCCAGGATATTGAGCAGTTCGCTCGCGGTCTCCGGGCTAATCGGCGTGGTCAAGAAGTCATCCAGGACCAGAACATCGCAGTCGTGCAGGCTGCCCAGGAACGTCAGCCGTTCGGCATCACCCCGACGATAAACCGCGAGCTTGTTCGCCAGGTCATCAAGTCGGAAGTAGCGAGCCGTGTAGTCGTGCCGGCAGGCCGCGTTGACCAGGGCTTGGGCCAAATACGATTTGCCGACGCTTGATTTGCCCAGGATCACCAGGTTCGTGGTGTGCTCGATCCACTGGCAGGACGCGAGCCGTGCCACGACCTCCCGGTTCAGGCTCCGGTCCGGCAGGTAGTGGATGTCTTCAACACAGGCAGCAGGGTTCGGCGTTTTCGATTCCTTGAGCAGCTTCACCACCCGACGCTGGGCCCGGGCCGCGATCTCCTGATCCAGTGCATGACGGACCTTGCGCGAAAACGTCCATTCGTCATAGGCCGAGTCGTTGGCGATGTCGATGACGCTTTGGCCGAACGCTGTCATCCGCAACCCGGTAAACAGCCCCATGTCATCGTCGGTCAGATGATGATCAAGCATGGTCCTCCTCCTTCGTTTCCTCGGTTGCGGCGGTGCTTCTCAAGGCCTCGAGACTGAACTGCGAGATCCCGCCCAGATGGGCGCTGCTGGTATCCCTGGCACCCGCGGTCACCGGCCCCGCGCCGGACTGCGGCGATGCCGGTGCGCTCACGCCCGGACGCCCGGCGTAGGCCGCCCGCAGGGCGGTGATGCGATGTTTGAGCGCGGTATAACTGACAGGGTTCCGCTCGTCTTGCACGCAGAGGTCATGGCAGGCCTGCTCCAGCAGGGCGCGGTTGTTGCCCTTGCCCAGTGCCAGGATGTTCATGCAGGAGCGGTAGCCCTGCGCTTCGATCTTTTTCCGATCCAGCAACCGAGCCAGCGCCTGAACCGTGTAGGGGCCGACCTTTGTTGCTTGCCGGATGAAATAGGCACGGGTCCAGAGCAGTGAGATGTCCTCATACCCGTGCGGCGCATGTTCGGGATCGGTGACGTAGGAATGACGCTGCGCACCACGCCGGTGCGAAGCAACCACGAGCCCACCGGCAAGCACGGTGACCTGCTCACCCACGATCCGCACGTCCAGGATCTGCCCGGCGAGCTGGTGCGGAACCGAATATTTAACCGTGTCGACCTGCACGTGCCAGTCCCTGGAGACTTTCGCCTTGCGCCAGTAAACCTGCTGCCACGGCTCGGCCGGGAGGCCGATGAGTTCGTGGCGTTCAGCATCCTGGAACCAATCGCGTCGGGAGCGGTTCTCCCCGCGAAAGGGCGTGCGGTCATTGATCATCTCCACCTGTTCGGCCACGGCCTCGTTCAGCTCATCCAGACCCGCGAAACGCCGCCCCTGCAGGTAGTGGATGATCCAATTGGTCGAGACCTTAACCCCCGCCTCGACGTTGCCTTTCTCCTGCGGCTTATACGCGCCGGTCGGGACTGCCGCGGTTTGATAGTACTCAAGGAAGGCCTCATAGGATTGGTTCACATCCCGGGCCTTTTCATACCGGCTGATCTGGTTCGATGCGGTCGAGGCGTTATCGGGAATGACCAGCTGGCTGACACCCTCAAAGTATTCAAAGGCCTTCCGGTGCAGCTGGCACCAGGCGGGAAGCTTCTCATCCAGGGACCCGTAGGCGAAGATCATTCCCGAATACGGTAAGGACGCCACGAAGAGCGAGACCTTCGTGGTTTCCTGGGTGATCGGATCGGTCAGCTGCATCTTGGTGCCGGCCCAGTCGACCTGCATCGTGTGTCCGGGTTCGTGGGACAGCGGGCTGGTCAGGTCGTTGACCTTGACGTGCTCGGCAATAATCTGGCAGAACCGCTCATAGCCGTAAAACCGGGCGGAGTCTGTGTGCGCGGTGTCCAGGTAGCGGGCCCACAAGACTTTCAACGGTGGCTTCTTCCGACCGATGCGTGCCTTCACCACGGCCTCGACATTGACGGGGACGAACTCACCGCTCACGGCCTTGCGGCCGTCGTCGAACAGCCGGTCGAGGTCCTCATCGGTGAGCGCGTCGATCTGCTCACGGGTGGTCAGCTTTTGATCGGCAAGGACCCGGCTGGCCTTGGCGATCGTGCGGTGCGAGCAGCCTGCCCTGCCTTGGACCTGTCGGTACGAATGGCCCTGCACCAGCAGGGCCATGATGTGTCTGTAGTCAGCCATTACCGTCAGTCTTCCTTTCACTGTCCCCGACCTGGTGTCGTGGGTGAAAGCAATCCTGACTTTGAACGTCCCGAAGCGCTACCGGTTGCTTACACGCGTGCTACCGGATCGTTACGCACGTGCTACCAAAAGCTC
Organism: Paeniglutamicibacter cryotolerans; assembly: GCF_014190875.1. Taxonomy (NCBI): domain Bacteria; kingdom Bacillati; phylum Actinomycetota; class Actinomycetes; order Micrococcales; family Micrococcaceae; genus Paeniglutamicibacter; species Paeniglutamicibacter cryotolerans. Next base: position 1,795,023 of record NZ_JACHVS010000001.1, on the reverse strand, counting down.
CGTCTAAACAGCCTTGACGATGCAGCCGTCCACGGTGAGGTTCTCCAGTTCCAGCCCGACGATGCGGTCGTAGGATTCGAGGCAGAGCTGTTCTAGTTCGGTGAAGATTCCGGCATCGATCCAGAGGTCCCGGCGCCGTCGGATGGTGGTGGCGGAGCAGGTGGTGTCGGAGATTTTCTCGTAGGAGGCCCCGAGGACGAGGACCTGGATGAGCTTGTCGAAGACGAGCCTGTCCGGGATGCGGGGGCGGTGGCAGCCCAGGGGGTGGTGGTCTTCAACGGGTGGGATCAGGGCCTGGAATTGGGTCCAGAGGGGTTCGATGAGGAATGATGGAAGGGCAGGCACGATTCTCCTGGTTAAACGTTTTCTTGGTCGAAAACAGTTTTAACAGGAGTCGTGCCTGCCTTGCTTCTTAATGACGTCGGTTGGCAGCTTAATGACGCTGGCGTGCGTTTTGGCGGGGTTGTGGGGCACGCCTATTGGCGCATTTTCTAAGTCTCCGTCATGGCCAAGGACCTGGAAGCAGATCGAAACGTTCCGAACCCGGGACCTGCGCGCTGGCCCGTACACGTTCGTCGCCGCCGCCGTTCACACCGTGCTCGCAATCGGCGTCAACGTCGAGGGGCACCACGAAGTTCCGGGCCTCCACGCAACCTTTTCCGGCATCGCAGGGAAGCGCCCCAGATTCTGCTTCAAAAATGCGTCATTCCCTACTGCTTCCTCATCTGGAGATGGTCCAGTTCCTCCGTGCCGGTTCCTTCCGATGACTCATCGGAACCGATCTGATCGAAGGATCCTTTGCCGACCGGTTCCCGGCGAACAAGAAGCCCAACTGCAGCTGGCACGAATAGATTCCGGTGAGAGAAACCGGCTCAGCCCTACCGACTGTCACTGCCTGTCCATGCCCTAGATGATCCACCTATCGGGCCCCGCCCCGTAGGCCTGGGACAGTGCCGAGCCCGCCGCCTGGCGCACCCGCAGTTCCAGCTGGTCCAGTGCCGGCGACGTAGACATCCCGATTTCGTGGTGGGCGCGACGCCGAAACTCTGCAATGGCATGTAATGCCGAGATGCATTGGCCAAGGGCCAGCTGGGCGTGCACCATGATTTCCAGCGCCCCCTCGTCCAACACATCCAGGCGCAGTACTGTGTCGGCCGATTCCACAGCACCGGAATAGTCGCCACAGGCCAGGCATTCCTTGGCCACTCGGCGCCAATAGTGGGTTCGGGCATGAAGCAACCGCGCCTGCTCATTGAGCACCCACTCTTCGTACCAGCCCAACAGCAGCGGCGTATTTCCGGGCAGGGCTTCCCTGCAGGACCCGGCCACCCCTTCGAGCACCTCCCATTCGCGGTGCAGATCGATCCACGCCTTCACCGAGAACCCCACCGCATAGCGGTCCACTTGGATGAGCCCGGGCAGGCCGCGGGTCACGTGATGGATGCTGACGCGCAGGTTGTCCAGCGCGCAGCGTTCGCTGGAGTCGGGCCACAATAGTCCACAAAGCAGTTCGCGCCTGCTGGCCCCCTGGACGGCCAAGACAGCCAGCAGCCGTTGCTGGCGCGTGGAGACGTCGATGGCCACCCCGTCACAGGAAAGTTCCCAGAGCGGCATCAGCCGCAGTGTGTACCCGCTTTGCCGTGAACACCCTTCTGCAAGCATGGTGATCCCCCTTCGCACTCCCGTCGCTGGCCTCTCTTTCGGTTCCCTCTTGGACGAATCGTCCACCGAAATAACACGCGGGTCAAGATGTGACAGGATCCGCCAAATCGGGATGGAACAACGAGGTGGCGACGTTGCGGGCCGCGGTCCGCGCATCCTCAGCACCATCGAGCAGCGTCTGCTGACGCTTGACATCGAGCACGGGTTTCAGCGCCGCGAAGCAAAGTTTTCCACCCTCGTCAAAGCGCAGTAGGCCGCCTCCGCGCAGCACCACGCTGGACCGGGTATGCAACCCCAACTTCCGGGCCTCGCCCGGGGCCAGGTGGAGCGTCTGGGCAAAGGATGCACCCATTTCGGAGACGGCAAACCCCTCCGGGCTGATCCGCACGCTGGGCCGGACCCGGTCAATGCTCATCTCCGCACCGGAGTCCAGCTTCGCTGCCTCCATCAGGACCGGGTTGTCCCAGATGAAGCGCAACACCTCATCGGGGTCAGAGGACAGTGAGGAGATTCGGATGGGATAGTTCAGTTCCTTCAACCCCGAGATCCCGGAAAGTGAATCGTCAGTGGCGGTGACGATGCCGACCTCGGCAAAACAGGTGCGAAGCACCCCGCGGTAGTTGTGCTCGTCCTGCGGGACCACGGCCCCGTCCGCGGCGAGTATGCCGCGCAGCAGGTCCTCGAACCCGACGTCCACCGGTGCCATGTAGGCGATGCCGCGCAGCAGCATGTTCAGGACCCGTTCACCGATCCGCGAACCGGCCGCGGCCACCTGGTAGACGCTGGCCCGGCGCCCGGGCCGCCCCAGTTCCTGACGCCAGAGCCGCAACACGGTGGTCAGTATCGCATTCACGACCCCGGCCGCGCGCCGGTGCGGTTCGATCTCCGTCCTCCAGTTCTCGGGCAGCGTCCCGGCCAGCGGTTCCCGGGCCGACCGGCCATGGCTGAACAACCGGTCGGCGAAGCGGAAGAGGCCCGAGGCGAGCAGGTCCGAGCCGAGGGTTTCCAGCGTGCCGCCACGTGCCGCCATTTCAGTGCCGATGATTTCCTGCACCACCGGCACCGTACCAAAGACCCCCAGGACCGCTACCAGATCGGCGAGCGCCTCGTGCATGGCCAGCGAGTCGGCGCCGGCCAAGGAGTCGGCCCACCTCGGCCGGTAGCCATCGAGCACAGCATGGGTGACCTCATGGGCCACGAGGTCACGGTAGAGCGCCAACGGGAGCCGGGCACTGAACCGGGGGTCCTTGATCTTGCCAAAACGGATCGAGCAATCGGAGCGGTTGTACCCGGTATTGGCGTAGTCGATCTTGTCGTTCGCGTATAGGGTCAGCCGGCCACCGCCGGCCCAGGAAATACGCCGGCCCAGCGCTTTTTCAAACCGGGCCTGAGTGTGGGCAGCCACGGCATAGGCCTGCTGGGCCAGGAAACGGCCGTCCCCAACAAGCAGGTCCGGATCGCTCGGCGGCGCCTTGTCGATGGCCCCCCAGTCCCCGTCGCCCAGCAGTTGGGCGTCAACCCGGCCGTGGGCATCGAGCACCACCACCCGCAGCCGTGCACCCACCGGCCCTGGCAGCAACCGCTCGCTGGGTACGCGCAGCGTCTCGGTCAGCGGCGACCCGTCGGGGCCCAACGAATGTGGTCCCTGGGCCAGCACGGTCAGCCCGCTGAGGTCCCCCGCGCCATGCACCACCGGCCGGGACATCGACTTATCCAGCGGTCTTGGCGAAGGCGGTGCCCCAGGCCGTGGCCTTCGCGGCGACGGGCCCCTCGAGCTGGGCCCGCTGGTCGAAACGCGCCCCTAGCAGGGACTTGCTGACTGCTCCCATCAGCACCCGGCGGGTGCGCGTGGGATCGGCGGCGAGCTCCTTGAGCAGGTAGTAAGTGAAGGCTCCGTTGTAGCGGCCCTCGAAGACGGCGTCGGCGCTGGTCTGGTCCGAGCGGCAGCCGGCCAGCAGCACCGGCCGGCCACTGCCCGTCCCGGCGCCAGCCGACCGTGCGACCAGGTCGCGGAACGCCCGAGGGTCGGCCGTTGCCGTGCGCTCCAGCCCGATCGGAGTCGGAGGCGGAAGGAACCGGGGCCGACGCCCGGGCAACAGATCCAGGGCCTTCAAACCGGTCCCGCTGTGGCAGGTATCCAGCACGACCTCCACCAGCAGTCCCGGTGTGGCGCGGGCGAACAGGTCGTGCAGTTCGTCGTCGATGATCAGCGTCGACGGATCCCACTGGTCTCCGGCCTGATCCAGGTCATACGTGGCAAAGGCCTCGTCGGCATGATCAGCCTCGTCCCCGGAGGTGTCGGGTACCTGGGTGCCGTGGCTGGAGAAGGTGAAGACCAGGTGCTTGAGCCCCTCGGACGCCGCCCGGTCCATGGCCTCGCCGAGCCGGCCCAGCACAGCTTCCTTGCTGGCCGCCGCATCGGTGAGCACATCGATCTGGGAGTCGCTGAACCCGTAGCCGCTGCCCAGCAGCGCGGCGAAGTCCTCGGCGTCGTTCACGCATCCGTTGAGCCAGGAGCCTGCGGGCAGGTGCGCAAACCTGTTGATGCCCACGCACACGGCGTAGCGGTCACCGGTACCGGGTCCGGACGCCTGCGCCTTGGCTGGTGCCGGGGCGGACGGAGCCGCCGGAGCCGCCGGAGCCGCCAATGGTTCCATGGCCCGGAATCCGATGACGTCCTCACGATCCAGCACCCTCACGAGCACGCTGGTCATGGTGTCGGGGTCGTTGTCGAAGGCGCCATGAGAGGTCGCCGAGGTGCGCGCGGACTTCGGCCCGTTGTTGCTCACCGACCAGACGACATCGGCCTGGGGTCCGGCGAACATCGATGTCAGTGCCGCATCGGCGTTCACCGACTCCTGCAGGCCCAAAATCGGGGTGTTGGGCTGGACCTCCAGCGAGGCGCGGATCAGGCACAGCAGCGAGCGGGTGTAGCCGCCGGGAAGCGTGTCCTCCTCCTCCGTCTCCTTCTCCATGCTGAACATGCCCAGATGCCCGATCCCGTTGGCCGCCCCCAGCAGCGGTTGCAGCCGCGTGGTGAAGTCGGCCGTGTTGATCGCCGGGGCCAGCAGGTTCAGCGTGGAGAAGTCGACGCCGGCCTGCATTCCCGCGTAGGCAGGGAGGAAGTACGAGTGGAAGATCGAACCGGCCGAATGCCCCGCCGCATGCAACCGGAGAGCCTGCGGATTGCGCCCCACGTAACCGGCGAGCGCACGAGCAACATACAGCGCGCCCCCGTCGGCGGCCACCGACTGGGCCGCGCTGGTTTTCATCTGCCCCCAGACCTTGGGCCCCAGCGGCCGGGCGAGCAGTTCGTAGGTCTTGTTCCAGGCATCGGCGAAGAAGCCGCGATCGGCCAGGGCCCCGGGGGCCGGCACCGCATCGCGGTTTCCGCCTCCGAGCAGCGAGCCGATGGCCTCAAAGAGACCTGTCTCCCAGATGAAAAAGATCGGGTAGACGCCGTTGGACAGCCACCAGGGGATCTGCGCCGCCGCGCCGGTGATCCCGGCAGTTTCGTCCACCAGTCCGCCGTGGGCCCAGAAGAGCAGCGGCACATCCACCCCGCCGTGTTCGGCGACGAAAGCCGGCAGGTAGTTGGAGAAGATCGCGTCGATGTCCTCGGAAGTGGTGCGCAACTGGCCGCCGGAAGAGAAGCGCCCGTCGGAGAGGTTGACCAGGTGGGGTTTGAGCGCCTGCAGGTCGATGCCCGCGGGCAGCGCCCTGGCTCCCGGCCCCCGGTCCGGGGCTGCTCCCGCCGTCAGTAGTACCATTCTCTTCTTCCCCCTCGGTGGGTGCCCGCAGTTCGTTCTCCCGCCACAGCAGTATGGGCGTTCCAGCATTACCCGTGCGTTACCCACCGGTGTGGCACCGGCGCCCGCCCATGCTAGGAATGAGGAATGCAAAAACGACTGCTCGGCACGACCCCCGTCAATCCTTTGGGCTTCGGCGCCATGAACCTGGTCCACGGCTACTCGCACTTCCCCGGCGAACGGGACGCGGCAGCGCTTTTGCACGCGGCACTGGATGCCGGAGTCGACCACCTCGACACCGCGACGCTCTACGGTGGCGGCCGTTCCGAGGAACTGATCGGCACACACCTGGCACACCGCCGCGGCGAGTACTTCCTGGCCTCCAAGGGCGGTCTGTCGATCGGCGAGGGCCGCGCCATGATCGACGGGCGTCCCGCAACGCTCACCGGACAGATCGACGCCTCGCTCAAGGCCCTGCAAACCGAGCACATCGACCTGTACTACCTGCACCGCCTGGATCCAGCGGTGCCGATCGAGGAATCCGTCGGCGCGCTCGCCGATGCCGTGACCGCCGGGAAGATCGGCGGCATCGGGCTCTCCGAGGTCTCCGTCGCGACCCTGCAGCGCGCCCACGCGGTACACCCGATCATGGCAGTACAGAACGAGTACTCGCTCGCCACAAGGAACCCCGAGCTGGGCATGCTCGACGCCTGCGCCCGGCTCGGCACCGCGTTCGTCTCCTTCAGCCCGCTCTACCGCGCCCTGCTCACCGGCGCGCTGCGCACCATCGAAGACCTGCCGGCCGGGGACATGCGCCACCACATGCCGCGCTTCCGGGCCGAAAACCTGCGGGCCAACCTGGCACTGGTCGATGCGTTCGGCACGCTGGCCACTTCCCTGGAGACCACGCCGGCCGCGCTGGCACTGGCCTGGGTACTGGCCCAGGGGGAACACGTGCATGTGATTCCCGGAACCACCTCGGCGCCGCACCTGACCGAGAACATGGGCGCCGCCGACCTGGTGCTCGATGCAGCTGCGCTGGCTGCTGCCGACGCGCTGATCAACCAGGACACCATTGCCGGGCGGCGCTACTCCAGCCACCAGTTCAGATCCATCGACAGCGAGGACTTCGACGTGGTCATCCACTGATTCGCCATGCCCGGTGCTACGGTGGGCCCAAGCGGTATCCGGCAGCATCGAGCACGAGGCGGCATGATGATCTCCAGCAATTCACGGCACACTGTCACCCTGCGGTTCCTGGCCGCCCCGACGGATGCGGGCCATGACGGCACTGTGGATGCCGGGGTGGTGCTGCAATGGATCGACAAGGCCGCGTACGCCGCAGCGGTGGGCTGGTCCAAGTCCTATTGCGTGACGGCCTACGTCGGCAACATCCACTTCACCGCGCCGGTGCGCATCGGGGAGATGGTCGAGGTCACGGCGACCATCGTCTACACCGGCGCCTCCTCGATGCACATCTCCACCACGGTGGTTTCCGGTGACCCACGCACCTTCGGGGATCCGGGGGTCAGCGCCGAATCACGCAGCCAATGCCTGGTCATCTTCGTGGCAGTCGATGAGGCGGGCCATCCGCACCCGGTGCCGCCGTTCATCGCCTCGACCCCGGTCGAGGTGCTCAAGCGCGACCACGCGATCTCCCGGATCAAGGTCCGCTCCGACATCGTCGAGGCCATGTCGCGGCAGGAATACACGGATGCCGGTTCGGCGGAGAAGGTGGTGCTGCGCTTCCTCTCGGCCCCCACCGACGTGAACTGGGGTGGCAAGGTGCACGGCGGCATCGTGATGAAGTGGATCGACGAGGCAGCCTATGTCTGTGCTTCGCGCTATGCCGGGCATGCAGCCGTAGCAGTATTCTCCGGCGGTGTGCGCTTCTACCACCCGGTGCTGATCGGCGACCTGGTCGAGGTGGAGGCGCGGCTGGTCTACACCGGGCACAAGGGCATGCACATCGCTGTGCTGGTGCGTTCCGGCGATCCTGCCACCGGCGTGTTGGAACTGACCACCTATTGCCTGACGGTGATGGTCATCCGCGACGAAACCGGCACGGCGCTGCCGGTCATGCCCTGGGTACCGGTGACGGACGAGGACATCAGGCTTGCGGAGCATGCCCGCGAGCTGCTGGAGATCAGGGGCCGGGCGCCGGGAAACCGGCTACCCAACCACCTGCTCGATGCAGTGCCCGCCACCGGTTCCCAGCAGTCCATTTAACGGTCCTTGTCGATGACCTTTTTCACGTCGAAGAAGGTCTTCAGCACCGGCCGGTCGCCCTTGAGCTCCTTGGCGAACTGCAACCCGTCGATGTTGATCCGGGCCTGGCGCTGGTAGGCATCGCCCTGCTGCATCCAGGCGGTGGTGGTCCCGTCGACCCCGTAGAAGAAGTCGAATCCGTCCTTCTTCAGCAGGTTGTAACGCTCACCGGAATACATCGGCACACCCGAGATGTCGGCACCGAACGGATAGATGAACTGGTCGGTGTCTCCGATGATGGGCCGGACCTCGGCATCCCACAGCTTCATGTCGTGCTTGAACTTCGGCATCGGGCTCCTGCCCATGTCGATGTGGCCCCAGGCGTGGGAGGCGAACACCCAGCCCTCCTTCTTCATCGCGTCGGCCACGGCCGTGGCCGTCGCGGTGTCCTGGGCCAGGTTCTTGTTCTCCGGGTATTCGCTGGCCGAGGTGCGATAGCCAAGCACCCCGTTGTAGCCGGTCAACGCGATGATGCCCTTGGCCCCGCGGTAGGAGAAGTCGGGGTGCTTCGCCACATATGAATCGAGTAGCGGGACCATGTCGTAGTCCCCGATGGTGGTCTTGCCTGCGGCATCGGCATAGCTGTTCTTGACCTTGCCGTGCTCGTCGAGCAGCAGTTTGGTGGGGAACCCGTCGCCGTCCATGTACTCGTAGTAGCTCACGTCATCCTGCGAGAGCACCAGCGGTTTCTTGCCCGCCGGCAACCGGATGTCCCGGTATTTCATCTTCCCGTTCTTGTCCAGGCCGGCGAAGTCCTCCGGGTTCACCAGCACGTAGCCGCGCTTATGCAGTTCGGCGATGATCTTGTTGAACTCGTCGATGGTGGCCATGTAGTCCAGATAGCCCTGTTCGCGGTCATCCCCGTCGAAGGCGCGCTTCGTGTCGACCACCAGCGAGTGGAAGAACAGGTGCGGGATCTGGTTCGGCGTCGCCCAGACCTTGGCCTTTGACTTCGCCGCCTTGATCTCGGTGGTGGCATCGGCTGTCTCGGGCGCGTCGATGCCGGCGAGCAGCTTCAGCGCCGCGTCATAGTCGTAGCTGGCGGCCAGCGTTCTGGCCCGCTTGATGGTGGTTGCCGTTTCATCAGGCTTCGGTGCCTCGGGGGTCTGCGTCGCCCCGGTAGTACCGGCGATGTGGCTGGATACCGGAGCGTTCTGCCCCGGAGGCGGGGAAGCCAGCGGCGTACAGCCGGCAAGCAGCAGCGAACCGGCTCCCATCAGCGCAATGGCCCGGTACTTCATGGATTCACTCATAGTTTTCGGTCTCCTTTGCCCTTCGGCGGATGCCCCCAAAACAGTGCGGCCTGGCCGCCTCACTCCCCCACCCACGACCCTACGCGTTCGCCGGGCAGGGCCAACCCGACGCGCCGGGCGGCAGGAACGCGGCCGCATTCCATGGCCTAGAATGAGTGCTCGGATATCCCTCCCGCAGCGGACCTCCACGGCAGGCAAACACCGTGTGGCCAGAAAGTACTTGATGCGCCCCCTTCACCACGCCGCCCCCGTCTGGAGAGACCAGCAGGAATTCCGGTCCTCCGCCGCGTGGAAGCTCCTGTCCTCGGCTCCCTGGGCCCTGGCTTTCCTTCGTGCCGAGTTCACCAGCGCCCGCCCACGGATCGGGCTCGAGGCGTTCCATGCATCGCTTGACGCGTTCCTCAAGCACGTCCGCGCGCAGGATGCGGCCATGAACGAGTCGCTGACAGCCTCCGGCTACGCCGACGCCTGGGTGCGTTCACGCTTCCTGGCCCGCCCGCTGGTCGACGGGCATTTCGTCTACGAACCCACGGCACAGACCGCACGCGTGCTCACCTTCCTCGAGGACTTCACCGGGGCGCGCACCAACCTGAACTCCTCGCGGCTGAACACGCTGCTGACCTCGCTGGAAGACCTGGCCCACGAGACGGATCCGGACCCGCAGGCGCGGATCAAGCAGCTCGAAGCCGAAATCCGCATCCGCGAGGAACGCATCACCGCCCTGGAGGCCGGCACTTCCCCCGCTGTGCTGCCACGCGACGGAGCCGTCGCTGCGGCCCGCAGCGTGCTGCAGCTGGCCTCCACGCTTCCCGCCGACTTCAAGCGCATGCGCGACGGCGTGCAGGAGATGCTGCACGTGCTGCGCACCGAGATCATGGAGTCCTCCACCGCCAAGGGCGTCGCCATCGGGCAGGTGCTTGAGGGCGATCGGGTGCTGCGCGGAACACCGGAGGGCGCGACCTTCCGCGGCTTCACCGAGTTCCTCAACGAACCGGCCCGCCAGGCCCGCTTCCGCCAGGCAGTCAACGAGGTGCTCGAACGCGACTTCATCGACGAGCTCGATGCCCAGGAACGCCATACGCTGGCGAACCTGGTCCGCGAACTGCGCCGCCAGGCCTCCGAGGTTCACCATTCCTACGGCAGGCTGTCGGAGTCGCTGCACGCCTACGTGCAGACCGAGGAGTTCAGGGAATCGCAGCTGCTGCGCACGGCCGTCCGCTCGGCCGAGCTGGCCGTCGCTTCCTCCCCGGCGCTGCGCCCGCGCACCTCGGCCGCGCCGATCCGGCTCTATAACCCCAGGTTCACCACGCTGGCGACCCTGGGCATCTACGACCCTGCCGAACATGTCGCCCCGCCCAAGCTGGCTGATCCGCCGGCCTTGAGCGTTGCCGACATCCACCGCACCCCGTCCACGCCGAAGGCCGACCCGGCGGCACTGGCCGGCGCGGTGAACCGCGCGCGCGCCCATGGCGCCGGCACGGCATCGCTCGGCGACGCCTTTGGCCGGCTGGATCCCGGGCAGCGGCACCTGAACTCCATCCGCTACCTGATCCAGGTGGCCCGCGCCGAGCCCGGAGACATGGACGAGACCCGCTTCGAACGCGTCGTCTTCCTCCAGGTCGACGGCAGCGAACGCACCGCCTACCTCCCGGTCATCACCTTCGCGAAGGACATCGCCTAGGCTCCGGGGGAAACCGTCGCCCCGGAGAAGGCGGCGACCATCGCTGCATTGGCCTCCAGCAGGTGGGCGCGCATGTGTTCCTGCGCCGCAGCCGCGTCACCCCGGGTCACCGCATCAAATATTGCTTCGTGGGCGTCCCGCTCGGCCTGGGAGGCCACATGGACTTCGACGAGCGGCATCAGATGGTGGAGCCTGTTCACCTCGTCGCTCAGGATACGCACGAGGCTTGCCGCCCGGTCATTGCGCGATGCCCTGACACAGGCCACATGGAACTCGCTGGCGGCCTGCAGGCGGTCCGCCAAGGGGAGGTCCAAGTCGAATTGCCGTTCCAGCAGGGCACGCAAATCCCGGGCCAGGGCATCGGTGGCATTCCTGGCCGCCGAGGCGACAAGCGCAGGTTCCAGGATCAACCGCAGCTCCATCACATCGCGCACGTCGTTGAAGCTCAGTGTGCGCACCATGTACCCCCGGCGCGGAAGCACCGTCACCAGCCCCTCCACGGTGAGCATCTGCAGGGCTTCGCGGACCGGGGTCTTGGACAGCCCATATTGAAGTGCCAGCCCGGCCTCGAAGACGATCTCCCCGGGCCGGAGCACTGCGGTGAGGATCTGGGTGCGGATCAGGGCGCGGACCCTTTCCGATGCCGATTCACGGCCTGTTCCTTGCGGGGCCATGGCGCCGCCTGCCGTGGTGCTGGGTACCATCATGTTCCCGACAATAGCTGCAGTCCCCCGGCAACCGGTATCACCGTTCCGGTGACATAGCTCATGGACAGCAGCCCATGCACCACCTCCGCCACGTCTTCGGGCTGCCCGAGCCGCCTGGCCGGGGCTTTTTCCGCAACGAAGTCGCGCACCGCGGTCCAGTCATGGGTCAAGGGCGTATCGATATATCCCGGCGCCACGGCGTTCACCCGGATATCGGGCCCCAGTGCCTTGGCCAGCAGCCGGGTCAGATGCAGGACCCCGGCCTTGCTGACGGCGTAGGGGATGGAGCTCCCGGAGGCGGTAATGCCCGCAACCGAGGCATTGTTGATGATCTGGCCCTGGGACCGCAGAAGGTGTGCCCGAGCCGCCCTGGCCACGTTCCAGGGACCCTTGAGGTTGACCGCCATGACCAGGTCCCAGAACTCATCATCCACCGCGTCCAGATCCGAGTGGTCGATCTGCCGGGCGATGCCCGCGTTGTTGACGACGGCATCGAGTCGTCCGAAATGCTCGACAGTGAGGTCGACCAATCGTTTCGCCTCCGTGGCCGAGGAAACATCGGCATCGAGGTAGATGGCCTGGCCGTGTCCGGCGGCCACCTGCCGTCCCGCCTCGAGACTGTTGAATCCATTCAATGCCACCTTCCAGCCTTCCTCCAGCAGCCGCAGGGCGATCGCCTTGCCGATGCCGCTTGAAGCCCCCGTGACCAGCGCAACCCGATTCATTTCGCGTCCTTCCCGCCGGGGCCAACGGTTTCCCGGGTGCTGCCCTCGGACGAACCCGGCGGCAGGTAGTGGGCGACCAGACCCGCCAGGCTGCCGTTTCCCAGCCCCTTGTCGACGGCGTCCGCGAAGACCTCGCGCACGGGAGCCAGCAACGCGGAGGGCACGCCTTGATCCTCGAGCATCGCCGCAACCAGACGCTGGACTTCCACGAGTCCGGATACCGCGGCACCGTCGGAACTGAAATCGGAGGCACAGGCGGCGGGCAGGTTCTTATCCAGCATCGTGCTGGCCGCCCACCCTCCCATCAGTGCCCCGTGTGCGGTCGCGGGATCGATCCCCAGGCGGAGTACCAGGGCGCTTGCTTCGGCCGCCGCCACCGCGTGGACACTCACCAGTAATTGGTTGATGAGCTTGAGCCGCAGTCCGGCACCGACATCCCCGGCGTGCTTGATCGTCGAGCAATAGCGTTCCAAAACCGGCCTGGCCCTTTCCAGGACCCCCGCATCGCCTCCGACCATCGTGACCAGTGAGCCGCGGCGGGCGCCTTCCGGGCCACCTGATACCGGTGCCTCGAGATAGGCCGCTCCGCGTCCGGCCAGGGCCTTCGAGATCCGGAGGGAGAGTCCGGGGTCAAACGTCGCATGCTCGACGAAGACCTGCCCCGGACGCGCCGTCTCGACGATCCCTGCGGCACCCAGGTAGAGCTCGCCGATGACGGCAGAGTCCAACAGGCATCCAAGGACGATGTCTGACTGTTCCACGACGCGGGCCGGGTCGGAGGAGATCGAGGCTCCGGCAGGAAGCAGCTTTTCCGCCTTGGCCACATCACGGGCATAGACGTTGACCGGGCAACCGGATTCAACGAGCCGTGCAATCATTCCCTTGCCCATGGCGCCGGGACCCAGGAATCCAAGGGCGGGAAGACCGGCGTGGCCAGGGTCTGCGAATACCGGCGTCATAGTGAGTCTCCTGTCGATTTCGGCAGGGTTGGATCCGTCGCTTCTACCCCTGCGGCACGCAGGAAATCGAAGTCGCAACCATCATCGGCCTGCATCACGTGCCGCTGGTGCAGCCAGGCCATCCCCCGCGGTTGGGCCACAGGCGCAGCCTGCGGGATCCGGGCGGCGATTTCTTCATCGGTGAGGAAATGCCGGATCACCCCCGCGGCAGCATCCAGTTCGATCTCGTCACCGGTGGCAATGAACCCCAGCGGTCCTCCCGCTGCCGACTCCGGGGTGATGTGCAGGACCACGGTTCCGGTGGAGGTTCCGCTCATGCGGGCATCCGATAACCTCAGCATGTCGGTGACCCCTGCCCGATGCAGCTTCGCCGGGATGGGGATGTGGCCGACTTCGGGCATGCCCGGCGCTCCCAGCACTCCCATCCCGCGCAGGACGAGAACCGAGTCCGCATCGACATCCAGATCCGCATCATCGATGCGGGCGTTCAGGTCCTCGATGCCGTCGAAGACGACCGCCTTCCCGCGGTGGTGCCGGAGCCCGGGTACGTGGACTCCGGCCGCCTTCAGGACGGCACCGCGCGGAGCCAGGTTCCCCTTGAGCATGATCAGGGCACCCCGCTCGGAGAGCGGTTTGTCCACTGGCGCGATGGCATCGTGGTCATCGAAGCTGCGCCCCTCTAGAAGCTCGTCCCAGGTGGCGCCGGTGGCCGTCACGGCATCGGCATGGATCACCTCACGGATTCGATGCACAATGGCCGGGACGCCTCCTGCCGCATCGAGATCGGAGAGCAGCCGGGTCCCGCCCGGCCGGACGTTGGCCACATATGGCGTACCGGCGGACCATGCCTCGAAACGATCGGCACCGATCCGCAGTCCGGCCCGTCCGGCTATGGCTTCGAGGTGGATGACGGCGTTGGTTGAACCGCCCAGCGCGGTCACGACCCTGAAGGCATTTTCGAGGGAACGATCCGTCACCAAGGCGCTGGGCAGCAGGCCCGCCGCGACGGACCGGACGATCATGCGTCCGGTCTCGCGGGCAATCTCCCGGCGCTCGGGGCTGTTGGCGGCAGGCAAACTCGATCCGGGCAGGGCAAAGCCGAGCATTTCGGCGACGGCCGCCATGGTCGTGGCGGTGCCCATGACGTTGCATGTTCCCACGCCGATGTTGGAGCGCCCTTCCAGCTCGCGCCAATCCTCGTCGTTGACCAAACCGACACGCCGGTCCTCGCACACCGGCCAGACGTCATCGACGGTGAACTCCCGGTTTTTTTGGAAACAGGACACCGGGCGGGGGCCAGCGACGAGCATGACCGCCGGTTTGTCTGCGCTCAGCGCACCCATGATCTGGGCAGGAACCGTCTTGTCGCATCCACCGAGCAGCACCACGCCATCGATCGGGGTGGCCCCGATCATCTCCTCGACATCCATCGACATCAGATTGCGCAAGTACATGCTGGTGGGTCGGGTGTAGGGCTCGGAGATTGAAATCGTGGGAAATTCTACCGGGAGTCCGCCCGCCTCGCGGATTCCCTCCTTCACGAATTCGGAGAGTTCCCGCAATCCCGCATTGCAGGGGTTGAACTCACTGGCGCTGTTCGCGATGCCGATCACCGGGCTTCGGCGGACATCGTCCTCCGAGAATCCGCCGCCGCGCAGGAAGGCCCGGTGAAGCAATCCATCCTGGCCCTCGTCGCGAAACAATTCGCCGGAACCCTTTTTCAAGTCTCGTTGTGACATGCATCCCCCTCAGCTAAGGTGTGACCCAGATTACGAAGATGCTACAGATATATCACCGTAATACCTAATGTTCACCACGCTGCCACCGATTCAGGGCAAGCGCACAGCGACCCGCCGACCAGATACGAGGACCCCTGCGCGACTCCACCCCGCCCCAACGCAGTCGCTGCGAGTGGCCATCGAATCCGCGGGAGGCACCTGCGCTCCCCTCGATTCCAAGGCCGAGGCCCGGGTTGTCGACTTTCGTTCCCCGCCACGCGGCTTTGCCCGGGCCTTGCGGCGGCAGCCAGGCATCCGCCGGGTCCAACTACCCAGTGCCGGAATCGAGGCTTTCGCCGATTCCATTTCCGAGTTTCCGGCGCTGACGTGGACCAGCGCCAAGGGCGCCTACGCCCGGCCCGTAGCCGAGCACGCGCTGGCCTTGACACTTGCGCTGCTGCGCGACCGGCCACTGCGGGCGCGGTCCACCAGCTGGGGCACATCCTCCGGCACTTCACTGCACGGGCTGCGAGTCCTGGTCATCGGTGCTGGCGGCATCGGGGTGGAGATCCTGCGCCTGCTCAAATGCTTCGACACGACGGTGACCGTCATGCGTCGACGGGAAGAAACGATTCCCGGCGCCGACCGGACCATCACCGGAGCCTCGCTGCACGATGAGCTTCTCGCGCCAGAGGTCGTGATCGTGGCGGCGGCGCTGACTGGCGCAACCCGCCGGTTACTGGGCGTCGCCGAGCTGGCCCTGCTTCCGGGCCACGCGATCATCGTCAACATCGCACGCGGTGGCATGATCGACACGGAAGCCTTGACGAAGTCCCTGCGCGAGGGCATGCTTGCCGGCGCGGCATTGGATGTGACCGACCCCGACCCCCTTCCCGATGGCCACCCTTTATGGGCCCAGCCGCGCGCGCTGATCACTCCGCACAGCGCGGACACGATGGAGATGATCATCCCGCTGCTCGCCGCCCGCGTCCCCGAAAACGTGCTCAGGATGCGTGCCGGCGATCCCCTGACCGGGTTCACCGACATCGAGGCCGGCTACTGAACCACCGGCAGGGCGCTGTCGCGGGGCTCCGCGCCATCGATTAAGATGGAAGGGTCCAAGGACCCCTTTTCGCGCGCATTGGCGTTCGGGGGCCGGATCGCCCCTCTGTGCCACCCCGTCGATGACTGCGAAGTCAGCGTCGGCCTGCCGGTCAACACCTTCACGAAGGACCTTGCATGAGCCCCGCCCCCACCACGGCTTCCTCGGCCGAACGCCGCCTGTTCGAGGGCGATACGGGTTCCTTCGAGCTACCGCTGCGCCAACTGCTCGTGCGCCTGCTGCGCGGCCCCTATCTGGATGGCACAGCCGAACCGCGGCTGTGGCAGCTGCTGCTGGATCGGCGCCGGGACGTCGGTGCCTACGTCGCCGAACTCTTCCTGCTGCTCGAGCTGGACATCGAACGCAAGATAGCACTGCTGGTCCCGGTGGACATCGAGGCCCCGCACACTACCGCCATCGCCCCGCGCAAGCCGCTGCGCCGTGAGGAGACGCTGCTGGCCCTGCGCCTGCGCCTGTTGCTGGACCGGCACGCCGGCACCGGTACGGACGCGGTGGTCTCCCGGGCCGCGGCCCGCGAAATCCTCGAGGAGCACCGCCCTCCGGGCACGGCCGACGACAAGCGGTTGGAGGAGCAGACCGATTCGGCGCTCGCCCGGCTGCTGACGCTGAAGCTGATCCTGCCCACCGAGCTGAGCGACGAATACCGGGTTTCCGGCGCACTGGCCCTGGCCCTGCCCTTCGACGCCATCGAGGAAATCCCCGCCTACATTGCAGCGATCGAGAGGTCGGCAGCCGAGCCGACACTGGATCTGGATGCCGACACCGAAACCGAGGACCTCCCGTGAGCATTGAAATGACGCTGCCCTTCGGCGAGTCGATCAACCCCGGCCAGCACCGGCTCAGCTCGATCCAGGTGATCAACTGGGGCACGTTCCACGGCCGGCACACGCTGTATGTGGACCGCAAGGGCACCCTGCTCACCGGGCACCCGGGCGTGGGCAAGTCCACCCTCTTCGACGGCATCGGACACATCTTCCATGCGGCCCCGCGGCTGAACGAGTCGGCCCACGAGGCCTCCACTCGCAAGGACCGCCGCACCACGTATTCCTACATGCGCGGCCGCCGCTTCAAGACCGAGGCCGGGACCCTGTACCAGCGCCCCGGTGCCACCTGGAGCGCCCTGGCGTTGGTCTTCGAGGACGGGCTGGGCTCCACCACGACCATCGCTGCGCTCTTCGACCTGCCCGCCAACGGGCTCGAGGGCCAGGTCGGCAAGCACTACGTGATCGGCGACAGGGCGCTGGATACGGCTGCACTGGAGCAGCACGGTTCGCGCCGGTTCTCCCCCTCATCGCTGCAGAAGCTGCTGCCGGGCTTCGAGGCATTCGACGTGCACCGCGCGTTCGCCGAGCGCTTCCGCCGCCGGCTGGGCATCGACAACGACAAGGCGTTCTCACTGCTGCGCACGCTGCAGAACGGCAAGGGCCTGGACAAGGGAGTGAACCAGTTCTTCCGCTACGAGGTACTGCAGGTTCCGGCGACGCTCAAGGCCGCCGCCGGAGCAATCGAGGACTTCAGCCACCTGCGCGGAATCCACCGCCAGCTCGAGGACGCCCGCGCCCAGCGCGACGCGCTCGCCCAGGTCCCCGAACGCCATGCCCGGTACAGCGAACTGGGCACCGATCTGGGCCGCATCGAGGTGCTGGCCAATGGCCAGCTGCCACTGCTGCGCGACACGCTGGCTACCCGGCTGCTCTCCACCGAGTCGCTGCGACTGGGCGGGGCGCTCGCTCGCAACGAATCGGCCATCGCCGAGGCCGCTGTCGAGAAGGACGCACTGACCGAGCGCGTCGCCTCGCTGGCCGAACAGCACGACGCCCAGGGCGGGCAAGCGCTGAAGGCACTTGAACGCGAGGCGGCCACGGCCCGCGAACGCCTGGCCGAACGCAGCAACGCACTCGAGTCGCTGAAGGCCGACTTCACCGCCGCCGGGCTGAAGGTGACCTGGTCGGCCTCCGGGCTGCAGGCCTCCCGCCGCCAGGCAGCCGTCTCTGCCGAGTCCCTCGAATCCGTCGCGTCCGACGCCCGGACCATGGAATACGAGGCGATGGCGGCCTCGATGAAGGCCCGCGAGCGCGGCCGCAAGCTGCGCGATGAGATCGAGTCCTATGCCCGGCGCGGATCGAACATCGATGGCTTCTCCGCGGCGGCGCGCCGCGAGATCGCCGCGAGCACCGGCATCCCGATCGAAGAGCTGCCCTTCGCCGGCGAGCTCCTGGACATCGCACCGGGCAACGCCGTCTGGCGTCCTGCGGCCGAAAAGGCGCTGCGAACCCTGGCGACCACGCTGCTGGTGCGCGGGGAGGACCTGAAGAAGGTCACCTCCGCCATCGACGGGCTCGATGGCTTCGGCCGGCTGCGCTGGATCGACATCTCCCGCGAACCGCGCACGGAGAGCGCCGGACCGGCGGACCTGGTCGGGAAGCTGGAGTTCAAGGCCTCGGCCGCCGGGCATTGGCTGCGTGCCAAGATCACCGCCGACTATGCCTTCGCCTGCGTCGAGAAGGACGCCGGCCTGCACATCCACGACAAGGCCATCTCCCGCGCCGGCACGCTGAAGACCGGCCGCGGCACCTTCGAGCGCGACACCCGGTCCGTCGCGGCTGCCGACTATCTGCTGGGCTTCACCAACAGCGAGAAGATCGCCGAGCTGCAGGCCCAGGCCGTCGCGCTCGATGAGAACCAGAAGGCCGCCGAGGCACTGGCCGCCGAACGCAGTGCGGCGAAGGAACAGCTCGGCGCCAAACTGGGCCTGCTTAAGACCCTGGCGGCGGATGACCGCATGTTCACCGCGCTGGATACCGCCATGCAGCAGGGCGCGCTCGATGACCTCGAGACCCGCATCTCCGAGGCGATGAACAGCGGCGGGGACCTGGGCCGGGTGCGCGACGCCTTGGAAACGGCACGCACCGATCTGGAACTGGCAGTGGGCCGACTGGCCGTGCTGCGCAGCGAAACCTCGATGCTGGACCGTTCGGCCAAGGCGGCGCGCACCGCGCTGCGGGCCTCGGAGTCCCGCTCCGAGGGCCGGGCGCCGGATGGCTGGGCCGAGGCAGAACTTGCTGCCCGCCCCGAGCTGGCCCCGCTGCTGGCGCGCATGGAACAGGACGATGAACCCGTCTTGCTGCCCGAGCTCGATGCGGGGGTCGCCGCCATCGCCCTGAAGCTGGGCGAGGCCGGTGCCACCGTGCGGGCCGAGCGCTACACCCTGGAAACGGCGCTCACCGATACCTTCAAGGGCTTCGCCCGGGACTTCGGTGCCGGCACCACGGCGTCGTTCGGCACATCCGTCGATGCCGCCCCGGCCTACGTCGCGCTCTATGAGTCGATCCTCGAGGAGGGCCTGCCGCAACACGAGGAGGAGTTCCGCGAGTACTTCTCCAACCGCTCCTACGAGCGCTTCTCGGACCTGCTCCAGCTGCTCGAGGAGGAACGCCGGGCCATCGGCGAACGCATCCTGCCACTGAACCAGATCCTGGCCGATGTCCCCTTCGAGCACGGCTCGAACCTGCGCCTGGAGGTCCGCACCACGGTGCCCGACGAGGCGCGGGACTTCCGCAGCGCACTGAAGGAGGCCCTGGGCAACGCGTACACCCAGTGCGGGGCCGAGCAGATGAGCGAAAGCTACCGGGCGCTCGAATCGCTGGTCGACGCGCTCGATGACTCCTCGCGCCAGTCCTGGCGCGACACGGTGCTCGACGTGCGCCAGCACGTCACCGTCTCCTGCAACGAGCACAAGCCCAACGGCGAGGTCGAAACCGGGCTGGAACCCGGAACGCTCTCCGGCGGCGAGGGGCAGCGCTTCACCTCCTTCATCATGGGAGCCGCGCTGGCCTACCAGCTGGGCTTCGCCACCCAGGGCTTCACCACCTACGGCACCGTGATGATCGACGAGGCCTTCATCCAGGCGAACTCCGAGTACGCGGCGGCGGGCATCAACGCGCTGCAGGAATTCGGCTTCCAGCTGCTGCTCGCGGCCCCCGAGGACAAGATCGACCTCTGCCGGCATCTGGGTTCGGTCACCGACATCATCAAGCACGCCGGGTCCAACGTCTCGGGCTTCGTGGAGTCGGGCATCTCCCCCGCTGTCGCCACGGACATCATCCTGCGCTGAGCTCACATCCGGGTACCGGGAAACGTCTACGGGGTGTGGAGATGAAAAAACAGCAGGTTGCGCCCTTCGAACGGGTGGTCGCCGAACACGGCGCCGCCGTCCTGCGCGTGTGCAACTCGATCCTCGGGCCGGGCGCCGACGCGCAAGACGCGTGGAGCGAGACGTTCCTGGCCGCACTGTCCGCCTACCCGGACCTGGCACCCGGGGCGAACGTGCAGGGGTGGCTGGTGCGCATCGCCCACAACAAGGCGGTTGACCTGATCAGGGCCGCCTCCCGACGTGCCGTGCCCGCAGCCGAACTCCCGGAAGGCGAATCGGCGATCGGCATTCCCGCCGCGCCCGATGACACCGTCTGGCGGGCACTGGCATCGCTGCCGTTCAAGCAACGCCAAGCCGTCGCCTACCACCACGTGGCAGGCCTTCCCCACGCCGACGTGGCGGCAATCTTGGGTGGAACCCCCACCGCTGCCCGCAAGGCGGCATCGGACGGCATGAAGTCGCTGCGCACGCTGCTGGACCCAAAGGACAGATGATGAATACCGAACCGACACCCCCCCTTCCAACCGGCCCCGCCGGGCCGTTGGAAACCGCCACGCTGGCGTTGCTGCAGGGCCGGCTCGCCGCAAATGCCGCATCCTCCGGACTGCTTGATGTCGCCTACAGGGTGCTTGATACTGCCGTCGGCCCACTGCTGCTGGCAGCCACCGAACGCGGGCTGCTGCGCATCGCCTTCGGCGTCGAGGACCACGACGCCGTCCTTCAATTCCTGGCCGGGAAGATCAGCCCGCGCATCCTGCGGGCCCCGGCCCGCCTCGATGCCGTGGCCCGGGAACTGGACGAGTACCTGGCAGGAAAAAGGACGGCTTTCGACCTGCCGCTGGACCATGCTTTGTCTGCAGGATACCGGCTCGAGGTCCAGGAATACCTGCCGCGCATCGGCTACGGCCAGACGGCAAGCTACGGTCAGATCGCTGCGGCCACCGGCCGGCCCAAGGCGGTGCGGGCCGTCGGCACGGCATGTGCGACCAACCCGCTGCCTCTGGTGGTGCCCTGCCACCGGGTACTGCGCAGCGATGGATCCATGGGTGGGTACCTCGGCGGGACCGAGGCCAAGGCAGCATTGCTCTCGCTCGAACGCCTGCACCTGGCCAAGCGGCCGCGTAGTTAACGCACCTTGTAGGACAGGAAGAGAACGCCGCTTTCAAAGCGGTGCATCTGAAGCGGTTCGAGGTCCAGGTGCAGGTGTTGCGGCAGCCAGGAAAGCCCTCCGCCGATCACCACCGGATGGATGTACTGCCTGATCTCGTCCACGAGCCCGGCCGACAGCGCCTGGCCCGCCAAGGTCGCCCCGCCGATGCCCAGGTCCCCTCGCGCAGCGGATTTCATGCCCTTGACGGCCTCCGGGTCGAAGACCGGCTCCAGCTGGGTGGCTGGCCCTACCGACACGTGGGGGTCCGAGGAATAGACGACCTTGTTGATCCGGCCCCAGATGCGCGCGTAATCCTGCGCGTAGTCCGGACCGTCGCCGAAGAGTTCCGGATCGTCCCAAACCCGCATCGTTTCGTACATGCGCCTACCCAGCAGGTAGGTACCGATGGACGCTTCGCCGTCGTTCACGTGGCGGTGGACTTCCTCGTCGGGCGCCGCGAAATCGAAGTTCCCCCGCTCATCGGCCGCATAGCCGTCCAGCGAGGTACTGGCCTGATAGACCAACCGTCCCATGATGGTCCTTCCCGGGCGCCTGATGCGCCGTCACGTCCCAGCGTAGAACCGGCGGCCGGATGGGTACAGGGGCCCGGGAGGCATCGGGCCGGCTACCAGCTCGGCAGCCCGTCCTCGTCGTCTTCCTCGGCCAACTCCGGCTGGTTTTTCTCTTCCCACTGGGCCCAGGCCTCCGCGTATTCCAGGATTCCTTCCAGCGCCTCTTCCTGGTCGTCGTCCAGCTCGGAAAGTGCGTCCGGGGAATCCATGATCATGCCCAGGGCCGCCGCCGGGTGCTCATCGAAGTAGTCGACCGGGGAGAACTCCGGGTTGAACGTGAGCGCCTTGCTCTGCTCGTAAAGTTCGATGAAACGGTTTGCCGCAGTGGAAACGCGCTCCGCCGCGAGCCCCGTCAGCGAATCATTGAAGGCGGTACTGGTGGCTTCCGCCCACTCTTCAACGAGTTCCTCGGTCATCATGTTGTCTTCGTTGCCCACGGCATCCCCATTCTCTGCAACTGGCTTGTCAGCCATTAATCCTATGGCCAGATCCCGATCAGCGCACGCGCTTTCGTTGTGAAAATGCACTCCAAATGGAGCCGAACGGCCACGGGCGTTATCCACACCGCTGCGTGCTCCTCCGCCGGGCACCTCCGCACGGGCGCAGGCTTCCACCATGAGCATCTACCCAGTCCTTGACCTGCCCTCCCTCCAACGGCTTCACGACGACATCGAAGACGAGGCCGATCCCGCGGAACTCCTCATGTCCCTCTTCCAGGCCGAGGTCGAACTCATCGCCTCGGTCTTCACGCTGGATCCCACCGGGTTCAACCTCGAACCGACGGCCGAACCATCGCCGGCCGCGATCCGGCACTGGGCGAATTTCATGGTGTGCACTCGGGAACGGGTGGCGCACTTCCACCGTCTCCAGATGGCACTTGACCTACGCGGCAAGGATGTACGCAGGGCCCGGAGGCTGTCGCCACACACCGGTTCACTGGTGACCGTCGAGCTGCCCGATTGGTGCCGAGCCGGCGCACCTACCCTGCCCGGCGGTTCGCTCAGTCTGGCGTGAGCGCCTCAGTCGTGCAGCTGGTGTTCGTGGTTCGAGTGGCTTTGGCCCTCGATCTGGAAGGTCGAATGTTCGATACTGACCTCGAAGTGTCCCGCCACACAGGCTTGGAGCTCATCGAGCATCCGTGCTGCCCGGCCGTCATGGAACGCCGAGTCGTCGACCACCACATGCGCCGAAAGCACCGGGAGGTTCGAGGCGATCTGGCTGGCATGCAGGTCATGGACGGAGAGCACCATCGGGTGCGCCAACAGGTGCGTGCGCACATCGTCCAGGTCCAGACCGCGCGGAGTGGACTCAAGCAGGATATGGCCCGTCTCCCCCAACAACTTCAAGGCGCGGGGAATGATCAGCGCGGCGATCAACATGGCGGCGATGGAGTCGGCCTGCATCCATCCGGTCAGTGAAATGACGATTGCCGAAATGATCACGGCCACCGAACCGAGCGCGTCGTTGAGCACTTCGAGGAAAGCGGCGCGCATGTTCAAGTTTTCGTTCCGCCCCGAGGCAAGAATCAGCATCGATGCGAGGTTGCCCACCAGCCCGATGACGCCGAAGACCAGCAGCCCTCCGGAAGAGACCTCGGCCGGGGAGAAAAGGCGGCGGGTACCGTCGATGAACGCGTAAACCCCGACGCCTAGCAGCAGGGCCGACTGCAGCGTTGCGGAGAGGACCTCGGCCCGCCTGAATCCCCAGGTACGCTTGGGTGTGGGGCGGCGCATGACCAGTGTTGCTGCGGTCAGGGCCAGCAGGAGCCCGGTGGTGTCGGTGAGCATGTGGGCGGCATCGACCAGCAGTGCCAGCGAGTTGGTGAGGATCGCCCCGATGATCTCCGCAACGAGGATGATCGCCGTGATGGCGAAGGCCCAAGCCAGCTTCCTGCGGTTGGCTGTTGCTGCCCCGTGGTCGTGGTCGTGTCCCATCAGCGCTCTCCGTCCGAACCGTGTCGTTCGCTCCAACCATGGGAACCTGCATCCGTTCCATCGGTACCAGTCAACACAGCGGCGGCCAAGAGCACCGCCGAGAGCCCCTCGGCATCGGCCAGGAAATACAACGAGGCCCGACCGGCCGGGCGCGAGGAAACCAAACCGCATTCACGCAGGCAGGAAAGGTGCGCGCTGACTGTGCTCTGGGCCAGGCCCAGGTGATCGGTCAGCTCCTTGACCTTATGCTCACCGGTGCGCAGGTGTTCGAGGATCAGCAACCTGGTCGGATCGGCGAGTCCGTGGAAGAGCGCTGCCGCCGTTGCTCCGGGTGCTGCCGGATTCCGACTCTCTATCATCGTCATATAACGATGATATCGCTGGTTTCAGTTATATACAATGGATCTGACACCACGGCACGAGGGAGGATCCCATGGACGCGCTTTTCGGCGACGACCTATTGCCCAGGCACCGGCGCACCATCGCTCCGGGCGCCGTACACCTCCCCGGATGGCTCGATACCCGCCAACAGTCCTGGCTCACCGAGCAATTCCGGATCTGGGCCGCCGGACCGGTCCCCGCCCGCGCCGCCATCATCGGAGGGCACCCGATGAGTGTTCGCACCGTCTGCCTCGGCTGGCACTGGCGCCCCTACGCATACTCCCGCGAGGCCCTCGATGTGAACGGAAACCGAGTCCTGGAATTCCCCGACTGGCTAGCCGAGCTGGGCCGCCGTGCCGTAGCCGACGCCTACCCGGATCGGGATCCCGCAGCCGAATACGCGCCCGACGCGGCGCTGGCCAACTACTACGACGAGGAAGCGAAAATGGGCATGCATCAGGACCGCGATGAGCTCTCCCTCGAACCGGTGGTTTCGCTCTCCCTCGGCGACACCGGGCTGTTCCGCTTCGGCAACTCGGAGAACCGCAACCGCCCACACACCGACCTGGAACTGCGCTCCGGGGACCTGTTCGTCTTCGGCGGCCCGTCGCGGCTGGCCTACCACGGTGTTACCCGAATCCTTCCGGGCACCGCCCCGGCCGATTGTGGACTGGAATGCGGCCGCATCAATATCACCCTGCGCGTCACCGGAATGGCAGAATCAAATCCATGAACGAACCACCCGAGGGCACAGTGACCTGCGACGACGGACTCGCACGCCCGATCTGGGCCAGCGTCGATCCGCAGCTACGCGAATACTACGACACCGAGTGGGGCATGCCGGTACGCGACGAGCGCGGCCTGTTCGAACGGATCAGCCTCGAGGCATTCCAGTCGGGACTCTCCTGGGCCACCATCCTGCGAAAGCGTGAGAACTTCAGGGCCGCGTTCGAGCACTTCGACCCGGAAACCGTCGCCGACTTCACCGAATCCGATATCGAGGCTTTACTGATGGATGCTGGAATCATCAGGAACCGAGCCAAGATCAGGGCCACCATCGCCAACGCGAGGGCCACCCTCGAGCTACGCGGCGATGGCGGGCTCGTCGACTTCGTCTGGGGCTTCCAACCCGGGGATACCCCACGCCCGCGCACCATGGACGAGGTCCCCACCACCTCACCCGAATCACTTGCCCTGTCCAAGGCACTGAAAAAACGCGGTTTCAGCTTTGTTGGGCCCACGACCATGTTCGCCCTCATGGAGGCCATCGGGATCATCGACACCCACCTGCTGGGTAGCCACCGCCGCGGAACCTCGGGTGTCTGGCCGGCATGAGTCGGTTCGCGCTCAAAGTCAACGGCCATCTGGATCCCGGGCACATCCTCTCCGTGCTTGCCGTCCATGCCCTGCCCGGCATGGACATCCAGGACCCGTCGCTGGGCACGCATACCAGTCCCATTGCCCTGGCTTCGGGCCATCACCTAGTCACTCTCGGATTCACCCCCAACGAGGTGCTCGTGGATTGCCCGAGTTCCAATGCAGCCGACAGAAGCGAACTGGGCGCCAGGATCACCGACTGGCTCGACCTGGCCACCGACCTGACTCCTATCCAAGCCCTGCTTGGAGCCGATGCGGTGCTGGCGCCGTTGATTTCGAGCCACCCCTGGCGTCGCCTGACCGGCTACCTTGACGGCTTCGAGGCTGCCTGCGCCACGGTGTTGGGTCAGCATGTGTCGCTGGCGGCGGCACGCACCTTCGGCTCCCGCCTTTTGCAGGCCTTCGGCGAGCAGGGGCCCGGGGGGTCGGTTCCTCTACCCCACGGCGCAACGGCTGACCGAAGCCTCCCCCGGGGAAATTCGAGAGATAGTGGGGCTGACCGGTTCCAGGGCCCGCACACTCCACGCGGTGGCCACCGTCTTCGCCTCCCGGCGTCCGGGGACCGGGCCGAAATGCCCCTTGACCCGATCCGAGCTGCTTACGCTGCCCGGGGTGGGACCATGGACAGCCGACTACTTGCAGACACGGGCCATGGGCGACAAGAACGGACTCGCCGCCGGAGACCTAGTGCTGCGCGGGGCACTGGGTGGGATCACCGAAAGGGCAGCGCGGGATCGCGCTCTGGCATGGTGCCCCTACCGCGCCTATGCGTTGGCACACCTGTCGGTGGCGCTAGACGCCGGCGGACACTGCCGCCCACAGGTAGCGAAAATGCCCGCCGGGACCCCCAGGCCCAATTTATTCTCCGCCGGAACAGCAGGGAACTCCGACTCCAGTCGGGCATGGACGGAATCAGACGACTTCTACGAGTCGGAAGCCGGAAACGCCTCAATCCTTAAGTCCGTCACCGAGGGCGAGGTTCCAGCCACTTGGGGTAACAAGTGCCAGAACGCCACTGGAACCGCCACCAGCACACCGGCCAGGTGCACCGCCAAGGGCGCACTTCCGTCCATCACCGTTGCCGACACCCGCCCACTTTCCGGCGGTTGGACCATCAATGGCAGGGCTTCGGCTTCCAGCTCAGGCACCGGCAGCTTTGCCGGCGGTGCCCTGGGCTGGAGTCCGCATGCCGTCATTTCCTCCGGCATCACCCTCACTACGGGCCCCGCGGTGGAAGCCGTCCGAATCCCGGACCTTGGCACACATGAACGCCGAGGGCAGCGCCACCGTCAGGGCCGGGCTGAGCCTACTCATCCCAACGGGCACCTCCCCCGGGCAGTACGCCTCGACGCTGACGATCACCGTCATCAGCCAGTAGTATTCCGGAACCAGGAAAGCCGGCCCTTTCGAACGGATGGTATCCATTCGAAAGTGCCGACTTTCCGCATGTCATGCCAGAAGTATCAAGGCTCAGGCCTCGGGGAAGATCTTCCCGATGTCCGTCTTCTTTTCGGCCTGGAACGTCTCCTCGGCCCGGCCGAAGGCCCAGTAGGCGGAGAGCGATAGTTCCCGACGATCCACTTGGCGGTCCTCGGTGAAGTAGCCGCGCAGCGACTTCATGACCTCGCGTTCCCCATGGACGAAGACCTTGACGTTTCCTTCCAGCCAATCCCCGGAGCGGATTTCGTCAGCGAGCATCGTGCAATCCGGGGTAAACGGCCCACCTCGGTGGATCCACTGCACAGATACCCCGGCGGGGGCGCCCAGCTCGATCTCGTCGCCGGGCCCCGAAACTTCAATATAGACGCGACCGATCGTCTCGGGTGCCATTGCCTCGATCGCCTCGGCGATGGCGGGAATGGCAGTGTCATCGCCCGCGAGCAGGTGCCAGTCGTAGGACGGGTCCGGCGTGTACATCCCCCCGGGACCGGAGAAACAGAGCAGGTCGCCCAGCTCGGCATTCTGAGCCCACGGACCCGCTATTCCCTGATCCCCGTGCACCACGAAGTCGATCTGCAGCGTTCCAGCCTCCGGATCGACGTGGCGCAACGTATAGGTACGGCGCACTGGGAAGTCCTCCGGAGCCAGCTGCTCGCGAAGCGCATCAAGGTCAAAGGGCGGAACGAGCCCGAGCTCGGGCTTCGCGAAAAGGATCTTGACGTAGCGGTCAGTCGCTGGCTTGTCCCGGAGGTCAGCGAATCCCGGACCACCGAAGGTCAACCGCACCATGTGCTCGCTGAGTTGTTCCCGGGCCAAGACCTCGAGGACCACCTGCGGACGCACGGCCTTGGCCGTTGTTCCAACACTCACGAATGCACGCTCTTTCACTCGGGTGCCACACTGCATTAGGCCACATGGCGATGCCTTAATCCAAGCCGATGCAAGCAGTCGATGCAAACCCGTGAAGCACACAACCGTTGGGGATGTCAGTCCAGCTTGGTTCCGTCCCAGCTGCTCACGACCCAGCCCTTGGACATCGAACCCTCCAGCGCAAGCACCCCGGCGTTGGACAGGGGCGCGGTCCGGATGAAATCCAGCGAGACGTTGCTCGCCATGGCCCGGGTCCAGACCATGAGCATGGCACCGTGACTGACCACGGTGGCCGCGCCCGGATCCTGGGCCTCCAATTCCTCGATCACCGAGGTGAACCGCCGGAGAGCCGCACTGCCTGATTCCCCACCCGGCAGGCGGGCCGCAAGATCCCCGGTGAGCCAACGCATGAACACCGAGTAATAAGCGAGCAGCGATTCCTTGTCGTTACGCATTTCCAGCTCCCCCGCCGCCAGCTCGCGCAACCCGTCACGCTCATTGAGCGCCAGCTTCCTAGTAGTTGCCAGCGGCTCGGCAGTCATCCGGGCCCGGATCAGCGGTGAGGCATAGAGCGAGCCGACCTCCTCGTTCTCCAGCCGATTCACCAGGCCGGCGGCCTGAAGCAGCCCCGTCTCGTCCAACGGTGCCCCCGGCGCCGCAGTATCCAACGCTCCCATGACATTGGAGGGCGTCTGTCCGTGCCTGATCATCAGCAGCTTCATGCCCCATGCTAATCACATTCCGATTTCAGTTAGACTGGTACTGCTTCACGACAAGCGATCATGAACGGGCTCCGACCCGATCGCAGGCCAACCCCACGACTCACGGGTGGCTCGGATGACGAAGCGGCCCGGCGCAAACGCGCCGCGCAAGAGCGATCCGAAAGGACCGGCAATGACCACCGGACACACACTTCCCCACCTTGCCACTCCCTGCGTTTCCTTCGATCCCGGGCACGGGATCAGCCCGGAACGGTTGAGCACTGCCCGGGCCGATGCCGCAGCATGGAAGCTCGCGTTCGTTTCCTGCGGGACTCCGGTAGAACCCATCAACATTCGCACTACCCAGGGTTCCAGCCATTACACGGTCCACGACCCGTTGCCATTGATCGAACTCATCCGGGTCACTGGCGGACTACCCGGCAAGGTCACCTGGAATCCGGAAGCGGGCATCCTCGGCGTCCTGAATAATCCACGGATCCGCGCTGGCTACAGGTACTTCAGCATGACTGCCAGCACCCTGAATTCCTGCACATTGGATCACGAACCGGAGCTGGCCGCCGATTTCGCGTCGGTCATAGGGGCTTTTGGACTGCCCTACTACGAGCGGAACACCGGCTCTTCGGCATAGCGGGCCAGTTCGGCGCGATGCTCGGGGCTCAGCCGCAAGAGCCGCTGGTCGGCAACGGAGAAGAAGGCAAGTGTCGTGGCCGCCTTCACGCAGATACCGCCGTCTACCGGGTCGTGGAATTCATAGCAGATGTCGAAGCTGGCCGGTTTCATCGCGCCAATCCACACATCGACCTGAGCCGGGACATTGCGGTAGTCAAGCGGCTTGAGGTAACGCACGCGGTGCTCGACGACTAGGATCTGGGTACCATCGGGGACAGTGGAAAACAGGTCGACCATCGGATCCATACCCGGCTTACCGGTCCCGCCCGGGACTCCGAAACCGGCAATGCGGGCCTCTTCCATCATCCGCACGAGGTTCACGTTGTTGATGTGCCCATAGGCGTCCATGTCTCCCCAGCGCATGGGTACGGCAACGCGGATCCGTTGGCCTTCCATTTAGTCCGCCCCTATCGTTGTTTCGTTTTCGATGATCCCCAGGCGTTCGAGCTGGGCAGCGATACGCGAGCCATCGGGCTCATAGACCCACGGAACACCGGGGGTCGAATTCAGCAGGCCCAGGGTACGGCCACCGGCAAGCACCGCCTCCGACGGGGTCAGCTGCCGGATCACGATGGCCAGCACATGCCCGGGGTAACGTCGCGCGAACTCGGCATACAAAACGGGATCGTGTTGCCCGTCATCACCGATCAGCAACCATTTAATGCCGGGGAACTCGACGGCTAAACGCCGCAGCTGATCTGCCTTGTGCTGCATGCCGGAGCGGAACCAGCGAACCTCCGTCGGACCCCAGTCGGTCAACAGCAGAGCGCCTTCTGGATACAGGTTGCGCGAGAGGAATCGGGTGAGCGTCTGGGCAACATTCCAGGCCCCGGTGGAAAGGTAGAGCGTTGGCGCTCCGGGACGCGAACGCATCACCCGTTCCATCATCACAGCCATGCCGGGGGTGGCCACACGGGCATGCTCGGAGAGCACGAAGGAATTCCAGGCGGCAAGAAGCGGGCGCGGCAGTGCAGTGACAACCACAGTGTCATCCACGTCGGAGAGCATGCCGAAGTCGGCATGTGAATCGACCATGAAAACCTGGGACGTCACGGGCGCCGACCCCTCGGTGGACAGCGTCACTCGATGCCACCCCGGGGAAAGACTTGCTGCGACGCGGACATCGAGCACTCCTCCACGATCCGCAGCAACGTCATAGCGGCTCCCGCCCACTTCCACGCGGACCTTGCCGCCGGCGACCGGCGGGGAGATGAAGTTGCGCCACCCCCGCACCCCGTCGGCAATGACCTTCGCCCTGTGCTGGCCGTCTTCAAAGACACCGGGACGTGCCATGACCACCCGGGAGAAGATGCGAATCCAACCATCCGCTTCCGAGCTCAGTCCATAACCCTTATAGGGCAGGATGGTGGCGACCCACCCGCGTTCGCGCGCGCGGCGCTCACGATGGGCGTGCCAGGCATCTTCGACCCGCGCAGCAAAATGCCGCGCCCGACGCACTGTGTAATCTACTGGCATGCGCCCAGTCTTTCACGTGGATACCCCACAGAAGGATTCACGACTCCCATTGGCAGTTCTCTACGTCATGTAGAACAATAGGTAAATGATGATCGAACACGACACTGACCAGCCAGTCCTCGTCTTAACCAACGAGCAGTCCTGGAAGCTTCTGGAGCACACGGCACACGGCAGACTTGCCACCTCGGCAGCCGGCAGCATCGATATCTTCCCAGTGAACTACGCGGCCGCTAACGGCTTCCTCTACCTGCGCACCACCCCGGGCAAAAAGCTCGCTGCCATGACAGTGAACCCACAGGTGGCATTCGAGGCAGACGGCATCCTTTCCGACGAGGCATGGTCGGTGGTGGTGCACGGCACAGCCGAGGTGCTGCAGCTCGAAGCCGATATCGAGGCAGCCCGCGCCTCCGGCGTGACACCATGGATCCCCACCACGAAGGAATCCTGGGTCCGCATTACCCCGGCAGACATTTCCGGCCGCCACTTCCGTCTTGGCCCTCAGCCTGAACTTTTGGATGCCACTAACTAATCACTCTTCACAGGGCCCCTATGTTGTCGAAGACCGTGTGCGTCCACGTGGATTTCCAGCAGCAGACATAAAAGACGGCTTCACCCCTGCTTCTCTTGGGAAGCAGGGGTGAAGCCATGCATGCCGGATTGCGGTGATCCCATTGGGGTGATGTCATATGCCGGGCGGAGGCGGCGCGGTGGAGCGGTAAGTCGCTCCGGTCGGGGTGGTCGTTTCCACCGCATGCCTCGCCCCGGGCACGGTG
This sequence comes from Paeniglutamicibacter cryotolerans, assembly GCF_014190875.1. Lineage (NCBI taxonomy): Bacteria > Bacillati > Actinomycetota > Actinomycetes > Micrococcales > Micrococcaceae > Paeniglutamicibacter > Paeniglutamicibacter cryotolerans. Next base: position 1,763,661 of record NZ_JACHVS010000001.1, on the reverse strand, counting down.
ATGGTGGACCAGCCGGGGGTTTCCTTGGTCAAGTTGCACGCCTTGCAACAGCCCTGGCCGTTGGCCTGGGTGGTCAGCCCGCCCAGGGCCCAGCCGAACACGTGGTCGATGTCCCGGATCCTTGCGTTGCAGCCCGGGGTGCGGCAGCACCTGTCCCGGGCCGTGATGAAGCGGGCGAGCCCGGCCGGGAAGAGCCGGCGCCTGGAATCCATTCCGATCAGTTCTCCTGCATGCGGAGCGGTGTAGAGGCGCCGGATCCATCGTTCTGCAACCGCTTCCCCGTTGACGGCGTCGGGTCCATGAATCATGGCCCGGGCCCAGTCCGCGGGGACCGTCCCGTATCCGGTGAGATGCGCCGGTTCCCGACTGCCGCGAAAGAGCGTTCGTTCGCTCATGACCAGGTTGATCTCCACCCGCGGGACAGTGGTGCGGGTGCCGGTGAGCAGAGAGCAGAACTCGTCGGTGCGCAACTGGATACGGGTGCGGCCCTGGGCAGCGCCCGTGGCGGTGAGGGAATCGGCCAGATCGTCCAGGACCTGGTTGATCAGCAGTCCCGCCTCCACTGGAATCATCCCGGTGACCTTCATCATCGCATCAGGTGCCGGGTAGATGGCCAGGTGGCGCTGACCTCGGGCGGTTTCGGCCCGTGCGAGCGGGTCGCGGGGGTCCAGTTCCTGTGCCAGCGCCCGTACCCGGTTGCCCAGGGCCTTGACGCCTTCGCCAGTGAACAGCCCCGGGTCCTCGTTGAGTCGCTCATCGGCTCGGGTTCGGGCCGCTGGAGTGAGCTTGCGGAGGTGGTGGGCGATGACCATGGCCTGCTCCTCGGTGATGCTCCCCTGGGTGAAGCGGTCCATGGTGGAAGGCAGGTCATCGGTGAGGATGCGCGAGCACTTGAGGTGTCTGCGCCCTTCGGCCGGTGCCTCGTGGCGGGCCAAGGCGATTTCGGTGCCAATGCCTCGACCCTGGGCCGCCTTTTTCAGGCCGGCCCGGGCGTGGCGGGTGCGGCGGGCGGTGTCCAGGGCGGCGGCAGTGCGGGCTTCGAGGGCGGCCAGAGCCGCCTTGGCACGTTCGGTGGTGGTGAGCAGCTCGATGAGTTCGCGTTCACTTCCGCAGGGGGCGAGGGTAGCCACGCTGATGGCGAAGGCGGTGATGTGGGTGCGTTCGCGGCCCAGGGGCGTGCTCCCGGGGTCCTTCCCTTGAAGGTCCCTCCGGTTCGCTACCCTGGTGTTGGCTTCCTCGACCATGGAACAAGCCTATGACCGGGCACCGACGTTTTGGATGGAAGGGTGAGCGCCTCAAAGCAAAACCTTTCATCTCGCAAAAATACAGGTCAGTTAGGTTTTATCGAGTTTTCCACAGGCTGTGAGGGTGGGTTGACGGGGCGTTGCTGGCATGCTCGCTCGCATGAACCCCGGACCCGTCCAATCTTTCACCCGGCGACGGATTCGGGCACCTTCTTGTTCGGCGCACCTTTTACGGCACGGCTTTCAGCGAAACGGTCCTTAGGATGCCCCCGTGGCGTCCAGGCCATGGTAGTTTCGTCGAGGACGAGCTCCGCACACCTCTTCACCAGCGCGGGGTTGAGGAAACGCATCCTGGACACCACTCCAAGTCGCCGCGTTACCTAGGCGACTTGGAGGAGAGTAGCGTCAAGGAGTTGGTGAGGACGGCATGGGCCGGGGTCAGCGGAAGGCGGGGATCCCGGTGAGCTTATTCCCCAGGATCAACGTGTGCACCTCATCGGTCCCCTCGTAGGTGCGCACCGACTCCAGGTTGTTCGCATGGCGCAGCGGCGAATACTCCAGCGTGATCCCGTTCCCGCCCAGGATCGTGCGTGCCTCGCGGCAGATCGCGATGGCCTCGCGGCAGTTGTTCAGCTTCCCCACCGAAATCTGGTGGATCTGCAACGAGCCGGCATCCTTCAACCGGCCCAGATGCAGCGCCAGCAGGAAGCCCTTGTTGATCTCCACCGCCATGTCCACCAGCTTCTGCTGGGTCAGCTGATACCCGGCCAGCGGCTTATCGAACTGCAGGCGCTGCCGCGAATAGGCCAGCGCGTCTTCGAACGCGTCCCGCGCCGCGCCCATCGCCCCCCAGATGATCCCGTAGCGGGCCTCGTTCAGGCAGGAGAACGGGCCCTTGAGCCCGACCACGTCCGGCAGCACCGCCGAGGCTGGCAGACGTACCTCCGCGAGTTCGATGTCGCACTGGATCGAGGCCCGCATCGAGAGCTTCGGTTCGATGGGACTCGCTGTGAAACCGGGGGTATCAGTCGGGACCAGGAAGCCGCGCACTCCCTGTTCGGTCATCGCCCAGATCACCGCAACCTGGGCGACGCTGGCCAACCCGATCCAGCGCTTGGACCCGTTGAGCACCCAGTCCGACCCGTCGCGGCGGGCAAAGGTCTTCATCGCCGACGGGTCCGATCCTGCGGTCGGCTCGGTGAGCCCGAAGCAGCCGATGAGCTCCCCGGCGGCCATGCCCGGCAGCCACCGCTGCTTCTGCTCCTCCGAGCCATGCTTGTGGATCGCGCTCATCGCCAGCGAACCCTGCACCGAGACGAAGGTGCGCAACCCCGAATCCCCCGCCTCCAGCTCCGCGCCGGCCAGTCCATACTCCACCGCCGAGCGCCCGGCGCAGCCGTAACCCTGCAGGTGCATCCCCAAAAGACCCAGCTTTCCCAGCTCCGGGACGATCTCCAACGGGAAGTGCGCATCCTCGTACCAGCGGGCGATGTTTGGCTTGATCTCCGCACGCACGAAGGAGCGCACCGTATCGCGCAGCGCGAGCTCTTCCTCGGTGAGCAGGGAATCGAAGTCGATCAAATCCGAGGGCTCGACCGCGCTCAGGGCTGTGGCTGTCATGGGGTGCGTCCTTTGGTTGTTGGTGCGTCGGACCTGGATGCCGTCATGGTCCAACCGTACGGTCCGGTGCGGCGCGCGTCATTGGGCATTAAGCACGGAAGGCTGCTCGGTATTGGATAATCTAACCCATGATCTCCCTGCTGCAGCTCTGCGACGACCTCGGCGAGGCCCTGGCTCCGGCCCCCGGGGTGCGGGTCTCGGCCCGTCCCCTGACCGGTGTCCATGTTTCCGAGCTGGAGGATCCAACGCCGTATCTGGAGGGTGGGGAACTGCTCCTGACTACCGGGATGCCGTTCGCCGCCTCGGCCGATCTGGCCCACGCATTCATGGCCCGGCTCGGGGCCCGCGGAGTGTACGCTGCCGGGCTCGGCTTGGGTCCGTGGCTGAGGACGGTGCCCGGGTATGTGCTCGAAGCCAGCACCGCGGCCGGGGTTGAACTGGTCATCGTTCCTGACGGCGTACCATTCCAGGCGGTGTCCCGCGCGTACTGGCGCCTGGCATCCCGGGACCACCAGGCGAACCTGATGGATTCGCTCGGCACCCAGACCGCTCTCGCCCGTGCCGCGATGCGCCCCGACGCCACCGCGTCGGTGGTCCGCGGGCTGGCCCAGGCGCTCGGCGGGTGGGCCGCCTACCTTCCGGCCGACGGCGGTGCCGAAACCTTGTGGCCAGCCAGCGCCTCGGCGATGGTCCCACACCTGCGCACCGAGACGCTGCGCTTCAACCGCGGTGGAACCCACAGCGCGGCCACCTTCGAAATCCATGGGCAGCAGGTGGTGGCCTATCCGATCCTGCTCGGAAACCGCACACACGGCTTCCTGAGCATCGGCAGTGGACGCACGCTGACCAAAGCCGACCGACAGGTGATCCTGACGGTGTCGACGTTGCTGGCACTCAAGGCCCGGCAACGCCAAGTGATGGCGGGAACCACTGCGGCGCTCGGTGGCGCAACGGCGAAGCTGCTGCTGCACGGGCAGTGCGCTGCCGCCCACATGGTGGCAGAGGAGGTGGGGCTGGGTGGTTTGCCGGAGCGGGTGCGGCTGCTCGGAATCCGGTTGGAACCCGGGGACGATGCCGAACTCGCAGCCCGCGCCGTGGGCAGGTTGCCGAGGGACCCCGGCCTGCCGGATCTGGAGGAAGCTGTCGCTGCCTGTTTCCTGCGCCACGAACTGGACGGGGTGCTGTTCCTGATCCTGACCGCAGGAGCCGAGCCGGTGGCGGGAGAGGCCGTGGCCCGAACGCTGGAGGAGGCCGAACAGGAGCCGTCCGCGGCGCCGGTTCCGCCCGAGGATCCCACCCCGTCGCTGGCCGCGGTGCTGAGCGGTCCGCTGGGGCTCGAGGAGCTCCCCGGCCACCTCGCCGCCATCGGGCAGGCCGCGCTTCGGGCGGCACCGGGCCGGGTCGCAGCCGCGCAGGAGAACATGGAGGTGCGGGCGCGCACGTGGGCCGGGCAGCTGGCTGGATATCGGCGCGCCGACCTCATCGGGACCGTCACCGCCTACCTGCGCCACCGCGGGACCTGGGAGGGGGCGGCGCGGGAACTCGGAGTGCACCGAAATTCGCTGCGCCACCGCATCTCGGTGGTGCAATCGCTGCTCGGGGTGGATCTGGACGATCCCGATGTCGCGGCGCACCTGTGGCTGGCACTGCGGTCATCGACGGCGTAAGTCAGCCGTCCGCCAGCCAGGTGCGCACCGCTTCGGTGTGTTGGCCCAGCTGCGGCGGAGCCTTCGTGGGCGCATCGAGCGCCGGCGTCCAGCTGATCGGGTGGCGCAGCTGGCGCCCGACCACCGCCCCGGACGCGTCATGGACCTCGATGACCGGATCCAGGCCGAGCTCCCGGGCGTAGGCGATGCCGTCGTCTATGCCCCCGACCTTGCCCGCGGGAACGCCGACGCCACGCAACCGCCGATGCCAGTTCGCCGTTGCGTCGGCGGCGAGGGCCGCCTCCAGCAGCGGGATCAGCTCGCTGCGGTGCGCGACCCGGTCGGCGTTCGTGGCGAAGCGAGGGTCAGCGGCCAGCGCGGGGACCTCTAGTTCGGCCGTGAGCCGGGCGAACTGGCCGTCGTTGCCGCAAGCCACTGCCAGCTGGCCATCGGCACAGTCCAGCAGCTGGTAGGGGACGATCGAGGGATGCTCGTTGCCCATGCGCCCGGCCACCATGCCGGCCCCCAGATAGGCCTGGCCCTGGTTGGCCAGCGCACCCTGCAGCGAGGACAGGAGGTTGACCTCCAGACGCGCTCCGTTGCCGGTCTGGGTGCGGGAGTTCAGCGCCGCGAGGATGCCGATGGTGGCGTCCTTCGCCGTGAGCACGTCCACCAGCGCGACGCCGGCCTTGGTGGGGGCGCCCGCCGCGTCACCGGTGATGGACATCAGCCCACCCAGGGCTTGGACGATGAAGTCGTAGCCGGGCAGGGACGCCCCGGCAGCCGAGCCGAAACCGGAAATCGAGGCATAGATCAGTCCGGGATTCTGCGCCTGTAGCTGCTCGTAGCCGAGACCGAGTTTTTCCATGACCCAGGGCATGAAGTTCTCCACCAGCACGTCCGCCCGCAGCGCCAGTTCCCGCGCGTGTGCCAGGTCCGCCGGGTCGCGCAGATCGAGGGCGACCGATTCCTTGTTCCGGTTCACCGATTCGAAGTAGGTCGAACCGGTGGCGGAGAACGGCGGGCCCCAGGCGCGGGTGTCGTCCCCGGTGCCGGGCCGTTCGACCTTGATCACCCGGGCGCCGAGGTCGGCCAGGGTCATCGTGCACAGCGGACCGGCGAGCACCCGGGAGAAATCGGCCACCAGGATTCCGTCCAGGGGGCTGATCCCGGGTACGGGCTGCTTCTCTTCCATGTCTGCTCGGGGCCTTTCGGTGGGTACTGGAAGTCCCCACTGTATGCCAGCCCACCCCCACGGCAGGTGGGCGTTTCATCCAAAGGTCCAGATGAAACGCCCACCTGCCGGAGTGCTGCGCGGATCAGTTCGAGCGGCGCAGCGGGACTTCCTTGATGGCCAGGATGCAGGCCAACGCCACCACGGCTACGGCCGCGGAGAACATGAAGACCACGCCCGTCGCGTTGCCGAATGCCTCGCGCACCAGCATCCGCACCGGCTCGGGCATCGCGGTGAGGTCGAGCGATGAACCCGCCGCCACCGCCCCGCCGCCATCAGGCGAGATCAGGTGCGCCGAGGCCAGGGCCTGGGTGACCAGCACCCCGACCTTGTCCGAGAGCACTGCGCCGAGCACCGCGACGCCCGCGGCGCCACCGACCGAACGGAAGAACGCGACCGAGGAGCTGGCGGTGCCGATGTCGGTGACCTTGACTGTATTCTGCACGGCGAGGACCAGGTTCTGCATCATGAACCCCATGCCGACGCCGTTGAAGAACATGCCGATGGCGATGATCCAGTAGCCGGTGTGCGACTCCATGGTGCCCAGCAGGGACAGCGCACCGATGTTCAAGATGGCGCCGATGACCAGATAGATCTTCCACCTGCCGAAGCGGGTGATCATCTGGCCGGAGAAGACCGAGCCGAACAGGTTGCCGGCGATCATCGGCAGCGTCATCACCCCGGCCAGCGTCGGGCTCGCCTCGCGGGCGATCTGGAAGTACTGGCCCAGGAACGCGCCGGAACCGAACATGCCCACACCGATGGCGATGGAGGCCAGGATGGCCAGCGAGGTGGTGCGGGTGGCGATGATTTTCAGCGGGATCACCGGTTCCGGGACCCGGCCCTCGACGTAGATCAGCAGCGCGATCATCAGCACGGCCGATCCGGTCATGAGATAGGTCTGCCAGGAGTTCCACTCGTAGAAGCCGGGCTTCCCGACGTAGGAGACCCAGATCAGCAGCACCGAGACCGACGCGGTGACCAGCAGCGCACCGAACCAGTCGATGTGGACCCGGCGCGGGGTGTGGTGGATGTGCAGCGTCTTATGGATCAGCACCATTGAGAGCAGCGCGATGGGAACGCCGAACCAGAAGGTCCAGCGCCAGCCCAGCGGCGAGTCCACGATGAGCCCGCCCAGCAGCGGTCCGCCGGCGGTGGCGGCCGCCATGACGCCGCCGAAGTAGCCGGAGTAGCGTCCGCGCTCGCGCGGGGCGATGACCGTGCCGATGACCGCCATGCCCATCGCCGTCAGTCCGCCCATGCCCACGCCCTGGACGACGCGGGCCGCCATCAGCATCGGGATGTTGATGGCGAAGCCGGCCAGCAGCGAGCCGATGACGAAGATGACGATGCCCAGCTGCAGCATGCGCTTCTTGTCGAAAAGGTCCGCGATCTTGCCCCAGAGCGGGGTGGAGGCGGCGTTGGCCAGCAGCGCCGCGGTAAGCACCCAGTTGAAGTCGGTCTGGGTTCCGCCGAGCGAATCCATGATGGTGGGCAGCGCGATGGAGACGATGGTGGTGGCGAGCATCGCGGCGAAGAAGCTGGCGAGCACGCCTACCAGCGAGCGCAGCGTCTCCTTCCGGGACATCTGAGGGGTGTCGTTGACCAGCTCGCTGACAGGTTGACGCGTGCCGGTCCCGAGGTCTTCCGCGTTGCTCATGTGGCATCCACTTCCGCGGCTGCCGCCGCCTCGCGCTGGATCAGGGCCAGGATTCCCTCACGCAGGACGGATTCGAGCGTGGTGATGGTCCGCGCCGCGGCGCGCGTGGTGTCGTCGTCCCAGTCGGGAAGCAGCTTGGCCATCATCTGCGTGCGCTTGGCATGGGCGGCCCGCAGCCGATCGCGTCCGAGCCCGGTGAGGGTGAGCAGCTGGGCCCTGGCGTCATCGGGGTCGGTGGTGCGCTCGAGGCTGCCGCAGGCCTCCAAATCGGCGACCTGCCGGCTCATCGCCGCGGGGCCGACCCCCAACCAGCGGGCGATGTCCCCGGCCCGGGCGGGCTCATGGCGGTGGATGTAGTTCAGCACGCCGAATGCGGCGACGCCGAGCCCGTCGGTCAGCGCACCGGTGTGGGTGATGTGGCGCAGGGTGCGGTGCAGCATCTGGATGCCGTGGACCAGCTCCCCCGTCGCCGAATCGTCGTTCACTGCCATCTGCCTGCCTCCGGGTACCGCGCTAAAGTATGTGACCGGGTCTACTATTGCCCTCGGCAACCATATTCCCCGATTAGTTGACCAGTCAAACTAATTTGGTTTGCCGCTTGCCGGGCTACGCTGGATGGATGCCCGAGAGACCAGCCCCATCCCCCGAAACCATCCACCGCGCCGCCCGACTGCGCCTGCTCGCCCTGGAGGCGGCCAGGGCTGCCGCCCCGGCACTGGAAACCGCCTTCCGCGGTGAGATCGTCGCCGAGAACAAGACCAACAGCCACGACCTGGTCACGGCGCAGGATCGCGCCAGCGAACTGGCCATCGAGGCCGTGCTGCTGGCGGGCGAGCCGGACAGCCGGATCCTGGGCGAGGAGGGCGGCGCACGCGGCAGGGGGGCCATCCAATGGATCGTCGATCCGATCGACGGGACGAGCAACTTCGCCCACGGGGTGGCGTTCTTCTGCATCTCGATTGCCGCAGCCCTGGACGGGGAGCTGCTGGCCGGGGTCGTACTGGATCCGATAGCCGGGCTGGAGTTCTCCGCCGATGCCGAGCATGCCTACCTCAACGGCGAGGTGCTGGTTCCCGGCGCATGCGCCGAACAGCGCCACGCCAGCCTGATGACCGATTACCCCTCTGCCGAGGCCATTGCGCTGGACGGGGATGCCGGGTTGGCCGAATTCGGGAAGCTGGTATGCGCCTTCGCGACGCTGCGGCGAAAGGTCAGCGCGGCACTGGGTCTGGCCCACGTGGCCGCCGGATGGACCGACGCGACACTGGGGCTGGACACCAACCCCTGGGACGTCGCAGCCGGGGTGCTGCTGGTGCAAAGGTCCGGGGGCAGCTACCTGCCCTACTCCTACGACGACGAGCCGCGCCCGGCCCACGAGGCGCCGTGCTTCGTGGCCTTCGGGCCCGGAGGCGATTTCCCCGCGGCGACCGGTGCCGTCCAGCGGCTGGTGGCGGCCCGGCGCGACGCGGGCTACCGGCGGTAGCCGGTCGCCTGGAGATCGGCCGGCCCGTCGTCCAGCAGCGGTTCCCACGCATCGGCGAGCAGGCACTTGACCTGGGCGTCCGGACCGTGGGCATAGTCCTCGACCAGGACGGTTCCCTCGTCGTTGTAGATCACGCAGGCGATCTCCCCGGAGTTGCCCGGCGCGTTGCTGGCCGTCATCGAGCCGACCAGCGGGCTGGCCTCCATGGTGGCCGAGAAGTTGCCGCTGTGCGACCCGGACTCCGGGGTCAGGAAGTTGGTGGTGATCACGAGGGTGTCGAAGTTGCCGTCGGAGGTGACCTCGAATCCGTAGGTATCGGTGTCCGAACTGGCAATCATCATCAGCGTAGGCAGCAACAAGGTGTACAGGATGCAGACCAGCAGGGCGAATGCGCCGGCCGCCACGCCGGACACGGCAAAACCGCGCCGGTACAGGCCCTTGGCCAGCGCCACGATGCCCAGGACCATGGCCAGCGGACCGAGCAGGTACGAGACGAGTCCCAGGATCGGCACGACCGAGATGACTGCGGCGGCGATGCCGATGACCAGCGCGGCGGTTGTCAGCCCGCTGGTCCGCGGTGCCTGGACGGGGCCCGGGTCATAGCCGTAGCCCGGCTGCGCGTATCCGGGGAATTGCGGTGCTGCGGGCTGGCCATAACCCGGATAACCGGTGCCGGGCGCCGTCCACTGCGCCGGCCCAGGAGGGCCGGACTTCGCGGACGGGGCGTACGGGTCAGACATGGGGCTCCTTGAAGGCGCTGTACCGCCGGAAATCAGGCTGGTTCATCATCGAAAATACCCTGTCCGCGGCGGCCCGGCACAATTGCCCGGACCCGGCGTGGCACGGCCTCATGCCCGCCGCGGGGCCCTGCGGTAGGTGGAACCATCGGCGGTGCGTTCGAGCAGACCGTGGTCCACCAAGTAGCGCCGCAACAGTGCGATGTCACCGGTGAACGCCGACAACCGCTCGTTGACCTGCGCCTCGTTGAGCTGCTCGGGGTCGTTCAGGGCACGTTGGACCACCCAGTCCAGCAGCTCGAAACGCTCCGCCTGACTCGCCGGATAGCGCTTAATGCGGCTCCCGATCAGGAACCGCTGGACACCCACGGCACGTTCCTTCGGGGCTCCGGATGCCAGCGCCCGGCGGAAGGCCGCCGGGTCAAGCACCGGCCCCTGCGGACCGGGTATCAGCAACAGCGCCGATTCGAGCCCCTTGATGGCTGCAGCGCGCTTGGCCGGCTTCATTCCGGCACCCGTTTGGGCGAGCGGCTTCCCGAGGACCAGCTCGGCAAAGAGGGTCCGGGTCCCGGCATTCGACAGGGCTCCGAGCACCCGCCGCCAGTCAATGTCATGTCCTTGTTCCGGCATCGGCTTCCTTTTGTTGCGGTGTTCCGGCAGGCAGCCGGATACCCCTCGTTTTTCCCGGTTTTCGGGCCTATCCTGAAGCCATGGCTACAGTAGTGAATCGAAAAGCACAGGCCCACGTTGCTCATCATGGCGGCGGCGGCCTGATTCTTGGCGGCGTCCTTGCCGCCGTCCTCTTTGCAATTTTCGCCGTCATCGTGTCGGCAAGCACCGGCGGAGCAATGAGCCCACTGGTGATCGGCGTTGCCTTCGGCCTCATCTGTACCGGCTTCGGCATCGTCTACCACTTCACCCACTAACAACAGCGGGAAACGCGGCGGCGGGAGTTCAGATCCCCGCCGCTGCGGCGCGTCCCGCGGCCCGTCCGCTGAACAGGCAACCGCCCAGGAACGTTCCCTCCAGCGCCCGGTAGCCGTGCATGCCCCCGCCGCCGAAACCCGCGGCCTCGCCCGCCGCATACAGTCCGGGCACCGGCCCGCCCTCGGCACCGAGCACCCGGGAAAAGAGGTCGGTTTCCAGCCCGCCGAGTGACTTGCGGGTCAGGATCCGCAGCCGCACAGCTATCAGCGGACCGGCTCCGGGGTCCAGGATCCGGTGCGGTTTCACCGTACGGATCAACTTATCGCCCAGATACCTCCGGGCCGACGCGATGGCCGCCAGCTGACCGTCCTTGCCGAACCCGTTGCCGACCTCCCGGTCGCGCTCCACGAGCATCCGTTCAATGGCTGCCGCGTCGAGCCCCGGCTCCGGAACCAGCCTGTTCATCTGCCCCACCAGCGAGGTGACCGTGTTCGCCTGGATGAAATCCTCCCCGTGCTCGAGGAAGGCCCGGACCGGTCCGGGGACGTCCACCCGGGCCCGGGCCAGCACGGCACGCACGTCCTTGCCGGTCAGGTCGGGGTTCTGCTCGGAGCCAGAGAGCGCGAACTCCTTGCCGATGATGCGCCTGTTCAGGATGAACCAGCTGTGTTCGTGCCCCGTGGCCATCAGGTGTTCAAGCGTGCCCAGGGTGTCGAACCCGGGCCAGAGCGGATCGGGCAGGCGGTTGCCCGTGGCATCGAGCCAGAGCGAACTGGGGCCGGGCAGGATCCTGATCCCGTGCGCCGGCCAGACCGGGTTCCAGTTGCCGATGCCCTCCGTGTAATGCCACATCCGGTCCCCGTTGATCAACCGTCCGCCGGCAGCGGCGCCGATGTCCAGGCCGCGCCCGTCCACGTACGCGGGGACCCCGGAGATCATCGTGGCCGGGGCCGCGCCCAGGCGCTTGGGCCAGGCGGCCCTGACCTTCTCCGGATTACCGCCGATGCCGCCGGTGGCCAGCACCACGGCCGGAGCCGGGAATTCGAAGTCGCCGACGGATCCGCGCCCGGTGGCCACGCCGCGGGCCGCCGCACTGGGTTCGAGGACGGTTCCGCGGACCCCGGTGACCGTGCCGTCCGTGATGACCAGCTCATCGAGCCGGTGGCGCCAGGCGAAGCGGATGCGGCCCTCGTCGACGGCGGCGCGGGCCTTGGCGATGAACGGGGCCGTGATCCCGGGCCCGGTCCCCCAGGTGATGTGGAAACGGGGCACCGAATTGCCCGGGCCGGAAGCCCCCCTGCCGCCGCGTTCGGCCCAGCCCACGACCGGAAAGAAGCGCACCCCGTGCCCGTGGAGCCAGGCACGCTTGTCCCCCGCGGCCCAGTGCACGTAGGCCTTGGCCCATTCGCGCGGCCAATGATCCTCCGGCCGGTCGAATCCGGCCGTTCCCTCCCAGTCCTGCAGGGCAAGCTCGATCGAATCCCGCACCTTCATCCGGCGTTGTTCGGGGCTGTCGACCAGGAAGATCCCGCCGAAGCTCCAATGCGCCTGGCCGCCCAGGTTCGTTGCCGGCTCCTGGTCGATGACCAGCACGCTGCGCCCCGCGCCGGCCGCCTCGGTGGCGGCGACCAGACCGGCGAGGCCGGCGCCGACAACGATGACATCGAACTGCGCGAGGTGGCTTCCCATGGCGCCACCCTACCGGGCGAAAGCGGCTCCGGTCACGGGTTTTGCGGGTCCGTTTCGGTCGAGCGCAGGGACAGGGCCCGGGCCACCGTCCCGAAGCCGGACAGGTCGGCGTTTCCCGGCGGCCCCCAGATGACCAGCATCCGCAGGGTGCCGGCGCCGGTATTGCGCAGGTCGTGCTCGACGCCGGGGACTGCCAGCACGCAGTCACCGGCCTCCAGCTCGTGGACCAACTCCCCCAGGCGCATGCTGGCGGTACCGGAGACCACCAGGTAGAACTCCTCCACAGCGTCGGGCCCCACCCCGTGGGCGTGCAGCCCTTCGGAACCGCCCGGTGGAAGCTCCCAGGTCTGCACCGCCACCGGCAGGGTCATCGAACCGGCGAAGTGCGAGGCGACGCGCATCCTCGATCCGCCATGCAGTTCGTGGTCGAAGGAGTGCTCTCCGCGTTTCTCCAGCATGTATTTTCCCCGTTTCCTTCGGTGTCAGCGCGGTAGCGCGCCCAGGCGCAGGCCGATCTGGGTTGCGGCCTGCCGGCAGGCCCTGCCCAGCACTTGAAGGCGCTCCGCCGGCACCCGGTAATAGGGTGCGGCGATCATGACGGCGGCGATGACGGCCCCGCGGTGGTCGTGGACCGGGGCCGCCAGACCGACCTCTTCGATATTCGTCTCGCCATGGTTGACCGCGTAGCCGGCATCGCGGACGGCTGCCAACCGGAGCAGGTACGCCTCGATGCCGCCGGGTGTGTCCGGGTCCAGGATCACACTGCCCGATTCCAGCAGCCCGCGCACCTCCGACTCGGGCTCATGGGCGAGGAACACCTGCACACTGGCGCTGAGCGCCGTGTTGTACCGGCTTCCCATCGGCGAGGTGTGCTTGACCTGCTTGCTGCTGGGGATCTGTTCCACCGAAATGGCCTCGCCCCCGTTCCAGATGGTCAGCGCCGCCGTTTCGCCGGTCGTCTCGGAGAGCTCGGCCAGCGTCGGGAACGCCACCCGGCGTACGTCGAGGTTGGCCAGCAGCGGCCCGGCCACGGCGATCAGGCCCAGGCCGAGGCGGAATTTGCGTGACTCCTCGTCGCGCTCCACGATGTTCTGATCCTCGAGGGTGGCCAGGATGCGCGAGACGCTGGACTTGTGCAGGCCCACGCGCAGCGCAATCTCGGTAACCCCCAGCAGCGGCTCATCGAGGGTGAAGCAACGCAGTACCTGGATCACGTTGACGATGACCGAGGCGCCCTTGGCCTCGGCCCGCGGTTCCTTGCCGGAGGCATCCGGCGCGTGTTCGGCCATCGTCTTTCGTCCCTTTCGCTGACCGGCGGCCGGGCAACCGGCCGCCGGTACCGGCGGTTTGCCCCCGCTAGCAGGGGATGATGTTGTTTTCCGGGCCGAAACCGAACTTGGTGATGTTCTCGGCCCCGTCCTCGTTGACCACGAGGATATCGTGTTCGCGGTAGCCGCCTGCACCCGGCTCACCGTCGAGCACCGTGATCATCGGTTCCATCGAGACGACCATGCCCGGTTCAAGCACCGTCTCGATGTCCTCGCGCAGTTCCAGCCCGGCCTCGCGGCCGTAGTAGTGCGAGAGCACGCCGAACGAGTGGCCGTAGCCGAAGGTGCGGTTGGCCAGCAGGCCGCGGTCGATGTAGATCTCGTTCAATTCGGCTGCGATGTCCTTGCAGACGGCCCCGGGCTTGATCAGCTCCAGCCCGCGCTTGTGCACCTCGACGTTGACGTTCCACAGTTCCAGCGAACGCTCGTCCGGTTCCCCGAGGAACAGCGTGCGTTCCAGCGCAGTGTAGTAGCCGCTGGTCATCGGGAAGCAGTTCAGCGAAAGGATGTCCCCGCGCTGCAGCTTGCGGGTGGTCGCCCAGTTGTGCGCCCCGTCGGTGTTGATCCCGGACTGGAACCAGACCCAGGTATCGCGCACCTCGCGGTGTGGGAAGGTCTTGGCGATCTCGTGCACCATCGCCTCGGTGCCGATCAAGGCGACCTCGTACTCGGTGATGCCCTCGCGGATGGCGGCCTTGATCGCTTCGCCGCCGAGGTCGCCGATGCGTGCACCGTGCTTGATGACCTCGATTTCCTCGGCGGACTTGATCATGCGCTGGCGCATGGCATCCTGCGAGACATCCAGCAGGGTGGCACCCTCGAAGGCCGCGGCAATGTTCGCCCGGCTCATGACCGGCAGCGCGTCGTCCTCGACACCGATGCGCCTGGCCCTGACGCCGGCGCGCCTCACTGCCTCCTGCAGGCCGTAGTAGAAGTTGTCGCGCCTCCAGTCGGTGTAGACGATGTTGTCTCCGTAGCTGGTTCGCCACGGCATGCCGGCATCGATGTTCGCCGTCACGGTGACCGACTGCTCCTGGGTCACGACCAGGGCATAGTTGCGCCCGAAGGTGGTGTACAGGTAGTCGGAGTAGTACTTGATGCCGTGATAGCTGGTCAGGATGACGGCATCCAGTTCCATCGCGGCCATGATCCGACGCAGGCCGCCCAGGCGGCGTTCGAACTCCGCATCCGAGAAGGTCAGCTGCTGCTTGGTGCCGTTATGCAGCGTCTTGAGGCGTTCGAGTTCGGATACGTTGCGTGCTGCTACCGGGGAAGTGGTCATGGTGACTCCTGAGTATTGTTCGTTGGTGGTGTCGAGCGGGACGTGTGGGGGGGGCGGCCTAGGCCAGCGGCTTCTTGCTGGTTTCCACGGAACAGGCGACCGCGATGAGCGAGATCACTGCCGCCCCCATCAGATACCAGCCCGGGGCCAGGACGCTGTGCGTGGTGGCGATCAAGACGGTGGCAACGAAGGGTGCCGTGCCGCCGAAGATCGCGTTGGAAAGGTTGAAGCTGACGGCGAATCCGGAATAGCGGACCCGGGTCGGGAACATCTCGGCCAGGTAGCTGGGCAGCGTACCGTCATTGAGGCTGAGCATTCCACCGAGCAGGATCTGCACCAGCACGATGATGAGGAAGTTCCCGGTTTCCAGCAGCAGGAACGCCGGAACGGTGAGCAGCACAAAGAGGATCGATGCGCTCATCAGCACCTTCTTGCGGCCCAGCCGGTCCGAAAGCATGCCCATCAGGAAGATGAACCCGATATAGGTGGCCAGCGCCACGGTGGTGGCGAGGTAGGCGGCGGACTGGCTGAGCCCGATGTTCTCATGCAGGTGCGTGGGCATGTAGCTGAGGATCAGGTAGAAGCCCACGGCATTGAGCAACACCGCACCGACGGCCTGGATGAGCTGGCGCCAATGGTTCCTGAACAGCGCACTGACCGGCGCCTTGATGGCCTCGTCTTCGGCTGCCAGTGCCTTGAACACCGGCGAGTCCTCGAGCTTGGTCCGGACGTACCGCCCGATCAGGCCCATCGGTGCGGCCAGCAGGAACGGCAGGCGCCATCCCCAGGACTCCATTTGTTCGGTTTGGAGCATCCCGGTCAGCAGCGCCGCGAGCAGCGAGCCGAGCAAGAGTCCGGTGGCCGTACTGGCCGGGACCACCGCAGCGTAGAGGCCGCGGCGGTGGGCCGGGGCATATTCGACCAGGAAGGCGGAGGCCCCGGCGTATTCGCCCGAGGCCGAGAACCCCTGGACCACGCGGATGATCAGCAGCAGGATCGGGGCCCAGATGCCAATCGTGTTGTACGACGGGATCAGCGCCATGCAGAAGGTCGCTGCCGACATGATCAGGATGGACCACGAGAGCGCTTCACGGCGTCCGATCTTGTCACCGAGGTGCCCCCAGATGAAGCCGCCCAGCGGGCGGACGAAAAAGGACACGGCGAACAGGGCGAAGGTGAGCATCAGCCCGGTCGTCGGATCCGAGGTGGGGAAGAAGACCGCGGAGATGGTAATGGCCAGGTAGCCGTACACCGCGTAGTCGAACCATTCAACGAAGTTGCCGATGAAGCTTGCAGCGACCACCTTGACTCGGGTGTTGCGCCCGATGCCTGCCGGATCGACGTGGGTCTGGCCGCTGAGTGTTGGACCGAAGTCACGGGATGGATCTGTGGTTTGTGAAGTCGGTGCAGAACTCCCGGCCGCGGAGCTGCGGACCGGTGTGTTGTTGCTCTGAGTCATGGAGTACCACCAGAAGTTTGGGTTGCATTCTACGCAACGCTGTTGCACCAGACTAAGTGTGAGCCAGGTCACCGTCAAGGGGTTCCGAGCACCTCCCTGCCGGTGGGACCTTGCACGCAAAAGGCCGGCGCCGATGGGCACCGGCCCCTTTGCCGCGGAAACGACCGCTCGCACCTCCGCCTTAAAGCACGGCTCTAATCGTCCGCTCGAAGCCAGCGATGTGGGCAAGGGCCAATTCAGCTGCGCGGTCCGCCTCTCCGGCGACGATGACATCGAGCAGCTGGACATGCTCCTCGATGTGCCCGGCCACCGAGGGAACCCGGTCCAAGACCATGCACCAGATCCTGGTGGCCAGGTTATCCAGGCGAATCAGCGTGTCTTCCAGATGCCTGTTGCCGGCAGCGCGATAGATCATCCGGTGCACCTCGAGGTCATATTGCATGAGCCCGCGCTTGTCGACTTCCCGCTCGCCGAGCTTCTCGATGTCGCGGGCCAACGAGCCAAGGCCGGCACGCAACGCATCCGACGCGGTGGCGGCGGCCTTATGGGCGGCGAGCGGCTCCAGCACCCGGCGCAGCTCCGACACCTCGGCGAGCTCGGTGATGTCCACGATGGTGGCAAAGGTTCCCCGGCGCGGATAGGAGACCACCAGATGGTCCGTTTCCAGCCGCTTGAGCGCCTCGCGTACCGGAGTCCGCCCCACGCCCAACCGAAGGGCAAGGGCGCCGTCGTGGATCGGGTCACCAGGCCGGATATCGAGCATGATCAGGCTGTCGCGGATGTCGCGGTAGGCCCGTTCGGCAAGCGACACCGGCTCCATGGCGGCATCCGGTGCAAGTGAAAGGCTGCTCATCGAACTACTCCTGGCTCGTCGGTAGCGGCGGGGTGGTGGTGACCCGCCACATTACGTGGATCGGGAATCCGTTACCCGCACCCATTGACACATTGTGATCCCCATCATACCTTTAGTGGAAGTTCTGATATATCAATTCGCGACAACTTGTGCGCCAAGCGTGAAGGACACCATGACCCCCCTGAATTCGACCCTCGTGGAATCGACGCTGACACAGGACATCTCGAGCCTCGATCCGGAAATCGCCGAGCGCATCGACGCCGAGCTTGCCCGCCAGCGCAATGGCCTGGAAATGATCGCCTCGGAAAACCACACCGCCCTCGCCGTCATGCAGGCACAGGGATCCGTGCTGACCAACAAGTACGCCGAGGGCTACCCGGGCCGCCGCTACTATGGCGGCTGCGAGGAGGTCGACGTCATCGAAACCCTCGCCATCGAGCGGGCCAAGGGCCTGTTTGGCGCGGCCTACGCCAACGTGCAGCCGCACTCCGGCACCCAGGCCAACGCCTCGGTGTTTCACGCACTGATCCGCCCCGGCGATACGGTGATGGGACTGAACCTGGCCCACGGCGGGCACCTGACCCACGGCATGAAGATCAATTTCTCCGGCCGGCTGTACAACATCGTCCCCTACGGGGTCGATGAGCAGACCCTGATTGTGGACATGGACGCCGTCGAGGCGCTGGCGCTGGAGCACCGGCCGAAGCTGATCGTCGCCGGCTGGTCCGCCTACCCGCGCCAGCTGGACTTCGCCCGCTTCCGCGAGATTGCCGACAAGGTCGGCGCGTACCTGTTTGTCGACATGGCGCACTTCGCCGGGCTGGTCGCCGCCGGGCTGCACCCCAGCCCGGTGCCGCACGCACACGTCACCACCTCCACCACGCACAAGACGCTGGCCGGACCTCGCGGCGGGATCATCCTGTCCAACGACGCGGAGATCGCCAAGAAAATCAACTCCGCCGTGTTCCCCGGGCAGCAGGGCGGCCCGCTGGAACACGTGATCGCCGGCAAGGCCGTCGCGTTCAAGATCGCCGCCACGCAGGAGTTCGCCGAGCGCCAGGCCCGCACGCTGGAAGGCGCCGCCATCCTGGCCGAACGCCTCGGTCGCGGGGACGTCGCGGCAGCGGGCATCAGCGTGCTCACCGGCGGCACCGACGTGCACCTGGTGCTGGTCGACCTGCGTGCGTCGGCCCTCGACGGGCAGGTCGCCGAGGACCTGCTGGCCAAGGTCGACATCACGGTGAACCGCAACGCCGTCCCGTTCGACCCGCGCCCGCCGATGGTGACTTCCGGACTGCGCATCGGAACCCCGGCCCTGGCCACCCGCGGCTTCTCCGCCGCGGCCTTCGCCGAGGTCGCCGACCTCATCGCCGAAACCCTGGTCGCAGGGGCCGACGCCGAAGCCGCCGTGCTGGACGGGCTCAGGGCCCGGGTCCACGCACTGGCCGCGGCGCACCCGCTGTACCCGGAACTGGAAAACCTCTCTTCCCCGACAGGAGCCTAAGACCATGGCAGACATCCTTCCGGAGCACCCGGATTTCCTCTGGCACAACCCGGACCCGAAGCCGTCCTACGATGCCGTCATCGTCGGCGGCGGCGGGCACGGCCTGGCCACCGCCTACTACCTGGCCAAGAACCACGGCATGACGAACATCGCGGTGCTCGAGCGCGGCTGGCTGGCCGGCGGCAACATGGCCCGCAACACCACGATCATCCGTTCCAACTACCTCTGGGACGAATCGGCCGGCATCTACGAGCACTCGCTCAAGCTCTGGGAGCAGCTGCCGGAGGAACTCGAATACGACTTCCTCTTCTCCCAGCGCGGCGTCATGAACCTCGCCCATACCCTGGGCGACGTGCGTGAATCGATGCGCCGGGTCTATGCCAACCAGCTCAACGGGGTCGACGCCGAGTGGATCACCCCGGAGCAGGTCAAGGAACTCTGCCCGATCATCAACATCAACGATGACATCCGCTACCCGGTCATGGGCGGCACCTACCAGCCCCGCGCCGGCATCGCCAAGCACGACCACGTCGCCTGGGCCTTTGCCCGCAAGTGCGACGAAATGGGCGTGGACATCATCCAGAACTGCGAGGTCACCGGGATCATCAAGGACGGCAACCGGGTCGTCGGCGTGGAGACCAACCGCGGGCGGATCAACGCCGGCAAGGTGGCGCTCTGCGGCGCCGGGCACTCCTCGGTACTGGCCGAACTGGCCGGCTTCGAACTGCCGATCCAGTCCCACCCGTTGCAGGCACTGGTTTCCGAACTGCACGAACCGGTCCACCCGACGGTGGTCATGTCGAACCACGTCCATGTCTACGTCTCCCAGGCCCACAAGGGCGAACTGGTCATGGGCGCGGGCATCGATTCCTACAACGGCTACGGCCAGCGCGGCGCCTTCCACGTGATCGAGGAGCAGATGGCAGCGGCCGTCGAACTCTTCCCGATCTTTGCACGGGCCCACGTGCTGCGTACCTGGGGCGGCATCGTGGATACCACGATGGACGCCTCCCCGATTGTTTCAAAGACCCCGATCGACCAGCTCTATGTGAACTGCGGCTGGGGAACCGGTGGCTTCAAGGGAACCCCGGGCGCCGGCTACACCTTCGCCCACACCATTGCCAACGACGAACCACACCAGCTCAACGCCGGGTTCTCGCTTGACCGCTTTGAAACAGGCCACCTCATCGACGAACACGGCGCCGCAGCCGTGGCCCACTAGAAGGGAAACCACTTCCGATGATGCTCATTGCATGCCCATGGTGCGGGCCCCGCAACGAAAACGAATACCACTACGGTGGCCAGGCCCATGTTGCCTACCCCCAGGACCCCGCCGCGCTCAGCGACAAGGAATGGTCACGGTTCCTCTTCTACCGCCAGAACCCCAAGGGCCTGTTCGCCGAACGCTGGATGCACTCCACCGGCTGCCGCCGCTGGTTCAACGCCATCCGCGACACGGTGACCTACGAATTCAAGGCAGTCTACAAACCGGGCGATCCCCGCCCGGACATCGCCGCAACACCCGCCACGGGAGGATCGAAATGAGCACGGCAGCAGCCCCCCGCCGCCTTGATGCGGCAGCCGTACCCAACGCCCGGATCGACCGCGGCACCACGCTGAACCTGGACATCGACGGGCGAGTAGCCACCGGACACCCCGGTGATTCGATCGCCTCGGCCATGCTGGCCTCGGGGATCCGCAGCTGCGGCAATTCGCTGTACCTGGGCCGCCCGCGCGGCATCATGTCAGCCGGTGTCGAGGAGGCAAACGCACTGGTGAAGATCGCCGCCCGGTATGCCGGACACGTGAACGAGTCGATGCTTCCGGCGCCCACCGTTGAAATCACCGACGGCATGGCCGTCTCGCTGCTCAGCGGCCTGGGCCAGCTCGATCCGCGCAAGGACGAGGCACTCTACGACCGCAAGCACGTGCACACCGACGTGCTCGTGGTCGGCGCCGGCCCCGCCGGACTGGCGGCGGCCCGCGAAGCGGCCCGCTCCGGCGCCCGGGTCATCCTCATGGATGAACAGCCCGAAGCCGGCGGCTCGCTGCTGTCGGGCAACGGGGAGATGATTGACGGGATGCCGGCGCTCGACTGGATCGCCGCCACCCGCGCCGAACTGGAGGCCGCAGCGGAGTTCAGCTACCTGCCACGCACCACCGTCTTCGGCAGCTACGACGCCAACTACCTGCTCGCGCTCGAGCGCCGCACCGACCACCTCGGCGCCGAACCGGCACACGGCGTCTCCCGCGAACGGGTCTGGCACGTGCGTGCCGCCCGCGTGGTGCTTGCCACCGGCGCCCACGAGCGTCCGCTGGTGTTCGAGAACAACGACCGCCCCGGCATCATGCTCGCCTCGGCCGCCCGGAGTTACCTGAACCGCTACGGCGTGGCCGTCGGGTCCGAAGTGGTCGTGGCAACCACCAACGACTCGGCCTACGCGCTGGTCAATGACCTGCTGGACCGCGGCATCGAGGTGCCCGTCGTCATCGACGCCCGGGATTCGGTCTCCCTGGCAGCGGCAGAGGCAGTGGGCCGCGGGATCCGGGTCCTCACCGCATCCGTCGTCGCCGATACCTCCGCCCACCCCGACGGGTCGCTCTCGGCCGTTACCGTCAGCGCCATCGATGCGGACGGCGCGCTGAGCGGCACCACCGAAACCATCGCCACCGACGTACTCGCGGTCTCCGGCGGCTGGAACCCGGTGGTCCACCTGCACTCGCAGCGTGAACGACGGCTCGCTTGGGACGAGTCCCTTTCGGCTTTCGTCCCCGGCCATCCGGTCGAGCACCAGGGAACCGCCGGCGCCATGAACGGCCGGCTCGAGCTGGCTGCGGCGCTCAGCCAGGGTGCGGCAGCCGGTGCCGCCGCCGCCACGGCGGCGGGCTTCCCCACCACCGCCATCGTGCCGATGGCCCCTGCCGAACACCCCTCCGAGACCCGCGCACTATGGCTGGTTCCGGGGCTGAAGGGCGAAGACACCGACTACAAGCACCACTTCGTGGACTTCCAGCGCGACCAGAGCGTGGCCGACGTGCTGCGTTCCACCGGCGCCGGCCTGCGGTCGGTGGAACACATCAAGCGCTACACCTCCATCTCCACCGCCAACGACCAGGGCAAGACCTCCGGGGTCAACGCCATCGGCGTGATTGCCGCCGCGCTGGGCACCAACGACGTGGCGGGCATCGGCACCACGGCGTTCCGTGCCCCCTACACCCCGGTCGCCTTCGCCGCCTTGGCCGGACGCCAGCGCGGCGAGCTCTTCGACCCGGCCCGGCTGACTTCCATCCACCCCTGGCATGTGGACAACGGAGCCCTGTTCGAGGATGTCGGCCAATGGAAGCGCCCCTGGTACTACCCGCTTCCCGGGGAGGACATGGACGCTGCGGTGCTGCGCGAATGCGCAGCCGTGCGCGGATCGGTCGGCGTCATGGACGCCACCACACTGGGCAAGATCGAGATCCGCGGCAAGGACGCCGGCGAGTTCCTGAACCGGATGTACACCAACGCGTTCAAGAAGCTGGCCCCCGGCATGGCCCGCTACGGGTTGATGTGCACGGCGGACGGGATGATCCTCGACGACGGCGTGACGCTTCGCCTGGACGAGGACCGTTTCCTGATGACCACCACCACCGGTGGCGCCGCCAAGGTGCTGGACTGGTTGGAGGAATGGCTGCAGACCGAATGGCCGGAGCTCGACGTGGTGTGCACATCGGTCACCGAGCAGTATTCGACCGTCGCCGTCGTGGGTCCGAAGTCCCGCGCCGTGATGGCCAAGCTAGCCCCGGACCTGGATCTGGACAACGAGGCCTTCAAGTTCATGGAGTTCCGGGAAACCACGTTGGAATCGGGCATCGAGGCGCGCATCTGCCGGATCTCCTTTTCCGGCGAACTGGCCTACGAGATCAATACGGCTTCCTGGTTCGGGCTCAAGGTCTGGGAAGACGTCGTGGCGGCGGGTGCCGAATTCGATATCACCCCCTACGGCACCGAGACCATGCACGTGCTGCGCGCCGAAAAGGGCTTCATCATCGTCGGCCAGGACACCGACGGCACTGTCACACCGGACGACGCGTCGATGGGCTGGGTCGTGTCCAAGGTCAAGGACTTCGTAGGCAAGCGCTCGTTCACCCGGGTGGACAACCTGCGCACCGACCGCAAGCACCTGGTCACCGTGCTCCCGGTGGACACCGGCTACCGGCTGCCCGAGGGCGCCCAACTGGTGAACGCCGGCACCCCGATCACCCCCGAGGCCGGTCCGGTGCCGATGGAGGGCTATGTGACCTCCAGCTACCATTCGGCGGCACTGGGACGCAGCTTCGCCATGGCGCTGATCAAGGACGGACGCAACCGCATCGGCGAAACGCTCTTCGCCCCCATCAAGGGGGACCTCGTCGAGGTCCTCGTTTCCGAAACAGTGCTTTTCGATCCTGAAGGGAGCCGTCGAGATGGCTGAACAGGTCCTTGACGATATTTCAGTGCTGCGCCGTTCGCCGCTGGCACACCGCACAACCGAGCTGGCAGCCGCTGGCCTGGAGGCCGTGGTGAGCCTGCGCGAGCTCGTCTTCATGGAAATGACGGGGTTGCGCGCCGACCCCGGCAGCGACGCCCATACCGCGTTGGCCGCCGCCACCGGGGTCGGGCTTCCGGGCTCGGTCGGCCAGGTCGCCGGGGACGCCTCGGGCATCGCCGTGCTCTGGCAGGGGCCCGACGAATTCCTGCTGATCGCACCGGATGGCACCGGCAGCGCCGGTCCGCTGACCGAAGCGCTCGGGAACGAACCCGGTGCGGTGGTCGATCTCTCGGCAAACCGCACCACGCTCGAACTGTCCGGTCCCAAGAGCCGGGACGTGTTGGAGAAGGGCTGCCCTGCGGATCTGCACCCGCGTTCCTTCGCCGTCGGAACCGCCATCTCCACCACGCTCGGCCCGGTCCCGGTATTGCTCTGGCGCACGGCTCCGGACACCTTCCGGATCCTGCCGCGGGCCTCGTTCGCCGACTACACGGCGCACTGGTTGCTCGATGCCATGGTGGAGTACACGGCCGCCGGATAGCCGGGGACCGATCGGCGGGGTGGGCGTGCGGACGGATTCCAACGGTCCGGACCCCGCCCCGCTTGTCCGGTGGTTCACCGCCGGGCATACACAACACATCACGAAAAACAGGGAAGTGGCGGGGCATGGAAGCGGTCAACGAGGTCGAACACATCATGACGGTTCAGTGCCCCGAGGGGCCGGGGATCGTGCACGCCGTCTCCGGCTTCCTGTTTGAGCAGGGCCGGGACATCGTCGAGCTCAAGCAGTTCGGCGATCCGGCCGCCGGCAGGTTCTTCATGCGCCTCGATGTTTCGGGTGCAGACGCCCCGGAGCTGACCGACGCCATGCGTGCCGCGTTCGGCCCGGTCGCCGCGCGGTTCAACATGGAATGGACGCTGGAACCACGGGGAACCAAACGCCGGGTGCTGATCATGGTCTCCAAATTCGGGCACTGCCTCAACGATCTGCTCTACCGCTCGCGCATGGGCGAACTTCCCATCGACATCGTCGCTGTGGTCTCCAACCACGAGGACCACCGCGGGCTGGTGGAATGGCATGACATCCCGTATTACCACGTGCCGGTCACCCGGGAGACGAAGCCGGCGGCAGAGGCCCGGCTGCTTGAACTCCTCGACGACTACGACGTCGAACTGGTCGTATTGGCCCGCTACATGCAGGTGCTCAGCGACGACCTCAGCCGCCGGCTCACGGGCAAGACCATCAACATCCACCATTCGTTCCTGCCCAGCTTCAAGGGCGCCAAGCCCTACCACCAGGCGTACGAGCGTGGGGTGAAGACCGTCGGTGCGACGGCTCATTATGTGAACTCCGAGCTTGACGAGGGCCCGATCATCGCCCAGCAGGTCGTCGAGGTTGACCACACCTTCTCCCCCGCAGACCTGATCGCCGCCGGCCGCGACAGCGAATGCAAGGCGCTGTCCAATGCGGTGAAATGGCACTGCCAGAGCCGGGTGTTCCTCGACGGGAACCGCACCGTCGTGTTGCGCTGACCGAAACCCGATGCCCCGGCAGCAGGTCAGGGCCTTCGGCTCTCCGCTTTCTGGGCCATCAGAAATGCGGCCTTGGCCGTCAAGGCCAGAACTCCCAGTCCGGAGATCATCTGGATCGAGACCAAGCCCCTGGTCAGTTTCGACGTGGCGACAATGTCACCGAATCCGACGGTGGAAAATGTGCTGGACGTAAAATAGAGGGCATCTACCTTGTCCAGCAGCTCGCTAAAGTAGGCCGGCTCGGTCGTCGATAGCGACACGTAGAGCCAAGCGAACAAGAGCACGAACGCCACGACGCTTTCCACCACGGCCTCCACCGCCCTGATTTGCGGAGCGCTGGCAAAGAGCACGAAGCGCAGCTGCAGGACCAAAATCGTCAGAAAAACCACGATTACTGCCAGGAGCCTGATCCAGGCCCCCGTGGGATTGTTTGCATTGAACCCAGCGACGGGAATGAGGAAGTACAGCAAGAACATGGCCAACAGCACCAGGACCGCTCGCATCACTGCGAAAAGAAGAACGCGGATCCTTCCGCCTGGAGCAAGTTTCGTGAAATCCAGCGGGCTCTTCTTTTGACTCATCACGTGTTCCAGCCTTTGCTCACAATGCATAACTTGACGTACCGCGTGCCATCGATGTGCTCACGGACCTTCGAGCTTCACGATGTACGACGGAACGAGATCGATATCAATGTCTTGGGTGTCTATCCCCGAATCAACGAGAAGTTTCTTGAACGGTCCGACACCGGGGATCGGCAACGGGCCGGTGACCCTGGCTTTCATGCCGTCGTAGTCCGTGGTGACATCGAGTAGATCCCAGCCCTCGGCGCGTGTCCATGTTTCGGCTGCCGTGCGAACGGCACTTTCCCGCAGTGCGCTGGTGCTGCTGCCAATACTGGAGATAGTGAGCGGGATCCCGACGATGAGCATCATCGTGAAGATCACGAGGACGGCCTTCCTCCGATTCACCGTCTTCCGTCCGCTGACGTCTGGGGAAATGGGTCCGCGGTAAATACCGTACAAGGCCATCACCACGATCCCGATGGCCACGATCCCGATGGCGAGGATCGCAGTGACATTCGTGACGAAAAGAAGCAGTGCCCCGAGCGACTGTGAGTATGCTCCCGCTTCCAGGGCGAGGCCCACGACCACCAGGGGCGGAACCAGGGAAATCGCTATCGCAACCACCGGGAGGGTATCTGAAATATCCCGGCGAACCAGCGCGATGGATCCGACGACCCCCGTCCCAAGAGCCGCCAGTATGTCGATCAGCCCCGGGCTCACCCTGCTGGCTACCTGTGAGTTGGTCTCTGCCACGACATCGTTCACCACTACCAGGCCGATCAGGTACCCGATGACGAGGGAAGCGGCTGCTCCCAGAATGACCAGCAGCACGGATCGAACGAGATTCGTGCGATCGCCCAGCACCGTCGCCAGCGTGGTGCCTTGGATGGGCAGCAGCATAGGCGCGACGATTATGGCTCCGATCACCGTCGCCGTGGAGTCCGCCACGACGCCCGCGGCAGCGAGCATGGAGGAAAGCGTCAGCAGCATCCAGAATCGGCTGAGCCGATGTCCCCGATCCGGTCCGTCAAAGAGCACCGTATTGCGCATGGTCTCGATGTCGTTGCGGATGGGCCTGCTGCTCGTATCCACTGTTCCTCCTAGGACGGCCGCTGCACGCCTCCACAACAGTGGAGACGTGCCCCATAGATTCATGGAAACACTAGGGCAGGTTCGTGGTCATTGAACACCTACGAGTCAGACAGAATCCGCCGATAGCGCCCCCCTATCGCCTCCGGTCGGCGACAGGCCCGTCACCAACGCGTCGCGACCACCACCCCTGGCCCCCAATTCCGAACCCCGTTTCCCGGGCGGGACGTTCCGAGACGGCGAATCCCCGCAGCGGCTTTGCCGGGGTCGGGCAATAGTGAACGGGGCATGCCACTCAGCGAAGTGCACGGGCCTTGAGCCCTTGGTACTCCTCTTGGGTGATCGTCCCGGCATCCAGCAATGTCTTCGCCTTCTCGATTTCGTCCGCGGGGTTGGTTGCCGCCACGCCCTTGATGTACTGCTCGGTCGCGGCCTGCGCGTGACTGGCGTATTCGTAGCTTCGCTCCGCCATGCCCTTGCCCCGGACAATCAAGTAGACGAGCGCAGTCAGGAACGGAACGAATACCAGCAGGATAATCCAGAGCGCCTTCCACCAGCCGTTCAGTGCCCGGTCTCGGAACAGGTCGCTGATGACCGCAAACAGGGCAAACAGGTAGGCAACGAAGGCAAACCCCCGGGCCTGTCAAGTTGTCTGTGTAAATGAACTAGTCAGATAGTGTTTCTTGCTCTAATCCTTGAGGCCCTTTAAGGCGAAGATTCGATTCTAATCCAGGTAGGCTTCCACGCGTTCGGGATAGGTCAGGCACAGGTACTGCAGGGCCTGGTTCCAACCGGTGGTCTTGGCCCCCTCCAGGAGGCGTCCGCTGGAGGCCCGGGTGCCGGCCCGGACCTTGGCACGTTCGATGGCGCGCTTGTCCTCGATGTTGCAGATCGCCAACCACAGCAGCTTCACCGCGGCCGCGTCGTTAGGGAAGTGACCACGGTTCTTGGTGACTTTTCGAAGTTGGAAATTCAACGACTCGATGGCATTGGTCGTATAAATGACCTTCCTCAAGGCAGGGGGAAACGCGAGGAACGGGGTGAAACGCTCCCAGGCGCTCTGCCACGTCTTCACCGCCGCCGGATACCTGGTGCCCCACTCGCCGTCGCTGAACTCCTTCAGGGCCGCACCGGCGGCTTCCTCGTTCGGGGCCGTGTAGATGAGCCGCAGCTGGGCGGCGACCTTCTGCCGGTCTGCGTAGGAAACGAAACGCATCGAAGAACGGATCAGGTGCACCACGCAGGTCTGCACCGTCGCGTGGGGCCACGTCGCCTCGATGGCCTCGGGGAAACCGGTGAGCCCGTCGCAGCAGACGATCAGCACGTCCTTCACCCCGCGGTTGGCCAGCTCGGAGCAGACCTGCGCCCAGAACTTCGCGCCCTCGGCCGCGGCGATCCAGATCCCCAGCACGTGCTTGATCCCGTCCATGTCCACGCCCACGGCGATGTGCGCGGCCTTGTTCTTCACGTGCGCGCCGTCGCGGACCTTGATCACGATCGCATCCAGGTACATGATCGGGTAGATCGGATCCAAGGGGCGGTTCTGCCAGGCGATGACCTCGTCAAGGATCTCGTCGGTGATCTTCGAGATCGTCTCGCGCGAGAGTTCGGTGCCCAGGGTGGAGGCCAGGTGGTGTTCGATGTCCCGCACCGTCATGCCCCCGGCATAGAGGCTCACGATCATGTCCGCCAGCTGCCCGGTATGCCGGGTGCCCTTGGGAACCAGGCGCGGGACGAAGGTCCCGGCCCGGTCCCGCGGTACTGCCAGGTCGATGTCCCCGGCGCTGGTGGACACCGTCTTGGGGTAGGAACCGTTGCGGGAGTTCGTGACCTCGCGGCCGGCGTACTCGTGCTTCTCGTAGCCCAGGTGCTCGGTCAATTCGGTCTTCAGGCCCCGTTCCAGACCGGCCCGGATCAGGTGCTGGATGAACCCGTCCTTGCCATCGAGTTCGATCTCGCCGCGGTCGATCTGGCCCATCAGCTCATCGAAGGCCCCCGAGGCCTTGAGTTCTTCCATGTTCCCGACGGCGGCCATGCGCTCGGCCGCTGCCGAGGCGTCTACTTTCCCTGCCGGTTTTTTGCGTTCTATCACGGTCATAATTGTCCTCTGAATCAGATGGTGACTAGGTCATTTACACACTCCATCTGACAGGCTCAAACCCCCACAGGAAGAACCAAATGATGTCCCAAAAACTATTCCAAAAATTCATGAGAAACACTCCTCCACGTCGATGCCTGCGGCTGATTCCGAGGCCTTTAACTTTTCTACGGGGGAAACGAACCTCGCCCAACACCCAATAAGGGTGACTTTCCATGAACGACAGCGCACCCTGATCATCAATAACCGGGGCCTGCCGAGAATTCGACATCATGCGTGTTCCCAGTAGGCCGTTTTTTCGAAGTCCGCCCACACTGTGATGCGTGACTTGACCGGCTACTGACCTGTTTGCTCCGGACCAGGCTCCTGCTGCGTACGCCAATCAGCCATTGAAGGAATTCATGGGGCAAATCGTAGCTCACCCGTCCGAGGTGATATGTGGACTGCGGCTCGACGGGAGAATGACAAGGTCTTCTGCATCCGGAGGTGGTTTACCCGAATGAAACGATATGAAATCCGACTTCCCTATGCCCTGTCCGCCACCCTGGCTGCGGCGTTCCCCGAGTTCGATGCAGTGCAGCTGGCACCGTCGACGACGGTGCTGACGGGCATGCTCCATGACCAGGCTGAGCTCCACGGGATCCTCACTCGCATTGCCGACATGGGCTTGGAGATCGCCGAGGTCCATGTACGCGATGAGCCGTCATAAGGTTGTTCACTCCCGCTCTGGACAACAAGTAGGTGAACACGAAGATTCGTTTTTGCATCAGGTGTGCCGGCCCCCTGCCCGCAGAGTGCCGGGTGGTGTGCTCGGGAATCGCAGTCGGCCCTCGCGATCCGCGATGGCCGACGTAGATGCTGCATCCGTCGGCATGCTTCCGGATATCACCCTCCACGGGTGATGCCGTGAAGCCTGGGAATGCAGGAGCATATGCTCAGGAAACCGAGCCCTCGGAGGAAATCATGCGGAGACCTTTGGTGGGGCTCAGCAGGACAAATCTCGTGCGCGAGCTCTTGGCCGGAGTATCGCTGCTCGCGATCGCGATTCCCCTCAATATCGGATATGCCCAAATCGCGGGATTGCCAGCCACCGCTGGCCTGTACGCGCTGGTCCTCCCGACGATCATCTATGCGCTCACCGTGTCATCGCGCCAGCTGGTGGTCTCGGTGGATGCCGTTGCTTCCGCCCTCGTGGCATCCTCACTCGCAGGACTCGCCATCGCCGGGAGCGCCGACTATGCGACCCTTGCACTGGCCCAGGCAATCATCGTCGGGATCATGTTCTTGCTCCTGGCGATGTTCAGGCTTGGTTTCCTGGCGAATTTCCGGTCCAAACCGATCCTCCTCGGGTTCGTCGTAGTTTTGGTGCTGAACATCATGGTGAGCCAGGTTGCGAAGGTGCTGGGGGTACACGTCGATTCGGTGGCCGAGTTTACGGAAAAGCTCGGTCAACTGATCATGGGGCTCAACACGATCAGCGTGTTCTCGCTACTCATAGTCGTGGGCTCGGTTCTCGTACTCTTGGGAGGACGGCGCCTACACGCCGTGGTTCCGTGGGCGCTCGTAGTACTCGTCGCCGCTACGGCCTTCGTGCTCCTCACCAATGACCAGCAGGCCGGTGTCGCTGTGCTGCGCGAGGTGCCGGCCGGACCGCCAAGGCTGTCCTGGCCGGTGATCGAGTGGTCGATGTGGCTTGTGCTCATCCCTTCGGCCCTGGCCCTCACCATGGTGTCGACGGCGGAGGGACTTCTCCTCTCACGTCCCTACGCCGAGAAGCGGGGTTATAAGACCAGCCCCAACCGCGACTTTCTGGCTTTTGGTTTGGGCAACATCGCGGCCGGGGCATCAGCGAGCTTTACCGTGGGTTCTTCCACGTCTCGAACAGCGGCGGTCGACCAGGCCGGTTCCCGAACCCAACTGCCTTCACTGGTGATGGCTCTCGGGACACTTCTGCTGCTGCTTTTTGGCACGGGCATTCTGGCCGATATACCGTCACCGGCGATCGGCGCTGTTGTGAGCGTGGCGATCATACCGTTGCTGGGTATCAGGGAGTTCGAGGAGTTGTGGCGCAAGTACCGTTGTGAATTTACCGTCGGCGTGTTCTGCTTTCTGGTCACGCTGTTCGTTGGATCGATCATGGGCATCATCGTGGCGTTCGTGCTCACGCTCGTTAATATGGCCAAACGTGCATCCAACCCCGCTGTCGATGTGCTTCAGGCCTCCGGTGACTTGGGAGAGTCTCTTCTGGACGACGTTCCCGCTGGCTCCGTTTCAGC
Source organism: Paeniglutamicibacter cryotolerans (assembly GCF_014190875.1). Lineage (NCBI taxonomy): Bacteria > Bacillati > Actinomycetota > Actinomycetes > Micrococcales > Micrococcaceae > Paeniglutamicibacter > Paeniglutamicibacter cryotolerans. Next base: position 1,732,922 of record NZ_JACHVS010000001.1, on the reverse strand, counting down.
TCCGGGAGTCATTGTGATCCGACTCGCCGCCCCCTTGTTCTTCGCTAACAGCGACATGTTTGTTCAGGCCGAAAGGGGGGCCATTGAATCGGCGGGCCCAGATTTGGTGGATCACCTCGTGATCGACATGGAGGCTATGACCGACATCGACGTCACGGGTGCCGAATCGTTCGCAGGGCTCCAGACTTGGCTTTCCGAACACCAGGTGGCACCGAGCTTCAGCCGGGTGCGCCCTGAGGCAAAACACCGTCTCAGGCGTCTGGAACTGCTCGATGAACACACTGTCTTCCCGACCAATCGCGCTGCCATTGCTGCCCTCTCAAGGGACAACCGCCTCTCCGATCTGCCGCCCGGAGAGGCCTAGCCATGGGTGCATCGATCCCCGGAGCGAGCCCTCCTATCCATGGGTTGGACACCGTGCTCGGCTATTTGCAAGCCGAGGACAATCACGGCATCCCCCAAACGGAACCGAACTGTGGATCGCGCGGAGAAGCCGCCAACATCATGGTGGATCCAACGTTGCCCGCCGTCGTCTCGACTGCCGGCTCGGAAATCAGCAACCTCGAGAAAGGAATCATGCCATGGCACAGTTCACTTTTGGGCCCGTAGAGCTCTACCTTGTTGGTTTGGAGGGCGACCGACCCTCGGCTGGGGTGCTTGAAGCCCTCGGGAACCTACTCGATACCGAAGTGGTGCGGCTGCTGGACTTCATGATCATTACCAAGGACACCGATGGTGAAGTCACCGTTACCGAGATCGAGTACGAATCCGAGGACTACGGATTCGGTGGCGCCGACATGGCCGCCGTGGGCATCGCCGGCGACGACGACATCGAGCAGCTCGCCGAGCTCGTCCCGCCGGGAAGCTCGGCTGCGCTCGTCGTGCTTGAGCTCACCTGGGCCAAGAAGCTCAGCGAGCGGTTCGCCGCTTCCGGTGCCGAAGTACTGAGTGTCGAACGCATCCCCGCACCGGTCGTCAACGGTCTCGTTGACGCCGTCAGCTCAATGAATGAAAACTAAAGGAGAATCATCATGCCACGAATGGGAAGAGGCGGACGTCCGGGCCTGCTGGGCCTGGCCGCGAGGACGGCCGTTGTCGCCGGAACCGTCAACGCCGTGTCCGGCGGAATGGCCGCGAAACAGCAGCAAAAAGCCCAGTCCGCAACCGATCAGCAACAGTATGAGGCCGCCCAGCAACAGGCCATGATGCAGCAGTCTGCCCAGCCGGCGCAGCCGGTGCAGCCGGCGCAGCCGGTGCAGCCGGTGCAGGCGGCCGTTCCGGGCAATGGCCGCTTCGACCTCGTCGCCGAGCTGCAAAAGCTCGCCGGGCTCAAAGATGCCGGAATTCTCAGCGAAGAGGAATTCGTCGCGGCGAAATCGAGGCTGATCGGCTAGCCACGTCCTTCGGTCGGTGTCTTGTTTGACGTGCCGTCGATTGGCCGACCACGAAATGCGCCACCCCTGCGAGTGGCGCATCCGAAACCAAGGTGAGGGGTACTTCCGCTGGAAGGTGGTGCGGCGAGGTTCTGGGCCGGCCTTCGGGGCCGGGGCATGGTGGAACGGTTCGTTGGCAGGCCGGCCGAAACCCGGAGACGGTTGATGTCCAGCTGATCGACACGGCTCACCCGTGTGCATGACGAAAGAAAGTGGGTGCTTCGACAGAATGAATCACCAATACCGACTCCATGTTTTCACCGTTTCCCGTGTGGGCTCCTGCTCTGTTGCACGGGCCATTCCGCCCCCGCCAACGACGCGATACTCCGGGCCCGCGTCATTGCCGGCGATCGGTAGTGCGCGCACGTGGCCCGAAGGCCCACACTGTGGAGGCCTTTCGGGCTCCGAAAACTTGTCGAAATGAGTATCACGAACGAACAAGAAGTTCCCTCCATCCGGATGCTGCTGCAGTTGTCGGTACCGGCGGTCATCGTGGGTTTCGTTTCAGCCCTCGGGTTGTTCATCGTGGACGAAGTCGCTCATGTCATTAAGGAATTCCTTTGGGCTTGGCTCCCCCATCTCTTGCAGGTTGATCCCGATTCCCGCTGGTGGATTTTCGCCGTGCTGAGCGCCATTGGATTCCTCATCGGCCTGATCGTCGCCTTCGTGCCCGGCCATGGAGGCAAGGACTCGGCAACAATAGAACTCATAGGAGCGCCGATGCCCCTGGCCGCCGTTCCTGGCCTCGCCATCGTGACGGCGTTGGGTCTAGGCGGAGGGGTCAGCTTGGGCCCGGAGTCATCCATCGTTGCCCTCAACACAGCGATTCTGGTGGCGGTCGTCCACCGTTTATGGCCGCGCATTGGCGTCGAACTGGTGGTGATGGTTTCCGCAGCGGGAACCATCGGCGCCCTTTTCGGCACGCCGGTGGCCGCGATACTCGTGCTGACGGGCGTCGTGGCAGCGGCCAAAACCGGGGGAACGCTGTGGGACAGGTTGTTCCTCCCGCTGCTATCAGCCAGTACGGCGTCAATAACCCTGGTGCTTCTCGGTGGCCAACAGCTGCGTGCGCCGGTGGTTCCCGCGGTGGATTCCCCCTTGTTGGGGCTGCTGCCAGCAGCCGTCCTGGTAGCTTGCCTCGCGGCGCTCGTCGGACTCGTCGGAGGTGTGCTTTTCCAGCCCCTGCATGGCCTCTTCCGCCGCTTGAAGTGGCCGCTCCTCTACACCACGCTCGGCGGGTTGATCCTTGGATTGCTGGGCGCCGTGGGTGGTCCGCTGACGCTCTTCAAGGGCAGCGAGGAGATGGTGGAGCTCGTGGATCGGGCCGGCAATTTCACCGCATGGCAACTCGCGGGCATCATCGCGGTCAAACTGGCGGCGCTGCTCATCGCCGCGACCGCCGGTTTTCGCGGTGGAAGGATCTTCCCCGCCGTGTTCATCGGCGTCGCCATCGGGCTCTGCGCCCATGCCGTACTACAGCAGATCCCCGTGGGTTTGGCGATCGCCTGCGGAGCCTTGGGAATGGTCCTGTCCGTGTCCCGCGACGGGTGGATTGCCATCTTCATCGCCGTGGTGGTGGCAGGGGACATCCGGCTTCTACCCGTCCTCTGCTTTGCCGTACTGCCAGTGTGGCTTCTGATTGCCCGGGCTCCGGAAATGCTTGTACAGGGGCCTCCCCGGCAGATGCGCGGCCGATGACACCTACAACAACCGTCCGGCCCTAGCGGGAGTTTCCTAGCTATTTCGTTTTCGAAGGCCCCGACAAGAAATAAACCGCGGAATCAGCGGCGTGTCGGGGCCTTCCATCTGCCGAAATATGTATGACCTAAAGTATGATTTATGACATGGCGCTCTACAAGAAAACGATCAACGGCAACGTGTACTGGTACCTGCGTGAGATGGCGCGGGTGGACGGGAAGCCGAAGATGGTTTCCGAGCGGTACCTGGGAAGCGCCAAGGACATCGAAAAGCTCCTGGACGCCAAGGAAGCCGCAACCGTGCCAGAGAAAACGCGGCACCTGGGCTTCGGGGATTCCGCCGCGGTCTGGGGCATCCTGCAACGCCTGGACATCGCCGGGATTATCGACGAGGCCGTTGGCCCACGCCGCACGGACGCAGGTGCCTCGGTAGGCACCTACCTGTCCCTGGCGGCGCTGAACCGGGTCGTGGCACCCACCTCCAAGGCCGGCTTCAGTGATTGGTGGAAAACCACCGCGGCGGACCGCTTCACCAAGATCCCCGCGTCCGTGCTGGACCACCGGCGCTTCTGGGACGCCATGCACAAGGTCACCCTGGAACAGCTCGCGGTGATCGAGGAACGCATCGCATTGGCGATGATCACCGAATTCAACCTGGACATCTCCGCCCTGGCCCTGGACATGACCAACTTCGCCACCTACATCGACTCCACCAACGAGAAAGCGCCGATCGCCCAACGCGGCAAGGCCAAACAGAAACGCAACGACCTGCGCCTGGTCGGCCTGGGACTGGTCATCACCCGCGACGGCGGCATCCCGCTGCTCGCCCACGCCTACCCGGGAAACAAACCCGACGTCACCCAATTCCCGCTCATGATCGACGCGCTCGGAGCGCGGCACCGCAAGCTCGCCGAAACCGCCGGGATCTCCGGTAACCCGGAAGTCACCGTGGTGTTCGACGCCGGACAGAACTCGGCCTCCAACTTCACCCGCGTCACCGACACCGACCTCGCCTTCGTCGGCTCCATCCCACCCTCCCAGGTCACGGACCTGCTCAAGATACCGGCCAAGGACCGCGTGATCATGGAGGAGGAACGCTTCGAGGGGCTCAGCGCAGTGGAGTCCCGTAGGGATGTCTACGGGACCGAGCGCCGGGTGATCCTCACCCACTCACCGACACTGCACCAAAAGCAGGCCGCAGGCTTTGCCCAAACCCTGGCCAAGGCCCAGGCAAAGCTCGCGGACCTCGCCGAGACACTGGCCCGCGGAAAGGCCCGCCGCACCACCGGAGAGCTGGCCGAGCACATCAAATCGATCACTCGCGACTCCTGGCTCCAGCGCGTCCTGCTCTGCGAGGTCACCGGCACCACACCGGCCACCCACAGGCTCTCCGTCAGCGTCAACGAGACCGCACGCAAGGAGCTGGAAGACGAGGTGTTCGGGAAAAGGATCCTGGTCACCACCCACGAGAACTGGCCGGTGGCCGAGGTGGTCGACGCCTACCGGTCCCAATCGGACGCGGAATTCGGGTTCCGGCAGCTCAAGGACCCCCACGTGGTCTCGTTCTCACCCATGAACCACTGGACCGAACACAACATCCGCATCCACACCTTCACCTGCGTCCTGGCCCTGCAGATCGCCCACCTCATGCGCCGCGACGTCGAACAGGCCGGCGAACACCACTCCGTACGAGAACTGCTCGAACGACTGGCCAGCATCGGCGAAACCGTGATGATCTACCCCTCCACCGGAGGCCGCCCCAAGGCCCGGCGCATGCTCACCGAAGAAATCGACACCCACGCCAACCTTGCCGAAATCTTCAACCTCGCCAAGCTGGCCCCGAAGAAAAGTTAGGTCATACATTTCCGGTCACTAAAAACCGACACTGACTAGGTGTGACATGACTATCGGAGTGATTAGCTAGGAAACTCCCGCTAGAGGTGCGTCGGGGCGAACATCTTCAGCAGTGTCTGCACAACCACCACGTTCGGACCCTGCCCGGCAAACGACTCTGCCAGCGCGGCACCGACGTCCTCTGGATCGACCAGTCGGGACGGAACGCCGAAGGATTGCGCCAGTGCCACGAAATCGGGGCGGGCAAGCTCGGTGGCCGTGGCCTTTCCGAAGGTGCCGACCATGTATTCGCGTAGTATCCCGTACCCGCCGTCATCGACGATCAGCCAGGTGACCGGTGTGTTGTGCTGCCGGGCCGTGGCGAGCTCGGAAATCGAGTACATCGCCGAACCGTCACCGGAGACGGCCAACACGCGCGCATCGGCATGGGATTTGCCGGCGACTTGCAGGCCTACGGCACCGCCGATGGCCGCGGGGAAGCCGAACCCCAGCCCGCCGGCGCCCTGGGCCGAGTGGAATTCGCCGCTTCGAGCATCCCAACAACTCCAACCCCAATAGGCGGAGATCGTCATGTCCCAGAAGGTCTGCATGTCCTCTGGCACGGCGGTCCGGATGTCGGCCATGAACCGGCGCTCCTTGGCCAGGTCCTGGGCATCGAGCCGGGCAGCGACCTTCGCGAGGGTCTGTGCGACGACCCGGACCGGACCCTGGCCGTGCCAGTCGGCGGCAGTTCCGCCCGAGGTGGCAGTCAGTGCAGTTTCCAGGTATTCGAGGGCTGCCCGGGCGTCGGCGCGGATGCCCAGCGCCGGGCGGTTGGATTCAAGCACGCGAGGTTCGGCGTCGATCTGGATCAGCCGCCCGCGTGGTTCCAGCGTGAAGTAGTTGCTGGTCACCTCGCCCAAGGCGGACCCGACGACGATGAGCACGTCGGCGTCCTCGAGTACCTCGGTGACGTACCGGTCCTCCACCCAGGATTGCAGCGACAGTTCGTGGTTCCAGGGGAAGGCGCCGTTGCCGCCGGGCGAACACACCACGGGGGCGCCGAGCGTTTCGGCCACAGCCAGCAGCGCCGCCTGCGCACCGGCACGGCGAACCCCTCCGCCGGCGACGATCACGGGGCGCGATGCCTCGCCGAGCCAGCGCACCGCCTCGTCGATGAGCTCGATCCGCGGTGGGTGCTGGTATGCCTCGGCCAGCGCGTCGGCGACCGGCGGGACGAACACCGGGGCCAGCAGCACGTCCTGCGGCACCTCGATCCAGACCGGGCCCTGCGGCACGGTGATCGCGTCGGCCCAGGCGTCCTGGATCGCCGAGGGGATGCCGGAGGCATGGTGGACGGTGCGTTGGGACTTGGTGACGTTCGCGGCGGAGGCTTTCTGGTCATCCAGTTGGTGCAGCATGCCCTTGCGGCGGGCGCCGAGCCCGTCCAGCGGGATCTGGCTGGCCACCACGATCATCGGCACGCCCGTCGCGTAGGCCTCCTGCAGTCCGGCCAACGAAGTCAGGGCTCCGGGCCCGGTGGATAGGAAGAGTACTCCGACCTCGCCGGTGGCCCGGGAATAGCCATCGGCGGCAAAGGCCGAATTGTTTTCCACCCGGGAGGAGACGAAGCTCAGCTTCGAACGCGAAAGCGCGTCGAAGAGGCCCAGCGCGTGCTGCCCGGGGATCCCGAAGACGGCCTTGGCACCGAGAGCGGTCAGCGTCTCGATGACCAGATCCCCGCCGTTGCGGGTGCTCGGCCCAGTCGGTGCGTTCATGCCTTGGCCTCCGCATCGGCGGCGCGCTTGTCGGCGATCAGTGAAACCAGGTCGTAGGCGACGTGTGAGGCGGCGATGCCGGTCATTTCGGCGTGGTCGTAGGCCGGGGAGACCTCGACGATGTCTGCGCCGATGATGTTCATGCCACGCAGCCCGCGGATGATTTCGAGCAGTTCACGGCTGGTGATGCCGCCGGCCTCGGGGGTTCCGGTGCCCGGGGCGTGGGCCGGGTCAAGCACATCGATGTCCACCGAGATGTACAGCGGGCGGGCCCCGATCCGATCGCGGAGCTTCTCGACGATTTCACGCACGCCCTGGTAGTAGACGTCGGAGGAGGTCACGATGCCGAAGCCGAAGCGCTTGTCGTCCTCCAGGTCCTTCTTGCCGTAGAGCGGGCCGCGGGTGCCCACGTGGGAGATCGCCTCGGTGTCCAGGATCCCTTCCTCCACGGCGCGGCGGAAGGGCGTGCCGTGGGTGTACTCGGCACCGAAGTAGGTGTCCCAGGTGTCCAGGTGCGCGTCGAAGTGCAGCATGGCCACCGGTTCCCCGGCGCGTTCGGAGGCGGCGCGTAGCAGCGGCAGCGCGATGGTGTGGTCCCCGCCCAGTGTCACCAGGGTGGAGCCGTCGGCCGTGAGCTCCAGCGCGTTCTGCTGGATGGACTCTATCGCCTCGTTGATATTGAACGGATTCACCGCCATGTCGCCGGCGTCTGCCACTTGGCAGCGTTCGAACGGGGAGATGTCCAGGGCCGGGTTATAGGGCCGCAGCAGCCGTGAGGATTCGCGGATGTGGGTGGAACCGAAGCGGGCACCGGGGCGGTAGGAGACTCCGGCGTCGAAGGGCACTCCGACGATTTTGATGTCTGCGGCATCGACCTGGTCGATCCGCGGCAGCTTGGCATAGGTCGCGGCACCGGCAAAGCGTGGAATGCGCGAGGCGTCGATCGGGCCGAGCTTGCCATTGGCTTCGATGCGGATCTCTTCCATGTTGGATCTCCTTCGGGGCGGCACCCGGATGCGGTTCGAGGAAGAACCCCACACCAAGTTTCCTATTTGAAAACAACTGTTGCCTATAATGCTATTTGTGGCAGCTGCCACAGTCAAGAAAACAATGTCGGGCTCAGGCGCCCACATCACCGAGCATGGCACGAAGCGCATCCAGGTGCTTCAGCACGGCGGTGCGCCCGGACGCGGTGATCGACACCCAGGTCCTCGCCCGGCCCCGGCCCGTGGGCTTGGAGAGGCGGATATAGCCAGCCTCGTCCAAGACCCGCAGGTGCTTGGACAGGACGGAATCGGCCACTGCGAGTCCGTCGCGCAACGCCGAGAACTCAATTTCCCGCACGGGCAGCAGAGCGGCACAAATGCGAAGGCGCTGCGGTGCGTGGATCAGCGCGTTGAAGCCCGGCGGATCAGAAGGTGTCATCAACCCACCCCTCCTTTACCGCCTGGCGCAGTGCCGCCCTGCTCAACTTGAAATAGACCAAAGTGAAGGCCGCGGAGAGCAGCAGCAGCTTTGCCAGCACCCAGGGCAACGCGTCGACCGCGGTGAGCATCGGCACCGGGCCCATGAGTAGGAGCATCGCGCAGACCCACCACATATGGCTCCGCCCATGGGTCAGTGGCGGGCGGTCGCGCACGCGGCGGCCACGCCAGATGGCCCGGACCGATACCAGGGCAACGAAGATCCCGACGACGACCGCCCCCGCGAAGCCCGCTCCGTCCAGATGCAGCAACGTCACCCCGATTCCGGCCAGCATTCCCATGAGCACGCAGAACCACAGAGGCTCCCCGAAACGCCCGGCCATCGCCTTGGCGGCCCCCTCTGCGAGCGCCAGGCTCTTAGCCAGCTCCACGCGCCGCCAGCCCGGGTCCGCCCCACATGCATCTTCCATCCACCCCAACTCCCCTCCATCTGTCTTTCCGTTATGGAAAACCATTGTCTTTCCGCGGGGGAAAATCAACGGCGGTGTCAGCCGTATCACAAAACTATCCGCGGTGATCCGATGCTTTCGCCTCCAACCAGGAGTAGCGTTTCCGGTCGTGAACACACCCATTGGCGCTAACGGCCGCCGCATCGCCCCCGGCTCCCGCACCGCGGGTACGCGGATTTCCGCCTGGCTCATGAACCCCGGCGTCGGCCACGTCGAAACGGGACAGGCCACGAAGGAGGCCAAGCCGGCTGGTCACCGATGGTGGCAGGTCATGTGCCTTTCAGGACTCGATTACTTCTCCACGCTGGGCTACCAGCCGGCCATTGCGGCGCTCGCCGCCGGGGCCCTGGCCCCGCTGGCCACACTGATCCTCGTTGCAGTCACCCTCGGCGCCGCGCTGCCGGTCTACCGCCGGGTGGCCGAGGAAAGCCCTCATGGGCAAGGATCGATCTCCATGCTCGAACGGCTGTTGCCGCGCTGGAAGGGAAAGGTCTTCGTGCTGGTCCTGCTGGGCTTCGCCGCCACCGACTACATGATCACCATTACCCTGTCCTCGGCCGACTCGACGGCGCACATCATTGAGAACCCATTCACCCCGGATTGGTTCCACGGACAGAACCTCCCCATCACGATCCTCCTGATCATCGGCCTCACGGCATTGTTCCTGCGCGGATTCACCGAGGTCATGGGCCTTGCCGTGGCACTGGTGGGCATCTACCTGGTGTTGAACCTGGTCGTCGTGGTGAATTCATTCATGGTGATCGCCCGGAACCCGGTCCCCGCCGGCGACTGGTGGACCTCGCTGACCACCGGCCACGGCAGCCCGGTCATGATGGTGGCGATGGCCTTGATCGTCTTCCCCAAGCTGGCCCTGGGACTCTCCGGCTTCGAGACCGGCGTTGCTGTCATGCCGCAGATCCGGATGCGCCCGGGCGACACCGAGGCCAATCCGGCCGGACGCATCGCCGGGGCCAAAAAGCTGCTCACCACGGCAGCACTGACCATGAGCGGCTTCCTCGTCGCTTCCTCCCTGGTGACGACGATCCTGATTCCTGCCGCGGCGTTCCAACCCGGCGGACCGGCCAACGGGCGCGCGCTGGCCTTCCTGGCCCATGAGCAGCTGGGCGAGGTCTTCGGCAGCATCTACGACCTCTCCACCATCGGCATCCTCTGGTTCGCCGGTGCCTCGGCGCTGGCCGGGATGCTGAACCTGATCCCCCGCTACCTGCCGCGCTTCGGCATGGCCCCCGAATGGGCCCGGGCCATCCGCCCGCTGGTCCTGGTGCTCGGGGCCATCGCCCTGCTCGTGACCATCGTCTTCGATGCCGATGTCGACGCCCAGGGAGCCGCGTACGCCACCGGCGTGCTGGTGCTGATGACCTCGGCCGCCGTGGCCGTAACACTGTCGGCTCGGCGTCTGAAGCAACGCTGGCGCACCTTCATGTTCGCGCTGGTATCCGTGGTCTTCCTCTACACGACGGTCGTCAACTCCATCGAACGGCCCGACGGCCTGCGCATCGCCGCGTTCTTCATCTCAGGGATAGTGATCGTTTCATTCATCTCGCGCTTCCAGCGATCCACCGAACTGCGTGCCACCTCTGTGTTGCTTGATGAGGAGGCCCAGGCGATCATCCGCGCCGCCGAGCACCAGGGCCTGGTCCGTTTCATCGCCCACGAGCCGGTCCGGATGAGCGCAGAGCGCTACCGGCACAAGCTGGCCCATGCCCGCGCGGCAAGCCACCTGCCCGTCGACTCGCCCGCCATCTTCGTGGAGGTGAAGATCGGGGACTTCTCCGACTTCGCCGAGGACATCGTGGTCCGCGGGCTGACCCGGCACGGGTTCCCGATCCTGGAGGCCAGTGCCACCTCCGTCCCCACGGCGCTGGCAGCCATCGCAATGCACGTACGCGATACAACGGGCATCATGCCGCACATCTATTTCCGCTGGACCGAGGGTTCCCCGGTGAAGAACATGCTCAGCTTCCTCTTCCTGGGCCAGGGCGAAATCGCCCCGATGACCCGCGAGGTGCTGCGGGAGGCGGAGCCGAACCTGCAGCGCCGGCCGTGGGTGCACGTGGGTTAGCTGGAGGCCGCCGGGACCAGCGTCCAAATGACCACTGCCGGCTCATCCGTCGGGTTGAGCCAGCTGTGCGGTTCGCGCCCAGGAAAGGTGAGCGTGTCACCGGCCGCCAGCTCATAGCGCTCATTCGCCAAGATCAGCACGAAGCGCCCCGAGACCACATGCAGCACCTCCACCTCGCAGTCCACCGCGTAGAGCTCCTGCTCGCCGGCCCCGCGGGGGTCGATGACGGAGCGGATGACCTGCAGCCGGCGCTCCGAACGCGCCGTCACGAGTTGTTCGACGATTCCCACCCCGCCCATGGAGATCCGCGGGGCGTCGGCCAGGGGCACCACGTGGATGTCCGGGGCGGAGAAGAGCGCACCGACCTCCACCGAGAGCACCTGGCACAGGGTTACCAGAGAGGCGACGGAGGGTGAGGTGAGATCGCGCTCGACCCGCGAGAGGAACCCCTTGGTCAGCCCCGTGGATTCAGCCACCTGCTCGATGGTCAGGCGCTGGGCGTGGCGCGCGGCACGGATGCGCGACCCGATGGCCAACGGGGCACTACTGGGCTCGACGGGCAAGGCCTTCATGGGTTGCGACTCTCTACTGCTCTGGGTTTTCCGGTCTTGCACAAGCTTAGGCCAGACGGCATTCGACATCAGCGAGGGCGCTCCCCCAGCAGCGGCGGCAGGTGTCCCGTTCCCTGTGAATTCCAAGCGAAAAAGCCTACCCTGTGCCCATGGATCAGGCCAAGGATACCCTCATGCGATACCTTCAGACCCAGCGTGATGCGCTGCTCTGGAAACTTGCCGGGCTCGGTGAGATGGACATGCGCCGGCCCTTGGTTCCCAGTGCGACGAACCTGCTGGGGCTCGTCAAGCACATGGCCGGCGTCGAATACGGGTACTTCGGCGAGACCTTTGGCCGGCCCGCGCCCGAGCCCATGCCCTGGGCCGGGGTTCCCGAAGACCAGCTGGAAACCAATTACGATATGTGGGCCATGCCCGGTGAATCAAGTGCCTGGATCGTTGACTTCTACCGGCGCGCGCAGGCCCATGCGAATGCCACCGTCGAGGACCTCGACCTGGATGACATCGGTTCGGTACCCTGGTGGCCCGAGGAACGACGGGCGGTGCCATTGCATCTGGTCATCACCCACGTCATCGCGGAAACCGCCCGCCACGCCGGCCATGCTGACATCGTGCGCGAGCTGATCGACGGCGAGATCGGGCTGCGCGAGGGGAACACCAACATCCCCACCGAGGCAGACGGCTGGTGGGAAGGCTACCGCGGCCGGGTCCAACGCGCGGCAGAGGTCGCGGGCGGCCACTTCATCAACTGATCGCCCGAACGGGTCCGTGGCTATACTGATTCCAGCTTCAAGAGATGCGGCGCCAAGCTCCGACTGGCCGCGCACCAACCCCCAGGTTCACGGGGTGGTTCGGATGACGAAGTGGCACCGTCCAGACCGGCGGTGCAAGAACCAGGGAAAAGAAGTCCGCCCCATGCAATCCGTCTTCCGCGTCCTGCCGATCCTCGATACCGACCTCGGCGTGATCCAGCTGCGCATCAACCGCCGCTGGCACCGGTTCCTCTGCCCGGCCCCCGCTGCACTGCATCTCGCATTGGCCCGGGCGGTCGGCCCGGCCGAGTGGAATCCGATGTCGCGCACCCTCGCGATCCGGGTACCGCGCACCGGCAGCGCCAACGGTAAAGCCTGTGCCTTCGTGCTGGAACCACTCAACGGCAGTGACCGGTCAGCTTCGACCCTCACCCGCGACCATGCGGCTATACTCATAGGCTGAAGGGGAGTAGTTCCCGATGCACCGCCCCGGCGGTGACGGCGGCTTGTCGACATACTGGTCACAATGATGTTGACCCGGCAATCCACCCGCGATCATTTTCACGGGCGAGCGAGACCTTCGGACCGCCAGCGGCGGACCGAGGCTCTCTGTACCCGTTTCCCTCGGTTTTCCGCTTTCCGCCCCGCGTGGAAATGACGAACCGACAAAGGAAACCATGACGCAGCAAGCGCCAGCACCGATTCCGTTCTCCGAGCCCACGCCCGTCCAAATCCGGCGTTGGCGCAAGTACTTGGCAGATGAAATCGCCGAGGGTGCCGTCTACCGCGAGTTGGCCAATAACCGTTCGGGTGAGGAACGCCAGATCCTCCTGGGCCTGGCAGACGCCGAAAAACGCCATGAAGAACACTGGCACAACCTGCTGGGTCCGCATGCAGCGAAGTCCTCCCGCCCCTCGTTGCGCCGGACGGTACTGCGTTTCCTGGCCCGGCACTTCGGCTCGGTTTTCGTCCTGGCCCTGGCCCAGCGGGCCGAAGGCGCTTCACCTTACGGAGCCGACAAGGACGCATCCCGGCAGATGGCCGCCGACGAACTGGTCCACGAGGAGGTGGTCCGCGGCCTGGCAACGCGGGGCCGACACCGGCTCTCGGGCAACTTCCGTGCCGCCGTCTTCGGCGCCAATGACGGTCTGGTATCCAACTTGGCGCTGGTCTTGGGCATCGGCGCGACCGGCGTTTCATCCTCGCTCGTCCTATTTTCCGGTTTCGCCGGGCTGCTCGCCGGAGCCTTGTCCATGGCCGCCGGAGAATACGTCTCGGTGCGTTCCCAACTCGAGCTTCTTTCCGCATCCAAGCCCACCCAGATCACCCTGTCCGCCGCGCCCGATCTGGATCTGGAATCCAATGAGCTGATGCTGGTCTACAAGGCCCGCGGCATGAGCGACGCCGATGCAGCACACCGGGCCGCCGAGCGCATGGGCATCTACTCCTGCGACTGCAATCCCTCATTGTCGGTGCAGCCCGAGTTGGAGGCCGCCACCGAAATCGAGCACGAAGAAATCGGCTCGGCCCTGGGGGCCGCCTCGGCCAGCTTCTGCTTCTTCGCCTCCGGTGCGATCATCCCGATCCTGCCGTTTATCTTCGGCATGGTCGGCACACCGGCCATCCTGCTCGCCGCCAGCCTGGTCGGTGTCGCCTTGCTGCTCACCGGCGGTGTCGTCGGGCTGCTCTCCGGCGCCTCGCCGGCCAAGCGCGGTCTACGCCAGCTGGGCATCGGGCTCGGTGCCGCGGGCGTGACCTATGTGCTGGGCCTGATCTTCGGCGGCTCGGTGGCCTGACCATCGGTTGGTAGGTTTCCGGAGCCCCTTACCGCGGTTCCGGGGCGAAGTGTGCGGCCAAGCGCTCCAGCGTCCGCTCCATGTTCGGCCCGGTGCTCCGCGTGAAACCCAACGGCCTCAGCACCCATTTGTACCGCAGCCGGCTGGCGTCCCAGGTCTCGGTGACCAGCGTTCCACCCGCGACGGGTTCCAGCTCGTAGCGCCACCGGTGTCCGTTGAAGTGCCTCCAGGCAATCAGCTTGTCTTGCTCGAACTCAACCACTCTGTTGGTGATCCGGTAGGGCACGCCTAGGCGCATGTCCATGCCGAAGGTGCTGCCCAGCACCAACTTCTCCGCTGCGCCGCGGGAGGCCCTGACCGTACCCGAGCCGTCGATGACCGGGTGCATTGCCGGATCCGAGAGCAGCTCGAAGATCTCGTGTGGCCCGGCCGCAACGATGCGCCGGCGCGATTGCAGGTACTGGGAAGCTGGCATGGCCCCAGTCTAGGCCCCGGGTCCCTCGGGTATCCGCCTGGACGACAAAGATCCCGGCACCCCGCCTCCCAGAGGGGAGGATGCCGGGACCATGGGCGGGGGGCTAGAGTGCCAGCAGGAAGTCGATCGACGCGCGCACGTTGCCCTTGGCCGCGTCGGCCTCGGCGGCGCTGTCCAGCACGGCGTCCTGCTCCATGACGTACCAGCCGGCATAGCCCGAGCTCTGGAGCAGGTTCACGATCTCCCCGATCTCGCAATCGCCCTGGCCCAGCGGCACGAACATGCCCTGCTTCACGGCCTGGACGAAGCCGAGGTCACCGGCTTCAACCTGCGCCGCCACCTCGGAACGCACGTCCTTCAGGTGCGCTATCCCGACCCGGTCCGCATGCTTGCGCACCAGCTGAAGCGGGTTGGTTCCGCCGACCAGCAGGTGGCCGGTGTCCAGGCAGATCTGCGCCGTGGTGGTTTCCAGCAGCCGGATCACCGCGGCGGCTGATTCGATCATCGTCCCCACGTGCGGGTGCAGCACGGCGAGGATCCCGCATGCTGCAGCACGGTCCACGATCTGCTGCAGGTTCGCGGCGAAGGTGCCCCACTGGGCCTCGTCCATTTCGTGGTGCGCCTCGTAGTCGCCGGTTCCGGCATCGGCAGCGAGCACCAGCACCGAGGCTCCTGCCGCCACGAAGGCCTCGAGCTCGGCATCGACCAGCGGCATCGGATCCACCGATGCGTCGTGCAGCACCACGGGAAGGAAGCCGCCGATGGCCTTCATCCCGTAGCCGGCCAGGTACTCGGCGCGCGGGCCCGGTTCGGCCGGCAGGAAGCCCAGCGGGCCGAATTCGGTGGCCTTGATGCCCAGCTCGCGCATGTCCGCAAGAACCCGCTCGGGGGAAAGCTGCACGCCCCAGTCGGGGGCCTCGCAGACGCCCCAGGAGATGGGAGCCGCTGCCAGCTGATCGGCGATGTTAGTGGTCATTGCTGTTGTTCCTTAATCTGTGGTGTCTGGAAGGAGTGCCCCGGGCCGCATCGGCCCGGCCGGGTCAGCTGTTGGCAGGAACCATGGCGATCCGCACCGGCACGCCGGTGAGCAGCGATTCCTGGGCCGCATCGGCGACGCGGGAGGCAGCTACGGCGTCCCACGGCGAGCAGGGGTTCTCCCGCTCGCCCAGCACGAATTCGACGAAGGCCGTCATCTCGGCGCGGTAGGCGGCATCGAAGCGCTCGATGAAGGTCTGGTGGGCTGCGCCGGAGGGAAAGGTGATGCCCGGTTCGGCCGAGCGCAGGGCGGCCTTTTCATCCAGGCCCACGACGATCGAGTCCTTCGAGCCCTGGATTTCCAGACGCACGTCGTGCCCGGCACCGTTGTAGCGGGTGGCGCTGGCCGTGGCCACCGTGCCGTCCTCGAAGGTCAGCAGGGACAGTGCCGTGTCGACGTCGCCGACCTCGCCGATGGCCGGGTCCCCGTTGTTCGAGCTCCTGGCATAGACCTCGACGATTTCCTTGCCGGTGAGCCAGCGCAGGATGTCGAAGTCGTGGACGGAGCAGTCGCGGAAGAGTCCGCCGGAGGCGGCCAGGAATTCGATCGACGGCGGGAACATGTCACAGGTGATGGCACGCATCGAGTGGATCCAGCCGATCTCACCCGCGTCCAGGGCGCGCTTGGCTTCCAGGTAGCCGGCGTCGAAGCGGCGCTGGTGCCCGATCTGGACGCGGCCGTTGGCGGCGGCGATCTCCTCGAGCAGCGGCAGCGCGGATTCCACGTCGCCTGCTACCGGCTTCTCGCAGAAGACCGGCAGACCGGCGGCGATCCCCGCGCGGATCAGATCCGGGTGGGTCATGGTTCCGGTGGCGATGATCAGGGCGTCGGCTCCCGCGTCGACCATTTGGCGCACCGAGCAGTGGAATTCCGCGCCGAGCGATGCGGCAACGCCCCGGGCGTAATCGGCTGCCACGTCGGTGATCCAGAGGTTGACTTCCAGTCCGCGTTCGGCCAGCCCCGGACGCAGCTCGTTGATGTTGTTCGCGTGCATGGTGCCGATGCGGCCCACTCCGACGAGTCCGAGGTTCAGGATCTTCATGCTTCTTACTCCCTGCTTGCAGTGATGGTGTCGGGAAAGCTGATGCCGGTCCGGGCACGAATCTCATCGGCCAGGTCCAGTGTGGTGATGCTGTCGGCCAAGGACCGTTGAGGGGCTTGTTTCAGCCCCGCGGTGATGGCTCGTGCCACCGCCGCCGCCTCGAAGTGCAGGCCCTCGAAGTGGGCACCCGCGGGCTCCTCGTAGCGCAGCTCGCGTCCGTCTGAGTGGCGCAGCGTGAAGCCGCCGGGCATGTTGAACAGGCCATCGATGCGCAGTGTCGCCTCGGTGCCCACGATCACGGCCTCGGTCGGGGTGAAATTGTATAGGTTGGTGTTCACCGTCCCCTGCGCGCCGGAGCCGAAGCCCAGGACGGCGGAGAGCTGTCCGTTGACGCCCGAGGGGTGCGGGCTTCCGATCGCGGCGACGGTGTCCGGTACGCCGAGCACCCGGTTAACGAAGGCCAGCGGGTAGGTTCCGAGATCCAGCAGCGGTCCGCCGGCCAGTGCGGGGTCGAAGATCCGGTGTCCGGGCTCGAAGTATTCGCCGTACTCCGCGAAGACCGAGACGATCTCCCCCAGGACCCCGGCTTCCAGCAGCTGGTCGATCACGTCGAACTTGGGCAGGAAGAACGTCCACAGGGCCTCGGCGGCGAAGACGCCGCATTCGGCAGCCGCCTCGGCGAGCAGGCGGACCTGTTCGCCCGTGATGCCCATAGGCTTTTCCACCAGCACGTGCTTGCCGGCCTCGATGGCAGTCATCGCCACCTCGAAGTGCTGCGGGTGCGGTGTTGCGACATAGACGATGTCTACCTCCGGGTCCGCCGCCAGTTCGGCGTAGCTGCCGTGGCTGGTGGCAATGCCGTAGGTCCGGGCGAAGGCCGCGGCGCGTTCCGCAGAGCGCGATCCCACGGCGGTGATGCGCTGGTGGGTATGGGCCTGGACCGACTCGGTGAAGCGCTCCGCGATCCAGCCCGGTCCGGCGATCCCCCAACTAATGGCAGGCGCCGAGCTGGAATCGGGGATGCGGGATGTGGGAAGGGCCGCGGGGAATCCGCGCATCGGTGCACCTTTGCTGTCGGGTGTTCTGCTGGATCGGGTGATGGCTGCACGCCGGTGGCCGGTACCGGGGTGGGACCCCGTGGCCGGCCGCCAGGTCTAGGCCGAATGCTTTCCGGAGGCCCCCGCCTCGCTCACCTCGGCCACCTCGGCATTGACCTCGGCCAGCACCTCGGGGTGGCCGCCAGCCTGCTCCAGCTCGTGGGCGAGCTCCGCCAGCTCCGCACCGCCGGCCATCTGGCTGGTCAGCTCATCGATGGTGATGTCCTTCTTGTCGTAGTAGCCGATCGATTTGCCCCGCTTGAGCAGCAGGAACCGGTCCCCGACGGGGAAGGCATGGTGCGGGTTGTGGGTAATGAAAATGACGCCCAGGCCACGGTCGCGGGCCTGCAGGATGTAGCGCAGCACCACGCCGGACTGCTTGACGCCCAGCGCGGCCGTCGGTTCGTCGAGGATCAGCACCTTGGCGCCGAAGTGCACGGCACGGGCAATGGCCACGCACTGGCGCTCGCCACCGGAGAGCTGACCGATGGGCTGTTCCACATCGCGCAGGTCGATGCCCATGGCGGCAAGTTCGCCCTTGGTCACCTGCTTCATCTTCTCGACGTCCATGCTCTTGAACGGACCCCAGCCCTTGGTGATCTCCGAGCCGAGGAAGAAGTTGCGCCAGATCGGCATCAGCGAGACGACGGCCAGGTCCTGGTAAACGGCCGCGATCCCTGCATCCAGTGCCTCACGCGGGGAGTTGAGCTTGCGCTCGGCGCCCATGATCGAGAATGTGCCGGCATCGTGCTGGTGCAGGCCTGCGATGATCTTGATCAGCGTGGACTTGCCGGCGCCGTTGTCGCCCAGCACGCAGGTGACGCGGCCGGTGTCGACCACCATGGTGACATCGCGTAGTGCGATGATGTTCCCGTAGTGCTTGGCGACGTCCTTGAGTTCAAGCAGGTGCACGGGTGTGTGGGTCAGGGGGTCGAATTCGCCCTGGAGCAGCGTGGCCTGCTCGATGTGCTCCCCGACCGGGGAATGGGTGTTGGCCATCGGAATTCCTCCTGGGATCCTTGGGTGCCTACTTGGTTTCCGCGCGTCGCTTGACGACCAGGTTGACGATCGTGGCCAGCAGCAGCATCAGGCCCAGGAAGAACTTGAACCAGTCCGGGTTCCACTCGGCGTAGACGATGCCCTTGTTGGCCATGCCGAAGATGAACGCGCCGATGGCTCCGCCCACTGCCGAGCCGTAGCCGCCGGTGAGCAGGCAGCCGCCGATGACCGCGGCGATGATGTAGAGGAATTCGTTGCCGATGCCCTCGCCGGACTGCACTGTGTCGAAGGCGAAGAGGTTGTGCATGCCCAGGATCCAGCCGCAGAAGCCGACACCCATGAACAGGCCAATCTTGGTGCGGACCACCGGCACGCCCACGGCGCGGGCAGCGGTGTCGTCTCCGCCGACGGCGAAGATCCAATTGCCGACGCGGGTGCGCAGCAGGATCCAGGAGGCGACGGCGACCAGTGCGATCCAGATGAAGACGGTGATCTTCACATCGACGCCGCCGATGTCCACGGTGGAGGCGAAGAGGGCCTTGGCCGAGTCGAAGCCGTCCATCTTGGCGATGGAGGGCGTCGACACCGAGCCGCCGATCGCACGGGTGAGGCCGAGGTTCAGCCCGGTGAGCATCAGGAACGTGGCCAGGGTGACGATGAAGGAGGGCAGCTTGGTCTTGACCAGAATCCATCCGTTGATGAAGCCCACTGCCAGTGAAACGGCCAGCGCGAGGATGACGCCGATCCAGACGTTGGTGCTGAAGTACCAGGAGAAAAGCGAGGCGGTAAGTGCCGAGGAAATCACAGCCACACCCGTCGAGAGGTCGAATTCCCCACCGATCATCAGCAGGGACACTCCCACGGCCATGATGCCGATGGTCGAGGATCCGTAGAGCACCGTCGCGAACGAGGCCGGCTGCAGGAACACCGGCGCCACGACGGCGAAGAAGGCGAACAGTGCGATGGCTCCTACGAGCGCGCCGATTTCCGGGCGGCCCAGTAACTTTGCGATGGTGCTCTTGGAGCCCACGCGTTCATCGGCCACCTTCGGGGCGACTGGCGGTGTGAGGACTGTGTTCGTCATGGTGAGGATTTCTTTCCGTGAGTCCAGGTGGCGGCGGGGCTGTTCCCGCCGCCACCTATGGGGTCTTGCTAGCGGATGCCCTGCGTGGCAAACTCCAGCACGTCCTTGGCGTTGTCCGGGGTGATGATGGCCGGGCCGGTCAGGACCGGCTTGCCGCCGCCGATTTCAAAGCCGCCGCGCTTGTTCTGCCAGAGCGCATCGACCGCTCCGTAGCCCTGGAGCCAGGGCTGCTGGTCGACGGTGAAGATGACGTTTCCGTCCACGATCTGCTGGACCAGATCCGGGTTCATGTCGAACGAGGCGACCTTGGCGCTGCTGGATGCACCGGCCACGGCCTTCAGGATGGTCAGCGTGTAGGGGGCACCGAGGCCGATGATCACATCGACGTCCTTGGTGGCCTGCAGTTTGGCGGTGACGGTGGACTCGACCTGGGTCATGTCGGTGCCCTGCACATAGAGGATCTCCGTTGCCGGCTCCTTGGCCTTCACACCCGCGCAACGCTCTTCGAGGCCGACGTGGCCCTGTTCCTGGATGACGCACACCGGGTGCTTGAAGCCGTCGGCGGCGAGCTTCTCGCCGACCGCTTCGCCAGCGATCTTCTCGTTGGAACCGAAGTGGGTGAATGCGCCGAGTTCCTTGGAACGGTCCTCGCCGGCGTTGAGGCTGACGACCGGGATCCCGGCCTCGGTGGCCTTTTCCAGGGCCGATGCCATGGCATCGGGCTTGGCCAGTGTCACGGCTATGCCATCGACGCCCTGGGTGACTGCTTGCTCTACCAGCTGGGCCTGGCGTCCACCGTCGGGATCCGAGAGGTACTGCAGGTCGACGTTGTCCTTGGCCGAGGCCTCTTCCGCACCCTTGCGGACGGTGTCCCAGAAGGTGTCACCCGGTGCGGCGTGGGTGATCAGGGCGATCTTGAGCTTCGGAGTGGTGGCAACGGCCCCGGCGGCGTCGGCGCCGCCCGAGGTTTCCGGTGCACGGCCGCCGCCGCTGGAACATGCCGTCAGCCCGAGGGCCGGCACGATGAGCGCAGCCACAGCGGCCTTACGCCAGGAAAACTTTGACATCACGAGAATCTCCCTTATGTTTTCGCGATCAGACCCCGGGCGGGGTCGTCAGGAAGGTCCGGATCAGCGGCCATGGAACCCCCAGCCGTCCACGAACCATCCCTACCAATAGATCATGGTGACCGTGGTCACACATGTCAATATATTGTTAGGACATATGTACATCAGTTCTTACTCGTGTCGCTTTGCCATCCACCCGAGACGCCCCGCGCAATGGCTGCGGCCCTCAATGCCCGCGCAGATGCCCTGGCAAAGCATCGAAGAGCCGTCCCTCCGAGGGCGTAGTAGGCCGCTTAACGCCAAGCGGGCCAGCACTTTCGCCCACTGACGCAATAAGTCCTCCGCTAACGCCAGTCCCGCCAGACCGAAATTCGAGGCCTCCCTCGAAATTCGCCAACCTTCTCCACCACCTCCGCATCTGCCCCGGGATCGGCCTGTTATGATCGACTAAAGTCAATATGTCCTGTCAAGGTGACATAAGCATCTGGTGAAGTTGTTCCCTGGAGGAATCATGAGCACGGACCTGAACATTCAGATCGACCGTTCCTCCCCCGTGCCGCTGTACCACCAGATCGTCCAGGGCATCGAGGCGGCGATCCACAACGGGACGCTCGAGCCCGGAAGCCGACTGGAAAACGAGATCGATCTCGCCCAACGGTTGAATCTTTCGCGCCCGACCATGCGCAAGGCCATGGATGAACTCGTCCGCGCCGGGCTGCTCGTGCGCAAGCGCGGCGTAGGCACCCAGGTCGTCTCCAGCCAAGTCCGCCGGCATCTGGAACTCTCCAGCCTGAACGATGATCTGGAGCATGCCGGCAAGAAACCAGCCACCCACGCGCTGAGCTTCAGCCACGGGCCCGCCGACCAGCGAGTCAGCGACCTGTTGCAGCTACCCGCGGGCATACAGGTCTACCACTTCACCCGCCTGCGCAGTGCGGACGGCGCCCCGTTGGCACTCATGGAGAACTGGGTCCGTGACGACATCGTCGCGATCGACGAGGCGTCCCTGAACAAGAAGGGGCTCTACCAGATCCTGCGCGATGCCGGGGTGAACTTCCGCCTGGCCAACCAGCGCATCGGCGCCATGGTTGCCAACGACTACCAGGCCCCGCTTCTCGAGGTGAAGCCCGGTTCCGCACTGGTCACCATGGAACGCACGGCAGTCGATGACACGGGTCGCAATGTCGAGACCGGCAACCACGTCTACCGCGCCGACTCCTACAGCTTTGAAATGACACTCGTCCAGCGCTAACCACGCCGGAGCCGCCTTGTAGTGAAAGGACAGCACCTTGTCAGATTGGGTTTATCCGGTCGGAACAGCCGCCGACGGAGCATGGCAGACTTCCCTGGGCGCAGCCGATTCACCGACCGCAATCCCGGGCTGGTCACACACCGGAATCAAGGTCGCCGAGCTGGCCCCGGGAGCTTCCCTCTCCCTGCCGGCCGCGGCCGAGGAACGCATCATCGTCCCGCTGCAGGGTGCCTTCACTGCGACAGCGGCAGGGCTGGACCATGAGTTGAGCGGCCGGGCTTCGGCATTCCAGGGGCCCACCGACGTGCTGTACACCGGCATCGATACGGCGGTCACCATCTCGTCTGCCACCGGCGGCCGCTTCGCCGTGGCGCTGGCGCCAGCCAAGGCCGCCTACCCGGTGCGCCTGATCACCGCCGCCGAAATCCCGTTGGAACTTCGCGGGGCCGGCAACTGCTCCCGCCAGGTACACAACTTCGGCACCCCAGCCGTCCTCGAAGCGGACCGCTTCATCGTCTGCGAGGTCATCACCCCGGCAGGCAACTGGTCCTCCTACCCTCCTCACAAGCACGACGAGGAAAAGGACGGCGAAACAAACCTCGAGGAGATCTACTACTTCGAGACCCGTATCGCGCAGGGCTCCCCCGAGCTGCCCTCGACCGACCCGATCGGATACGCGCGGGTCTACGCCTCGGACGAGCGCCCGATCGACGTGACCACCGAGGTCCGCACCGGCGACGTCGTCCTCGTCCCCTACGGCTGGCATGGTCCGGCGATGGCCGCCCCCGGCTACGACCTCTACTACCTGAACGTGATGGCCGGCCCCGGCCGGGTGCGCGAATGGCTGATCAGCGATGACCCGCACCACGGCTGGGTCCGCACGACCTGGGACCAGGCCTCGATCGACCCGAGGCTGCCGTTTACCGCATAGCACCTCACGAGGAAGCTCCGGCTCAGCCGACTAGAGCGCCCTGCACCGACACAAAGGCCCCGCCCCGGCGCATCGATTCGACCATCGCCTCACCGACCAGCGCGGCGTTCAGGCCATCCTGCCCACTGGCCAGCGGGTTCCCGGTGCCGTCGGCGATGGCGTGGATCCATGCCTGCAGTTCGTTCCGGTAGGCCTCGGCAAAGCGGGGCCTCCAGTCCGCCGGATACTCCACGAAGTTCTTGCCGCCTTCGTTGAATTCCACCTCGGCCGGTTCCCGCAGGGAAACGGTTCCCTCCTCGCAGACGACCTCGCATTGGGTGGAATAGCCGTGCCGAGCATTCAGGTACAGCTCGAGCGTGGCCAGCACGCCACTGGCGGTGCGCAGCATCATGAAGGCCGGGTCCTGAAACGAGCCCGCCGCATGGACGCTGCCGGCCCCGACCGGGATCCAAGCGACCTCGGCAATCGGGCTGCCGATCATCCAGGCGACCGAGTCCAGTTCGTGGATGGCCGAGTTCATGATGGCCGATTCGTTGCTGGTGCCCGGCGCCGATGACACATTGCGGCTGATGCAGTGCACCATCAGGACCCGCCCAAGCTCCCCTTCCTCGATGGTTCGGCGCAGCCGCACGTGTCCGGGGTCGAAGCGGCGCATGAAGCCCACGCCGAGCAGCGACTTGCCCGTCCGCGCCCGCACCTCCAGGTCCGCCTCGACGATGCGCCTGCTGTCCGCTGCGTTCCGGGCCAGCGGCTTTTCGCAGAGCACCGGCTTGTCGGCGGCCATCGCGGCCAGCACCAATTCGGCGTGGGTCGAATCGTGGGAGGCAATGATCACGGCATCCACGTCAGGGTGTCCGATCAGCTCCAGAGCATCGACCGTGATGAAGCCCCCATAGGAGTGTTCGGCGGCGCATGCGGCGTCGATGTCAGCGACTCCGGCCAGCGAAGCGCCGCCGATATTGTGGGCGATATTTCGGGCATGGTCCGCGCCCATGATCCCTACGCCGATGACTCCTACGCGAATCGTCATGGATGCTCCTCGGATCGTGGTGGTTCCCGGGCTCCGCTGTTGGTGTCCGGTGATGGGCTAAAGTCTTTCCACTCCATCAACTCAAGTCAATAGAATGTTCTGACATTAAGACAAAATAGACACCTAATTGCAGGAATCCACGGCGCGCCACTAGGGCATGTTGTAGGGCGTCAGCACGTCAATGGGCGTGGGCGCAGGCGTCCAGGCCCCGGGCAACGCCCCGTGGAAATGCATCAGGGCCCGGCAGGCGGCGTGCATGTCGTCCTGCAGGTTGTGGTGCAGGACGACGTTGAGGGTCCCGTCGGCCAGCAAGAGTGCGTTTTCCGGGTTCAGATCATGGCCAATGAAGACCTTGGGCATGTGCCCTGATTCCCGCCATGCCCGGGCCAGGCCGGGATTCCCGCCG
Organism: Paeniglutamicibacter cryotolerans; assembly: GCF_014190875.1. Taxonomy (NCBI): domain Bacteria; kingdom Bacillati; phylum Actinomycetota; class Actinomycetes; order Micrococcales; family Micrococcaceae; genus Paeniglutamicibacter; species Paeniglutamicibacter cryotolerans. The sequence continues at coordinate 1,708,626 of NZ_JACHVS010000001.1, read as the reverse complement.
CCGACCGAATAGAGTCCGGCAAGGTCCGGGTAGTCGGCGAGCGCCGCCCTCATGAGCTCGTAAGCAGCTCCGTCGTGGCCGTCGGAGGGAGGCAGCTCATGAACTGCGCGTCGCGCTCCCAGGCTGCGCATCGTCGAGCGGAAGCCCGCTTCCCGCTCCTCCTCGCCGCGGAAGACCCCGTTACTCAGTGTGACAGCCACCGATCCTTGGCGTCCGGCCAGCCACGAGTGCATGAGGTAGGCCGCGGTAGCTCCGGCGGCCCGGTTATCCATGCCGACATAGGCCAGCCGGGGGCTGCGGGGCAGGTCGGTAACGAAGGTGATCACTGGTATTCCGGCCTGGGTCAGCCGCTGGACTGCGGCTGCGACTTCGGGGGTGTCGGGGGCCTTGAGCAGCACCCCGTGAGATCCGCGGCGGGAAACGTCATCGAGCTCACGCACCAGGGAACCCTTTCCCCAACGTTCACGCATGTGGAAGCGGGCACGAAATACGGCCGGGCGCAGCAAGGGAAGCTCCGCCTCCAGCGCACGGCGTGCAGCCATGTGGAACCGGGCCGGGGCATCGACCACGACATCGATCATGAACCGTCGGCCGGACAGCTCAAGCTGGGTGCTCTGCGCCTCCAGGTCGGCGATGGCCTGCTTCACCTGGCCGATGGTTCCGGGCCTGACCCCCGGTCGGGCATGAATCACCCGGTCGACGGTGGCACTGCTGACCCCAGCCTGACGGGAAATTTCCCTGATCGAAAACCGGTGTGCCATGCGCCGTTCCCCCTGAGGTGTTTTTGATGGGTTCGTGACTAGTATCCCATCGCCCTCCGTCAGGAGAATGGTAACTACTCGAGCATCCCCGCGTTCCAGGCGCCCGGCACGTCCGGACCGGCGCCGATGAAGGATTCTTGTGATCCAGCCTTCCCCGGCCGCCTCCGCGTACCGGTCAGCCGAAAGGACACCTGCCATGACGGCCACCCCGACCACGGCGGGCTCACCGCGCTGGTTCCACGCCGAGGACTGCAACATCGAGGACTTTGCGGCGGTGGTCTCGGCCACCACCTCGCTGGAGGACTACCCGTTCGCCGATACGGTGGAGCAGAACGTACTCATCTACGGCCCGCGGCTGCACTCCGCGGTGGATTCCCGCGAGGACCTTTCCGAAATCCAGGCCGAGCTCGCCCGGGCCCTGACCGAGGGTCCCGGCATCGTCGTCTTCAAGGGCGCCTTCCCGGATCCGGCCGTCGTGGACCGCACGACTCAGGCCTTCAACAGGCTCATCGAGGCGCAGAAGGCCGCGGGCTCCACCGGAGGGGACCACTTCGCCAAGCCCGGGGCCAACGACAGGGTCTGGGGGGCGCTGGACAAGCTGGCCCTGGCCGAGCCGGCGGTCTTTGCCGAATACTACGGCTCCAAGATATTGGCACTGGTCTCCGAGGCCTGGCTCGGCCCCAACTATCAGGTAACCTCGCAGGTCAACGTGGTGAACCCCGGCGGTCAGGCACAACGAGCCCACCGCGACTACCACCTGGGATTCATGTCCTCCGAGCAGGCCGCGGCCTACCCGGCCCACACTCACCTGCTCACCCCGACACTGACCCTGCAGGGGGCCGTCGCCCATTGCGACATGCCGTTGGAATCCGGCCCCACCCTCTACCTGCCTCATTCGCACAAGTATGGCCCCGGCTACGTCGCCTTCCACCGCCAGGACTTCACCGAGTATTTTCAGGAACACCATGTCCAGCTACCGCTTCGGAAGGGCGATGCCGTGTTCTTCAACCCGGCGCTCTTCCACGGTGCCGGAACCAACGTGTCGGCCGACATCAAGCGCATGGCCAACCTGTTGCAGGTCTCCTCGGCCTTCGGCCGGGCCATGGAAACGGTGGACCGCGTCGCGATGTCCAAGTCCCTCTACCCGATCCTTCTCGGGCTGCAGGACTCCGGAACCCCGGCGGAGCTGCTGCACAACATCATTGCCGCCTCGGCGGAGGGCTACGCCTTCCCGACGAACCTGGACCGGGATCAGCCTATTGGCGGGCTGGCCCCCCTCTCGCAGGCCGAGCTGGTGGCCGAACACCTGGAGCGCAACGCGGCTCCCACTGAATTGAACGACGCCCTGGATGCGCTGGCTACCCGAGGAATGACGGAGGAAAAGTAACATGGCAACACGCAAACTGAAGGTGGGGCTGCTGGGCTCCGGGCGCATCGGACGGGTACACGCGGCGAACCTTGCCGCGCACCCCGGTGTCGATTTTGCCTGGGTGGCAGACCCGATGCTCGATTCGGCCCTAGAGGTGGCCGCCCTGTACGGGGCATCGGCGACGGCCGAGGCCAGCATGGTCCTGGCCGATCCGGATCTGGACGCGCTGCTGATCTGCTCCCCCACCCCGACCCATGTGGGCCTGATCATCGAGGCTGCCAACCGCGGCATAGCGGTGCTTTGCGAGAAGCCCGTTGACCTGGACCTGGATCGCGCCCGTGCCTGCCGCGAGGCGACCGCCGGGTCCACCGCCCCGATCATGATGGCCTTCAACCGCCGCTTCGACCCCTCCTTCAGGGAAGTCCGGGAGGCCGTGGAAGCCGGCGAGATCGGTGCCCTGGAGAACTTGGCGATCATCAGCCGGGACCCGGCGCCGGCACCGCTCGGTTATCTTGAGGTCTCCGGCGGGATCTTCAAGGACCAGTCGATCCACGACCTGGACATGGCCCGCAGCTTCCTGCCCGACATCGTCGAGGTCACCGCGCACGGGTCCAACCTGTTCGACGAGGGCATCACGGTGCTGGGCGATTACGACTCGGTGCAGATGACGCTGCGCGCCGCTTCCGGTGCGCTGGTGTCCATCACCAACTCCAGGCACTGTTCCTCGGGCTATGACCAGCGGCTGGAGGCCTTCGGCCCCAAGGGCATGCTCGAGGTCGCCAATGCCACGGACACGCTGGTGCGTCGCTCCAGCGCGGCGGGAACCTCGACGGCCGGCGCTTTCCAGCCGTTCTTCCTCGAACGCTACGCCCGCGCCTACGCGGCCGAGCTAGACTACTTCGTCTCCTGCATCCTGGAGGGGAGAACCCCGGTCCCGGGGCTCGAGGACGGCATCGCCGCGCTGGAGCTGGCGCAGGCGGCACTCGTCTCGGCCCGTGAGCGGCGTACCGTTTCACTGGCAGAGATCCGCGACGGCGTGGCGGTGGCCAGTTGAGCCTGGATCAGCTGTTGGCTGGCAAGGTGCTGCTGGTCTCCGGCGGCACCCAGGGGCTGGGTGCGTCCATCGCCCGCGCCGCTGCCGAACAGGGCGCCGAGGGCATCGTCGTCACCGGGCGCACCCCGGAGCACGGGCTGGCGATTGCGGCCGAGCTCACCACGGCGGGAACTCCCACCGAATTCATCCAGGCCAACCTGACCTCGGTGCCCGATGCGAGGGCCACAGTCACCGGGACCATCGAACGCTTCGGCAGGGTGGACCTGGTGGTCAATGCCGCCGGGCTGACCACGCGCGGGACCATGCTCGATACAGACGAGGAACTCTTCGACGCGCATGTCGCGGTTAACCTGAAGGCCCCCTTCTTCATCATGCAGGAGGCCATCGGGCACCTGCTGGAGCGCAGGACCGGCGGGAGCATCGTCAATATTATCACCATGTCCCAGCACGGCGGCCAGCCGTACCTTGCACCCTATGTGGCGAGCAAGGCCGGGCTGGCCGGGCTGGTGCGCAATGCGGCCCACGCGCACCGCCGGGACCGGATCAGGATCAACGGGCTGAACATCGGCTGGACGGCCACCGAGGGCGAGGACGCCATCCAGCGCCGCTTCCATGGGGCAGGCGACGACTGGCTGGCCAGGGCCTCGGCGTCCCAACCGATGGGCAAGCTCGGCCAGCCGGATGAGATTGCCGACTTCGTGGTGTTCCTGCTCTCCGGGCGCTCGGGAGTCGTCACCGGTTCGGTGATCGACTGGGACCAGAACGTCGTCGGAGCCCACGACTAGTGTCGGTGGCCGACACAAGAAGGCGGTGATCGCCTTTGCCTTCCCCTGGGCGGGAAGCGGCGGCAGCCGCGCCCAGGAGGCGCCCAATGTACTGCGTTTTCTCGATCCATCACTGGCGAGACGATCCGGCGCCGACATCCTGAATCCACGTGTCCCCAAGGGTTCGATGGCAGCAGATGCCGGGGCTGGAGTTTCGGCTAGCCCAGGTACGGGCGCTGGGCCGCCTTGTTGGCCGTGTACTTCGCGTAGGCCTCCCTGGTGGAATCCAGGTCCGATTCGCCGGATACCGGCACGTCCCACCATGATTCGGAGTCCGGCGCGTCCAGCAGCGGATCGGATTCGACGTGGATCAGGATCGGGCCGCTTCCCTCGCGCGCCTCCTTGGCGGCCGCGACGGACGCTGCCAGCTCGGCGATGGCGTTCGGGCCCGGTTCGATCCGGATGACCTTCACGCCGAGGGATTCGGCATTGGTCGCCAGGTCGATGGGCAGCTTGGCCCCGGCATCGAATGAATGCGTGGCCGCGTCCAGTTCGCGGTACGCGGTACCGAAGCGCTGCGAACCCAGGGACTCGGAGAGCGAGCCGATGGAGGCGTAGCCGTGGTTCTGGATCAGCACGGTGATCAGCTTGATCCCCTCAGCCACCGCGGTGACCAGTTCGGTGTGCATCATCAGGTAGGAGCCGTCGCCGACCATCACCACGACGTCGCGGTTCGCTGCGGCCCCTCGGGCCGCCTCGTCGATGACCGCGCGCTTGACGCCCAGCCCGCCGGCGATCTCGTAGCCCATGCAGGAGAACGCGTATTCCACGTGGTAGCCGTGGGCGTCCTTGATCCGCCACATCTTATGCAGGTCCCCGGGCAGCGAGCCGGCGGCGCAGATGACCACGTCGCGCTCGTCCATGGCGCCGTGGACGGCTCCGATGATCTCGTTCTGCGCGGGCAGCGGGTGGTGGCGGGTGGAGAACGCCTCGTCGACTATTCCGTCCCAGCGCTTCTTTTCGGCGGCGATGGTGGTTTCCAGATCGCCCCCCACCCGGTAGCCGCCCAGCGCCGCATTCAGCGCCACCAGGGCCTTACGCGCATCGGCGACGATCGGCAGCGCCGTGCCGTGCTTGTAGGCGTCCAGCGGGGTGACGTTGATGTTGATGAAGCACAGGCCGGGGTGCTGGAACACGGTGCGAGATGCGGTGGTGAAGTCCTCGTAGCGGGTGCCGATGCCGATGACCAGGTCCGCCTGCGCAGCCAGCGCGTTGGCCGCGGTGGTTCCGGTGGAGCCGAGGGCACCGAGGCTGTGCTTCGAGTCCCAGGCGATGGTGCCGACGCCGGCCTGCGTGCAGGCGACCGGGATGCCGGTGGCCTGCGCCAGTTCAAGCAGCTGGTCTTGGGCGAAGGCGTACAGCACGCCGCCACCGGCGACGATCAGCGGGCGCTTGGCTGACTTGATCAATGCGGCGGCGCGGGCGATGTCCTCGGCCTCGGGCTCGGGGCGGCGGATCCTCCATTCGCGTTCGGCCAGGAACTCCTCCGGCACCTCGAAGACCTCGGCCTGCACGTCCTGCGGCAGCGAGATGGTCACGGCACCGGTTTCGGCCGGGTCGGTGAGCACGCGCAGCCCGTTCATCATCGCGGAGAAGAGCTGTTCGGGGCGGTTCACGCGGTCGAAGTACTTGGACAGCGGGCGAAAGGCGTCGTTGACGGTGATGTCGTAGCCGTGGCTGTGCTCCAGCTGCTGCAGCACCGGGTCGGCAACGCGGGTGGCGAACGTGTCGGAGGGAAGCAGCAGCACCGGGAGCCGGTTGGCGGTGGCCAGCGCGGCACCGGTGAGCAGGTTCGAGGAGCCCGGGCCGATCGAGGTGGATACGGCGTAGGTGGCCCGGCGCCGGGTGTGCCGGGCATACCCGACCGCCTGGTGGGATTGGGCCTGCTCATTGCGGCCCTGGTAGTAGGGCATCAGTTCAGGGTCGCGGACCTGGGCCTGCTTCAGCGCCTGGCCGACACCCGCGACGTTGCCGTGCCCGAAGATCCCGAACATGCCCGGGATCAAGCGCTCGCGGTAGGCGACCCCGCCGATGTTGTCCACCGTGTACTGCCGGCCCAGGAATTCCACGACGGCCTGGGCGACCGTCATTGTGCGCGTTGCCATGGTGTGCTGGCTCCTATTCGGCCGGTGCGGAGGTCTGCGAGTTAATCAGCAACGATGCCGCGGTTGCCACCGCGCCGATGACGTCGCCATCGGGCGGATAAAGCAGGGCGCGTCCCACCGTCAGGCCCTGGACCCCGGGAAGGGCAAGTGCGGCCGCCCAGGAGGCGAAGACCTCCTCGGGCGAACCGGACGGATCCCCTCCCAGCAACACGGTGGGCAGCGTGGTGGAGGCCATGACGCGCTCCATGTCCTCCACCACCGGCAGCTTCATCCAGGTGTACGCGCTCGTGGCGCCCAGCCCCGAGGCGATGCCGACCGACTTGATGACGGCGTCGGCGCTCAGGTCGTTGCGGACCTTGCCGTTATCCCAGCCGGAGAGGAACGGTTCGACCATGGCGATGAGCCGGTGCGCGGCCAGCGCGTCGATGGCGTGTGCCGTGGCCTCCAGCGTGGCAGCCGTGGCCGGGTCGTCCAGCGCGATGCGGGTGAGCATCTTGCCGCCGTCGGCGCCCAGCTCGGCCAGTGCCTGGGCGGTGTGGCCGGTGAAGCGGTCGTCGAACTCGTTCACGTATCCGGACAGCCCGCCGCGGTTCATCGATCCGAAGACCAGCTTGTCATCCAGTGCGCCAAGCAGCAGCAGGTCATCGAGGATGTCCGGGCTGGCCAGGATGCCATCGACGGCAGGGTTCGCCAGTGCCGTGCGCAACCGGTCCAGCAGGTCACGGCGATCGGCCATGGCCATGGGCCGGGAACCGACGGAGAGGGCTCCACGGGCCGGGTGGTCGGCGGCGATGATGAAGTTCTGGGTGCCGGAGCGCGCCCCGCGGTGGCGGATGCGAGTGGCCGCGGCGCGGGCCACCGCCCCCGGGTCCTCCCGTCGCTGCGTGGTCAGGTGCGCATAGCGGCGCGGATCGGCGCCGTCGATTTCCGTGGTGTTCATTCCGAGACCTCGCTGGTGAGTAGGCCGGGAACGTTGCGGCCGCGTTCGGCCAGCAATCCGTTGACCTCGGACGGGGTGGGCATGTCATCGGAGCAGGCCAGCCGGGAGGCGACGATGGCACCCGCCGCGTTGGCGTAGTCCAGGATCTCTTCCAGGGGCCAGCCCGATAGCAAGCCGTGGCAGAAGGCCCCGCCGAAGGAGTCGCCGGCCCCGAGTCCGTTGACCGTTTGAACGGGCACCGGTGCCGAGACGACGCGTTCGGTGCGGGTCTTTGCCATGACGCCCGCGGGTCCGAGCTTGACCACGGCGATTTCCACGCCCGCGGCCAGCAGCCGGTCGGCCTGCTCATCGGGGGTTCCGGCGCCCACGGCGACCGCGCATTCGGTGTCGTTTCCGATCGCGACGGTCACGTGCGGCAGGACTTGGGCGATCCGAGCCCGCGCCGCTTCGGCGGATTCCCAGAACATCGGGCGATAGTCGAGGTCAAGGATGGTGTGCTGACCCTCGGTCAGGGCGTTGCGGTCGCGGACCTCATGGGCCGCGATGTGCGCCGCGGCGCTGGGCTCCTGGCTGAGGCCGGTGACGGTGGACCAGAAGATGCGTGCCGACCGGATGGCGTCCAGGTCCAGCTCGTCCGCTTGGATCTTCCAATCCGGCGCCGTGGGCAGGCGGCCGTAGAAGTAGAGCGGGAAGTCATCCGGCGGCATGATCGCGCAGAAGGTGACGGGGGTCTGCATCCCGTCGATGCGGCGCACGTGGCTGCGGTCGACGGAGAACTTGTCGAGTTCGCGCTCCAGATAACGTCCAAATTCGTCGTCGCCGACCCGGGTGATGACCGAACTACTGCGCCCGTGACGGGCCGCGGCGACCGCCACGTTCGTGGCCGATCCGCCCAGGTATTTGCCGAAGGTGTTGACCTCGCCCAGCGGAATACCGATCTCGTTCGGGTAGACGTCGACGCTGATGCGTCCAATGGTGAGCACGTCGTGGGTCACGCGGATCGACGTCCTTTCTGTCATTGCCGAATAAACGCCTCGGGGACGGAGGTAGATGGCCTGTGAGTCAAGCCACAACAAGTACTCTGCCTCAAAAACTTTGTCCTGTCAAAGGTTTGTACTGACATATTTACAACGGATTATCGGCGTGCGGGAAGGTCGACGCCCGCTTCCAGGGTCGACCGGGAGCAGGCAGCAGCAGGGCCTGCCAGCCCCTGGCCCACCCCGCTGACAAATCCGGCTCAATTCGGCTAACGGCCCGCCTCCCGGGATATCACCGCAACGGCCTCGGCGGCATCGTCGACCAGGTGGATGTGGGCCTCGAGTCCCCGGCCGGCGGCCAGCGCACGCAACAACGGCCAGGCCGGCAACGTCCGGGTCCAATGCTCGACGCCGACCAGCACCATCGGGGTGATGGTCCCCGGGACGCCGTAGTAGTTCTCACAGGCGTCCTGGAAAACCTCCTGCACCGTGCCGGCGGCACCGGGCATGAACACGATGCCTCCCGTGCACTTCTCCAGCAGCACGGCCTCGCGGATCGCATTGGCGAAATACTTGGCAATATGGGTGGCAAAAAGGTTCGGCGGCTCGTGCCCGTAGGACCAGGTCGGGATGCCCAGGTTCACCGCCCCCCCGGGAAAGCGCGCGAGCACGTCCATGGCGAGGCGGGCCCAGACCGTCACCGAGGGCGTGAACGACGGGGCACCCGCCAACTGGCCCAGCGCACTGTCCAGTGCCGCATCGGGATGTGCCGACAAGTAGGCGCCGAGGTTGGCCGCTTCCATGGCACCCGGGCCACCGCCGGTGGCGACGGTGAAGCCGGCCCGCGCGAGCGCCCGGCCCAACAAGGCGGCATTCCTGAACCCTGCCGTCCCGCGCTCCTGCGCATGTCCGCCCATCAGCCCCACGACGGGGTTTTCCGACAGGGCTCCTGACTCCAGCGCCGATTCGAGGGCGCTTCCGATCGCATGGTCGTGCAGGGTCGTGGCCAGTGCGGCATTCAGCGAATCATGGGCACCGGCACCGAGCCGGTGGTGGCTCCAGGCGTAGATCCGCGCATCGGGTGTCTGCTCGTAGCCCTTGGTCGGGATGCCGGCGAATAGTTCGGGCCCGCTGTAGAGCTCGGGCCGGTACATGTCGAAGGGGATCCCGGGAATCTCCGGAAAGATCAGCGCCCCGCCGTGGCTCAGCAACTGCGCGCTGGCCGGCTTCAGCTCGCAGCCCAGGAAGACCGAGCCCGCCGGATCCAGGAGTTCAAGCATCCCGGCCCGATGGCGCAGGTCAACCGATTGGACGTGCCATCCGCGCATCGAGGCGTGGTATTTGCCGGGGGGCCGGTCCAGTGCCATCCGGGCATGTTCATCGAATGCGGCCAGGGAATCGATGTCCACCTGCCGCGGCATGGGACGCAGTGCCGGTGTCGCATTCATGGTTCGCCCAGCCTACCTGTGCGATGGCCCCGCGGTGGATGGTTTTTCCCGATCCGATGCGCCGCGGATCGGCCCTGCGCCCCACCCCGGGCGCGGGAGCGTCACGGAGCGTGCACACGGGTGCTGCTGGTTCGTCCGTAGGGCCCGGAACGTGAAACGATAGGAGGATGATCGAAAACGAGTACCCGATGGTCGACGCACGCGAAATCCTGCGCGCCGTCGGAGGAGCTGCCTTTACCCGCGGCAAGGGGTACGCCAGCGCCGATCAGCTCCAGGACTTCAGCTGGGCCCCGGAGCAAAGGACGCTTTCGGCGCTCGTCGTCGGGTCAGCCGCGGTACCCTACCGGACGCAGGCGGCCCTCAAGGACAAGGCCGGCGCCTGGCTGGTCGATTCCACCACCTGCAACTGCCCCGAGGCGGAGAACTGCAAGCATGCCGCAGCCCTCCTCATTTACTGCAACACGCTGCATCTTCGGGCCAAGGACGTGTTCTTCAAGAACAGCGCCGCCTCAGCCACCCCGGCCTGGCAGGAATCCCTCAACGAACTGCTGCGCGCATCCAAGGCCACGGCCGCGCCCACATCCGCCCCGCGTTCCACGGACAGGCTGCCGCTGCAGGACATGGCCCTGCAATTCGATCTCCAGGACACGACAGTTGCCGCGCACCGGCAGTGGGCCCCGGGCTCCGGCGTCGGGCACCAGAAGGCGGCCAAGCGGCGCTGGCGCCTCGGCGTGCGGCCCATGGTCCGCTCGGGCAACGAACGTTGGGTGCGCGGGAACCTGAAGTGGAACACGATCAGCTTCAAGACCTTCGGGCTGAACCTGGACGCGGAACAGCACCGCTGGTTCTGCCAGTTCGTCCCGCTCTACCGCGCCACCGGTCAGCTGTACTTCGGCGAAGACAACGACTGGCTGTACCTCGACGAGTTCTCCTCACTGCTGCTCTGGCCGCTGATGGACGAAGCGACGAAGCTCGGCATCTCGCTGATCGGGATCCGCTCCGAACAACAGGTCAGGGTCCTGAGCCAGGCAACGGTCGCCCTGGCCGCGGAAAAGACGGACGCCGGCATCGAATTGATCCCGTGGATGCAGCTTGGCGACATCGACATCCCGCTGGGGCCCGACTCCGCTGCGGGTTCCATCGGCAACCACGGCGTCTACGCTTCGACACCCGACCAGAACCTGATTGTCATAGCCCCGGTCCCCGGGGGCTTGCGCGACACCGAACTGGAAATGCTGCGCAGTCCCAGCTCCGTCCAGGTCCCGGAATCCGATATCCCGGACTTCATGACGAAGCTCTACCCGCGGTTGGGCCGCCGGCTCGCCGTGCGCAGCATCGACGACTCCGTACAGCTGCCCCGGATCCTGCCTCCGGTGCTGGTGGCCAAGGTGAAGTACTCGGCAAAGGACGCGGTCGACCTCGACTGGGGCTTCGACTACGGCGGTTACTCCGTGGAAGCCGACGCCCGGGATGTCCAGGCCGAAACCCGGCTCGAACGCGCCGCACTGGAGATCCTGGGTCGCTTCCCCGCCCTCGAATCCCGGGTACTTGCACCGCGGACCCTGCGCGGACTGGACACCGTCGATTTCGTGCGCCACACGCTGCCTGCCCTCGCGGAGGTAGCGGGCATCCGGCTCGAGGAGAAGGGCGAGCGCCCGGAATTCCTCGAACTCACCGAGACTCCGGAACTGACCGTCACCACGGTGGAATCGGACCGCCGCGACTGGTTCGACCTGGGCCTGATCATCTCCATCGGCGAACGCCGGATCCCCTTCGCCGACATCCTGCGGGCGCTCTCACGCGGCCAGGACAAGTTGCTCATGCCCGACAAGAGCTATTTCTCCCTTGCCCACCCGCTGTTCGACAAGCTGCGGCTGTTGGTCGGCGAGGCCGGCGCGCTGTCGGACAAGAACCATGATCTGAGCATCACCCGTTACCAGGCGTCCTTCTGGGAGGAACTCGACGCTCTGGCGACCCACACCGAGGGTCCCGACTCCTGGAATTCTGCGGTCGGCTCGCTGCTTCACCTGGCCGATGCCAGCAACGTGCGGCTCCCCACCGGCCTGAACGCCGAATTGCGACCCTACCAGCGCGAGGGCTTCGCCTGGCTGGCATCACTCTGGTCCAATGGGCTGGGCGGGGTACTCGCCGACGACATGGGCCTGGGCAAGACCTTGCAGGCCCTCGCACTGATGCTCCATGCCCGCGAGGTGTGGGCCACCGGCGGAATCGCCGCTCCGGGCGAACCGGCAGTGAAGTACGCGGCGGATGCGCTGCGTCCGGCCCCCTTCCTGGTGGTCGCGCCGACGTCCGTCGTCTCCAACTGGGCCATCGAGGCCAAGCGCTTCGCCCCCGAGCTGAAGGTCGTCGCGGTCACCGATACCGAGGCTCGGGCTGCCAGCTCGCTGGCGGAACTTGCCGCCGGGCACGATGTGCTGATCACCAGCTACACGCTGTTCCGGCTGGATGCCGACGCCTACCAGGACATCGAATGGGCCGGACTGTTCCTGGACGAGGCCCAGTTCGTGAAAAACAAGGCCACCAAGGCGCACCATGCGGCACGCGACCTGAACACCCGCTTCAAGCTGGCCATTACCGGTACGCCGATGGAAAACAACTTGATGGAACTGTGGTCGATCTTCGCCATCGTCTCCCCCGGGCTCTTCCCCTCGGCGGTGAAGTTCGCCGAGAACTACCAGCGCCCCATCGAGAAGCAGGGATCCACCGAGCCGCTGGGACGGCTCAAACGCCGGGTCCGTCCGTTCATGTTGCGTCGTACCAAGGATGCGGTGGTCACCGACCTGCCGCCGAAGCAGGAACAGGTGCTGCACGTCGAGCTCTCGCCCAAGCACCGGCGGATCTATGACACGCATCTGCAGCGCGAACGCCAGAAGATCCTGCAGCTGGTCGATGACATGGATAAGAACAGGTTCACGATCTTCCAGTCGCTGACGTTGTTGCGTATGCTCTCGCTCGACGCTTCCCTCGTGGACGAGGAATACGCGAATACCCCCAGCGCCAAGCTCGACGTGCTCTTCGAGCAGCTCGAGGACGTGCTGGCCGAGGGCCACCGCGCGCTGATCTTCAGCCAGTTCACCTCGTTCCTGAAGAAGGCGGCGGATCGCTTGACCGAGGGCGGCGTGGAATTCGCCTACCTGGACGGTTCGACGCGCAAACGCGCCGAGGTCATCGACGAATTCAAGTCTGGCAAGGCCCCGGTCTTCCTGATCTCATTGAAGGCCGGCGGATTCGGGCTGAACCTCACCGAAGCTGATTACTGCTTCCTGCTTGACCCGTGGTGGAACCCGGCTGCGGAATCGCAGGCAGTGGACCGCGCCCACCGCATTGGGCAGACGCGGAACGTGATGGTCTACCGTCTGGTCGCCAAGGACACCATTGAAGAGAAGGTGGTTGCCCTGCAGGATTCCAAGCGCCAGCTGATCTCCTCGGTGATGGACGAGGGCGAGGGTTTCGGCACCGTCCTGAACGCCGAGGACATCCGCGAACTGCTGCGCGACTGACCGCACGTCAGCCGGGGCAACACCCGTGCGGCGCGCCCCGGTTCCGATGACACTGTGCGTCGGCGCCGGGGCTCGCGGTTTTTGCGGACACGCGGATTGCCCGTAATGTTGAACCCAGCTTCAAGACTCTTGGCTGCGTAACCACGCAAGGCTCCGACCCGCCAAGGACCAACCCGAACGTTGTTTGCCGGGTGGTTCGGATGACGAAGCGGCCCGTGCGGCAGCCGCCGGCGGGCAAGGACAACCCCGAACGGGATACGCCATGGGCCGCACAGCCAGCCGCCAATACCCAGCCTCCACCACGCAACTATCCGCCGCCCCTGGGCTCCCGATCCCGGGAGCCCAGCGCTTCCCCGGCGACTGGATCGAAGCATGGCTGCGCCTTTGCCCGGATTCCGCCACGGTACATCTGGGCACCTCCGGCATGGATTGGATCCTGCCCGCCGCCGACATCCAGGCCCTGGCCGCCGCGCTGGAGGGCGCTCCGGGCGCAGCGGTGCAGTTCAACCCGGATGCCGGGCTGGTCCTCGTGCCCGGAGCCCACCAGCGCAACGGCAGCTCCTTCTTCCGGCTGGGCCGCTGACCGTCACCGAAGACACGAAAAGGCCGCCAGGTGGCGGAGCAATTGCCCCGCCACCTGGCGGCCCGTCACCGGAACCCGGCTCTAGAGGTCCAGGATCATGCGCAGGCCCTTGCACCGGGACACGCAGATCATCATGGTCTCCCCTGCCTCGCGTTCCTCCTCCGAGAGCAGCGAATCACGGTGGTCGATCTCCCCGGAGACCACCGTGGTCTCACAGGTACCGCAGATGCCCTCGCGGCAGGAGTTCAGCACCGGCACCCCGGCGCCGGCCAGCGCGTCCAGGATGCTGGTGCCCACCGGCACCTGGACCTCGATGCCCTCGGTGGTCTCGACGGTGAACTCGTGGTCCCCGGCAGCCGGTGCCGTGGCGGCGGGATCGGCGACGAAACGCTCGAAGTGGAAACGCTTCTGGTCGTCCCACGCGCTGGTCAGCGAGGAAATGAAGTCCAGCAGCGGGCCCGGGCCGCACACGTAGGTGTGGAAGCCGGCATCCGGGGCCTGCAGCAGGTCCTTCAGCGGGAACAAGCCCGCCTCGTCATCGGCATGCACCTGCACCTTGTCCCCGAACCGCTCCAGCTCGGAAAGGAACGCCATCGAACTCCGGGAGCGGCCCATGTAGACCAGGCGCCACGGGATCCCCGATTCCTGCGCTGCGGCGAGCATCGGCAGGATCGGGGTGATCCCGATGCCGCCGGCCAGGAACAGGTACTCCGGTGCCGGTTTCAGGGTGAAGTTGTTGCGTGGTTCGCGGACCTTGATCCGCGCCCCGGGACGCAGGTCATCGTGCACGTAGGCCGATCCGCCGCGGCCCGCCGCCTCGCGCAGGACGCCCAGGCGCCAGCGTCCGGCGCCGGCCTCGGAGCACAGCGAGTACTGGCGCAGCAGCCCGTTGGGCAGCAGTACGTCGATATGGGAGCCCGGAGCCCAGTCGGGCAGCGGCTTCCCGGCCGGGTGGGCCAGGTGCAGCGAGAGGACGCCGTCGGCTTCGGGGCGGATTTCGGCGACTTCGACCTCGAAGAAGCCGTCATCGGCGATGCCCAGGTCCACCTGTGGTTCGGGAACCACTGTTGTTTCGATTGTTGTGCTCACGAGGCACCTCCTGTGCTGTGGTCATGGTTAGCGGCCGGAACCGCACTGAGTTCCGCTTGTCCGCCCGGTAGCTGTGGCCGAAGCGCATCGATGGCGGCCAGGACAGCATTCGAGGCGTCCCTCACCGAGATGGTCACGCGCACCCCGGAGCCCGGGAAGGCGCGGACCGAGACCCCGTGCGCCACGCAGGAGCTCTCGAGATCCAGGGAGCGGGCGCCGGCAGGAATCCAGAGGAAGTTTCCACCGCTGGGCGGGATGCGCAGTCCCCGGGCCAGCAGCCCGGCCAGCAGGAAATCGCGCTCGGAGACCACCTCTGACACCGATTCGGCAAGGTATTCCGTATCCGCCCAAGCGGCAAGGGCTCCGGCCTCGGCCAGCGAGCTGAGACCGAACGGGGGCGCGACGGCCCTGATGTTCGCTGCGACGCCGGGTCCGGCAAGGAGGTACCCGGCGCGGGCCCCGGCCAGTCCGTAGGCCTTGGAAAACGTCCGCAGGATCACCAGATTCGGGTAGCGTTCCAGCAGCCGTCCCGACTCGGCTTCCGGGCTGCTGAATTCCCGGTAGGCCTCGTCCAACACCACCAGCACGTGACCCGGGACCTTCTCGAGGAACGCCTCGATCTCCCCGGGTTCAAGCACTGTGCCCGTCGGGTTGTTAGGGTTGCACACCAGCACCACGCGGGTGCCGATGGTAATGGCCTCCCCCATCGCCGCCAGGTCGTGGTAGTGCTCGCCATCCAGTGCCACCGGCACCGATTCGGCACCGGCCAGGGCGATCAGAATCGGATACGCCTCATAGCTGCGCCAAGCGTGGATGACCGAGGAACCCGGCGGCGCGTAGGCGCTCAGGATGTGGCCGAGCAGGGCCAGCGATCCACCGCCCACCACGACCTGACCCGCATCCAGGCCCAGGGTGCCGGCTATCGCCTGCGCCAACCGCTCCCCGGTGATGCCCGGGTAGCGGTTGGCGTGGGTTGCGGCATCGGCCATCGCCGCCACTGCCGCGGGAGAGGGCGCAATGCAGGATTCGTTGGAGGATCCCACCCAGCGCACCGCTCCCAAGCCAGCCGCCCGCGAATACCGAGGGAGCGAGGCTACGACAGGGCGGGGCACCGGGCCCGCACCCGTACTGGTATGCATGCTCACTGGTCTACTTCCCTTCGTTGGTTGCTGGTCTGCCGGGTGGTGTCCATGGCGGCTAGGCCAGGACCTTGGAGAGGAAGGCCTGGGTCCGTGCCTCGCGCGGATTCTCCAGCACCTGGGTCGGGGTTCCGGATTCGACCAGCTGCCCGTCGGCCATGAAGTGTACGACGTCTCCGACTTCCTTGGCGAAGCCCATCTCATGGGTCACCACGATCATGGTCATGCCCGAGGCGGCCAGCGAGGTCATCACCTCCAGCACCTCACCCACGAGCTCGGGGTCCAGCGCACTGGTCGGCTCGTCGAAGAGCATCAGCTTGGGTTTGAGCGCCAGCGCGCGGGCAATGGCCACGCGCTGCTGCTGCCCACCGGACAGCTGAGCCGGATAGTGCTTATGCTTGTCGGCCAGGCCAACGCGGTCCAGCAGTTCCATGCCCTCGCGAATGGCCTGCGCCCGGGGTACCCGCTGCACAACGGTGGGGCCCTCGACGACGTTTTCCAGCGCCGTGCGGTGCGGGAAGAGGTTGAACTGCTGGAACACCATGCCCACCGAGGCGCGTTGTTTCGCGGTTTCGTTTTCCTTCAGCTCGTGCAGCTTGTTGCCCGCCCGTCGGTAGCCGATGCGTTCACCGCGAACCCAGAGCTCACCGTCATTGATCTTTTCCAGGTGGTTGATGCAGCGCAGGAAGGTCGACTTCCCGGAGCCCGACGGCCCCAGCAGGCAGGCGACCTGCCCGGTCTGCACCTCGAGCGAGATACCCTTGAGGATTTCCAGATGTCCGAAGGACTTGTGGACATTGCGTGCCCGCAGCATGGGTTCGCTCATTTGGTGGGCTCCAATTCGGTTTCGTTCCGTGCGCCGGTGGGTTCCGTCTCCACGGCCGGCACCTGATTGGCTGCGGCAGGGGCTGACGGCTTCTTTCCCTTGGTCGGGGTGAAGCCGCGTTCGAAGTAACCCTCGACGAAGTACTGGGCGACGGACAGCACGGCGGTGACTGCCAGATACCAGATCGCGGCGACAATCAGCAGCGGGATGGTCTGGAAGTTGCGTGAGTAGATGATCGAAACGCTGGTGAGCAGCTCGGAGTAGCCGATCACGATCACCAACGAGGTGTACTTGAGCATGCCGATGGTCTCGTTGCCGGTCGGCGGGATGATCACGCGCATTGCCTGGGGAAGCACGACCCGGCGCATGGTCTGCAGCCGCGACATGCCAATGGCCTTGGCCGCCTCGGTCTGTCCCGGCGGGATGGCCCGGATGCCCGAGCGCACGATCTCGCCCATGTATGCGCCCTCGTTCAGTGCCAACCCCAGCAGCGCTGCGGTGAACGGGGAGATCACCGAGTTGGTATCGATCGAGAGCAGTTCGGGACCGAAGGGTACGCCGAGGCCAATGGTGGGTACCAGCGCCGCGAGGAAGAACCAGAACAGCAGCTGCACCATCAGCGGGGTACCGCGGAAGAACCAGGAGTAGCCCCAGGCGGCGGTGGATAGGATCGGATTGCTGGAGAGCCGGCATACGGCTACCACGATGCCCAGCAGGATGCCGATGACCATCGAGATCGCCGTCAGCAGCAGGGTCCTGCCCAGACCGGAAATGACCGGAGGGGCAAAGAGGTATTCTCCCACCACGTCCCAGTGGAATCGATCGTTGGTGAACATCGCATAGATGAGCATCCCCAGGAGACCCACCACGACGACTGCCGCTACCCAGCGACCCGTGTACCGGGCCGGGATGACACGCAGTTCAGGTTCTTCGTTTCGGTGCAAGGCGGCGCTCATTCCTTGACGCCGTTAACCGGGAAGCTGTCCATCGCGTGGTCGGCCATGTCGTAGCTGGTCAGGATTTTCTCGTAGCTTCCGTCGGCCTTGATGGCTTCCAGACCCTTCTGGATGGCGCCCATCAGCTGTTCCTGGTCCTTGGGGAAGACGATGCCGAAGGCCAGGTCCTGGTATCGCTCGCCCATGGCCAGTGCGCCCTTGGAGCCGGCGGCAACCACCGAACCGGAGGTGGAGTCCACCAGGAAGGCATCGACGCGGTCGGACTCCAGCGCCAAGACGGCCTGGTTCTGGCCGGCGAAGATCGTGACCTCGATCTTTTCCTTGCCCGCGTCTTCACACTTCTTGGAGGCTGCAGCGGCATCGGCGTCCTCGGTGGTGCCCTTCACGATACCCACGTGCGTACCGCAGAGGTCATCGAGGGTCTTGTAGGTCGAGGCATTCGCGGTGGAGGTCATGATGCCGCCGCCTGCGGAGAAGTAATCGAGGAAGTTCACTACCTTCTGGCGCTCGACCGTGTCGGACATCGCCGACATGGCCATGTCATAGCGGGCCGAGGACAGACCGGGGATGATCGCGTCGAAGGCGATGTTGTCGAACTTCATGGTGACGCCAAGCTGCTTCTCCAGTTCGTCGGCAATTTCCCGGTCGATGCCCACGATGGTGGTGCCGTCCGTGTCGAAGGATTCGAACGGCGGGTATTCGACGTTGCTGGCCACGTTGATGGTCCCGGCCTTCTGGACCTTCTCCGGCAGTTCCTTGAACAGCGGTGCCGTATTTTCGGCAGCCGACGGCTTCTCTGCATCGGCTGCTCCGCCGCAGGCGCTCAGGCTGATCATGGCGGCAACGGCCAGGGCGCCCAGGGCGGTGGAACGGATGGTGCGATTCGTGTTTTTCATGATTCGTACTCCCTATGTGTGCTGTTCTCGGAACTTCTGGGCCTTGATCCCCGACCATCGGCGGCGGGGGGTTGGGATGTGGTGTTCTAGGGCGTCCGGCCAGTGGCGGCCGGACGCCCACGATGCGTAGTGGGATTCAGTGCACCGTTAGCCGGCTAGCACCTGGTTTACCGCCTCGACAACGGCGCCCTCATGAACCAGGTCCAATGCCTTGCGGACCCGCGGGTAGAGCACGACGTCCTGGCTAATGTGGTCGATCGGACGGCCATCTGCCGACTTGCTGCCGCGAACCAAGGCCAGCGCCGCCGTGGCGGCCGGGCTCAGGCGGGCATCGGCCGTGGCCTCAAGGCCCAGACGTAGTTCGAGGGCCTGGGCCGCCATGAGCAGTTCGATGCCGACCACCGATTCGATGTTCGCCACGATCTGCCGGGCGTGCCGTCCGGCGTTGTTCGCCATGGAGACATGGTCTTCCTGGTTGGCGCAGGTGGGGATGGAATCCACCGAGTCCGGGTGAGCCAGGGTCTTGCAGTCCGATACCAATGCGGCAGCCAGGTACTGCGGAAGCATGTAGCCGCAGTCCATTCCGGTCTGCTCCGAGTCGATCAACATGTCCGGCAGCCCGCGGTTCAACGTGCCGTCGTCCAGGCGGAAGAGCCGACGCTCGGTGATCGAGCCGATCTCGGTGACCACGATGGAGATGAAGTCTGCCGCGAAGGCGACGTATTCGGCGTGGAAGTTTCCGCCCGAGACGGCCTTGAGCGAACGGGTGTCCGGCAGCGAGGGGAAGATCAGCGGATTGTCAGTCGCCGCGTTGATCTCGTTCTCCAGGATGCCCGCGGCAAAGGCCAGGGTGTCCTTGATCGGGCCGAAGACCTGCGGGACGCAGCGCAGCGAATAGGCGTCCTGCGGGGGCTGGCGGACCGGATCGGTGGAGGCGTTGCCATCGATCAGGGTTGACCCGGCGAGCAGCTCGCGGATGCGAGCTGCCACCTCGATCTGACCGCGCTGGCCGCGGGCCTGGTGCAGTTCGTCGATGAACGCGTCGCCGAAGCCCATCAGCGCCTCGATGCTCATGGCGGCGGTGATCTGTGCCGTTTCGAGCAGGTTCTGCGCGTCGTAGAGGGCCAGTGCAGCCTGCGCAGCGGAGAAGGAAGTGCCGTTGAGCAGCGCCAGTCCGTCCTTGGCGCCCAGCGGCAGGCGGTCGATGCCCGCTGCTTCCATGGCCTTGATCCCGGAGACGACCTTGCCATCGAGCATTGCCTCGCCGGAGTCCAGCTCGATGTCCTCGCCGGTGTGCGAGCGGGACATCACGATGGCCACGTGGGCCAGCGGGATCAAGTCGCCCGAGGCCCCGAGCGAACCGTATTCGGGAATGGCCGGGCAGACACCGGCGTTGAGCATCTCGACGAGCGTGGTGACGATTTCCGGGCGGATGCCGGAATAGCCCTGGGTCAGCGAGACGACGCGGATGAACATCGTCGCGCGGACGACTTCCTCGTCCACGTAGCGTCCGACACCGGAGGCGTTGGAGAGCACAAGGCGGCGGGACAGCTCGGCGGCGTCGGACGGTTCGGCGAAGGCCCGTCGTCCGGCCAACGAACCGAATCCGGTGTTGATCGAGTAGATCGGGGGCGTTTCCTTGTCCTTGCCCATTGAGTCCACGACGCCCTCAAGCCAGTCCTGGGACGGGCGCATGACGTCGAAGACGGCGTCGTCGATGAGGACCGGGCGGCGGTGGCGGGCAACCTGGATCAGGTCTTCCAGCGTCGCGCGGTGCACGCCGATGGTCACCGGTGCGGTCTCAGGCAATACTGCTGTAGTCATCAAGGGTCTCCCTAGTTGATTTGTTCGGTGTGCTGCTTTGCAGCGAGTCTGTGAGGTTGTTGGCCGCCGCGCGCATGACCTTCAGTGTCGAGGCGATCCAGAGCTTGGATCCGCAGCGGTTTTCCGGGCCGGCAACGTTCAGCGAACAGACCACCTCGCCACGGCTGAAGACGGGGACGGCGATGGACACCGCGCCCTCCTCCAGCTCCCCGCGGGAGAGGACCAGCCCCGAAGCGCGGATCTGCGGGATGCTGGCCAAGATCTGTTCGCGGGTCAGCGTGTGATTGGTGAAGCGGGCCATCGGCCCGGAGAGGACCTGGTGGAGGACTTCCTGCGGCGCCCAGGCGAGAAGCATCCGTTGTCCGGCCCCGGCGTAGAGGGGTAGAAGCTCGTTCACGGCGAAGGTGTATTTCAATGCCTTGTCGGGTTCCTCGCGACGCAGGCACATGGCGTGGTCGCCGACCCGTACGATCATCACCGCGGTCTCGCCGACCCGGTCCACGATCGAACGCAGAACGGCGTTCCCCACCTCCGACAGCAGGGACTGTGCCACCGGCTGGCCGGAGATGTTCAGCAAGGTCCTTCCGGCACGGTAGCGCCCGTCGTCTTCGGCCACGAAATCCTGATCGCGCAGGACCTTGAAGTAGCGGTAGGCAGTGCTAACCGGAATGCCAAGTTTCAGGGCCACATCGTCGACTGTTGTTTCGCCGCTGGACGCTATTTCCGCCAGGATTTTCAGTCCGCGCTCAAAGGACGATGACATCCCCCACTCCCTTCATCTTCCGGTGTGATTCACCGCACATCAGTGGCACTCGATAGATATTCCCCTGTCCGCACTCGGAGGACAATTTCCATTCTCACATAATGAGAATCAAATTAACCTGCAGTCCCGCAGATCGCTAGGTTGTTTTCATTCACCATTACTTTCGGGAGGCATCCATGGAATCAGCGATCGCAGCTTCAACGGTCCCGGTCATTAGCGAAGACCCCTACTCGCCTGAGCATTTGGCCAATCCATACCCGCTGTTCGAGACCATGCGCCAGGCCGGTCCGGTCGTGATGATGCAGGAACACGGGCTGCACGCCGTCACCCGCTTCGAGGAATGCAAGACCGTCCTCGACGATTACCGCACGTTCATCTCCGGAGCCGGAGCCGGCCCCAAGAACCTGCACCACGAACCGGGCTGGCGGGCACAGGGCATCATGGAATCGGATCCGCCCATCCACACCGACATGCGCCAGGCCATCGCCGGCGTCATCTCCCCCCGCGGGGTCCGTTCGCTGCGGACCGGCTTCGAGGCCTACGCCACCGAACTAATCGACTCGCTGTTGGAACGCGGCTCCTTCGATCTCATCAAGGACATGGCCGAGGTCTTCCCGATCCGTGCATTCGGCGACGCCGTCGGCATCCCCCGCGAGGGCCGGGCCGAGCACCTGCACGCCCTGGGTGCCGCGAACTTCTCCACCTTCGGCCCGTACAACGACCTGGCCCGCCAGCACTTCGAAGCCGGCGCCGGGACCAACGACTGGGCAATGGCCAACACGGCCCGCGAAAACCTGACCCCGGGCTCGCTCGGCGCCCAGATCTGGGACAGCGCCGACAACGGTGACATCAGCCCCGACCAGGCGGCCCTGCTGGTGCGCGCCATGCTCTCGGCTGGACTGGACACCACCATCTTCTCCCTCGGAGCCACGCTACTGACCCTGGTCAACCACCCGGAGCAGTACGCCAAGGTCCACGAGAACCCGAAACTGGTGAAGTTCGCCATCGACGAGGCCTTCCGCTTCGAGTCCCCCTTCCAGTCCTTCTACCGCACCACGTCCCAGGACACCGTGCTCAGCGGGATGCAGCTGCCGGCCGACACAAAGGTCGCCGTGTTCGTCGGTTCGGCAAACCGGGACGCCGAGCGCTGGGGCCCCACGGCCGACCAGTACGACATCACCCGGCAGGCCGGTGGACACCTGGCCTTCGGCATGGGCATCCACCAGTGCGTTGGCCAGCCGCTCTCCCGGCTGGAAATGGACGTGCTGCTCACCGAGCTGGCCCGCCGGGTGAAGTCCATAGAGTTGACGGCCGAACCCGAACAGTTCCTGCACACCACCCTGCGCGGCTGGTCCTCGATCCCCGTGACAGTCACCGCCGCATAGGGAGGCCACACCGAGTCATGCAGCAGGGGCCGATCCCTAGTCGGCCCCTGCTGCATTTTCCTGCTCCCGTGGCCGGCCACCGAGTCAACCCCCACAGCAACGCCATGACGATGCGCATTTGTATTTCCAGGACCTCCAGTGCCTGCGCTACCCTCGCCCTACCTGCGGCCATCAGCCCGTAGAGGTAGGCTCCACCGGTGAGCGTGGAATCCGCTCCGGCGGCAAGGTTTGGCACGATGCCGCCGCCACGAGGATGCCCGAGTCCGCTATCACCGGTGCCCGGGGCCCCACGGCTTCCCCGATGGCCGGCAGCTGATGCGGCGGCAACGTCCGCGCTGGCGACGGCGCACATGGTGGAGAGCGAAGCCAGGATCCGGGCCCCGGCAGCGGCATGCCCGCCGGCGGTTTCGCCCTCCGCAGGCATCAGCCGGATCAGCCCGGTGGGGCTAGGCCGACCGGAATCGCGCGGGCCCGGCCGGCAATGGTGGCGGAGGTATCAACCCTCGAGATATCGCGCAGCACCCCGGGCACGAATTCCAGCCCGGTGCATGCTGCAAGGTTCCGGCCTAGGGCATCCTCCTCGAGGGATCCTCCCTCCCGCCCGCCCTACCGGAAGGCCGGGGGCGGGATAAGGGCGCCGGGCGATGGCCCGCAGGTCCCCGATGCCATGTGCACCGGCCAGTCGGGCCCGCTTGGGGCCCCGGTCCATCGACTTGAAGTTCATGAGTCCGCGCGCTTTCGCGCAGGTGTTTCAGGGAACGTTCCGCGGGCGCTTCGGCGTTCGTCGCAGGGCAATGGGGGCAGCATTCCGATTGTCTCGCACCGCGGGCCAGTTCAGGGCTGCGCGCCCTTCGCGTTCCCAAAGTCCGGGAAACGGCATTGCGTGCCTGGCCACCCGGTTAAGAACCGATGGCCGGTGACCCGCAATGCGGGTCACCGGCCATCGGCAGGCTAAGCCTGGACAGAGTCCTTAGAGGGCTGCGAAGACCTCACGCAGGAGCGTAGCGGTCTCGGACGGGGTCTTGCCGACCTTCACGCCAGCGGCCTCGAGCGCTTCCTTCTTGGCCTGTGCCGTACCAGCGGAGCCGGAGACGATGGCGCCGGCGTGGCCCATGGTCTTGCCCTCCGGTGCGGTGAAGCCTGCCACGTAGCCAACGACCGGCTTGGTGACGTGGGCCTTGATGTAATCGGCTGCGCGCTCTTCGGCGTCGCCGCCGATTTCACCGATCATGACGATGGCCTTGGTTTCCGGATCCGCTTCGAACGCAGCCAGGGCGTCGATGTGGGTGGTACCGATGACCGGGTCGCCGCCGATGCCGATGGCGGAGGAGAAGCCCAGATCGCGCAGTTCGTACATCATCTGGTAGGTCAGGGTGCCGGATTTGGAGACCAAGCCGATCGGGCCCTTGGAGGTGATGTTGTTCGGCGTGATGCCGACCAGCGCCTCGCCCGGAGTGATGATGCCGGGGCAGTTCGGGCCGATGATGCGGGTGACCTGGTTGCCGTCGGCGTCGAGCTTGGACTGGGCCAGGGCCCAGAATTCGGCCGAGTCCTGGACCGGAACACCCTCGGTGATGACCACGACGAGGCCGATGCCGGCCTCGATGGCCTCAACGACTGCATCCTTGGTGAATGCCGGCGGAACGAAGACGATCGAGACGTCGGCGCCGGTTTCGGCGATGGACTCTGCAACCGTGCCGAAGACCTTGATCTCCTTGTCGCCGTGCAGGACGGTGGTACCGGCCTTGCGGGCGTTGACGCCACCAACGATGTTGGTGCCGGCCTTGAGCATCAGGGCGGTGTGCTTGGTGCCTTCGCCGCCGGTGATGCCCTGGACGATGACCTTGGAGTCCTTGTTTACGTAAATGCTCATGAGTTCGAGTCCCTTTACTTCGCTGCGTTGGCGAGTTCGGCGGCCTTGTCGGCGCCCTCGTCCATGGTTGCTGCCAGGGTGACCAGCGGGTGGTTGGCCTCGGCCAGGATGCGGCGGCCCTCTTCGACGTTGTTGCCGTCGAGGCGGACGACCAGCGGCTTGTTGGCTGCTGAGCCGAGCTCGGCCAGCGCGCCAACGATGCCCTTGGCAACTGCGTCACAGGCGGTGATTCCGCCGAAGACGTTCACGAAGACGGACTTGACCTGCTCATCGTTGAGGATGACGTCCAGGCCAGCGGCCATGACCTCAGCGGAGGCTCCACCGCCGATGTCCAGGAAGTTGGCGGGCTTCACATTGCCGTGGTTCTCGCCGGCGTAGGCGACGACGTCCAGGGTCGACATGACCAGGCCTGCGCCGTTACCGATGATGCCTACTTCGCCGTCCAGCTTGACGTAGTTCAGGTCCTGAGCCTTGGCCTTGGCCTCCAGCGGATCCGCGGCTTCCTTGTCCTCAAGGTCGGCGTGGTGCGGGTGACGGAACTCGGCGTTCTCGTCGATGGTGACCTTGCCGTCCAGGGCGACGATCTCGCCGGCGCCGGTGCGAACCAGCGGGTTGACCTCGACGAGGGTGGCGTCTTCCTTCTTGAAGACGTCCCACAACTTCAGGATGGCGGAAGCGACCTTTTCGGTCAGCTCCGGCGCGAAGCCTGCTGCTGCAACGATCTCGTCGGCCTTGGCCTGGTCGATGCCGACGGCCGGGTCGACGGAGATGCGGGCAAGTGCCTCGGGGCGCTCGACTGCAAGCTCTTCGATCTCCATGCCGCCTTCAACCGAGCACATGGCCAGGTAGTTGCGGTTTGCGCGGTCCAGCAGCACCGAGAAGTAGAACTCCTCGGCGATGTCGGCGCCCTGGGCGATCATGACCTTGTTCACGGTGTGGCCCTTGATGTCCATACCGAGAATGTTGGATGCGTGCTCGAAGGCCTCGTCGGCGGTCTTGGCGACCTTTACGCCGCCGGCCTTGCCGCGGCCTCCGACCTTTACCTGGGCTTTGACAACCACGACGCCGCCGATTTTCTCGGCTGCTGCCTTGGCTTCTTCAGGTGTGTACGCAACGATGCCGGCCAGCACGGGTACACCGTGCGACTCAAACAGATCGCGCGCCTGGTATTCATACAGGTCCACGGGCTTGTGTCCTTCTACGTCGAAGTCGTTTCGGGCTTGGAGGTACCGGTTTATTCGACCGGAGCACCCAAGGGAACTCTAGCCCCGGAGGGCTAGACGCCTTGATCAGGGTATCCCTTCGAACCCGAACAGCACAGTTCTACGGGGCGTAGAGAAAATGCCCGGCGAGTACCATTGGGCGCTCACCGGCTAGTCGACCTTTGTCAGCGGCGCATAGCGCAGCAGCAGGCGCTTCTCCGAATCCGGGAATTTCACCTTGGCCACCTGCTTGTCACCGACGCCCTCCATGGCCAGCACGACGCCCTGCCCGAAGCTTGCGTGGGTGACCTTGTCCCCCACCGAAAGGGCGATAATCTCCTTATTCGGCTGCACCCGGGAGCGGGCGACCGGGGCTGTGCTCAGCGCGTTGGTTTCGGGGTCTCCGGCCCGACGCGAGGGACCCGCCGCACGGGCGCCAGAAGCGGCGCTTCCCGCTCCCCAGTAGGAACCCGAATCGTAGCGGGCCGATCCGAACCGGTCAGATCCGAAGGACTGGACCGGGGCGCGGGAGCTGCCCTCGCGCTTCCAATCGATCAGCTCCGCCGGGATTTCCTCCAGGAATTGGCTGGCCGGATTGTATTGGGCCTGGCCCCACATGCTGCGGTATTCTGCCCGGCTCAAGTAGAGCCGGCGGCGGGCACGGGTGAGCCCCACGTATGCCAGCCGGCGCTCCTCGGCCAGCTCCTTCGGATCGGTCAGCGACCGCTGGTGCGGGAAGATCCCATGCTCCATTCCCGTGAGGAACACCACAGGAAATTCCAGCCCCTTGGCCGTGTGGAGCGTCATCAAGGTGACCATTCCCTCCCGTTTGGCCATCGCGGCGCCTTCGTCGTCCTCGGGCGCCTCGGGAATCGAATCGGCGTCGGCGACCAGCGCCACGCGTTCAAGGAAGTCCTGCAGCGTGCCCTCGGGCTGCTCGATCTCAAAATCCCTGACCACCGCGACGAGTTCGGCGAGGTTCTCCACGCGGGACTCGTCCTGCGGGTCATCGGACTTGCGCAGCACCTCCAGGTAGCCGGTCTGCTCAAGCACCGCCTCGAGCGCGGCAGCGGGACCCGACCCCTCCGCCACCACCGCCAGGTCGTCGATGATCTTCACGAAGGAATCGATCATCTTAATCCCGCGGGTACCCAGGCCGGGGGCGTCTTCGGCCCGGCGCAGGGCAGCCATGAACGACGTCCGATCGCGTTCGGCCAGCGCCGCGACGGCGAATTCGGCCCGGTCACCGATCCCGCGCTTGGGTTCGTTCAGGATGCGGCGAACATTGATGTCATCGTCCGGGTTCACTAGGGCGCGCAGGTAGGCCAGCGCGTCCTTGACCTCCTTGCGGTCGTAGAACCGGGTTCCGCCGACCACCTTGTACTTCAGGTCCACGCGCATCAGCTGCTCTTCCAGCGACCGGGACTGGGCATTCGTCCGGTAGAAGATCGCCACGTCGCCGGGGAGCACGTCCTCCTCGTCGTTCAGCCGCAGGATCTCCTCTGCGATCCACCGGGCCTCGTCCTGCTCGGATTCAGCGACATAGCCCACGATCTGTTCGCCGTCGCCCTCGGCCGTCCACAGCTTCTTGTCCGGACGGTCCGGGTTGCGCGCGATCACCGTGTTGGCCGCGGTCAGGATGGTCTGGGTAGAACGGTAGTTCTGCTCCAGTTTGATCGTTTCGGCGTCGGGGTAGTCCTTGCCGAATTCGACGATGTTGCGGATATCGGCGCCGCGGAACGCGTAGATCGACTGGTCGGAGTCGCCGACCACGGTCAGCTCCCCTCCGGGGGTGGGCCCGTCGGGGCCGGTGAGCTCGCGGACCAGCGAGTACTGGGCATGGTTGGTGTCCTGGTATTCGTCGACCAGCACGTGCCTGAAGCGCCGCCGGTAGTTGTCAGCTATCCCCGGGAACGCGCGGAAGATGTTGACCACCTGGCCGATCAGGTCATCGAAGTCCATGGCGTTGGCCTGACGCAGGCGTTGGGTGTAGCCGCGGTAGACGGCGGCGACCGCCGAGGCGAACGGGTCGCCCTCGGTGACCGAGGACGCGTATTCCTCGTCATCGATCAGCTCGTTCTTCAGTGCGGAGATCTTGTGCGCCATGACCTTGGGGTTGAACTTCTTCGGGTCCAGTTCCAGGCCCTTGGCCACCATCGTGATCAGGCGCAGCGAATCAGCCGAATCGTAAATGGAGAAGCTGGACTTCAACCCCACCGAGCCTGCCTCGCGGCGCAGGATCTTTACGCAGGAGGAGTGGAAGGTGGAGATCCACATCTTGTCCGCCACGTCCCCGACTAGGGCCCCGATGCGCTCACGCATCTCGGCGGCCGCCTTGTTGGTGAAGGTGATGGCCAGGATCTCGTGTGGCCTGGCCCGGCCGGTGGCCAGCAGGTAGGCGATCCGGTGCGAGAGCACACGGGTCTTCCCCGAGCCGGCACCGGCGACGATCAGCAGCGGCGAACCGGCATGTTTGACGGCCTCCTCCTGCTGCGGGTTCATTCCCTGGAGCAGGGCAGCCGCATCGGGCAGGGAGGGGCGGACGGGGGTGGGCGCGAAGTCATCGAAAAGGAAATCCATGATGCCTTCCAGTCTACGGTTCGACACCGCCCCGATGCCCCGGGCCAAGGCCTGAACCGGCATAATAGCCCTATGTCCAAGCCTCGCAATAAGAAGAACACCGCCCGCCCCGCCCTCAGGGCGGCACCGGCTCCCGTGGTAAACCAGTCGACGCAACGAACCCCCGAACAGGCCCGGGGCAACGGCAACGTCATCGTGCTTGCAGCCGTTGGCGCAACGATCCTCCTCTTTTGGTACTTCCACCTGCTGGTGCTGAACCAAATGTCGGATCTTTCCGGAGGCCTGGCCATGCCCGACCAGATGATGGGCGGCTACTCGGTCGCCGACATCGAGGCGCTGCGGGCAGCTATGAATTCCGACGCCATCGGCCAACTCAACTACGTGCACAAGACCGCTGGCATGCTCTTCCCGCTGTTCCTGGCGCTGACCACCATGCTCGTGGTGAATCTGCATACGGTCCGCGGTCCGGTGCGGTGGGTGCTGTGGGCCGTCCCGATGCTCTTCGCGATCGTCGACCTGTGGGAAAACGCCGCCATCGACGCCCTGTTCAACGGACCGCTGGATCCCGGTGCCGTCTCGCTGGCCTCGACCCTGACCACCATCAGCTGGGTGCTGCTCTTCGCTACCGCCGCCGTGCTTGTCGGGGTGCTGATCGCCTCGTTCATCACCACGTTCAAGGCCAAGTGGTCCGAAGCCGGGCTGAGCTAGCCGGAGGTCCTCCCGCCGTCGGATTCGACGTCTGCGGCAGGTGAATTCCGTTCAGCGGCCGCGATGAGGTTAGGATAATGTGTGTCCGCCACGGCGGGCAGGCCCCTGTAGCTCAGTCGGATAGAGCGACTCTCTCCTAAAGAGTAGGCCATCGGTTCGATTCCGGTCAGGGGCACCATCAGCCGGGAAGGCCCGTCCTTCCGGACGGGCCTTCCCGGCTTTTTCATGTCTCGTTTGCGTCCCATGGATTCCGGGCAATAAAATGCCGTCGACCGGTGATATCAAGAGACGACTCCCATCACATCTCGATCACCGGTCGACGGCTACGTGAGCGGTTCCCCAGCAGCCGAACCGCCGTTCCCCCACCGTTTGGTCTAGCGGCATTTGAGACAGACACGCGTAGAACGGTGGGCGGCTCGGTTACCACCTACCCATGGCACCCATGCTAAATCCATTCGACTGAGAATGTCAACGCTTGTCAGGGGATGATGGAATCCCCGCAGGCATGCCCCGGACATGGCGATGCCCCGGCTCCCGAAACAGCGGGCCGGGGCATCGTGGAATCCGTGGATCAGCGCAGGAGCAGCGCGCTGGCCTTCGGGGAGAACATGGCGTCCATGATCGCGCAGGCGCCACCGATGGCCCCCACCTCGAAGCCGAGGCGGGAAGAGAGCACCTCGATGCCGTGGACGTCCTTGGGGGTGAAGCGCTCGTTGATCACCAGCGCAGCCTGCTCCAGGCAGTAGCCTCCGATGTCGGCCCAGAGTGGGCCACCGAGGATAACCGTATCGACGTCCAAGGCGTTGCAGAGCTGGCCCGCAACCTGGGCGACCTGCTCGGAGGACCCGCGCAGGACACCCTGGGCTGCTTCGTTTCCGGCGGCGGCCATCTCGACGAGCTGGTTCATGCCCGTCGCGCGTTCCTCGACAGTGCCCTCGTCGGGTACATCCAGGGCGATGCCCACGGCACGGGCCTGGGCGGCCACCATCGGAAAGGACGTTGCCGCTGCGAGGCAGTCGCGGCGGCCGCATTCGCAGTCGCGGGAGTCCTGGCCGGTCGAGTAGTGCCCGACCTCGCCGGCGTTGTTGCTGACGCCCCGCACGACCTCTCCGTTGAGCACGATGCCGGCACCGATGCCAGCGCCCATGTACATGAAGATGAAGTTGTCGCGGCCCTGCCCGGTACCCTTCCAGGTTTCGGCGATGGCCGCGGCAATGGTGTCCTTTTCCAGGACGACCGGCAGGTCAAGCGCCCGGTGCAGCGGCTCGACGATGTCCACCTCGTTCCATCCGTCAAGCAGCGGCGGACCGGTAATGAAGCCCTTTTCGGGATTCAGCGGTCCGGGTGCCGCAACTCCGACGCCCACGACATTGGACCGCGGGTGGCCGGATTCGGTGATCATCTCGTTGACGGCGGCGGCCATCGTCTCGAGTGTCTTTTCGGGAACCTCGACCGCCGGGATTTCCAAGCGCCTGGACAGCAGGACCTCGCCGCGCAGGTTGAGCATCACCAGTGAAATCAGTCCGGGATCCAGGTGGATACCGATGCTGACCATGCGGTTTGTTTCGAGTTCGAGCACGGTTCGCGGCTTCCCGGGGCCGGATACCACGGTCCGGTCCTCGCGGACCAGGCCTTCGTCGAGGAGCCGACGCACGACATTAGAGATGGTTTGCGGGGAAAGCCCCGTGGATCCGGCAAGCTCGACGCGGCTGACCCCATCAACCGCCCTGCGAATCGATTCGAAGATCACGGCTTGGTTGAAGTCGCCAAGTCGGCCTAGGTTGGTGCCCCGCTGCATCAATGCTCCAGTTGTCGTTTTGAATAGGTCCCCCAAGGGACGCGCGCCGTTGACAACGAAGACACGTCCGTTCAGCATTCTGGCACGACCGCTTACCGATTCAGCCGAAATATTGCCGTGTCGCTCCAACTCCTACCCCGCATCGGCGCGCTTTCACAGTTTATTACACGGCACTGGAACCCCCTAGGATGGGGGCCATGCCCACGATCCTCACCATTGCCGCCGTCCGCTTGCTCGATCCGAACGGGCACATCCTGCTGGTCCGCAAGCGCGGTACCGACAAATTCATGCAGCCCGGCGGGAAGCTGGAACCCGGAGAGGCCCCCTTGATGGCGGCCATCCGCGAGGTCGCGGAGGAAACCGGCATCCGGCTCGCCCCGGCGCAGCTCGAATTCCTGGGCCGGTGGCGCGGTCCGGCGGCCAACGAGGCGGACACCCTCATCGAGGCCCACTTGTTCGCCGCCACCACGGCCGAGCCGGCCATCATCGCCGCTGAAATCGAGGAAATGATCTGGATCGACCCGGCCGAGGCGTTGCTGCGTCCGGACCTCGCCCCGCTGCTGAGCAACGAGATCCTCCCGGGGCTGCTCCGCGCCTAGCCCGGGGCTACTGCGCGAACTGCGTCTCGTGCAGTTCGCTATATCGCCCTCCAACGGCCAGCAGTTCGGCGTGGGTTCCGCGTTCGAGGATCCGCCCGTCCTCGATGACCAGGATCTGGTCCGCGGAGCGGATGGTGGAGAGCCTGTGGGCGATCACCACGGCGGTGCGCCCCTCCAGGGCATGCGCCAGGGCCTCCTGCACGGCCGCCTCGTTGGTTGAGTCCAGCGCAGCCGTCGCCTCATCGAGGATGACCACCTGCGGGGCCGCCAGCAGCAGCCGGGCAATGGTCATGCGTTGGCGTTCCCCGCCCGAGAGCCGGTAGCCGCGCTCCCCCACCATGGTGTCCAGCCCGTCGGGCAGCGCCTGCATGGTCGATTCCAGCCGGGCCCTGCGCAACGCGTCCCAGAGCTCTTCCTCGGTTGCCTCAGGGGCGGCCAGGAGCAGGTTGGCACGGATCGTTTCGTGGAAGAGGTGCCCGTCCTGGGTCACCATCGAGACGGTGCGGCGCAACGAGGAGAGTGAAAGTTGCCGGATGTCGGTCCCCGAGAGCTCCACGGCCCCGGAATCCACGTCGTAAAGCCGTGCCATCAGTTGGGCGATGGTGGACTTTCCGGCACCTGAGGAACCGACCAGGGCCACCGTCTGCCCGGCGGGCACCAGGAAGTCGATTCCATGCAGGACCTGCTCCCCGCCGCGGGTATCCAGCGTGGCCACATCCTCCAACGATGCCAGCGAGACCTTGTCGGCGCTCGGATAGGCGAAGTCCACGTTCCTGAAGCGCACATCGACAGCCGCTGTCTTGGGCAGCGCCGTGGCGTCGGGGGCGTCGGTAATCAACGGCTTCAGGTCAAGGATCTCAAAGACCCGGTCAAAGCTCACCAGTGCGCTCATGATTTCCACCCGGGCATTGGCCAGGGCCGTCAACGGCGCATAAAGCTGGGTCAGCAGCAGGACCAGGGTCACCACGTCGCCGGCCGCCAACTCCCCGCGCAACGCATACACACCGCCCAACCCGTAGACCAGGGCCAGCGCCAGCGCGGCAACCAAGGTGAGCATCGTAACGAAGAAGAACTGGCGCAGTGCCATCTTCACCCCGATGTCCCGCACCCGCGCTGCACGCAGTGCAAACTCGTGCGATTCGGAGGCCGGGCGGCCGAAGAGCTTGATCAGCGTGGCCCCGGGGGCGGAAAAGCGTTCGGTCATCTGGGTGCCCATGGCTGCATTGTGGTCGGCCGATTCGCGGCGCAGCAGGGCCAGCGTCTTGCCGAAGCGGCGGGCCGGGAGCAGGAAGATCGGCAGCATCACAAGCGCCAGCACGGTGACCTGCCAAGAAGTCGTCAGCATGACCCCTGCAGTGAGCACCAGGGCCACCACGTTGGAGACCAGCGAGGACAGCGTGCCGGAAAACGCCGACTGGGCACCGATCACGTCGTTGTTCAACCGGGAGACCAGCGCACCGGTGCGGGTCCGGGTGAAGAACGCAATCGGCATCTTCTGCACGTGGTCGAACACCGCGGTGCGCAGGTCGTAGATGATCCCCTCACCCAGCCGGGAGGAGATCCAGCGCACGAGCAGCCCGATCCCGGCGTTGGCGATCGCCACCGCCGCGATGAGCACGGCCAGCCTGACCACCACCCCGCTTCCCTGGTTGCCTACGATGGCATCCACGACCTTGCCGGCCAGCACCGGTGTGGCCACGGCCAACACTGCGGAGACGACTGAGAAGGAGACAAACCAGATCAACTGCTTCTTGTAGCGGGCCGCGAACGCCACCACCCGCCTGAACGTATCGGGGGCGAAGGCTCTTTGCTCCTTGGCCCCGGACATCCGCCATAGCGAATTCCAGGCCACATTTTCCATGCTCATGAGGTGTTCTTGCCGTCCTGCAGTGGTGCCGGTCGCGTGCCCCGGGGTTCCGTTGACACGCCAGTGACCGATCTTAGTCCGCGGGGGCTGGCCCCACTCCCGGCATAACGCTTTCGCGCCCCGCATTCTTCCCCTCACCGGCGACCGGAACCTTTTCATCGGCCACGTCACGGGCCGGCATCGGCCTCGGGGCCCGCGGGCCGACGGTGGCAAGGAATATTGCA
This sequence comes from Paeniglutamicibacter cryotolerans, assembly GCF_014190875.1. Classification (NCBI taxonomy): domain Bacteria; kingdom Bacillati; phylum Actinomycetota; class Actinomycetes; order Micrococcales; family Micrococcaceae; genus Paeniglutamicibacter; species Paeniglutamicibacter cryotolerans. The sequence goes on along the minus strand of NZ_JACHVS010000001.1, from coordinate 1,675,315 downwards.
CCGAGCACTATCCCGATGCCGATGATCGTCTGGACATAGATGTGGCTGCCGGCGGACGGCAGCAACACATCCAGGAGCAACGAGCCGATCAGCTGTCCGGCAATCATGCCCAACCCGGTGAGAAGGATGCCGATGCGCCGGGCCAACATGGCGGAGACAATCAGGTTACCGGCGCCCAACGCCCCGGCAAGGTAGAGCCAGGGTTCGGTCGGAAGCTCGGCCAGGTTCCCGCCGAAGGCCAGTTTGCCCAGCCAGATGAGCAACATCAGCGAGCCTCCGATGACATAGTTCAGCATCGTCCCGGGGAATGGCGAGCTCACGTGGGCCGCAACCTTCCCGTTGAACCCGTGCTGCAGGCTCATGATGATCCCGGCGAGGAAAATGAAGGCCATCGGGATGATCAACGATCCCGGGTCCTTCACCCCCGACAGGCGTGGCGCCACCGCCACGAGTACTCCCGCAACGGCAAGAAGCACGCCCAAGGCCCGCGCGGGCGTTATCCGCCGCCTTCCCCCGGGCCCCAGCCCGAAACGGTCGACCATGAGCCCGCTGAGCGTCTGTCCGAACACCACGACCACCGTGTAGACGGCCACCCCGACGATAGGCGACGCGGCGCTCATCACCACCACGAACGCGGCGCCCAGGATGCCGGCCAGGTGGTTCCACCACGCGATGGCCCCGCTGCGGGTATCGCGCAGCACCTGGCGCAGGGCCGAGCGCCCGCGACGGGTGCCCAGGGTCATGAGCAGCATCATCGACAGGGACACCGCTGCAGCCAGTAGCGCGGCAAGCAACGGGTCCCGGACCCGGGCCCCCAGCTCCCCGTTGATGCGGGCCTGCACCGGCAAGACGTGTCCGGCAACGACGGCCATCAGGGTGCCAAGGATCATGGCGGTGCGGGTGATGGGCTTGGCAGACAAGGTGGTCTTGCGCTCCTTCGGGAACGATGCGAGCGGGGGAAATCAATGAACCAGCCTAGGCACGATTCGCCTGCCTCCCGGGGCCTTATCCCATTCAACGGGACAACCCCGGCTGGCTGGTGCCCCAAACACCGGAACCCCGCGCCGCTGTCGCGGCGCGGGGTTCCGGTGCGGGCCGGAAGGGCCCGGCAATGCCGTTCGGTCGGCTACTTGCGGACGGCGTCCTCGTCGAAGGTCGCCGAGGCCTCGCGGGTGTGCTCGACGAAGCGCACCATCATGGCCTTGAAGCCCGGGGTGTTCGATTCACGGGCCACCAGCTCGCGGTGCACCAGCCCGTTGGCCTCCGGGAAGTACGCGGCGGCGCAGCCGCGGGCCGTCGGGTAGGAAACCAGACGGAACTTGTTCGCCCGGCGCTCGGAGCCACCGAAGGTGGAGATGACGTCGACCATGTCGCGGTCCTTGAAGCCCAGCTCGATCAGGTCCTCGGGGTGCACCAGTACCACCCGACGCCCGTTCTTGATGCCGCGGTAGCGGTCATCGAGCCCGTAGAAGGTGGTGTTGTACTGGTCGTGGCTGCGCATGGTCTGCAGCACCAGGTGCCCCTCGGGCGGGGACAGGAACTCCAACGGGGCTACGGTGAAACGAGCCTTGCCGATGTCGGTGGCGAAGGTGCGGGTATCGCGCGGCGGGTTGGGCAGCACGAAACCGTTACGCCCGCGGACCCGGGCGTTGAAGTCCTCGAAGCCCGGCAGCACGCGGGAGATGTGGTCGCGGATCACGTCGTAGTCCTCGGCCATCGCCTTCCAGTCGATGACGTGGTCCTCACCGAGGATGGCCTGGGCCATGCGCGCCACGATGACCGGTTCGGCCAACAGGTGCTCGGAGACCGGTGTCAGCCGGCCCTGGGTGGAATGCACGACGGACATGGAGTCCTCCACCGAGAGGAACTGGGGCCCGCCGGGGTGCTTGTCATCGCGGTCGGTACGCCCGAGCGTGGGCAGGATCAGCGAGGTCTTGCCGTGCACCACGTGCGAGCGGTTGGGCTTGGTAGAGATGTGCACGGTCAGCCCGGCGCGCTGCATCCCGGCCTCGAGCCGTTCGGTCTCCGAGTTCGCCAAGGCGAAGTTGCCACCCATGGAGACGAACACGTCGATCTCGTCCTTCTCGAAGGCATGCAGCGCCTCGGTCGAATCATAGCCGTGCTCACGCGGGGAGGAGATTCCGAATTCCGCATCCAGCGCGGCCAGCAGGTTCTCGCCGGGCTTCTCCCAGATGCCCATCGTGCGGTCGCCCTGCACGTTGGAGTGGCCGCGGACCGGGCAGGCGCCGGCGCCGGGCTTACCGAAGTTGCCCTGGAGCAGCAGCACGTTGATGACTTCGCGCAGCGTGTCCACCGAGTGCGGCTGCTGGGTCAGGCCCAGCGCCCAGCAGATGATCGTCGCCTTGGAAGCGGCGAGCATGTCGGCGACCTTGGTGATCTCGGCGCGGGTCAGACCCGTCGCAATTTCCGTGGTCTCCCAGTCGAGCTCCTCGCGGGCCTGTGCGTAGGCGGCGTAGCCGTCGGTCTGGGCCTCGATGAACGACTTGTCGACGATGGTGCCCGGGTTCCGCAGTTCCTCCTGCAGCAGCAGGTGGCCCAGCGCCTGGAACAGGGCCAGATCGCCGCCGACCTTGATCTGCAGGAACTCGTCGGAAATGACATCGCCCTTGCCGATCACGCCGTTGACCGACTGCGGGTCCTTGAAGTTCATCAGCCCAGCCTCGGGCAACGGGTTCACCGCAATGACCTTCGCGCCCTTGTGGCGGGCCTCGGCCAGTGCGGAGAGCATGCGCGGGTGGTTGGTACCGGGGTTCTGTCCGACGACCATGATCACCTGGGCCGAATCGAAGTCCTGCAGCGAGACGGTGCCCTTGCCGATGCCGATGGTGGGGTTCAACGCCGAACCGGAGGATTCATGGCACATGTTCGAGCAGTCCGGCAGATTGTTCGTACCCAACGAACGGGCCAGCAGCCCGTACATGAACGCCGTCTCGTTGGCGGTGCGCCCGGAGGTGTAGAACACGGTGCGTTCCGGCGTCGTCGCCTTCACGTGCTCTCCGATGGTGGCGAACGCCTCGGACCAGGTGATGGGCGTGTAGTGGGTCTCGCCCTCGCGGATGATCATCGGCTCGGAGATCCGGCCCTGGTTGCCCATCCAGTATTCGGTCTTCCCGCGCAGCTCGGAGATCGGGTGTGCCGCCCACCAGGCAGGGGTGACAATTCGAGTGGTCGATTCCTCGGCGATGGCCTTGGCGCCGTTCTCGCAGAATTCGGCCGGCTTGCGGGCCCCGGTGATCGATTCGGGCCAGGCACAACCCGGGCAGTCGAAGCCGCCGCGCTGGTTCACGCGCAGCATCGAGCGCACGGTGCGAGTGACACCGGCCTGGGCGTAGCCGCGCTTCAGCGAGACCATTACCGCCTCGACACCTGCGGCGGTGGATTTAGGATCCCCCACCACTAGGTTGTCTTCGTTAATATCCGAGACGGGTGCCGAGCGAATCATGAGTCCTCCGTTTAAGCTCCGCAGCCGGCCCCGATCAGGGGATTTCCGGCTACGGCAGGTTTGGGCCGGGCGCAGCAGTGATGCGCTCCGGATGCGTGTATACATTCACGCTACTACCCCTGCTGAATCCTGCAAGTGTCATTCCCGCTTTGTCGGCGAGTTCCACTGCTAGCGAAGACGGTGCGCTGACGGCGCACAAGACGGGGATGCCGGCCAAATAGGCCTTCTGCACGAGCTCGAAGGAGGCCCGGCCCGAGACCTGCAGCACCGTTTCGCTCAGCGGCAGCCTTCCCTCGCGCAGCGCCCAGCCCACCACCTTGTCCACCGCGTTGTGCCGGCCCACATCCTCGCGCAGGCACAGCAGGTCACCAGAGGTGGAGAACAGCCCCGCCGCATGCACGCCGCCGGTCTTGGAGAACAGCGTCTGGTGTTCGCGCAGCACATCGGGCAGGCCGAGCAGCGTATCCAGCGCGATCCTCCCCGACTCCGCGGCAAGGGCGAAGCGGGAGGTCTTAGCCACGGCGTCGATGGATGCGGTACCGCAGATGCCACAGGCGCTGGTGGTGTAGACGTGGCGGTCCAGCGACGGGTCAGGGACCTGCGCCCCCTCGCCGAGTTGCGCCTCGACCACGTTGAAAGTCTGCATCCCGTTCTCGTCCTCGCCGGCGCAGTAGCGCAGCGACGGCAGGTGCTCGGGATGCCAAATGACTCCCTCGCCGGTCAGGAAGCCGGCGACCAGGTCGAAGTCGTCGCCGGGGGTGCGCATGGTAATACTGAAGGTGCGGGCGCCGAGGCGGATCTCCAGCGGTTCCTCGGCCGCCATCGTCTCCTCGCGCTCGCGTGACTGACCCTCCAGGGTCATTCGGGTAATGCGGCGCCGCGTGGTGATTCTGCCCATCAGAAAGTCCTTGCTTCATCGGCCGGCGCACAGGTGCGGCGCTCGGGGAAAATCGTCGGTGGCATCGGCCACCTCACCACGGTAGCGGCAGATAGGGCACCGGGGCACCTTGTGCCACACCGTGGGGAGGCAGCACCAGGATCGCGTCGGCCTCGCCGAGGCCGCGCATCATCGCCGATGCGACATGCTCCGCGGGGGCCAGCGCATCGACCCCGCCGGCCGCGACCCAGCGGGCGGGAACCAGCCGGTGCCGCCCCGGCAGCGGCTGGATCTCCAGGGCGCTGACGGCCATGCACGGCGCGGAGGCCGGGCGTCCGGTGGCACCGCGCAGGATCGGTTCGACCAGGGTCATCAGCGCCATCAGCGCCGCCAGCGGGTTGCCGGGCAACGCTGCCAGCAGCCGCCCGTCGGGGAAACGCGACAGCATGGCCGGGTGGCCGGGGCGCATGTCGATGGAATCGATGAGAACCTCGGCCCCGAGCGCCGCCGCGGCGGGACGCAGGTGGTCGATATCCGAATGTCCGGTGCCGCCTGTGCTGATGATCAGCTGCGCCGACCTGGCCTCGGGAGAATCGAGTGCGGCGATGGTCAGTGCCCGGTCATCACCGATCCGTTGCGCCCCGGCGGGAACCCCGCCCAGGAACCGCGTGCAGGCAGGCAGCACCGGACCGAAGGAGTCGCGCACCTGTCCAGGGGCCGGGGTGCCCGAGGCAATGACCTCGTCACCGGTGAAGAGCAGCCGCACCGGCGGGCAGCCCACCGTTTCGATCTCGTCGTACCCGGCGATCGCCGCGACGGCAACAAGGCCGGGGGTCAGCAGGGCCCCCGCGCCGATCAGCATCTCGCCCACCGCTGCCTCGCGTCCGGCCGGACGGATATCGACGCCCGGAATCGGTTCGGTGGTGGCCGTGAGCGCCGTGCCCCGCAACAGCGACTGCTCGCTGCGCAGGATGGCGGTGCAGCCGGCGGGGACCACTCCCCCGGTGACGATCCGCGCGGCCTGGCCGGCGGACAGCATCCCAGGGTCGGCCCGATGGTCCACGCGCGCGTCGACCAGGTCCCAGCCGCCGGGTCCGGAGACGGCGTACCCGTCCATGGCCGAGGTGGCGCAGTGCGGGATGGGATAGCGGGCGGCCAGGTCGGCGGCCAGCACCTGCCCAACGGCTTCCTGGAGCGGGCGCGTGATGATGGTGCGTTGCAACGCAGCTCCTGCGGCGTACGCCAGCTCCCGGGCCGCGGGCCAGCTCGAGGAACTCATGTCGATTCGGTGCCCTGATCCTCCAGGTACGCGGCCAATACCGAGCGCACGTGTGCTGCAGCCGCTTCCATCGCCTGGGCCGCTGGCGCCTGCCCGGCCCCCACCGCAAGCCCTGCTGCATAGCCCGCGATGTAGGTGGTCAGTGGCGCGGCGGGACGTACTATGCCGTGTGCAGCGTCCCCCGCCAAATCCAGTATCTCGTTGATGTCGATGTCGGTTCCGGCGAGTTCGAAGTCCGCCAAAAGCCGCCGAACCCAGGGTTCAAGCGCGCTGTCCAATGCCATGTTTCCTCCTGCCGCGGGGGCTCGATGCGCCCCGCCTAATCCTTGACCGGCATGTCGATGCCGTACCGCCCGACGTCGGCCGGGGTATCGATGTCGCTGAAATCCAGGTCCTTCAGCTTCAGCCGCTCTATCTGCACTGTAGCAAGCAAGCGCATCATGCTCGCATTCTCCAGCGTCCCGGCGACGGCCGACGCGTCGGCGATGGCGGCGCGCAGGGCATTCGTGCCAATCACGCAACCCAGCGGCTGCAGGCGCCCCTCGCCGTCGACCGGCACCCAGGCGGTGCTTCCTGCATCGGACCCGCTGTTGACTGCGGCGGCGAGGACTGCCGTGACGAGCAGTCCCGGTTCGAGCAGGTCGGCCGCTATCACCACGGTGTGCACCGCGGCCTTCTCCACGTCGCCAGGTAATGCGTCCAGGGCTTGTCGACCGGCGGCGACCGCGGCAGCCGGCCCACCATAGGCCGGATCTTCGCGGGTCACCAGCACCCGCTGTCCGGCGGGCGCCCCCACGGCATAGCCATCGACCACGGCGTTGAGTTCCGGTGTCCCAACCACGACGATGTGCTCGGCCCCCGCCACGGCATCCAGTGCGCACGCCAGCAGGCTCCGACCGTTGCGGGTCAGCAGCGGCTTTGCCACTCCCCCCAGCCGGGACCCACGGCCTCCGGCAACGATGATCGCATCAAAGCTCACGCGGCCTCCTCTTCCAGGAACGGGCTCCAGTCGGCGGCTGGACGTTCGAGCCCGGTGATGAACCATTTGGCGCCGCGCGGCCTGACCGGCTTGGTGACCAGCTTCCAGCCCAACTGGCGCAGGGTTTTATCCGCCTTCCTGCTATTGCAGCTTTGGCAACAGGCCACGAGGTTCTCCCAGCTATCGGCACCCCCGCGGGATCTGGGGGTGATGTGATCAACGGTAGTCGCTGCGTGACCGCAATAGCCGCAACGGTTACCGTCCCGACGCAACACGCCCCGGCGTGATACCTGCGCCGAGTCCCGGTACGGAAGCCTGATGTAGCGGTGCAGCAGAATCACCGTCGGCCGTGAAAGGACGCTGTGCGGCCCCACGACCGGATCCGATTCGTCCTCGGCCAGGACGCTCGCCTTACCCGTGAGCACAAGCAACAGCGCACGGCGGAAGGTGATGACCGCCAGCGGTTCGTATCCGGCATTCAGTACTAGGGTTCGCATCGGCGTTCCTCGTGTCCTGACGGGCCCTGCTCCATCTTGCACCAAGATGGCTGCACGGCGTCCAGCATGGGCTTTCGTTTTCCAAGACTAAGCCCGGTGGAGGAACCATGGGAGGATTTTTCGCCTGCACCCATGTGGCAATGGTGGTTTTTCACCCGAGGTTCATCGCCAGTTGGGTTTCACCGACTTCCCGGTGCCCCGATTACGGCGCCGGGGTGAAGCCCTTCTTAAACGTGGCGCCGCCGTCGGATCCCACGATTCCGGTGTCAGGGGCGACCCGGTTCCGGATACATCGGCAGAGAGCTCCGCGGCGCCGGCCATTCCGCTGGTGGTTCCGCAGGGCTTCCGGCACGGTCCTCCCCATCGTTTGAGGGGATCGCCTTCCGTCCAGGAAGCGGTGAGGGGGCCGCGGATACCGTGGCCCCGGGAGCGCAACCGGAGGCCAGGAGGAGCGCTTCCCCGAGCGTCCTCGACGACTTGGCCAAGTCGGTGCTGTTCGATCAGGTGGTCACATCTTTGTGGGATCCGTGGGGTGGCCGGGGTTCGCGGAAACGCGCCAGTGCCGGTGTCGCCTGAAAGGGTCTGCGCTCCACTGCCTCGGCTGCCCAGGGCCGGAAGGGATCCGTTCCGTGCGGGGCTCCGGCGGGCGGAGGGCCGGCTCCCGACGTCTGGGCGGTTTGCCCCGCCACGGTTGCGTGTCCGGGGGTCCCGGGCTGCAGATGCCTTGCCAGGGCTTCCGCCAGGGGCAGGACCAGCGGAACGACCCGAGCTGCCGCGGTCCAGTGGTGCATTCCGGCGGGCATCGGCAATAGGGTCATGGATCCGTTCCAGGGTCGCTCGCCGCTCACGGGACAACGCCACCTTGGTTAAGCACAGAACCCCCGCTCCATGGGAGCGGGGGTTCTGCGGGAAGTGCGTTGCGCCTACTTGGCCAGCGTGTAGTAGCCGAAGAGCGGGTTGCGGGTGACACTGTGGATGAGCGTGCCCACGGACGGGTTCTGGGCACCGATCATCTTGCCGCCGCCGAGGTAGATTCCGACGTGGCCTCCACCGTTCTGGAACACCAAGTCGCCCGGCTGCGGGTTGCTGGTGCGCTTGAACTGGCCGGAGCTGCGGATCGCAGAGGTGCCACGGGCGATGTTGATTCCGTGCTGGGCGTAGACGTACTTTACGAAGCCGGAGCAGTCCCAGCCCGAGGGAGTGTTGCCGCCCCAGACGTAGGGGACGCCGACGTAGCGGGCCGCGGTTGCGGAGATGCCCGAAAGGCTGGAGCTGACAACGGTGGACTCTTCCGCTGAAACCTGCGGAGCCGGAGCATTGCTGGTGGTTCCCGAGGCGCGGCTGGAGCGGGTCATCGGGGCCATGGAAGCGGCCGAGGCGTTACCCGACGAACGGGTCACCGGAGCGGCTGTGTTACCCGACGAACGGGTCACCGGAGCGGCTGTGTTACCCGACGAACGGGTCACCGGAGCGGCGGTGTTCGCAGTGGAAGCCCGGACGGTGGTTGCCACCGCGACGACGACGGGGGCCGGAGCCGGCTTCGAGGTCAGTTCGGCGCGCTCGATGTCGAGGGCCTTGACCTTGGACTTGGAGACGGTAACTGCCTTGACCGCAACGCGGTCAGCAGAGAGACCTTCAACCGGAGCCGCTGAGGCTTCACGGGTGGGCGCGCCCTGCGAAACACCGAGGGTCAGGACCAGGCCCGATGCCGCAGCGATGACGGCTGCCTGGCGACCGACGGAGCCGGCGTTCGAAGACACTGCCTTCGAGATGGCTTCCAGCGGGTTTGTTCGTACCGGAGTCGCACGGTGGCGGCCCAGAATTTCACGCTTAGACACTATTAATTACCTCTCCCAATGCCTGCGAGGTGAGCTGTCGGATTCGAGTGGGAGTCACTCGGCAGTCAGCTTCCGTATGGAATCTGACCACTTAACCCCTAGGATCCTTGCGGATCCGAAATTTGGGTCCCCCGCCACTGCCAAGCGATTTCTGAACGGACCTCGGTCGGTGGCAGTGCTCGGCACTCCGCCCGAAGGTGCCAGGGCAATGATGCCCGGGCACATGTAAACAATATCTGAAGCGATTCCAAAAGTCACGTTCTGATCACGAAATGGTGATCATTCGGTTACAACCAGCCGCGGGGGTTAACTGTCTTGCCATTGACGAGCACCTCGAAGTGCAGGTGGCAGCCCGTGGAATTGCCCGTGGTGCCGCTAAGCGAGACAAGCTGCCCGCGCTCGACCTTCTGTCCCACGGAGACCTTGAGGGCCGAGTTGTGGTTGTAGGTGGTCTGCAGACCGTTTCCGTGATCCACGCGAACTCGCTGGCCAGAGTGCCCGGCCCATTCGGACTGGACGACGATACCGGCAGCGGCAGCCTTGACCGGCGTTCCACACTGGATTCCGTAGTCCATGCCACTGTGGATCATGGTGCCGGGTCCGGTCGGATTGTTGCGGAACCCGTATTCGGAGGTGATCCGGATGGTGCTCAGCGGTTCCGAAAGCACGCCGGCGGTTGCGATCTTGGTGACGTCACCGCCCGAGGCGGCCATGATCGAGGTGAGCTTGTCCTCCTTGGTGAAGGAGCTGGAGACCGAGGCTCGCTCAATGACGAGGTCCCGTCCGGTCGGCGCTGTCACATCGGCAACGACTGCGTGGGAAACGCGTGCGTCCGAGGCGGACGGCGCCGCGTTGGACTCGGGAACCAGGGCGCTCGCGGCGGCGAAGGCCAGCCCGGACACGGCTGCGACTGCAGCGATCTTCGTGGCAAATCCGCGGGCCTGACGTGGGGCTTGGGGTTTGAAGCGCAGGACGTTGTCCAGCTCATCGGCATCCTGCGTCGCAACGGCGGCCGGGACTTCAAAGGTTTTGGGGTGTTCCTCGACGGTACCGAGGACGGCATCCTCGACCGGGAGGCCGTAGCGCATGGAAGCACTGAATCGGCGGCCCGTGTAGTTCGCGGCAGCGTCCTGATCGAGGATCGGGGCATCGGCCACGACGGCCAGGGAACGGCGGCCGGCGCGACGGGGGCGCGCTGCATCCAGTTCGAGGGCGACACCGGCAATGGCCTCCAAGTGGAGCTTCGCAGGTGCTGCGTCTACTGGTCCGGACGCACGACGCCGCCCGGCAGTCTTCTGCTGTGTCAACTGACTACCTCTCATGACGCTTGCGAAGTTAGCTGTCGGATTCGAGTCTGAGATTGACTCGGTCGGCCCGCTACTTTGACGGGCTCGACTTCACCCCAAGGCCGCGATGTATCACCGCATGCCGTTTGAGTTGGGTCCTCCGCCCCTGCCGATGTGCTTTTGAGGTCACTCTCGGTCCGCCGGCAGGGCTCAGCGTTTCGGACCGAAATGGAAAAAACTGGTTTATTCCGAAATGCAACCCTACGGCTAAATATCCGTAGTTACAATTCCGTTATCAATCAACCCGGCGAACAAACACATGCGCGCTGACCTCAGCCGGAAGCTCCAGGGCCCCCTCGATCCCCTGAACCCGCACCAGCACATACTCACCGGCCCGTTCAAGCGTGACTAGGGCGCCGGGGCGAATCCCGCCCTCATTGAGCTGCACCAACAGCTCGGGTTCGACCTGAATGGTCTCGGCCAGGCGCTCGACCCGCACGGGGCCAGTGTTTCCTTCCAGCAACGCAGCATCGAGATTTTCAACACGTGCCGATATTTCCGAGACCTCCGGACCACCGAGCGCCTCGAGACCCGGGATCGGATTCCCATACGGCGAGGATTCAGGCTCGCCCAGCAACGCGTAAAGGCGCTTCTCGACACGCTCACTCATCACGTGCTCCCAGCGGCAGGCCTCTTCGTGCACGTATTCCCAATCAAGTCCGATCACATCGGCCAGCAGCCGCTCTGCCAGGCGGTGCTTGCGCATCACCTCGGTGGCCAGCTGGCGCCCTGCGACGGTCAGCTCCAGGTGTCGGTCAGGGGTCACGACGACAAGCCCGTCACGTTCCATGCGCGCAACGGTCTGCGAAACGGTGGGACCGGAGTGGTTCAGCCGCTCGGCGATGCGAGCCCGCAACGCAACAATGGACTCCTCCTCGAGTTCGAGGATGGTCCGAAGGTACATTTCGGTGGTATCGATGAGGTCAGACACGGCTGCCGCTCCTGCAAGTAGTTGAAATGGTTGGACTCCGTCACCAACTCTATCCGTTAACAAAGTCCATCCGGTTCCGCTTTCCCCACCCTCATGCTGGATCATTGATGCGGGGCGGAAGGGCGCCGATGCGCACCCGCTGCCTCCCACCGAATAATCATTGAGGAGCAGCATGAGCACCGTCCTGACCATTCCCGAAGAACTCCTGCCCGCAGATGGCCGCTTCGGAGCCGGTCCGTCAAAGGTCCGGGCCGAGCAGATCCAGGCGATTTCCCAGGCCGGCACCGCTCTGCTGGGCACCTCGCACCGTCAGGCACCGGTGAAGAACCTGGTCCGCGACATCCAGGCGGGTCTGCTCTCCTTCTTCAAGGCGCCAGCGGGCTACGAGGTAGTGCTCGGCGTTGGCGGATCCACCGCCTTTTGGGACATCGCAGCCTTCGGCCTGGTCGAGAAAAAGGCACAGCACCTGAGCTTCGGCGAGTTCGGATCAAAGTTCGCCTCGGCGACGGACAAGGCCCCGTTCCTCGATGCCTCCTCGATCATCACCTCGGCGCCCGGCAGCTGCCCGGTACCGGTGGCCGAGGCTGGCGTCGATGTGTATGCCTGGCCGCAGAACGAGACCTCCACCGGCGTCGTGGCACCGGTAACCCGCGTCGAGGGGGCCGATGCCGGCGCACTCATCGTCGTGGACGCCACCTCGGCAGCCGGCGGCCTGGCCGTCGACGTCTCCGAGACAGATGTCTACTACTTCGCCCCGCAGAAGAACTTCGCCTCCGACGGCGGCCTGTGGATCGCACTCTTCTCACCCGCGGCCATCGAGCGCGCGGAACGCATCGCCGCCTCGGACCGCTGGGTTCCGGACTTCCTGAACCTGAAGACCGCCATCGACAATTCGCGCCTGAACCAGACGTACAACACACCGTCGTTGACCACATTGGTGGGTCTCAATGCCCAGATCCAGTGGCTGAACGCCAACGGCGGCATCGACTTCGCCTCCGCGCGCACCGCGGATTCGGCCTCGCGCATCTACTCGTGGGCCGAGGCCTCCGCCACGGCAACCCCATACGTCGTGCGTCCAGAGGACCGCTCCAACGTGATCGCCACCATCGACTTCGACGATTCGGTGGATGCCTCGGCAATCGCCAAGACACTGCGCGCCAACGGCGTCGTGGACGTAGAGCCCTACCGCAAGCTCGGCCGCAACCAGCTGCGCATCGCCACCTTCGTTGCCATCGAGCCCGATGACATCACCGCGCTGCTCAAGTGCATCGACTACGTCTTGGACAACAGCTGATCCTCATGGACTGAGGTGCCGGGGAAGGGAGCGGGCGCCTCCTTCCCCGGCACCTTCTCCCGCTCTCGCCACGGCTGGCGTCGGCGGCGGGGGCTCCGGGCACGCAAAAGGGGCCGCCCCGGTACCGACGCACCTGCGTCGGTACCGGGGCGGCCCCTTGGCCTCTGACCTTTAGCTAGGCTTCCGAGGTGCCTGCTTCGGCATCGTCGCCGAAGTGCTCTCCGCCTTCTTCACCCTCCGCGGCAGCGACCAGAGCCAAGGCGACCGCCTCGGCCTCGGCCGCAGCCACTTCCTGTTCCTGGGCCAGCTCCTCGGGACGCACCCGAGCAGCCCACGGCACCCATTCAGGGGCAAGCAGCGCATCGGGGCCGGGCAGTAGCCCCACCTCACACACCGTGATGTCCTGGGCCTTGGCGCGCGGGATCCGGGACAGCGTGGCGTACCAGTGCCATCCCCCATAGCCGCTGACCAGCGCCTCGAAGCGGTGGGTGACGAGCCGTTCGCCGTCACAGACCACCTCGACGTGGGTTCCCACGGATTCGGGGGCAGCTACTTCGAGCAGCGCCTCACGGGCGCGGTCGACCGCCGCGGCCAGTATCTCGTCAAGTTTTGCCTTGCGTGCCATCGGGTTACGCGTCGAGATCGTCGGCTACGGCCCGGAGGACGGAGGCGATCGTCGCGCCCTGGCCCTTTTCCGGGTAACGGCCGCTACGCAGGCCGTTGGAGACGGTGTCGAGCAGCTTGATCAGGTCCTCGACCAGCAGCGCGGTGGTCTCGGCCGGCTTACGCTTGGCCCGGACCACCGACGGGGCGACATCAAGGATGCGCACGCTCAGGGCCTGGGCACCCTTGCGGCCCTCGGCAACGCCGAATTCCATACGGGTCCCTGGGCGCACCTCGGTGGTGCCGGCTGGCAGTGCCGAGGCGTTGAGGTACACCTCTTGACCGTCATCGGTCACCAGGAATCCGAAACCCTTCGAAGGCTCGTACCATTTCACTTTGCCGGTGGGCACTCTTGCTTACCTCGTTCTTGCGTCACGGCCGTCCAGGATCGTTCTCCCGTCCGGCTTCCGGATCCCGGCGCCGGGTTCCGTCGGGCCGCCATGGCCGTTCGGGCGCAATCCGCCGGGGAAGTCTATTCCTCTAGGGTACGACATGGACCGCTCCGCCGCGGGCTTTGCCCTAAGCTTGCTATTTAACCTCTGGCGGAAAGTCTGTTGACTTTCCGCGCCTCAATCGACGTGTCATGACACGATAAGCGGCCCTCGTTTCTCATGCTGTTTGGTACCAACAAGACAGCAAAAGGACCGAGGGCCGTGGCGATGAGTATGCATGAATGTTCCGGTGAATCGCAAGCCTCCTGCCCCGAGCAGCAATTCGATGCGTTCCGGCCAAGCTACTACCACTGCCTCACCCGTAGGGCCGATGCGCTCTTCGAACTCACCGATGCATTGCTGTGTACCCAGGGGAAAGTCACCGACCTGGCCCACCTGTCCCTGGAACCCGAGCACCACCGCGGCTACGGCGCCCTGTATGACGCGGTGAACTCCGGGAACATCAACCACGCGGCACTGAAAACCCTCATCGGGGCGCTGCCCGTGCCCAAGATCCCGGGCCCCGATGGCCGGGAAGGAATCGTGCTGGCGGTGGACGTGTCGAACTGGCTGAGACCGGACGCCGCCTGCAGCCCCGGGCGCGCGTTCTGCCACACCTACGCCCGCAACGGGCAAGCGCAAATGGTTCCGGGGTGGCCTTATTCTTTCGTGGCCGCACTGGAATCCGGAGCCACCTCCTGGACCGCGCTACTGGACGTGGTGCGGCTGCGCCCTGGCGATGACGCGACCGCGATCACCGCAGATCAGCTCCGGAGCGTCGTTGACCGGTTGAGCGCCACCGGGCAGCAACAGAGCACAGATCCCGAGGTCTTGGTGGTCATGGATGCCGGCTACGACGTGACCCGTCTGGCTTGGCTGCTCCAAGACCTGCCGGTGGTGCTGGTGGCCCGGTTGCGCTCGGATACGGGTGTTCTACGCCCCGGCCGGGGCACGCCGCGGACCGACCAAGGGCCGGCCGCCGCGCCACGGAGCCAAGCTGGCTCTGCGCGATCCGGCCACACACCCGGACCCTGTGCACCGTTCGGTCCAGGAACTGGAGCGGTACGGAGCCGTGAGCACGGTCGCGTTCGAGCGGATGCACCAAAAAATCGACACCAGGGCTGGGTGCAAGGATTCCCACGGTTCCCCACCCCTCATCGAAGGCACGGTGATCGGACTGAACGTCGAACACCTGCCCGGTGGGCAGCCACCAAAGCCGATGTGGCTGTGGGCGTCCAAACCCGTCCCCGGCGATGTCCGGGAGGTGGATCACTGGTGGTCCATGTACCTGCGTCGCTTCGATATCGAGCACACGTTCCGCTTCCTGAAACAGAACCTGGGCTGGGCCCGGCCCCACCTGCGGGAACCGAATGCGGCAGACCGCTGGACCTGGATCGTGATCGCGGCGCACACCTCGCTGCGGCTGGTGCGGCCAATGGCCATTGAGTGCCGCTTGCCGTGGCAACAGCCCATTCCAGAGTCCAAGGTGACCCCGGGAAGAGTCCGGGCGACCTATCGGCGTGCCTGCCGGGACGCGGTCGACCCGGCGAACCCGCCGATAGCTTCCACGGCTGGTCCGGGACGTCCCCGAGGCGGCGTGAATCGGGTCAAACCCGTGACCCAGCCCGTCGGGCTGGCCCACTACAAAGGTTAAATGCCAAGCTAAGCCGTCCCGCTGTAAGCTTTTAACTCGTGAACACCTCCCCCGCGACCCCCACCCCACACCGCATGCTGGTCCTGAGCGCAGTTGCCATCGCAGCTGTTTCGCTGCTCTCCCTGATCACGAGCCTCATCCAGTACGCATTCTCGGTCCAGCCTTGGACGGCGCTCTTCGCCATCGCGCTCTATGGGTTGCCGGTAGCCTTCATCCTGCTGATGGTGGTGCTGGGACTGACTTGGTTCGAGCGCCGGCGTTCCTAACTGGTCAGGGCGTCAAGCTTTCGCCTGAATCGCGTTCGGATAACACTCAGGAAACATTCAGTTTCAGAGAGCAGACTGTGAATCATGAACGCGAAGACCCCCGAAGCGAAGTTGTTGGTCGTCGATGACGAACCGAATATCCGCGAACTGCTCTCCACCTCCCTGCGCTTTGCCGGATTCGATGTGGTTGCCGCCGCCAACGGCCGCGAGGCATTGGCTGCCGTGGAAAAGGAAGCCCCGGACCTCGCTGTGCTCGACGTGATGCTGCCGGACATGGACGGCTTCACCGTCACCCGCCGGCTGCGCGCCGCCGGGAAGCACTTCCCCGTCTTGTTCCTCACGGCACGCGATGACACCGAGGACAAGGTCACCGGGCTGACTGTCGGCGGCGACGACTACGTCACCAAGCCCTTCAGCCTGGACGAGGTGGTGGCCCGCATCCGCGCCGTGCTGCGCCGCACCCAGCCGGCCG
The DNA here is from genome assembly GCF_014190875.1 of Paeniglutamicibacter cryotolerans. NCBI lineage: Bacteria > Bacillati > Actinomycetota > Actinomycetes > Micrococcales > Micrococcaceae > Paeniglutamicibacter > Paeniglutamicibacter cryotolerans. The sequence goes on along the minus strand of NZ_JACHVS010000001.1, from coordinate 1,659,325 downwards.
AGGACGACGACGCGGTCATCCGCGTGGACGATCTGGAACTCGACGACGACGCCCATGAGGTGCGCCGGGCCGGCGAGGTCATCGAGCTCTCCCCGACCGAGTTCAAGTTGCTGCGCTACCTGATGATGAACCCGAACCGGGTGCTCTCCAAGGCCCAGATCCTCGACCACGTCTGGGAATACGACTTCAACGGGGACGCATCCATCGTCGAGTCCTACATTTCCTACCTGCGCCGCAAGATCGACTCTAGGCCCGAGTGGCCCTCACTGATCCAGACCAAGCGCGGGGTCGGCTACCTGATGCGCTCCTCCGAACGCCGCTAAGGGCCAGCTCCATCGTGCACAAGCTGCGTCGCTTCTGGCGACAGATCTCCCTGCGATCCAAACTGGTCGCGCTGATGAGCATGCTCATGATCCTCGGGATCCTGGTCACCGCCGTCAGCTCCGCCCAGTCGCTGCGGCTGATGCTGACCGCCCAGACCGACAGCGATCTGAGCGCGAACAGCGCGACGCTGAACTCGGTGATGTACAACGCCTACGCCGGAATCGCCAAGGTCGATGCGCGAAGCGGGCTCCTGCGTTTCTACGGGGACATCCGCGACGACGAGGGAACGCTGAAGTACCAGCTGCCGCTCCCCAAGAAGGTCGGCGGACAGGCAGCGGACATACCGAATCTGACCACAGCCGTCGTCGATAAGCTGCGCTCCGAGAGCCCGGCTGCGATCACCGTTCCGGGCACCCAGCCGGGCTCCGCCGGCTGGCGGGTGCGCACCTATGAGATGGACGCTACCGGCTACCTGATGACCATCGGCCTGCCGTTGCAGTCGGTGGACGACACGGTGAACAAGGCCGCACTGCTGATCATATCCACGGGCATGCTCGCCACGCTGCTGATGTCGATGATTGCCTACGGAATCACCAGCCGTGCATTCACGCCGCTGCTGCGCGTCGAACGCACGGCCGCGGCGATTGCTGCGGGCGACCTCTCGCGACGCGTTGAGGAATACCCCCCGGAGACCGAGGTCGGGCGGCTCTCGCGGTCGCTGAACGCCATGCTCGCCCACATCGAACACGCCTTCCGCGGGCGTGCAGAATCCGAACGCAAGATGCGACGCTTCATCCAGGATGCTTCACACGAGCTGCGTACCCCGTTGGTGACCATCCAGGGGTACTCGGAGTTCTACCGTCAGGGAGGCCTAGCGGACCCCGACCAGCTGGCGATGGCCATGGGCCGAATCGAGGCCGAGGCCAAGCGCATGGGCCAGCTCGTTGAGGACCTGCTGCTGCTGGCCAGGCTGGACGAACAGCGGCCGCTGGAGCGCCGCCCCCTGGATCTGCTCATGCTCGCCGGGGATGCTGCCGAGGATGCCCGGGTCAACGCCCCGGACCGTGTGGTCCGGCTGGTCGGGTTGCAGGGTGGCGCTCCGGGCAGGGCGCCGACGGCAGGCGACGAGCCCAGGCTGCGCCAAGTCGTGGCGAACCTGATGACCAATGCCCTGCGCTACACCCCCGCAGGCAGTCCCATGGAGATTGCCGTGGGTGTGCTTCCGGTGATCAACGGGCGTTCCGATGCGGTGCTGGAGATCCGCGACCATGGACCTGGTATCTCCGAGGAGGAGGCCGGGCGCGTCTTCGAGCGCTTCTACCGGGCGGACTCCTCGCGTCAGCGCGAAACCGGCGGCTCCGGACTGGGGCTGGCGATCGTCGCGGCGATCGTCAAACAGCACGACGGCTCGATCCGGCTCAACGAGACCCCCGGCGGCGGAGCGACCATGTCCATCCACCTTCCCTACGTCCCGCCCGACTCCTCCTCCACCGACGACTCCTCGGACTAGATCCATCCCACGGCCCGGCCCTCCCCCGGATCAGGGTTCGTGCCGCTAGTCCTACGCTGGGTTCGGGTGCCACCATCCGGCGGCACCCGGACCCGATTCAAGGGGGCACACGAAGATCATGAGCACATTTGCCGCCAATACGGCCGAGATGCGGTCCCGCAGCCTGGCCGTGCAGAACACCATCGAGCGACTCCGCGGAGACGTCAACGCCTTGCAATCTGGACTGCAGGATCTGGCGTCCACCTGGCAGGGATCCGCTTCGGCCAACTTCCAGTCGGTGATCGCCGACTGGCGGGCCACCCAGTCGCGCGTCGAGGATTCACTGACCGGCATCGGCACGGCACTGACCCGAGCCTCAGAGTTCTATGACCAGGCCGAGCAGACCAATGCCGCGATGTTCACGTACTAGGAGCACCGGGGCCGGGCAGGCCGGCGCTAGGCTGGGATCGTGGCAATACTGATCGACCCGCCCCTGTGGCCGGCCCACGGAACCCTGTTTTCCCATCTGGTCTCCGATACTTCCATCGAGGAGCTCCATGCGTTCGCGCGGACCGCCGGCCTGCCTGAACGGGCCTTCGACCGTGACCACTACGACGTTCCACAGCGGCGCCAGGCCACCCTCGTGGCCGCCGGGGCCCTGCCGGTCAGCGCCAGCGAGCTGGTGCGGAGGCTGCTGCGTTCGGGACTCCGGATCCCAGCCCGCGAACGCCCCGAGCGGTTGGACGCAGTACTGTTGGCCCGTTGGGAAGTGCTGCTCCCCGGCGCACCGCAGCTGGGCCGGGACCTGCTCACCCGCTGGTCGGAGGAACACCGCAGCTACCACGACAGGGCGCATCTGCTCGCCGTTCTCGCAGCAATCGACAGGCTGGTCTCCGCGGGCGAACCCTCCGGGGCCCATCCCCGCGCCGTGGTTTTGGCTGCCTGGTTCCACGACGCCGTCTATGCCGGGGTTCCCGGTGGGGACGAGGAAGCTTCTGCCGCCTTGGCCGCCGCGCTGCTGCCCGGCGCCGGCATCGGCGGCCCGGAATGCGCCGAGGTTATCCGGCTCGTCCGGCTCACGGCCACGCACCGCCCCATGGCCGCAGACGCGGCCGGGGCCCTGCTTTGCGACGCGGACCTCGAGGTACTTGGCAGGTCCACTGGAGCGTATGCCCGCTATGCGCAGTCCGTTCACCGCGAGTATGCCCATGTCCCGGAGGCGATTTTCCGGGATGGCCGGGCTCGTATCCTGTCCGCGCTGTTGGAATCCGGCTCGCTCTACTCCACGCCCACTGGCGCCGCGCTATGGGAAGGATCGGCCCGGGCGAACCTAACGGCCGAAATCACCGCACTGAGGTCCGCCGGATAGCGGTGACCTGACGCGGTTCGGTTACACCGCCTTAAATACGGCAAGCCGCGGTTCACCTACCCACAGGGAAGTGAACCGCGGCTTGCACCATGTCCGCTGAACGAACAGGGAAGGCGTAGGGACTAGAAGCCGCCCATGCCGCCCATGTCGTCGCCGCCCGGAGCAGCGGAACCGGCCGGAACCGGCTTGTCCGCAACGACGGCTTCGGTCGTCAGGAACAGGCCCGCGATGGAAGCGGCGTTCTGTAGTGCCGAACGGGTGACCTTGACCGGGTCATTGACGCCGGCTGCCAGCAGGTCGACGTACTCACCGGTGGCAGCGTTCAGGCCGTGGCCTGCCGGAAGGCTCTTGACCTTGTCGGCTACAACGCCCGGCTCCATGCCGGCGTTGAAGGCGATCTGGCGCAGCGGTGCTTCGATGGCAACGCGCACGATGTTCGCACCGGTTGCCTCGTCCCCGACCAGTTCCAGCTTGGCGAATGCCTTGGCGCCGGCCTGGATGAGTGCAACGCCGCCGCCGGCGACAATGCCTTCTTCCACTGCTGCCTTGGCATTTCGCACTGCATCTTCGATGCGGTGCTTGCGCTCCTTGAGCTCGACCTCGGTGGCGGCACCGGCCTTGATGACCGCAACGCCGCCGGCCAACTTGGCAAGGCGCTCCTGCAGCTTCTCACGGTCGTAATCCGAATCGGAGTTCTCGATCTCTGCGCGGATCTGGTTGACACGGCCAGCGATTTCCTCGGCGTCGCCAGCACCTTCGACGATGGTGGTCTCGTCCTTGGTGACAACGACCTTGCGGGCGGAGCCCAGCAGTTCGAGGGTGGCGTTTTCCAGCTTCAGACCGATTTCCTCGGCGATGACCTGTCCACCGGAGAGGATGGCGATGTCGGCAAGCATGGCCTTGCGACGGTCACCGAAGCCCGGGGCCTTGACGGCGACGGACTTGAACAGGCCGCGGATCTTGTTCACGATCAGCGTGGCCAGAGCCTCGCCTTCGATGTCCTCGGCGATGATCAGCAGCGGCTTGTTGGACTGCATGACCTTCTCGAGGATGTTCACCAGATCCTTGACGTTGGAGATCTTCGAGTTGACGATCAGGATGTACGGATCCTCGAGGACGGTTTCCTGGCGCTCGTTGTCGGTGACGAAGTAAGCGGAGATGTAGCCCTTATCGAAGCGCATGCCCTCGGTGAGCTCAAGCTCGAGGCCGAAGGTGTTCGACTCCTCGACGGTGATGACACCTTCCTTGCCGACCTTGTCCAGCGCCTCGGCGATCAGTGCGCCGATTTCGTTGTCACCGGCGGAAATCGACGCGGTGGCGGCGATTTCTTCCTTGGTTTCGATTTCCTTGGCGGAGGCGAGCAGCTCGACGGTGACGGCTTCGACAGCCTTCTCGATGCCGCGCTTCAGCGACAGCGGATCGGCGCCGGCGGCAACGTTGCGCAGGCCTTCCTTGACGAGGGCCTGCGCCAGGACGGTGGCGGTGGTGGTACCGTCGCCTGCGACGTCATCGGTCTTCTTGGCAACTTCCTTGACGAGTTCCGCACCGATCTTCTCGTACGGATCCTCGAGCTCGATCTCCTTGGCGATGGAGACGCCGTCGTTGGTGATCGTGGGTGCGCCCCACTTCTTCTCCAGCACGACGTTGCGGCCGCGGGGGCCCAGGGTTACCTTTACGGCATCTGCCAGGATGTTCAGGCCGCGCTCAAGTCCGCGGCGTGCTTCTTCGTCAAATGCAATCATCTTGGCCATAACGGCTGTGGTCCTTTCGGGACGTTCATGCGTAACAGTGACCGGAGGCAACGCCCGCGACGGACGGTTTTCCGGCACCGGCATGGGCCGGGGCGCCGATCAACCTCGCTGCTCTGATCAAGGACTCACTGCGCTGCGCCCTTTGTCAGACCAGATTGCGGCAATGAAACACCGATTCTCTGGCAGTCGGGGCACGCGAGTGCTAACTCAAATCTTGGCACTCAGGCATGGAGAGTGCAAGCCACGGGACTCCGCTTCCAGCGAAGTCCCAGCCGGTCTACGGATTAAAGTTACGTCCAAGAACCACGGCAATCTCGCCGGGAATGTTGGTGCTCTGCATCACCGAGGTGATTCCCAGCGCCTCGGCAGCCGCTTCAGCCGTGGACTTGGAAGATGCCTGCCGGTAGTAGACGGTGGAGTACGTGACCTTCTTGGTCCAGTTTCCGGCCGATACCTGAGTGAAACCGGCGCCATTGAGCGTTCTGGTACCGGTTCCAGCCAACCCTCCGCGGGTCGATCCATTGTAGATGCCGATCTTTGCCGCCTTGTTGGCCAGCGCCTCGGCGTCCGTAGCCGTCGGCCCCGGGTTCGACGTTGACTCGGGCAGTTCCACGGCGCCGGTCGCCCCCGTGGAACCAGTCGCCTTGGGCTCGGTGCTGGCCTTCGTCGGGGCGGGCTTCTTCGTGGTGCTCGGCGTCGCGCTGGGCGCGGTGGCGGGAGGGATGGGCTGCGGGTCCTGGCCGCCAAGCATCCCGGGGAGCAGCAAGAAGCTGAACAGCCCGACAAACAGGGCAAACGCCCCCGTGATCATCAGCCAGCGCAATCCCGAGCCGCCACCGGCTGATGCCGCTGATGCGGCCCAGCCGGCCGCACGATGCGCTCCGTTGCGGTTGCTGAACTCGGGAACACGATCGAATTCATCGCGCGGATAATTGGTCATGCCCGTCCTCGGTGGTCTTGCCTGCATGGTGATTCAACGTGCCCATCGCCCCGGAGGGATGGTTCCCCTGTTCTGGCGCGGATGGCGCCCGGAGCTACGATTCGGTGCCGATCCGCTTGGCCGAACGGGCGCGATGCCTCGTGGATCGTAGTCTACGCAATCGCTTGACCAGCATCGGGTCATAGGCCAAAGCGGCCTCCGTGTCGATCAGTGTGTTCAGCAGCTGGTAGTAATTGGCGGCCGGAATGGAAAACAGTTCGGAGATGGCCTGTTCCTTGGCTCCGGCGTACTTCCACCACTGCCGCTCCAGGGCCAGGATCCGCTGCGACCGCTCGTCCAACCCGCATTCCGGGTCGGGCGTGAAATCCAAATTCAGCGGTTCCGCGGGCATCTTACTCCTCCTCATTGCGGATCCCCAGCCGGTCACCGCGCACCCTCCATTCTAGGCACTCACGACACCTGTGTCATTTACAGTCGGCGGAGTCACAGGGGCCAGAATGGATGGTATGGATGATGCACAGGGCTCCCTCTTCGAACTTCCCGACCCCGGGCCCGGACCCTTCGAACCCTGGCCATTTGCTGGCGGCATTCCCGCGGCACTGGCCGCCGAAGCCATGGCTCCGGACTGGGCCCGGGCGCTGGAGGCCGTGTCCGACCAACTCGTGGCGCTAGGCTCAATGCTGGATGCCCGACGCGACGCGGGGGAATCGGTCCTTCCGGAACCGACCCACGTGCTGCGCGCCCTGCGGGCACCACTCGCCGGCGTCCGGGTCCTGATCGTCGGGCAGGACCCCTATCCGACCCCGGGGCACCCCATCGGCCTGAGCTTCGCCACCGAGGCCCGGGTGCGCCCGCTGCCGCGCAGCCTGCAGAACATATACAAGGAGCTCGCCTCGGATACCGGCATCACCACACCTGCGCACGGGGACCTCTCGGCCTGGGCGGATCAAGGCGTGCTGCTGCTGAACCGAGTCCTGACCGTGGGCGCCGGCAACGCGGGGTCGCATCGTTCGCTGGGCTGGCAGCACATCACCGACGCGGTGATCGCGGCGCTGGTGGCCCGCAGGGCGCCGCTGGTCTCGGTGCTGTGGGGCAAGGACGCCCAATCGCTGGCTCCGGCGCTAGAGGGCACGGCCGTGATCGAAAGTGCGCACCCCTCGCCGCTATCGGCCCGCCGAGGCTTCTTCGGCTCGCGTCCGTTCAGCCGGGTCAATGAGCTGCTGGCCACCCAAGGGGCCGAACCGATTGACTGGTCGCTGCCGATGCAGGCCGGCGGGCACTAACGGCGGCGGATGTTCTTGCGCTCGTTCGATCCGTGGCCGCGGGTGAAGGGGCGGGCGATGGTGTCGCCGAAGACCACCCCTCCGGCAATGGCCAAGATGATCAGGAAGGCGTTGAACATGTCGATCATGCCGCCGGTCATGTCCTCGGGGTTCAGCCCGATCCCGTACATCGCCCGGAAGATCATCAGCCCGGGCAGCAGGAAGACGATGGCCGGCACGGCGATCACCAGCTGTGGAGCGCCCATGCGCAGTGCCACCCAGCGGGCCGCCATGCCGATGAACGTGGCCGCGACCGCCGGCGCCAGCCGGTCTCCGGCGCCGAGCGCCTGGGCTCCGAGCATGATCAGGTATCCCAGCAGGGCCACCGCTCCGGTGGGCAACAGCAGCTTGTGCGCGCTTTGTTCGGTAATGGCGCCCAGAATCACCGCGCAGACCACCAACAGGACCAGGATCCACCCGGGGTAGGAGATCTTGTCGATACCCAGAACGTTGACGGCAGGGGCACCGAGCAGTTCACTGAGCACCAACGCCGCCATGATCCCGCTCAGGATCGAGGCATAGACCAGCGTCGCGGAGAACAGCCGACCCGCCGCCGTGACCGGGAAGCCATTGATGGCGTCCTGCACCGCTGACACGAAGCGGGCCGAGGGCAACAGCAGCAGGATGCCGCCGGAGACCACGATCGCCGGGGAAATAGGCACATCGAGCGCGTAGAACAAGATGGCGAGCGCTGTGACCACGAAGCTGCTCGCAGCGGTCGAAAAGAACTCGGGCACGTGCCAGCGCCCACCGTACTTGGCAATCTGGGCGACCAGCAGCGAGGAGGCGAACGCGATGAGCGCACCCTGCCACGAACCTCCGATGAACAGCACAAACAGAGCGGCGAAGCCTCCACCGGCACCGGCGACGATCCATCTGGGGAACGGCTTCGGGTTCCGGGTGATCCCGCGCAGCCGGTCCACGGACTGCTGCCGGGTCACACCGCCTCCGACGATGTCTGAGACCAGCTGGTGCACCAGCGCCAGGCCCGCATAGTTGTTGGTCCAGGAGCGCACGACGCGCAGCAGCGCATAGGGAACGGTGTCCGGCGGCGAGTAGTTCAGGTTGATCGACTGGTTGGTGATGTCCACGTCGACGTTGCTGAGCCCCAGTGCCGCTGTCGAGGCGATGATGCTGGTTTCAACCTCCAACGCGCCAGCCCCATAGCGGAACATGGTTTCGGCGAGGTCCAGAGCAAATTCCAGGGTCTTGCGGGCACTGGCATCGTGCGCCGAGGTATTGACCTTGGGGTTGGCGTAGGGGCTGCCGACCAGCCGGTCGACGATCGAGAAGGCCTGCGTCGGCGGAGCATCGGATTGAAGCAGGCGCGAGAGCTTGCTCAGCGCCACCGGGTTGGCTCGGGCCGGAACCACGGGCTTGCCGGTGGCCGAGACCCCTACCTGCCCCGTTTCCGCAGGCGCCCGCCGCTTGGCTGCACCGGCGGCTGTTCCCTGGTTGGCACCCGCGGTGCGCTTTCCGGGCCCGCGGACGGACCCGACCCTCGCTTCGGGAGTGTTGAGTTCTTCGATGCTGATCCGCCGCATGGCAGAAACCGGCGGGTTCGGATCGTCCCCCAGGACCCGGTCTCGAGGGGGCTGGGGTTCTTTGCCCGTGGACACAGGTTCTCCTTGCTCATGGCTGCTGCTGCGCACCACTCTACAGTCGCCGCATGGCATTTCTCCGGTCTCGTTTCCTATCTCACAGGCGCCTGCTTCCCGGCCACACCGCGTCGCCTACCGAAGCCGTCCCGGGAGTCCGTTTTCCCCTGTCACCGCCGGAGGAAGAAGCGTACGCTCGATGCTGGGCCGGGAATAACCGACGGCGTCTCCCGGTTGGATAAAAATAAATGCAAACGCATATAACTTTGATCCGCAGGGAGGCACGCATGCCGACGTCAACTGAAGCATCCAGCACACCACTCGAAATCGGGGTGGAAACGTTCGGCGACCTGACCCAGGGCCTCGACGGGCAGCTGCTGTCGCACGCGCAGGTGGTCAGGAACGTGGTGGCAGAGGCCGTCGCGGCGGAATCCGCCGGGCTGGACTTCTTCGGCGTCGGAGAGCACCACCGCGACGACTACGCCGTTTCGGCCCCCGAGGTCGTCCTCGGTGCGATTGCCGCCGTCACCGAACGGATCCGCCTCGGATCCGCCGTGACGGTGCTCAGCTCGGATGACCCGGTGCGCGTGTTCGAGCGCTTCTCCACGGTCGACGCCCTGTCCAACGGCCGCGCCGAGGTCATTCTGGGTCGCGGCTCCTTCGTGGAGTCCTTCCCGCTCTTCGGCTACGACCTGCAGGACTACGAGGTCCTCTTCGAGGAAAAGCTCGCCCTCTTCGCCGCGCTGCGCCAGGAAGGGCCCGTCACCTGGCGCGGCACCCAGCGCACGCCGCTTAACAAGCAGCATGTCTACCCGCCCACAGAATCCGGCAAGCTGGCCACCTGGGTGGGCGTGGGAGGAAGCCCCGACTCGGTAGTCCGCGCGGCCCGCCACGGGCTGCCGCTCTTCCTGGCCATCATCGGCGGACAGCCGATGGCGTTCGAACCGCTGACCCGCCTGTACAAGCGCGCACTGGCCGAACAGCAGCAGCCCGAACAGCGCATAGGAGCGCACTTCCACGGGTTCGTCGCCGACACCGACGAGGAGGCGCTCGAGATCCTTTGGCCGCACTACAAGCGCACCATGGACCGCCTGGGCGCCGAACGCGGCTGGCCGCCGGCATCGTTCACGCGTTTCAAGGCCGGAGCCACCGAGGACGGATCCCTGCTGGCGGGCAGCCCCGGGACCGTGGCCCGCAAGATCGCGACGTTCGCCCGCGGGCTGGGCCTCTCCCGCGTTGACCTCAAGTACAGCGCCGGCACGCTGCCGCACGAGGAGATGGTGCGCAGCATCGAGCTGCTGGGCACCGAGGTCAAGCCCATGGTGCTGGACATGCTCGGCCAGAAGGTCCGCTGACGGCACGTCCGCCCGGAATCGCCGGGGCACGGCTTCCCCACTGGCCTGCCGCTCCCCGGCCGGGGAGTGGCCGGTGGCTACTTCTTGGTTTCCACGCTGATCAATGGGGTGGACTTCCCGTCGGTGATGATGAGGTTCCCCTTCTCGCCCACCGCCTTGAGCATTTCGATACGGCGGTTCTCCAGGACGGCGGGCGTCAGCGACTTCTCGAGCAGGGCGTTCGCCTCGGCTTCGCCCCGCGCCTGGGCGACACGTTGGGCAGCGGTTTCCTTAGCCGTCACGGTCGCTGCCTTCGCTTCCTCCGCACGGGTGCGCTCTGCGGTGAGGTTGCTGAAGCGCTCCATGATTGCATCCGGGTAACGGATCTCCTGCAGGGCGACCTGCACGCTGGTCACACCCCAGCGTTCCCAGCGCTTGGCGAGGGCCTCCTGGATGCCGTCGCTGATCTTGGCCCGCTGGGTGAGCACCTCCACCGTGGAATAGTTCGCCGGGACGGTGCGGACGGTGGCCCGGATGTCCTGTTCGATCAGGCGCGACCGGAAGTTCTCCTGCGACTTGTACTCACGGTAGATGTCCTCGATCCGATCCGGAAGGATCGAATACGTGACGACGACGTCGATGTTGCCGGCGGCCGAATCCTTGTCGGTGAAGCTGATCTGGTTTCCGGTGGGCCGGCCGCCATTGAAGTCCAGGCTCCCGTCTCCCACGTAGGCCGCGATGTTGTTGCGCGTATCGAAGCTGATGTCCTTCACCCACGGAGCCTTGTATCCGAGGCCGGGGGACACATCGGAACCAACCAATTCGCCGGTAAAGGAACGCATGGCCCGCGCCTCGCCCTCGTCCTGCGTGTAGATGGTGGAGAGCACGATGGTGGCCACGGCAAGCACTGCGGTTGCCGGTGCGGCCATCTTGAGCCACGCCGGTGACCCGGCTTCCTGGTCCTTGCGTGAGCCGGCGAGGGAGATAAACAGCGAAATTGCGACCAGGGCGAGGATGACGCCCGTGACGAACCAGAACATGGGGATTCCTTCGGGTAATGAAAAGGCCGCCCCGGGGACGGCCTGAAACGTGCACGACGATTTGGAATTAATAAAACCAAACGATGACCATAATGAATCCTAAGCCAGCAGTGCGCGGGGGCTAAACCCGGCCCGCCGGCGGGTGCATAGCTCTGGCGGCCGACCCGGCGAATGGCTCTGCGGGAACCAATCTCCACCGGGAGGAGGCGCCGCTTAGGGCCAACGCCCGTGAGCCATCACGGTTCGAACTGTCCCGAAAATAAAAAAACCCCGGGTTTCCGGGGTTTTTACTGTAAATTCCTCTGGTGGTTCTTAGCAGACTCGAACTGCTGACCTCTCGCGTGTGAAGCGAGCGCTCTAACCAACTGAGCTAAAGAACCGTTTGGCACGCCCTGTGGGGGGTGTACCTTGCAAGGTTAGCCGAGCACCGGGGCCCGCGCCAAATCGACACGTCCCGAAGGCGGCTTAGCGGCCCGAGGCCGCGTTCACCGGCGCGTTGTCGACGATCTGCTCGAAACCCACGACCACTGCGCCAGCGAGCGTCCACCCGTGAACCAGGCGCGTCGCGAACGACCGTCCACTGACGCGGCGGGTCCCGCTGCAGGGCAAAGGACATCCACTCCGTCGGACGGTTTTCAAGAAACTTCTCCCGGGAGCGTGACGAATGACGGCCGACATCCGACTTACTGGTATCGCGGCAATGGTCGCGGGCCACGCTTGGATGACACCAGACGCGGCACATTCCTCCAACTGAGGAGCATCACATGTCGACCCCAGGACCCATTAACACCTCCATCGGACGGACCACCGGACACGAAAACGCCAATGCGGGGAAAACGACCATCGAGGACGGGGTCGTGGCCAAGATCGCCGGCCTCGCCGCACGCGATGTACCGGGTGTGCACGCTCTGGGTGGCGGAGCTGCACGCGCCCTTGGTGCCATCAGGGGCGCACTGAACAGCAGGGACCTAGCCCAGGGCGTTGGCGTCGAGGTCGGGGACACCCAGGTCGCCGTCGACCTGACCATCGTTGCCGAATACCCCGTCTCGCTGCAGGGCGTGGCAGCCGACGTCCGCGAGGCCGTCTACAAGGCGATGGAGGATCTGGTCGGCCTGGAAGTGACCGAAGTCAACGTCATCATCAACGACGTTCATATTCCTTCCGAAGACGCTGAATCCACCGAGCCTCCGGTCGGCGAGCCGCGGGTACAACGCTCATGAACCGCGGCATCATCGGTGCCGCCGTGGGTGCCGTCCTTGCATTAACCTGGATTGTCCTGGGATTCTGGGCCTTTGTTTTTGTCGCGGTGGCCATGTTCATCGGAGTTGTGGCCGGAAGGGCCATGGATGGCCATTTCGACCCCAGGGCCTTTGCCGATGCGTTCCGTGGACGGCGCTCTTCCTCATGAGCGGCCAGACCGGGGAACCGTCAGCGGTCCGCCGGGGCCGCACGTCCATCAGCAAACGCAGCCTGCAACGGGTAACCACGGCACTCGGTGCCGAAACCTTGAATGTCCCCGCAACCCTCGTTGATGTGGAACTGGCCGACCATGAGGCAGAGTTGGTGCTCTCGATGAAGGCGCCCATAGGTGTCACGGCCACCTGGGCGGCACCCGGAGGCGACCCAGGCGGAGACCTGATTTCACGCGTCGCCACGGCCCGGCAGCTGATCGCCGACCGGGTCACCGAGCTGACCGGGCACAGCGTGTCTCGGATCGACTTCAGGCTGACAGGCCTCCACCCGATCCGGGAAAAGAGGCTCGGATGAGCGCACCAGACCGCACGCTGGCCCGGATCATCCGCCGGGAAATGCACTCATCCCGTTCGCTGGCAGCCATCATCGTGGCATTGGGGCTCCTGTTTCTGATTCTCTGGTTCGGGGTCGAAACCGCATTGGCCGGTTTACGCCTTCCTGCGCTCTGGGCCAGGCCTTCAACCGTGCTGCAGGCGGCCGCCTCCCTCACCGATGTTCAGCCGGTCTTGCTGGTCGTTGGCGGTGCACTCATCGCCTTGGTCGGACTATTCCTGATTCTGGCAGCGGTCTTGCCGGGCAGCCTCGCCCGCCGTCGGCTGGAATCGGACAGGTGCGCTGTCGTGGTGGACGACAGCGTCATCGCCACGGCTGTCGCCCAACGCGTCAGCCAGCTGGCTGGCATCGACCCACGACAGATCCGGGTGCTCGTGGGTTCCCGGGAACTGATCGTAAACGTGGTGCCTTCATCCGGCCTCCAGAATCGGCAGGAGGCGATCCGCACTGCGGCCATGCAGGCCCTGCAGCCACACGGGTTGGAGCTGCCCGTCAAGGTCAACATTTCCAAAAAGGGAGTGATCGGATCATGAATAACACCAATCGGGCGCTGAACCGGGCACTCCTCTTGATCACGGGGGCGGTGTTGCTGTCGACCGGCATCCTGCTTGTCGGGGTGGCATTCGTCCCTCGTTGGTCCGATGCCTGGTCGGCAGCCGCCCATTGGGTCAAAGATACGGCGGCTTCGGCTGTCTCATCCACCACGCCCCCACAGCTGGAGGCTTCCTGGCTCTACATCGCGCTTCCCGCTGCCGCGCTGATCGTCTCTATCCTGCTGCTGGCATTCATCGTTGCCCAGGGCCGCGGTCGGACCAGCACTCTGCTGACTAGCAAGGAAACGGCCGCCGGCCTGCCCCGAGAATCCGGTGCCGTAGAAGTTGCCTCCGCTGTCGCGGAATCCGCCATCGGCCAGCGCCTCGAGAACCCCAAAATATTGGCCTCATACTCGGTGAGCAGCCATCGATTCGCGAGCGGGCCCGCCCTGAAGATCATCGCTGTTCCCGCGCCCTCATCCACATTGTCGCTGTCCGCCGCCCAATTGCATATCGAAGAGACCATTCGCGCCTGGGATTTGCTGATAGGCCGTGAACTGCCGGTATTGATCCATTTCAAGGCCGGATTCGGCCCGACCCGGATCTCGCGGGTCCACTGAGTCCAGCCACTTGTTCAATCCGGCAAAAGGAGAAACACGATGTCCAACAAGTTACTGGCACTCGCCGTTGCGGCACTCATCGCCTACTTATTGGGGAGGCAGGCCGGGCGGGCCAAATACGGGAACCACACGGACCTCAGGGATCAGACGGAACGCTTGGTGTCCGGGGCCGCCACCGCGGCGCCCAAGGCGGGCCACGCCGAACGACTGGCCCAAAAACCTTAGTATGGCCCGGGGAGCAGCCAGCAGAGCGGAGGGTGTGGGACGAGTTGGGCAGGCCTCCATCGAACCGAAGAAGGCCATTTGGCTCGTCGAAAACGCCTGCGCCAAAGAACCTCCATGCATCCCATTCGGGAACCACCGGCGTTGAGAGCTGGACAACCCGACCCGGACCAATGAGGATGAGCGGAGGGAAAGGCCTCGACTTTTGGGCAAAAGCCCCGAACTGCCTCCTGCTCAAGGAAGGGAAGCACATTGCCCGGACCACCTCCTCCGACCGATCTGGGACATGCTGACGACCGGACGCTGGCCGGTCGGGCTGCCGACGGAGATACCTCAGCCTTCGAACATCTGGTCCGACGTTATTCGCCGATGATGCGCGCCTATGCCACCCGTTTGCTACCTTCCAACAACGAGGTGGATGATGTCGTGCAGGAGGCCTTCATCACCGCATGGGAGAAGCTCGCGACGTTGGAAGACTGTGGTGCGGTGAGGAGCTGGATGATGAAAATCGTCAGTCATAAGAGCATGGACCGGATCCGGGCGCACAAAAAGGAAACCCAGCTGGACGATGACGAGCTCCCCGCACCGGAGTCCGCCTCTCCTTCGGGTATCACTCAGGAAAATTCCCAGCTTGAAGCGCTCTCCATGGCACTGTCCGAGCTGCCCGCTCCGCAACGCCGCTGCTGGGTCATGAAGGAGCTGGGGCAATTCAGCTACGAGGAAATGGCCGACGAACTCGAGCTGCCGGTGTCTACGGTCCGCGGCCTGCTGGCCCGGGCCCGCATGAATCTCATCCCGCGAATGGAGGCCTGGAAATGAGCCCCACTCACCTGCCCTCACCCCCTGCCAACCCCAGCAGATCCGGCCTGGATGGCCTAGATGGCCTGAAACACCACAGCCTCGAAGAACTCAGCGACTACCTTGATGCCGGAAGGACCCCGGCCGATCCCGCCATTGATAACTCTCCCGGCTGCCAGCTCACGCTATCGGCGATGGTCCGGCTTCGTCACCTCTCGCAAGAGCTTCTGGCCTCCAATTCCGACATGGCGCCCACCCTCGATGAGTCGTGGGTCCAAGGTGTGCTGTCCAGAATCTCCACCGAGGCCCGGGCCGGGCGCAGGATTCCCTTGGCCCACCCCGATCCTGTAGCCGATCTCGCCATTACCGAGGGGGCTGTACTGGGACTGATTCGCGCAGCAGAAAGCGAGGTCCCTGGCCTGATCATCGGACGGGTACGCCTGCTGGGCGACGTCACTCTCCCGAGCGAACCCATCACCATCGTGATTGAAGCCAGCGTGGTGTGGGGCGGTTCGGTTCCCCAAGTGGTGCGAAACCTGCGCCAGGCAGTCTCCCGGCGCTTGCTGGCACACACCAATCTGGCCATTTCGGGTATCGACGTCATCGTGCATGACCTCCACGAGCCGCCCGTTCCATCCGACGTCGAAAGCGAGGAGTGAACGCCATGTCCGAAGATCTACCCGGGCAGCTCTCGGCGCTGGTAGCAGGCGTCGCAGGCGTGGCACGGCTCTATCACTCGGAAGCGCCACCGGTGCGCATCGCAGCGGACATCATCGACGGCATGGCGCCCGGACTACTGGAACCACCCCTGGTGCTCGTCGCTGTCGACGCCGGCGAAACACTGCGTGTCCAGGTCACCATCGGCATTGCCCGGGGAGCGAACGCACCGACTGTCAGCCACTGCATTTTTCGCGAGATCTCGGCCCGCCTCGACCTGCTGTCCCATACCGGTCCCCGTGACATTCGGATCACCGTCGCCAGTGTCGGCTTGCAGGCGGAGGATCCCGACGACGTGGGGTAAATTCCCGATGCTCTGCCGGCGTCGTTCCGGTGCGGATTCCCGGGGAAAACAGCGGAATTCCGGGAGTCTCGGTTTCCCTCAGGCGCTTTGCGGAAAGGCCATCGGATTCCCGGGTTTACAAGAGGCCAGCTGACAGGTAATACTACTTTTTGTCGTTTATAAAATGACGCCCAAACTGGGCCCTACAAGGAAGCTGCCGGACGCCACCGGCAACGGTCCCCTACCGGCCAAAGAACCGGCCCGGCGTACTTCCGGGAACCCCTTCTTTCGTTCGCTCTTTTTCACTTAGAGGACCGCCCCAGTGCTTCCAGCCATTGAGTATTCCCTGTCATTTTCCGCGCCGTCTTCCGGCGAGCGCGAAGCCCTGTCTTCGCTGACCCCGTCCCCCGATGCCCGTTGGCATGAGAAGCTCGACGCGGCCAAACTGGTCGTCACGGCGCTGCACGAGGGCTCCCGCGTCGGCGTCGGGATAGTGCACACCTCGGTGACCGCCCCGACCCTGGCAGACTCCCCCGTGGAGCTCGGCGCGATGTTCGTGCACCCCGCCTACCGCCGGCTGGGCATCCGCGAGCAGATCGCCGATACCCGGCTCACCTATGCACTGTCCATGGGCGGAACCCCGATCACTGTGATCGACAACCGCAACGACGCCTCTTGGCGGCACTTCGCCAGGTCTACCCAATGGGCGGTGGAACAGGAATACACCGGTTACTTTACTGGGCTACCGATGACCATCTGGGTGGCCGCCGAATCGGCATGGCACCGCACCCGTTCCGGTCTCAGCTCCCTGGTGCCCGCCCAGCCCGGGATCGTGTTGCCAGATGCCCCGTTCGGCTCCCACCACCTGGCCTCGGCCGGCGAATCGGATGCGAGTTCCATTCCCGCGTGACCCTGCCGTAGCCGTCGCGGCCGTGCTTCCCTAAGCTGGTCATAAGCGCAGTTTCGACTACCGGCAGGAGCAGCACCATGGGATTCAGCATCGGCAATGCGGCACTACGTCTGGTGACCGGCGCCTACATCCTCAATAGCGGTGTAGGGAAGCTGGGCATGGATCACGAGCACTCCTCCGGGCTGCAGGATATGGCCTCCCAAGTGATCCCGCAGGTTGCCCAGATCGATTCGGACCAGTTCGGGAAGTACCTCGGTTATGGGGAGATCGTCCTGGGTTCGGCACTGCTGGCCCCATTCATCCCGAGCCGGTTGGCAGGGTTGGGGCTCGGCGTCTTCTCCGCGGGTCTGATCTTCACATATCTCAAGACGCCGGGCATGACTCGGAGCGATGGCATTCGGCCTTCCGCTGACGGAACTGCCATGGCCAAGGACTTCTGGCTGGCCGGCGTATCGGCTGCGTTGATCTTCCACCGGAAGCGCAAGGGCCCCAAACCGCTAGGCTAAGCCCCGGCATGGGGTGCACGACGCCCAGAGCGCTGGCGGAGAACTCCGGGCACCCGCGACGCAACTTGCCCCGACAAGCCAGCGGACGTCCGGCGGTCCGCGTACCGGCCCTGCAGGAGCAAGAATGGGGCGATATCGAAGATCTGATGGCTACCGCCGTAGATCGTCCTCAGGACCTCGACCGCCGGGGAAAATCACAGGGCGGAGTGGTGGCGACGGTCACGATGAACGACACGTCGCGCAAGGTCCGGGGTCGTCCCAGTTCACCAGCTACCCCTGATCATCGGGCTGCCTGCCACTCTGAATCACTTGAGCCGGGTCATCCATTCTGGTCTTGGTAGATCGGATGCTCCAGCACGGCCCAGCGCCAACGCCGGGGTGAGCCACGATCTCTTCGGTGACGCAGCCGAGCGACGCATCGGTCACGGAGATCGCCTGTTGTGCTCGGGTAAGGCGCTGATGGCCGCGATCACCACTGCCCCACACGGCACAATAGGCACAGGACGACCTGCCCGCACACTGATCTTGGTCATGGATCCCCGGGGGTCTGGGCACCGATCCTGAGCGCTACCAGTGTCACGATGGCGAGAACCGGGGCGAATACTCAACCCTGCTGGTACCTGTTGGCGGCAGATCACCGAAGCACGAATCCCGCTGTATTGCTGAGCGGGATCAGCCGCCCCCCTCCGGCGAGAAAGAGCGTTGCCGTCGGCAAGGATGCTTCCACCCGATCACACAGTGCCGAGGATGGCGGCAAGGAGCGCCACCACGATCGCCGCCCCCTTCGAGGGCCTGGGCGGGGTGGATACCACCTTGAGGCAGGCCCCCACAGTCCACTCGCATGGTTAAGGCGCTCTGCGGGCCGGAAGTGCTGGCCGTTGCTCGGAGGCAGGTGACTGGAGGTGAGGAACCTGGCCAACAACCCGATTCCAGCCGACGAGACCAGCAGGACCACCCGGGTCATCAGCCGGATCATGTGGTCTACCGGCATCCGGTCCCGGCATTTGATAAACATGATGGCGACGATTGCCGGGGCGCTGAACCATGCCAGGTAGAGAGGTTTGGCGAACACGGAGAAGACACCGGGCAGACCCGACAGGGGCAGCCGGACGATGTTCGGCCTTCGGTCCTCCTTACCCACGCCCTGCTACGAGAGCGTTGGAACCCACAGCAAGCTTGCGAGGAGTGCCGGTGAAAGGAGTACGGCCAAAGTGGTCCCCACTTAATACGTGGTGAGCCTCATCAGCGAAGCCAACCACAGGGAAAGCGCGCTGGCCAGGTGCAGCGGAATCCTGATCGATGCCAGCGAGCCATGGAGAAGGCCCTGGGACAGCATGGCGGCAGTCAGTGAATCGCCGTCGAGGACCATCAGGCAGCCCCGTTCCAGATTCCCCGCGATGTGGGTGCTCGCCAATACGGCCATGCCCACGGCGAGCAGAAACCCGATGGCATCGACTGCAAACCCACCCTGCGCGCGATGCGGATCAGCGATCTGGTAGGCAAATGTTTCACGCTCGGAAATTTCGCAACCGAAGGCAGCAAAGTTCGCGGTGACTCGTTTGCCGTCACCCCGTCGGGAAAAGGGACAAAGCGCTCCACCGCGTTGTCCGCGGACGGTGCGGTTCATTGATGTGGTCCGTGCATCGTCAAGAAGCGCTTCAAGCAACCAGGATCACTTCTGCAATGACACCGGACGCGGGGCCCGATGCCGAGGCCAAGCACGAGCCCGAGGTGAAAGGATGGGCCCATGAGCACTTCACCCTTTGACACCCGCCGACACCGTTCCCGTCTCCGGATCTCGTTGATGCTTGTCATCGGTCTCGTCGTTGCCGTGCCCGTCGGCATCTTCTGGTCCTGGGACTACGCTCCGGCACTTGGCTGGGCGGCTGCCGCGCTGACGTTCCTAGTCATGGTCTGGTCAGTCATCGGGAGACTCGACGCCGATGGGACGGCCGCCCACGCCACACGCGAGGATCCGGGGCGTACCGTCTCGGACGTCCTGGTCCTGTCCGCCACCGTCGCCAGCTTCGGCGGGGTCGTGCTGATCCTGCTCGATGCCGGCTCCGCCCAGGGCCCGACGAAAGCGGCAATCATCGGCGTGGCCCTGGCCAGCGTCGCGCTGTCGTGGGTCTTGGTCAACACGCTCTTCATGCTGCGCTATGCCTCCCTTTACTACCGCGGGCGGGCGGGCGTCGATTTCAACGAAGACTCGCCGCCGCACTACCGCGACTTCGCCTACCTGTCCTTTACCGTCGGCATGACATTCCAGGTTTCCGACACGAACCTAAAGACAAACGAGGTCCGCTCCACGGTCCTGCGCCAAGCGCTGCTTGCCTATGTCTTCGGCGCCATCGTCCTAGCCACGTCCATCAACCTCGTCTCGGGGCTGGTGCATTAGCCGCACACGCAAGCCGAAAACCAGCGGGAAACGAAGAATCCCCGTGGATCAGGGCATTTCTGCCGTTGAACCACGGGGATTTCAGTGGAGCCTCCTACCGGATTCGAACCGGTGACCCCCTGTTTACAAGACAGGTGCTCTGGCCAACTGAGCTAAGGAGGCACGTTGCCGGCTCCCGGTCGTAACCGGAGGCTGACAGCATGATCAAGATTAGCGGACGCTAGGCCCGATCAGGAAACGCGATCCGCATTTTCCCGTTTCACGGGCCCGGGTCCGCCCGAATAAATCAGGAGGACCCGGGAAATGAATGCGTTTTGCTACTTCTTGTTGGCGTCGATGGCTGCCTGCACGGCCGGGCCGAAGGCTTCGAAGCCCTGTCCCGCCGGAGGGGTCCATTCCTTGCCCTGGATGAAGATGCTCGGGGTGCCCGCGATCCCATCGACCCGTGCTGCCTGGTCGGTGAACTTCACGAATGGACGGAAGGTGCCATCGCTGATGCAGCTGCCGACGTCGGCACCGTTGTCCTTGGCCATGGCCGCCAGCTGCTTGTTGCTCATTTCCCCTTCGGGGTAGTGCGCGAACAGGGCCTTGGAGAAGGGCAGGTACGAGGGCGCTGCCGAGTTGGCAACACAGGCCAGCGCGTTAGCCGCACGCGAGGAGAAATTGGTGCCGCTGTTCAGGTAGGAAACGTTGCGGTATTCGACGGTGACATCGCCAGCTCCAAGCCAGGTGGCGAACTGATCGGCGTACTGGCCCTCGAAATCAGCGCAGTGGACACAGTTGGCGTCCACGTACAGCAGGATGTTGATGGGCTGCCCCTTGGGCGCTGTGACCACATCGCGCGGCTTGGGGGTTACCGGGTTGGCCGGGTCAGAGACCGGGACCGGGGGAAGCGAATTCACGTCGACCGTGATGCCCGAGGTGTCGGCGACCGCCGTATCGGAAATCAGCGTGATGCCGCCCCCCGCGTTGCCGCCACGGGGAGCATTGCCCGTATCGGCAACGGCGCCCCGGTTGTTCTGCATGATGATCGCGGCAATGAGCACCACGACCAGCACCACCGCCAGCACGACGCCCAATTTGATGAACAGGGACTTGCGCTTGCCAGCAGATTCCTGCTGCTCCCTGATCTTTGCCGCCTGTTCGCGTGCGTTCGAGTTCCGCTCGGCCTTATTCGGCCGCGGGCTGTTCGATGCCATAGATCCATTGTCCTTTGTGTGTCACGAAGTTCCCCCAACGTTTTCCAGTTTAGAGCACACGGCGTCATCCGAGAGCTGGGATTTTCCCCACTATCCCTCCCGGTCACCTAGCGGGAGTTTCCTAGCTAATCACTCCGATAGTCATGTCACACCTAGTCAGTGTCGGTTTTTAGTGACCGGAAATGTATGACCTAACTTTTCTTCGGGGCCAGCTTGGCGAGGTTGAAGATTTCGGCAAGGTTGGCGTGGGTGTCGATTTCTTCGGTGAGCATGCGCCGGGCCTTGGGGCGGCCTCCGGTGGAGGGGTAGATCATCACGGTTTCGCCGATGCTGGCCAGTCGTTCGAGCAGTTCTCGTACGGAGTGGTGTTCGCCGGCCTGTTCGACGTCGCGGCGCATGAGGTGGGCGATCTGCAGGGCCAGGACGCAGGTGAAGGTGTGGATGCGGATGTTGTGTTCGGTCCAGTGGTTCATGGGTGAGAACGAGACCACGTGGGGGTCCTTGAGCTGCCGGAACCCGAATTCCGCGTCCGATTGGGACCGGTAGGCGTCGACCACCTCGGCCACCGGCCAGTTCTCGTGGGTGGTGACCAGGATCCTTTTCCCGAACACCTCGTCTTCCAGCTCCTTGCGTGCGGTCTCGTTGACGCTGACGGAGAGCCTGTGGGTGGCCGGTGTGGTGCCGGTGACCTCGCAGAGCAGGACGCGCTGGAGCCAGGAGTCGCGAGTGATCGATTTGATGTGCTCGGCCAGCTCTCCGGTGGTGCGGCGGGCCTTTCCGCGGGCCAGTGTCTCGGCGAGGTCCGCGAGCTTTGCCTGGGCCTTGGCCAGGGTTTGGGCAAAGCCTGCGGCCTGCTTTTGGTGCAGTGTCGGTGAGTGGGTGAGGATCACCCGGCGCTCGGTCCCGTAGACATCCCTACGGGACTCCACTGCGCTGAGCCCCTCGAAGCGTTCCTCCTCCATGATCACGCGGTCCTTGGCCGGTATCTTGAGCAGGTCCGTGACCTGGGAGGGTGGGATGGAGCCGACGAAGGCGAGGTCGGTGTCGGTGACGCGGGTGAAGTTGGAGGCCGAGTTCTGTCCGGCGTCGAACACCACGGTGACTTCCGGGTTACCGGAGATCCCGGCGGTTTCGGCGAGCTTGCGGTGCCGCGCTCCGAGCGCGTCGATCATGAGCGGGAATTGGGTGACGTCGGGTTTGTTTCCCGGGTAGGCGTGGGCGAGCAGCGGGATGCCGCCGTCGCGGGTGATGACCAGTCCCAGGCCGACCAGGCGCAGGTCGTTGCGTTTCTGTTTGGCCTTGCCGCGTTGGGCGATCGGCGCTTTCTCGTTGGTGGAGTCGATGTAGGTGGCGAAGTTGGTCATGTCCAGGGCCAGGGCGGAGATGTCCAGGTTGAATTCGGTGATCATCGCCAATGCGATGCGTTCCTCGATCACCGCGAGCTGTTCCAGGGTGACCTTGTGCATGGCGTCCCAGAAGCGCCGGTGGTCCAGCACGGACGCGGGGATCTTGGTGAAGCGGTCCGCCGCGGTGGTTTTCCACCAATCACTGAAGCCGGCCTTGGAGGTGGGTGCCACGACCCGGTTCAGCGCCGCCAGGGACAGGTAGGTGCCTACCGAGGCACCTGCGTCCGTGCGGCGTGGGCCAACGGCCTCGTCGATAATCCCGGCGATGTCCAGGCGTTGCAGGATGCCCCAGACCGCGGCGGAATCCCCGAAGCCCAGGTGCCGCGTTTTCTCTGGCACGGTTGCGGCTTCCTTGGCGTCCAGGAGCTTTTCGATGTCCTTGGCGCTTCCCAGGTACCGCTCGGAAACCATCTTCGGCTTCCCGTCCACCCGCGCCATCTCACGCAGGTACCAGTACACGTTGCCGTTGATCGTTTTCTTGTAGAGCGCCATGTCATAAATCATACTTTAGGTCATACATATTTCGGCAGATGGAAGGCCCCGACACGCCGCTGATTCCGCGGTTTATTTCTTGTCGGGGCCTTCGAAAACGAAATAGCTAGGAAACTCCCGCTAGGCTCAAGACAAGCAATCCTCCCCGTCGAGCGAAGGACCCCCTCGTGCTAGCTAACCAGACGGCGCCCGATACCGCCGAGACCGCCCCCGAACGCTTCGATTTCGTGGTGGTGGCCAACAGGCTTCCCGTTGACCGGATCGCGGGCCCCGACGATAAGCCCCAGTGGCAGCGCTCCCCCGGCGGGCTGGTCACGGCACTGGCCCCGGTGATGCAGTCGGCAGACGGCGCCTGGGTCGGATGGCACGGCGCCCCGGACGAGGAGCTCGCCGCCTTCAGCCACTCGGACATGCACCTGGTCCCGGTGAGGCTCAGCTCCGAGGACGTTGAGCTGTATTACGAGGGGTTCTCAAATTCGACTCTGTGGCCGCTGTACCACGACGTGATCGTCCCCCCCGAATTCCACCGCACCTGGTGGGAACGCTACAAACGTGTCAATGCCCGCTTTGCAGAGGCAGCGGCACGCACTGCGGCCCCTGGCGCCACCGTCTGGGTGCAGGACTACCAGCTGCAGCTGGTCCCGAGGCTGCTTCGCGAGTCCCGGCCCGACCTGCGGATCGGCTTCTTCAACCACATTCCCTTCCCCTCCCCGGAGATCTTCGCGCAGATGCCGTGGCGCAGAATAGTGCTCGAGGGCCTGATCGGTGCGGATCTGATCGGCTTCCAGCGCCCCTCCGACGCCAGCAATTTCCTGCGCAGCGTCCGGCGCTTCAACGGGTACACGGTCAAGGGCCCTGCGGTGCAGCTGACCGATGACGACGATCGTCCGGCACGCACCTGCCGGGCCGAGGCCCACCCGATCTCCATCGATTCCAGGACGGTCGCCGAACTGGCGCAGGATCCGGCGATCATCGAGCGGTCGATACAGATCCGGGCCGAGCTCGGCAATCCCACCACCATCCTGCTGGGCGTGGACCGACTCGATTACACCAAGGGCATCCGGCACCGGCTCAAGGCGTACGGCGAGTTGCTGGCCGATAGGCAGCTCGCCGTCGGGGACGCCTGCCTGGTCCAGGTGGCCAGCCCCAGCCGGGAATCGGTGGCCGACTACATGCAACTCAAGGACCAGGTAGAGCTCACCGTGGGCGGCATCAACGGCGAATACGACACCATGAGCCACACTGCGGTGCGCTACCTGCACCACAGCTATCCGCAACGGGAGATGGTCGCACTCTATCTGGCGGCCGACATCATGCTGGTCACCGCGCTGCGCGACGGGATGAACCTGGTAGCCAAGGAGTTCGTGGCGGCCCATGCCGACCTGCGCGGAGTGCTGGTGCTCTCCGAGTTCACCGGTGCGGCGGACCAGCTCAAGCAGGCGGTGCTGGTCAACCCGCATGACATCGACGGGCTGAAGGCCGGCATCATGAACGCTGTGAACATGCCCGGCCAAGAGGCAGCCCGCCGGATGCGGCTGATGCGCCGGCAAGTGCTGCAGAACGACGTTGCCCGCTGGTCAGACACCTTCCTGGGCTCGCTCAATTCCGGTGCCGAGGAACCCGCGGAGCCTGTTGCGGTGGGAGGAGAGGCCTGATGCCCGAGGCTCTGAGTCCTGCTCTGCGAGACGCCGTCGAGTTGCTGTCGAACGTGCCGTTGCTGCTGGTGGCCATGGACTTCGACGGCACACTGTCCCCGCTGTGTGATGTCCCTGCCGATGCCCGGGCCCTGCCCGCCGCGGCGGAGGCCTTCGCGCAGCTGGCGGCGCTGGAGAATACCGTCACCGCACTCCTGAGCGGCCGCGATCTGGCATCGCTGCGCGCGGTGGCCCACCCGCCGGAATCCACGCTGCTGGTGGGCAGCCACGGTGCCGAACGCTGGGCCCCGGAACGCTTCGGCGCCGGGATCGGGGAGCTGCGGCTCGGCACGGACCAGGAGCGCGCGATGAGCCTGGCCCGGGCCCGGATGACCGAGGTTTCTGCCCTGTACCCCGGCACCTCGCTCGAGGACAAGCCCTCCGGCGTGGTGCTGCACGTGCGTCGGGCCGAGCCCGCAACGGGAGCCGCGGCGCTGCGTGCCGCACGGGCCCGCCTCGATGACCTGTCCGGGGTAAGCCTGCTCGATGGCAAGGATGTGCTTGAGGCGTCTGTGGTCAGCGCAGATAAGGGATCGGCGTTGAGTTGGCTGCGCGAGGTGGTGGACGCCGATGCCGTGGTCTTTGCCGGGGACGACGTCACGGACGAGCACGCCTTTGCCGTGCTATCCGGTGCGGACGTGGGAGTCAAGGTCGGCCATGGTCCGTCGCGGGCCCGGTTCAGGATCGAGGGGACCGGCCACGTGCCGGCACTTCTCCAAGCTGTCCTCGATATGAGAAGCTTGTGATTCCATTCACTTCGGATCGTCGGGCACGTACCTGCCCGTGAAAGGATGCTGCCTCATGGCATCGGTAACTTTTGAGAACGCCACCCGGATCTACCCGGGCACCGAAAAGCCGAGCGTCGACAAGCTCAGCCTGAAAATCGAGGACGGAGAATTCCTCGTCCTGGTCGGCCCCTCGGGCTGTGGCAAGTCCACCTCGCTGCGCATGCTCGCCGGACTCGAGGACGTGAACTCCGGCCGGATCCTGATCGGCGACCGCGATGTCACCAACATCCCGCCCAAGGACCGCGACATCGCCATGGTCTTCCAGAACTACGCCCTCTACCCACACATGTCCGTGGGCGACAACATGGGCTTCGCGCTGAAGATCGCCGGCGTGGACAAGGAGGAGCGCGCCCGCCGTGTGCTCGAAGCCGCCAAGCTGCTTGACCTGCAGGACTATCTTGACCGCAAGCCCAAGGCCCTTTCCGGCGGCCAGCGCCAGCGCGTGGCCATGGGCCGCGCCATCGTGCGCAGCCCGCAGGTATTCCTGATGGATGAGCCGCTGTCCAACCTGGATGCGAAGCTGCGCGTGCAGACCCGCACCCAGATCGCCTCGCTGACCCGCCGTCTGGGCGTCACCACTGTGTACGTCACCCACGACCAGGTAGAGGCGCTGACCATGGGCGACCGCGTCGCGGTACTCAAGGACGGACTGCTGCAGCAGGTCGGCACACCGCGCGAGCTCTACGACCACCCGGCAAACGTCTTCGTCGCCGGCTTCATCGGCTCCCCCGCGATGAACCTGCTCGAACTGCCCACGGTTGATGGCGGAGTCGTCTTTGGGGGCACCACCTATCCGGTGTCCTCGGCGACGCTGCATGCTGCCACCGGTTCCACCGTTACGCTCGGCATCCGCCCGGAGGATCTGGAGCTCGTCGCCGCTGGCGAGGGCCTGCAGGTACAGGTCGATGTCGTCGAGGAACTCGGCGCCGATGCCTACGTCTACGGGCACACGCTGCTCAACGGCACCGAGCACAACGTAGTGGTCCGCGTCGACGGGCGCAGACCCCCGATGAAGGGTGAGCCGGTCCATGTCACCCCGAAGGTCGGGCACGTGCACCTGTTCGACACGAAGACCGGGCTCAGCCTCGAGGAGCGCGCCGCGTCCGTCGACGCCAGGTAATCGCCCCCGCTTCCCCCAGCAACAGCCGACGGCGGCCCGCACCCTTCCCCAGCGGAAGGGAGCTGGGCCGCCGTTGTCGTATCCGCAGCATGAAGGAAAGGCAACAGATGCCGCGCCACAAAGCACAATGGAACGACGAGCCGACCAACTACCAGCAGCGGGGCAAGCTCCCGCGTGATTCCGGCAGCCCGGCACCACTGGCCGGTTCACTGAACATCACCTCTGCCACGGCCGATCCGGCACTGCTCGAGCTGCCCTGGCATATAGCGTTGGAGGACTGGCCGGCGGAGAACCTGGCCGCCCTACCGCGCGGCATCTCCCGGCACATCGTGCGCTTCGCGCTACTGGGCGAGGGTGTGATCGCCGTGAAGGAAACCGGCGAACACGTGGCCCGGCACGAATACCACATGCTGCGTAAGCTGCGCCGACTGGACGTCCCATGCGTGGAACCGGTCGCGGTGATCACCGGGCGCCGCGACCTTCAGGGCAATGAGCTGGATCCCGTCCTGGTCACCCGGCACCTGAAGTATTCGTTGCCGTACCGCGCCCTCTTCTCGCAGCGGCTCCGCCGGGCCACGTTGACCCGGCTCATCGATGCGCAGGCGCTTCTGCTGGTGCGGCTGCACCTGGCCGGTTTCTACTGGGGCGACGTCTCACTGTCCAATACCCTGTTCCGCCGCGATGCCGCGGCCTTTGCCGCCTACCTGGTGGACGCGGAGACCGGCGAGCTCTACCCCGAGCTCTCCGGGGGCCAGCGCGAATACGACCTGGAGATCGCCCGGGTGAACATCGCCGGTGAATTGATGGATCTGATGGAGGCCGGGCTAATCGAGGAATCGGTGGACCCCGTGGCCACCAGTGAACTGATCATGGACGCCTACCGCGGGCTGTGGGCGGAGATCACCCGCAAGGACACCATCGACCTGTCCGAGCGCTGGCGCGTGGAGGAACGCATCCGCCGGCTCAACGAGCTGGGCTTTGATGTGGAAGAGATCTCGCTGAAGACGACCTCCGACGGCGGACGGTTCTCGATCCAGCCCAAGGTGGTCGATGCGGGGCACCACACCCGGCGGTTGCTGCGGCTGACCGGGCTGGATGTCGAGGAGGGTCAGGCCCGCCGACTGCTCAACGACCTGGATGCACACCGTGCCAAGAAATTCCCGGACACGGATGAGGAGATCTCCGCCGCGCACTGGGTCACACACGTCTTCGTGAAGATCACCCAGGCAATCCCGCGCGAGCTGCAGGGCAAGCTAGAGCCGGCACAACTCGTGTATGAGGTACTCGAGCACCGCTGGCAGATCTCCGAGAGCATCGGGTCCAACGTCCCGCTGACCCAGGCAGTGGAGTCCTACGTCCAGGACGTGCTGGTGCACCGCCGCGACGAGGCGGCGATCATGCTTAATCCCCCGATCGAGGTGCTCCGGTCACTCGAACAGGGCGCCATGTACCGGGACGATGCCGGATGAGCGCCGTTCATGGGACGTCGATCCCGGGGTAGCTTGCCCACCGCAGCGCCCGGCCCGGAATCGCCCTGCCTCAGCTGCCAGTCGGTGTCGGTACCGGTACCGACTGTGGGGGCCTCCGGCGTGACCCACACATCAGTAGGAGATAAAACATCGGGTGATCATTCACCTACTAAATCAACAGGGCAGTCCAGGCAAACGTGGCGCGGCCATCCCCGGCGGCGCCGAGCCGTGTTGATGCTCGCGGACGAAGGCCGGGATTCCCGTTCCGGGTCGGAGCCCTGACACTGTGCCATTGTCCCCCTACGCATCCCCAGGGGCTTACCAGTGGGCGCCGGCGGCATCGCACACGCAGAGGTCGGGCCCCACGGCAGCCCAACGGCACCAGTCAACTCTGGTGGGTGGATGTCAGCAGCCGGAAAGCTCACGGCCCTACCCGCCCGCTGTCAGGGCTCGCCGAGGACCAGGAGGTTGTCACGGTATTCGAATTCCCTCGGACTGATCCCTCGGCCCGGGCAGCCGGATCGAGCGGCACATATCCACTAGAAATGGGACAGGCCCCGCTCGAACCGAAGTTCCAGCGGGGCCTTCATTGGTCGGGATGACAGGATTTGAACCTGCGACCTCGTCGTCCCGAACGACGCGCGCTACCAAGCTGCGCCACATCCCGGTGTTTTACCAACGAGAATCGAGTTTACCGGGTCTTCGGGGAAATAACCAATCGAGGATTCTCGAATGCGCCAAGGAGCAGCTTTTCCCTGACCCTCAATTCGATCCGGCCCTAAAAGCAGCATGGTTTCCCGCAGGAATACAGGCATTTTCGCGAGTCCACATTCGATGAAACGCCACGAGGTGACCTCCCCCACATGGATCAAAATCGACCAACGTCAACGTTTCCGAAATTCTCCGAAGTCGCACCACCAGGCGTGGAACTGGGCGCTACGCCGGGGCCAGCAAGATCTCATCTCGGACGAAAATGAAGGCCTGATGGAAGTGCTCAACCACTGTCGGCAGCACGGGTCGGCACAACGCCCGTGCGCTTGGTGCCGGCACCTTCTCGGTGTGGCCTCACGGCGCTGGCCGGAGCGCGGTGCGGCCGATCGCGAACCAGCTACGCTAGGCCCCGGGCAATGGATCGGACACACACCCCGCCCGGGAGGCCCCACAGGGCATCCACCTACCCAACAAGGCGCCAAAAGGCTCACACGAGCGGTCCACACCGCGTCAGATTTTTGATACCCGCGGCAACGGACGAGCGGGGCCCACGCGGCCCCTTCCATGGATGGCGCCTGGTATGCATTGACGCAGATTCACGAAGGCTCTACCGCAGGGTGCGCGACGCCTAGCTGTGACCGCCCATGAAGCGGGCGTAATAGGAAAGGACTTCGGGCCATTCGGAGTACTTCTCGTACTGCTGCAGCCCGGCCTCGCCACCGCTCCATCCGTCGTGGGTCAGGGTAACTTCGGAGCCCGGCCCCACGCTTCGCACATCCAAGTGCACTCGGGTGGCGGGATGCTGCTCCATCCCCAACGTAAACGAAAGTTCCAGTACATGCGGTGGCTCTATCCGCTCGACTGTTCCCCACAGACTCACACGTCCGTCGTCGGATTCCTCGATGAGACCGTTGTCTTCGAATCCCACATGGCTTCCCGGCCCCAGAGCGGAGAACTTGCCGAGTGGCCACCAAAGATGGACGTAATCAACGAAGCCTTCGAAGGCCTGGTCAGCAGGAACGGGGACGCTCACTACGTGGACTCTCGCGGGTGGCGTTGGCCGGTCATCCTGACCTCCGGCGGAAGTTGGTTCAGCGTGCGAAAATAGTCCGTCCATACTTCAAGGTTAGCCGCTTCTCCATTGAAGGGTGCGCCGTCCACGAACT
This sequence comes from Paeniglutamicibacter cryotolerans, assembly GCF_014190875.1. Classification (NCBI taxonomy): domain Bacteria; kingdom Bacillati; phylum Actinomycetota; class Actinomycetes; order Micrococcales; family Micrococcaceae; genus Paeniglutamicibacter; species Paeniglutamicibacter cryotolerans. Next base: position 1,629,320 of record NZ_JACHVS010000001.1, on the reverse strand, counting down.
TCATTTGGGCAGTTAAACATCAAGACCCCCAAGCCATGCTTGGGGGTCTTGGAAAAGATGTTCGGCGGTGTCCTACTCTCCCACACCCTCCCGAGTGCAGTACCATCGGCGCAGTGGGGCTTAGCTTCCGGGTTCGGTATGGGACCGGGCGTTTCCCCCACGCTATGACCGCCGTAACTCTATGTCCACCCGTTACTGGGGGAAATCTTTGAGTCACTGTCATTTCAGTGGATCTTGCAATATCAAGCATAGCCCAGATTTCGAGCCTCGCCTACCAAAACCGCATTCATGCCTAGTGACGCTAGCCACTAGGCCTACTTCAACCCCTGACGCCATGCTGGCCACTTGATCCGGGGGCGGAACCATCGTCGTCGACTCGATCAACTCGACGTCCACCAGGCTCCCGACATGGTCCGAACGGGACGCCGGCACTTCCGACGCCGGCATGTATAGACGGAGCTTTCGGTAGCGCATGTGGAGCGAAACGGTAGCACCGGTGCGAGGACCCGGTAGCACCGAGCCCTCGCGCCAGCACCGATCGCTTCAGCTCACCGGCTCATCTCCCGGACCCGTATGCTTACGCCGACGCATATTGGGCCCATCAAGCTGGACCAACTCACTGCTGGAAACGATGCGGTTGAGGATCGATTCGGCGATCACCGCATCATGCAGCGACTTGTACCAGTCCTCGGGATCGAACTGAGAAGTCACCACCGTGGCGCCACGGTGTTCGCGCCCCGCCAGGATATTGAGCAGTTCGCTCGCGGTCTCCGGGCTAATCGGCGTGGTCAAGAAGTCATCCAGGACCAGAACATCGCAGTCGTGCAGGCTGCCCAGGAACGTCAGCCGTTCGGCATCACCCCGACGATAAACCGCGAGCTTGTTCGCCAGGTCATCAAGTCGGAAGTAGCGAGCCGTGTAGTCGTGCCGGCAGGCCGCGTTGACCAGGGCTTGGGCCAAATACGATTTGCCGACGCTTGATTTGCCCAGGATCACCAGGTTCGTGGTGTGCTCGATCCACTGGCAGGACGCGAGCCGTGCCACGACCTCCCGGTTCAGGCTCCGGTCCGGCAGGTAGTGGATGTCTTCAACACAGGCAGCAGGGTTCGGCGTTTTCGATTCCTTGAGCAGCTTCACCACCCGACGCTGGGCCCGGGCCGCGATCTCCTGATCCAGTGCATGACGGACCTTGCGCGAAAACGTCCATTCGTCATAGGCCGAGTCGTTGGCGATGTCGATGACGCTTTGGCCGAACGCTGTCATCCGCAACCCGGTAAACAGCCCCATGTCATCGTCGGTCAGATGATGATCAAGCATGGTCCTCCTCCTTCGTTTCCTCGGTTGCGGCGGTGCTTCTCAAGGCCTCGAGACTGAACTGCGAGATCCCGCCCAGATGGGCGCTGCTGGTATCCCTGGCACCCGCGGTCACCGGCCCCGCGCCGGACTGCGGCGATGCCGGTGCGCTCACGCCCGGACGCCCGGCGTAGGCCGCCCGCAGGGCGGTGATGCGATGTTTGAGCGCGGTATAACTGACAGGGTTCCGCTCGTCTTGCACGCAGAGGTCATGGCAGGCCTGCTCCAGCAGGGCGCGGTTGTTGCCCTTGCCCAGTGCCAGGATGTTCATGCAGGAGCGGTAGCCCTGCGCTTCGATCTTTTTCCGATCCAGCAACCGAGCCAGCGCCTGAACCGTGTAGGGGCCGACCTTTGTTGCTTGCCGGATGAAATAGGCACGGGTCCAGAGCAGTGAGATGTCCTCATACCCGTGCGGCGCATGTTCGGGATCGGTGACGTAGGAATGACGCTGCGCACCACGCCGGTGCGAAGCAACCACGAGCCCACCGGCAAGCACGGTGACCTGCTCACCCACGATCCGCACGTCCAGGATCTGCCCGGCGAGCTGGTGCGGAACCGAATATTTAACCGTGTCGACCTGCACGTGCCAGTCCCTGGAGACTTTCGCCTTGCGCCAGTAAACCTGCTGCCACGGCTCGGCCGGGAGGCCGATGAGTTCGTGGCGTTCAGCATCCTGGAACCAATCGCGTCGGGAGCGGTTCTCCCCGCGAAAGGGCGTGCGGTCATTGATCATCTCCACCTGTTCGGCCACGGCCTCGTTCAGCTCATCCAGACCCGCGAAACGCCGCCCCTGCAGGTAGTGGATGATCCAATTGGTCGAGACCTTAACCCCCGCCTCGACGTTGCCTTTCTCCTGCGGCTTATACGCGCCGGTCGGGACTGCCGCGGTTTGATAGTACTCAAGGAAGGCCTCATAGGATTGGTTCACATCCCGGGCCTTTTCATACCGGCTGATCTGGTTCGATGCGGTCGAGGCGTTATCGGGAATGACCAGCTGGCTGACACCCTCAAAGTATTCAAAGGCCTTCCGGTGCAGCTGGCACCAGGCGGGAAGCTTCTCATCCAGGGACCCGTAGGCGAAGATCATTCCCGAATACGGTAAGGACGCCACGAAGAGCGAGACCTTCGTGGTTTCCTGGGTGATCGGATCGGTCAGCTGCATCTTGGTGCCGGCCCAGTCGACCTGCATCGTGTGTCCGGGTTCGTGGGACAGCGGGCTGGTCAGGTCGTTGACCTTGACGTGCTCGGCAATAATCTGGCAGAACCGCTCATAGCCGTAAAACCGGGCGGAGTCTGTGTGCGCGGTGTCCAGGTAGCGGGCCCACAAGACTTTCAACGGTGGCTTCTTCCGACCGATGCGTGCCTTCACCACGGCCTCGACATTGACGGGGACGAACTCACCGCTCACGGCCTTGCGGCCGTCGTCGAACAGCCGGTCGAGGTCCTCATCGGTGAGCGCGTCGATCTGCTCACGGGTGGTCAGCTTTTGATCGGCAAGGACCCGGCTGGCCTTGGCGATCGTGCGGTGCGAGCAGCCTGCCCTGCCTTGGACCTGTCGGTACGAATGGCCCTGCACCAGCAGGGCCATGATGTGTCTGTAGTCAGCCATTACCGTCAGTCTTCCTTTCACTGTCCCCGACCTGGTGTCGTGGGTGAAAGCAATCCTGACTTTGAACGTCCCGAAGCGCTACCGGTTGCTTACACGCGTGCTACCGGATCGTTACGCACGTGCTACCAAAAGCTCCGTCTAAACAGCCGGCAGGCGATCGTCATTGTGCACAGTACTCCCGAAGGCTTTGGGCCTAACCTTCCCTATCTCCAGGAAGCTTGGGGGCCCGCCATTGAATCGACTGGTGTTTTTGGACACCTGGCATAACTCTCGGATTGGTTTTCTGGTTAAACGACGCCATCCCCGGACCTGGTGGTCCGGGGATGGGCTCTGAAAAGATGTTCGGCGGTGTCCTACTCTCCCACACCCTCCCGAGTGCAGTACCATCGGCGCAGTGGGGCTTAGCTTCCGGGTTCGGTATGGGACCGGGCGTTTCCCCCACGCTATGACCGCCGTAACCCGTGCTCCACGCATCCGGGGGGACCCGGGTGGGGAAAATCAAGGTCACAGTCATGCTGTGGTTCATGCGGGCAGTTTCCTGCCCCGACCCATCCACCGCCCGTCAAGGACGAAGGGTGCATGGATCTGTTTGGTTCAGTCCTGGAGACGGTTGTTGTCTCGGGACCGCATAGTGGACGCAGCGTATCTTGCCACCCACGAAGGGTGGTGTTTGTGGTGTAAGTCATCGGCCTATTAGTACGGGTCGGCTTCACGGGTCTTTGGTCCCCGCTTCCACGTCCCGCCTATCAACCCAGTGGTCTGCTGGGGGCCTCTCACACAAATTGTGCGTGGAAATCTCATCTCGAAGTGGGCTTCCCGCTTAGATGCTTTCAGCGGTTATCCCTTCCGAACGTAGCCAATCAGCGGTGCACTTGGCAGTACAACTGACACACCAGAGGTTCGTCCGTCCCGGTCCTCTCGTACTAAGGACAGCTCTTCTCAAATTTCCTGCGCGCGCAGCGGATAGGGACCGAACTGTCTCACGACGTTCTAAACCCAGCTCGCGTACCGCTTTAATGGGCGAACAGCCCAACCCTTGGGACCTACTCCAGCCCCAGGATGCGACGAGCCGACATCGAGGTGCCAAACCATGCCGTCGATATGGACTCTTGGGCAAGATCAGCCTGTTATCCCCGAGGTACCTTTTATCCGTTGAGCGACGGCCGTTCCACAACGTGCCGCCGGATCACTAGTCCCGACTTTCGTCCCTGCTCGAGCTGTCGCTCTCACAGTCAAGCTCCCTTGTGCACTTACACTCGACACCTGATTGCCAACCAGGCTGAGGGAACCTTTGGGCGCCTCCGTTACTTTTTAGGAGGCAACCGCCCCAGTTAAACTACCCATCAGGCACTGTCCCTGACCCAGATCATGGGCCGAAGTTAGGTGACCGGTACAGCCAGAGTGGTATTTCAACGATGACTCCACCACAACTAGCGTTGCGGCTTCACAGTCTCCCACCTATCCTACACAAGCTGCACCGAACACCAATACCAAACTATAGTAAAGGTCTCGGGGTCTTTCCGTCCTGCTGCGCGTAACGAGCATCTTTACTCGTAGTGCAATTTCGCCGAGTTCATGGTTGAGACAGCGGGGAAGTCGTTACTCCATTCGTGCAGGTCGGAACTTACCCGACAAGGAATTTCGCTACCTTAGGATGGTTATAGTTACCACCGCCGTTTACTGGGGCTTAAATTCTCAGCTTCGCCTTGCGGCTAACCGGTCCTCTTAACCTTCCAGCACCGGGCAGGAGTCAGTCCGTATACATCGTCTTGCGACTTCGCACGGACCTGTGTTTTTAGTAAACAGTCGCTTCCCCCTGGTCTCTGCGGCCCCGATCCCCTCCGGAACGCGAAGTTCCATCAAGGTTGGGGCCCCCCTTCTCCCGAAGTTACGGGGGCATTTTGCCGAGTTCCTTAACCATGATTCTCTCGATCGCCTTAGTATTCTCTACCTGATCACCTGTGTCGGTTTGGGGTACGGGCGGCTAAAACCTCGCGTCGATGCTTTTCTTGGCAGCATAGGATCACCGAATCACCCCCCGAGGGGGGCGCCTATCGGGTCTCAGGCTTAGATGAGTCGCGGATTTGCCTACGACTCGCCCTACATCCTTGGACCAGGTCAATTCCATTGCCTGGCTCGGCTACCTTCCTGCGTCACACCTGTTAATACGCTTACCTCCCCGGCTCGGGTCCCGCGCCTTACACCCGGTAGATGACCCGAAGGTCATCTGGTGGGTGCTCGGGGCGGTTAGCATCGCCGGCTTAGTATGGGCGGTTTTTTACCGGTACGGGAATATCAACCCGTTGTCCATCGACTACGCCTGTCGGCCTCGCCTTAGGTCCCGACTTACCCAGGGCAGATTAGCTTGACCCTGGAACCCTTGATCATTCGGCGGACGGGTTTCTCACCCGTCTTTCGCTACTCATGCCTGCATTCTCACTCGTGTGGGCTCCACCGCTGGTTTACACCGCGACTTCACTGCCCACACGACGCTCCCCTACCCATCCAGGCGGCTGGACCACGAAGGCCTACCACATACCTGAATGACGCAACTTCGGCGGTGTGCTTGAGCCCCGCTACATTGTCGGCGCGGAATCACTTGACCAGTGAGCTATTACGCACTCTTTCAAGGATGGCTGCTTCTAAGCCAACCTCCTGGTTGTCTTCGCAACTCCACATCCTTTTCCACTTAGCACACGCTTAGGGGCCTTAGTTGGCGCTCTGGGCTGTTTCCCTCTCGACTATGAAGCTTATCCCCCACAGTCTCACTGCTGCGCTCTCACTTACCGGCATTCGGAGTTTGGCTGACGTCAGTAACCTTGTAGGGCCCATTAGCCATCCAGTAGCTCTACCTCCGGTAAGAAACACGCAACGCTGCACCTAAATGCATTTCGGGGAGAACCAGCTATCACGAAGTTTGATTGGCCTTTCACCCCTACCCACAGCTCATCCCCTCCATTTTCAACTGAAGTGGGTTCGGTCCTCCACGCGCTCTTACACGCGCTTCAACCTGGCCATGGGTAGATCACTTCGCTTCGGGTCTAGATCACGCCACTAACTCGCCCTATTCAGACTCGCTTTCGCTACGGCTTCCCCACACGGGTTAACCTCGCGACGTAACACTAACTCGCAGGCTCATTCTTCAAAAGGCACGCTGTCACCCCAACAAGGAGGCTCCAACGGATTGTAAGCGCACGGTTTCAGGTACTATTTCACTCCCCTCCCGGGGTACTTTTCACCTTTCCCTCACGGTACTTTTCCGCTATCGGTCATTGGGTAGTATTTAGGCTTATCAGGTGGTCCTGACAGATTCATACGGGATTTCTCGGGCCCCGTACTACTTGGGATACCATCACAGGGCGGCGAAACACATTACGGATACGGGACTTTCACCCCCTATGGTCCTGCATTCAAACAGGTTCTCCTATATGTTCGCACCTCACCCCGCCAGTGCGGCAGCACTGGCATGGATAGTCCCACAACCCCGACCATGCAACGCCCGCCGGCTATCACACATGGACCGGTTTAGCCCCATCCGCTTTCGCTCGCCACTACTCACGGAATCACTTTTGTTTTCTCTTCCTGGGGGTACTGAGATGTTTCACTTCCCCCCGTTCCCTCCACGCAGCCTATGTGTTCAGCTGCGGGTCATGCGGCATGACGCCGCACGGGGTTTCCCCATTCGGAAATCCTGGCATCAACGTCCGGTTATCGACTCCGCCAGGCTTATCGCAGATTCCCACGTCCTTCTTCGGCTCCCAATGCCAAGGCATTCACCGTGCGCCCTTAAAAACTTGACCACAAACAGGTCAAATCAAAAAGACACTAACTTATATCGAGAAAACCAACGGAACCACACACGAGGTGCGGTCCAGGGTCTTCTATCATCAAAGAAATTGCTATTTTGCATGCTCCACGACCCTCTCACACCCCCTCCCGAAGAAGCAGGCGATCAACGATACGTGGCATACAAGATGCTCGCGTCCACTATGCAGTTCCCAAACAACAACCCCATCACACCCACCACCAGCACCACCACCCCGTCACGGGATGATTCGGCGCGGCTTAGGCCATGCGCGGGGACAACCAGAAACAAACAGCCCACACACACCACCACTCACCCCCCACCACAACGGTGAGAGACGAGCAAGTAAACATGCATGTCCTGTTGCCTCAGGACCCAACAGTGTGCCAAGAGACCGAACCCCCCACCGACCAGCTCCCCGTTCCCACCACACAAGTGCGGCGTACTAGGAAAACCAACCAGGAAGAAACCCGGCCATTACCTGTTAACATTCCACCCATGAGCACCCGTCCACCAACACAAGTGGTGGAAACGGGCAGCACTGAACACGCCGTGAACACCACTGTGGATGAACCGTACCTGCTAGTTGCTCCTTAGAAAGGAGGTGATCCAGCCGCACCTTCCGGTACGGCTACCTTGTTACGACTTAGTCCCAATCGCCGGTCCCACCTTCGACGGCTCCCTCCCACAAGGGGTTAGGCCACCGGCTTCGGGTGTTACCAACTTTCGTGACTTGACGGGCGGTGTGTACAAGGCCCGGGAACGTATTCACCGCAGCGTTGCTGATCTGCGATTACTAGCGACTCCGACTTCATGGGGTCGAGTTGCAGACCCCAATCCGAACTGAGACCGGCTTTTTGGGATTAGCTCCACCTCACAGTATCGCAACCCATTGTACCGGCCATTGTAGCATGCGTGAAGCCCAAGACATAAGGGGCATGATGATTTGACGTCGTCCCCACCTTCCTCCGAGTTGACCCCGGCAGTCTCCTATGAGTCCCCGGCATAATCCGCTGGCAACATAGAACGAGGGTTGCGCTCGTTGCGGGACTTAACCCAACATCTCACGACACGAGCTGACGACAACCATGCACCACCTGTGAACCGACCCCAAAGGGGAAACCGTGTTTCCACGGCGATCCGGAACATGTCAAGCCTTGGTAAGGTTCTTCGCGTTGCATCGAATTAATCCGCATGCTCCGCCGCTTGTGCGGGCCCCCGTCAATTCCTTTGAGTTTTAGCCTTGCGGCCGTACTCCCCAGGCGGGGCACTTAATGCGTTAGCTACGGCGCGGAAAACGTGGAATGTCCCCCACACCTAGTGCCCAACGTTTACGGCATGGACTACCAGGGTATCTAATCCTGTTCGCTCCCCATGCTTTCGCTCCTCAGCGTCAGTTAATGCCCAGAGACCTGCCTTCGCCATCGGTGTTCCTCCTGATATCTGCGCATTTCACCGCTACACCAGGAATTCCAGTCTCCCCTACATCACTCTAGTCTGCCCGTACCCACCGCAGATCCGGAGTTGAGCCCCGGACTTTCACGGCAGACGCGACAAACCGCCTACGAGCTCTTTACGCCCAATAATTCCGGATAACGCTTGCGCCCTACGTATTACCGCGGCTGCTGGCACGTAGTTAGCCGGCGCTTCTTCTGCAGGTACCGTCACTTTCGCTTCTTCCCTACTGAAAGAGGTTTACAACCCGAAGGCCGTCATCCCTCACGCGGCGTCGCTGCATCAGGCTTTCGCCCATTGTGCAATATTCCCCACTGCTGCCTCCCGTAGGAGTCTGGGCCGTGTCTCAGTCCCAGTGTGGCCGGTCACCCTCTCAGGCCGGCTACCCGTCGTCGCCTTGGTGAGCCATTACCTCACCAACAAGCTGATAGGCCGCGAGTCCATCCCAGACCGATAAATCTTTCCACCAAAAACCATGCGGCTTACGGTGCATATCCGGTATTAGACCCAGTTTCCCGGGCTTATCCCAGAGTCTAGGGCAGGTTACTCACGTGTTACTCACCCGTTCGCCACTAATCGGAGAGCAAGCTCCCCTCATCGTTCGACTTGCATGTGTTAAGCACGCCGCCAGCGTTCATCCTGAGCCAGGATCAAACTCTCCGTAAAAAAATACAGACACAACCAACACGCCGACTGGAAAAAGCCGACCGGGTTGCACCAAGTAAAAAAATCCCGGCAAATTGCCTCGAGCCTCCACACGGGGGTGCGGAGCCCGAAACCATTCACCAATTACATAATAAAATCGGTGTTAACAAATTTGGCACACTATTGAGTTCTCAAACAACAGACGCTTCCAACCTCCACGACCCGGAACACCGGCGCTTCGCTCTGGAGCAACTTATCTAACTTACCGTGTCCGCCACCCGGAAGCAAATCGGCCGTTCAAGGCCTGACCAGCAATCCGGGGCGCAACTCCCTCCCGGTTTTCCGCGCTGACAGCGACAAGAAAACCATGCGAAGGGAGTTTGTTAGAAGATTCGGTCGCCGGGCGGCTGTTTCAGCGGCTTTCTTGCTGTGTTGGCCGCGGCGACTTAGAAAACAATACAGGCGTTCGGACGCCCTGGCAAATCGACGGACACCTACGGCGAATCCTTGAAATTCCTTGCGAACAAAGGGAAGAGGATCCCCCTTCAGCCTTCAAAGCACTCTCCCCGCTCAAACTTAGAAAAGTGATCCCCATCATAGCTTGGACGGTTTCGTTCCTCTTTCTAGTCCACCCGTGTATTCATGTGAGAGTGATCCCGACATCAGCTCCTTTCCTGTTGTCCAAAACCGAACAAATGATACAGATCCACCCGGGACCCGGTTTCAGAGGCTCTGGTTGGCTCTGAATCCAGGCATACTCCGACATTTCGGTTTTGATCGGTCCACATTCTGCCCACGTTGTCGAAGTTAGTCTCACAGTGTGGCTACTCAGCCCAACATCTCGAATCCTGGCGAGGGGGGCATCGTGGTCCATCGTCCAATCGCTCCCGTTGAGAGCGCTCCGAGAGTGGTGCTCGGCGCATCCCTACACAGGAGATGCCATGGAAGTAGGTCAAGGTCTCCCTCGTGCCTTTGTGTGGATCAGCCGAAGCCTCATACTAGTACCGCGGCCTGCAAGGTTTGCTCCGTCCCGGTAAGGAACCGGGAGGGAGCCCCGTGTTAGCGGCCATGAAAACTCTCAACGGGCGACCAGATAACTTCCCACTGATGACCAGCGCTTCCGCCCACCGCCGGCCATGGGTTCTGCCCACCGACGGTCTGCTAAGTGCCCGCATGATTCACTTCCTCCCTACCAGTCATCGCAGGAGGAATGCCCCTTCTTGATTGGATACCGAGTGTCTGCTTCGCGTCCAAACCAGAAAGAGGCACCGTATGAAGGATGCCAAGGAAATCATGGAAATACTTGCTGCGTACGATCTGACCAAACCATTTCGCGCAACCGCTGAACTCACCGGCTGCTCCCACCACACCGTCGCCCGCATCGTGAAGGCACGCGACGCCGGGGCCGATTCCGATCAATCGGCAACCCGGGAAGGGGCTCACCGATGTGTGACTGCCCAAGATCGAGGAATGGGGTAAATCCTCCCAAGGCCGAGTCCGCGCCGATGTGGTTCACCGCAAGCTCGGCGCCATGGGCAAAAATGGCTCGGAGCGTTCCACTCGGCGTTCGGTGACCCAGGTCCGGTCGGCATACAAGGCCGGCATGCCACGGGTCCACCGCCCTTGAATCAGCGAGCCGGGCCAGTGCATCCAAGACGACTTTGGCGACGGGCCGGTCATCGACAGGGCCAAGACGGTATTGTTCGTCGCCTTGGCTTGCCTGGTTCAGGTTCCGCATCGTCATCGCCCTGCGGGCGGACCGCCAGCCGTATTTTCTCCGCGCTGGACCGCCCGTTCCGGATCTTGGGCGGGGTGCCGACCTAAGTGCTGACCGTCAACGAGAAAACTGTGACTGTCCAGCACACTGCCGAGGTTCCGGTGCGTAATGAGCAAACGGTCGCTTTCGCCCGTCATTTCGGAGTCACGGTTTTGACCTGGGAACCTGCCGACCCCGCGTCCGGGTGGGCGTGAGGGAGCGGTGAAGGTCTCCAAGGCGGATCTGGTTCCCAAGGACACCAACTTGCTCCCAGCAATACTGGTCATTCGCCGAGCTAGAAGAATCCGTCACGGCATTCATGAATATGCTGAGCAACCGCGAGCACCGCGCCCCGCGCCCCGCGCCCCGGGTCCCGGATTCCGGAGGTGACGTTGCAGGAGGAACGCCCTGTCCTACATGCAGTGTGAGACACCGCCCATACGATCGCGTTGGGTTTGGCGCGCAAGGTTCCACCGAACACGGCCATAATCACCTATGAGAACTGCCAGTATTCGGTGCCGGCACATCTGTTGGATGCACAGGTGTTCGTGCGATTCCACAGGAGCGGCACGGATACGAAGGTGATAATCATGCACGTGGGATCCTACGGACCGAGGGAAATGGCCCTGGGCATGATTTTTCGGGCGCCGCCCCGTTGGACCAGGCACTCGGGGTGGCCGTGGTACACCAACGGTTTGCCACCGGGGATCTGGCCTCACTGATCAATGCCGCCGGGCATTGGGCCCAGGCCCATGCCTCAGGCGAGGATTCTTCTCTCACCCAGGGGAGCTCCAGCTGGGCAGGGCTTGCTGCATCCACTGACAGGAGTCCGGCATGAGCCATGTCCCCGCGGTTGGCGCCGCGCCGCTGCCCGCCAATCCGGAAGCGCTGATGCGGCAACTGAAGATGCCCCACGCCCGGGCGCTGGCCCCGGAGTTGCTAGCTACTGCCCGTTCCCGGCGGTGCGAACCGATGGTGATCATCAAGGCCTTGCTCACTGAGGAAACCGTCGGCCGAGCCCGGCCCATGCCGGTCACCCGGCGCAAGTAGTCGGGATTCCCACGGGGAAGACCTTCGATATCTGGGATGCATCACTCTCCTGTGTGTGATCGACTAAGTCTGGGCCGTTTCAGCCAAGAATCCCAGCCATGTCAGTGGCTGGTTTCCTGCCGAAAGAGCGATATGAATCCTGCCACCCACCCCCCCCATCATTTCCCGGGGCCAGGTGGCCGGCCCAAAAAGATCACCCGCGGATAAGACTCAGGCCAGAATGTCAAAGGCCATGGGCCCGCCACCCCCGATAAGTTCCTTACGGTGCTGCCATTGCGAAGCGTATGCGCTGGAAGGACTGGACAGAAGATGACGGTACCCATGTCCGTTCAAGAAGGGTCAGAAGACTGGACTCCGAGGCAGTCTCCGGACGTAAAATCGCCCGCGCCCTAGGCATCGGATGAGATTCAGTTACCCACTCCACCGGCCAGCTGGACTTCTCCCCAGGACCACCGGCACCGCTGACCAGGCCAGGGCTCGGAGTTGACCGGCTTCGATCACCTCATTGACCGGTAGCTCATCGAGGACGCTGGCCGCCGGCGCAAGCAGCGCCATACCGCCAAACGGGTCTTTGACCGGCTCGTGGAAGAGCGCGGCTTCACCGGCACCTATTCACCGGTCTAACGCCACGTGAAGAAATTCAAAGAAGCGACCAGGAACCCCGCGAAGGGCCTCAACGGACTTCTCTGGCTACCTGGAACCGTGCAGGTCGGCTTCGGGCAGCCGGACGCGGTGATGGCCAGGATCCGGCAGGTCCTACACATCTTGCTGATCACCTTCCAGTTCTCAAACATGCGATTAATTCAGGCCTACCGCGAGGAAACCGCCGAGTGTGTCTGCCAAGGGCTGCACACCATCCTTGAGCACATCGGCGTCGCACCCAGGGAGCTGCTCTTCGACAATGCCACCGGTATCGCTCGATGGGTGGGAACCAAGGTGGTCAAGTCCAAACCATTCGGCACGTTCAAGCTCCACTACCGCTCATCTTCCCGGTACTGCAACCCGGATTCAGGCCATGAGAAGGGCAACGTGGAAAAAACGGTCGGGTCCCTACGCCGGAATGTCATGGTCCCCGAACCGGGAGCGAACAGCCTGCAGGCGCTGAACCAGCTGCTACTTAAACAGTGCGGAGCGCTAGGCAGTGCCGTGTACTACCGCAAGGGCCTCCCCCTGGCCGAGCTATTCGCCCATGACTTGGCGGCATCCCTAGAACTGCCGGGTATTGGTTTTGACCCGGTGCGCTATGAATCAAGGAAGGCCGATAAGACCGGGAACATCCTCATTGATTCAAATACCTACGCCGTCGGGCCGTCCTTCCATAGCCGTAACCTGACGGTGGGGTTACGCCGCGACGTGGTGCAGATCCTAGATAAGCATTGCGAACCGATCCGTTCCTTCCCGAGGGCCTTCGTCCGCCAGGACGAGACGATCTTCGAGCCGGCGTCCTTATTGCAGTTGCTGGTGAACAAGCCCAGGGCTCGGTCCCATTCCCCGTTGCGGAGCTTGGCCAGTGACCCGGTGCGTGACTGGCTCGAAACGGTCGGCCCCACCGATCGGCGCCGGCTGTTGAACGCGGTGGACGCTGCGTCCTCTTCGACCGGGTTCCAGGCCTCGGTCGGTGCCGCGGATATCCTGATTCGACGCGGTCATTCCTTGGATCGGGCTTCGTTGGGGATGCTGGCCCGTCGGGTGGCGCACTGCCCCGAGCTGACGGATGCGAATGTGAATGTAAATTTGAGCGTCTATGACACGTTCGCCAGGACGGAGATCAGCGCATGAATCTCGTGAGTGTTCAGGACCTGATAGAGGCAGGTAGGCAGGTCTCGTTGACTGGTTCGGCGTTGGCCGAACAGGCGAAGAAGGGCACTCCGAAGCAGCGTGAATACCTGTATGGGTTGCTGGTGGCCGGCGTTGAAGGCCTTGAAGGGTTTCGACTATTTTTCCGTCCATTTCCCCGAGGATCACGGGCGTGAGGCGTTGGAATCGTTGGAGTTTATCGAGCGAGCTCAGGGTCTGGTCCTTTATGGGGACGTTGGGCCCGGTAAGACGCATCTGTCCACAACAGCAACGACTGACGGAACACACAGTGCTTGGTTCGGTTCGTGTTTTTGGCCGGGGTGGGGGGTGTGGTTTTCTGGTTAAACGGCGCCATCCCCGGACCTGGTGGTCCGGGGATGGGCTCTGAAAAGATGTTCGGCGGTGTCCTACTCTCCCACACCCTCCCGAGTGCAGTACCATCGGCGCAGTGGGGCTTAGCTTCCGGGTTCGGTATGGGACCGGGCGTTTCCCCCACGCTATGACCGCCGTAACCCGTGCTCCACGCACCCGGGGGGACCCGGGTGGGGAAAATCATGGTCACAGTCATGCTGTGGTTGCTCATACCGCGTGCGCACCTGCCCGTGAAGGGGAGGGTGTGCACCGGTACGGTGTTTTCAGTCCTGCAAGACGGTTGTTGTCTCGGGACCGCATAGTGGACGCAGCGTATCTTGCCACCCATGAAGGGTGGTGTTTGTGGTGTAAGTCATCGGCCTATTAGTACGGGTCGGCTTCACGGGTCTTTGGTCCCCGCTTCCACGTCCCGCCTATCAACCCAGTGGTCTGCTGGGGGCCTCTCACACAAATTGTGCGTGGAAATCTCATCTCGAAGTGGGCTTCCCGCTTAGATGCTTTCAGCGGTTATCCCTTCCGAACGTAGCCAATCAGCGGTGCACTTGGCAGTACAACTGACACACCAGAGGTTCGTCCGTCCCGGTCCTCTCGTACTAAGGACAGCTCTTCTCAAATTTCCTGCGCGCGCAGCGGATAGGGACCGAACTGTCTCACGACGTTCTAAACCCAGCTCGCGTACCGCTTTAATGGGCGAACAGCCCAACCCTTGGGACCTACTCCAGCCCCAGGATGCGACGAGCCGACATCGAGGTGCCAAACCATGCCGTCGATATGGACTCTTGGGCAAGATCAGCCTGTTATCCCCGAGGTACCTTTTATCCGTTGAGCGACGGCCGTTCCACAACGTGCCGCCGGATCACTAGTCCCGACTTTCGTCCCTGCTCGAGCTGTCGCTCTCACAGTCAAGCTCCCTTGTGCACTTACACTCGACACCTGATTGCCAACCAGGCTGAGGGAACCTTTGGGCGCCTCCGTTACTTTTTAGGAGGCAACCGCCCCAGTTAAACTACCCATCAGGCACTGTCCCTGACCCAGATCATGGGCCGAAGTTAGGTGACCGGTACAGCCAGAGTGGTATTTCAACGATGACTCCACCACAACTAGCGTTGCGGCTTCACAGTCTCCCACCTATCCTACACAAGCTGCACCGAACACCAATACCAAACTATAGTAAAGGTCTCGGGGTCTTTCCGTCCTGCTGCGCGTAACGAGCATCTTTACTCGTAGTGCAATTTCGCCGAGTTCATGGTTGAGACAGCGGGGAAGTCGTTACTCCATTCGTGCAGGTCGGAACTTACCCGACAAGGAATTTCGCTACCTTAGGATGGTTATAGTTACCACCGCCGTTTACTGGGGCTTAAATTCTCAGCTTCGCCTTGCGGCTAACCGGTCCTCTTAACCTTCCAGCACCGGGCAGGAGTCAGTCCGTATACATCGTCTTGCGACTTCGCACGGACCTGTGTTTTTAGTAAACAGTCGCTTCCCCCTGGTCTCTGCGGCCCCGATCCCCTCCGGAACGCGAAGTTCCATCAAGGTTGGGGCCCCCCTTCTCCCGAAGTTACGGGGGCATTTTGCCGAGTTCCTTAACCATGATTCTCTCGATCGCCTTAGTATTCTCTACCTGATCACCTGTGTCGGTTTGGGGTACGGGCGGCTAAAACCTCGCGTCGATGCTTTTCTTGGCAGCATAGGATCACCGAATCACCCCCCGAGGGGGGCGCCTATCGGGTCTCAGGCTTAGATGAGTCGCGGATTTGCCTACGACTCGCCCTACATCCTTGGACCAGGTCAATTCCATTGCCTGGCTCGGCTACCTTCCTGCGTCACACCTGTTAATACGCTTACCTCCCCGGCTCGGGTCCCGCGCCTTACACCCGGTAGATGACCCGAAGGTCATCTGGTGGGTGCTCGGGGCGGTTAGCATCGCCGGCTTAGTATGGGCGGTTTTTTACCGGTACGGGAATATCAACCCGTTGTCCATCGACTACGCCTGTCGGCCTCGCCTTAGGTCCCGACTTACCCAGGGCAGATTAGCTTGACCCTGGAACCCTTGATCATTCGGCGGACGGGTTTCTCACCCGTCTTTCGCTACTCATGCCTGCATTCTCACTCGTGTGGGCTCCACCGCTGGTTTACACCGCGACTTCACTGCCCACACGACGCTCCCCTACCCATCCAGGCGGCTGGACCACGAAGGCCTACCACATACCTGAATGACGCAACTTCGGCGGTGTGCTTGAGCCCCGCTACATTGTCGGCGCGGAATCACTTGACCAGTGAGCTATTACGCACTCTTTCAAGGATGGCTGCTTCTAAGCCAACCTCCTGGTTGTCTTCGCAACTCCACATCCTTTTCCACTTAGCACACGCTTAGGGGCCTTAGTTGGCGCTCTGGGCTGTTTCCCTCTCGACTATGAAGCTTATCCCCCACAGTCTCACTGCTGCGCTCTCACTTACCGGCATTCGGAGTTTGGCTGACGTCAGTAACCTTGTAGGGCCCATTAGCCATCCAGTAGCTCTACCTCCGGTAAGAAACACGCAACGCTGCACCTAAATGCATTTCGGGGAGAACCAGCTATCACGAAGTTTGATTGGCCTTTCACCCCTACCCACAGCTCATCCCCTCCATTTTCAACTGAAGTGGGTTCGGTCCTCCACGCGCTCTTACACGCGCTTCAACCTGGCCATGGGTAGATCACTTCGCTTCGGGTCTAGATCACGCCACTAACTCGCCCTATTCAGACTCGCTTTCGCTACGGCTTCCCCACACGGGTTAACCTCGCGACGTAACACTAACTCGCAGGCTCATTCTTCAAAAGGCACGCTGTCACCCCAACAAGGAGGCTCCAACGGATTGTAAGCGCACGGTTTCAGGTACTATTTCACTCCCCTCCCGGGGTACTTTTCACCTTTCCCTCACGGTACTTTTCCGCTATCGGTCATTGGGTAGTATTTAGGCTTATCAGGTGGTCCTGACAGATTCATACGGGATTTCTCGGGCCCCGTACTACTTGGGATACCATCACAGGGCGGCGAAACACATTACGGATACGGGACTTTCACCCCCTATGGTCCTGCATTCAAACAGGTTCTCCTATATGTTCGCACCTCACCCCGCCAGTGCGGCAGCACTGGCATGGATAGTCCCACAACCCCGACCATGCAACGCCCGCCGGCTATCACACATGGACCGGTTTAGCCCCATCCGCTTTCGCTCGCCACTACTCACGGAATCACTTTTGTTTTCTCTTCCTGGGGGTACTGAGATGTTTCACTTCCCCCCGTTCCCTCCACGCAGCCTATGTGTTCAGCTGCGGGTCATGCGGCATGACGCCGCACGGGGTTTCCCCATTCGGAAATCCTGGCATCAACGTCCGGTTATCGACTCCGCCAGGCTTATCGCAGATTCCCACGTCCTTCTTCGGCTCCCAATGCCAAGGCATTCACCGTGCGCCCTTAAAAACTTGACCACAAACAGGTCAAATCAAAAAGACACTAACTTATATCGAGAAAACCAACGGAACCACACACGAGGTGCGGTCCAGGGTCTTCTATCATCAAAGAAATTGCTATTTTGCATGCTCCACGACCCTCTCACACCCCCTCCCGAAGAAGCAGGCGATCAACGATACGTGGCATACAAGATGCTCGCGTCCACTATGCAGTTCCCAAACAACAACCCCATCACACCCACCACCAGCACCACCACCCCGTCACGGGATGATTCGGCGCGGCTTAGGCCATGCGCGGGGACAACCAGAAACAAACAGCCCACACACACCACCACTCACCCCCCACCACAACGGTGAGAGACGAGCAAGTAAACATGCATGTCCTGTTGCCTCAGGACCCAACAGTGTGCCAAGAGACCGAACCCCCCACCGACCAGCTCCCCGTTCCCACCACACAAGTGCGGCGTACTAGGAAAACCAACCAGGAAGAAACCCGGCCATTACCTGTTAACATTCCACCCATGAGCACCCGTCCACCAACACAAGTGGTGGAAACGGGCAGCACTGAACAAGCCGTGAACACCACTGTGGATGAACCGTACCTGCTAGTTGCTCCTTAGAAAGGAGGTGATCCAGCCGCACCTTCCGGTACGGCTACCTTGTTACGACTTAGTCCCAATCGCCGGTCCCACCTTCGACGGCTCCCTCCCACAAGGGGTTAGGCCACCGGCTTCGGGTGTTACCAACTTTCGTGACTTGACGGGCGGTGTGTACAAGGCCCGGGAACGTATTCACCGCAGCGTTGCTGATCTGCGATTACTAGCGACTCCGACTTCATGGGGTCGAGTTGCAGACCCCAATCCGAACTGAGACCGGCTTTTTGGGATTAGCTCCACCTCACAGTATCGCAACCCATTGTACCGGCCATTGTAGCATGCGTGAAGCCCAAGACATAAGGGGCATGATGATTTGACGTCGTCCCCACCTTCCTCCGAGTTGACCCCGGCAGTCTCCTATGAGTCCCCGGCATAATCCGCTGGCAACATAGAACGAGGGTTGCGCTCGTTGCGGGACTTAACCCAACATCTCACGACACGAGCTGACGACAACCATGCACCACCTGTGAACCGACCCCAAAGGGGAAACCGTGTTTCCACGGCGATCCGGAACATGTCAAGCCTTGGTAAGGTTCTTCGCGTTGCATCGAATTAATCCGCATGCTCCGCCGCTTGTGCGGGCCCCCGTCAATTCCTTTGAGTTTTAGCCTTGCGGCCGTACTCCCCAGGCGGGGCACTTAATGCGTTAGCTACGGCGCGGAAAACGTGGAATGTCCCCCACACCTAGTGCCCAACGTTTACGGCATGGACTACCAGGGTATCTAATCCTGTTCGCTCCCCATGCTTTCGCTCCTCAGCGTCAGTTAATGCCCAGAGACCTGCCTTCGCCATCGGTGTTCCTCCTGATATCTGCGCATTTCACCGCTACACCAGGAATTCCAGTCTCCCCTACATCACTCTAGTCTGCCCGTACCCACCGCAGATCCGGAGTTGAGCCCCGGACTTTCACGGCAGACGCGACAAACCGCCTACGAGCTCTTTACGCCCAATAATTCCGGATAACGCTTGCGCCCTACGTATTACCGCGGCTGCTGGCACGTAGTTAGCCGGCGCTTCTTCTGCAGGTACCGTCACTTTCGCTTCTTCCCTACTGAAAGAGGTTTACAACCCGAAGGCCGTCATCCCTCACGCGGCGTCGCTGCATCAGGCTTTCGCCCATTGTGCAATATTCCCCACTGCTGCCTCCCGTAGGAGTCTGGGCCGTGTCTCAGTCCCAGTGTGGCCGGTCACCCTCTCAGGCCGGCTACCCGTCGTCGCCTTGGTGAGCCATTACCTCACCAACAAGCTGATAGGCCGCGAGTCCATCCCAGACCGATAAATCTTTCCACCAAAAACCATGCGGCTTACGGTGCATATCCGGTATTAGACCCAGTTTCCCGGGCTTATCCCAGAGTCTAGGGCAGGTTACTCACGTGTTACTCACCCGTTCGCCACTAATCGGAGAGCAAGCTCCCCTCATCGTTCGACTTGCATGTGTTAAGCACGCCGCCAGCGTTCATCCTGAGCCAGGATCAAACTCTCCGTAAAAAAATACAGACACAACCAACACGCCGACTGGAAAAAGCCGACCGGGTTGCACCAAGTAAAAAAATCCCGGCAAATTGCCTCGAGCCTCCACACGGGGGTGCGGAGCCCGAAACCATTCACCAATTACATAATAAAATCGGTGTTAACAAATTTGGCACACTATTGAGTTCTCAAACAACAGACGCTTCCAACCTCCACGACCCGGAACACCGGCGCTTCGCTCTGGAGCAACTTTTCTAGCTTAGTCCCAATCCCTGTCCCGGTCAAATCGATGATCCGGGAGAAGAAGGAGAAAATCTTCGCGCCGTCCGTTCGCATCTCCCTTTCGGGCTGCGATCCGGTGTGCGGCGCGATAAATAACTATAGGCGCATTTGGCGTGATTGTCCAAACGGGGGCACTCCCACCGCTCGGACCGGGTAAAAACCCCGGAAAGCCGGGGCAAACGACGGGCCTGCCACCGTCCCGGGACCACGCATCGCCCGAAACCATTAATGTGAGCCCGAACACCACGATGAGCCGGATCAACGAATCTGGCGCTACTCGACGGCTACATCCCCTCTTTACGGGAGATGGATACTTTCCGCCAAGAAAACTGCCGCATTGCGGCGGAGCGCTGGACCCTGCTCCCCCGCTCGAACGCCGTCGGTAGGTGGTTCACTTGGCTGCCCCTTCCCCAGGGCAGTCGAGGTTGGAGGTGTCCGCTGGCTCCGGTCCCGCGGCTGCTCCGCCTCCGGCGCCCCAGACCGGAATCACTCAACGACCGAACCGGTGGCCGGGGAGTCGGTGACTGCAGGGGCCATCGGATCGAGAGTCTCTCGCCAGGTTCCGTCAGTTTCATGGATCTGGTATTTGTACACTGCTCCGACCCCTACTCCCGGAATGAACAGTTCCCAGACTCCGGTTCGGCCCAGAGCGCGCATCGCGTGATGCGTTCCGTCCCAATGGTTGAAGGAGCCGATGACACGGATGGCCTGGGCCCGCGGCTCCCAAAGCGCGAACGAGGTTCCATCACTGTCTCCGAGCTCCGAATGGTAGTGACGCACCCTAGATCCGAGCACCTCCCCCGGGTTTGCGTGTTTCCCGGTGGCGATCAGGTGTAGTTCCAACTCTCCCAGCGTGGGCGGATGGCGGTAGGGGTCGTCCAGGATCCTCGGAGCCCCGTCGAGATAAGTGGTTTCGATTCGATAGTCGGGGACGTGGCCGGTGTGCGCTACCGGGACAACGGCAACCCAGACACCGCCGTATTCGTGTTCCATCACAGTGCGCCCGGCTCCGGTCAATACGGTGACAGCATGGGCCAGGGGTCGCAGCACGCGCACAGTGGCCTCACCCTCATCCTCGAGGTGAGCACCCAGCACGGCATGCGGCGCATGATATTCGGCCCTCGAGATCCGTTCAAGCAACTCGGGGGTCACCGACAAGGGCGGCCCGGCCGATGAAGCGGCCGGGGTAAGCGCACCGGCAGCGGGGACTCCGATAGCTGAGGCCCGGCGTGGCTTGACCGACGCCAAGGGCTTCGCCGCTCCCCTGGCAATGGCCTTCCTTGCCGGCCCCGCGTTGACTGCCTTCGGCCCGGCTGACGCCGGCATTGCGGCGGAGTTCTCGTCATTTGTCATCTGATTGGCACCTCCTGCTCGGACCACCGTCGTCGGTGGTGTCTTGGTGAACGGCTATGACCTGCCTGCAAACAGTCTTCACTCATCGACCGTCACCGACAACGTGGAGGATATAGGCCGGTTCGGTTCGGGGGCCGAGACAAACGTAGTTGTGTTCGCCCCATCGCCACTGCTGCCCACCAACGAGGTCGCGCACCGCGAAGGTCCGGGCCTCCCCTGGCTCGTCCGCTTCCAGGCCAAGCGCCCGGAGGTCAAGGCTTACCGTTGCCTCGCGGGTCGTGTGCGGGTCGAGGTTCACTACCACGATCACCGTGTCTGCTGGTTCGCCGGCGTGACGGGCTCGGGACTTGGAGAACACCATCACCGCATCGTCATCACAGCAGTGGATTGTCAGGTTCCGCTGCGTGGACAGTGCGGGGTGATCGCGCCTGATCCCGTTCAGCAAGGTGATGTACGGGGCCAGCGAGCGGCCGGCGACTTCCGCAGCAGCGAAATCGCGCGGCTTGTACTCGTATTTTTCCGAGTCGAGGTGTTCCGCGGAGCCGGGGCGGGCCACGTGTTCAAAGAGTTCGTATCCGGCATACATGCCCCAGAGCGGGCTGGCCATTGCCGCCAGCACTGCCCTGACCTTCGACCCGGAAAGGCCTCCGAATTGCACATAGCCGGTGAGGGTATCGGGGGTGGAGACGAAGAAGTTTTGCCGGGAGAAAGCGCTGGAATCTCCGGCAGCCTCCCTGAAATTGGATTCCAGCTCGGCCTTGGTGTTCCACGTGGCGAAGTGGCCCGAGCACTGCTGGAAACCCGCCTTCCCCAGTGCCTGCACCACGGCGGGACTCGCGGGAGCCGCGGCCATGAACACCACATCCGGATGGTCCACCGAAATCCGGCCGATCAGCCACTGCCAGAACCACAGTGGCTTGGCATCCGCATCGTCGACGCGGAAGATCCTCACTCCGCGGTCAATCCACAACAGCACGATCCGCAGGACCTCGGCAGAGAGCCCCGCGGGGTCGTGATCGAAGTTCAACGGGTAGACGCCCCGATATTTCTTCGGCGGGTTCTCCGCATAGGCGATGGATCCATCGGCCCGGGTGGTGAACCATTCGGAATGTTCGGCGACCCACGGGTGATCCGGCGACGCCTGCAACGCCAGGTCGAGCGCTACTTCGAGTCCGAGTCCCCACGCTGAATCCACGAAGAAGGCGAAGTCTGCTTCCCCGCCCAGGTCCGGATGGAACGCGTCATGGCCGCCATCGGCCGAACCGACGGCCCACGGCGAACCGGGATCGTGCGGGCCGGCAACCGGCGTGTCATTTGGGCCGGCGCGGCGGGTGCGGCCGATCGGGTGGATCGGGGGCAGCAGAATGACATCGAACCCCATGGCCGCTACCGCTTCGAGCCGCTTCGCGGCGGTGCGGAAAGTTCCTGAGGCGTAGGACTTGGTACCCCTGTCATAGACGGCCCCCTCGGAGCGGGGAAAGAATTCGTACCAGGCTCCGTATCCGGCAGCCCTGCGCTCAACCAGGATCGGATACCTGGGTGAGGTGGTGAGCAGCTGGCGCAACGGCGTGCGTTCGAAGATCGCTTCCACTGCGCTGCTAGTTCCGGCGGCGAGCCGCTCGACGGGATTCAACCGATCGTCGCCGACCCGCTGCGCAATATGTAGCAGGGCCGACCGGTCAGCGGCATCGAGCCCCGGTGCGGAAGCGGCCCGGGTGAACAGCGCTGCTCCCTCTGCCAGCATCAGCGCCGTGTCGATGCCCGTGTCGATCTTGATGGTGGCGTCGTGCATCCAGGTGGCATAGGGGTGGTCCCACGCCTCGATAGAGAATTCCCAGAGCCCGGGGGAACCGGGTCGCACCGTGGCATGCCAGGTGTCCAATCCCTGGGCGCCCGGGGACATCACGACTCTATGGGCCTCCGACCCATCAGGGGCATGGAGCACCGCGCTCACTCCGAGCTTGTCGTGACCCTCGCGAAAGGCGGTCGCGCCGAGCCGGAGATCTTCGCCGACCATCGCCTTGACCGGATAGAGCCCCCCATCCAGGACCGGTGTCACCGCCGTGATGGGAATCCGCCCGAAACATGATGCCATGTGGTGTGTCACATTCATCACGCTAGCGATAAACCGGGCCGGAAGCCATGAAAGACAGGCCCGCGCTTAGGCGCGGACTTTCTGCGTCCGCCCCACCCGATCACCGGCGTCCCACTGCGCTGCCATCCGCGGCCCGGCCCGGCAACGAGTCCCCGTCACCGGGCAGACGGCAACGGCCGCTCCCGGTGCGGGAACGGCCGTTAGGTCCCGGCCGGAGCCGGGTGGTTACTGCTGGGATCAGACGCTGCGGCGTCGGGAGATCTCGTAGAGGGTGATGCCGACGGCCATGGAGGCGTTCAGTGATTCCATCGCCGAGTCGATCGGGATCGAGACGATCTGGTCGCAGGTCTCGCGCACAAGCCGGGACAGGCCCTTGCCCTCGGAGCCGACGACGATGCAGATCGGTTCGGTGGCAAGTTCCAGGCCGGGCAGCGACACGTCGCCGTCCCCATCCAGCCCGACCACGTACACGCCCATGCGCTTGAGTTCCTTCAGCGCGGCGGTGAGGTTGGTGGCGCGGGTGACCGGAACGCGAACGGCTGCACCGGCGCTGGTCTTCCATGCGGAGGCGGTCAGGCCCACCGAGCGGCGCTCGGGCACGATGACGGAGTGGCCGGAGAAGGCCGAGACGGAGCGGATGATCGCACCGAGGTTACGTGGGTCGGTGATGCCATCCAACGCGACGAACAGCGGGGCGTTGGAGATGTGGCCCTTGGCGGACTTGGACAGGATCGACTCGGCGTGCTCAATCGCATCCTTGTACTCGTACGGCGGGATCTGCAGGACCAGGCCCTGGTGAATGGCGTCGTCGGTCATCCGGTCCAGTTCCGGCTTGCCGGTTTCCATCACCGGGATATTGCGCTCGGCGGCGATCTTCAGCGATTCACGCACGCGGTCGTCGACATCGACACGGATCGCCACGTACATGGCCTTGACCGGGATGTTGGCGCGCAGCGCCTCAACCACCGAGTTACGGCCGGTGACCATTTCCTCGGCATTCTTCGCGCGTCCACCGGTGCGTCCGCGCGGGGCGCCCTTGCCGGCCGGCACGCGCTTGGCAGCGGCGCGTTCGCCCAGCTCCTTGGAGCGGTAGGCCTTGTGGTAGGTACGGTCTTCAGCCTTCGGCGTGGGCCCCTTGCCCTCGAGTGCCTTGCGGCCGTATCCGCCGGTTCCGACGGAGGGACCCTTCTTGGACTTACGGATGGCGCCGGAGCGCTTTGGTGCAGACATGGTCGGTAGTCCTTGGTATCAGATGGTCGTTCGTCGGCCCGGCAGGCCTATCAGCCCTTTAGTTTAGCGGCAAAACAGCCACTACCGGGAAGGATAGTGAGCAGTCTCTCCTACTTCAGCGACCAGCGGGCCCCGGCGGCAGAATCCTCCACGACGATGCCGGCCGCTGCCAGCGCATCGCGGATCGCATCGGCTGCGGCCCAGTCCTTGGCCGCGCGGGCCGCGTCGCGGGCCGCCAGCTGTGAATGGATCAGCATGTCCAGAGCACGGTGCTCGGCCGCATCGGAACCGGCCTCGCCGCTGCCGGCATCGTCCAGACCCAACGTATAGGTCATGGCCATGACCTGCTGCAGCGCGGCATCGGCCGCCTCTAGATCGCCGGCTGCCAGCGCCGTGTTCCCGGCGCGGACGGTGGCATGCAGCGCGGCCAGGGCTTGGGGCACGTTCAGGTCCTCGTTCATCGCCGCGGCGAAGTCCTCGGTCACCTCGAAGTGGTGCATATCGATGTCGAAGTCCGACCCCGTGGAAACCTGGTGGATGCGCTCGAGCGCATTCGCAATAAAGGTGTCGATGCGCTCCACCGCCGATCCCGCTTCGGCCAGCGAAGCGGGGCGGTAGTCCAGCTGCGAGCGGTAGTGCGCCTGGCCCAGGAAGTAGCGGACGACGCGCGGGGTGGCCAGTTCGAGCATCTGCGCCGGCGAGATGGTGTTGCCGATCGACTTCGACATCTTTTCACCCTCGTAAGTGACCATGCCGTTGTGCATCCAGAAGTTCGCGAAGCCGTGGCCGGCGGCCGTGGACTGGGCCAATTCGTTTTCGTGGTGTGGGAAGCGCAGGTCCAGTCCGCCGCCGTGGATGTCGAACTCGGTGCCGAGATACTTGGTGACCATGGCTGAGCATTCCAGGTGCCAGCCCGGGCGGCCGGGGCCCCAGGGGCTGGGCCAGGAGGCGGTGGCCGGGTCGGTGGCCTTGTACCCCTTCCACAGGGCGAAGTCACGCGCATCGCGCTTGCCACGCGGATCGGCGTCGGTCGCGCCCTGCATGTCATCGATGTTCTGGCGGGTGAGCGTCCCGTAGTCCTTCCAAGAGCGCACGTCGAAGTAGACGTCGCCGGAGTCATCCAGCGCCGGGTAGGCATGGCCGCGCTCGATGAGCTGAGCGATCAGGCCGTGCATCTCCGGGATGTGACCGGTGGCACGCGGTTCGTAGGTGGGACGGCGCACGCCGAGCACGTCGTACGCCTGGGCGAACTCCTGCTCGAAGCGGTAGGCCAGCGCGAACCACGGTTCACGGGCCAGGTAGTCTTCGTCCTCCTCGAAGTCCTCGGCATAGGATGCGGCGGACTTCTCCAGGATCTTGTCGTCGATGTCCGTCACGTTGCGCACCACGGTGACTGCATGCCCGGTGGCCTCAAGCCAGCGGGTCAGGATGTCGAAGGCGATGGCCGAGCGGACATGGCCCACATGCGGCATGCCCTGGACCGTCGCGCCGCAGTAGTAGAGGCTCGCCTCGCCCTCGATGAGGGGGACGAAGTCCCTGATCTGGGCCTGTTTGGTGTCGTAAAAACGGATGCTCACGCTTCTAGGTTATCCGAGCCGGACGCCGCCGCATCGGAGCGGTAGACCAGCGCCGTGGCGTAGGCGGTGAGGCCCTGCCCCGATCCCTCGTATCCCAGCGCGTCGGAAGTGGTGGCGGTGACGGTGACCTCGGCGCCGGCGGCTGCCGAAAGCACAGCATCGGCTTCGTTGCGCCGCGGGCCGAACTTGGGTCGGTTGCCCACGAACTGGATGGCGACATTGCCGATCTCAAACCCGGCGGCTCGAACCAGCCGGGCGGCCTCGGCCAGCAGCAGGGTCCCCGCCGCGCCGGCGAATTCCGGCCGCGAGGTACCGAAGTGGGTCCCGAGGTCACCGATTCCGGCCGCCGAGAAAAGCGCGTCGCAGGCGGCATGTGCCACGGCATCGCCATCGGAGTGGCCGGCCAGGCCGCGTTCGCCAGGCCAATGCAACCCGGCGAGCCAAAGCCCACGTTCCGGGTCCGGCGAAATGGCGTGGACGTCGACGCCCAGACCGATGCGCGGGATGATCGGGGCCTGGCGATTGGCGTTGCTCATGCTTCGTCCTCATATCCGTTGGCGACAAGTGCCTCGGCCAGCAGCAGGTCCATTTTCGTGGTGACTTTCAGGCCCAAGGCGGATCCGTGCACTGTAAATACGGTAATTCCGTTCATTTCCATCAGCATGGCATCGTCGGTGACCTTCTCGGCGCGCTCGGGCTTCCAGCTGCTGACGGCTGCGTGGGCGGCTGCCAGACTGGCCGCGTTGAATCCCTGCGGAGTCTGCACCGCCCGGAGCACCGCGCGGTCTACCGTCGAGCTGACGATGCCCTCTCCGATCCCGGCGGAGGCAGGTTGCACGCTCTTGATCGTGTCGATGACCGGCAACACCGGTATCACGGCTTCTGCCCCGGCGCTCAGGGCGTCCGCTACTCGCTCGAAAACGGCGGGCGGGGTCAGCGCCCGGGCGGCATCGTGGACCAGGACGAATTCGGTGCCCGGCTCCAGCCTGGCCAGCCCGGCCCGAACCGAGTCGTTGCGCGTCGCCCCGCCAGTGCACGTG
The DNA here is from genome assembly GCF_014190875.1 of Paeniglutamicibacter cryotolerans. Taxonomy (NCBI): domain Bacteria; kingdom Bacillati; phylum Actinomycetota; class Actinomycetes; order Micrococcales; family Micrococcaceae; genus Paeniglutamicibacter; species Paeniglutamicibacter cryotolerans. Next base: position 1,602,323 of record NZ_JACHVS010000001.1, on the reverse strand, counting down.
ACGGGTCTGCTCCGGTGGCGGGAACAGATGCCTTCCAGCTCGGCGTTGCCCTCCGGAAGCACCACTATCACCCGGGCATCCGGACAGCCGGTGGCGAGGCCATCCAACGCGTGTTCGAGAAGCGACCTGCCGGCCAGCGGTACCAAGGCCTTGGGTATTCCGTATCCCAGCCGGGTTCCGGAACCTGCGGCTACAAGAATCACGGCAGTGCGGTGTGCGGGGGGCGGGGTTCCTTGTTCTGTGGGCACCCCACCACCCTAGGGTGCTGATGCCCGGAAATACCAAAGGGCCCGCCCACCGCCATGGTGGTCGAACCCCTTGGATAAGAAGATTAAAACAGTGTTGCCTTCCTGATCAGGAAGCCAACACCTCGTCCAGAACGCTTTCTGCCTTTTCCTCGTCCAACTTCTTGGCCAGGGCCAATTCGCTGATCAGGATCTGGCGGGCCTTCGAGAGCATGCGCTTCTCTCCGGCGGACAGCCCGCGGTCGTTATCTCGGCGCCACAGGTCACGAACGACCTCTGCCACCTTGATGACGTCCCCGGAGGCCAACTTTTCCAGATTCGCCTTGTAGCGTCGGGACCAGTTGGTCGGTTCTTCAGTGAATTCTGCTCGGAGCACGTCAAAGACCTGTTCCAGGCCTTCCGTACCAACGACATCGCGCACGCCGACAAGATCAACGTTTTCCGCTGGAACCTCAATCGTCAGGTCACCCTGTGCCACCTTGAGCTTGAGATACATTTTCTCTTCGCCCTTGATGGTGCGCATCTTGATCTCTTCGATCATCGCTGCGCCGTGGTGCGGGTAGACAACAGTCTCGCCAACCTCAAAAACCATATGGATAATCCCCTTTCCCATTACCCAGTTTATCACGACATTAGTCGAATCAGGGCCGCTGATACCCCGTACTCCCTAGTAATCACGGGGATTTAGCCCTTCCCAAGCGAGGTCTTCGATGGTAAGAAGAAAGGGCTCCGTAGCGGCAATTCCTGTCATGACATAGCCCTTGTCGCAAAGCGCCGCACCTGGCAAATCCACCGCCCAGAGCCAAGGAATCCACCATTCTGGCCAACAACCATTAGGCTAGGGGCTGAGAGTTGCTTAAACGGGCGCGTAACGCGCGCCCGAAAGTAACCACCAGACTCGATCTTGATGAGGAGCTTGTGCCGTGATGACCGCACAGAAAAACCGTGGACGCCGCATTGTTGTCGCGGCGGTAGCCTTGGCCGCCCTGTCCCTGGGTGTCACCAGCTGTGGCGCCATCAATCAGCAGTCGACGGCCCTCCAGTACTCGGCTTCCGATGGACTCGTGGTGAACGTCGGCGAACTGGATGTTCGCAACCTGCTGTTCGTCGAAGCAGACAAGACCTCCGAGGCCCGAGTGCTCGGTAGCCTGGTCAACGCCACGGATAAGCCGCTGAACATGTCCATGAAGGTGAACGGAACCTCGCTGAAGTTCACCGTCCCGGCGAATTCCTCTAAGGAATTCGAAAAGGACGCCAACAAGACGCTCATCCCTTCCACCGGTGTTATTGCCGGCGCCCAGGTTCCAACCACGTTGACCGTCGGAGACGTCTCCACCGAGGTTCAGGTTCCGGTCGTTGATGGCACCCTGGTCGAGTACCGCCCGTATGTCCCGGGCGGCCACGACAGCTCGGTCACCCAGCACCTGACCCCGTCGCCGAAGTCTGAATCCGGACACTAGGCCCACCGCCCGGCGAACCACAAGGTCCGCGCCAGCAGATCCTCGGATCTAATGGCGTGGACCTTTTCGTGGGCCTCCCGGCCCACGACGCTCAGGCCTCGAACTTATAACCCAGGCCGCGGACCGTCACCAGGTGCACCGGCATCGAGGGGTCCGGTTCGATCTTCGAGCGTAGCCGCTTGACGTGCACGTCAAGGGTCTTCGTGTCCCCTACATAGTCCGAACCCCAGACTCGGTCGATGAGCTGCCCACGGGTAAGTACCCGACCGGCATTGCGCAGCAGGAGTTCGAGCAGCTCGAACTCCTTCAGCGGCATGGCCACCGGTTCGCTACGCACGGACACCACATGACGTTCCACGTCCATGCGCACGGGACCGGCCTGGACCGTCTGTGCGACCAGGTCCTCTGGCTCACCCTGCCTTCGCAGCACTGCACGGATCCGGGCCACCAGCTCGCGGGACGAATACGGCTTCGTCACGTAGTCGTCTGCTCCCAGCTCCAGGCCGACTACTTTGTCGATCTCGGAATCCTTCGCCGTCAGCATGATGACCGGGACATGCGATTTCTGCCGGATCTGGCGGAACACTTCGGTGCCCGGGATTCCCGGGAGCATCAGGTCAAGCAGCACGAGGTCGGCACCATGCCGCTCGAAATCGCTCACGGCATCCAGACCGTTTTCGGCGACCCGGATCTCGAAGCCCTCCTTTTCCAAGAGGTAGGAGAGCGGATCGCTCAACGATTCCTCGTCCTCGACAATCAAAATACGGGTCATACCCGGCCTTCCTTGCCGCGCACCTTACGTGCCGCGACGGCTATATCGAGGGGGACGGATCCCCCACTGAAATCTTCTGCGGGCAATTGCCCGTCCTCGAGGATCGGCAGGCGCACGGTGAAAGTCGAGCCTTGGCCCGGCTGCGACCAGACCGTGACCTCTCCACCATGGTTGGCCACCACATGTTTGACGATGCTCAGACCCAGCCCCGTTCCGCCGGTCTGGCGGGAGCGGGCCGCATCCACACGGTAGAAGCGTTCGAAAATCCGATCTTGTTCGTCGGCGGAGATACCGGGCCCTTGATCGGTCACCGAGACCTGGATCAGCCCGTCACGCTGCCGGATGCCGACGCCCACAGTGGTGCCGGGCCCGGAGTAGCGGATGGCATTGTCGATCAGGTTCCGCAGCGCCGTCATCAGCAGGTCCCGATCGCCGAATACCGGATCGAGGCTCTTGCCACCCACCGAAATGTTGATCTGCTTTTCCTCAGCCGGAAGCTTGTTGCGGTCAACTGCCTCAGCAATCACCGCATTGATGTCGACCGCCTCGCCCTCGACCACTATGTTGGTTCCCTGAAGCCGGGAAAGCTCGATGATGTCCTGCACCATGGCCCCTAGCCGAGCCGACTCCTTGTACAACCGTGCGGTGAATCGGTGCACCGCCACCGGGTCGTCTGCAGCTCCGTCGATGGCCTCAGAAAGCAGCGAGATGGCACTTACCGGCGTCTTGAGCTCATGCGAGACGTTGGCAACGAAGTCGTTGCGGATCGCTTCGGTGCGGGTGATTTCCGTCCGGTCATCGGCCAGCAACAAAATGTAGTCGTCCCCGAGCGGGGCCACCCGCACATGCACGATCATCGTCCCCTGGCCCAGCGGGCCGCGCGGCAGTTCGAATTCACGCTCGGCGATGACGCCGTCTGCACGCACCCGCCGCGCCAGCACCAGCAGTTCCTCGTGGACCAGCGTGTGCCCGCGGACCAAGCCGTAGGCGTAGGCCGCGGGGTTGGCCCGGACCACGCCGTCCACATCGTCGACCACCACGAAGGCGCGTCCAATCACCGACAGGATTTCGGCTGCCCCCTCGGGGAGCGTCGGCTCACCCACGTGGGGCAACCCGACCCGGGCGCGGACGCTCGAACGGTACGCCAAGATGCCTACGACGCCCAGCGCAAGCCCGACGAGGCCGGACAGTACGGAGATCAGGACATCGTTCACGCTTCTAGCCTAGCCCGGCCAAGGGACCGGGGAAGCGCCGATCGGCCGTCGTGGCGGCGCCATTCACCCAACGTTCATCTTGGGCCCCCGCACGGTTCACCCCAGGCTGTAAGAATGGACATCAACAGGGCCGGTTCCGCGCGCGGGATCGGCCGACAGCTATGAAAGGAACCAAGATTGCGCAAGGTTTTCCAGGCCGAACTCCAGCAGATCGGCGAGGAACTGATCCAGATGTCGCAGCTGGTCGCCCAGGCCATGGCTCGGGCCTATGAGGCATTCGAGAACGTCGACACCGAGCTGGCCCAGGAGGTCATCGCCGAGGACGCGCGCATCGACTTCCTGCAGACCCAACTCGACGAGCGGGCCATCGACGTGCTGGCACTGCAGGGTCCCGTGGCTTCGGACCTGCGCATGATCGTCGGTTCACTGCGCATGAGCGCCTCGCTGGAGCGCATGGGCGATTTGGCCCGACACGTGGCCCAGCTGGCCCGGCTGCGCTTCCCGCAACAGGTCGTCCCGGCCAAGCTTGCCCCGGTGTTCGCCGAGATGGCCGAGCTGGACATCCGCATCGCCGTGTTGCTGGGCGAACTACTCGAAACCCGTGAGCTGGATATCGCACGGCAGATCATCAAGCTTAACGAGCAGATCGATGCACTGCATGCCTCGGTATTCAAGATGGTGGCGTCACCTGACTGGACCGAAACAGCCCCGACCACAGCCGATGTCACATTGACCAGCCGTTATCTGGAACGATTCGGTGATCATGGCGTTTCGGTGGCCCGTAAGGTCAACTACTTGGTGACCGGCGAATGGGATCCGGACGCTGCCGGGTTCTAACGTCAGCGGCCCTCCGGCCACATGACAAAGGGGCGGCCGACGCCGCGGTTTTCACCGCATTGCCGGACCGCCCCTTTGGCGTTCAATCCACTGGTGTCGAGCCTTGCGGCCGACAGGGTGGGGGTAAATCTAGCCTTCGCACTCCAGGCAGAAGCCCACGCCGTTCTTCTCGCGGGCAAGCTGCGAGCGGTGGCGAATCAGGAAGCAGGAGCCACAGAGGAACTCGTCTTCCTTCTGCGGAACGACTGTAACCGTCAGCTCCTCGGAGGACAGGTCGGCTCCGGGGAGCTCGACGCCGTCACTTGTGTCACTTTCGTCCAGCTCGCGCGATACGCTTCGAGCATCCGGGGCGTTAGCGGACTTAACCGCTTCCAGGGATGCTTTCCGCGCCTCAGCTACGTCAGGCCGGACCTCATCATAATCAGTTGCCACGAAAATGCATTCCTTCTTTAACCATTGGTACGTCGAGATAGCACAGTACAGCATGAAACCGGCCATGTGATCACAGAATGCACAAAGAACCCTCCCTGAGGGCGTTTTTGTGATTCACTCGACGTTTAGCCGGCCCCAGCAGCCGTCATGAAAGGCCTGGAAAAATTCCCAACACTCCTCCGAGAGAGATCCGAGGATCAGGACAAATATCTATCTGACTAGTAAACTTTTATGCCTCTACGGACCAGACGCCCTTGCCGGGCCAGCGGACGCGACCCCTGGTTGCGACGGCTCATGCCCAATATGTCACAGCGGCTTAGCCCTGCGCGAAACCCGGGCCCGAGGGCTGCATCCGGCATTCTCCGGCTCAGCGGCACGATGTGAGGATCGAACCGATGCCGATCACCAGGTGGAAGTCCTCGAGCCGGTAGAGCTTCACCGATCGTCCCTCTTCCGTGGTCGCCGAGGCCCCGAACGAAGCGGGCCTGCCCGAGCATCGCAAGGTGCAGATAGAGTAGCTGGCGCGACCTCCCCACTCGGCGGGGCAGCCCACTGACATGCAGCGGCCCCCTGGCCAGCTCGGCCAAGATGGCCAGCCGCGGTTCGCTGCCGATCGCCGCCAGCCTGATGGCCAGTTTCAGGGAACCGGGTGGACACTCAACCACGCGAGCCCCTAGAAGGGCAGCTCATGCAGGGTTCGCTCCAGGCGCTCGAGTCGGTTATCGAGTTCCTCGAGCCGGGCCAACACGGCGCGGTCCCGGTGCCGGGTCTCGGCCAGGATGGACTTACCTGCCTTGTGCCGTCGAACAAGTAGCACGACACCGAAGACCACTGCCGCAAGCATCACTAATACAAAAAGCAGCGAGAGCCACCCCATCACCGCCAGGCCGGTCACGGCTGCTCCCCTACTTCATTCAATGTCTTTTCAATGCCGCTCAGACGGCGCTCGATGGAATCCACCCGGCGCGAAATCTCGGCACCCAGCTCCCCGGACTCCGCCGCAGCGAGGCTTGATGAGCGTATCCAGCGGGCCAGCAGCAGCACCAACAGGGCAACCAAGACGATGGGCAGGACGGCGAACAACGCGCACGCCAACATCATCAACACCGCAGAACCGTCGGGCTGCCGGGGATTCGCTGCATCGGCCTTGGTGATTTGGGCAAGAACCAAGCCATTTTCCTTTCACCTTCACGGACAGTCGTAGAATCCTTGAGCCTGGCACAAAAATATTCCATCTTGGCAGCTAGCGCTTCCACCTGAGCGTCCGGGTAACAAAAAAGGCCGGGCCCTCCAATTCACGATGGAATCGACGGGCCCGACCTCTAAAAGCCGGGGCTAGTGGCGGCCCTGGTTGGCGACTGCCTCGATGGCGTCCGCAGCGGCTTCCGGATCGAGGTACTGTCCACCGCGGGTGACCGGGGTGAAGTCCTCCTTCAGTTCGTAGACCAGCGGAATGCCGGTGGGGATGTTCAGGGAAGCGATGTCTTCGTCGCTGATCCCGTCCAAGTGCTTGACCAGGGCGCGCAGCGAGTTGCCGTGTGCGGTGACGAGCACCGTCTTGCCCGAGGACAGGTCCGGCTTGATCGAGTCTTCCCAGTACGGGAGCATGCGGTCGAGCACGTCCTTGAGGCATTCGGTGCGTGGTGCGTCGTCGCCAAGGTCCGCGTAGCGCGGGTCGTTGATCTGGCTGAACTCCGAATCGTCGGCCAGGGCCGGCGGCGGGGTGTCGTAGGAACGGCGCCATTCCATGAACTGATCCTCGCCATATTCGGCCAGGGTCTGGGCCTTGTCCTTACCTTGCAGTGCGCCGTAGTGGCGCTCGTTCAGGCGCCAGCTGCGCTTGACCGGAATCCAGCTCAGATCGGCTGACTCCAAGGCCAGGTTTGCAGTGATGATGGCGCGCTTGAGCAGCGAGGTGTGCAGGACGTTCGGAACAAGTCCAGCCTCGGTGATCAGCGTGCCGCCGCGGGTGGCCTCGGCACGCCCCTTATCGGTGAGCGGGACGTCGTACCAGCCGGTGAACAGGTTCTTTTCGTTCCACTCGCTCTGCCCATGGCGAAGCAGGATCAAGGTATAAGTCATGAAACACATCCTACCGAGGGTGAAGTCGCTTACTTTCAATGGTGACGTGTCATTTCTGCCACTGCTCCGACCCTACGCTTAATCACATGGTGCAAAAGGCGATTCGGCTCGGCGGCCGGCGATCCGCCGCCCGTCCCCTTGGCAATCCAACGCGCGGGACCACGAACCCCAACCGGATGCGCCGGGTCGACCGCTGGCTGACCGGCCCGCAGGCCTGGCGCCTGCGCCCGGGAACCACCGGCGCCCCGCCCATTGCTGTGGATCTGGGCTACGGAGCCTCCCCACGGACCGCGGTTGAGCTCTTCGAGCGGCTGCGAGCCAGCGAATCGCTGGTCCAGGTCATCGGGATCGAGATCGAGCCCGATCGCGTGACCCAGGCCAAACCGCTTGAACAGCCGGGACTGGAATTCCGGGTGGGTGGATTCGAGATCCCCACCGAAAAAAACCCCACGATCATCCGCGCATTCAATGTCCTGCGCCAATACGAGGAAGCCGACGTACCGGCCATCTGGGATACGCTGCGCTCCCGCCTGGCACCCAACGGAGTCGTGGTGGAGGGCACCTGCGATGAAATCGGACGCCGCAGCTCCTGGGTGGGGATCACCAACGACGGGCCCACTACACTGAGCATCTCCCTGCGCTTCGGGGACTTCGCGCTCCCCTCGGAGGTCGCCGAGCGGCTGCCCAAGGCGCTGATCCACCGCAATATCCCCGGGGAACGCGTCCATGGCTTTCTCGAGGCGGCCGACCGGGCTTGGCTGGCCGCCGCGCCGCTGGCATCGTTCGGCAACCGGCAGCGCTGGATTTCCATGTGCAAGACACTACGCACAGCCGGCTGGCCGGTACTCGACGGTGTCTCGCGCTGGCGCCTAGGCGAATTGACGGTCGACTGGTCCTGCGTGGCACCCCGGACCGGGGGGCTGGCCCTGGCAGACGACGCGGATCCGGCCGCCTGAAATCCCGGACGCCCCCTAGTAGGGGTAACGCTTCCCGCCCCCGCCGACTGCGGGCTTCACATCAGCCAGGTAGACCGAGGCGATACAGGCCGCGATCAGCTGCAGGAATCCGCCGCCACCGGTGAACTGGAGGCTGAACAGGCACACCACGGCGGAGACGCCGGTCATCGCCAGCCAGAAGGTCTTCGTGCGCTTACCCTCGCGCTGGAAATTCGTCGCAGCACGGCGCAGGCAATCAATGAAGGCCCAGAGGGCCAGCAGCAAGGCGACGACGCTCAGGGCCAGCATCAGGTAGAACTCAAAGATCAGGGCAAGGTTCATGCCTCCAGCCTAGACCCAGGACCCCGCCCCCGCGGGGATTGCCCTGCGCAACCCGCCACCGAGGTACGGGAACAGCGGCTCTTCGGAAAGGAATCTTCCAAAGAGCCGCCATTGACGGCATCTGTGCGGGTCCGCTGCCGGATCAGCCCTGCGGCTGCAAGATCCTCCAACCAGGACGCGGGATCGAGTCAACGAGCAGCCGGGTGTATGGGTGCTGCGGATCATCGAGCAGTTGCGCCGTCTTGCCGACCTCAACGGCAGCGCCGGCCTTCAGCACCACCGCGTCTTCGCAGACGCGGCGCACCACTGCCAGGTCGTGGCTGACGAAGACGATGGTCAGGCCGGTTTCCGCGCGGATCGCATCGATCAGGTCCAGCACCTGGCTCTGCACCGAAACATCCAGCGCGCTGGTTGCCTCGTCGAGGACCAGGATCTTTGGTTCAACCGCCAGGGCCCGGGCGATGGCCACACGCTGACGCTGGCCTCCGGAGAGCGTCCGTGGACGCGACTGGGCAATCCGTTCGGACAGGCCGACCTGCTCCAGCAGCGTGAGCACGCGCTTGCGGGCGTCGGCCTTGCCCAGCTTCCCGTGCAACCTCAGCGCATCTTCGATGGCTCCGCCGGCGGTGATCCGGGGATCAAGGGACAGGTACGGGTCCTGGAAGACGATCTGGGCGCTGCGGGCCTGGGCCAGCCTGGCCTCCTTGTCCATCCGTCCGGCGGGCCGAGGTGCCCCGTTGATCAGAATCGACCCGGAGTCCGGTTCCTCCAGCCCCACCAGCATGCGGGCGATGGTCGACTTGCCGGATCCCGATTCGCCGACCAGTGCGAGAGAGCCGCCGGCCTGGACCTCGAAGGTCACCGAGTTCACGGCGCGCACCGGGTCCGCATGGCGAATCATGTATGCCTTTTCCAGGTTCGACACCTGGATGACCGGCTCGGTGATGGCGGACGCCGTCGGCGCAACGACCCGGCCTTCCTGCTTATCGCCGATGCGCGGGGTCGCTGCGACCAACCGGCGGGTGTAGTCGTGCTGCGGATCAGCGAAGACCTCCGCCGCGTTGCCCTGCTCGACGATCTCACCGCGATGGATCACGTAGACCCGATCGCACAATGCCGCCGCGAGGTTCAGATCATGGGTAATGAACAGCATGCCCGTGTTGTTTTCCCGCTGCTGCTTGCGCAGCACGCCGATGATTTCTGCCTGGGTGGTCACGTCCAGTGCCGAGGTCGGCTCGTCGTACACCAGCAGCTTCGGGGAGCTGCCCATGGCCCCGGCGATCATCACGCGCTGCAGCATGCCGCCGGAGAGCTCGTAGGGGTACTGCCGCATGTGGGTTTCCGGGCGCGGCAGGCCCACCGAGGCGAGCAGCTCGATGGCCTTCTTCCTGGCTTCGGCCGGATTCCAGCCCTGGCAGGCCACCAGCGATTCGGTGAGGAAGTCGCCGATGGTACGCACCGGATTGATGCCGGAGCGCGGATCCTGGAACACCATCGAGACGGTATTCCGGCGCTGCCGGGTGGTTTCCCGAGTGGTGGCGCCCAGCATCTGGACGCCATCGAGCATGATGGAACCGGTCATGCTGGCCTTCTCCGGGAACAGGCCGAGCACGGTGCGTGAGGTCAGCGACTTGCCCGAGCCGGACTCGCCCACCAGGGCGACGGTTTCCCCTGCCGTTACGCTCAGCGAGACGCCGTTGAGCAGGCGGAGCCCGTTCTTCAGGTCCAGGACCAGGTCGTCGATTTCGAGCAGGGTCATGACGGCAGCTTTCCTCCGATGCGGTCGGAGAGTTCTTCTCCGAAGATATTCACTGCTATGACCACGATGATCACGAGTACCGAGGGCAATAATGCAGGCAGGAACTGCCCGCTCATCAGCGCACCCCGGCTCTCGTTGATCATCGATCCCCAGTCCGAGGTCGGCGGTTGCACGCCGAGGCCCAGGAAGGAGAGGGCCGCCAGTTCGGCCAGCACGTAGCCGAAGTTCAGCGTCGACTGCGCGCCGACGGTGGGCACCACGTTCGGAAGCACCCGGCCGAAGGCCACCCACGGGGTCGCGAAGCCCTGCACGCCGTACGCGGTGACGTACGGCTTGGCCTTCTCCTCGGTGACCAGCGCGCGCACCAGCCGCGCCACGTAGGGGGTATAGGCGATCGTCATCGCGATGACCGGGGCCACCAGGCCCTTGCCGAAGATCGCGACGCCGAGCATGGCCAGCAGCAGTGCCGGGAAGGCGAAGATCAAATCGAAGATCCGGCCCAGGAGCGCGTCGAGCCAGCCGCCGAACCAACCGGCTGTCAGGCCCAGCACAATGCCCAGGATGGTGGATCCGACGACAACGATCAGCGGCGCGAGCATCGAGGCCCGGGCCCCGAAGATCAGCCGGCTGAGTGTATCCCGGCCTCCGCCGTCGGTGCCCAGCCAGTGGTGGGCCGTGGGACCGGAGAGGAAGTTGGACAGGTCGACGAAGTCCGGGTCGTACGGCGCCAGCCAGGGCGCGAAGACTGCGCTCAGGACGACCACGGCAAGCGTGGCCGTCGAGAGCACGAAGAGCTTGTTGGTGTGGTAGATGGCTCCGGCCACGGCCTGGGGGCGGATGCGGCTCAGGAGTGTCGGTGTACTCATCGCGCCGCGGCTCCTGCCTTGGTGCGGGGGTCAAGGACCCCGGCGAGAATGTCCACGACCGTATTGGCCAACACGAACAATGCGACGATGATCAGCACGATCGCCTGGACCACCGGGAAGTCGAGCTTGTCCACCGACTGCACCAGCAGGGAACCGAGCCCGGCCAGGCCGAAGGCGGCTTCCACGATGGAACTGGCGACCAGCAGGCCGGCGACCAGCAGGCCGCTGACCGTCAGGATCGGGTTCAGCGCATTACGCAGCACGTGCCGGCGGACGACCCTGGCCCGGTTCATGCCGCGGCTGGTTGCCACCTCGACGTGTTCGCGGTCCAGCTGTTCGACCATGGAGGAGCGGGTCACCCGCGCCACCAGGGCGATGAAGGTCAGCGCCAGCGCGAGCGCGGGCAGGACCAGGTGGTAGATCGTGTCGAGCAGCCCCTCACCCGCCCCGAAGGACGGGAACCAGCCCAGCTTCACCGAGAAGACCGCCGTCAGCACGATGGCGCCGACGAACGAGGGGATGGCCGCCAGGCCGGTGGCACCGATCAGGATCGCCTTGTCGGCGAACCGGCCACGGGCCAGGGCGGCGACGATGCCGGAGGCCAGGCCAAGAACGGCGATCATGGTTCCGGAGAGGACCACGAGCCAGAACGTCACCATGGCCCGCGAGGCGAGCAGCGTGGCGACGTCCTCGCGGAACTGGAACGAGCGTCCGAAGTCGCCTCGCAGCATGTTGAACAGCCAGTCGAAGTACCGCACGAGGAGGGGCTTGTCGAGTCCGAACTGTTCCCTGATCGCGGCGGCGGCTTCGGGGCTGGGACTGCGCCCGCGCAGCAGGAATGCCATCGGGTCACCCACCATGTACATCGAGAAGAACACCAGTACCGAGGCCGCCAAGACGGTGCCCACCAGGACGGCGAGCTTGCGTCCGATAAAGAGGATCATGCTTTGGTTCATTGTTACGGGGTTCCCAACGTGGCTGCCCAGGGGTAGTAGAGGAAGTTGATCGCCGGCGAGAGGCCGGTGATGCGGTCGTTCAGGTAGACGGTGTTCGGGGTTTCGTAGAGCGGAAGCCACGGCAGTTCGTCGTTGGTGATCTTCTGGGCCTCGGCGGAGAGCTTGGCCCGGCCATTCGGATCCATGACCTGGATCGCCTCATTGACTGTCTTGTCGAAGGTCTTGTTCGACCAGTTGCCGTAGTTGCTGAAGTCGCCGGTGCGCAGCACCGAGTACATTTCCAGCGGATCCGGGGTGGAGAGGTACCAGCTGGTGGTGAACAGGTCGAAACCCTTGCGTGCCGCGGGATCGCTGAACAAGGTGGTGTACTTATCCGGCGATACGGTCTCGATCTTCGGCTTCAGGCCGATTGACGTCGCCGCGGCGCCGAAGGCCTGGGCCACGATGGGCATGCCCGGGGTGATGTTCGTCGAGACGATGGTGACTTCCCGGCCCTCGGCGCCGGCATCCGCGAGGAGCTTCTTGGCTCCCTCGAGATCGAAGTCGTACTTGTCCAGCCCGTCGAATGCCGCATCCACGTTTGCCTCATCGACGCCTGCCCACGTGCTCTTGGTGGTCAGCGCGTCGGTGACCGTTGCGTAGCCCTGTTCGGCGGCGGCAACCAGGTTCTTGCGGTCCAGTGCCATCAGCAGGGCCTGGCGGACGCGCTTGTCGCCCAGCACACCCTCGGTGTCGCCGACGACCTCGCTCATGACTGTGGTATTCAAGCCGAAGAGGACCTTGCCGGAGCCGCCTGCCTGCAGCTGGCCGATGGCGTTTGAGGGAACCTGCCAGGTTCCGTCAATCTCGCCTGACTTCAAGGCGTTGATGCGGGCATTCGAATCGGGCAGGAAGACGAAATCGATGCCATCGGATTTGGCGGTGAGCTCCTTGTCCCAGTAGCCGTCGAACTTCTTCGTTTCGATGCTGCTGCCGGAGTTCCATTTGGTCAGCTCGAATGGTCCGGTGCAGTTCACGCCGGTGGACGGGTTGCCGTAGTCGGCCCCGGCCTGGGCCAGGGTCGCTGCCGATTCGATGACGCCCGGGCTGGCCGCCATGGCGTTGTTGAACTGGGAGTCGGGGACGTTGGTGGTAACGGTGACTTCCATGGGCCCGGTGGCCTTGATGGACTTCACCTGCTGGTAGGCGCTGAACCAGTAGGAGTTGACCTTCGGATCCAGGTGGCGGTTCAGCGATGCCTCGACGTCCTTTGCGGTGAGTCCGGTGCCGTCGTGGAACTTCACGCCGGGGCGGATCTGGTAGACCCAGGTGAGCGGGGTCGGGTTCGAGAACTTTTCGGCCAGGCCCGGGGAGATCGTCAGGTTGCTGTTCCAGCGCAGCAGCGAATCGCAGACGTTCGCCAGGACCTGGTTGTCCGGGTAGTCGAACGCGTGGGTGTAGTCCAGCGTCGCGGGCTCGGCGTAGATGGCCCACTTGATGGTACCGGCCGAAGCGTTGGCTGCCGGCGTCTGGTCGGTCATCTCGAAGGCCGCCGGCTCCTTGGGCCCGGCTTCCTTCGCGCCGCCGCCACAGCCTGCCAACAGCAGCGCGCCGGCGGCGAGGCTTGCCGCCAAAGCCATGGGACGGCCCCGGCGGGGGAAATTCTTTTTCCTGGGCATGTTGTTCTCCTCGTCAGCGTGCATTGCTAGTTGCCGGCTGAATAGACGTTGGTGCCGCGGATCCAGGTGGATTCGACGGTGGTGGTGTGGATCAGTGCGGAGTCGAGCTCGAACGGATTGGGGGTCAATACCACCAGATCGGCCCGGTAGCCCTCGGCGATGGACCCGGTGCTGTCCTCGCAGCCGTTGAGGTATGCCGTACCCGCGGTGTAGGCGCGCAACGCAGTGGGCAGTGGACAGGGAAAGCTTCTGGCGTTCCTCGCCAAGTGCCGGGAGACCCGAGCCAGGGGACGTGCGGTTCACCGCGACGTGGATTCCGGCGATGGGGTTGGCCGAGGAAACCGGCCAGTCGCTGCCGGCCGCCAGGTGGGCGCCGGTGGCTTCCAGCTCGCCGAAGGGGTAGTGCCGGTCGGCGCTGCCCGGTGCCATGAACGGAAGCGTGAGCTCGTCGAGCTGGTCTTCATGGCAGGCCCACAGCGGCTGCATGTTCACCGACACCCCGAGCTTCACGAAGCGCGGGGTGTCCTCGGCCGCGATGACCTGGATGTGGGCAATGTGGTGGCGTCCGCCTTTCGGACCGTTGGCTGCGCGGGCGGCTTCGACGGCGTCAAGCGCCTCGCGCACGCCGCGGTTGCCCACCGCGTGGAAGTGGCAGTTGAACCCGTTGGCGTCCAGCGCGCTCACGTATTCCTTGAGCAGTTCCGGGTCGATGAACGAGAGCCCCGAGTTTTCGGTGTGGTGTCCATGTCCGTCGCAGTACGGGCTGATCATCGCGGCGGTGAAGTTTTCCGCCACGCCATCGACCATGATCTTCACGGTCGAGGCCGAGAAGGAGCCGGAGGCACCGGGCATCAGCGCATCGCGGCGGGAAATCAGGTTCTCCAGCTGCTCCAGTCCGCGGTTGCGTTCCCACCACAGGGCGCCGACGACGTGGACCTTCAGTGTGTCCTCGGCCAGTGCACGGGCATAGGTTTCGAGGGTGTCGGGGGTCCCGAAGACGGCACCGACGGCCGCGTCCTGCCAGCCGGTGATGCCCTGGGCCATCAGCACAGCCTGGGATTTGAGCAGTCCGGCGTAGGCCAGCCCGGCGTCGATGACCGGGCGCACCTCATCGAGCAGGTTCATGGCACCCTCGTGGAAGGTACCCGCCGGGAAACCGTTGGGCTCGCGCTCGAGGCGCCCGTCCACCGGATCCGGGGTGTTCTCGTCGAGTCCGGCGAGTTCGATGGCGCGGGTGTTGGCCCAGGAACCGTGGTGGTCCCGGTTGGAGAGCAGGACCGGGCGGTCGGGGACAATAGCGTCCAGCATCTGGCGGGTGGGGGTGCCACCGGGAAAGTGGTCCATGGACCAGCCGCCGCCCAGGATCCACGGTTCGTCTGGGTTCGCCTGCGCATACGCGGCAATGGCGGCCAGCGATTGCGCCGCGTCCTCGATCTCGGCGAGGTCGCACTGCAACAATTCGATTCCGGCGGCGACCGGGTGGATGTGGGCATCCTGGAAGCCGGGGACCAGCAGGCCGCCAGCCAGGTCGACGCGGAGCGTTTCCGTTCCGGCAGAGGCCTCGATTTCTAGATCGGTGGACACCGCGGTGATCAACGCGCCGCTCACCGCCACGCCCTGGCGCACCGGGGCATCGGATCCGGGGGCGAAGATCCAGCCACCGGTATAGATCACATCTGGGGTCGTGTGCGCCATTTTTTCCACTTTCATCGTCCTGTGACATGCATCATCGTTAGGACGTGAGCCTAATCACGCGCAACTTCTATGTCAACACTGTTGGCAACACTGCTGGCAACAGTGCTGACAACGTGAATTAGGTTATGCTCGGGACAAACATCATTGAACGAAGGAAGCCGGAAAAATGCCGACACAGGGCGCCGCGGTGAAGAAGCTGGCAGGCACGAAGACGCGCATCGATGCCGCCTTGATCATCGAGGCAGGCCTGCGGATCGCCTCGGAACCGGGTTCCGGATCGGTGACGGTGCGGGAACTCGGCAAGGCCCTGCATGCGGACCCGACGTCCATCTATCGGCACTTCCGCAACAAGGATGCGCTGATGAAGGCGCTGCTGGACCGGATCGCCGAGATGGCGCTCGAACGCGTGACGGCCCCGCGCGAGCAGTGGCGCGAACGACTGCGCCAATCGTTCCAGGCCTTCTACGACCTGTACATGGAGTACCCGGCCATCGGCGAACACGCCATCTTGTTGAGCACCGAGGGGCCGGCCGAACTGGACGTCGTCGAACTCACGCTCGAGTGCCTTTCCGAGGCCGGGCTGCGCGGCGATGACCTGGTGCGGCACTACGCCGCCATCTCGACCTACGTCCTGGCCTACACCTCCGGCATTGCCCGCAGCGAGGCGGCCCGGGCATCGGGCCCCCTCGAGGACACCAGCGCCTGGTTCCGGCGCTCGCTGCCGATGAGCCCCTCCACCCATCCGCACGTCAACGCGCTGCGCGATCCCCTGTCAATGCTCGATGACGCCGATGCGTACCAGATGGGTATTGAGGCGCTGCTCGACGGGGTCGAGGCGACGGCCCAGCACCTCCGGGCGACCCGGACGGACTAGGCGCTTCGCTCCAGCGCCCCAGCCAGGTCGGTCCACAGGTCCTCGATGTTCTCGATGCCCACCGAAAGCCGGATCAGGTTCTCCGGAACCGAGACCGGCTCCGAGGGGTGCCTGCGCCGGCGCTCGGCCAACGACTCGACCCCGCCCAGACTGGTCGCGGGCGTCCACAGCTCGAGTGCCTCGAGCAGCTTCTCGGCGCGGTCCGCACCGCCCGCCACCTCGATGGCCAGGATCGAACCGAACCCGTCCATCTGCGCCTTGGCCCGGCCGTAGCCGGGGTCGGTGGGCAGGCCCGGATAGCGCACCGCGTCGATGGCGGGGTGCCGGGAGAGGCGCCGGGCCAGTTCCGTGGCGTTTTCCTCGGCACGTTCCACCCGCAGCGCCATCGTCCTGATCCCGCGCAGCGTCAGCCAGGCCTCGAACGGCCCGGCAATGGCCCCGTGCAGGGTCCGATGCCCGTGCAGCCGGGCGTGCAGCGCCTCGTCGCTGCTTACCACCGCTCCGAGCACCACGTCCGAATGCCCGCCCATGTACTTGGTGGCCGAATGCACCACCACGTCGGCGCCCAGGGTCAGCGGGCGCTGCAACAACGGGGTGGCGAACGTGTTGTCGACCACCACCAGCACTCCCGCAGCGCGGGCCGCCGCAATCAGCGCCGGCAGGTCAGCGACCTCGAGCATCGGATTGGTCGGGGACTCGAGCCAGATCATGTCGGCGCCGTCGAGCAGCGCGATGGTGGCCTCGGTGTCCTCCAATGCCGCCTCGCGCACTACGATTCCGTAGCGAGTCGCCAGGTCGGCCGCCAGGGCCAGTGAACCGTTGTATGCATGGCGCGGAACCACGAGCGTCCCGCCGGCCGGAAGCAGCGAGAATGCCGAGGCGACGGCCGCCATTCCCGAGGCATAGACCAGAGCCGGCAGCTCTGAGCATTCGAGTTGTGCAATGGCTTGTTCGAGCGGGTCCCAGGTGGGATTCGTGAAGCGGCCGTAGACCCGCTCACCGGCGCCCGGGGTCCCGGTGCCGCGGAACGTGGAGGAAAGCACTATCGGCGGGTTCACCGGCGAATCCGGTGTGTGTGGTGGCCGGCCGGCCGAAACTACGAGGGTGTCCGGGGCCCAATCGGGGCGTTCGTGCGAATCCATGGAACCAAGCCTATGCCCGCGCACTTTACCCTCCATCGAATCTCGTCGAACTGTTACGGACGATAGGCTAGGACGGTGACCCCGCAGCAGACCTTCCCCATGTTTCCCGGCCGCTTCATCGTTTTCGAGGGCGGCGACGGTGCCGGCAAGTCCACCCAGGCCCGGCTGCTCGCCGACTTCTTGCGTGGGGCCGGCCGCGAGGTGCTGCCCACGCGCGAACCCGGTGGCACGGAAATCGGCGAGCGCCTGCGTTCCCTCGTGCTGGACCACGGCCAGGGGGCCGTTGATGCCCGCACCGAAGCGCTGATCTTCGCGGCGGCCCGCGCCGCCCACGTACAGCAGGTCATCGTACCGGCGTTGGAGGCCGGGAACATCGTGATTTCGGACCGCTACGTCGACTCCTCCATCGCCTACCAGGGCGTTGGCCGCGGGCTGGGCACCGGGGATGTGGCGTGCATCAACGAGTGGGCCACGGGCGGGCTGCTGCCGGACCTGACGGTACTGCTCGATGTCAGCGCCACTGCGGGCCGGGCACGGCGTACGGCGGGCGAGGCCGCCGAGGACCGGATGGAGTCCGAGCCCGATGACTTCCACATGCGCATCCGGGCGGCGTTCGCCGCGCTGGCCGCCGCGGCCCCCGAACGCTATCTGGTCCTTGATGCCGGCGCACCGATCGCCGAGCTGGCCACCTCGATCCACGCACGGGTGGCCGGACTGTGAGCAACGTCTGGGACGACCTGCCGGGGCAGGATGCAGCGATCGCCCAGCTGCGCCGTTCGGCTGCCGAGAACGCGCCGGCCCACGCTTGGCTGTTTACCGGTCCCCCGGGTTCCGGACGGTCAAATGCGGCACGTGCCTTCGCCGCCGCCCTGCTGTGCCAGTGCCCGGACCCCCGCCAGCGCGGCTGCGGCACCTGTTCGTCCTGCCGCACCGTCCTGGCCGGATCGAATCCCGATGTGGCGCTGGTGTCCACCGAGAACGTGAACTACGCGATTGCCGATGTGCGCGAGCTGATCTCCAAGGCGCAGGACAAGCCCTCCGGCGGGAAGTGGCGCATCATCATCATGGAGGATGCCGCCCGGATGACCGAGCGCACCACCAACGTGCTGCTGAAATCCATCGAGGAGCCTCCCCCGCATACCGTCTGGATCCTGTGCGCACCCTCCCCCGCCGATGTGCTGGTGACCATCCGTTCGCGCTGCCGCCCGGTGGGACTGCGCATCCCCTCCCGTGCAGCGGTGACCGAGCTGCTGGTGCGCCGAGACGGGCTAACCCCGGCACAGGCGGAGTTCGCCGCCCGCGTCTCGCAATCCCACGTCGGCATCGCCCGGCGCCTGGCCCGCGACGAGGGTGCCCGGCTGCGCCGCGACCGCACGGTGCGCATGCCCTTGGGACTGCGCACCGTCTCCGACGCGGTGATGGCCGCAGCCGCCTTGGTCGACCTCTCCACGGCAGAGGCCAGCTCGTCCGCCGAGGAACGTGCCACGGCCGAGTCCGCTTCATTGCGCGAATCGCTGGGTCTGGATGCCGAGGCGAGCATCCCCGCGCAATTGCGCAGCCAGTTCAAGGCACTGGAGGAAAAGCAGAAGCGTCGGGCCCGCCGCGGCACCCACGACGCGCTGGACCGTTCGCTCATTGACCTGAGCACGTTCTTCCGGGACGTGCTGACACTGCAGCTGGGCACCGGATCGGAGCTGGTCAATGACTACCTCGCCGAGGATCTGAGGGCCTTCGCCACCCACGGCACGGCGGCCCAGAGCCTGGAACGGATCGATGCCATAGCCGAGGCCCGGCGCCGGATCGGGTCGAACGTCGCACCCCTGTTGGCCATGGAGGCCATGATGGTCACTCTGCTACCCACCCGCTAACCCCCTACTGAGCCACCCCGGACCAAGGAGCAACACCACATGATGAGACGTCCCCGCCTCCGGATCCGGGAACTGGCTGCGGTTGCCGCCGGCACACTGCTGCTGAGCGGCTGTTCCTCGGCACCCCCTGCCCCCGTCCCGGTCCACACCGATGCGGCTCCAGTGCCCACGGGCCTCGAACGGTTCTACGACCAGGCGGTCTCCTGGGCCGCCTGCGAGGGCGGGCTCAAGTGTGCCGAGGTGCAGGTACCCATGGACTACTCCGATCCCACGGGCAAGTCCATTACCTTGGCGCTGGCCAAGATGGAGGGCCGCAAGGCCACCAAGACCCTGCTGGTAAACCCCGGGGGGCCCGGCGCCTCCGGCATCGACCTGGTCCGGGACGCGGGAAAGTTCTACTTCTCCAAGGCGCTGCGGGACAACTACGACGTGTTGGGCTTCGACCCGCGCGGCGTCTCCCGCTCCACCCCGGTCAAATGCCAGACCGACGCCCAAATGGATGCCGAGCGCCAGTTGGACCTGCCCACCACCACTGATGCGGATCTCGCGGCCATCCGAAAACTGTCGGCCGCCAACGCGAAGGAATGCGACCGTCGCACCGGGCCGCCGCTGGCCTTCGTCGATACGGTCAGCGCGGCCCGCGACATGGACGTGATCCGCGCCCTGGTGGGTGATCCGCAACTGAACTACCTGGGCTTCTCCTACGGCACCAAGCTCGGCGCCACCTATGCCGGGCTTTTCCCCCAGCAGGTGGGCCGGCTGGTGCTTGACGGCGCCATGGATCCGGCACTCAGCGAGGAGGAACTGGTCCTGGGCCAGGCCAAGGGCTTCGAGGGTGCCACCCGCGCCTATATGCAGGACTGCCTGGACTCGGGCGACTGCCCATTCAGCGGCACCCTCGACGCTGCGATGGCCCAGCTGCATGAGCTCATCGATTCGGTCGCGCAAACCCCGATGCACGCAAGCGACGGACGGCTGCTCCCGGTGACCACCTTCGTCAACGGCTTCATCTACCCGCTCTACGACGACCGTTTCTGGCCCGATCTGAGCGTTGCACTCTCCGACGCCATTGCAGGGGATGCCGATGCGATGATGGCGCTCTCTGATGACGCGGCGGGCCGTCAGGAGGACGGCCACTATGATGGAAACGCGAATGCCGCCTTTGGGGCGATCAACTGCCTGGACTACAAGATGGTCTCGGACATCCCCACCATGCGCAGGGATGCCTCCGAACTCGAGGCCGCATCGCCCACCATCGGCAAGTACATGGCCTATGGCGGCATCGCCTGCCAGGACTGGCCCTACCCGCCCACCGGCAAACAGGCGCCCGCATCCTCGGCCACCGATCATCCGATCGTGGTCATCGGGACCACCGGGGATCCTGCAACCCCCTATGACTGGGCCATCGCGCTGTCCGGGCAGCTGCAGACCGGCGTCCTGGTCAGCTTCGAGGGCCAGGGCCACACGGCTTACGGCCGGAGCAACAAGTGCATCACCAATGCCGTCGATGACTTCCTGATCGATGGAAAGGCACCGGCCGATGGCCTGAAGTGCTGAGGACCTGAGACCTTGCCCAGCTGAAAGGCAGATGATGCTCAGATGTTCGGCCACCATGCATCGGCCGTCCACAGCGAGAGCGCTTGTTCCAGTGCCGCACCGAGGGTGAAGAGCGTTGCGTCGTCGTAGGTCCGTCCGACGATCTGCACGCCGGTCGGCACGCCGTTGGGTGCGCTGCCCGAGGGAACGGCGAGGACGGGGACGCGGCCAATGACATTTACCGGGATGGTCATGGCTGTTTCCATCCACCCGACCGTCTGATCGCCAGCCTTCACCTGTGCGTCGGCCCCACGGGTTCGGCGGCCATGCCTTGGGCGGTGGGGCTCGGGCACAGCAGCGCGTCGTAGCCTTCGAGCAGCTTGCCCAGCGGCTCGTAGCTGGCGGCCTCGGCCGCCAACCCGCGCGCGTGCTGCCCGGACTGGGCGGCACGCTCGGAGACGTTCAGCGTGTAGGGCATCAGCATCTCGCTGTTGGCGCCGACGATTTCGCTGATGAACGGGCCCATGATGGCGCCGAAGTGCGCCCAGGCGGTGGCTCGGGCGTTCGCCTCGACGGCAGGATCCACGTCGAAGTCGCCGAGGTTCACGCACAATGCCACGCGCATGCCGACGGCCGCGGCCGCGGCCGGGATGGCCAGCTCGTAGCGCGGACGGATCGAGGCCAGGTCGGTGTGGTGCGGGCCGGGCAGGACGTTCTGCAACAGGGTGACGTCGGCGACGCTGCGGCCCATCGGACCGTCGGCACAGTAGGTATCGGAGTTGAAGGGCGCCATTCCCGGCACGCGTCCGAACGGCGGCTTGAAGCCGTCCAGGCCACAGAAGGAGGCCGGGATGCGGATGGATCCTCCGATGTCCGAACCGGTGGCCCGGATCGTCTCACCGGATGCCATCGCCACCCCGGCACCGCCTGAGGAGCCTCCGGGGGCCGGGAAACGCTCGACTAGGGGGTGGCTTGCAATGGCCATGGCGCCTTGCTCCAGCAGCGAACCTTCTTCGATGATGCGCCTGGCGATCGGCTGCTCTTCCTTGAACAGCAGCGGTGTACCCTCCAGCGGGCGGATCCGGGCAGCGGGATCGGAGAACCCGGCCTCGGCATCATGGGCCGCGGCATACGCTTCGTAGCGCATTTCCTTGGTCAACGCATTGACTGCCGGCTCGACCTTGTCGATGCGGTCGATGACGCGTCGAGCAGTTCAACGGGGGAAAGCTCCCGCTTTTCGAAAAGGTTGCGGGCCGTGCTTGCTGTGATGTGATGAAGTTCCAGCCTGCTCCGAATCAAAGGGTGTCGCCTGTGGGCACACTCAACGCCATGAGGTAAGGCGTGTCATCCGCCTTGGGAACGAGGCCAGATTGATCACCGCTTTAAGTAAACGATGGTGACATCAATGGTGACGTGTAATTTGTGACTCCATCCCGCCTCCATCGACCCTGATAACGGGATCGTTCCCCCGGTTCCAAACACCCCGTTTTGACCGGCGCTGATTCGACCCTATAAAGTGGATGATTGTGACCCCAAAGGTCACGGTGCCTCCTTAGCTCAGTTGGTAGAGCGTTTCACTCGTAATGAAAAGGTCGTCAGTTCGATTCTGACAGGAGGCTCTGAACACCAGGATGCCCCGCAACTGAGGTTGTGGGGCATCCTGCGTATCCGGGGTGGCTCGGTTCATCATCCGACAACGATCATTCGGCTGGCAGCCAACACTGCGGTCGATAGGATTTCTAGCATGGAAAAGAAGAATTTGACCACCGCTTCCCTGCGGTTGGTGCCACCGAGCGCGACCGATGCCACGGCAGTGACCGCCGCCTGCCAGGATCCGGAGATCCAGCGCTGGGTCCCGATTCCGGTCCCCTACACCGAAGCAGACGGCATCCTCTACGCCAGCGCCCAATGCGATGATTCCTGGGCCGATGGCACGGCGGCGATCTGGACCATCAGGAGCGGGGACGTGTTCGCGGGGATCGTGGGACTATACCGGATCGGCCACGGTGCAGCCGATCTCGGATTCTGGATGGTGCCGGACTTCCGTGCGAAGGGCCTACTCACCGAGGCCTGCACAGCGGTACTCGACTTTGCGCTTGCGCCGGCGCCCGCGGGAATGGGCCTGCACCGAGTGGGATGGAACGCCTTGGCCGGGAACCGCGGCTCGGCCCGGGTGGCACAGAAGCTCGGTTTTCGTTTCGAGGGCACCGCCCGCCTGGCCGCCGTGGGGCGGGACGGCCTCGAAGACGATTGGGGTGCCGGGCTGCTGGCGCCCGACGACCGCACCGTCCAGCCTTGGTCGATCTTGGCGTAGGCACACCGGACTACCATTCCCCACGTGGAGAAAATAGCCCTGGCCACGGTTTCCCTTGAACTGGTGGCACCCTGCGCCGATGACGCCGAGGCCCTCTTCGCGGCCTGCCAGGAGCCGCGGATCCAGGCCTGGGTTCCGACTCCAAGGCCCTATACACTCACCGATGCCCGGGAATTCGCCACATCGATCAGCGATGCCGGATGGGCAGCGGGAACTGATCCGCTCTGGGCGATCCGCACCGGCGGCCATCTGGCAGGACTGCTCGGATAGCCGACGGCGGCGTCGACATCGGCTATGGGATGGTCGAGTGCTTCCGTGGCCGCGGTTCCTCACCGAAGCCGGCACGGCGGTCCTGGACTTCGCCTTCACTCCCCGGCCGGAAGGCCTGGAGCAGGTCGGATGGAACGCCTACGCCGGCAACCACGGGTCGGCCCGCGTCGCCCAGAAACACGGTTTCCGCTTCGAGGCAGTGGCCTGGCTCGGGGGCGGCCCTGCGCGCTGAACGCCGCGATGACTGGAGCGCCGGCTTGCTGGCCGCTGATGAGCGCAGCATCGCGCCCTGGACCATCCTCGGCTGAACTGCCGGGTAAACCGACGAAGCCCCGGAGATCCTGCCACATGGCAGATCCCCGGGGCTTCGGTCGTTTCAGGTGTTAGGCGAAGTCGCTGACTGCCGGGTCAGCGGAGATACGGCCCGCAGCACCCTTGTCCAGGGTGGCGATGGCGGCAAGATCGTCGGCGTCGAGGGTGAGCTCAAGCGAACCGTAGTTCTCCACGATGCGCTCCGGGGTCACCGACTTCGGGATGACCACGTTGCCCAGGGCCAGGTGCCAGGCGATGACTACCTGCGCCGGGGTGACCCCGTGCTTGGCCGCGATGGTGGCGAGCGTCGGCTCCGAGAGCAGTTCCGAGCCATTTCCCAGCGGTGACCAGGACTGGTGCAGGATGCCCTTGGATGCCTCGTAGGCGCGCAGTTCGGCCTGCGGGAAGTACGGGTGGGTCTCGACCTGGTTGATCACCGGCACGACACCGGTGGCGTCTTCCAGGTCGGCCAGACCCTCGAGGGTGAAGTTGCAGACGCCGATCGACTTCACACGGCCCGACTTCTTCAAGTCGATCAGGGCGCGCCAGGTATCGACGTGTTTTCCCTGCTTGGGCTGCAGCCAGTGGATCAGGTACAGGTCGAGGTAGTCCAGACCCAGACGCTCCATCGAGGCGTCGAATGCGGCCAGGGTTTCCGCGTAGCCCTGGTCTGCGTTCCAGACCTTGGTGGTAATGAACATGTCTTCGCGCGGCACGTCGGTGGCGGCGATCGCCGCGCCCACCCCGGCTTCATTGCCGTAGACCTTGGCCGTGTCGATGTGGCGGTAACCGGCGGCGAAGGCCTGGACGACGACGTCTGTCGCGACATCGTTCTCCACCTTCCACACGCCGTAGCCAAGCTGCGGGATGGTGTTGCCGTCGTTGAAAGTCAGAACTGGAGAGGAAAGGTTGCTCATATCCACCATCCTGCCACCGTGACCGCGAGCGCCGCCGCCACTGCGGGCGTGATCCGCCAAAGGCGAAACCGGCAGTAGTCACCGGCGAGTCCACGGGCATATGCAGGGCATGGATACCTTGACACGCGCAGGGGGCGCGGTGCAGGCCGGGAACATGGCCGTGCGCGAGACCGCAAGCACCGGAACCCGCGGTTCGAAATCCGGTCAGGTCCTCGAGCACGAGGGCTGAGGCTCCGGGCGGACAGGCTAGCTGTTATTGGCGAAGGCCTCGGCCAGCGCCGCTTCGGCCGCAGCCACACCGGAGCCGACGGTATCCGCCCGGCGGGCGACGTTTTCGAGCCCCGCCGACGCGTAACCCCAACGTTCCCCATCGAGCCTGGCCATGGCAGCCGACTGCGCGGTCATGGCCAGATCGTTTGCCGCCTTGGACAGTGCACGGTGCACGGCGTTGTAACGGTGGGGAATATCCGAGTCGTCGCTGGGACTCTGAGCCTGGGCGCTGGTGCAGACGGCGCGTACGCGGTCCTGCAACTCCGCCAGGTGATTAGCCATCATGACCAGCGCGTTATACAGGTCATCGTCTTGGATACCCTCGATGACCTGGTGAAAGCGATCCAGTCCCCGGGAGAACCGGTCGTTGGCCCGGCGCCAGACGCCGATGCCCAGTTCCTTCTCATCGCGCCGTGCCTCGCGAGCGGCCGAAAAAAACCCCATGGAACCGTTTGCCTTGCTTTCTAATACGTCAGGAGCTTTAAAGATACTGGCCGGGACCGCCTTCGACATCATTTTGCCGTGGAACCTTAGACACTTCCATGCGCTCGGGCTCACCCCGTTCGTTAATGACGATGCCAGGGGCCACCTGCGTTCCCGGTGGCAGCTGGCGCAGCTGCATCCGCTGGGCCAACTGCTGGTTGGCCAGTTGCTGCGCCGCCATGGCAGCCTGCAGGCCGTGGAAGACGCCTTCGAGCCACCCGACCAGCTGGGCTTGGGCGATGCGCAACTCGGACTCGGAGGGAATCACTCCCTCCTGGAACGGAAGCCGGATCCGGTGCAGTTCGGCCGCAAGCTCCGGGGACAGCCCGGATTCCAATTCGGCGACGGACCTCTCATGGATATCGGCCAAGTGCGCCCTGGCTTTTTCATCCAGCGGTGCGGCCTTCACCTCCTCGAGCAACTGCTTGACCATGCCACCGAGCCGCATGACCTTTCCCGGCTCGCCGATGACGTTCGACACCTGGAACGGTTCGCCCAGCTGCGGCGCCGGGAACGGATGGGGGCCCGCTCCCGGGGCTGTGCCCTGCTGTACGGATTCGGCATGCTGGTTCGCTGGTTGGTCCGTCATGGCACCATCCTGCCACGTCGGCGGCCCGATGCCACGGGATCCGGGAAGACAACCGGCGGCCACCCCTCCAGCGCCGGGAGGGGTGGCCGCCGTCTTCGTGCCTCAGGTCGGTTTGCTAGCAGCAGCGGCCCTGCGGGTTTTTGTCCTGCCAGTCCATGTGGTCACGCCAGAACGCGCGTTCACCCAGGGGCTCTGCATCCGGATGGGTTCGTTGCTGGTGTTCCAGATAGCGTCGATAGGCGTCCGCCCCCATGACTCCCTCGAAGTAGCCGACGAATCCGCGCCACCCCCCGGAAATCCGGCTCCCGTAACGCTCCCACCCGGATGCAGTCTTACTCATGGCTAGTGTTGGCCGCGAGTGGGCTGCAGACGTTCCGGAAGAGCCTTCCAGGCGGCTTCGAGCTCCTTCTCCGCTGGGGAGGAGATGAGCCCGGAGGGGGCGTAAATCTTTGATGCCACATACGGATCCTCGGTGTCCTTACCCGTGGTTCCATTCGGGAACGCCTTGATGGTGGCGATGATCGCGGCGATGATCACGGTCAGTGAGAGCACCAGGAAGACCACCGAGAGCCAGCCCTGGACCCCCGTGTTGCGCACCACGGCTTCCATTGCCTCGACGGTCTTGGCTGTGCCGAACTTCGTTTCCCCACGTTCCAACGCGGCGCTGAACGCCTTGTTCTGGGCGAAGTAGCCCACGGCCGGAACCGGGGAGAAGATCTTCAGGAACGATGCGGTGACGGTCACGACGGTGGCGAAAGCCAGCGGCAGCACGATGATCCAGAGGTATTTGAAGTTGCCCTGTTTGGCCACGATCGTCATCACGATGGCCAGCGCGATGGCCGCCAGCAGCTGGTTGGAAATGCCGAAAAGCGGGAAGAAGGTGTTGATGCCGCCCAGCGGGTCGGTGACCCCCAGAATGAGAATGTAGCCCCAGCCGGCGACCATGATCGCCGTACACAGCCACGCTCCCGGACGCCACGAAGTGTCCTTGAACTTCGGGATGAAGTTACCGATGGTGTCCTGCAGCATGAAGCGGGCCACCCGGGTGCCCGCATCGACGGCAGTCAGGATGAATAACGCCTCGAACATGATGGCAAAGTGGTACCAGAAACCCATCATCGCCGTTCCACCGAACCACTGGTGCATGATGTGCGAGATGCCCACTGCCAGGGTCGGAGCACCGCCGGTGCGCGAGACAATGCTTTCCTCTCCCACGTTGCGGGCCAATTCGGTGAGCATGTCCGGAGTCAGGTTCACACCGGTCAGGCCCAGCGAGTTCACGAACGCCACCGCGCCTTCCACGGTTCCGCCGGTTGCTCCAGCCCCGGAGTTCATGGCGAAGTAGATGCCGCGGTCGATGGAGATCGCAGCCACGAGGGCCATGATCGCCACGAACGATTCCATCAGCATGCCGCCGTAGCCCAGGAAGCGGGTCTGCCGTTCCTTTTCGACCAGCTTCGGGGTGGTACCCGAGGCAATCAGCGCGTGGAAGCCCGAGAGGGCACCACAAGCAATGGTGACGAAGAGGAACGGGAAGAGCGAACCGGCAACGACCGGTCCGTCGGAACGGCCGGAGAACTCGGAAAACGCCGGAACGGAAATTTCCGGACGGACCACGACGATGGCGGCGGCCAACAGGCCGATCACGCCGATCTTCATGAAGGTGGACAGGTAGTCGCGCGGAGCCAGCAACAGCCAGACCGGCAGGATCGCGGCAATGAAACCGTAGACGATGATGGCCCAGGCGATCGTGGTCTTGTCGAGGTGGAAGAATTCGGAACCCCACGCGGACTCGGCGACCCAGCGACCGGAAATGATCGCGAACATCAGCAGGACGAAGCCGATGACCGAGATTTCCATGATCTTGCCCGGACGGATGTAACGCAGGTAGATGCCCATGAACAGGGCGATCGGAATAGTCAGCCCCACCGAATAGACGCCCCAGGCAGATTCACCCAGCGCATTGACGACCACCAGGGCGAGAATGGCCACAATGATGATCATGATGGCCAAGGTGGCCACCAGCGCGGCGGTGCCGCCGATCAGACCGAGTTCCTCACGGGCCATCTGGCCCAGAGAGCGGCCGCCACGGCGCATCGAGAAGTGGAGCACCAGATAATCTTGGACGGCCCCGGCCAACACCACGCCGATGATGATCCAAATGGTTCCCGGGAGGTAGCCCATCTGTGCGGCCAGGATCGGGCCGACCAGCGGCCCGGCTCCGGCGATGGCAGCGAAGTGATGGCCGAACAGGACCCGGCGGTCCGTGGGCATGAAGTCCTTGCCATTGGAGTTGTACTCCGCCGGGGTGGCCCTGAAGTCGTCGGGCTTGGCAATCTTGCGTTCAATGAACTTCGCATAGAACCTGTACGCGATCAGGTAGGTGCAGACGGCGGCGAAGACGAACCAGATGGCATTGATCGTCTCGCCGCGGGAGATGGCCAGTACGGTCCAGGCGACGCCGCCCAGCAGCCCGATCCCGACCCAGAGTGCGATCTTCGCCGGTGTCCATTTGCTGTCTTCGTCTGCTACGACGGCGGGCTCGATGCCGGCCGGCGGGAGCTCCGTTGGCGGGCTCGTTGGTGCGCTCATGATGATCCTTGCGGGTCTGGAGTGATGGAATGTTTTTACGCGTCGGAATATCCCCCCGGCGCGCATCACTTGCTAGGGTAGTCGCCCCTCAGACGGTAATCAGGATTTTTCCGCGATGAAGCCCCGAATCGAAGTATTCATGCGCCGAACGGTAGTCCTGGAGCGAGAAGCGGCGATCCACATGGTTTAGCACACTCCCGTTTTCCAGGAGCGGCCATACCTCCTCGCGTAGTTCAGCCATGATTCGGCCCTTCTCCGAGACCACGCGTGAGCGCAGCGTGGTGCCGATGATCCGGGCCCGCTTGCCCATCAGCACTCCGAGGTTCAGCTCGGCCGTCGCCCCGCCCTGCAGCCCGATGACCACCAGTCGTCCATCCGGGGCCAGCGCCTTCACGTTTTGCTCCAAATATTTTGCCCCCACCACGTCCAGGATCACGTCGGCCCCTGCCCCTCCAGTGATCCGGTCCAGCTCGGCCACGAAGTCCTGCTCGCGATAGTTGATGCCGGCCCGTGCACCCAGACGTAGGCAATGCGCGATCTTTTCCGCGGACCCGCAGGTGACGATGGCGCTGGCCCCGGCCCCGGCGACCAGCTGGATGGCCATCGAACCGATTCCGCCGGAGCCGCCGTGGATCAAGACGTTATCCCCCGCCTGCACCCCGGCCTCCATGAAAAGGTTGGACCAGACGGTCGCTACGACCTCGGGCAGTCCGGCGGCATCGATCAGCCCGACCCCGGCCGGGATGGGCAGTACCTGGGCTTCGGGTGCCGCCACATATTCGGCATAGCCTCCCCCGGTCAGCAAGGCACAGACCTCGTCTCCGATGGAAAACCCGGTGGCCTCGGATCCTAGTGCGGCAATCGTTCCGGACACCTCGAGCCCGGGAATGTCGCTGGCACCGGGAGGCGGCGGGTAGACCCCACGACGCTGCTGCACGTCGGCCCTGTTCAGCCCAAATGCGGCGACCTTGATCAGCACCTCACCGTTTCCGGCCACGGGTCGCTCCCGTTCGGCGAGCGCCAGCACCTCGGGTCCTCCAGCAGCTGAATATTCGACTACCCGCATGATCGGCACGGCGTCCCCTTACTTCCAGATGGTTGTCCGGCGCTGGGTGGCCGGTTAATCCCGAGAATACCGGTCGCTAGGGGAACCGGAGGCCGCCACGCTGTCATGTTTTCCCAGATGGACGTGTGCTGGCGTATAGTCTTGGGGTCTGGAAGGTTGTCCGAGCGGCCTAAGGAGCTGGTCTTGAAAACCAGTGTGCGGTAACCCCGTACCAAGAGTTCGAATCTCTTACCTTCCGCCAGATGTCAAGGAAGCGGTCCCCGATCCGGGGGCCGCTTCCTTTCATTTGCCGCCCGGTAGGCAACAACGGTGTCCCCCGGCGGTGCCGCGAGCCCCATGAGGTGCCCTTCACTCCGATGTCACCTCCTCGGAAACCGGAGGCAAGTTCACCGGTGGATTTCATAGCCACGCACCCGGCCCATGCCTAAGCTGTCCACGGGAGGACGGATCACCGCCACCCTCACCACGGGAGGACATCATGACAAACCGCGATTCCATTCCGGCCGGCGCACCCTGCTGGACGGATCTGATGTGCAGCGACTTCGAGGCCAGCAAGAAGTTCTACACGGCCTTGTTCGGCTGGGAATATGAACAGACCGATCCCGACCCCGAGCAGTATGGTGGATACACCAATGCCCTCCTGAACGGGCGCCTCGTTGCGGGGCTCTCCCCCTACGACCCGGCGATGGGCGGTATCCCGGATGTCTGGGGCGTCTACCTGAAATCCGACGACATCCAAACGACCACAGAAGCCGTCGAGGCCGCCGGCGGGCAGGTGATTGCCCCGCCGATGCACGTCGAACCCTTCGGCCACATGGCCGTCTACCTCGACGCGGGCCAGGCTGCGGTCGGCGCCTGGCAGCCGGAATCGCATCATGGGTTCGGTGTAGAGGTCGAACCCGGCGCCCCCGCCTGGCACGAGGTCTACGCCAAGGACTATGCGGGCACCATCGCCTTCTATGAGAAGGCCTTCGGTTGGAAGACCTCGGTGATGGCCGACAGCGACGATTTCCACTATACGACGCTGGGCGAGGGAGATGACGCACTGGCCGGCATCATGGACGGCAGCGGTTTCCTTCCGGCCGAGGTCCCCGCCCACTGGATGAACTACTGGCTGGTCGAAGACGTCGAAGAGGCCTGCAAGGTAGCCGTAGCACACGGCGGCACCGTCATCGACGAGCCAGCCGATTCACCGTTCGGGCGCCTGGCCACAATCGCCGATTGCTGCGGTGCCCGGTTCAGGGTCACCGCACAGGTCACCGAGTCGTAGACCCGGCTAGTAGCGAGGCGGGTCGTCAGGGGCAACCCGGCAACCCGCCGCGCCTGCATTCAGCGCAGGCCGGCCAGGCGCAGCAGTTCGCCGGCAATGGCCTGGGCATCGCCAATGGTGCGGGCCCCGTCGCCGAGGTCCGCACCGGCCTCTGCGGCGATCGCCGTCCCCCACTGGGCCGAGGACAGCTGCAGCCCAATCACGAAGACGGCCCGGTGCGGCATCGCCGCTGCATCGACCATCCGGTAGGCGGGACCCACCACATCCAACCCGGAGCCCGGGACCTGCTCGCCATCGGCTGTGGTCATCGGGTAGGGCCGCGCCAACCCGTCGGCCAGTAGCTGGGTCAACAGTTCCGATGCACTCTGCATGACCCTGTTGGCCGGCATCATCGCCTCCACCAGGTAGCGTGCGCCGACGGCATCGGCATCCACCCACGGCGAGGAGCCGGTGAAGACACCGGATTCGATGTCGAGGGAAAAGACCGGGTCCGGTCCGATAAACCGCACCATGCCGGCCCTGGACAGTGCCGCGAGTTCCTCGATGCGCTGCACCGGGGGGCCGCTGGCCAGGCCCTCGACCAGCGGTTCGAACCAGCCCTGGATTTCCTCCATGCGGCTCGAATCAACCACCAGCGCCTCGGCGACCAGCCGCTTGACCACCATCCGGCCGGCATTCATGGCGGCGATGGCCATCTTCAGCGGGTCGTCCTCGCCACGCGCCGACCCCAGGGCATCCGCCTCCAGGTACTCCAGGACGGCCTGCTGGTAGTCGGCATCGCAGGCGAAGCCCTGCCCGGCGAAGGGGTGGGCCATGGCCGGCACATTGAGCCACCCGGCCTCCGGCGCGCGCTCCAGCACCAGGTCCCGGGCCTGTGAAAGCCAGACCTGGTCCCCGTTGCGGTGCGGGGCATCCAGGACGGCCTCGAAGTCGCGCAGGAAGGCTGCGGGGTCGCCCCCGATACGCCCCGGGGTGGTCCGAACCATCGTCCGGTAGTAGGTGGCGAGCACATCGCGGTGCAATAGCGGCCAGATGTGCGCTTCGAAGGAGACCCGGCCCGCTGGTTCACCGGGCGCGCCATCGGCTGCCAACTGGTGGATCGCCTCGAAGCTGAGGTAGTCCAGCGTGATCGAGTCCGGAATGAACGCATCGACCTGGGCCTTGGCCCGGTACGGGGTGCCGCGGCGCGATGCCGCGTACAGCACCGGTTCCAGCCCGCTGCGCTGGTAATCGAGGGTCCGGCCGGCTCCGGCGTTGGCCGGTTTGAACTCGCCGCCGCGGCCCACGCTCAGGCTGATCATCACGTCGAAGAAGTTCAGTCCCAGCCCGCGGACCAGCACCGCTTCGCCCTCGGGCAGGGCATCCCAGTCCACATCGGCGGGGACATTCGGTGGCTGGTAGTGCAGTTGGTGTTCGGCAGCGTGTTCGCCGGCGGCCGCCTGCTTCGGGTTCGGGTGCGCCGGCACATGCCCCAGGCCCAGGACCACGGCATCGGCATGCAGCTCCCCGGGGTCTCCCGGCGTCGCCGGTCCCCCGGCAGGGCCGGCAGTAAACGGAAGCAGGTCCAGCAGGTAGTCGGAGCCATTGCGGTGCAGGCCGGTGACCTCTGCGCGTTCGTGCCTGATCGAGGCGACGCCCGGGTGGGCGGCAAGCCGTCCGACGACCCGGGAGTAGACGTGCAGCAGGTAGCGGCCGTAGAGGGCCCGCGGCGGGTAGGACCCCGGGCCCATGGCTGCCAATTCGGCAGCCTCCACCGCGTTGAGAGCGGCGCCGTCACCCCCGGATACGCGCCACTGCTCGAAGCTGAGCCCGGCGGAATCGGCGCGGGTCCGTTCGGGTGCGACGGTGGGGAACAGCGCGGGGGTGTTCATCAGGTAGAGCCTGGACTGGTGTGGGGACCACACATGTCCGGGCCCCGGGTCATACGGGTCGATGACCACGATGTTCAGTGCACGGCCCCGGCTGGCTCGCCCAGCATCGGCACCGTCGTTTTCCAACGCCGACAGCAGACGTTCCAGCACCGAGGTTCCCCGTGGTCCGGCCCCCACGATGGCTATGGTGTATCCGGCTGACTGGTCCCGCTCTCCCCTATTCACGGATTCACCTTATCGCCTGCCCGGGCATGCGCCGACAGCCGCCCAGCCGGGGCCTTGCGCCCGCGTTCCCCCGCTCCTCCATAGAATGTGCCCATGACGAGTAGCCAAAACACAGCCCCTGAACCGCACGATGACCTGCTGTGGCTGGAGGACATCCATTCCGAGCGCGCCATGGAATGGGTCAGGGCCCGCAATACCGAGACCGAGGCCGCGCTGTTCGACGACGCCTACTACGCCATGGAGTCCTCGCTGCTCGAAGTGCTCGATGCCCAGGACCGCATTCCGATGGCCACCAAGCGCGGAGAGCACTATTACAACTTCTGGCGCGACGCGGTCAATCCCAAGGGCCTCTGGCGGCGGACCAGTTGGGCCCAGTATGCATCGGAGGACCCGCAGTGGCAGGTGCTGCTGGACCTCGACGCACTGGCCGCGGCCGAGGGCATCGAGTGGGTCTTCGCCGGCGCCCAGCTGCTGCGCCCCGAACCGGACGCGCCATATCGACGGGCACTGCTCCGGCTTTCACCCGATGGCGGCGATGCGGTGCGGGTACGCGAATTCGATCTGGATTCCCTGGACTGGGTTGACGGCGGGTTCGACCTTCCCGTGGCCAAGACCAATGTTTCCTGGCATGGTCCGGATGCCCTGTATGTGGCCAGCGACTTCGGCGAGGGCACGCTGACGCGCTCCTCCTACGCACGCACGGTGCGCGAGCTGCCCCGCGGCGGCACCCTGGAGCGGGCACCGGAGCTGTTTGCCGTCGACGTCGAGCACATCCTGGCCAGCGTGGTCCACGATCCGACGCCCGGCTTCGAACGCAGCATCGGGCGCGACATCATCGACTTCTACAATTCGCGCACCTTCATCCGGGTGGCAGGGGCGTGGGAGGCCATCGATGTCCCCACCGATGTGGGCGTCCACCTGCACCGCCAGTGGGTGCTGTTCAGCCCGCAGACGCCGTGGGAGGAATCCGGTGCCGTCCATGCCCCCGGCTCGCTGCTAGCGGCCGAGCTGGATGCCTTCCGCGCCGGCGACAGGAAACTGGTCACCGTTTTCGCGCCCACCGCACATACCTCGCTGGAATCGTTTGATTTCACCGGCAGCCACCTGCTGCTGAACGTGCTGCGCGATGTCGTTTCCGTGGCGCTGGCCGCCGACCCGGCAAACGGCTTCGCCACCACCGAATTGGAGCTGGGTGCGGGGCTGCAGAGCTTCCAGCTCACCGCCGTCGATGACCTGGACCCGACCTGCGCGCAGGACTACTGGCTCACACTCACCGGGTTCCTGACCCCGACCACGCTGGCCCGCGGCACCCTCGGCGGCCCCGCACCGGTCACGGTGAAGTCGGCAGCGCACCGTTTTGCCGACGAAAACTACATCGTCGAACAGTTCTTCGCGATAAGCGACGACGGGACCCGGGTGCCGTACTTCCAGGTCTCCCCCGCCGGCATGGAACACGACGGGCGCAATCCGGTGCTGATGAACGGCTACGGAGGCTTCCAGCAGTCCCTGACCCCGTCGTATTCGGGCACTGTGGGCCGTGGCTGGCTCGAGCGCCGCACACCCGATGGCCGTGGGGGCGTCTACGTGCTGGCAAACATTCGCGGCGGCGGGGAGTACGGCCCGGACTGGCACCGGGCGGCATTGCGTGAAAACCGGCACCGCGCCTACGAGGACTTCGCTGCCATCGCCCGGGATCTGGTCCGGCGCCACGTGACAATCCCGGCGCGGCTGGCTGCCACCGGGCGCAGCAATGGCGGGCTGCTGATGGGCAACATGATCACCGGCTACCCCGGGCTGTTCGGCGCGGTGTCCTGCGGGGTGCCGCTGCTGGACATGCGCCGCTACACCCGGCTCTCTGCCGGCCACTCCTGGATCGCCGAGTACGGCGATCCGGACGTAGCCGAAGACTGGGAATTCATCAGGACCTTCTCCCCGTACCACCGGCTCGACGAGCCGTTGCCCGAGGGTGCGGCCTACCCGCCGGCCCTCTTCTGGAGCGCGACGAGCGATGACCGGGTCGGACCGGTGCAGGCGCGCAAGATGGCGGCGAAGATGCTCGCGAAGCAGGTGCCCGACATCTGGTACCACGAGGCGCTGGACGGAGGCCACGCCGGGGCCTCCGACAACGGCCAAAGTGCCCGGATGCTCGCCACGAGCTATGAATTCCTGTGGCGGAAAATCACCGAATAAAACCTCAACCGTGTCCCGTTTTGAATGGAACGCCATCGTTGGGTAGTCTAGGGGAGCTGGTTACAGCAATTGGACACGTGCCAGAGCGGCCGAATGGGCTTCACTGCTAATGAAGTGTCGGGGTTAAACTCGACCGGGAGTTCAAATCTCCCCGTGTCCGCTGAAAATGCTCCGGGTTACCGGGGCATTTTTTGTGCCCTTTTCCGGGCCCCACGCACCGAGCCGAAAACAACGATGCCCCACCGAACATCCTGATTTCCAGGGCCCGGCGGGGCATCGGCGTTCGGCCGGATGGCCGCCTGATCAGTCCGTGCCGTCGTCGAACGCCGTGAGCAGCGTGCGGATCATGTCCTCCGGAAGACCCGTGTGCCGGGCGACGATGGCCGTGGCCTCATCGACCCGCCCCATGCGCAGGTGCTCGAGGAAGCGGCCGCGTTCGGGCTCGGGCAGGTCGCCCACGCTGAAGCGCACGGCACCGTCGGGTCCGTCGCCGTCGAAGCTGAAGTCCGAAATGTTGGCGCCCGGGTTCGCCACGTTCCCGTTCAGCGGGGAGACCTCGAGCATCTTACGGATCTCGGCGGCGTCCAGGCCGGAGTACTTGGCAATCAGCGCACCGGCCCCGTCCAGGTCGCCATCGCGCACCAGCGACAGGAACTGGTCGTGTTCTGCCGGGGGAAGGTCCTCGCTGCCGAACTCGCGCGCTTCGCCATCGAGCAGGTACGAGACCTTGAACGAGGTCGAGGTCCGTTCGGCATCGCTGCCGAAGGATTCGGTCCAGTCGTTGGGGATGACAAAGGCCTCTGACGACTCCGGTGATTCGAGGTCCGATGACTCACGTTCGGCGGCGGGCGCCTCGACCGGCGCAACCCCTGCGGCATCGTGCGCGCGCTCGCGGGCCAGTGCCTCGGAGATCGGGTCTGATTCGGGCTCCAGGTCGGAAGTGAAGGCCTGCGGGTAGTGTTCCATGCTGCGTACGGCGATGATGCAGCTCTTGATCCCGTCGCCGGTGGCGGCGCGGTAGGCCTGGACCCCGGCCATGAAGTTGCCTTGGGCCAGGGCCCGGTAGACCTCGCGGTGTTCGTCCCCGGAGAGCCTCGAGCTGGCCGCACGGGCGGCATCTGCCGAAATAGCCGCCGCCACGTCGGCCGAGTTCCGGGCACGCAGTCGTTTCATGCCGACAACGACAAGCCCGATGATCAGCAACGGCAGCAGTATCCAGAGCGCAAGTTCCATACCGACGATCCTACGGCCAGCGGGCCCCGGCGCCGATATCCTCGCCGCCGGGAAACGCCTCGGGCTCAGCCGGCGATGGCCAGCACGAACGGCAGCACGCCGGGCGCGCCCGCTTCGCGCAGCACACGGGCCGCCTCGGTGGCGGTCCAGCGGCTATCCACCCGGTCATCGATCAGCAGCACCGGTCCCGGTGCCCCGGCCAGCTGCTGGGCCATCTCCGCCGGGACCTGGAGCTGGCCCCAGACGGCGGCCAAGCGGAAGGCGCTGTTTCCGCCCGATTCACCGCGCGGTCCTCCGTTCCCATAGGCCAGCTCGCCCAAGTAGGGCAGACGGCCGATCTCGGCAATGCCCCGGGCAAAGGAGGAGACCAGCGCCGGGCGGGAGCGCGAGGGCATCGAGACGACTGCCACCGGGCGTTCGGACCAGCCCCAGTTGGCCAGCACCTGCACGCAGGCCTGCAGCATTCCCTGTTCGATCGGCGCATCGGGCTCGCCGCCGTTTTCCGAGAGCAGCGTGCGTAGCCGTCCGCCCCAGCCCAGGTCGGTGAGTCTTGCCAGCGCCCGTCCTGTGGTGGCCTGCTGTTCGGGTTTCAGCTTTCCCTTCAGCGGGACCCCGAGCCGGTCCATGCCGCCGGGCCACATCAGCCGCGGTTCGAGTTCCACGCCGACCCGGCCCAGCGCCGCTTGGGCGCTGCTCGCCGCGCCGTCGTCGATGGAGGCAGCGAACCAGGGACCGGCGCAGTTGTCACATCGGCCGCAGGGTGCGGCGTCCGGGTCATCCAGTGCCCGGGACAGGAACTCCATCCGGCAGCCGGCTGTGGTTTCATACTCGATCATGGAGTCCTGCTCGGCGACGCGCGCCGCCGCGACGCGGGCGTAACGCCGGGCATCGTAGGACCAGGGCTCGTTGGTGCGGATCCAGCCGCCCTGCACGCGTTCGACCGCCCCGTCCACGGCGAGCACCTTGAGCAACAGTTCCAGCGGGGAGCGGCGCACATTGACCCGGGCCTCGAGCGCCGGGACCGAGACGGCCGTCCCGGCAGCCTCCAGCTCGCCGAGTACCGCTAGGGCCCGTTCGGCATCGGGCATCGAACTGGTGGCGAAATAGCGCCAGATTTCCCGGTCCTCGGTTCCGGGAAGCAGCAGCACGTCCGCGTTGTCGGTGCCACGACCGGCGCGGCCGACCTGCTGGTAGTAGGCCACGGGCGAGCTGGGAGCTCCGACGTGGACGACGAAGCCGAGGTCCGGCTTGTCGAAGCCCATGCCCAGCGCGCTGGTGGCGATCAGCGCCTTGACCTCGTTTCCCTTCAACGCCTGCTCGGCCCGTGCGCGTTCCTCGGTGTCGGTACGGCCGGTGTAGGCCAGCACGTTGTGTCCGGCCTCGCGCAGCAACCGGGCGATATCCTCAGCGGCCGAGACGGTGAGCGTGTAAATGATGCCACTGCCGGGCAGATCGCCCAGGTGGGTGAGCAGCCAGCCGAGCTGCGCGCGCGGGCCCGGGAGTCGCAGCACGCCCAGGCGCAGCGACTTGCGGG
Organism: Paeniglutamicibacter cryotolerans; assembly: GCF_014190875.1. Lineage (NCBI taxonomy): Bacteria > Bacillati > Actinomycetota > Actinomycetes > Micrococcales > Micrococcaceae > Paeniglutamicibacter > Paeniglutamicibacter cryotolerans. Next base: position 1,564,514 of record NZ_JACHVS010000001.1, on the reverse strand, counting down.
CCAGCGGACCCCGCAGCGTGAAGACCTCGGCGCCGCCGGCTGCCAGCTGCTCCTGCACGTCCGCCACGACGCGTGCATTGGCCGTTGCCGTGGTGGCCAACACGGGGACCGCGTCGGGAAGGGCCATGATCAGGTCCTTGATCCGGCGGTAGTCGGGGCGGAAGTCGTGCCCCCAGTCGGAGATGCAGTGGGCCTCGTCGATCACCAGCAGACCCATCCGCTTGATCAGTTCGGGCAGCTGCTGCTCACGGAAGGCAGGGTTGTTCAGGCGTTCGGGGGAAACCAGCAACACGTCGACCTCATCGGCCTCCAGCTTGGCGATGACCTCGCCCCATTGCACGGCGTTGGCCGAGTTGATCGCCTCGGCGCGCACCCCGGCCCGTTCGGCCGCCGCCACCTGATCGCGCATCAGCGCCAGCAGCGGGCTGACGATCAGCGTGGGGCCGGCACCGCGCGAACGCAGCAGCAGGCTGGCCACGAAGTAGACGGCGGACTTGCCCCAACCGGTGCGCTGGACCACCAGGGCCCGTCGCCCGCCCTCGACCAGGGCCTCGATCGCCTCGTACTGTCCGTCGTGGAACTCCGCGTCATCGCGCCCCACCAGCCGGCGTAGAACCGTTGTTGCCTGGGCGCGCAGGCCGCCGCCGTTCATCTCATCCATGGGACCAGTATTTCAGGGATCACCGCCAATGCCGGAGGTGAACGTCCTCACCTCCGGCGCTACCCCCGGATCGGGCCCGGAGCGGCTAAGCTCGGAGGCGTGACTGAAGAGATTGATCTTTCCGCGTCCTTTAAGGCCTACGACGTCCGCGGCATCGTCGGCGAAACCATCACCGCCGAGGCGGTCGAGGCGATCGGGGCGGCATTTGCCGATGTCCTGAAGCTGTCCGGCCAAACGGTGCTGGTCGGCGGCGACATGCGCCCCTCCTCTCCGGAGTTCGCCGCGGCGTTTGCCCGGGGTGCCGCCTACCGTGGCGCCAACCCGGTGATGCTGGGGCTGATTTCCACCGACGAGCTCTACTACGCGTGCGGCTCGATGGAGGCCGCCGGAGTGGTGTTCACCGCCAGCCACAACCCGGCCGCCTACAACGGCATCAAGATGGCCCAGGCCGGGGCCGTGCCCGTGTCCTCGGATACCGGGTTGTACGAGATCCGTGACCTGGCCCAGATTTACCTCGACGAGGGCCTGCCGGTCTCCGGCGATGGCCCGCAGGGGGAAACCACGGCGCTGGACGTGCTCGAGGGCTATGCCCGCTACCTGCGCTCGCTGGTTGACCTGAGCGGCATCCGCCCGCTGAAGGTCGTCGTCGACGCGGGCAATGGCATGGCCGGCCTCACTACCCCCGCCGTGCTCGGGGATCAACTGCTCCAGGGCCTGCCGCTGGACATCGTCGAGGTGTACTTCGAACTGGACGGCACCTTCCCGAACCACCCGGCCAACCCGCTGGAGCCGGAAAACCTGCGCGACCTGCAGGAAGCCGTCATCGAACACGGCGCCGACATCGGGCTGGCCTTCGACGGCGACGCCGACCGCTGCTTCGTCATCGACGAGCTCGGCAACCCGGTCTCGCCCTCGGCCATCACCGCCCTGGTGGCCCGGCGAGAAATTGCCCGCGCCAAGGCGCTGGGCGAACAAACCCCGGTGATCATCCACAACCTGATCACTTCCCGCGCAGTTCCCGAACTGGTCGAGCACGACGGGGGCCGCGCAGTGGTCACCCGCGTCGGACACTCCTTCATCAAGGCCGTCATGGCCAAAGAGGGAGCCGTCTTCGGCGGCGAGCACTCGGCGCACTACTACTTCCGCGACTTCTACAACGCGGATACCGGCATGCTGGCCGCGATGCACGTCCTGGCCGCACTGGGCGAACAGGACACGGCGCTGAGCGCGCTGGCCGAGGAGTACGAGCCCTATGTCTCCTCCGGTGAAATCAATTCGACCGTCGAGGACAAGACCGGGGCCGTTGCAGCGGTGCTGGAGGAATTCGCCAACGGCCACGGGGACAACGCCGAGGGCACCGGAGTCGTCTGCGACGCGTGCCACCGGGATCTCGCCGGACGTGGCACCGTGGTGTCCACCATGGACGGAACCACCGTCTGCGCGGCGGACGGCTCGTTCTGGTTCAACCTGCGTCCGTCAAACACCGAACCATTCCTCCGTTTCAACGGGGAAGCCATCGACAGCAAGACCATGGAGCTCGTCCGTGACGGGGTCCTGGAGATCGTCAGGAGAAACGCATGAGCACCGAATCCACCACTCCGCAGGAAAACCGCGTCGCCGAGCTGGACGACCAGAGCCAGACCGACCTGAACCGCGTCCTGGGCACCGCCCTGGGCGTCGCCCGCGAACAGCTCGAGGGCCAGGGCGTGTTCCTGCCCTTCGCCATCGGTCTGGAGCCGGCCAGCGGGGAATCCATCGACGGCGAGCTGCGCCTGCTGGCCATCCAGCCGACCGAGGACGAGGAGGATCCGGAGGCGGACATCGACACCGAGGTCATGATGACCGAGCTGGTCGAACTGCTCACCGGACAGCGCGACCAGCTCGTCGCAATAGCATTCGTCTCCGATGTGACCCTCCTGGAGGAGGACAGCGACGCCATCCACGCCATGGCTGAGCACAGCCTCGGCAGTGCCGTCGCCGTGGTCCAGACCTACGCGGCGCCCGTTGACGAAGACGGGGAATGGAGCTTCGGGGACCCCGAGGCCGAGGCCGGCGACCTGCAGGTCTGGGCCTCCTGACCCGCTCCACACCAGACACCTAAGGGTGCGGTTCCACCTTCTGGCGGGACCGTACCCTTGTTGTTTGCACTACGAACCCGGGAAGCTCCCGGAATCACCTGCGAGAATGTAGCCGTGAAACTCAATGCCTTTGCCGACGTGTGTCTTCGCACGCTCATGCTGCTGGGCTCCCGGGTCGAAACGCAGCTGACCACCCGGGAGATTGCCGAGCAAATCGATATCCCCTACAACCACGTCAGCAAGGCTGTGCTCGACCTACGCAATGCAGGGGCACTGGAGGTGACCCGCGGCCGCTTGGGCGGCTCGCGCATCACCGAGGCCGGTCTTGATTTGAGCGTCGGAGCCCTATTGCGTCGACTCGATGGGCACCAAGACCTCGTCGATTGCGTCACAGCCGACGGGCGATCCTGCCCCTTGCTTGCAGGCTGCCGGCTGCGCTCGGCGCTTTCCCGCGCTCGCCAGGCATTTTATGCTGAACTCGACCCCCTCACAGTGCGTGAGCTGACCAGCAATCCCGCTCTTGTTCGCCTGCCCTTCCCCCTCTTCAGCTAACGACAAGGCAGCCTCCCGAGGCGTCGCAGGACCTGCCAAATTGCAAAACGGGTTCTACATACTGTAGAAAAGAGATATCAAATCTTGCATCTCAAATACAAGATACGCTGAACGCCAAGGAGTACCAACGATGCTGTCGAACAAATCTCGCCCCGTCATCGAGGCAACGCTTCCATTGATCGGTTCGCGTATCGGAGAGATCACCCCGATCTTCTACAACCGGTTATTCACCGCACACCCGGAACTCCTTGACGGACTGTTCAGCCGCTCCAACCAGAAGAACGGCACGCAGCAGCAGGCGTTGGCCGGCTCCATCGCCGCCTTCGCCACCCACCTGGTCAACAACCCGGGCACGCTTCCCGAAGCGGTACTCGCCCGCATCGCCCACAAGCACACCTCGTTGGGCATCGTCGAAGAGCAGTACCCGATCGTCTACGAACACCTCTTTGCCGCCATCGTCGAAGACCTGGGCGATGCAGTCACCGCCGAGGTGGCCGAGGCCTGGACCGAGGTCTACTGGTTGATGGCCGACGCGCTGGTCAAGCTCGAAAAGGGACTCTACGCCCAGCAGGCCAACGACAAGATCTGGACCCCCTGGACCCTGACTTCCAAGGAAGAAGCGGGCACGGATTCAGTGACATTCCGCTTCGCCCCGGCAGACGAGACCCCGGCAACAGTCGCCGCCCCAGGACAGTTCGTCTCGGTGCGAGTCAAGCTCACCGACGGTGTTCGCCAGTGCCGCCAGTACACTTTGAGCGACAACGTTACCTCCACCACCGAGCGTGTGATCACGACCAAGATCGACAGCGGCGGCGAGGTCTCCCCTTTCATGCACCAGAGCCTGCAGGTCGGCGATGTCATCGAACTTTCCAACCCCTACGGCGACCTGGTCATCGATACCGTCGGCGCACCGATCGTGATTGCCACCGCCGGCATCGGTTGCACCCCCAGCGCCTCCGCACTGGCAAATCTGGTCGCAGCCGGCTCCGAGCGGGAGGTACTGGTCCTCCATGCCGAGCAGCAGGAAGCCAACTGGGCGCTGAAGTACCAGATGCTCGAATCGGTCGCCGCACTACCCAACGCCGAGATCAGGCTCTGGCTCGAGGACCTCGAAAACAAGGACGCGGGAACCGAAGCCACTGCCGGCTTCATGAACCTCGCGGGCCTTGAACTGCCGGTCGACGCCAAGCTCTACCTCTGCGGGCCGCTTCCGTTCATGCGAGCCATACGCTCACAGGCCATCGATGCCGGCATCCCGGCAACCTCGATTCACTACGAAGTGTTCGGCCCCGACCTGTGGCTTGCCGCCTAACCGGGGCAGGCCAGAAAAGTAGGCGATGACCGCACCTGGGGGGGTGCGGTCATCGCCTACTTAACGCGCGCTTCGCGCTGTTCTACTTGGCCGGCAGAGGCCGCAGCCGCTGGTGAATGTCGCCCTTCTCAACCCAGGCGCGCACCGTGGCGTTAAAGAGGATCGGATCCTCGATGTTCCACTGGTGGTGCCTGCCCGGGACCACCCGGAACTCGGACTGGGGCAAGGCGCCGCCGATCAACGGGAAGGAACGGGCCACCACGGAGGGCTCCTTCGCGCCAGCCAGCACCAGCGCCGGGCCGGCGTAGTCACCGAGGCTCTCGGGCACGCCTCCGGCATGGACCTCGCTCATGATGTCTCGTGCGTTCTCCGGACGGATACGCGCCCCGTGGTCGGCAAACAGTTGACGGCCATCGTGGGCCATGCCGTAGGAGCCTGCCTGGAAACGCCAGAACCATTCCCTGCCCCAGAGGTTGACCTGCATCCGCCCCAGGGCCCGCGTGGTGCTGTCAACGCCCATGGCCGCAACCCCGGAGAGCACGACCGAGGAGACCAGTTCCGGATGCCTGGCCAGGACGCGCAATGCGACCAACCCACCGAGGGAAATGCCGACCAAGTGCACGCCACCGGATTCGACCTCGTCGGCGATGAAGGCAGCGACATCGTCGGCGGCGCTGTCGAGGCCGGCCCAGTTTTCATCGGACCGGGCACCAAAGCCGGGCAGGTGCGGGGTGAGCACCTCGTAGTCGGCAAAGGCCTTCACCTGCGGATCCCAGCTCCAGTTCGCCAGGTTTCCTCCATGGAGGAAGACCAGTGTCCGCGCGGCCTTGCCGTCGCGGCGCGCCCTGGTGGGCGCATGCAGTTCCGGATAAGCGTCCGGACCACGCTCCGAAAGACGCGGCCGACGCGGCTCCCTGACTGGTCGCGGCGGCTTCTTGACAGCGTCCAGGGGCGCCGTCCGATCGACGGTCACCTCGTTGGACTTCTTGTTCATGGCAGGTCCTTTTCAACGGCATCCAACCATTCCAACTCCGCGTACGCGTGTTTGATTCCATGGTCGAGGGTTGCCGCCATCAGGAAGTTCCTGCGATCGGCGATGGCCTGGCCGTCGATTTCCTCGCGTTGGGAAAGATAATCGGCCAGCAACACCGTGCTGGCGACCCGACGGCGACCGACCAGATCCATGACCTCATCGCGCTCCATTTCGCCGGCGAAGAATATCCGGGCAATGAAAGGCTCCCGGATGGAGGGGGCGGAAACCGGCCCCCGCAACCAGTCGTTCAGGGCAGCCCGGCCCGCATCGGTCAGATGGTGTTCCTGCCGGTCAGGGTAGTTGTCCTGTCTGATGGTTTCCACAGTGGCGTAGCCATCGGCGACCAATTGCGCGAGGGTCCGGTAGATCTGTGCCTTGTCGGCATTCCAGAAATGATTAATGCTGGAGTCGAAATGCTTCTTCATTTCATATCCGGTCATGGGTGAAAGGCTCAGAAGCCCGAGGATCAGCCGCGCAAGAATCATGAATCCATGATGACACGTCGCCTAGGTGTTCCCTCATTTAGGACAGCGATTGTGGCGGCCTAGGCCGGTAGACGCCAGAGGCGAGCCCGCCCCGGCTTCAACCGGGTCGAACTCGCCTCTGGCGTGTGGTTTTGAACGACGCTAGGCGCCCAAGCGCTCCTTCAGTCCATTGAACTCATTGCGCAGCGACTGCGGGAGCGAATCGCCGAACTTGGCGTACCACTCCTCGATACTGGCGAGCTCAGTGGCCCATTCGCCTGCGTCGACCTTGACGGCAACTTCGACGTCGGCCGGGGTCATATCCAAGCCGGTCAGGTCGATGGAATCGCCGGTCGGGACGAAACCGATAGCCGTTTCACGGGCTTCCGCCTTGCCTTCGATGCGGTCGATGGCCCATTTCAGTACGCGCGAGTTGTCGCCGAATCCGGGCCAGGCAAAGCCGCCCTCGGGGGTACGTCGGAACCAATTCACCAGGAAGATCTTGGGCAGACGCGCCGGGTTGGCCTTAGCTTCGATGGAGTCCCAGTGGTTCAGGTAATCGCCCGCGTCATAACCGATGAACGGCAGCATGGCCATCGGGTCGCGGCGGACAACGCCCACCGCGCCGGCAGCTGCGGCCGTGGTCTCCGAGGACAAGGTCGAACCCATGAAGATGCCGTTGGTCCAGCTGCGAGCCTCGGTCACCAGGGGAATGGTGGTCTTGCGGCGGCCACCGAAGAGGATGGCGTGGATTTCGACGCCCTCCGGGCTGTAGTACTCCGGGGACAGCATGTCGATCTGGTCGATCGGGGTGCAGAAGCGCGAGTTCGGGTGCGCTGCCGGACGGCCGGACTCGGGGGTCCAGTCGTTGCCCAACCAGTCGGTCAGGTGCGCGGGGACCTCATCTGTCATGCCTTCCCACCACACACCGCCATCGTCGGTGAGCGCGACGTTGGTGAAGATGGAGTTGCCCTTGGCGATGGCACGCATGGCATTCGGGTTCGTGCTCCAGCCGGTGCCCGGTGCGACGCCGAACAGGCCGTACTCCGGGTTGACGCCGCGAAGCTCGCCTTCCTTGCCGATGCGCATCCAGTTGATGTCATCGCCCAGGGTCTCGGCCTTCCATCCCTCAATGGTCGGATCGAGCAGGGCCAGGTTGGTCTTGCCGCAAGCGGATGGGAAGGCCGCCGCGACGTTGTACGACTTGCCTTCCGGGTTGGTCAGCTTCAGGATGAGCATGTGCTCGGCGAGCCATCCCTCATCGCGGGCCATCACGGAGGCGATGCGCAAGGCATAGCACTTCTTGCCCAGCAGGGCGTTTCCGCCGTAGCCGGAACCGAAGGACCAGATCGAACGCTCTTCGGGGAAGTGCACGATCCACTTGTCCTCGTTGCACGGCCAGGCAACATCGGCCTCACCCTCTGCTATCGGCACGCCAACGGAGTGCACTGCCGGGACGAAGAAGGCCTCGGTGGCTTCCATCTTACGCAGGACGTCATCGCCAATACGGGCCATGATGCGCATGGAGGTCACTACGTAGGCCGAGTCGGTCACCTCGACACCGAACTGCGGGTGCTCGGCATCCAGGGGGCCCATGACGAACGGGATCACGTACATGGTGCGCCCGCGCATGGTTCCGGCGAAGAGGCCGTTAAGCTTGGCCTTCATTTCGGCCGGGTCCATCCAGTTATTGGTGAAGCCGGCATCGCGCTTATTTTCCGAGCAGATGAAGGTGCGCTCTTCGACGCGCGCAACGTCCTTCGGGTCGGAGAAGGCGGCGAAGGAGTTCGGGAACTTTTCCTGGTTCAGTGGCTTCAGAGTGCCTGCTGCAACGAGCTCGGCCGCGAGGCGGTCATTTTCCTCCTGCGAACCATCAACCCAATAGACCTGGTCCGGCTGCGTCAGTTCGGCAACTTCACGAACCCAAGCAACAAGCTTGGCATGCGTTGTCGGTGCGGCTTCGATGACCTGCTGGTCCGAGCTCTCGCTCATATCCATTCCCTCCATTGGGCTGATTTGCGTACTTTCGATGCTAGGGGGGTATTCAATTTTCCGGTTGTGACACAGATCCCCTACTATCGACCGGAGACGGAAAACTGCGCGGAAAATGCCGGATTCCCGCGGTTTCAGCTTGATCAAACGTGACGAAGGTCACGTATACCGGTATACATTCATATTCGTTCATTAGTATTTCCCGCAGGGTTCGCCCAATTCGATTTGGCGCCCCTCCTGTAAGTCTGTATAGTTATTCGAGGTCGAGCCGAACAGCTCGGACGGAAAATAAAATATGCGCCCATAGCTCAGCTGGATAGAGCGTCTGTCTACGGAACAGAAGGTCAGGGGTTCGAATCCCTTTGGGCGCACCACACGAAAAGCCACGAGAAATCGTGGCTTTTCCGCTTTAACACTGCCATCTTGATCTTTTCGTGGCCGTCGACCCATTCCCTGCGCCGCGCACATAAGAATTGGGCAGACGAGACATGGAGTCTGTATAGTTATTTGAGGTCGAGCCGAACAGCTCGGACGGAAAATAAAATATGCGCCCATAGCTCAGCTGGATAGAGCGTCTGTCTACGGAACAGAAGGTCAGGGGTTCGAATCCCTTTGGGCGCACCACACGAAAAGCCACGAGAAATCGTGGCTTTTCCGCTTTGACCCCACCCGCTGAGGCATTATGGTTTCCCGACTTCTTGAACTCAGGTCCTGGAACGGGCCGGGCTGCCCAATGGCCACCGATTACCCAGCCGATTCCCTTTCAAAGGTCCTGACCGCGGCTACCACTTCATCCAAAACCGCGGCCTGACTCAGCGTACGGAAGTGCCCAGAAACGGGCACTTGCACGTTCAGCGCCCCGGTCAGCGCGCTTCCGGCCGGGATGTGCGGATCGAACTCCGGGTAAATGGATACCACTTTCGAGTTCAGAATGGTCTGCTCCTGTAGCGAAAGCAGCACCTTGTCCATGGGCGAGAAGTGCCGCAGGCTTGGCGTGGGCATGTATCGGGCATATTCCGAACCAGAAAACGGTGTGCCAATGGCAACCATCCCCAGGACAGCCATGCCTCCATGTGTTTGATGGGCATCTAGCATGGCCCGCTTGCCGATTAATCCACCCTTGCTGTGGGCCAGAAAAATGCAGCTGCTCACCCCCTGCTGCTGGAGCCGGGCTAGTTCCTCGGCCAAAAGACCGGCCGATTCCGGGATGGGCTTTACGTTAAAGCCAAGACCCGGCACGGAGAAAACTCTCCAACCAGCCGTGTTCAGCAGTGCGGCCGCGGGCTCCAGGAAGAGCCAGCTCTCATATACGCCCGGAAGCAGCACGATGACCGGTCGCAAAGGATCCCCGTGTGCGTAGGATTCCGGGGGCCGCCGACGGAATACCGAGACTATTTGGCGCGATCCGGCATAGAGGTAGTCAAGGGCCCACCACCCGGCACGCGCCAACAACCTCATCGCTGATTCACATGCTCCACGATGTAGCCCGCGACGCAGGTTCCATCCTTGACCATGGTCTCGTGCCCACGGTCGTCGACCTCAACCATGTGGGCATTCGGGATCATGCGAGTGACCTCCAACACCCATCCATGCGGACACACCAGGTCCCGGTTGCCACGGATGACCAGGGTGCGCGCCTGGATCTTCGGAAGCGTATCCTCGATGGCGTGGTCCATCATGCTGTGCAATTTCTTGATAAACCATCGCGGTCCGGTCTTGGCATAGTTCTTCAAACCCACCACCAAGACCCGCGGGCTTTCCCGGAAAAGGTCCTGGGTCATTCGCCAGACCTGCCGTGAAATCGAGCGCTCGTGTTGGTTGACGGTCGGCGCCACCAGGATTACGTCGGGGAACAGATCGGGTCGTTGCGCTGCCGCCTCGGCAACTACCTGCGTGCCCATGGAGTGTCCGACCAGAACCGGTGTTCCCAGATGCTCCACCTCAACGAAGTCAATCAGGACCTTGCCCATCTCGGCCATCGTGAGTGAGCTACTGGGTTCCGGAGCGTCCCCGAATCCGGGAAGATCGATGGCCACCACCCTGCCGTAGCTTTCCAGCGCGGTGCTCAGCTGGGCAAAGTACGAGATTCCCATACCGATTCCGTGGACCAACAGGAATGTTGGCCCCGGGGCATTGTTCGTTTCTGTGCTGGCCAGCGTGTATCCGCCTGCTTCGACTTTTCGTACAGCCATGCTCACAGTATGTCGGATATCGGGTGGTGCGGTATGGCTCCGACAACGTCAAGTCCTTGCCTAGAACGCCGGGCCGGGCCTTTGCACGTCTCGCCCAGTAGCGATCCATGGATCCACCGTTCGCGTGGCCGTGACTGGTTCCGTGGTTATCAGGGTGTCCCGGGTGGAACGCCGCGTGCGGGGAGTTCTTCTGATGGCGGAGCGTTTGGGCTGCTGTAATTTTTCGGATGCGGCGCATCCGGCGGGCAGGATACTGCCCGGGAGCTTCGGGCGTGCAAGGAATTCGAGTGGCCGCTCGGGCCAGGAGACGTAGGGCAGCCCGGCTGGGGACTGGTGGGTGAGGCTTCCGTCGGGGTTTGCTGCGACTTCCCAGAGCCCGAGGGTTTTCATCAGGTGGTGCAGTCGGCAACCGGGCCTGAGGTTCTGTACGTCGGTCCGCCCACCATCCTGGAATTCGTGGATGTGGTCTACCTCGTTCAGCGCCCAGCGATTGCAGGTCGGATGGGTGCAGGTTCCGTCGCGGACCTTCAGCAGCCGACGTTGGGCTTTGGTGGGGCGATACCGCTCACGGGCCATACCCGTGATGGCCAAGCCTTCGGGTGTGGCGAAGAGCCGACCCCAGGTCTTGGCCTGGCTGGCTAACCGCCTAACCGTTTCCGCATCGAGGCTGCCGAACCCGCAGATTTCGGCCGGGCCTTCCAACAAGGTGGCGACCGTGCGCTGTTTACCAGCATCGGTTTCATTGGCGACGCCGGAAGTTGGGATTCCGTACCACGGGATTTCTCCCGGCTCCCCGGTGAGAACCTCATGCGGCAAAACGACCATGAGGTCAGCATGAATATTTTCCCAGGAGCTCTTTGTGCTGGTGCCGAGGAGCAGTTCCACTGCGATGTCCGCCCGCATCTGGCTCGAGCGGCAAGTAGTGGGCAGATCCTTGCCCAGCAGTCGCGCGATGTGGCCCAACCGGTCCCCTATGGCCCTGCCGATGGCTGCCGAAACATATAGTCGAATCTCAGACATCCCGTCACCGCTATATTCGACCCGCACGTTCCGGTTTTCCACTGCCAGGTGGTGTCGATCAGCCAAGCCGGTAGGACTCAGGCGTTCACGTAATCTGCGGCCCTTGGCTCGGAGCTGGGAGGCCGTATGACCGGGGGCAAAGAGGAGAAGTGCCTCTTCCATCCGGTCCCGGGCTTCCTCGAGGCAATCGGCGGACGAGGCGACTTGAGCGTCGTAATGCTGGGCCTGCGCTTTGGTGGCTGGCACCGGCCGCGAGGGAGGCAGCAGGGGTTGGAGGGCCTCACAGTGTTCAAGGATGATCCGGGCCGCCGGGTATGAAATGGAGCCGCCTTCGAGTGCGGCAAGGGTCTTCCGTCGATGCGTGAGCAGCTCCGCTGCTTCCTTGATCATTCCCCGTGCCTGCAGTTCCCCGATGGCGAGTGCCGCCGAGATTTCGCTGGCCAGTACGGTTTCCACCCACTGGTTCAGTGCGAGGTTTTCGTTGCCGACCAGGGCCCTGAGCTTTTCCGATGGGCTGGCATCACGCCGGACCCCGGTCAGTTCGACGGCGTCTTCAAGGGCCCTGTGGTGTTCGTTCAGGACAGCCTCGGTAGCCAAGGCGCGAAGGTGGACGTCTTCGGCATCCAGCGCCCGGCGTCTGCCCTCGTTGCCCTTCAGGCGATCGATGATCCCCGCCAGACCGCTTTGGCTTCCGGCGTCCACCCGTAGTTCGGGAGGTACATTCTTGATGCTTCCCATGCCTTGAATCTACGCCCAGGCACCGACAGTTTGGGGCGTTTCCGGGGGGGGCGCGACGCGTCGTTTCGGGCAGTCATTCCAGGGATCCGGCGGGGTAGGCCCCTTCAAGCAATAGCATCGACGGACACCGGAGCGAGGCAGGTCGGAGAGGGCACCGGAACTACGGACGCCGGTTCACGGGGCACACCTGAATCCGGATCAAGCTCGAAGACGCTAAGTCCGTCAGAAAGCTGGTTTGCGACATATAGCCGCCCTCCCGACACCAGATGATGCCTCGGCCAATCTCCGCCGGAAGGGGTCACCGACAGTAATTCCAGGCCGACGGAATCGCCGACGACGGCATGGGTAGAAATCGTGTTGGCGCCACGCACAGCGGCGTAAAGCATCGTTCCGGCTTCGTTGAGGCAGATTTCCGCAGGACTGTCCTGCCCCGGTTCATGCCCGGCGGCCACCGGAACGCTGGCGATCTTCCGCCAGATACCACGGGCGTCTGGGGCCAGAGTCAGGATCTCGTTCGAATGCTCGGTGACCACGAAGACGACGCCCGTCGGATGCGCTGCCATGTGCCGGGGCCCGCTACCGGGATCCACGACGAGCTCCTGGGACAGTTCCAGTCCCCCGTCCGATATCTTCCATACCCGCACCAGGTCTAGTCCCAAATCGGTGGTGAGAAGCCGTCCGTCCGTCAGGAAGAGCGCCTGGTGGGCGCGACTGGGCCGTCCGGCGACTGCCGCGTGGGGGTTGCGGGCTGCCGCGTGGGGGTTGCGGGCTGCCGCGTGGGGGTTGCGGGCTGCCGCGTGGGGGTTGCGGGCTGCCGCGGCGATCACCGGTTCGCCCGGCGCTCCATCATCGGCGAGGGAATAGTAGATGACCCGGCCGTCGCCGTAGCAGCTGGCCACGGCATGCCGTCCGTCGGGGGAAACCGCAACGTGGCAGACCAGCTCACCGGCCTCACGCCCGGCACCGAGCGGTTCAAGGCCCCCTTCCTCGGTGATCGAGAAGACCCCGAGCCTTCCCTCGCGCTCGAGAGCCGCATAGAGCACCGGCACACGGGGGTTCACCGCCACCCATGACGGGGATGCCGCGGCGCCGGCCAGATGGCACTCCCCCGGCATGTTTACGACGTCCAGCAGTGAAATGCCCTGAGCGTTGCCGTCGTTGCCCGTGTATCCGCCAACCCAGAATCCGATGTCCATGGCAATATCCTGACCCACCAGCATGGGAACGCGGCAAAGTGGGAAGCGAGGGTGACGCCGGAGTCGCATGTGAGGAAACAGACGGCACGCTTATTTGTACTGACCGGTCAGTTTGTTTATTCTGGAATTGTGCTTATTGCCGATTCACTGGCCATCGACGGCCGACATGCCCCGCTCTTGGAACCCACTAGCCTCGCCGCCGCCCGCGGGGAGCTGCTGCTGGTCCATGCCGAACCGCAACAGACCCGCACCGCGCTGGCACTGGGCCTCACCGCCCGGATGCGGCCCAGCGCCGGCGCCGTTTCCTGGAGCGGCGATTCCACGCTGCGCGGAGTGCGCCGGATCAGCGCGCTTGTCGATTCCCCCGAAATCAACGAGCCCGAAGCCCACCTGAAGGTCAGGGATCTGGTCGCCGAAGACCTGGCGCTGCATCCCGGTCCGTTCTGGCGCCGGAGCGCCGTCGAAAAGTGGATGGAGCTCCACGGGATGGACGATCTGTCCGGGCAATGGCTCGATGCCATCGACCCCTTCGACCGGCTGCGCCTGCTCACCCACCTGGCCCTCGAGTCCAGCCACGCCGATCTGCTGGTCTTCGACGCACCGGACCGCCACGGCATCCCCTCCGCCGACTGGCTCGACTACCTCTCCGGCGTCGCGGGGGGCCGCCGGAACCCCGCCGTCGTCGCGATCGTCGGCCGCATTCCCGATCGCTGCTCCGTTCCCGTCGCGCGCGTCGGCCACGCCAACCCGTTCCCGGCACTGGAGGCCTGAACATGACCACCCTGCGTCTCGCACTGTCCGAACTCAAGCGCATGACCAGCGGCACGCTGCCGCGCCTGGCCATCATCGCCATGGCGCTGGTCCCGCTGCTCTACGGCTCGCTCTACCTCTACGCCAATTGGGACCCCTATTCCCACCTGAATAACGTCAAGGCCGCCATCGTGAACCTCGACGAGGGCTCCACGCTGGAAGGCAAGGACCTCAAGGTCGGAGACGATGTCGTCGAGTCCCTGATGGAGGACGGAACGTTCGGCTGGGTCGCCACGGATTCTGAAGCCGCCGCCGCCAACGGGGTCAGTGCCGGCGACTACGCCTTCGCCCTGACCATCCCGCGGGACTTCTCCGCCAACCTCGCATCTCCCGCCGATTTCGATGCCGCCAAGCAGGCCATCCTCAAGCTCACCACCAACGACGCGAACAACTACATGGTCGGCACCTTCGCCGACAAGCTCGCCGACAAGGTGCACGACACCGTGGCCAGGGAGGTCGGCACGCAGACAGCCGATGCACTGCTCACCGGGTTCGGGCGCATCCATGCGGAGATGACCAAGGCGGCCGATGGCGCCTCCGACCTGCACCAGGGCACGATCAAGCTGTCCGATGGCATCGGCACCCTCGCCGACGGGGCCAAGAAGCTCGATTCCGGGGCCCGGGACCTGTCCGAGGGCGCACACACGTTGGCCGGGGGCACCTCGGAGTTGGTCACCGGGCAGGGCAAGCTGCTCACCGGCGCGCAGAAGCTGGCAGTCGGCGCCGACAAGCTAGATACCGGTGCCACCCAGCTCGATAACGGCCTGGCCACGCTCAAGGCCAAAACGGCGCAGTTGCCGGATAAGACCAGGCAGCTCTCGGACGGCGCAGCGGCCGCGGCCAAGGCCTCCGGCCAGCTCTCCCAGGGCGCCAAGGCGGTGGCCGACGGCAACAAGGAACTCAGCGACAAGGTGGGCACGGCCGCAGCCACCATCACCCAGCTGGAGGCCGACGCCGACAAACGGCTCAACACGGCGCTGGCCGATCTGAAGGCCAGCGGCATCACCGACCCGGAAACCTTCGACGCGCTTGCTGCCCGGATCCGCACGTCGTTGCAGACCCAGGCCCATGCCAGCGGACTGGACGCCCAGGCGAAGACCGCCAAGGCTGACCTCAAGGGCGCCCAGGAGAAAATCGATGCACTGGCCGCCGGCTCGCGCAAAGTGGCCGACGGGGCCGCCGCGCTGGACTCAGGACTGGGCACCCTGGCTACCGGGACCGACACCCTTGCCGATTCCATGCCGGCACTGGTGTCCGGCATCTCCGGTGCGGCAAGCGGAGCCGATGCGCTGGCCGCCGGGGCCGGGGACCTGCACACCGGTGCCGCGACACTGGCTTCCGGGCAGAAGGATGCCCTGGCCGGGGCGAAGAAGCTCGACGTCGGAGCCGGGAAGCTGGCCGGCGGCACTGATTCGCTGGCGGGGGGCACCGATTCCCTGCTCGACGGCACCGGCACGCTGTCCACCGGCGCCGGGGAGCTGAAAGACGGAGCGGGCGAACTGGCCACCGGGTTGGACGACGGAACCTCCGAGGTCCCGAACCCCAACGACAGCCAGCGCGAGAGCGCATCCAACGTCATCGGGGACCCTGTCTCCATCGAACGCACCGACCAGGCCAAGGCCGGGACCTACGGCGAGGGCCTGGCACCGTTCTTCATGACATTGGCCATCTGGATCGGCGCGTTCATCTTGATTCAGATCATGCGCCCGATCACCAAGCGCGCGCTGGCATCGAATGCGGCAAGCTGGAAGATCGCCGTCGGCGGCTGGCTGCCGTTCCTGCTGCTCTCCATCCTGCAGGCCACGGTGCTCTACTCGGTGGTGCTCTGGTGGCTGGGCTTGGACCCAGCCCACCCCTGGATGACCTGGGGGTTGTTCCTGCTCGCCTCGATGGCCTTCACGGCGATCATCCAGGGTGTCTGCGCGCTGCTGGGCACCCCGGGCAAGATGGTGGTGCTGGTGCTCATGGTGTTGCAGCTGGTCTCCGCCGGCGGCACCTTCCCCTGGGAGACCATTCCCGGCCCGCTGCAGATCGCCCACCGCTGGCTGCCCATGGGGCACGTCGTGACGGGTCTGCGGCACCTGATGTACGGGGCGGACCTGGGCGTTCTGGTACCGATCGTTGCAGCATTGATCGGCTACACTGTGCTGGGCCTGGCGGCCAGCACCATCGCCGTGCGCAGGCACAAGACCTGGACCATCAAAACCCTGCAACCGGAGCTGAGCGCATGAGTGAAACCCCCGCCCCACGAACCCGGATCCGTGCCACCTCCTCCAAGCACCGGCTCTTCGAGGCGTCGATGAAACTCATCGGCGAGCGTGGACACCACAACGTCACTGTCGATGAGATAGCGGCGGCGGCGGGGGTCTCCAAGGGAACCGTCTACTACAACTTCGGCTCCAAGTCGGAGCTGATCGGCGAGCTGCTCGAGTACGGCACGGCCATCCTGCACGAGCGGCTGGTTTCCGGTGCCGCGCTCACGGACCCGCGCGCCGGGCTGGAAACCATGGTGGCCGACGCGCTGCGCTTCATGGAGGAATACCCCTCCTTCGCACAGTTGTGGATCAGCGAGCAGTGGCAGTCCCCGAGCATCTGGGCGGACACCCTGGCAGTGATGCGCGACGAGGTGCTCGGTGTGGTCCGCACCGCGGTCGAGCGCCTGCCCACCACGCCGGGCGTCGATTCCGGGGCAATGGCCACCGCGTTGTTCGGTGCGACGCTGATCCTGGGCAGGGACCGGCACGTGTTCCACCCCGAACGCGGCATCGGGGCCTGCGTCGCGGCGGCCACGGCCTTCATTCCCCGCTGAGCGGATCCTTCAGACCGACCCGTTGGGCGCCCGAATCGCTGCCGGCTAGGGCCTTGGCACCACGAAATCGGTCACGTGCGCATCGCGCCCGTCCAGCTCGGCCCACGGCTTGTCCACGGCGAAGACGGTCAGTCCCAGCGTGGGGTAGTCCATGGCCATCTCCATCACCGCTTCCTCGTCGGAATCGATGGAGGCCAGGCGCATGGCCAGGTCCTGGAGCACGGGCATGTGCCCGATGAGAAGCAGCGTGCCCACCGTCTCCGGTGTTTCATTGATGATGGAGAGCAGCTGCGTCGACGACGCCGTGTAGATGCGCGAGTCCAGATACGGTGTGGGCGCCTTCTCGCCCAACTCGCTGATCACCCAAGCGCAGGTGGAGCGCGTGCGCAGCGCGTCGGAGCAAACGATGTAGTCCGGGTAAATCCCGGCCTTCGCCATCCAGGCCCCCGCCGCGGGCGCCTCGCGGTCACCGCGCGAGGCCAGCGGGCGCTCATGGTCGGTGACCCCGCGCGGATAGTCTGACTTGGCGTGACGCA
Source organism: Paeniglutamicibacter cryotolerans (assembly GCF_014190875.1). NCBI lineage: Bacteria > Bacillati > Actinomycetota > Actinomycetes > Micrococcales > Micrococcaceae > Paeniglutamicibacter > Paeniglutamicibacter cryotolerans. The sequence goes on along the minus strand of NZ_JACHVS010000001.1, from coordinate 1,547,121 downwards.
GCAGAAGCAGCCGCTTGATGTGATGCTTGCTCATGCACCCAAGCCTATGCTCCTTCGGACCCGCAGGGCACCGGCTGTGCGGCGCCGGGCACGCAAAAGGCGATGCGCCGGCCGCTCCCGCAGCGGGGAACGACCGGCGCATCGCCGGGTGCCGGAGGTGGTACCGGGCTAGATCGTGTATTCCGGGGCCGCCCAGACGACGACCTCGGGGTGCTCGTAGAAGCGGTAGCCCTGGCCTCGCACTGTACGCACGGTGTTGGCCAACCGGCCCAGCTTGGAACGCAGGCGGCGGATGTGCACGTCGATGGTGCGCTCGTTCGGCACCTCGTCGGCGTTGCGCCACAGGTTGGCCAGCAGCTCTTCGCGCCCGACGGTTCGGGTGCCGTTCTCCACCAGGTAGTTCAACAGCTCGAACTCCTTGAACGTGAGGTTCAGCGTCTCGCCGTCCAGATGCACCTCGCGGCGGGACAGGTCGATCAGCACGCCGGAGGGGCGCGGTGCGACGGCCCCGGAGCGGGATTCGGTGCGCGGGCGGCGGTTGACCGTGGGGTCCCCCAGTGCCTGCCGGACCACGTCGATGTTCTCGCCCGGCGCGCTGGCCGGAGCGAGGGCCACGGCTGCATGGGTCTGGGCCTCCGGCGACAGGGTCTGCAGGAAGGCACGGACCTGCGTGGCCAGCTTGCCCAACGAGGTGCCCTGGGCTTGGGCCACTGACTCGTCGAGTCCGACGTAGAGCACGAAGCCTCGGGCCGCGGCATCGGTTCCCGGCGCGGGCGTCGACGGGACCTGTCCGGCGGAAACCACCGGGGTCGGCGCCGTCATCGGCCGGGGCTCCTCATGACTGGGCACTGCGTGGAGCTGTCGATAGCCCTGCGGGGCGAAGTCGCCGCGGCTTGCGGCCTGCCGCTGAGCGGCAGCCCGGTTCTGGGCATTGCGTATGGAGATGTGGACGTATCCCGACGTAACGGACATCTTTGCTTACCTCTAACTCGTGTGAAGTGCCTGTGATGGCGCGAATGCCAGGGGTGCCCCACCGGCAGAGCCGACTAGACGATGCGAGTGGTTCCAAGCACCGGACACGGAGTCCGGGCTCAGCAGGGCATTCGACAGAAGCCGCGGGCAGGGCCCGCCCTGTTGCCCCGCTGCGGGGCTCCGGGTACTGCTGCGTCGCTATTCACATTGATCAGTTTCCCCGTAATATTGGCAACCCGCAAGTAATATTCAACTCATTGGTCCACATGGTGAGATGAGTGGTCGCATAAGTGACCATGGTCACCTTGTTCAGATCTTGCCGCAGAACACGCAAACCACCTGCGGTATGCGCACCAGAACGTCATTTTACTGACCCATCTGACCAACCGAACGACGTTTTGGCATTTCATGAGCTATCCGTTCGCAACACTCCGGACATCACCGAACGCCGCCTTCACCCTTGACTATTGCGGCCGGCACGCGGTGAATTAGCGCGCCGCGATGCATAGGCTGGTGCGAAGCAATGGCATTCACAGCCCACGCACAGCCCAAACATAGACCCGGCCCATCGCGGCCACGGAGAGTGGTTCACATGTCGACCTCTCGCTTCTCGCCCAGCCAGCTGCCTCGCCTTGAGCACCCCGACGGAACCCCGGTGCGGGCCCTGATCGTGGACGACGAACCCTCGCTGGCCGAACTCGTTTCCATGGGCACCCGCATGCTCGGCTGGGACGTGCGGGTGGCGCATGACGGCCCGGCTGCCGTCGCGGAGGCCCGGACCTTCTCCCCCGACGTGCTGGTGCTGGACCGGATGCTTCCCGGATTCGACGGCACCGAGGTGCTGACCCGCATCCGCTCCTTCCGCCCGGGGATTCCCGCGCTCTTCCTGACGGCCAAGGACGCGGTCGAGGACCGGATCGACGGGCTGCGCTTCGGCGCCGATGACTACGTCACCAAACCCTTCAGCCTCGAGGAGGTCCTGCTGCGCCTGCACCGGCTGGTGGAACGCTCCGGCATCGCCACGGCGGACGAGGCCGAAATCGTCGTCGGTGACCTGACCCTGAACACCGATACCCGCGAGGTAACCCGGGCCGGGAAGCAGGTAGCGCTCACCGCCACCGAATTCGACCTGTTGCGCTACCTGATGGAAAACTCCCGCCGAGTGGTCTCCAAGTCCCAGATCCTCGACGGCGTCTGGCACTACGACTTCGGCGGCCAGGCCAACATCGTCGAACTCTACGTCTCCTACCTGCGCAAGAAGATCGAGGCCGACGCCCCGCCAATGATCCACACCGTCCGCGGCGCCGGCTACATGCTGAAGCCCGCCACGTGAGTGCATACCCGCCTGCGCCAGCCGGCACCAGGCCGGCCCGGACCTGGACGCTCAGCCGCCGGCTACTCATCGCCGTTGTCGGGTTGCTGGCGCTGGTCTGCATGGTCATCGGCGTGGCCACCAATACGCTCATGCAGAGCTCGCTCTATGGCCAGGTCGACGGGCAGCTGGCCAACGCGGCCGCCCGCGCCGCGGCTTTCGCCTCCTCCGCTCCCGGGGGCAGCACCGGGGCCTCCGACCCGATCTTCGCTCCCGGCCAGGGCGCCGGCACACTGAACGCACGGCTACTGCCCTCGGGCGTGCTGCTGGCCTCCGGCGTGCTCGATCCACGCACCGGCGAGCGCAGCGACATCGTGCAGAGGGACGTCCCGGCGCTGGCGGATCTGGTCCCGGGCGGTCCTCCCATCAGCGCTCGACTGTCCATCGGCGATTACCGGCTGGTGGCGCGCAAAGACCCCATCACCCACGGAACGCTGATCACCGGGTTGCCGCTGACCGCCACCAACCAGACCCTCGATGCGCTGCGCTGGACCATGGTCACCGTTTCCGTCGCCGGGCTCAGCGCCACCGCGCTGATCGGTTCGCTGATCATCCGCCGCTCGCTGCGCCCGCTGGAACGGGTCTCCGCACTGGCCTCTGCCGTGGCGGCATTGCCGTTGGATGCCGGCGAGGTGACGCTCGCCCAGCGTGTGGATCCCGCCGATTCGGTGCCCGGAACCGAGGCCGGGGACGTGGGCCATGCGCTGAATGCGCTGCTGGACAACGTCGAATCGGCACTCGAGGTCCGGGCCGCCTCTGAGGAACGCATGCGCCGTTTCGTTGCCGATGCATCGCATGAGCTGCGCACGCCGCTGGCGGCCATCCGCGGCTATTCGGATCTGCTGGCCGCCACCGAACATTTTTCCGTCGACGGCACCCGAGCGCTCTCACGGGTCACCGAGCAGAGCCAGCGCATGGGATCGATGGTGGAGAACCTGTTGCTGTTGGCCCGGCTCGATGAAAAACACGGCTTCGCCCCCGCCGATGTGGACCTGAGCGAACTGGCCACGGAAATCTGCGCCGATTTCACCGTCACGGCGCCGCAGGACGACTGGGTGCTCGATGTCTCCGCGGGTCCGGTCATCGTGCATGCCGATGCGTCGCAGATGACCCGGGTCATCACCAACCTGCTGGCCAACGCGCACAAGCACACCGATCCGGGCACCCGGATCGAACTGGAAGTGGGTCGCTCGCTGGACGAAAAATACGGACTGCTGACGGTCACGGACAACGGGGCCGGCATCGATGCGGAGTTCCTCCCCTCGGTGTTCGAGCGCTTTACCAGGGCCGATGTGGCACGCACCGGCACCGAGGGCACCACCGGGTTGGGGCTGCCCATCGTCAAGGCCATCGTCGAAGCCCACGCCGGAACCATCACCGTGACGTCCAAGCCCGGACGCACCGAATTCGCGGTGCGGCTGCCGCTCTCCGATTCCGATGAACCGTCGTTTCCCGGCACTTCACAGACTGTCCACAGCCAACGCCCACCTCCCCCCTAATATCGGGGCACACAGTGGTTCCATGAGCCTTTCCCAGCATCGGACCCGCCAATCGGCCGCCGGCCATTCCTCGGTCGGATTCCGGAACCGGGCACCGATAGCAACGACGCCCGCAGCCGCCGTGGTGGACATCGTCATCCCGGTATATAACGAGCAGGCCGGGATCGAGGCGTGCATCCGCAAGCTGCAAGGGTATGTCACGGCATCGCTGCCCTATGCCACCCGGATCAGCATCGCCGACAATGCAAGCACCGACGACACTCTGGCCATCGCCGAACGCCTGGCCCGCGAGTTCTGCGACGTGAGGGTCTTCCACCTGCCCGAAAAGGGCCGCGGCAGGGCACTGCGCACCGTCTGGGAGCAATCCGACGCCCAGGTGCTGGCCTACATGGACGTCGACCTGTCCACCGACCTCGCGGCGCTGGGCCCACTCCTGGCGCCGCTGCTGAGCGGGCACTCGGATGTGGCCATCGGCACCCGGCTGGCCCACGGTTCGCACGTCAGCCGCGGTGCCAAGCGAGAGGTGATCTCCCGCAGCTACAACCTGCTGCTGCATACGGTGCTGGGCACCCACTTCAGCGACGCCCAATGCGGGTTCAAGGCGCTGCGCCGGGATGTCGCCGATGCCCTGCTGCCGCTGATCCGAGACAACGAATGGTTCTTCGACACCGAGCTGCTGGTGCTTGCCGAACAGGCCGGGCTGCGCGTCGCCGAGGTCCCGGTGGACTGGACGGATGATCCGGTCTCCAGCGTCCATGTGGTCCACACGGCGGCCGGCGACCTGCGTGGAGTCGGACGCCTGGTGCTCTGCTTGGGCACCGGGCGGATCCCGATCGGCGATGTGCGCCGGGAACTCTCCCGCATCCCGCCGACCGAAGGGGCCCACACGTTGTTCAGCCAGCTGGTCCGCTTCGCGGCGATCGGCCTCGCTTCCACCGCCGCCTACGTACTGATCTACTGGTTGGTGCGCCAAGGCACCGGGGCGCAGTTCGCGAACTTCACCGCGCTGCTACTCACGGCCATCGGCAACACTGCGGCCAACCGCTTCTTCACCTTCGGTATCCGTGGCAGCACCGCCGTGGTCACCCAGCACCTGCAGGGCCTGGCCATCTTCACCCTGGGCTGGGCACTGACGGCCGGGGCGCTGTTTGCGGTGAATGCGACGACGACGCCATCGCACGCAGGCGAACTTGCAGTGCTCGTCGCGGCCAACCTGCTGGCCACGGCGCTCCGCTTCGTCCTGTTCAGAAACTGGGTCTTTGCCCGGGGTACGCATTCGAAGGAGCAGGCACCGGCATTTGAACCAGAAACGCCATGAGCTCCCCCGCCACGGGAGCACTTCCTCGAACGACTGGCCCACCGCGGCCAGCCGAGGCTTGGGCGCTGGTGGTGCTCATGGCAGGAACCGGTGTGCTCTACCTGTGGAACCTGGGAGTCAACGGATGGGCAAACCCGTTTTATTCGGCGGCGATCCAAGCGGCATCGAAAAGCTGGGAGGCATTCCTCTTCGGCTCCTTCGACGCATCGAACTCGATCACCGTGGACAAGCCACCGGCCTCGCTCTGGATCCCGGCCCTGGCAGTGCGGGTCTTCGGACTCAACAGCTACTCGATCCTCGTGCCCCAGGTACTCATGGGACTCGCTGCGTTCTTCCTGCTCTACGCCACAGTGGCCAGGGTTGCCGGGCGGCCTGCAGGACTACTCGCCGGTTCCGTGCTGGCACTGACGCCCGTGGCCACGCTGATGTTCAGGTACAACAACCCCGACGCCCTGGTGGTGCTGCTGATGACGGCGGCGGCCTACGCCCTGTGCCGGGCACTGCAGAACGGGAAACAGGCAGTGTGGTGGATGCTCGCGGCCGGGGCACTACTGGGGCTGGGCTTCCTGACCAAGCAGCTGCAGGTGTTGCTGGTGGTGCCCGGGTTCGGGCTCGCCTATCTGCTGGCGGCGCCCATCGGATGGGTCCGGCGGATCGGGCACCTGCTGGCGGCCGCTGCCGGCCTGGTTCTCGCCGCTGGTTGGTGGGTGCTGCTGGTGGAGCTCTGGCCGGCGTCCGCCCGGCCCTATATCGGCGGGTCCCAGCACAACTCGGTGCTTGAACTGACATTCGGCTACAACGGATTGGGCCGGCTCAGCGGCACCGAGGACGGCAGCGTCGGCACCCGGCGCACACTGACCGCCGGGCTGTTCAGGCTCTTCGGCGGAGGCTTCGCCATCCAGGCCTCCTGGCTGCTGCCCGCGGCATTGATCCTGCTCGGCGGCACGGCCTGGGTGCTTTACCGAACCCGGGCGTGGCGGATCCCCGCTGGCCGGCAATTCACCGGCATGGTCATTGCCTTCGGAACCTGGCTGCTGCTCACCGGGCTGGTCTTCACGTTCATGCGCGGCATCATTCATACCTATTACACCGTGGCGCTGGTCCCGGCGATCGGCGCACTGATCGGGCTTGGGTCATGGCTGCTGTGGCGGCACCGCAAACACACCGGGGCCATCACGATGCTCGGCGCGGCCGTCGCGGCCACCGGCTTCTGGGCCTGGTACCTGACCGGGCGGGGCTTCCTCCAGGGCTGGGGCGGGTACGTGGCCATGGCTGCGCTGGCCGGCGCCATCGGGCTGGCCCTCTGCGCTCGGCGTCCCGCGAACTCGAGGGTGTCACTGATCCTGCTCCCGGTGGCTGCGGTGCTCGCCATCGCCTCGGCACTGGCTGCACCGGCAGCCTATTCGGCGGCTACAACCCAGGTGGCCAAGACCGGCGCCATCATCATCGCCGGGCCGCGCCCGACCATCGCGCACCACTCCGGGTTCGGCCATCACCCCGCCGGAGCCCCGACGATTCCCGGCGGGTTGGTGCAGGCGCCTGTCCCCTCCGCCGCGGCGGTCCGGCTACTTCGCGAGGGTGGAGATTCCTACCGCTGGGTGGCGGCGGCCATCGGGGCGAACAACGCGGCCGGCTACCAGTTGGCCACCGGGCTCCCGGTAATGCCTGCTGGCGGATTCAACGGCACAGATCCCTTCCCCACGCTTGCACAGTTCAAGACCATGGTCTCGCGAGGGGATATCCACTACTGGATCGGCGGTGGACTGCCGGAAAAGTCCCATGGCGGATCGCGGACATCCAAGGAGATCAACGACTGGGTCAGTGCCACCTTCATCCCGACCGAGGCCAATGGAACGGTGCTGTACGACTTGACCGCCACCGGGCCGGCGCGGTAAAAAAGCGTCGCTTCCGACCCGCTTCCCGAGGTGTGGGAAGGAGGTGCGCAAGCGACGCCTTTTAGTGAGGCGGTCGACTAGTGGGCCACCCCGTAGAGGCGGTCACCGGCATCGCCGAGGCCAGGGACGATGTAAGCGTTTTCGTCGAGACGCTCGTCCAGCGAGGCGAGCACCAGGTGCACCTTGTCGTTGTCTCCGTAGGCTGCTTCCAGACGGGCCAGTCCTTCCGGTGCGGCGATCAGGCAGATGCAGGTGACATCTTCGGCGCCGCGGTCGAAGAGGAACTTGATCGATTCGATCAGCGTGCCGCCGGTGGCGAGCATCGGATCGAGCACGAACACCTGGCGGCCGGTCAGATCGGCGGGCAGGCGCTCGGCGTAGGTGATGATGTCGAGTGTTTCCTCATTGCGGGCCATGCCCAGGAAGCCGACCTCTGCCGTGGGAACCAGACGGGTCATCCCCTCGAGCATGCCGAGCCCGGCACGCAGGATCGGGACGACCAACGGGGTTGGTTTGGCGAAAGCGGTGCCGATGGTCACCGCCACCGGGGTTTCGACCTCGACCTGGACGGTCTTGACCTCGCGGGTGGCCTCGTAGGCCAGCAAGGTCACCAACTCGTCGGTCAGCTGCCGGAAGACCGGCGAGGGGGTGTTCTTATCCCGCAGGACCGAAACCTTATGGGCCACCAACGGGTGGTCGATTACCTGTACGCGCATGCTCCAAAACTACCAGCCGTTCGACCCCCAGTGGCCCCGGAACTACAGTTGGAAGCGTGATTCGCGACAAATCCACCCAGCAGGCCCTGATGGGCCTGGCCCTGGCCGAGGCCACGGCCGCATTGCAGACCGGCGACGTGCCCATCGGTGCGGTCATTGTGGGCCCCGATGGCGAGGTCCTCGGCACTGGTCGCAACGAGCGCGAGGCCGATGGGGATCCCACGGCACACGCCGAAATCATGGCCATCCGCGATGCGGCAGCGCGACTACGTGCCGCAGGAATCGACGACGGCTGGCGGCTGGAAGACTGCACCCTCGTGGTGACCCTGGAACCCTGCGCCATGTGTGCCGGTGCCATCATCCTTGCCAGGATCCCCCGGGTCGTCTTCGGAGCCTGGGACGAAAAGGCGGGGGCTTCCGGTTCCGTGTTCGACATCTTGCGCGAACCCCGGCTGAACCACTGGGTCGAGGTCTTCCCCGGGGTGCGCGAGGCAGAATGCGCGTCGATGCTCTCGGACTTCTTCAAGGCGATGCGCTGAGCCTAACCCAAATGAAACCGGATCCCTAAAAACCAAGCGTCCAGCTCAACCACCCAGGATCGCTCTTGGCGCGCGGGCTTCAGGCAACTATCGAATTCGGTTGCTGGCCTTGTTCCTCCAGCAGCGCGGATAGGGCGCCTGCTTCGACCGGCCTGGAGTAATAGAATCCCTGCGCGAATTCACAGCCCATCGCCGTCAATTGAGCGACGTGCCGCGCGTTTTCCGCACCCTCGGCAACAACATTAAGGCCGAGGTTTTGTGCTAGATCCATGATGGACTGCACAACGTGCAGCCCCTCCTTGCTGTCATCTAGCTGCGCCACAAAGGAGCGGTCAATCTTTAAAGTGTCCAGCTGGAAACGGTGCAGGTAGGCCAATGAGGAATATCCTGTGCCGAAATCGTCGATGCTAATGCGCACGCCCAGTGCACGCAGGCGGGCGAGCACAGTCATGGTGTGTTCCGAATTCGTCATGGAAACGCTTTCGGTAATCTCCAAACTGACCGTTTCCGGACGAATCCCGGTTTCCCGAAGGACCTTGGAGACCTGCTGCACAAAGTCATTCTGGGCGAATTGGAGGGCAGAAACGTTGATGCTGACGGTGAGCTCGGGGGTTCTGGGGAATTCCTTGTGCCAGCGGACCATGGTGCTGCACGCCTCTCGCAGCACCCACATACCAAGAAACAGAATCAGGCCGGTCTCCTCGGCTACGGAAATGAAGCCATCCGGGTAGACGAGTTCGGTCTCCGATTTACGCCAGCGCACCAGCGCCTCGACACCGACGATGCCCCCTTCGCTCAAGGAGATGATCGGCTGGTAATGAACCACAAATTCGTTCTCATGCAACGCGCGCCGCAACCTGTTTTCCAGCGCAAGGCGACTGGCTGCCAGCTCATGCATGCCCGGGTCATAAAGCTCAAAGCGGCCCTTGCCCAGTGATTTGGCTCGATACATGGCCAGATCGGCATGGCGAAGGATCTCTGGGGCAGTCTCACCGCCGCCGGTGCTGGTGGCAATACCAATGCTCGCGCTGGCAAACAGTTCCTCACCCGCTATCACGAAGTGTTCCTGAAATGCGCTGATGAGGCGTTCGGCGATACGCATCGCGTCATTGACGTCCTCGATACTGTCCAGCAGCACAGTGTATTCATCGCCGCCCATCCGAGCCAGCGTGTCTTCCTCTCGCAGGCAGGCTCGCAAACGCTCTGCCACCTGCACGATCAGGTCATCGCCTGCCGGATGGCCAAGGCTGTCGTTGACCAGCTTGAAGCGGTCCAGGTCTATGAACAGCACGGCAAACTTGTCCTCGCCATGCCGATGGCTGCGTGCGACCGCATGGGCCAGCCGGTCCGCGAAAAGGGCACGGTTCGGCAGCCGCGTCAGCGGGTCATGGAAAGCGTGGTGAATCAGTTGTTCCTGGGCGCGATTGCGTTCGACTACCCGTCCCAGTTGCGTGCCGATTTTTGCCATCAGCCGCATCAGGGTTTCATCGAGTTCCAGCACCCGGTTGGAGAAGAACTCCAGGACGGCCGTCACCTCGGTGCCAAGCAGTATCGGGAAGGCGGCAGCGGACTTCAGCCCAGCTCGACCGGACGTGGCTGTACGCAAAAAATTGGAGTCCAGGGCGAGATCCCTGATCCAGACAGGCTCCGCTGAGGCTAGGACGCGGCCGGGCAAGCCAGCACCGGGCCTGAATTCGAGGGTCTCGGTGGACAGATAGAAATCGTGAAAGGACTCTTCCTCCACCCGGTCCCAGATCGAGGTTGGTGCCAGGTACGGCCCCTCCTTGGATTCTTCCACGATGTAGGCGTGGCCAACCTGCCAGTCGGTGAAACGGCATACCGTGCGCAGGGCGGATTGCAGGGCGTCGGTGATGGAATCCGCCTGATTCGCAGCATCGGCAATGGCCTCCAGCATGAGTAGTTGCTGGTTCTTTTCAAAGAGGTCCCGAAAACCTTGCTCGGCAATCGATTCCGCTTCCAAGCGAGCTCGCCGTTCCCGGTCAAGCCGTCGTTGGAGTTTCCAGGTCTCCGCCTCGGCCTGCTCAATATGGTCCATGGTCACTCAGGCCGGTTTCGGACCGTGGAAGATGATGCGGCAGATGCATGTCGCGTCGCCATTGTGCATGCACTGCAGGTGCTCGAAGCCAAGTGTTTCACTGAATTCGTCGGCCGCACCCTCGACGAAGCCTTGGGCCAGCGCACAGAACTTTCGTGCTGAGGCGTAGGTCATCAACAGCGAGCCATCCGGTTCGTCGCGAAAACCGAAAGTTGGCACGTCCGCACCTGGATAGATCATGCGGACCTCGGGATGGATGATGCTGTTGACGCTGAGCACGAAAGGCCGGGTGGTCGAGTGTCCACTGAAGTAGACCGGGTACCGGGCAGCGAGCAGCGGCATGGCTTGGCGTCCAAACCAGCGCAGCACCTCGAAAGAGGTCGAATCGAGTGTGTGGGCGGCAATGCTGACCAACTGAAGAACATCGGCATCGGGATAGCTGCCCAGAGACGTGTAGGCGCCGTCCAAACCCGATTCATCGAGCAGGTTTTCCCAAACATCCTCGCCATGGTGCCGGACCACAACCTCCTCCAGCAGATTGAAGATAATTCCCTTCACGTTGCACTTCCCCATTTCGTAGCGACGTTGCTCCTGCTGGAGATCAATTTTCCGCTGATCAAAGGTTACCTGAGTCACGCCCACCGCACCGCACAGGCAAAGCAAGGGCCTCGCAGATTGTTGCGGAGGCGCATCAAGGCTTGCCAGTGTCGGTTCCAGGCTTTCTGGGGATCCACGAAACGAGTCATCGAATGAGCGGGCTAGCTGCCAGCGGAAAGTCCCTCCAGCGTGAAGCCGCGGGACAAAAAGGACCGGTGCGAAAACCCACGCTGAGAAAGTCCTCCAAGAAGTAGGTGCTGACCGTCAGGGTTTGCATTTGGGCCTGGTGTCCCAGCGGCGGGTGTGGCAGGCCTGGCGGATCCGCGCGTCCACCTGCAGGAAGCCCCGGGCAGTCGGCAGCGTCCTGGCTGCACCCTTCTTGCGTCCCTCCCCAGCCGGGTTCCGTGTCGCATCGCCGGCGGCTTCCTTCTATGCCCGCAGATCCAGCGGACCGGACGCAGGTTCCAACGCGGCGAGCGTCGCCTGCTAGGGCATCGCGATTCCGTCCCGGCCGACACCGATCTTTTCGATGGCGCGGAAGGCCGCCGTGGGCGCCCCTTGGCTCACACGCAAACCCGAGGCGAAGTCCCGAGCACCGCAGATGCAGGTACAGCCACGATCCGTGGGCAGTTCATGGATGTCCCTGCTCGCCAATTTCCTGTCGGCGGCGGGGCGTGCGATCCACTGCCGGGCTGGGTCCACCTGGAACGGAAGAAGACCTCGACCGCGGTAGCGCCACCCAATGAGCCGCCGAGGCCCTGACGGGGCCAGGCACAGGCACACAGTAATTCGGGCGTACGGCGGGCCTGCTTGGCGGGACATGGCCCCATTCTGCATCGGGGAACCCCCGTTTTGGGTTCTGGGACCTCCTTCCGGTACAGTGGTTCAGTCTGGTGACGTGTCCGAGCGGCCGAAGGTGCAACACTCGAAATGTTGTGTACGGTAACCCCGTACCGTGGGTTCAAATCCCACCGTCACCGCGAGCAAGAAGGCTCTTGGTTTCCTTGAAAAGGAAACCAAGAGCCTTCTTTTGTTTTCCCTCGAATATCTCCACCGTCAACACTGATGGTAGCGATATGTCGGCAGCACGCTTGATCCACTTACACCAGATACGCCTTGCGGCAACCATGGATTCTTATGGGTCACATTTCGGATGGGGCCCGCTTGGCAGGCATCGACCATGTCAGGGACCGGCAATCGGTCAGCTCGCGGGCAATGCCCCCGACCAGGAACGGCGATCGAGCCAGGTGGCAGGAATTGGTCGCGCCCTTCTCCCAGTCGCCATGGAAATACCGCTTTGCCTGCCGCCACAACCGTTTTCACGCGTTTTACGGCCGTGCCAAGATGGATAAATGAATCCTCAACTACCGATTGCGTTCCGGGCCACGGCATACTGGGGTCGGTCGTTCTACCTCAAGCGCCGGTTCCGCTGTTTCCACTACGACGCCCGGTTTGCCGATGGGACCGAAGAAATTCACGTCCACTACGACACCGTTCTCCAAGGCGGACGTTACCCTGCCGATGCGCACGTCGTTCGAAAAGGCGCGGAAAGTGCGTGCCCGGAAGTGGGCACCGGGCCATGGGTGGACTATCCCTGGGGCAAGCCCCTGACCGATCCGTAGAATCAAATCGGATATCAGGGACATGCCGGCACACGGATCTCATCCGTTTCCGAGCGGCGCAACGAGCCACGGCACGGCAGCTGACATGGCTCGCGATTCGCCCGCCGTTGCCACTGTGACCGGGTCGCCGCCCCAGCCCCGAGGCGGAAGCCGGCGTTCAAGCAACGCTGGCGCAATGGGCCCTCCGATGGCATGGGTGATAGCGCGATCAAGGTCCCCTGTGGCATCAACGGCTGTTCTTTTCGAGAACCCATCACGAATGAAGCCGACAGGCCCGGAGGCCAAACAAAACAGCCCCATGGCCAGTGGGCCGCGTGGCCCGATGCCGATAGGCCTCTCGGGCCGCCCTTCCACAGGTGGGGCAGCCCTGGCGAGATGACACTGGGTTGGGGCGAGCAGTGGACCACGGCCACGCGACGGCTTGTCTCATTGCTTGTCGGGCCCTGCCAGAATTAGCTGAGGGGTGGCCCTTGCCTGCCGCGGCACTATCCCGGATTGACTGCGTCGTGCGAAGTCAGCCGTCGACGGATGCCGAACGCCAACACCGTTCCAGCCCCGGCCACGATGGCGGTCATGAAGAAGACGGCGCTCGTCCCCAGGACCCCGCCCACCCAGCCGGCTGCCAGCGGGCCTATCACCTGGCCCGCGTACTGGGCCGACACGCTATTTCCCAACACCAAACCAACGCTGCTTTCCGGCACTAGGCCGCCAAGGGTGGCGACAAGCGTGGGAGTTACCCCGCCCAACGCCACTCCCATGAGAAAGCGAGAAGTGCGAACCGCCAGATATCGAGCGCAGCAGCCTGTAACGCCAGCAACACCGTGGCTGCCGCCAGACTCAGCGTCAGGACCCGGGTGTGCCCGATCCGATCGGCCAGCCGTCCCAATCCAGGTCCGGAGATGATGGCGCCGGCAGCGCCGAGCGCGAAGACGATCCCCGCAACCACGGCGACGGGCGCTTCCCCGGCCAACAGGTGTTCGATGTGCACGGTGATGACCGGTTCCACCGAGATCACCGCAAACATCAGTAGTGCTGAGAGGGACAGCAACGTGAGGATGAGTCGTTTTCGCGGCACCCCCGCCTACCCCGCCATGCGTTGCCCGGGATCGGACCGGGGACTTCCTTTCTTCCTTCAAGAGGAACGCGGTACCCAGGAATCCCAGAAAAATGAGCGCACCGGCCGCAAGGAACGTGTTCCGGACACCGAATATTTCACCGATAAAACCGCCGGCCAGCGGTCCGACGACATGACCGGCCATGATCGCCGAGGAGAAGACACCCAACACGGCTGCCGAGTGGCGCTTGGGCGTTTGAGCCGCAACCAGGATCGTGGATCCCGAGGCGTACCCTGCCAGCAGCCCGGCCAGAAGGCGCAAGGCAACCAGCTGTTCGATGTTCCAGGCCATGCCGATGAGCGACATCGCGACTGCCATGCCTAGGCTGGCCCGGATCAACATCGGCTTGCGGCCGAACCTGTCACTCAGCCTGCCCCACAACGGCGCGGTCAGTGCCGCGATCACGACCGTTGCGGCGTAGGCAACGCCGGACCACAGGGTGAGTGCGGCTTGGCCGCTCACGCCGAGCCCGGCCACGTAGATCGGCAGAATGGGCAGGAGCAGAGTCATCGCGCCAATGGTCGCGAAGGATCCGAAGGAACAGACCGTCAAATTTCTCCGCCAGTGGGGAGAATCCGGGGCGCCCTTTTCTGTTGTTACGGCTCCGGCGCTCACTCCGACTGCTCTCGCTGGAGTCCGGGCATGACTGGTGGTGCGAGCGTCTCATCGCCGCCATCGTAGGAACCACTTCAAGGGCCAGCCAAAGCGTGTTCATATAATGATATTTGAATCTCAATATATGAACATTGGAACGATGAGCACATCGGGTCTCCACGCAGATCAAATGTCACGGCGATGTGCCGGGACTGTCGCCGTGCCATCACCCATGGACCGACACCCCTGTGATTCCCGCGCCTGTCAAGCCCTCCGGCCACCTTCCAGCCACTGATCGAAGGTCTCGGAATCCAGCGGGACGCCGACCGGAGGGAGAAGACCGCCGGAAAAGACCTTGAGGCCGAGGCCCGGAATTCCGACAACGCGCACCGCCGGCTCTTCGCCGGACAAAAGAATCCTCGCCAACTCGGCCATGTCACGAGCCTCCGGCCCAGCCAGCTCAACGATCCGAGGGGACGTATCAGCCGCTTCCACCGTGTCGCGCATCAGCCGGGCGACGACGTCGGGGGCGACAGGCTGGCTTTGCATTCGGGGCACGAAGGCCCATCGCCCGACGCGCATGGTCCGTGAGAATCGCCGCGCAAAATCATGCCACTGCGTGGTTCGCAGGATGGTGACGTGAAGCGGTGAAAGCAAATAGGCCCGTTCCTGGGCAGCCTTGCCCTGGTAATAGCCCATAAACCGATTGACCGAGGGCTCCCGGGCATTGATGATCGACAGGCACAGCAGCCTGTTGACGCCGGCCGCCCGTGCCGCACGGATGATGTTCCCCGCGGTCGTCACGTGGAAGTCGATGCAGGCCTTGGCGCCCCTGGAGGCCGCGCCCAAGCAATCGACAATGATGTCGGCTCCCGCGAACGCCTCCCCCAGGCCCTGACCGGTGTAGGCGTCTACCCCGGTGGCACGACTGGCTGCCAAGACTTCGTGTCCATCCGCCTCCAATAACCTGGCAACACGGGAACCCATGTTGCCGGTTCCACCCAAAATGACTGCGCGTATGGCCCCAGCCTACGCCGAGTGGTCCCTGCCCGCCCGGCCTACCAGCGCCAGGGCAGATGCCGCCCGCGAACCACCACCAAGTAATGGATCAGCATCACCAGGGCGGCCCAGCCCAACCCGATCATCCAGCCCGCCAGCACATCGGTGAACCAGTGCAGCCCGAGATAGTTCCGGCTGACCCCCATGAGGAAGATGAACAGCGAGAGCCCGGTGATCGTCGCGGCCTTGGCCAGCGTGGATCGCAGCTGCAGCACCATCAGGTAGGCAATGACGGCGATGATCGCCGATGCGTTCAGCGTATGCCCGCTGGGAAACGACGGGGATGACTCGTACGGCGGCACTGCCTCACCATGGGGCGGACGCGACCGGCCCACGGACTGTTTGAGAACGGAGGTCAGAGTCAGCGAACCCGCCGCCGTCACGACGACCAGGATCAGCGGCCACCAGGAACGGGAGCGCCACATCAAGAGGGCAACGGCTATGACCGCGATCGTCGCCATGCCCGGTGTTGAGCCAAGATTAGTGAACCCCGTGACCAGCTGATTCAGCTCCGGAGTCCGGTGCGCAACCATCCATTCCAGAATCGGCTGGTCCCAGGATGCCGGGCCGTTTTTCATGCCGATGGAGAGGTGGACCCTGCGTGCCAAACCGAAGAGCGCGCTGGTGATGACCAGGACAAACCACAGGACCCGTCGCCCGCCGGGCCGCTTGGGCGACCCCCTCCCATAGTCGGGACTTGCTGCATTGCTGGGCACTCGCCTCGGACTCATCATGTCCTCCATGTTAAGGTCGCCGGCGAATCCGGGAACCCCGCCCGGAGACCTGACAAAATGGGTGCATGACAATCCGCGTTCTGGCCATCGGCAAAAAGCACGAATCATGGGTCACCGAGGGCATCGACCGCTACGAGAAGCGGATGAAGAAGCCCTTCGACCTCAAATGGCAACTGCTGCCGCATTCATCGCGCGAGGGCGATTCGGCGCGTACCGAGGAATCGGAGCGCATCCTGTCCAAGGTGGAAACCCGGGACTACCTGATCCTGCTCGATGAGCGCGGCAAGAACATCGACTCCCCCACGCTGGCCCGCACACTGCAGCAGCCGCTGGATACTTCGCGCAACATCACCGTGGTGATCGGTGGCGCCTACGGCGTCGCCCCCTCGGTCCACTCGCGGGCCGATTTCACTTGGAGCCTGTCCAAGCTGGTCTTCCCGCACCAGCTGGTGCGCCTGATCCTGGCCGAACAGCTCTACCGCGCCCAGGAGATCGCAGGAGGGCGCCCGTACCACCACGTCTAGGCCAGCTGACCTCGGGGTACGGCCCCGGTCTGCCGTGAAGGGCCCGTCGATGACGGACCCTTCACGGCAGACCGGGGCCGGGCGGGCTACCCGTTGGTGGTTCAGGAGGCCGAGAGCGCGGCTTCCTGCCTCGGCATGGAGGCGGAACCGTCGCCGCGACCCAGGATCGAGGACAGCGCGGCGGTGAGCGCCGCCTTCGGGTCGGCCGCGAGGCTCTGTGCGCGCCAGGCGATGTGCTTGTCCGGCCGGACCAGCACGATGCCGTCCTCTGCCACCTCGCGCTGGTGCAGCCAGTCGCCATACAGGTCCTGGACCTCGAGTCCCTCGCCGATGACCACGGACTTCAGCTCGATGCCCAGCTCCAGTGCCACCTCGCGGGCAGCCTCGGCCCAGGGGGCGCCGGTGATGCCGGTGAACAGCGTGAAGCCGGTTCCGGTCGCCGCATCATGGGTGGAGTACTTCCTGCGCGAATCCCCGATCCAGGCGTGCGGCAGGCGCAGTCCCGGGAAGGTGGACTTCTGGTGGTGAAGCAGCGGGTCCTGGGTCATTTCCGGGCGGTCCAGACCGTCGGTGACGACTGCCGTGGACTGGTAGAACTGGCCGATTTCGGTGCCCTGGGCGTTGAACTCGTAGTCCTTGTAGTCCAGGGCGGCACGCAGTTCTGTGCGGCGGGCGGCACCCTCGGCCGTGGGCTCCTTGCGCAGCTTGAGCAGCTCGAGGTACTCCTCGTTGCTGGTCGCACCGGTGACCCCGAGAGCGTCGAAGATGCGTTTGTAGTCACGCGAGGACTGGTTGGCCCGCTGCACGATCTGCTTGGCCACCGGTGCGCGTTCGACGCTGTAGGTTTCGAGCAGTTCGGCGCCGGCCTGGCCGTGGATGACTGCCGCGATCTTCCAGGCCAGGTTGTAGGCGTCCTGGACGGAGGTGTTGGAACCCAGCCCATGGCTCGGCGGGTGCCGGTGCGCGGCATCTCCGGCAATGAAAACGCGGCCGTTCTGCATGTGAGTGGCCCACTGTTCGTTGTTTCCCCACAGCGAGTAGCCGGTGATTTCGACCTCGAGGTCGGGGATCCCGGTCATGTTGCGCACGATGCGGATCGCCTCGTCGTCATCGAGCGTCGGTTCCTCGCCGTTGATGTCGAAGCCCCACACGATCAGCCATTCGCTCCACGGGCGCACGCAGCGGATCAGTCCGGCACCGAGGCCGCCGATGTTGGCGCCGGGCTGGAAGACCCAGTACAGGATCGAGGGACGTTCAGCGGCGAGGTGGGCCAGGTCGGCCTTGAAGGTGATGTTCATGGATCCGCCGATGTCCATCGCGCCCTCGAACGGGGTGCCGATGTCCTCGGCGATCTTCGAGCGCGCCCCGTCGGCACCGATCAGATACTTGGCCCGGATCGTGTAGTCGTGGCCGGTGAGGCGGTTGCGCACCCGCACGCTAACGCCTTCGGCGTCTTGCACGTGGGAGAGGTATTCGGTGGAGAACTGGGTCTGCGTACCGCGCTTGGTGGCGTTCTTGACCAGGATCGGTTCCAGCAGGGTCTGCGGGATATCGCACGGCAGCGACGGGGAGGCCAGCTCGTAGTCGGCGCGGCGGTCCGGGCGGGTTCCCCAGGTGGGGCGGCGGCCGATTTCCTCGCCGGACATCGACTCGCAGTAGACCGTGTCGCCCATCAGCTCGTGCGGGGTGGCCTCGGCCAGGACCTGGTCCTCGATGCCCGCATCGCGCAGGATCTCCATGGTCCGCTGGTTGGTGATGTGGGCCCGTGGCGTGTTCGCCGTCCACCGGTACTTGGTGATCATGATGTTCTCGATGCCCTGAGTGGAGAGGAACAGAGCGGCGGCGCTGCCGGCCGGTCCGGAGCCCACGATGAGCACCTCGGTGGTGACGACGTGGCCCGCCTCGGGCGCTTCGGTTGCTGCAAGTCCATCGTTGAATACCGGCATGGGGGTCCTCCAAGTAGGTGCCCACCGGGGACGGCGGGGATGGGGGGTGGGTGTGGTCCTGGGTCGGGGATCGAATCCCGTTGACAGAAGTGTTGCAGCTGATATTCGGTAGTGACGGGGGCCACTGTCATCATGTCCGGGACGGGACAAAACTCGTCCGCGGCGGGATAAAACCGCCTGTTCGGGAGGGTTTCAGGCCCCGGTGGGCGGTACGACCCGGGCCTTGGCGTACTCGGCCAGGAAGGTTGCCCGGGTCGCGCTGCGGACCTGCAGCGGCGTGTTCCCGTGGTGTTCGCGGAAGCGCTTGCCGAAATGGCTGGGCGAGGCGAAGCCGCTGAGCGCGGCCACCTCCGACATGGCCAGCGCCCCGTGCGCCGGGGAGACCAGGTAACCGTGGGCGGTCTCGAGCCGCCGGGCCAGCAGGTAGCGCGCCACGGTGGTTCCGGCGGCCGCGAAGACCCGGCCCAGTTGCCGCTCGCTGAGTCCGACGGCTGCGGAGATTTCGGCCACGTCCAGCGCCGGGTCCGAAAGCCTGCGTTCGATGTGTTCCTTGGCCGCCGCGATGTAGCCGCCGGCACCGCCATGGCCATCGCCCAGGACCAGGCGCAGCAGGTCGATGGCCTCGCTTTCGATCGTTCCGGCAGCGGCGATCGACGATTCGGCGCCGGGTGCCACCGGCACCCGGGCCAGGGTCCGGTGCAGCAGCCGGGCCAGGGCCCGCTCGCGGGGTCCGGCTCCGGGGCCGAACTCGAAGACCCGCGGGCTGGAAGGGGCCGGGGATCCGGTGATTTCCCGGTAGAGCTCCTTCGGGATGGTCAGCACCGTTTCGCGTAGCCCGCGCGAGAACCCGCGCATGAACGGCGCGTCCGCGTCACAGACCAGCGCCTGCCCCGGGCGCAGCGATTCGTGTCCGCCGCGGTGGTAGAAGAACGCCTCTCCCTCGAGCGCGAAGAAGACCGCCACGACACCCGTCGGGTTGGCCCTGATGAACGATTCGGAGCGTTCCACGATCTGCGGGGTCCCGGTGACCTGTGCGAGCCGCAGCGAGGCCAGCTGCAGGTTCGACTCGGTGGCATGCATCGGGGACTCGTCGATGGTCCTGATGTCCAGTGAGATCAGGGCGCGGGCGTTGTGCCCCTCCCACATCGTCACCCGGTCCCCCGGGGCTATGCCCCGGGTACTGAACCGCAGCACGGTGGCCCGCTGCTGCCCGGCTTGCTCCTCATCCACGGCCCCAGTGTAACGCCGCCCACCGGGTGGGAAGCGGGCCCTGCGCTACTCCTGCACGATGTCACGGGTGGCGAAGCGCCGGATCCCGAGCCCGGCCAGGACCACTGCGATGGCGATGAGCACCAGCAGCGGTGTCAGCGAAAAAGCCTCGGCCGGGAGCCTCGGCACGGCGCCGAATGGAGTGGACTTGATAGCCCGTTCGGAGAGTGAGAACAGTTCGCCGAACATGGCGACCATGACCGAAACCCCGTAGACGGCCCACGTGATGCTGACGCCGTGGCGGGTCACGAAGCCATGCAGGAACAGCTGCAGACCCAGTATCAGCAGTACCGCAGGCCAGTAGGCCAGGCTGGCCAATGCCAGGTCGGAGCCGCTTGCCGCCCCGGCCGAGGCGGCACCGGTGAGGTAACCTCCGATCACCAGCATCAGCCCCGAGCCGAGGGCAGCTACCAGTACGTGCGCGCCCAGCCAGCCGGAACGGGATAGCGCCCCGGCCAGCTGCGGTTCCAGCCGGCCGCTGGCCTCCTCGGCGCTGGCCATCGACAGGCACTGCACGGCGAACGCCCCGGCCAGCATGCCGTTGAACAACACGAAGATGCTCAGCACCCCGTTGAGCATGTTGCCCGTGGATCCGACGAAGGCCTGGGCCCAAGCGTTGGAGGGGTCAAGCAGCGTGGACATGGCCTTCGCGACACCTCCGAAGAACGCACCGGCGACCACCGCGCCGGCCAGCCAGCCCAACAGCGAGGAGCGTTGCAGCCGCAACGCCAGCCCGACTGGCCGGGTGAGGAATCCCGATGCGCTGGCAGCGCCGCGCCGTTCGGGCAGCAGGCCCATGCCCAGGTCGCGGTTGGTTTCGATGAGCAGGGCGAGGGCACAACCAGCCATGGCCAAAGCCAGCAGTGCCAGCAGTGGCCACCAGTTGTCTTCGCCGAAGGCGCGCATGTTCTGCGCCCAGCCGATGGGTGAGAACCAGCTCAGCGCCGTGGTGCTGCTACCGTCGGACTGCAGGTCGGCTCCGGCCCGGATGAAGTAGAACACCGCCAGCACGGCGACCCCCAGCGAATTCGCCCCGCGGCTGGTGGAGCTGAGCTGGCCGCAGATCGCGGAGATGCCAACGAAGGCCAGTCCCGTCCCGGCGATCGAGGCCCCCATGAGCAGGGAGCCGGTCACCGGCAGGAAGACCGCCAGACAGAGCACCGAGATCAGCACGCCGACCACCACGCTCAGGGCCGAAGCAACGGCGTAGTTCGCCAGGCTATAGGCGTGGCGGCCAAGTACCGAGGCACGCAGCAGTTCGGTGCGGCCGGTTTCCTCGTCGGCCCGCCCATTGCGGGTGACCAGGAAGACCGAGGCGAAGGCCAGCGCAACGGCAAGTGTCATCCAGATCTTGATGACCAGGATGCCGCCGAGTGATCCGGCGGCGTAGGGCAGGCCGGTCATGGCAGCGACGGCAGGGGTGTTGGCGACCTGGGCGTAGGCGTCCCGGGCCGCCTGGGTCGGGAAGGCCTGCTGCTGCGAGTCGTAGACCACCGGGATCATGGCAGCGAGTACCGCCGCCCAGATCAGCAGGCGCAACCAGTTGCGGCGGGCGATGAACAGCACGGCGATCATGAATCCGGTCAACGACGCGGCCAGGGCCGGGGACCGCCTGGCCTGCCGGGTGCGGGCCGTTGCGGTGCTCATCGCACGCCCGCCGTCCGGGCCGGACCAGGCCGGAGACCGCCGCCGTAGTGGCGCAGGAACAGGTCCTCCAACGATGGCGGGCTGGAGATCAACGAGCGCGGCGAATAGGCCGACACAGCCCGCAGCACGGAGCCGAGTTCGGCCTCGCCGACGGTGAAGACCGCCTTGTTGCCCACGGCTGCGAGGTCGTTGACCCCGGGAACCCCGGCCAGCACCGAGGCGTCGCGGTCCAGCAGCACTGACACGGTGGTGCGGTGCAGGTGCCGCAGCTCCTCGAGCCGGCCCGCCTCCACCGTCTTCCCGTCGCGGATGATTGTCACCGTGTCGCAGAGCTTTTCCACCTCGGCGAAGATGTGGCTGGAAAGCAGCACGCTGCGTCCTTGTTCCTTGACCTCCTGGATGCAGGCCGTGAACACCTGCTCCATCAGCGGGTCGAGGCCCGATGTCGGCTCGTCCAGGATCAGCAGTTCGGCATCGGAGGCCAGGGCCGCCACGAGCGCCACCTTCTGCCGGTTTCCCTTCGAGTAGCTGCGGGACTTCTTGGTCGGGTCCAGTTCGAAGCGCTCCAGCAGTTCGGAGCGCCTGCAGGCATCCACCCCGCCGCGCAGCTTGGCGAGGATGTCGATCACCTGGCCTCCGGTGAGGTTCGGCCACAGGCTCACCTCTCCGGGGACGTAGGCGATGCGCCGGTGCAGGGCAACGGCATCGTGCCAGGGGTCGGACCCGAGCATTTTCGCGTCGCCGCCGTCGGAACGCAGCAGGCCGAGCAGGATGCGGATGGTGGTGGACTTGCCTGATCCGTTGGGCCCGAGGAAACCGGCGACGACGCCCTGCTCCACCCTCAGGTCCAGTCCCGCCAGGGCGCTGGTGCGTCCAAAGTGCTTGCGCAGTCCGGTGACCTCGATGGCCGGGGTATTCGTGGACATCGTTTTTCCTTACCGATGAGCTGGTTCTCCCGCGGGGCCCGCGGGCGGGTTCGGCGTTGCCGCCGCGTACGCCAGGAATTGATCGAGGTAGCCCGAGTCGGCGAACAGGCCCTCCGTGTACAGCTCCAGCGTGGGCAGCATGGTTTCGGCGGAGAAGCACTCCATGACGCCGCTGAAGTCATCGAGGTCGGTGTCCGGGTACATGGCGAGCTTCACGATCAGCCCGCCAACCGCTTGCTGGACCAGGAACCTGACCCGGGCCTCCTCGTTGCGGCTGGGCACCACGATGCCGCGGGCCACGGCGTCCCGGGTGAAGACGAGCGCCTCGGTGACCAGGTTCGCGAGGAATTCGCGTCCCGCCGTGCCGCCGTCGCGCACGCTGCGCAGGATGTAGAGCATCAGGATCCCGCCCTCGCGGGAGGAGGGGAACGTGGAAAAGAGCAGCGCCGGGTCGGTATCCATGCTTTGGGTTTTCAGCATCCGGTAGCGTTCGAGCACCGTGGCATCGCACTCGGCCCGCAGCACGTCCTTGGAACCGAAGTGGTGGCGGACCAGTCCCGCGGTGACGCCGGCGCGTGCCGCAATGGCCCGGAGGGACTCACCGAATCCGCGCGCCGCAAAGCATTCGATGGCGGCATCCCGCAGCCGTGCCCGACCGGTGAGATCCGTCGATGCTGTACTCACGTATAGGACGCTACCCGCGTGTATAGCCGATGGCAATGGTTCTCCGCCGGGACTTTTGGGGACCCCGGCGGACTACGGACCCGGGTGCGTCGTAAGCTGATCCCGATGGAAGAAAACAGCGCCCCGCACCCGGTCATGGACCGCTTTACCCCGGCAACCCGCGAATGGTTCGCCGGCGCCTTCAGCGCCCCGACCCCGGCCCAGCTCGGAGCCTGGGACACGGTCTCCTCCGGCGCCCACGCCTTGGTCGTGGCGCCCACCGGATCGGGCAAGACGCTCTCGGCCTTCCTGTGGGCCCTGGATTCGTTCATCCGCCGGGCCCAGGGGCAGCCCGAACTGCCGCTGGAACTTCCCCCGCCCGGAAAGAAGCAACCGGCCCGCGGCACGCGGGTGCTCTACATTTCGCCACTCAAGGCCCTGGGCGTGGACGTGGAGCGCAACCTGCGCTCCCCGTTGGTGGGCATTACCCAGACGGCGCGCCGGCTGGGGCTGCCGACGCCGGTGATCGCAGTGGGAGTGCGCTCCGGCGACACCCCGGCCAACGAACGCCGCCGGCTGCTGGTCAATCCGCCGGACATCCTGATCACCACCCCCGAATCGCTGTTCCTGATGCTGACCTCCAAGGCGCGCGAAACCCTCGCCGAGGTCGACACCGTCATCATCGACGAGGTCCATGCGGTGGCCGGCACCAAGCGCGGCGCCCACCTGGCGCTCTCGTTGGAACGCCTCGATGCCCTGCTCCTCCGGCCGGCCCAGCGCATCGGGCTCTCCGCCACGGTGGAACCGCATGCCGAGGTCGCCCGCTTCCTGGGCGGTGCGGCCCCCGTATCGATCGTCGCGCCTCCCGGCACCAAGACCTGGGACCTGAGCATTACCGTGCCCGTGCAGGACATGACCGACCTTCCCTCGGCGGCCGCGGCGCACGACCTGGGCCCGGCCTCCGGGCTCCAGCCCAAGGCGAGCATCTGGCCGCACGTCGAGGAGAAGATCGTCGACCTGATCGAGGTCAACCAGTCAACGATCGTGTTTGCCAACTCCCGCCGGCTGGCCGAGCGGCTGACCGGGCGGCTCAACGAGATCCACGCCGAACGCACCGGAGCCGAGCCGCCGGACGGCTCCGCACCCGGCGGGAGGGGTTCGACGGCGGCCGGCATCGTTGAGGGCCACCCAACCCGGACCACCCCGGCGACGCCGGCGGTAATCATGGCGCAGGCCGGCTCGAGTGCCGGGGCCGAACCGCTGCTGGCCCGCGCCCACCACGGCTCGGTCTCCAAGGAGCAGCGCGCCGGCATCGAAGACGACCTGAAGACCGGACGGCTGCGCTGCGTGGTGGCGACCAGCTCGCTGGAGCTCGGCATCGACATGGGCCTGGTGGACCTGGTCATCCAGGTCGAATCCCCCTCCTCGGTGGCCTCGGGGCTGCAGCGCGTGGGCCGTGCCGGGCACCAGGTCGGGGAGGTCTCCACCGGCGTGTTCTTCCCCAAGCACCGCGGGGACCTGCTCAATACGACGGTCACCGTCGAACGCATGCGCGCCGGGAAGATCGAATCGCTGCGGATCCCCGCCAACCCGCTGGACATCCTGGCCCAACAGACCGTCGCCGCCTGCGCCCTGGGCCCGGTCGAGGTGGAGGAGTGGTTCGATATGGTGCGCGCCTCAGCCCCCTTCGCCGTGCTGCCGCGCTCGGCCTTCGAGGCGACGCTTGACCTGCTTGCCGGCAAGTACCCCTCCGACGAGTTCGCCGAACTGCGCCCGCGCATCGTTTGGGACCGGGAGGCCGGGACCATCACCGGGCGTCCCGGCGCCCAGCGGCTGGCAGTGACATCCGGCGGCACCATCCCGGACCGCGGGCTCTTCGGCGTCTTCCTGATCGGCACGGAGGACAGCGCCAGGGGAGGGCGCCGGGTCGGCGAGCTCGACGAGGAGATGGTCTACGAGTCCCGGGTCGGTGACGTGTTCGCGCTCGGCGCCACCAGCTGGAAGATCGAGGACATCACCCACGACAAGGTGTTGGTCTCCCCGGCGTTCGGGCAGCCGGGCAAGCTTCCCTTTTGGAAGGGCGACACCCTGGGCCGCCCCTACGAGCTGGGCCGGGCCGTGGGCGCCTTTCGACGCGAGGTCGCCGCGCTGTCCCCGCCGGCCACCGCGGCCAGGCTGGCGGGCATCGGGCTCGATCCCTGGGCGGCACAAAATGTGCGCTCCTACCTGGACGCCCAGGCCGAGGCCACCGGGACCGTACCGAATGACAAGACGCTGGTGCTCGAGCGCTTCGTCGACGAGCTCGGGGACTGGCGCGTGGTGTTGCATTCGCCGTACGGCCTGCCGGTCCATGCGCCCTGGGCGCTGGCCGTCGGGGCGCGGCTGCACCAGCGCTACGGACTGGACGGCTCGGCGATGGCGGCGGACGACGGGATAGTGCTGCGCGTGCCGGCCATGGACGATGAACCGCCCGGCGCCGAGCTCTTCGACTTTTCCGCCGACGAGCTGGAGGACATCGTCACCCGCGAGGTCGGCGGCTCGGCGCTCTTCGCCGCCCGCTTCCGCGAATGCGCCGCCCGCGCATTGCTGTTGCCGCGGCAGAACCCGGCCAAGCGCACCCCGCTCTGGCAGCAGCGCCAACGCTCGGCCCAACTGCTGGACGTGGCGAAGAAGTACCCGGATTTCCCGATCATCCTGGAAACCGTGCGCGAATGCCTGGCCGACGTCTACGACCTGCCGGCGCTGCGTGAACTCGCCGACGCACTGGCCTCGCGCACCCTGCGGCTGGTCGAGACCACTACCCGCTCCCCCTCGCCCTTCGCCCAGTCGCTGCTCTTCGGCTACGTCGCGCAGTTCCTCTACGAGGGCGACTCGCCGCTGGCCGAACGCCGGGCCGCCGCCCTGTCACTGGACCCGGCGCTGCTGGGCGAGCTGTTGGGCCGCGCCGAGCTGCGCGAGCTGCTCGACGCCGGGGTGATCCACGATGTCGAGGCCGAGCTCCAGCGGCTGGTTCCCGCACGCCGGTTGGCCGGCCTCGAGGGGGCGGCCGACCTGTTGCGACTGCTCGGCCCGCTATCCGCGGCCCAGTCCGCCGCCCGGCTGCGTCCGGAGCCGGCTGCCGGAGAGAGTGCCGGCGCCCTCCACTCCACGGAGGCCGAAGCGCTGGCGCACCTGCTGGCCCTGGTCCGCTCCCGTCGGGCGCTGGAACTGAAGCTGGCCGGGGAAACCGTCTTCGCCGCCATCGAGGATGCCGCGCGGCTGCGCGACGCGCTGGGGGTCCCGCTGCCCATGGGCGTGCCGCTGGCGTTCATCGAGCCGGTGGCCGACCCGCTCGGCGACCTGGTCTCCCGCCATGCCCGCACGCACGGTCCCTTCACCGCCGCCGAGGTTGCAGCGGCGCTGGGACTCGGAATTGCCGTCGTGGCTCCCGCGCTGCGCGCCCTGGTCGACCAGGGCCGGGTCGCGGAGGGCGAATTCCGCCCGCTGGAACCCGGGAGCACCGGCGGCCTCGAATACTGCGACGCCCACGTCCTACGCCGGATCCGTGCCCGCTCGCTGGCCGCGCTGCGGGCGGAGGTCGAACCCGTCGACGCGCCGACCTATGGACGCTTCCTGCCTCCCTGGCAGTACGTCGGGGAGGACCTGCGCGGGGTGGATGGGGTGGCAACCGTCATCGACCAGCTCTCCGGGGTCCCGATTCCGGCGAGTGCCTGGGAATCGCTGGTCCTGCCGGCCCGTGTGCCCGACTACGGGCCGGCAATGCTCGACGAGCTCCTGGCCACGGGTGAGGTGCTGTTTTCCGGAGCCGGTTCGCTGGCCGGCAACGACGGCTGGCTGGCGCTGCACCTGGCCGATTCCGCCCCGCTGACACTGGCCAGGGATCCTGATTTCATGCCCTCCGAACTACACGCCGCGCTGCTCGGAGTCCTGGGCAACGGCGGTGGTTTCTTCTTCCGCCAGATCACCGGGCTGCTGGCCGATGCCCCCTCCCCGCGCCCCAGCGACGCGCTGGTGCTGCAGGGGCTGTGGGACCTGGTGTGGGCCGGATGGATCGGGAACGACACGTTCGCCCCGGTACGTGGGCTGCTCGATGGCGGCAAGACGGCGCACAAGCAGCGCGCCCATGCACCGCGGGTACGCGCGCCGCGTCCCGGCAGGATGCGCCAAGTTCGCGCATCACTGGCAGCGGCATCCGGGCTACGTCCGGAAGAGGCCCGGGTTGGGGTGGGTTCCACGGCACCCGGTGCGGCCCACGGGGCCGGGCGTTGGTCACTGCTGCCAGCACCCGAGGCGGATCCGACGCTCAGGGCCCACGCCTCCGCCGAGTATCTGCTGGACCGTTACGGGGTACTCACCCGCGGTTCGGTCATGTCCGAGGGGATCCCCGGCGGGTTCGGGCAGATGTACCGGGTGCTGTCCCGGTTGGAGGAGGCAGGGCGGACCCGGCGCGGCTATTTCATCGAGAAGCTCGGCGCTGCACAGTTCTCGGTTCCGGCGACTGTCGACCGACTGCGCACCTACTCGGTTGACGCGGCGCTGGACGATACCCGTTCCCCGTCACGGGTTCCCACGGCCATCGCGCTGGCGGCCACCGACCCGGCCAACCCCTACGGCGCAGCGCTGCCTTGGCCGGTGCCCGGCGATGAGCAGGCCACCGGCCACCGCCCCGGCCGCAAGGCCGGCGCGCTGGTGGTGCTGCTGGATGGTTCGCTGGGCCTGTACCTGGAACGCGGGGGCAAGACGCTGTTGCTCTTCGAGCAGTCGCCGCAGGCCTGCGACGCCATGGCGAAGGCCCTTGTTGCCGTGTTGCGTCGGGCACGGGTACAGAAACTGGCGCTGGAAAAAGTGAATGGCGCCACCATCTTGGATACGCCTCTTGCGGCATCACTGCTGTCGGCAGGCTTCTATTCCTCTCCCTCGGGGCTCAGGTTCAGGTCATAGAACTTCCATAACCTCAGGTCAAAAGATGAATAAGAAAAGTTTCGGCGGGCTGTCGGCCTTTCGTACTAGGCTGGTGGCACGGGTCACATGTTGAACGTCGGCGTTTCTGGGCATGGACCAGTGACGCGACCATGGGGAGGGGAGTTTGCAGATGTCAAAGGTCACCACTGTACCGATATCTCACCGGCGGACGGAGGGAGCAGCATGGCCCCCCGAGGAGGCCTCGGGGAATCCCGGCTTGGCTCCCTTCCACCGGCCGAGCCCAACTGCCACCACCGGAGGGATGACAAATGCCTGAGGGCGATACAGTATTCCGTGCCGCCAGACGGCTCGATGCCGCACTGACCGGACACGTCCTGAACATCAGCGATTTCCGAATCCCCCGCTACGCAACACTGAACTTCGTTGGGTGGCGCGTCGAATCCGTGGTTTCCCGCGGCAAGCACCTGCTGATCCGGCTGGTGCCGCCCGCCGGCCCCCACCAGCATCAACCCGGGGTCAGCATCCACTCGCACATGCTGATGGAGGGGCACTGGGACGTCTATGCCTCCGGGGAACGCTGGCGTTCTCCCTCCTTCCAGGCCCGCTGCGTGCTGGGCAACTCGGCCTTCCAGGCGGTCGGCTTCGAGCTGGGCTTCCTGCGGGTACTGCGCACCCACGACGAACCGGAAGCCATCGGCCATCTGGGCCCCGACCCGTTGGGGCATTCCTGGGATCCGCTGGAGGCCCAGCGCAGGCTGCTGCTCGATCCCGAGCGGCCCGTCGGCCTGGCCCTGCTCGATCAGCGGCTCGTTGCCGGACTCGGCAACATCTACCGATGCGAGGTGCTGTTCATCAGCCGCATTAACCCGCACACACCGGTCGGGCAGATTTCCGACCTGGCCCACGTCGTGGAGGTGACGCACCAGCTGCTGCAGGCCAACAAGGACCGGGCCCGGCGCATGACCACCGGCGCATCGGGACCCGATCCCTATTGGGTGTACGGGCGCACGGGCAAGCCCTGCCTGCGCTGCGGTGGCACGCTGAGCCACGAACGCATGGCGGACCCGGAGGCACCCGGTGGCCAGATAGTGGAACGTGACCTGTACTTCTGCCCGAACTGCCAGGCCGTGGACGATTCGGTCAGGCTGCGGGTGGCCAACCGGGCGTAGGCCATTTACGTTTGGTGTCGGCGGGGCTAGGTTTACCCCATGCACTCCGCCGGCACCGGGCCGTGGAACCGTTTTGGGAGGACGTCATGGCTGAGCACGTCTACAAGATCACCGAGCTCGTAGGAACCTCACCCCAGGGCATCGAAGCGGCGGTGAACAATGCAGTCGGCACGGCCGGGGAAACCCTGCGCAACATGGACTGGTTCGAAATCACTGAGGTCCGCGGCCACATCAAGGGTGGCGTCGTGGCCGACTGGCAGGTCGGGATCAAGCTCGGCTTCCGCGTCGACTGAGCATCGGCACGGGCGTGGGAGACTGGATAGGTGGCCATGCTCTCTCCCCTCCCCGTCCGTGACGGCGTCAATGCAACCCGTCTGCGTATCCCGGATACCGGGCCTTGGGGTTCGGTCATGGACTACATGCTCGAACGCTTCGGGCATGTAGACCCCGAGGGAATCGTCCGCCGCTTCGCGTGCGGTGAGATCGTCGGCCTCGGCGCCGAACCGCTGACACCCACCACGCCCCTGGGTGTGCACGAATTCCTCTGGTACTACAGGACCCTGCCCGTCGAGGAACCGATTCCCTTCACCGAAACGATCATGCACCTCGATGACGACTTGCTGGTGGTGGACAAGCCACACTTCCTGCCGACCACCCCCGGCGGGCGCTTCGTCCAGGAATCCGCGCTGGTGCGGCTGCGCAACAGGTTGGACATGCCCGACCTGATCCCGATGCACCGCTTGGACCGGGCAACTGCCGGGGTCATCATGTTCTCGGTGAACCCGGCAACCCGCGGGGCCTATCAGACGCTGTTCGAGCGCCGCGAGATCCGCAAGGAATACGAGTGCGTTTCGGCGCTGGACCCGCTGCGGCACGAGGCAATGGCGGCACTCGATTTCCCGGTGACCCATAGGAACCGGATGGGCAAGACGAAGGGCGAGCTGCTGTCGACGGTCCTGCCGGGGGAGCCGAACGCCGAGTCGGAGATCGATCTGATCGGTACCGGATACAGCCACGGCAACCAGCCCGGGCGCGAGGTCGGGCACTTCGTCCTGCGCCCGCACAGCGGCAAGACGCACCAGTTGCGCGTGCACATGGCTGCCCTCGGCCTGGGCATCCTCAACGACGCCTTCTACCCCGACCTGCTGGACAAGGCACCTGACGATTACGCACACCCATTGCAACTGCTGGCCCGGGGCGTGTGTTTCACCGATCCGCTGAGCGGCAAGGACGCCGCTTTCCGCTCGGCCATGGAATTGGCCGAGCGCCCGTACCCGGCAATCCCCTAGCCGGCGGTAGCGTTCTTCCGGTCCGGTGGAAATTTCCGTTGAGTTCTGGGCTCCGTTAGGTACGCTGGTCGGAGTCACCCATGCCGGCGCACCGGCCCGGGCTCATCGACGGAAGGGCGTGCACCACCGATGGTTGATTCCGACACCGACCGATCCCCCGCGGCCGCGGCCCGTCGCCGACTCAGCGCCTCGGCACCTGCGCCGCAGTCATCTCCACTGCCTGGAGCCCCGCGTCGGGAAACCTCTGGCTCACACATTCCGCTCAACCCCCGGGACGCACCGGCCATCCCCCCGACACCACAACGCCCCGCACCCGGGGCGGCTCCGGAAGCGCCGGAAGGCGGCTTTTCGCTCAGCAACTGGTTTGACGGGATCCCCGAACCGGACTGGGAAGCCATCGGCGACCGCGTCATGGCCACCCCTGCCGTTCTTGCCACCACCTACCGAGAAACCCGCGCTCAGGCGAAGGTCCGCGCGATTCGGAACGCCGCCGAGCATGAGGCCAAACGCCTGAACCTCATCGAGGCCCAGGCCACGGCCAAGGCCGCACAGGTCATCGCCGACCAGCAGGAGGCACAGGCCAAGGCGAGGGCGGAGGCACAACGTGTAGCGAAAGCGAAGCGGGATGCCGAGCATCTGGCCGTCGCGGCCAAGCAAGCCGACATCGAAGCACACCGCTTGGCTGAAAGGGAGCGGCTCGTGGCGTTCCAGGCAGTGGCAGTCAGCGATGCCTTCCTGCGCAATCAACGCATCCTTGACGCGCAGCTGGCCGCGGA
This sequence comes from Paeniglutamicibacter cryotolerans, assembly GCF_014190875.1. NCBI lineage: Bacteria > Bacillati > Actinomycetota > Actinomycetes > Micrococcales > Micrococcaceae > Paeniglutamicibacter > Paeniglutamicibacter cryotolerans. Next base: position 1,515,901 of record NZ_JACHVS010000001.1, on the reverse strand, counting down.
GGCCCGCCAAGCCCGTCTGCCTCCGCCACCTACATCGGCCGAACGGCTCGAAGCCGAGGTTTCAGCCGCCCGTGCCGCCATCGAGGCTTCGCGGACGCCGCTCTACGTAGCACCCTACGACCTTCCCTCCACGGCACCGAATCCACCGGCCAACGGTGCGGATATGCTGCGGCGGGTACTAGTGAGCCTCGTCGCGGTGCTCGTACCGGCCGGCTTCTGGTGGTGGGCCGGGATCGAGGCCCTCGGCTTCGGGTTCCCGGAGGGGCATCTGTTCTCACCCGGGCGCTCGCTCCTGGCACCGGCCGCGGAGGCCCAATGGATCTGGCCCGTCATTTTCAGCGGATTCATCGCCTTTGCGATCTACCAGTGGTTCCCCTCCCAGCGTTCGGCACTCCGGCAACGGGCCGTGGGCTATCCGGCAGCCGCGGCGCTCCTGTTGGGTTTCGGCTGGCTGTGGTGCACCCACGCCGGGCTCGAGCTGCCGGCGCTGGCCCTCTGCATGGGAACCACGACGGCGATTTGCTATGCCCTGCGTCAGCTCAACCTGCTCACAGCGCGAAGTACCTGGGAACGGGTCTTCACCGATGCGCCGGTGGCCTTGTTCCTCGGTTGGATGCTGGCACTGACGCCGGCGAGCATCGCCGGACTGTTCGGCGGACGCGGCCCGGTTCAGCAGTTTTTTGCCGTCTTGGCCCTAATGGCAGTGGTGTGCCTGGCCGCCGCCTGGGCCATGACAGAACGTGGCCGGGTGGTCCTTGCCCTCGGCTTCGGCTGGTGCATGTTCTGGGTGGTAACGGAGCGCCTGCTCGGGCCTTTCCCATCGGTCTGGGTGGCTCTGGCTGCCTGCCTCGGCGCCTTCGTGGTTCTCGTGGCAGCCGAAAACCGGCGCTACCAGATCAACCATGCCGAACACCGTGCCGCCCGCGGCCAAAGCACCATCTTCTAACGGTTCACCGGGCTCCAGCGTCCACGGATCCTGCGCAGCACCACGAGCCGTTCGCTGATGGCAACCCGTTCGACCGCTGCACGCATCAACGCCGCCGAAGCGCATGCCGTGGCATTTTCCTGTGCCCAGCCCGATTCCTCGACGGTGTAGCGCAGGGTAATCCTGGGAACCCCGGCAACGATGTCCAGCTGGTTACCCTCCACATGGTGGGATTCGGCGAGCGCAGCGACGGCCGCAGCCATCACGGCCTCCGGCGCGTGGCCGGGCCGCAGGGCGGTGATGTTCAATTGTGAGCGGAATGAAGGCATGGTTTCCAGCGTAGTGGCACACTGGAAAGCATGAACGAAATCGATGCCTTCACCCGCTGGCGGCGCATGCGCGAAGAGGGTCTGGCCGTTCCGCATGGCTGGCTCACTCTGACCTCGTACCAGTGGCTGCCGGCCGAGCCAGGGGCCGTTGACATGCTTCCCGGTCGGTGGAGTGCCGATGCCGACGGAGCCAGACTGGAAGTTGGAGCCGAGGAGGGAATCACCAATACCGACGGGGATCCGGTCGACGGTATCCTGACTCGATGCGTGGGCGAGGACGAATCCATCCACTGGGTGCGCCACGGCGACACCCTGGTCGAGCTCGGAATGCGCGGCGGCCGGTACATGATCCGCACCCGCACGAAGGAACATCCGTTTCGCACCTCCTTCACGGGAGTCCCGGTTTTCGACTACTCTCCGGCGTGGATCGTGAGCGGCACCTACCAGCCCCATGAAGCGCCCCGCGTGGCCACGATCGACACCTACCGGCCCGACACCAGGCTCGAGGCCGCGTTCGATGGCGAGGTTCTGCTGGACATCGCAGGACGGACCGTGTCGCTGGCGGCACGCGACGACGGGAATGGAACCCTGAGCGTTGCCTTCTTCGATTCAACGAACGGCGCCGATACGGCCGCATGGCGCCACGTCTCGTTCCCCGCTCCCGCCCCGGGCCCGGACGCAGCGGTGCGGGTGGACTTCAACCGCACCTTGAACTACCCGATGGCCTTCTCCGAATTCGCCGTCTGCCCTGCCCCACTGGCGGGAAACCTGATTCCCGTTCCCGTCACCGCCGGGGAAAAGAAGCCCATCTAGAGCGCCTACTTGGGTCCCATGCGGATGGCCCCGTCGAGCCTGATCGTTTCCCCGTTGAGCATCTGGTTCGAAACAATATGACGCACCAGCGCCGCGTATTCGGCCGGTTTACCCAACCGTGCCGGGTGCGGTACTTGTGCGCCCAGTGAATCCTGGGCCGCCTGGGGCAGCCCGGCGAGCATCGGGGTCTCGAAGATCCCCGGGGCGATGGCCACGCAACGGATCAGCTGGCGGGCCAGTTCGCGGGCCACCGGCAGCGTCATGGCCGCCACGGCGCCCTTGGATGCGGCATAGGCGGCCTGGCCAATCTGCCCGTCGAAGGCGGCAACCGAAGCGGTATTGATGATGACGCCGCGCTCGGCGGTGCCCGTGGCCGGGTCCATCCACGGCTCGGTGGCTGCCATGGCCTCGGCGGCGAGCCGGAGCATGTTGAAGGTACCGATCAGGTTGATGTTCACCACACGCTGGAAGTCTGCCAGCGGCAGCACTCCCCCGCGGCCCAGCACCTTGCCCGGAGTGCCGACTCCGGCGCAGTTCACCAGCACGCGCAGCGGTCCCAGATCGGAGGCCACGGCAATGGCGGCACGCACCTGCCCCTCGTTTCCCACATCTGCCGCGGCAAAGCGGGCACGTTCACCCAGCTCGGCCGCCAGCTCGGCTCCGGCGGAGCCGGGCAGGTCGAGGATCACCACCGATGCCCCGTCCGCATGCAATGCCCGGGCTGTTTCGGCGCCCAGCCCGGATGCGCCCCCGGCGATCAGTGCTACGCCATCGTTCAACTGCATCAGGTGTCCTCCACGGGTTTTGCCGGTCTCTGGTGCTTCCCACTCTAGGCACCCCGCGCGCCGGCACACCAGAACCCCTGCCCGGATGACGTACGATCGGGCCATGAAGCCGTTCCTGCTGATTTCCACCCGGTCCGACGCCTTCACTGCCGAAGACGAGGTGCGCGGGGTGCTGCAGGCCTCCGGCTTGGACCCCACCGACCTGCACACGTTCCCGCTCGAGTCCGAGACGCTGGGCCCGGTCGACGCGGACTGGGTCCGCACCTACTCGGGCATCATCCTGGGTGGCAGCCCGTTCAACGCCTCAGATCCGCCGGAGCGGAAGTCCTCAGTGCAGGTGCGCTGCGAGGCCGACCTGCACCGGCTGCTCGACGTACTGGTAGAGCTCGATTTTCCCTTCTTCGGAGCCTGCTACGGCGTGGGAACGCTGGGCAGCCACCAGGGCGCCGTGATCGATCGGAACTTCGGCGAACCCGTGGGCACGTCCCGCATCGTGGTGACGGATGCCGGTCGCGCGGACCCGATGCTGCGGGGGCTTCCCGACTCCTTCGATGCCTTCGTAGGACATAAGGAAGCAGTGCGCACGCTACCCGCGCATGCCGTGCTGCTTGCCTCATCGGCCCCATGCCCGGTGCAGATGTTCCGGATCAAGGAGAACCTCTACGCCACGCAGTTCCATCCTGAGCTGGATCCCGCGGGGCTGGCGGGCCGCATCATGACCTACAAGGACGCCGGCTACTTCCCGCCGGAGCGGGCCCTTGAATTGCGGGAGCGCGCGCTGGCCGCCGAGGTGGACGCCCCGGGCCTGGTGCTGGCGAACTTCGTACGGCGCTATGGAAACGGCTAGCCGCCGGGTTTAGCTGCCACGTCCGTGGTGCGGCGCGTCGAGGTATTCGGCGATCTTCCGGGTTCGAGTTTCCTCGCGCTTCACGTTGTGCGGCCGGAAGTTCAGCCTTGGCAGCTCAATGGCATGCGGCTTCCCAACGCCCGTCGGCCTGTGCCTCGGCGATGGCGGAATCCCCGGCAGGTGTCATGAGTCCGGACTCGGCCAGCCGGGCGAAGTATTCGACGTTGCGCACCGACCAGGCGCTCTTGGCACCGCGCGGGGTGTAGCGGCGCTTGAAGGCTTCCCCGTCGCGGGCTCCGCGCTGGCCGTCGATCCAGCCGAAACACCGTGCCTCGTCCCACGCCTGGGCGGCGGTCAGCCTCATGACGTTCCTGCCCTTCTTATGCAGCACCAGCCGGATGCCCGGGGGATGAATCATGGTTTTCGACGAGCCAGTCGCGCCATGCCGCCGCATCGGGAAGCAGTACCTCGGACTGTTCGCTCTTGGATGTCCTTGCTGCGGGGGGCCCTGGTTCCCCTTGAACCGGGCTTCCCGCCCCGCGGCCAATCCCCGGGCAAAACCCGTTCCCTTTTCCGCCACGAAGGCAAACTTGCTAGCATTCTAGCCATGATGAAGGAACCGGACGATCCACGGGCGAAGGTCCAATTCAACATCTATCTGCCCGCCGACCTGGTACGCCGGATCAAACACGCGGCCATCGACGAGGGTTCCAGCCTGTCCGCCTTCGTGGAATCCGCATTGCAGAACCAGCTGGAGGAGAAGTAATGCTGCGCGTCCGCCCGATCCACCACACGCCCCATGTCGAAGAATGGGCCCGGCTACTGACGACTTTGGGCCTGATCGAACTCCCGGCCAGCGGGGGCCATGGCGAATTCGCCGCGGCCGGCGGCAAGATCCGGCTCCTGGACTCCGGAATGCCCTGGACCGAGCTGGGCTTCGAAATCCGCGACCTGGACAAGTTCGCCGACTGGACCCGCTCCGATGGAACCCCGGTGACGATCACCGGGGACGGCAGTTCCCGTGCCGGGCGGATTACGGGCCCCGACGGGCTCTCGTTCCTCGCCGAGCCGGTAACACCGGGAGATCCCTCGGCAGGCACTGAACCGGGCCTGATCGTGCTGGCGCTCTGGAACACGCCGGATGTGTCGGGGGCCTCGGCAACCCTGCGCAATATCGGCGCCCGCCCCGACACCACCTCGGACGCCGGCACGTGGGAGCAGTTCCGTGCCAAGAACGGAGGGCTGGTCGCGGCCCATGCCGGCAGCGAACCGGGTGCTGCCTTGTCCTTCGAATATGCCGGGGCGGCACAGAAGCTGCTGGACATCCTTCATTCGCGCGGGATTGACGCCACGCTGGTCGACGAGGCCCACGGGCGCACCGTGCTGGTGCCCGATCCCGACGGAACCCTGCTCCGGATCAGCGAACGCCTGCATGGCCATACCGGCCACGCAGAGTAGACACCGGACCTACTTCGCGGCCAAGGCGGCGGGCCGCAGCGCTGCCACGCTCGCGTATCCGTCCTGCATCGGGGGCGGAGCGAGGGTAGCCATAAACCATGGGGGCGGTGTTGCCCCGGGCATAGGGGTTCCAGCCCGGGTTGCCGCCGGCAATGAAGGCGACCGCGGCACCGGAGGGTACCGACTCCGAGTCGGAGAACCCACTGGGCGCGATGATGGCCTCCTTCCCGATCGGCTGCCTGCCGGACTTCCCGGACGTGCCGTTCACCCCGGCCCAGCTGGCCGAGCTGCTGGCCACTTTGGGCCAGACCCAGCAGGCAGCCCCGGAGGCCGCCGGGCAGGTCGGGGCATCAGGCGGTCCGGGTCGGAATCCTGCGGGCTATCTCGCGGGCTACGGCCCGGGCCGCAGTCGCACCTCGGGCATCGATGCGGATATCCGCCAGCTGCTCGAAGACCGGGCGGCGCTCCTGATCGCGGGCCGTCCAGGTTTCGGCGACATTGCCATTCATGATCGGGCGGTCGGTGCGGCCCGTGAGCCGGGGCAGGACGGTGGCCAGGTCGACGTCGAGCCAGATGACCGTCAGGCCCGCGAGCAGTTCGCGGGTCCCCGGATCCATGGTGGCGCCACCACCGACTGAGAGCACGTAGGGCCCGACTCGCTCGGCGATGATCTCGCGGATCACCTCGGCCTCGTAGCGGCGGAACTGCGCTTCTCCCCCGGTGGCGAAAATGTCGGTGATTCCCCCGTACCGGGCCACGATCACCTGGTCGCTATCGACGAACGGCCATTTCAGTTCGCCGGCCGTCGCCCGGCCGACCGCAGATTTCCCGCTCGCCGCATTGCCGACCATCACGATCGGCCGCGGCTGCTGTTCGGCGGTTGCCGGCATCGTCGATTCCTCGTGCATCATTGCTGTTCAATCCTTTTCGGCGCCGTCGTGCAGTTCTCCACCCGGTCTAAAGCCTAAATTGTTCCGGCCCGGAACGTGAAAGCACTCCGTCATACAAGAAAGACTCCTCTGGGGGAATAGCTGCCGCCACCGGGCGGTTGGCATCTGGCATGAGCAAACTCTTCGAACCGGTCTCCCTCTGGGCACCCCAGGGACCCGGGCTGCACCTGCGCAACCGCACGGTGCTGGCCCCCATGTGCCAGTATTCGGTCAACGCCAAGGACGGAGTCCCCCATGCCTGGCACTTGGCCCACCTGGGCGCCCGCGCCGGCGGCGGGTTCGGACTGGTCTTCACCGAGGCCACGGCAGTGAGCCCCGAGGGGCGGATCTCGGACCAAGACACCGGCATCTGGAACGACGCGCAGGCGGGCGCCTGGGTCGGCATCGTCGATTTCCTGCATAGCCAGGGCGCGGCCGCGGGAATCCAGCTGGCCCATGCCGGGGGCAAGGCCTCCACCTATGCCTGGCTGCCCGAGCAGGCGAGCTCCGGACACCGCGGTTCCATCACTGCGGAGCATGGCGGCTGGGAAACGCTCGGACCCTCGGAAACCACGATCTTCGGGCTGGACACTCCGCGGGCGATGAGCGTGGGCGAGATCCATGCATCGGTCAGGGACTGGGTCGACGCTGCCAAGCGCGCCGAGGCCGCCGGGTTCGACATCATCCAGATCCACGCAGCCCACGGCTACCTCATCCACCAGTTCCTTTCCCCGCTGACCAACAAGCGCGATGACGCCTATGGGGGCAGCTACGAGAACCGCACCCGCTACGCCCGCGAGGTCGTGGCCGCGGTGCGCGAGGCCTGGCCCGCGCACAAGCCGCTGGGCATCAGGTTCTCCGGCGATGATTGGGTCGACGGGGGCTGGCGGATCGAGGACACCGTCCGCTTCGCCACCGAGATACGCGACTTGGGCGTGAGCGCCTTCGACCTCTCCAGCGCCGGGATCGGCGCCTACCACGGCCCCTCGGGACCGGGATTCCAGGTCCCGCTGGCCACCGCCGTGCGCACCGCGCTGGAGGGGACGGGATCGTTCGTGACGGCGGTGGGCGCGATCACCGAACCGGCCCAGGCCGAACAGATCCTCGTCACGCATCAGGCCGATGGAGTCAGCATCGGGCGCGCTGAACTCATCCAACCGAACTGGCCCGTCGTCGCGGCCGCGGCGCTCGGCGTCCATCGCGACGAACTGCCGCGGGCGGCCCAGTACTGGCGTGCCGCGTGGTAACCGTTCTGCGGGAACTACGCTGAACCAAAGCCTTCCCCGTGGTGCATCATGGGGTGCATGAGCCTACCTGCCATCGCGCCTTTGACCTCACTACCTGCCCTGCAACACCCTGAACTCCTGGCCGCGCCAACGCTTGCCGCGCTGCGTGGCTGGGAGCATGGCGGAGAAGTCGCCGTTGTCGCCATCGATCCTGACGTGGCCGACACCGCCGCGATGATGGCCGAATACGATCTGACGGCCGACATGGGCGCGAACTGCGTCATCGTCTCGGGCAAGCGTGCCGGCGTCGAGCGCATCGCCGCCGTGTTGGTTCGGGCTGACCGGCGGGCCGATGTGAACGGGCTGGTCAAACGAACCCTGGATGTGCGTAGCGCCTCCTTCCATGCGATGGACAGGGCCGTAGAGGAATCGGGCATGGAATACGGGGGGATCACCCCGCTGGGCCTTCCTGCCGGGTGGCGCCTGCTGGTCGATCCCGGGGCATTGGAGATCGATGTGGTCATCATCGGTTCCGGGCTCAGGACTTCAAAGCTGTTGGTTCCCGGATACCTGCTCGGCGAACTGCCCGGCGCGGAGGTCATCGACGGCATCGGGCACTGAGCAGACCCGGTCGGATCATCCTGCACAACGCAGGCGGACGAAAAACGAATCGGTGCTCAGCTTTTCCGCGGTATCCACGAATGAGGCTAGCGGGCTTCGAGCACGACCTCCTGGCTGGGCTCCGTCGTGCCGGAGCCCTCCGGACGGCGGATCATCGACGCCAGGACGATGATTCCAAGCGAAACAACGGCAGCGACCAGGAAAGCTCCGTTGAAGCCAGCTGCCTGGGCCGCCATATCGCGCTGGCCCGCCAGCGCCGCATTGCGCGTACCGGCGGACATGACTCCCACCAGCAGCGCGGTCCCGGCTGCTCCGCCGAGCTGCTGCAGGGTCGAGAGCACGGCCGCGCCGTGCGAGTGCAGCGAATGCGGCAGCGGGTTCAGGCCCGAGGTGAACGCCGGGGTGAAGATCAATGCGAGTCCGGTGGACATCAGCAGGTGCAGGCCGATCAGCATCCACAGCGGGGTGGCTTCGCCGATGGTGGTGTAGCTGAACAACACGACCGCCAGCAGGATGCCGCCGGGGATCATCAGCGGGCGGGCGCCGACCCTGTCGAAAAGCCGTCCCACTAGCGGTGCCAGCAGACCCATCAGCAGCCCACCGGGAAGCATCAGCAGGCCGGTGCCCAGGGTGTCGAGCCCACGCACGTTCTGCAGGTACATCGGCAGCAGGATGATCACGCCGAACAATGCGACCATGGCCAGGACCATGAGGATCAGCGAGAGGGTGAAGTTGCGGTAGGTGAACGGGCGCAGGTCAAGCAGCGCCGCGTCGGTGCGCTGCAGGCGCAGCTGCAGCAGCACGAATCCGAGCATGGCCACCAGGGAGACTCCCAGGGACACCAGCGCGATGGTGCGCGTCGCCGGATCCGGGGAACCAATGCCGCTCAGGCCGTAGACCAGGCCACCAAAGGCCGGGACCGAGAGCAGCAGCGAGGGGACCGAGATCCGCGCCGTGGACTGCCGGGAATCGCGCGGCAGCAGCCGGGCGCCGATCACCAGGGCAGCGAGGGCGATCGGCAGCACGATCAGGAACATGAAGCGCCACGGGAGCGAGTGCAGGATCAGCCCGGAAATCGTCGGGCCGATGGCCGGGGCCACCGAGATCACGATGGACACGTTGCCCATGACGCCCCCGCGGCGGTGCGCCGGGACCAGGTTGAGGATGGTGGTCATCAGCAGCGGCATCATGATGGCGGTGCCGGAAGCCTGGATGACGCGGGCCCCCAGCAGCACCTCGAATCCCGGTGCCACACCGGCCAACAGCGTTCCGGTGGAGAACAGCCCGATCGCCAGGATGAACACGGTGCGGATGGGCAGGCGCTGGAGCAGGAAGCCCGTCATCGGGATGACCACCGCCATGGTGAGCATGAACGCCGTGGCCAGCCACTGGATGGCCGAGGCGGAGACCTGGAATTCCTCCATCAACCGCGGCAACGCCACGTTCATGATGGTTTCGTTGAGGATCACCACGAAGGCAGCAACGAGCAGCACTCCGATGGTGGTCTTATCCCGCCTCGAAAGTCGGTCTGTCACGGGCGATGTTGTACGCGGCAAGGTGGGATCCCGATCTGAGCATCTTCATGGTTTGGCGGGCCCGCCGCCGGAATCGGCGGTGGCAAGTTCTCCAGTCTAATGACCGACGCCACTTTCCCGCTATTCCCTGGCTCACCTCCATCCGGTGGCTTTCGCTTCGGGGGGGGGCGGGAACGGTCGACCCGGCCGACGCGTCCAGATTGCCGGCTCAGATACGTGTGGATCGCGCCGGGATGCGCTAAACATGAAGTATGAACGTTCGCACCCCGGATCCGTACCCTGGCTGGCTCTCCGACGAAGACCTGCACGAGGCCCGACAACGCATGCCGATATTGTATGTGGAGGCGATCCCGGTTCGCTTGGATCCTCTGGGATACGTCAACGAACTCGGGCTGCTTTACTCCGCCGACGCCCAGGGCCGGTTCCTGCGCACCTTCGTGTCGGGACGGGTGATGTACCGCGAGACGATCCGCGCGGCACTGATCCGGCACATCGAAAAGGACCTGGGCCCGATGACGCTTCCGCAGCTGCCTCCGAGCCCGGTGCCCTTCACCGTCGCCGAGTACTTCCCCTCGCCCTCGGAGACCGGGCTGACCGACGAGCGGCAGCACGCCGTGTCGCTGGCCTACATCGTGCCGGTGCGCGGGGAATTGACGCCGCGCCAGGACGCGCTCGAACTGACTTGGCTGAGCCCGGCCGACGCACTGAGCCCGGAGATCCAGAACGAATTCGCCGGCGGCCGCGGGAACCTGGTCCGCCAGGCTCTGGCCCACGTCGGCTACAACGGCTGAGCGGATTCCTCAGACGGTGCGCTGGCCCCACCAGAATTTCGGGGCCAGCACCACGAGCACGCCGATCGCCGAACCCAGCACCGTTTCCAGCGCCCGGTCGTAAAACAGCTGCACGCTGGGCCCCGTCACCAGGGACACGCCCACCAACGCCAGCGGGGTCACGAAGATCTGCGCGATGAAGTAGTTCCGGGTCACGAACATCTCGGCCGCGAATTGGGCGGCACCGATCACCAGGATCAGCGCCCACACCGGCGGATGCGCCACCACGATCAGCGCCATCAACCCGAGCCCCACCAGCGTGCCCAGCACCCGGTGCAGTCCGCGGCGGATCCGGTGCGCCGTGGTGTGCCCGACCAGCGGGACTACCGCGGCGACCATCGCCCAATAAGGGTGCCCCGTGGACAGCGCCGGGCCCAGCAGAGCCGCCGCACTGCCGGCCAGGCCCGCGGCCACGAGGTAGCCCACCCCCTCGAGCAGGATCATCCGCCGTTCCACCGCCCCGACCGGGCGCCGCGGGATGAACGGGGCCAGCGAGCGGTATCCGGGGCGCAGGATCCCAGCCAGCCCCAACAGGATCGAAAACACAATGGTGGCCAGGGCCGTGCCCAGCCCCTGGGCCACCGGCGGTTGGGCGGGCAGCGAGGCGATCGCGGCAAAGGCGAAGATGTGGAAGAGCGATCCGGCCGGGCGCAGCCGCAGCCAGGCCACCACCACGGATGCGACACCCGCCATCAGGGCCGTCAGCCCGACGATCGTCCAGGTGCCGCGGCTCGGATCCTTGTGGTCGATGAGGTACGTCGATGCGGCCATGGCCAACGCCATCACCACCAGGAACACGGCGCCGGCCCTCGCCTGGGCGTACAGCCGGTTCCCGTAGCCCTGTACCCGCCCATAGATTCCGGTGAAGGCTCCGAAGACCACGAACACCGTCAGGTCCAGCCGGTCCAGCAGCAGCAGGGTCACCAGCGGCACGAAAATACCCAGGGCCGTCCGCAGCCCGATCAGGTGGTCCCGGTTCCCCGGACCCAGGGTCAACAGGGACCCGATGCCCTTGTTCATGCTCCGCCTTTCGCCGCGGGCAGCGACCCCGGTGCGGTGCGCTTGGTCACCGCCGGCATCGTGCCCAGCCTCCAGCCTAGGGCCCTGCTCCCCGTCCGTCCCGCGGTTCCGGTCCCGAGGGGCCCGACTGTGGGCGGTCCAACAGGCACCTGTTCCATGGGGCACACTAGTGTGGTGTCTTCCCTTTCCGAAACCCAAGCCCCGGCCGCAGCCGTGCAGGCCACTCCAGCCCATCCCCGCCAGTCGGACTTCTCCTTTGAGGTCGGGACCCGCCTGAGCAATGCCGACGGCTCCCCGGCCCTCGGGCGCACCGGCGTCATCAGAACCCCCCACGGTGACATCAAGACCCCCGCCTTCATCGCCGTGGGCACCAAGGCCACGGTCAAGGCGATCCTGCCTGAGGCCGTCGCGGAGCTCGGTGCCCAGGCCGTACTGGCCAACGCCTACCACCTGTACCTGCAGCCAGGCTCCGAACTGCTCGATGCCGCTGGCGGCCTGGGCAAGTTCATGAACTGGCCGCTGCCCACCTTCACCGACTCGGGCGGATTCCAGGTCATGAGCCTGGGCTCCGGCTTCAAGAAGGTCATCGACATGAAATCCGTCGACCAGTCCGGCCCCGACGACGCGGTGGCACCGGGCAAGGAACGCCTGGCCAACGTCGACGACGACGGAGTCTGGTTCAAGAGCCACCTCGATGGCTCCAAGCACCGCTTCTCCCCGGAGATTTCCATGCGCGTCCAGCACGAGATCGGCGCCGACATCATGTTCGCGTTCGACGAGCTGACCACGCTGCAGAACTCCCGCGGTTACCAGGTCGAGTCCCTCGAGCGCACCCGGCTCTGGGCCGAACGCTGCATCACCGAGCACTTCAGGCTCACCGACCAGCGTGCCGGCAAGGAATACCAGGCGCTCTTCGGTGTGATCCAGGGTGCCCAGTACGAGGACCTGCGCCGCAAGGCCTGCCAAGACCTCGGCGCCATGGAGTTTGACGGCTTCGGCATCGGCGGGGCGCTGGAGAAGGAGAACCTCGGCACCATCGTGGGCTGGTGCTCACAGGAACTGCCGGAGAACAAGCCGCGCCACCTGCTGGGCATTTCCGAGCCCGACGACATCTTCACTGCCATCGAAAACGGTGCGGACACCTTCGACTGCGTCTCCCCCACCCGGGTAGCCCGCAACTCGGCGTTCTACACCCCGCACGGCCGCTTCAACCTCTCGGGCTCCCGGTACAAATCCGATTTCACCCCGCTCGCCGAGGGCTGCGAGTGCTACACCTGCACCAACTACACGCGCGCCTATATCCAGCACCTGTACAAGTCGAAGGAGATCCTCAGCCACACGCTGATCTCCATCCACAACGAATACTTCGTGGTGAAGATGGTCGACGACGCGCGCCAGGCCATCGAAGACGGCACCTTCCACGAGATGAAGGCACGTGTCATGGCCGAGTACTACGCCGGGAACCCGGACCCGCAGGGCCTGTAGCACCGGGCCGCCTGACCCGCCTCCCCGGCCTCAGTTCCGGGGAGGGGGCCGGTCCGCGACGTGGGTTCCGGTGAACCAGGCGACGCCCGCCACAACGAGCGCCACCACTGCCAGCATCGGGGGGACCGGTGCCAGGAACAGGCCCACCAGCAGCGGAATGACGGCCAGCACCATTACGTCATAACCGCGGGTAAAGTGCGCGAGAAGAGGCTGGGTGGCCTTGTTCATCAGCGCCAGCACCATCACCGAACCCCAGTCCAGCCCCGGCCTGTAGGCCAGGCGCACCGTGCCGGCGGCCAACCCGATACCAGCCAGGACCCCGATCGCCACCAGCAGGCCGACCGATCTCCCGTCCAATGCCACCGCCCAGCCCAGGTAGGCGGCAAGCACCGCACCGTAGACGGCTAGAAGGATTCCTGCGACAGCCCCGTGCGCCCGGCGGATGGCCCCGCGGCCCAACGGGATGATTGAATCCAGCGCGGGGACATCCGCGGCCTGGGCAGCTGCCGCACCTGCCCCCTTTGCCGCGATGCAGGCCCCGATCAATACCAGTGTGCACAGTGCCACCGGCTGCCCCGCGCCCACTGCCAAGGTTCCGGCGACGGGCAACAGCAACCCGGCAGCCAACGAACTCCATACCGAACCGGTACGCAGCAGTACCAGTGCTTCGGCCCGCATCAACGCACCCAACGGCCCGCGGGCCAGCGCGGCAGGGAGCATCCGGCCGAAGGCATCGGAGCCGCGACGGCGAATCGATTCCCGTTGGGCCGCCTGCCGCCGCGATTCGTGCGCCCCGGCCTGTTCGATGGCCGAGCCCAGCACCTTTGTATCGAGCATGGCCAATGCAGCACCGGCATGGGCACTCGAAGCACCGCGGGCCATCAGTTCGCGACTGGAGTTACGTTCCAGCCGCGGCGCCACATAGGCGAACAACCCGGCTACCGATGCCGCAAGTGCCGGCACGATCCACCAGGCTCCACCTTGGGCGGCAGCGGGCCAAGACACGGGAAGCACCGCCCAGAGCCGTTCCAGCCCCGGGTGTCCGGCTGCATGCAGCACGGCGTCCAATGCATAGACCAGCGCCAGCGCTGTCGTTCCGAACCCCAGACCGCCGCGGATCCAACGGGCCCGCCCGGCAAACTGGGCCACTGCGGCGATCAACGCCAGCACGGCAAGCATCAGTCCGAGGCACAGCGCGCCCAAACCAATCCCGACTGCAGCGGGTAACCGTTGCCCGGCATCGAGCAACGCTATGCCCAACGGAATCCACAGCACCAGGCCCAGCGCGATGATCCAGACCAGCCTCTGGCGCAGCAGCCGCGCCAGGAACGGCGTACGGCGCACCGGAAGTGACAGCCACCAGAAACCCTGGGCCCGGTCCACGGCGGAGGGGCCGAGCCGGGAGAAGAGCGAGAGCATGGCCAGCAGCGCCACCATCAACAGGGCGGAGGCGGCGGAGGCCGGGGGAACGACGCCGAGCCCGGGCCGCAGGAGTCCGCCTTCCAGCCCGGTGCGGAAGTTCTGGGTGAATGCCTGGGCGATGCCCGTGGCAAAGAGGACCACCATGAAAAGGGCGAGCACCGCCATGTAGGCATCAGCTGCCCGCTCCCCGAAGCGTCCTCGTTTTGCCTCGCGTTCGGCCGTCCGGGACCGAATCCAAGGGTCGAAGTCGACGGGTTCATTGAGCATTGCCGCTGCCATGCTTAGGATTCCCTGATCGCGGCTGCAGCGGCATCGACTGTTCTGGCAGTAATCTCGCCATCCGCTACGACCAACGCGTGATCCGCCACCACAGCCAGGAAACCCGGATCGTGCGTGACCACCAGCAGTGTGGCACCGGCAGCGACCCGCTCACGCAACCGGGCTGCAAGGCCGGCACGCATCTGCGGGTCTAGGCGCTGTTCGGGCTCGTCGAGCACCAGCAGCCGCGCCGGACGGATCAGGGCGGCAGCCAGCAATAGCCGGCGCCGCTGGCCCGAGGACAGGGCATGCGGATAGGCGGTGCGTGCGCCCTCCAGGTCGAAGAACGCCAGTTCCCGCTCGACCAGTTCCCCCGCATGCTCCAAGCCGTGCCCGCGAGCCACCAGGTCGAGGTGCTCCTGCACGCTTAGCGAGGGGAAGAACGCGTCCTCATCCAACACCACCGAAACCGCGCGGCGGTACAGGTAGCTGGAATCGTCGGTGAATGCACCCAGGATCAACACGTCACCGGAGACCGGTTCCTGGTAGCCGACCAGGGTGCGCAGCAGCGTCGACTTGCCAGCGGCGTTGAATCCGACGATCCCCAGGGCGGTGCCCGGGCGGAGCTGAAGATCCAACGGACCACAGATATCCAGCCCGCCGTACCCGGAGACCAGGGCGGTAGCGGAGATCAGCGGTGCGGCGTGGGTGTCCATGGAGCCCACGCTATCGAACAGGGACGCCAAAGGGGATCCGGCACAGGGATGAGTTGCCCCGCGCGGACGACGGACCGGTGAGCGCAGGCGGCGCCCGGGAGCGGGCTAATGCGGTACCGCGCGGGCTTGCCGGGGGCTACTGCGGGAGCTCGTAGCTGGGTTCACGGCGCTTGAACCAGCGGATGACGGCCGCGGTGACTGGCACGAAGGCGAACTCCACAGCCGTCTTGTAGGCGAAACCGACCAGCACGTAGTTGACGAACGTCGGGGCATCGGAAATACCCAGCACCGGGGCGGCAATCGAGCAGAAGATCAACGTATCGGCGAATTCGCCCACACCGGTGGATCCCATCAGCCGGCCCACGAGCCCCCGCTCGCCGAAGCGTTCCTTCATCCTCACCAGGACCAGGGAGTTCAGGGTCTGGCCGACAAGGAACCCGAGCAGCGAGGCTGCCACGATGCGCCAGACCGGTCCGAGCGTGCGCTCCAGCGCATCCTGCCCGTCATACCAATCGGCGGCGGGAAGCGCGATCATGATCCAGAAGCACAGGGCCGAAAACGCGGCCAGGGCGAAGGTCGTGACGATGGCCCGGCGAGCCTGGCGGAATCCGTAGACCTCGCTGATCACGTCGCCCAGGATGTAGGCCAACGGGAAAAGGAAAAATCCGCCGTCGGTGACAACGGGGCCGAACGTCACGCCCTTGGCGGCGCCGATGTTGGACAGGATGACCACGACGGCCATGACGGCCATGACGGTGGAGAAGTACGGGCTACCGGCTGCCGCGAAGACCGCGGACTTGACCGGAGCTGCTGTTTTTTTGCTGGCGGAAGTAACGCCCATGGTGGATACCCAATCTTGAAGTGGTTCGCCAGGTCCCGCCCGCGGCATTGGCGATCCATCGTTCCTTGTCGGGGAATGGTTCGCGTTCCGCAGGCTGCCCGCTGTATTAGCACTTGACCATCCATTCTCCCACGCGACCCGTTCACGGCTGTTCACCGGCTGTTCGGTTCTACTGACACGAATCCAGTTTTTGAACATGTTCAATTCTTGTTAGAATGACCCGGACCCGCCTGAATACAAGGAAAAAATGACCAAGCAAACCGCAAAAGGGACCGAATCCCGGCAAAAGCTGTTGAACGCCGCCATGAAACTCTTCGCCCAAAACGGCTTTCAGGGCACGACGATGCGCGCCATTGCAGAAGAATCGGGACTATCGCTGGGGAACTCGTACTACTACTTTGAATCCAAGGAGCAGCTCGTCGGCGAGCTCTTCCGCCTCCTGCAGGACCGGCAGCGGGCCCTCGCATGGCCCCGGTTGCAGGAAGGCAACAACCTGGAGACCAACGTCCGGCTTACCCTGGAGGCCACACTGGAGGTCCTCGCCCCCTACCGGGACTTCGGCCCGGCGTTCATCCGCGCAGCCTTCGCCGGAGGAGACCCGGCCTCCGGAAACGTGAACAAGGCCAAGGAGTTCGGGCTTTGGCGCCAGGCAGTTGCCACCTGCCGGCCACAGCCACCGCTGGCCATCCGGCAGGACCTTCCCCAGCTGCTCTGGCTCATCCAGCGCGGCATCATCCTCTTCTGGGCCTACGACGGCACTGAGGATGCCCGACGAACCCTGCGGTTGATCGGAAATGCGGCTCCGGTCATTGCCCGGCTGGCCGTACTTTCCCGGCTGCCGGTGGTGCGCACGATTCTGGACGACATCATCTCCCTGGTTCGCAGCAGCAGCTGACCCGCGATCGCTGGGCACCAGCCACCGATGCGCGTAGAGTCAAATCACCAGTGATCAAGGAGCGAAATGAGTAGACGGGCAACCTCGACGGGGGCCCCCGTAGCGAACCGGCATCTGGTCGCATTCGGCCCGTATGCCGTGGCGAAGGGATGGCTGGTTTCCTTCCTGCTCTTCTGCCTGGCCTCCCTGGGCTACCTTCTGTGCTCCACGGCCTTCGGGGCGGCAGCCGGTGCCGATAGCTCCACGGTCAGTCTCCTCGGGACTTGGGCCACGGCCTTCGCGGGGAGCCTGCTTCTCTGCGTGCCGCTGGCCATCGGACCGGGCATGCCGTTGCGGCCCCTCGCCCGGCAATCCCTGCATCGCGTGGCCTTTTTCCTGGTCTTCGGCCTGCTCGCCATCGCGCCGTTCATCTCCAGGCACGAGCCCAAGGACACCTGGGCCGTGCTGTCCATCGCGCTGGCCGCGGGTTCGCTGGCCGTCATCGGGCGTGCCTCGGTCCTCGGGAACATCTACCTCACCGACACCACCACGACACCGGAGCCCGCACATGCCCACTGAATCCAAGAAGATCCCGCACTGGGTACGCTCCCTCGCGCTGATCCGGGACCTCCATCCGGTGGCGGTCGACGGCTACTCGATGGTGCTGACCGGAAGCGGCCTGACCGGCCCCGAGCTGCTGCGCTGGTGGCCGACTCCGGGCGAGGTCGGCGCCCTGGCCGACCAGCTTGCCGCACTCCCCTCAGCACCCGGCACCCGACTGACCCTATTGGGGCAGCCCGACGCCTTCCTGGCCAAGGAGCTGGCCCGTCAGGGCTGGGCCCCGACCGAGACGCGGACGTTGCTCGCGGCCCGGACCGAGGATGTCGCCCAGGTTGCGAAGCTACCGGAGACGGCAACGCTCTTCGAGGCGCCGCTGGATGACTACGACGTCGTGGAAATCACCGATTTCGACCACTCCGTTGCCCGGGCCCGAATCGTCTTCGGCGAGGGGCATGCGCTGCTCAGCGAACCACAGGTCAGCGACCGGGTCGACCCCAGCACCTATGTTGATGCCGCCCTGGCCAACCTGGCCGCCGCAGCGGCACGCCACGGATATGGGCTGTTGTTCATGGTGGTTCCAACGAAGGCGGACACCGGCCGTGCCATACTGCGGCCCGAGGGCTGGTCGCAGGCCACCCCGCTGCTGACGCTCACCTTGGGTGGGGCCTGACCCCGGCCAAAGGATCGGACGGCGCGCCGTCCTACGGCGTCACCGTTGTCCGCAGCCCGGTGTCCTGGGCCATAAACTTGTGCCATGACTTCGAGCACAACCGCATCCCGTCCCGCCATCACCTTGACCATTGCCGGTTCCGAAGCGACCGGCGGCGCCGGCGCCCAAGCCGACTTGAAGACCTTCCAGGAACTGGGCGTCTTCGGCATCGCCGCATTGACCTGCATCGTCTCCTTCGACCCGAAGGACAACTGGAACCACCGCTTCGTCCCGGTCGACACCCAGGTCATTGCCGACCAGCTGGAAGCCGTGCAGACCTGCTACGCGGCAGACCTGGATACGGTCAAGCTGGGCATGATGGGCTCCCCCGCCACGATCGATACAGTAGCCACGGCACTGCGGTCCCAGCAGTGGAAGAACATCGTGCTTGACCCGGTGCTGATCTGCAAGGGCCAGGAGCCGGGCCACGCACTGGACACCGACCAGGCCTTGAAGGCCATTCTGCTTCCGCTGGCAACGTTCGTTACCCCGAACCACTTCGAGGCGGAGTCGCTTTCGGGCATCACCATCAACACGGTCGAGGACCTCACCCGAGCCGCACGGCTGATCCACGCGGCGTCCGGCGCCGCGGTCCTAGCCAAGGGCGGGGTCCGGATTGCCGGCTCCGAGGCAGTCGACGTCTTCTACGACGGAACCGTCACCGAGGTACTCTCGGCCCCGAAGGTCGGAGAGGTTGCCGTCTCCGGCGCCGGATGCTCCTTGGCCGCCGCCATCACCGCCGAGCTGGCCAAGGGCGCCACCCCGCTTGAGGCCGCGCGCACCGCCAAGGCCTTCGTAACCGAGGGCATCAAGAACCGGGTTTCCTCGGCAGCCCCGTTTGACGCCCTGTGGCAAGGTGGTAACCGCTAAACCCCCTAACGTAACCCCCAAGTGGCGTCACCGGCAAGTGGTGGCGCCACCAGCATTTAAGGCTCCGATCAGCACCTTTCGCATTGTGTCAGGTGGTCCTCGGATTGCGCTTGACAAGGGAATTCCGCTGGGTTCTCCCGGTGATGACAACGTCAAGCAAACCCTTGACACACGGCAGGGCTCACATAAGCTAACCCGAGGAGCGTCCGGCCCCCGTGGTCGCCGAGGCTCCGCATCACTCCACTGGCATTCACACTCCACCGGCATCTATAGGAGCATCATGAAAGTCTCGCGCCGCCCCCGGCTCGCGAGGACTCTCCTGGCTTCGGCAACAGGCCTCGCGCTAGCCGTCACCATGTCCGTCCCCACGTCAGCCGCATCATTGAACATCAGCTCGGCCAAGATCAACTCCACCCCAGGAAACGATTCCCAGGCCCTTGGCGGAGCCGCACCACTCCGCCTGAAAAACCTCAAGGTCTCCGGTCCTCTATCGGCAGCTAAGGGCGAGGTATCCGTCTTCGTGCAGTTCTCGGGCGATGGAGCCTTCGAGCAAACGCAGTCCGCCACGGCCATGAGCGGACTGGCAGCCCCCAAGAAGGACCCCACCCGGGTCAAGAAGATCCGGGACGGCATCAAGGCCCAGGGTAATTCCGCGGCCAAGCAGGCGAAGGCCGACGTCATCTACAACACCACCAATACGCTTCCCGGTGTTGCCCTGCGCGGAGACGCGGACGCCCTGCGCGCGCTGGCCTCCCGCGCAGACGTGGTGAAGATCAGTGCCATCGTCCCGAAGAAGCTCACCAACAAGGGTTCGGTCGTCGATACCAAGGCACTGGATTCCTGGACGGCGCTGAAGCAGACCGGCGTGGGCGTCACCATAGCCGTACTGGACACCGGGCTGGACTATACCCATGCGGATTTTGGTGGCCCCGGTACCGTAGCGGCCTTTAAAAAGGCCCAGGCTTCCAAGGAGCTGCCTTCGAAGGCTTCCGGGCTCTTCGACTCCACCAAGTTCGCCGGCGGCTGGGACTTGGTTGGTGACGACTACGATGCCGACCCCACTTCGGCCACCTACCAGCCGATCCCTCATCCGGACTCCAACCCATTGGACTGCCAGGGTCACGGTTCCCACGTGGCAGGCACGGCTGCAGGTTTCGGCGTAAACGCCAAGGGGAAAACTTTCCGCGGACAATACGGATCGCTGACCGCCGCCCAGGTCCATGCCATGCGGATCGGGCCGGGCTCGGCGCCGGAGGCACGGCTCGTCAGCCTGCGCGTCTTCGGTTGCAATGGTTCATCCGACGTGGTCGGACAGGCGCTGGACCGGGTGCTGGACCCCAACAACGACGGTAACTTCGATGACCGGGCCCAGATCGTGAACATGTCGTTGGGTTCGGATCAGTCACCCGCAGACGACCCGGAAAACGCCATCGTCGATGCGTTGACCCGACAGGGTGTGCTCTCGGTGGTGGCCTCCGGCAATGCAGCTGACATCACCGACATCGGTGGTTCCCCGGGCAATTCCCGGTCCTCGCTGACAGTGGCAAACTCCGTCGGCTCCCACATCACGCTGGACGGCATCAACGTCCTGGCACCGGCTGACCAGGCCGGGGTCAAGGGCGGACAGTACTCGGCCAACTTCGACTACACCAATGCAACCCAAGCCCAGTTGACTGGCAATGTCGTCATGGGGCCCCAGAACAACGCCTTCGGCTGCCAGCCGTTCGCGGCGGGCTCGCTGCAAGGCAAATGGGTCTGGCTGCAATGGAGCCAAGATGGGGCCTTCCCCTGCGGCTCGGCCACTCGGTTCAACAACGCCCAGGCGGCCGGCGCCACCGGGGTGCTCCTTGACTCCGAGGTCAACGTCTTTGATGCCGGCATCGCCGGCAATGCGACCATTCCCGGTGCACAGCTCACCCTGGCCAACTCCAACGCGCTGCGTCCGGCGGCTGCAGCGGGCACGCTACAGGTCCAGCTGTCCCCGTCACTGATCGGAAGCGCCTTCACCGAATCCGGTGCCTTGGACACGTTGAATCCGAGCTCCTCGCGCGGCGTCCACGGCTCCGAAGGGATCGTGAAGCCCGATGTGGCGGCCATGGGCACGCTCATCAGCTCGGTAGGCGTCGGCACCGGAAACGGGCCGGCAGTCATGACCGGCACCTCGATGGCCACACCGTTGACCGCAGGCATTGCCGCCCTGGTTGCCGGTAGCGGGAAGTACACCCCGTACCAGGTCAAGTCCATCGTGATGAACACCGCCGTGGCCGACGTCCGGGCCCCCAACGGATCGGTCTATGGACCGGCCCGGGTCGGCTCGGGCCGCGTGATAGCCTCCAACGCGGTCTCCACTCCGGCCTACGCTTTTGCGACCGACGCACCGGATTTGACCAGCGTGGTCTTCGGCGTCATCGAGGTGGGCAAGAAGAAGTACACGTCCACCAAGTCGATCACCGTGGTGAACAAGTCCAAAAAGACCCAGACCTACAAGGTCTCCTACCTCCCGGCCACCACCATCCCCGGCGCCAGCTACACGCTGGACAGCCGCTCGGTCACGGTGCTGCCCGGCGGCAAGGCGAAGGTCAAGGTCACGCTGAGAGTCGACCCGAAGAAGTTCGCCAAGACGCTGGACCCGACCATGGACCGCGAACAGCTCGGCGTCCCGCGGGCCTGGGTGTCCGATATTTCGGGCCGCGTGCAGTTCGCTTCCTCCTCTGCACCCACGCTGCGCGTTCCGGTGCATGGCGCGCCGAAGCTCGTCAGTAACATGCGCGCCACTGCCAAGGCCACCACGGGCAAGAAGTCCGACAGCGCCGAGGTCAAGCTCTCGGGCCGGGACATCCTCCAGGGGACCGGGGACCAGCAGGTCGTTTCGCTGATTTCGGCCTTCGAGCTCGGAGCCACGTCCAAGCGCCAGCCGCGCAGCATCGACACCATTGCCGGAGCCCGCGAGATGGACCTGCAATATGTGGGCGCCTCCTCCGACGCCCGCAGCGCCGGGGCGGCGGATGGCATGCTGAACTTCGGCGTCAGCACCTGGGGAAACTGGGCGCACCTGGCCGGAGGAACGGAAATCGACGTCGACATCGACGTGGACAACGATGGCCAGTCCGACTTCGTGGTCTTCACAACCACCGTTGACGGACTGGATCTCGATGTCGTTGCCACCTACGACCTGAGGTCCGGGGACCAGGTTGATCTGCAGTTCACCAACGGCCTGGCCGGTGACATCGACGCAAACACCTTCGACACCAATGTCGTCGGGCTGCCCGTGTCGTTGGCTGCCTTGGGCCTGACCGGCACCAGCGCACCGATCCGGTACCGGGTCAGCACGTATTCGTCCTATAACTTGGACGACACCGGGGCTTACGTTCCGGTCGATGAGACGGGGTGGATCAAGTACAACGCGCTGAACCCGAACCTGTGGTTCGAGGGCAACGGGACCGGAACGGTCTTCACCGACCTGAACCGGCAGAAGCTCACCGCCCACCCCAAGGCCGGGGTGAAGGAAGCCAAGGCACTGTACCTGCACCTGCACAACGCCACCGGTGACCTCAGCGGCAAGCGCGGTTCCGATGGCGACCGGGCCCAGCTCGGTACGATCCGCGTGAAGCCAGCCAAGGGCCACGGCCACAAGTGAGGCCACGGCTAACACTCACGTAGCACCCCCCTATGCGGCGCCCCGGACACCAGTCCGGGGCGCCGCTGCGGTGTGCGGGCACTAGTCTTAGCGGGTGAACCCGGAAAATGTACTGCCCGGCCTGATCGGGCTCGACACAACGGCGATCGAAGCCGAAACCGATCCGCAAGGCGCCCGCTACGCCGCCCACAGCATCAGGCTCGGGGGACTGGCGTGGGCCTACCGCCAGGCGCTTGTCACACCGAAGAAGGCCGGCGCCTTCGTGACCCTGTGGCGGCGCTCGGAATCCGGGCCGATCCGTCCGCTGCTGGCCTCGGACGGACTCGACGGGGCGCTGATCCATCTGGTCGATGCCCTGGGATCCGGCCTGTTCGTGTTGCCCTTCGAGGCCTTGGAACGCCACGGGATCGCCACCGTTCCCGGGCGGGAAGGCAAGCGCGGATTCCGCATCTATGCCCCGTGGACCCCATGTCCCGGCAACCAGGCCCGCAGGACCCGGGACTGGCAGCGTGAATACTTCCTAGAAGCCGAGAAATCCGGGCTTCTCAATCAGGGACGGCTGAAGACCCTGCTGGGCAGGTAGGCCGCGCCGGCTCGCGCTTCCCTACCCGAGCTTGGCCCGCAGGACGAGCAATGCTGCCGCATCGATCCGGGCCCTGAAGGCCGATGATTCCCGTGCCTCGGCGACCAGCGCCCGGGTGATGGCGGGAATAGCGGCAGCATTGACGCACAGCATCATCGTGCCTCCGGCGTTGAAGAAATTAACTGCCCTGCTCCCGTACGCCCACGCCGAGAGGGCGACGGCCTTGCACATGTCATCGGAAATGATGATCCCGGAGAACCCCTGGTCCGAGCGCAGCATCCCCTCCATGACCTTGGACGAGAACGGGGCGATATTTTCCGGATCGATGCGCTCATAGCGGGCGTTGGAGACCATCACCCATCCGTTTCCAGCCTCGATGTTGGCCGCGAACGGCTGAAGGTACTGATCGTTCCGGGTCGTCACCGTGTCTAGGACATCGGCAGTGGTGTCGGTATTGGCGGTGACCCGGCCGAGGCCGGGAAAATGCTTCACCACGGGTTGGACGCCGCCTGACTTCATGCCCCGGGAAAACGCCAGCGAGTGGGTGGACACCGTCTGGGTGGTATAGCCGAATTCCCGGCCGAAGGCACCGATGGGCGCATTCGACGGGGCGAAGGCAGCCGAGGGAACGGTGTCGGTGACCGGAGCCAGGTTTACGTCGACACCGGCGTCGGCCAGTTCCACGGCCCAAGTCCGGGCCGAGGCTTCCAGGCGGTCGGCGGTCCAGCCGCCCTGCACGATTCCTGCAGGCATGGCACTGAAGCCCGGGCCGCTGAGCACCTGGACCGCGCCGCCTTCCTGGTCGGTGGCCACGAAGCGCCGGATGCCACCGGTAGCAGCGGGTGCGCCGGTGGCCCGCACCGCGTCAACCACGTGCCTGGTCCCGGAGACGCCCAGCTTGCTGCGCCCCTTGAGGAAGACATTTCCTACATGATCGGCACCCAGTATCCGCAGTGTCGGAGCATCGGCGCCGGTGGCAGGAATCCCCATCATCAGCACCTGCCCCACACGCTGTTCAAGGCTGAGGCCGTCCAGCGCCCGTTGTGCAGCGGACGAGGGCGCGGAGCTGGCTGTCTGGCTGCTGGCCGAAGGCGGCCGTATCGCCGAGGCGCTGGGGGACGGCGGATTCCGGGTTGAGGTCGGGGACTGGGTCGGGGGCGCATTTTCCCCGCTCGGCGTGGAACTCGGCGAAGAGGCCGGGGTGCCGGTCGGGGGTGGAGTGGGCGTTGCGCAGGCGCTGAGCATCCCCACTACCAACGTTGTTGCCATGAGCCCGACTGTCCCGGCCCTCCAGGATGGGCGCATCTGCTTGCTCCTGCTCCTTTTGCCTGACGCCGCGCACAGCGGCGTCTTCCTTCCCCAGCCTTGCACACCCGGACCGCCGCGCAAATATCGGAGCAAAGGCACCTGCCACGGTATTTCGACGAAATCAGCGGACCAGACCGGGCAGGTGCCGGCTAGCTGAAAGCCCCTGAATGCGGTCCGGCTGCAGCCCGGTGACCATCCGGATGGATATTTTTCGGTTTCGGGGTTCCATCGGGCCCGCTAAGGAATAGGCTGAACCCACCGTGCAGGCGGCACCCAGGTCCATCCGCTCCTCTCCCCACGCGAACGCGAGGCACCACCATGGAACAGGCAGGCCAGCATGCCAATAGGCAGCCCGTAACCAACGTCGTGTCCATCTGCGGGGTGCTCTTCGAACGTTCGACGAATGCATTGGAATCCGACTTCGTCCACTGGAACGCCGCCACGGGCACGCTTCAGCTGGGTACTGAGGACTGCCGGATCTTGTTGCGGGCGCTCTTCGAAACCTATTCCGAGCAGGCCACGGATCCCCGGGCAACGGACTTGGACCCCGTGTTCCTACATTCTTCGCTCCGTCATCTCGAAGCGACCATGCCCGAGCGGGCCACCGAGCTTGGCCTAGTTGCTTCAGGGTACCTGCGGTTCCTACTGGATACCGGGCAGTGGTCCGGGGACCCCCTGAGCTATGAAGCGGCCCTCGCAGCCGTTTCGTCGAGCAGGCTCCCCGCGCCTGCCGAAGAGTTCGAAGATCCCGCCGGATATGAAATTCGGATTCCGGAGTTGCCCGCCGACCAGCTCGATGCTGCGCTGCTTGATTCGTCCTTTGCCCGGCACTTTACCGATATGGCCCGTTTCATTGCCCCCGGTCGAGATGTCACGAGCACCCTTGTCCTGCGCTTGCGGGACGTGCCCGAGGCGGCCGCCTGTGTGGGCTTGCGAGCTAGGTTGGTGGGCCGATCGATCGAACTCCCGGCCACGCCGCGTTTTCCCGAGCGCAGGGTCGGGTCCATGGGGGCCATCGATGAACTCATGCGGGTCTGGGAACTGTTCCGGGATCTGCCACTGCTCCGTCAATCGCGTACCAGTGTCCGTTGCAATCCGGACGGCATGCTGCTGATCGACGGGCCGCCCGCGGACCGCGCACAACTATTGCGCACTATCGCCACCGCATACTTCCAGAAGTCGATCAGCGGCGAACACCTGCTGATCCTCAGCGACATGATCTCACCGTTCCTGCTCGAGGTGCTGCTCGGCGCGGCCTCCACTGATCCCCCGCTGGCCATCGACGTCTGGAACGGGGACTTTGCCCTTCCAGGGGTTCCCAGTATCCCCTCGGCCTTCCTGGCACAGTTGCTGCGCGAGGAACTGTTGAGGATCCAAGCCGACGGGCTCGTGGACGTCGGTGAGTTCATCACCGTGCCCTGGCACCTGCGACAATGCCTGTCCGACGCGCTGGAGGGGCTGATCTCCGAGGAAACCACACAGTGGGGACGCCCCGGCTCGACCGCTCCCTTGTGGCTGGTCACCGCCCCGGGTACGTCTTCCGTCTGAAGCGGGGAACTGCACCCGCCCGCTATCTGGCAGAAACGACTGGCAGGTCCTCCCATTCGGTGGTGTAGCGCGGAGAAGAGAGCTCCCGCTTCATTGACCATCCCGGCGGTTCGGCCAGACCACCGGCACCGAGACCTATCGCCGTATCTCCGAATTTGGCCCGTACGCTGCCCAACAGCCCGCCCAGGTCCAGCGATTCGCGGTCATCGACAAACGTGTCGAACTGCTCCTGGCCCCGGGCTGGTTCCAGACCACCGAGCATGACACCGGCTCGCACATAGGAGGTTCCTGGCACGATCATCCCGCGCAGCGCCGAAACGGCCAGCCGCGTCAGCACTATCGGATCGCTGGTTGGAGCAGGCAGACGCAACGTCACTGCGGGGAAACTCGCATCGCCGCCGGCGAACCTGCTGGTTCCGGCGCTGACAGTCAGCATCGTGGCGCATTGGCCCCCGGCCGTCAGCCGTGCCGCCCCGCGTTGGGCATAGATCGAGAAGACCTGTCCCATTTCCTCCAGTGTCGTGACGGGAGTCGAGAAGCTGCGCGAAAACATGATCTGTTGCTTGTCCACCCGCTCCTCGGTGTGCGGGATGCAGGCGGTTCCGTTCAATTCGAGCACCGTACGCTGCAAGACCACCGAGAACTTCTTCCTGATCGCCAGCGGGTCGGCCCGCTTCAGGTCGGCGATCGAGACGATGCCCTGGGCCTTGAGCCGGTCTCCGGTACGCGCGCCCACTCCCCACAACCCGGTCACCGGCACCCGCTCCTGGATGGTCTCCACTTGCCCCACCGGCATGGAATCCAGCGAGCAGACACCGCCCATGGCGGCGTTCTGCTTGGCAATGCGGTTGGTGAATTTGGCCAGGGTCTTGGTCGAGGCGATGCCCACGCAGACAGGCACCCCCACTTGCCGCGCCACTGCGGCCCGGATTTCTTCCCCGATCTCACGCAGTTGTCCCTCGGTGCCGGTCAGGCCCAGGAACGACTCGTCGATCGAGTAGACCTCCTGCCAGGTGCCGAAGCGGCCCACGACCTCCATCACCCGGGCACTCATGTCTCCATAGAGTTCGTAGTTGCTGCTGCGCGCCACCAGGTTCCATGCCGCCGCCGAGGGCTTGACCTTGAACCACGGCGTCCCGGTCTCGATACCCAGGTCCTTGGCTTCCTGCGAGCGCGCGACGACGCACCCGTCGTTGTTGGAGAGCACCACCACCGGGCGCCCCTCCAGTGAAGGATCGAAGACCCTCTCACATGAGACGTAGAAGTTGTTCACGTCCACCAGCGCGATGGGGTTCCTAGACATGGTGCAGGCAGCGGGTGACAACACCCCAGATGGTCAGGTCGGCCAGTTCGTCGACGCGCAGCCCGGGGTCTGCGGTCCGGCTGGTTTCCAGGCGGATCCCCTCGACACCAAGCCGGATCCGCCGGATCGACAACTCGCCCTCGAGCACCACGACGACGACTGATCCGTCCTTGGGCGTGAGTGATCGGTCGACGATGATTTCATCTCCGCTGGCGATACCGGAGTCGGCCATGGAGTTTCCCTCGACCCGCATGATGAACGTGCAGGTACGGTCACGGATCAGGTGCCGATTCAGGTCGATTCCACCACTGAAATAGTCCTGCGCCGGAGACGGGAATCCACGCGGAGTGGTGTCGGAAACGGCAGGGATCGGCAGGTTGTTGCCAAACATCCAAGCCACCTTTCCTAGAACATAGATTCTAGATTAGAGCCTACCAGCGGACCCGCAGAGGGTGAGCGCCAAACCCGGCTAGCCCTTTTCCTGACCTAGTCCTATTTCCCTGATGCGGAGCTCGTTTCAGGCTCCGGAGCGGGACCGTTCGCTGCGTTTCCGGATCGGCGAATAGCTTCCCTCAGCCACCAGGCCAACAGCAGGAGCCCCACCAACACGGTCCAGACCCATGCGGGAACGGCCGCATCTAGGTACCGGCCGAAGTTCTCCAGCGAAGCGATCCACGGCGAGGGTAGCAGCTCGGGGACCGATGCCAGGCCGTTGGTGAAGATCATCATCCAACCCACGAGAACCGTAACGGCACCCATCAGCAGCGAAGTGGTGTGAAGCTTCAGCGGGCCCATCGAGAAGCTGCGTCCTCGCATCCATCGGATCGAACCGTGCCCGGCCTTGCGGATCAGCGCGGCGATGATCAGGATCGGGATGACCATGCCGATCCCATAAAGCCCCAGGAGCAGCCCGCCCTTTATCGGGGTTGACGAGGTTAGTGCGAGGGTGAGGATGGCTCCGAGCACCGGCCCGGTGCAGAACCCGGCAACACCCGATACCGCACCCAGGACGAAGGTGCCGAACAGGGATCCGGTCGCGGGTGACGGGCCGCCCCGCGGAAGGAATCGCGAGACATCGAATCCACCACCGAGGGCAGTGATCAAACCTAGGCTGATCAGCACCCACCCCGCCCCTGCAAGCAGTACGCCGCGGTCCACGCTCAACGTTCCACCGAGCCAGCCCAACCCCAGACCAAGCGGCACCAGGGTCAGGAGCAGCCCGGCGAGAAACACCGTGCCGAGGCTCAGCAGTTTGGCCCGTGAAGCGGCGATGTTTGCGAAGAAGGCGGGCAGCAAAAGCGCATTACAGGGACTGAACACCCCGAGCATTCCACCCATGAGGGCGTAGGCAAACCCGACTTCCATGTGGCTGCTGCCTTCCGACTAGCCGGCCAGCTCGTCGTCAATGACCTTGACGAAAGCCTCAAGCGGCTGGGCCCCGACTAGGGGCGTTCCATTGACAAGGAACGTGGGGGTTCCCGTTACGCCGAGCTCTTTTGCCTCGTCGTGGTTCTTCTGGACCAGGGTGGAGGTTTCCTTCGATCCGGCATCGGAGACCAGCTGGTCGTGGTCCACCCCGAGGCTCGCGGCAAGGGCTTTGATCCCCGCTTCGGAAAAGTCCGCGTTCTTGGCGGTACCGCCATCGGCGAAGATCTCGTCGTGGAATTCCTGGTACTTGCCCTGATGGCCCGCTGCGACGGCCAACTCAGCACTTTGGCGTGAGTTTTCACCGAAGAACATGATGTCGCGGTATTCGATTCGTACCTTTCCCGCATCCACATACTGCTGGACGATCGTCGGCAGCGTGTCGTTGGCCCATTTTGCGCAGTAGCCACATTGAAAGTCCGAGTAAGTGACTATCGTGACCGGGGCGTTAATGTCACCCACGGCCGTCGGGTCGTCTGCTTCACGACGTTCGACGTTGATCTTCCGGGGTGCGGCCTCGGCGGCGTCGGGGCTTCCCCCCGGCTGGGCAATGGCAGCAGGCGGGGCCTCCGCGGAACCGGCCGGTGTGGGAATCTGCATGCCGATGATGATGCCGATCAGCAACGCGATGGGGATCGGCATGATCCAAAACCAGGGAATCTTGGGTTTGGCCTGTGGTGCGGGAGCTCCAGACATAAGAGAAACGCGATTTCCTTCCAGCGGGGCAATCGCCACCGGTGGT
This sequence comes from Paeniglutamicibacter cryotolerans, assembly GCF_014190875.1. NCBI lineage: Bacteria > Bacillati > Actinomycetota > Actinomycetes > Micrococcales > Micrococcaceae > Paeniglutamicibacter > Paeniglutamicibacter cryotolerans. The sequence goes on along the minus strand of NZ_JACHVS010000001.1, from coordinate 1,486,301 downwards.
CCTCGACTCCCTGATAAGAACAAGGGCGTGCCAACAACGATGGTGAAGGGTCTCTAAGACAACGTATCCGAGCGACCGCCCCGAATTGAAATCCGACCCCGGGTGCACACACCACCGTTCCCCCGGGCCGGGACCCACCCCGTACCTCCGAGGCTAGCTGCGGGGAACGGAGCGTTCGATCTCCGCGTGGAAGTGGTCCATGTGCCGTGTGGTCGTGTTCCAGCCGCGTGAAACCTCCAGGTGTTTACCCCAGCCGCCCTTGGAATAGGACCCCCACTGGCCGTCGTACGCAAGCCAGATCCGGTCCCGCCAGATAACGAAACCCACATCCAGTGTCTCGTGGTTGGCCACCAGATATGCGGCAATTTTTTCGCCGGCCTTGATCCCTGCCGCCGAGTTGTAGGCCCTCAGCATGAAGTCCGCGGCGAGTCCGTCGCCGTGGCCGTTGGATCCGTTGCGCACTCCACCGATCCCGGTGAGCGATGTTCCATATCGCTTCTTGACCGCGCTAATCATCGCTTTGGTCTTGGGCTGCAGCGCCTTCAACGGGCGGTATTCGATGGCGGTCAACTGAGTGTTTCTGATCCACCCCGTGGTGCCCTTGGGCGTCCTGATTTTCGACCATCAGTTGGCGGTCTCGATGTAGACCACTTTCTGGTTGGCCGGGATGATTCCAGGGGAGCGATGCATCCTGGAGGCACCGCTGCGCACATGCGAATCGGCCACAGTCCACCGGTGGGTTTTTGAATTACCGATAGCCTTCGCCTCGCTGGTTACCAGCGCCGACTCTTCAATCCAACCTTTCCCCGTGTGGGTCTGGACATAGGACCACTTTCCAACTGTTTTGAGATGCTTGACTTTGACTCCACTGGTCTGGGCCATGAGCCGCTTCGACGTCTTGTTGGCCTTGGCGTAGATGGCCTGGGTACCGTCGCTCCATCGGCTTGAGCCGGCAGCGGGTTTCACTTGGGGTTTTAGTGGCCCCGTTTTCACGACGCCCGGGGTGGTCTTGAGGTACGTTGAACTGACCCAGCCGCCCTTATTGCCGACCGTGACCTGCCACCATTTGCCGCTCGACTTACCGGTTGCGACAACGACGGTTCCCTTTTTCAGGGTAGCCACAGGGTCGTGCTGCGTCCCGGGCTTTACCCGCAGGTTCACGTTTGCCGTGGTCTTGATGGTTGTTGCTGTCTTGGCCGCAGCCGCCAGCGCCCTGCCGGCTGCCTGGGAAGCGGTGGCTGGTAAGGGCGCAGCAGCGTCCACCGGACCCAAGCCGACCCCGGCAAGTCCCGCAGCCAATGCCATCGCCAGCAACCACTGCGGGGCAATTTTTCGGATGCTCATTACTCGGGCCTTCCACGTCTGAGGCTTGCGCATTAGGCCACTGGCCCGGGTCGAGAGTGACTACACACCACGGGACTCTGGCGATTTCCCCAGGCCGTCCCCCGCCCGGCGGGAAGACCCGGACCCCGGGCTGATCGGCGGCTTTCCCGGGGCGCGCTCGGCGGGCGTTCCGAGAAGCTGACAAACATCGATTCCGCGTCGTTGGCCGGCAACAACGTCATTTCTCGGACTTATCGATCCCGCATCCCACATGCCAGCGAAGTGGCGGTTGCCATGCTCCGACCGGCACGGAATCAGTCCACTGGCGCCGCCGCCACGCAACATTTTGACCGCGACGATCCCATCCGAGGGCAATCGGGCATAGGCTCGGAGGGGGACGACTGACACGGCGCCCGCGCCGTCGGCCCCGGCAGGACCAAAACTCCATTCAAAGGACGCCTTCATGCAGCTGATGTCTTCACCCGATTTCGTGCAAGCCCAAATGGGTAAGATCCACGACGAAAATATCGAGCCGGTGACGCAGCTCTGCCTGAAATTGCAGGAAAGCGTCCCGGGTTCCCGCGTTCCGCTCATCGACCCGGTCCACGACCTCGATGAGACCCGCATCATCAGCCTGCAGATTTCCCCGGGGCCAGGCACCAGCTCCGGCTTCCTGTCGCTGCAGAATGATGACCCCACGGCGATCCGTTTGTCTGAGGTCTATGCCTCCGCCGGACTGGATCACAAGTACGGAATGCCGTGGAACGTTCACCCGTGGGATCTGCCCGAGGAGCAGAGCACGGCACTGACCCCCAAGCAGATCAAGACGGGTGTGAAGCCGTTCAAGCAGTTCCTTGAACTCACCTACCGCGTCTCGGCCATCGTCGCCCATGGGACTCAGGCAGTGAACCTGATCAACGACTTCAAAAAGGTCGGTGGCGACCTGATCCTGCGCGAACGTGGAATCAAGGTCTATCCGGTGCGTTCCACCGGCGGTCGCTCCTTCATCGGCTCCGAGGCGAACCAGCAGAAGTGGTTCGATGAAATGGTTGCCGCTTACACCGATGCGATGGGCCGTGCCGGCCTGCGACGCAACGACTCCTGACCCGAGCCAAAAACTAGTGAAGCCGACCCCGCTTGGCCGCATCGATTCCCTCTTCCGATACCCCGTCAAGGGGTTGAGTCCGGAACGGCTCGAGAATGTGGTCCTTGTGGCCGGGCGGGGGTTCCCCGCCGACAGGATTTTTGCCTTGGCCCGCCCCGATGGGCCCTACCGGTCTGGGGCGAGTCAGCTACTGGGCAAAAAGGCGTTTTACGCGCTGGTGACCGAAGAGCGCCTCGCCGGTCTATCGACGCGCCTCGCACCCGGATCCTCAGTGCTTTCCGTGGACGTCCAGGGCCATCGGTTGCTCGACGCCGATCTCTCTACCGAGGCCGGCCGCCACGCCCTCACGGCCCTGCTGGCGAGGGTTCTGGACCTGCCCGGCGGCATTGAACCGGTGGTTGCCTCCGAAGCTGGACTCCGCTTCCCCGACCTGGCCGCGGCCGGCCCCGAGGAAATGCAGGCCGTATCGTTGGTCAATCTGGCCTCGGTGCGCGCACTCGAAGCCAAACTAGGCACCGAAATCGATCCGCTTCGCTTCCGCGCAAACATCTACTTCGACGGCCCCGAGGCCTTTGCCGAGCGAGAATTGCTCGGAAGCACAGTGGAAATCGGAGGGTCCCGACTCGAGGTGTTCGAGGAAACCGTCAGGTGCGCCGCGACCGACGCCAACCCCACTACCGCCAGGCGCGACACACGCATTCCAGCCGCGCTGAAGCAGCATTTCGGACACGCCATCATGGGCTTCTATGCCCACGTGCGCAGCAACGGGACCCTGGCGCCCGGCATGGACATTGCGTTGGAGCATGCCGTGGAGGGAGTCCGATGAGCAAACGGGAAGCCGTATTGCGCCTGTCGGCCAAACGCATGCTCACCGACGTGATCTGTGAATTCGAATTCCGGGCTCCGGACGGATCGGCGCTGCTGCCCTTCGAAGCCGGCGCGCACCTGAACGTCGAGGGGCCCTCCGGGATCCGGCGTAGCTACTCCTTGACCAATGACCCGGAGGAAACCGACCGCTACGTCATTGCCGTGTCCCGGGATGAAGCCGGACGTGGTGGTTCGATGGATCTGGTTGATCACGCGGCACCGGGAACAGATCTGCTCATCACCTGGCCGCGCAACGGCTTCGAGCTGGTTAAGGCCGAACGCTACCTGTTCATTGCCGGCGGCATCGGCATCACACCGATCCGTTCCATGGCCACGGTCGTGACCCGTCGCCCCGGAACGAGCTCGACACTGCTGTATCTGGGCAAGGAGAGATCGAAGATGGCCTACCTCGAAGATCTTCTCCCAACCGACACCCACAGGGTGGACATTCATGCCAGCGCCGAGCGCGGCGGGCGGGCGGACCTGTGGGACTACTTGGCAGTGCCGGATGACGGGTTGCACGTATATTGCTGTGGGCCAGCCCCGTTGATGGAACAGGTGCGGCTTTCGACCGTGCACTGGCGCAGGCGGAATATCCATTTGGAGGACTTCTCCGGGGTCGGCACGGGAGCTGCTGCGGCCGCCCCGTTCACCGCCCGCTGGAATCCCACCGGAAAACTCATCGAGGTCCCGGCGGACCGCACGCTGCTGCATTCTTTGCAAGACGCGGGCATCGAGCTGTCCAGCTCCTGCGAGTCCGGGACCTGCGGTAGCTGTGAGCTGTCACTGCTCTCGGGCGAACCAGACCACCGCGATTTGTATCTGGAGGATCAAGAACGGGCAGGGTCGATCATGCCGTGTGTCTCACGCGCGGTGGCCGGCCCGTTGGTCCTTGACCGAGCTGGATAGCAAGCGGGCCGGAGGACAATGCGCATCCAAACCCCGGCGACACGCCGGGTGAATTCACCATTCGTTTGACTTTTCTCACCCGAGTCATTCCGCCCGAACCCGGCTGACAGCGGAAAATGGGCCTACGCTGGCAAAATGAGTGAGACAAAATCAAAACCTCAAGTCCACCGCTGGGTCTTCTGGCCCGCCGCAATCATCGTGGTGGTTTTCGCTTCGTTCGCAATCATCGTGCCCGATACGGCGCAGGCCCTGTTCGCCGGTATCCAGGGCGCCATCGTCGGCTACTTCAACTGGTACTACGTCTTGCTGGCCACCTCGCTGGTGCTCTTCTGCCTATGGCTCGGATTCGGCCGGTTCGGAGACATCAAGTTGGGCAAGGACGATGATGAGCCGGAGTTCTCCCTCGGTTCCTGGTTCTCCCTGCTCTTCGCAGCCGGCATGGGCATCGGCCTGGTATTCTACGGCGTCAGCGAACCGCTGAGCCACTTTGCGTCCCCCAAACCCGGCGTCACGGGAACGCCGAGCGACCTTGCACAAGCGGCACTGTCCCAGACCTTCCTGCACTGGGGAGTGCATGCCTGGTCCATCTACGTGGTCATCGGCCTAGCCCTGGCCTATGCCATCCACCGTCGCGGCCGCCCGGTCTCCATCCGCTGGACACTCGAACCCCTGCTGGGGCGCCGTGTGCGCGGCGGAGTGGGCAACCTCATCGACGTCGTGGCCTTGGTCGGCACGATCTTCGGCGTGGCAACGTCGCTGGGCCTGGGCGTGCTGCAGATCAGCGCAGGGTTGGAAAGCGCCGGACTCATCACCTCCTCCATGGCCATCGACCTGGTGATCATCATCGTGGTCACTGCCTTCGTACTCGTCTCCGTCCTCTCGGGCGTCGGCAAGGGCATGAAATGGCTCTCCAACACGAACCTGATCCTGGCCGGCGCCTTCCTCGTCTTCCTGCTGGTCGTCGGACCCACCGAGTTCCTGCTGCGCAACTTCGTTCAATCCACCGGCAACTACCTGCAGAGCTTCTTCGGAATGGCTTTCAACGTCAGCGCCTTCTCCGGCGACGCAGGCGAGGCCTGGCAATCCAACTGGACCACGTTCTACTGGGGCTGGTGGATATCTTGGGCCCCGTTCGTGGGCATCTTCATCGCCCGGATCTCAAAGGGCCGCACCGTGCGCCAATTCGTGGCCGGCGTCATCCTGGTCCCCACCTTGATCACGCTGCTGTGGTTCAGCGTGCTGGGAGGCACCGCCCTGTACTCGCAGCTCAATGGGCCCGGCGGCTTGGTCGGCCCCGATGGCACTGTCGATACCGCCGGAGCTCTCTTCTCCACGCTTGCCCAGTTGCCAGCAGGCAGCGTGCTCACCGTCGGCGCGATCATCATGATCGTCATCTTCTTCATCACCTCCGCCGATTCCGGCGCCCTGGTCATGGGAATGCTCGCCAGTGGAGGGGAGGTCGAACCTAAGAATTGGCTGCGCATCTTCTTCACGCTGGCGACCTCTTTGCTGGCCAGCGCACTGCTGCTCTCCGGCGGTCTGGAAGCATTGAAAACGGCGGCCATTATCATTGCCCTACCGTTCAGCGTGGTGCTGATCATGGTCTGCTGGGCCACCTACCGGGCGTTCTCGCGTGAGTCCCGGGCCTACGACAAGGCCAAGCGGATGGCGTTCGTCGACCACATCGGCGACTTCTACGGGTTGGAGGTCGAGGCCCCGAACGAGGACTCGCCGCTATTGAACCTGCGCCAACTCACCGCCAGGCTGCGCGGCAGGATCCCAGTGCGCCACCCCTACCGGATCGACCCGTTCGGCCATCGTCACCAGGCGTCCGACGCGGGTACCCCGCCAATCGCCAAGGATTCGGCGCCGGAAGCCCCGGACGCCGACCCGCAGGCCTAGCCGCTAGCCCTCGCCGGTCCCCACACCGGAGATGGGGCAGTCGCGCGTCATGTAATCGGCCTTCTCCTCACTATCCCGATAGTGTCATGTGACAAGTGATACAGCCATCGTCGCGCAGTGAGGAGGAGGCATGGTCAACAACGCCACCAGCAGGGATTCCGGCAACGCGATCTGGATAGTCGTCGTGTTCACGGGTGTGGTGGCCGCACTGCACATTTGGAAGCTCCCGGCAGCCGTCCCCCTGATCCGGCAACAACTCGACCTGTCCCTCGTAGAGGCCGGCGTCCTGCTGGGCCTGGTCCAGGTTGCCGGCATGCTCGGCGGCCTAGCCATCTCGCTACTCGCCGAGGTCATCGGTCCCCGCCGCTGCCTGATACTCGGGTTGGGATTGCTGATCGGCGGATCCGCGATGGGCGGCTTCTCCCACGATGCGGCGCTGCTCATGTCATCCAGGGTGCTCGAAGGAGCGGGGTTCCTTCTAGTGACGGTCGTGGCCCCCGGGCTGATCCGGTTGCACACCACACCATGGCGGCTCAATACCGCCATGGGTTTCTGGACCGCCTACATGGGGTTCGCGACATTCGTCGGCCTGATCACCACGGCCTTTATCCTGCAAATCGCTTCGTGGCAGACCTGGTGGTTCATCATGGCAGCGGTGACACTGATCCCGATCCCGCTGATCCTGCGCCGCGTTCCGGTGGACGCCCCGGCCGCCCCAGGTGGCGCCGCCACGGCGCTGAAACGCATCGGGATCACGGCCCGTTCCCCCAAGCCGTGGGTGGCAGGCGTGGCCTTCTCCTGCTACACCGTCCAATGGGTGTCTGTCGTCGGTTTCCTTCCCGGGATCTACGAGGCCCAAGGGATCACGGGCATCTGGCCCGGCATTCTTTCTGCAGTGGTGGGCGGGCTGAACGCCGTGGGCAACATCTGCACCGCACCCCTGCTCCAACGAGGGGTCCCGCCGCGGGTCCTCCTGATCAGCGGTTTCACACTTATGGCCGCCAGCTCCACGCTGGCCTTCGCCGTGCCGTGGGAGTCGATCTCCGGCGGACTGGTCTTCCAGGTACTGTGCGTTGCGGTGTTCTCGTTCACCGGTGCAGCCATCCCCGCAACACTGACCCGCATGGCGGTGGATCTGGCCCCGGAGGGCGGTTCGGCACCGGCCGCCATGGGGCTGATGCAGCAGTTGTTCAACCTGGGCAGCTTCGTGGGCCCGACGATCGCGGCGTGGATTGCCACGACCACTGGTGGCTGGCAGTCCACCTGGTGGATGACCTGTGCGTTTACCATGGCCGGCATTTCACTGAGTCTCTGGCTGAGCGAGAAGCGACTCGGCATCAAGTTCGGACAGCAGGCGCCCGCTTCTTCCCGCTAGGCCCCCGATGGAGGCCGCGCTTCCCACCGGGGCCCGCCTTCACGGCACATGGCAACGTCCCGTCGTTCCTTGAGGAATGGCGGGACGTTGCCAGATGGAAACCAGTCGGTATTTAGCGCAGCGGGTTGAAGTGGCGCATCACGGAGGGGGTTGCTTCGCCGCAGATGGAAGCGGCAAGCATCTTGCCGGTGAGCGGGCCCAGGGCAACGCCCCACATCCCGTGGCCGCCAGCAACGTGCACGCGTTGGGAACGTGTGGCACCAATCAGCGGAAGGCCGTCGGTGGTGCAGGGACGGGCACCGACCCATTCCTCCTTGCGTTCCGACCAGTCGATGCCGGTGTAGAGCGGACGGGCCGCCGCGACGATGGCCTCGATGCGGCGCTTTTCCAGCGGGTGGTCGGCGTCACGGAACTCCATGGTTCCGGCAACGCGGAACCGGTCACCCAGCGGAGTGCAGGCCACGCGCTGGGCCGGGAAGTAGAGCGGGTGTGTGGGCATGTTTTCGGGCACCACGGTGAACGAGTAACCGCGGCCCGCCTGGACTACCCGCTTGACGCCGAAGTCCTTGGCAAGCCGGTTGAGCCAGGCGCCGGAGGCGACGACGACGTGGTCGCCGTGCAGTTCACGGCCCTCGGATCCGATGACCTTCACGCCGGAGCCGATGTCGCGGATGTCGGTGACGTTGAACGAACCGATAATCTCCCCACCGCGGGCTCGGACCGATTCTGCCAGCGAGTCCATGAACTTCGGCGGGTTGAGGAAGCGCTGGTTCTTGATCGCGACGCCCGCCACCACCTCGTGGCCCAGCGTGGGTTCCAGGGATCGGATCTCATCGCCGGTCATCAGGTCAAAGTCCACCGTGCCGCCAGTGGCCCGGATACCCTCGAACTCATGCAGCAGACCGTCGCGGTCAGCCAGCGTCTTGAATGCAGTGAGGAACGGGTCGGCGACGACCGTCTTTTCCTTCACGCCAGGTCCGGCATCGGTGGATTCGGCGATTTCGTCGAAGGCATCGAGTCCGGTGGCGCCGATTTCTGAAAAAACGGACATGGCCTCACGCCATTTACCTGGCGTGCAGTGGCGGGCGAAGCCGATGAGGAAGCGCAACAGCTGCGGGTTTGCGGAGAAGGGGATGTAGAGCGGGGACGCCGGGTCGAACATGGTCTTCAGCCCGTATTTCAGCACGGCAGGCTCGCTCAGCGGAAGGGTCAATGCGGGGGTCAGCCAGCCGGCATTTCCCCAGGAAGAACCCGAGGCGACGCCCCCGCGATCCACCACGGTAACCCTCGTGCCGCGCTCTTGCAGGTACCAGGCAGTCGATAGTCCGACGAATCCAGCACCAACGATGACTACATGCTCAGGCGCCTTTGCACTGCCCATGATCCATTGCTCCATTCCGTTAGCTTCAGCCCACTTTGACTACCAACGGTGCCCGGTTGGCGAGTGCGCCGCAACCGGCCCTCGCGAATCGACAGTGAGGCACGACACTTTCGCTCATAAATGGTTGAAAAAACGGCAGAATCAATGAATTAATCACTTTTATTCAGTTTGCACCCGACGTGCTTCAACTTCTAGCCGTCCAATCCGCATCACCATCACTCTTCCGGGCATGATTATAGACCTCGCCAAAGCGACTCGGCGCACTCAGCTCTAATCGTCATTTGTCCCGTTGGTCTGCCGGCCCAAAGATCTTGGCCACCGGGTTGGTCGGGGTCGTGCGCAGGCCCAGTTCGGGGTGGTGCAGGTCCAGTGCCGGGCGTTCGGAGCGGATCCGCGGGATCGTGTGGAAGTTGTGGCGCGGAGGCGGGCACGAGGTGGCCCACTCGAGCGAGGCACCGAAGCCCCACGGATCATCCACGGTGACCTTCTTGCCGTCGCGTGCCGTCTTCCACACGTTCCAGAAGAACGGAATCATGGACAGGCCCAGGATGAAGGCGAACACGGTCGAGAACTGGTTCATGAGCGTGAAACCGTCTTCGGGCATGTAGTCCGCGTAACGACGCGGCATGCCGATGACGCCCAGCCAGTGCTGGATCAGGAAGGTGCCGTGGAAGCCGACAAACAGCATCCAGAAGTGGATCTTGCCCAGGCGTTCGTTGAGCATCTTGCCGGTCCACTTCGGCCACCAGAAGTAGAATCCGGCGAACATGGCGAACACGACTGTACCGAAGACCACGTAGTGGAAGTGGGCTACCACGAAGTAGGTATCCGAGACGTGGATATCCAGCGGCGGAGCCGAAAGGATGATGCCGGTCAGGCCGCCGAAGAGGAAGGTGACCAGGAAGCCCAGGCTCCAGAGCATGGGGGTCTCGAACGTGATCGAGCCGCGCCAGAGCGTGCCGATCCAGTTGAAGAACTTCACGCCCGTCGGAACCGCGATCAGCATCGTCATGAAGCTGAAAAACGGGAGCATGACCTGACCGGTGGCGTACATGTGGTGAGCCCACACCGAAATGGACAGCGCCGCGATGGAGATCGTCGCGAAGATCAGGCCCTTGTAGCCGAACATCGGCTTGCGGCTGAAGACCGGGAAGATTTCCGACACGATGCCGAAGAACGGCAGCGCGATGATGTAGACCTCGGGGTGACCGAAGAACCAGAACAGGTGTTGCCACAGGATGGGTCCACCGGCCGCCGGATCGTAGATATGGGCTCCGAACCGCCGGTCGGCACCCAGTGCGAACAGTGCGGCGGCCAGCGGCGGGAACGCCATGATGACCATGATGGCGGTGATGAGCGTGTTCCAAGTGAAGATCGGCATGCGCCACATGGTCAGGCCCGGTGCGCGCAGGCAGATGACCGTGGTGATGAAGTTGACTGAGCCCAGGATGGTGCCGAAGCCCGAGAGGGCCAGGCCGAAGACCCAGAGATCACCACCGACGCCCGGGGTGAAGGTGGTATTAGCAAGCGGTGCATAGGCGAACCAGCCGAACGATGCTGCACCCTGGGGGGTCAGGTAGCCGGAGACCGCGATCGTCGAGCCGAACAGGAAGAACCAGAAGGCCAGTGCATTCAGTCGCGGGAAGGCGACGTCTGGTGCGCCGAGCTGCAGCGGCATGATGACGTTGGCGAAACCCGCGAACAGCGGGGTTGCAAACATCAGCAGCATGATGGTGCCGTGCATGGTGAACAGCTGGTTGTACTGCTCCTTCGTCTGCAGGATCTGCATGCCCGGCTCGAAGAGCTCGGCACGCATCAAAAGCGCCATCACACCGCCCAGACAGAAAAAGGTAAAGGAAGCGATCAGGTACATGTACCCGATGATCTTGTGGTCCGTGGAGGTGATCCAGTTGACGATGATGCGCCCCTTGGAAATTGGCACCGTGGGCGCTGACCCGAGGGTCGTCTCTTCAGTTGCATATTCGTAAGTAGCCACGTCGTCCCCTGTTTTCTTCAAGATCCAAAGCGGAAAGCCGACACCCAGACCCAACGGCCATCCCCCGGAAGCATGCTCAATGAATGACAAACTCCCCCCAAGCATGCTCCCGAAGTGCCAAAGGGGCCAGACCCTGGCCATTCTGGGTTGCGGTGGGGCACTACGCACTCCGGTAGAATCCGTGTATGCCTTCATTGCCTTCGCAGCCACAACTTGGTGCGCTTCAAATCCGGAATTTCGTTGGAGCCGACACCTACCAGCGGGGCATTGAATACACGGCCCACAAGCGGGTCCTTGAAAACATCTGGGACCCACAAGCCCGGCAATTGCGCGGAAAGATCGTCGGCAACGCCGAAGTCCCCTATTCGGCGATTGTCACATTCACCAAGGGCGAGTTCCCCGAACCGGTCATCTCGGCGTGCAGCTGCCCGGTACGGCAGCGCTGCAAGCACATTGCCGCACTGCTGCTGGCCTACGTGGTCATCCCGCAGGAAACGGTGTTGGCGATCGGGCAGGTCAAGGCACCTCCCCCCTGGCAACGGAAGATCGCCGCGCTGCTGGAGGAAAACGAGGCCCCGACCACTCCCTCCCCGCTGGGCGTGCAGTTCGAACTGGTCGAGACGAACAAGAACCGCAAGAAGTCGCCGGTGATGCTGGGCCTGCGCCCAGTCACCCTGAACGACAAGGGCCGTTGGGTCTATGCCGGACTGAAATGGGGCGCGTTCCGCACCTCCGAGGACCGCGGCTACTACTACGCCTACGACCACCAGTCGGAGGACTTCAGCGAAGCACAGAATCAGTGGATGAAGGACTTCTACACGCTCCAGCAGAGCGGCTACGCGGATACCATCATCTACCTCGAGCATTTCGGCAGCCCGCTGCTCTGGGACATGCTGGGCAAGGCCAAGGACTCGGGCATCGTCCTGCGTGCGGCGGGCAAGGGGCAGAAGCTCGATTTTCACCAGCCGGTCACGCTGGGCATTGACGCACTCGATAACGACGGGAAGATCCGCCTCCAACCCGCCGTCACCGGTGCCGTCCTCTCCCCGGATGCCCGGCTGCACATCATCGGCAGCCCGGGGCACGGGCTGCTCTGGTACGACGGGGACGAGGACATCGCACTGCGAGAACGCTCCCTGCATCTGGCCCCTGCGGCCGAACCCTTCTCCCCGGTCGCCGCCCGACTGCTGGCAGCCGGAAAACCCGTCGACATCCCGCGCAACGGGCGCACCGACTTCCTCGAGTCGTTCGCCCCCGAGCTGGTGCGCCGGGCCGCCGTCGCGTCACCTGATGGTTCGGTTCAGCTCCCGGCCCACGAGCCACCGCGGCTGCGCCTGACCGCCACCCATTTCCGGCAAAAAGCACTACGCAAAAACCCCGATGTGCACGGCATCCGACTCTCCTGGACCTGGGACTACACGCTCAACGGAAACATCACGTCCGCCGCGCTGCCCACCGACACGCAGTCGTTCCGGGAACCGGACACCGAATCGGCGATCCTGCACGAGGTGTCCGCAGCGCTCAAGGACTTCTCCGCCGCCTGGGAAACCAGCTTCCCGCGGCCGCTGCTCTCGATCCCCGGAAGCAGCGCTCCGGTCGAGCTGCACAACGTCGCCGGAGCCCGCTTTGCCGCCGATGCGCTGCCGCTGCTGGCAGCGCTGGACCGGGTCACCCTGATCGAGGAGGGCGACGCGCTTGACTACGTCGAGCTGACCGAAGCCCCCGAAATCAAGGTCACCGCATCGGACTCCGACAGTACCGACTGGTTCGACCTGGGAGTGACGGTCACGCTCGGCGGAACCGAGGTCCCCTTCGACGAGTTGTTCATGGCGCTGGCCCACGGCGAGGAATTCCTGATGCTGGAGAACGGCAACTACCTCTCGCTGCAGTGGCCCGAATACCAGCAGCTGCGCAGGCTCATCGAGGAGGCCCGTTCGCTGCAGGACCGCGATGCTACGACGCTGAGCATCAGCAGGCACCAGGCCACGCTCTGGGAGGACCTCGCAGAGCTGGCCACCACTGCCGAACAATCGCAGGGCTGGCAGGACTCCGTATCGGGCCTGCTCGACATCTCCTCGGTATCTCGCGCCGAGGTGCCCGCCGAGCTGGATGCCACGCTGCGCCCCTATCAGCAGGCGGGCTTCGAATGGCTCGCCTTCCTGCATGACAACGGACTCGGTGGCGTGCTGGCCGATGACATGGGCCTGGGCAAGACGGTGCAGGCCCTCGCGCTGATCTGCCACGCCCACAACACGGCGAAGGCGCAGGGCCGCACCCAGCTGCCTTACCTGGTGATCGCCCCGACCTCGGTGGTACCGAACTGGGCCAGCGAAACCAGGCGCTTCGCCCCGCACCTGCGCGTGAGCGCCATGACCGAGACACTTTCGCGCAACGACACCGATTTGGCCGGCCTGCTCGCCGGATCGGACATCGTCATCGCCTCCTACGGCCTGTTCCGGCTCGACTTCGAGGAGTACAACAAGGCGGACTGGGCCGGGCTGATCCTGGACGAGGCCCAGTTCGTGAAGAACCCGGCAACCATCGCCAGCAAGCAGGCCCGCACCTTCCGCGCCCCGTTCAAGCTGGCCATCACCGGCACCCCCATGGAAAACAACCTGATGGAGCTGTGGTCGCTCTTCTCCATCGCCTCCCCCGGGCTCTTCCCGAACGCGAAGAACTTCGAGGAGCTCTACCGCAAGCCCATCGAAAAGGACGGCGACAAGGCCAGGCTGGCCCAGCTGCGCCGCCGCATCAAGCCGCTGATCATGCGCCGCACCAAGGAAGTCGTTGCCACCGACCTGCCGCCGAAGCAGGAGCAGGTCCTGGAGCTCACGCTCTCCCCCAAACACCGGGTCATCTACCAGCGCCACCTGCAGCGCGAGCGCCAGAAGGTGCTGGGCATGCTCGAGGACCTGGACAAGAACCGGTTCACGATCTTCCGCTCGCTGACCATGCTGCGCCAGCTGGCACTGGACCCCTCGCTGGTCGACGAGGCCTATGCCGGCGTCCCCTCGAGCAAGCTCGACGCCCTGATGGAACAGCTCGAGGACCTGGTCGCCGAGGACCACCGCGCGCTGATCTTCAGCCAGTTCACCTCGTTCCTGGGCAAGGCGGCCGAACGCCTCGACGCGGCGGGCATCGAATACGCCTACCTGGACGGGTCGACCACCAACCGCGGCAGGGTCATCGACTCGTTCCGCGAGGGTACGGCCCCGGTGTTCCTGATCAGCCTCAAGGCCGGTGGATTCGGCCTGAACCTCACCGAGGCCGACTACTGCTTCCTGCTCGATCCGTGGTGGAACCCCGCCTCGGAGAACCAGGCGGTGGACCGGGCGCACCGCATCGGCCAGACCAAGAACGTGATGGTCTACCGGCTCGTTGCCAAGGACACGATCGAGGAGAAGGTCATGGCATTGAAGGAGAAGAAGGCCAGGCTGTTTGCCTCGGTGATGGACGACGACGCCGAATTCGGCTCGGCGCTGAGCGTGGACGACGTGCGCGGGCTGTTCGAGGACTAGCCGCCGCGACCCGGCGAATCGCAGGCCGAGTAGCGCGGTCAGTACGGATCCGGGTGGGGCGCATCCTTCATAGAGCCGCCCGTTGCGGCTGCCCGGCACCAGGGAGAGGTAGCAGGCTCACCGCCGAGCTGATCCCGTCAGAGAGCGGAACGCCGGGGCCCGAGGGAGTCTCCATGCCCCGAGCATCGGCCGTCGCGGCTCAGATTGCCGGTCATCTCCAAAGGTTTACACAGCGTTGACTCAGCTGCCGCGATTATCGTTTTAGTTACCTCATGAAGGTGCGAGACTCATGATGGTGCGAGTGATGAGTGAGTAAGCGGCGCCGATCGACACAGGCCTTCCCCCGGGCTGTCGGTCGGCGCCTTTCCACGCTCCGATGCCCGCATCAAATCGCCGCCGGGGAACGGCCAGGTGCCCCGCCCGGGTTGTCCAGCCCGCGGCCTGTAGGGTAGCTGGCATGAATGAACAACGGCAACGGCACAGCTCATGAGCTCCCGCAAAGACCGCCTGCTCCAGATCGTGGAGATCCTCGGACGGCACGGTCTTGGATTCGCCATCACCCAGGCTGGTCTGGGCCACTGGCTGCCGCAGGAACTGCACCGGCGCATCGGCCACGACCCCGATGCCGGAACCGATCCCTCGCTGCCGGAACGGGTCCGGCTCGCCGCAGAGGAACTCGGTGTCGTCTATGTGAAGCTGGGTCAGATCCTTTCCACCCGCGCCGACCTGCTTCCCCCGGAATTCGTCACCGAGCTGGCCAAGCTGCAGGACGCTTCGCCTCCGGTTCCCACCACCGAGATCCGCACCGCCATCGCCGACGAGCTCGGCCCGGCCGCCGCCACGCTGCTTGCCACCCTGCACGATCAACCGCTGGCCACCGGTTCCATCGGGCAGGCGCATCTGGCAGTGCTCGACGGTGTTTCCGTGGTGGTCAAGATCCGGCGTCCGGGCATTGTCGAACAGGTCAACCAGGATCTGGATATCCTCACCGAGTTCGCCAAGCGCGCCGAGCAGGCATCGCGTGCGGTTGCAGGGTTCCAGGCCTCGGGCATGGTCGAGGAGTTCGCACAGAGCCTACGTGCCGAACTGGACTACGTGGGCGAGGGCAGGAACGCTGAACGCTTCGCGCAGAACTTCGCCGGCAATGCGGACGTGCGCATCCCGCGGATCTTCTGGGAGCAGACCACCTCGCGGGTGCTCTGCATCGAGCTCATGGGCGGGATCAAGGTCAACAACATCGACGCTCTTCGCGAGGCCGGGCTGGAGCCGGGGGCGGTGGCCCGCCGCGCCTGCAACGTGCTGCTGAAGATGGTGCTGGAGGACGGCTTCTTCCACGCCGACCCGCACCCGGGAAACTTCTTCGTCGAGCCGGATGGGCGCCTGGCCATCATCGACTTCGGCATGGTCGGGAAGATCAGCGCGGATCAGAAGACGCTGCTTGCCCAGGCCCTGATGGGCATCGTAAACCAGAATGCGCGCATGTTGGCCAAGGCCCTGATCAAGCTGTGCGAATCCCCCGGCACACCCAACGTGCGCGAGGTCGAGCTCGCAGTGGGCCGGCTGCTGGGTCGCTACACCGACCGGCCGCTCGCCGAGATCCCCCTCGTGCCCGTGGTGCTGGAGGTACTCTCAGTGCTGCGCCGGCAGAACCTCCGCCTGCCGCGGGAGACGGCGCTGATGCTGAAGATGTTCATCATGGCCGACGGGCTCGGCAAGCAACTCGATCCCGGATTCGAGCTGACCACCGAACTAGCTCCCTTTGCCCGGCGTCTGGTCAAGCAATCCTTCTCACCGGAGGCGGTGGCAGCACGGCTGAAGAAGGCCGGCGCCGAGGCACTACTGCTGGGATCCGAGGCCCCGGATATGCTGCGACGGGTCATGGAGGTCATCGATAGCGGCGGATTCGACATCCGGCTTCGTGCCGAAGAGCTGGACGCGTTGCTGGAGAAGGCAGATCGGACCGGGAACCGGATCGTGGCGGGAATCGTCAGCGCCGCGCTGATCACCGCCATCGGTGAACTCGTTGCCGGGCAGCCTGGACGTTGGCAGAACTGGCCCAAAGCCCTGTTTAGCGCAGGTATCGGCGGGGTCGGAGCACTGGGTGGATACCTGCTCTGGACCACCTTGCGAAAACGCTGAGGGCTGTCTTCGGGCCGGGGCCTCCGGCCTTTGGGCAGCAGCGCACCAACCGGTCCCGGATAGGCCAGAGGCCCCGCAACCATGGGTGCGGGGCCTCTGGAGGTGTCGAGAGGATTTAGGCGTCGACGGTGATGACCGTGTAGACCGGCTTGCGGCGCAGTGCGCGGTCGGACCAGCGCAGCAGCGACTCGCCGATGATGCGCTCGGCATCCGGCCCGGTCTTTTCGCGGCGCAGGCCAGCCAGTGCCTTTTCGACGACACCGGTTGCCTTCTCGGCGTCCTTGTCGTTGAAGCTGAAGCCAACGGTGAAGAACTCCGGATCCTCTTCCAGCTTGCCGGTGTCCGGGTTGACGATCAGCAGCACCGTCACCGCCCCGTCCTCGGCCAGTCGGATGCGGTCCTGCAGCGCCTCTTCGGTTGCTGCGCCGGCGACCATGTTCTCGACGTAGACGTAGGCGGCCGGAACCTGGCCGACGACGCGGGCAACGCCGTCCTTCAAGTCGATGGCGGTACCGTCTTCGATGATGAACGTCTTCTTCGGGTCGACACCGGTGCGGATCGCCAGTTCGGCATTGGCCTTCAGGTGGCGGTACTCGCCGTGAACGGGCATGACGTTCTTCGGACGGACCAGGTTGTAGCAGTAGACGAGCTCGCCGGCCGAGGCGTGGCCCGAGACGTGCACCTTGGCGTTGCCCTTGTGTACGACGTTCGCGCCAAGCTTGGTCAGGTCGTTGATCAGGCGGTAGATCGAGGTCTCGTTGCCCGGGACCAGCGAGCTGGCCAAGAGGACGGTATCGCCCTCGGTCAGGTCGATGACGTGGTTCTGGTTGGCCATGCGGGCCAGCGCCGCCATCGGCTCACCTTGGGAACCAGTGCAGATGATGACTGCCTTGTTTGCGGGCAGCTTCTCGATTTCCTTGAAGTCGATCAGGACGCCGCGCGGGATCTTCAGGTAACCCAGTTCGCGGGCGGTGGTCATGTTGCGGACCATCGAACGGCCGACGAAGGCGACCTTGCGGCCGTACTGGTGGGCCGAGTCGATGACCTGCTGGATGCGGTGCACGTGGCTGGCGAAGCTGGAGACGATTACGCGGCGCGGCGCGGTGCGCATGACCGCATCGATGGCCGGAATCAGATCGGCCTCGGCCGCCAGGAAGCCCGGGACCTCGGCGTTGGTGGAGTCAGGCAGGAACAGGTCAACGCCCTCTTCACCGAGGCGGGCGAAGCCAGCCAGGTCGGTGATGCGCTTGTCCAGCGGGAACTGGTCCATCTTGAAGTCGCCGGTTGCCAGCACCAGGCCGGCCTCGGTGCGGATGGCAACTGCCAAGCCGTCCGGGATGGAGTGGTTTACTGCAAGGAATTCCAGGTCGAACGGGCCGAACTTCTTTCGCTCGCCCTCCTTGACCTGGACGGTCTTGGCGGTGATGCGGTGTTCCTGCAGCTTGGTCTTGATGAAGGCCAAGGTCAGCTTCGCCGAGATCACCGGGATGTCCTGGCGTTCCTTGAGCAGGTACGGAATGCCACCGATGTGGTCCTCGTGGCCGTGGGTGAGCACCAAGCCGACAATGTCGTCCAGGCGGTCACGCAGGTAGGAAAAATCGGGCAGGATCAGGTCGACGCCCGGGTGTTCTTCTTCGGGGAAGAGGACGCCACAGTCGACGATCAGCAGTTTGCCTGCGATTTCGAAGACCGTCATGTTGCGGCCGATTTCTCCCAGGCCACCCAATGCGATGATGCGCATGGCGCCCTTGGCGAGGGCCGGCGGTTCGGTGCTGTTGTGCTTGGTCTGACGCTTCATTAATATTTCCGTTCGTACTATCCGGCGGATGCTGTGCGCGACGGGAGGCCGCGACTTCAAAAATCTTGAGGGTTTCTCGACCTTCGGCACCGGCGATGGCGGGCACAGCCATGTGGCGGAAAGGAAAAACTATCTCAGCTGACTTTATCACCGTCGAGGCCCCGGACGTGATATGGGAGCCGCGGCACATGCGAGTGCTCCCTTGGACCGCTGGAAGATGAACGGTCTGGTGGTTGGCCCTTGACCGCAGCTACCGACTCGCCGCCGGGGGCCCCGGGCAAGTGGCGAACGCTCGACGTGATGGCGCTCCGCGGCCATCGTCGCAGTGACTCCACGGGGGTTTGGATCCGGATTGCAACGCGACACTCTGCTTTTCTGATCACGTGGCGTCTCGAGCAGGGTCCCGCCGCGCTGCAGGTACACCCGGGGGACGGCGACAGCTAATGTCCGGCACGGGTTTCCAATACCTTCAGTGCCGCAGCGTTGATCTTGGCCCGGAAGGCGGGGCTGCTCTTGGCCTCGGCAACCAGCGACTTCTGAATGACGGGAATGGCCGATGCATTGACGCACAGCATCATGGTTCCGCCCGCATTGAAGAAGTTCCTGGCCCGGGTGGCATAGGTCCATGGCGAGAGTTGCTTCGCCGAACACATGTCATCGGAAATGACGATCCCGGTGAAGCCCAGATCCCCCCGCAACATGGTCTTCATGATCGTCGGGGAGAACGGGCCGATGTTCTTCGCGTCGATCCGCGAGTATTTTGCATTGGAAACCATGACCCACCTCGTACCCGCATCAACGGCCTTGGCAAAGGGCCTGATATAGGCGCTTTGCCTGGTGGTGACCGCATCGGTGACGTTCACCGAGGTGTCGGTATTTCGGGTGACGCGCCCCAGCCCCGGGAAGTGCTTGGCGGTGGGCGCAACCCCGCCCGCCTTCATCCCCTGGGCGAAGGCCACCACATCGTTTCCGACCTGCGTTGAATTAAAGCCGAACTCACGGTGCCAGTAACCAATGGGCGAGTTATAGGGGGCGAACGCCGCGGAGGGAACCGTATCGGCAACGGGGGCCAGGTTGACGTTGACGCCCACTGACTTCAGCTGCTTGGCCCACTTCGTGGCATTGGTTCGGATGGTCGACGTCCGCCAGGCCCCTTGCCCGAGCGCCGTGGGCATGTCGGAGAATCCCGGACCCTGCAGAACCTGGACGTAGCCGCCCTCTTGATCGGTGGCGATGAAGCGTTTTTGGGATCCAGTGGTGGTTGAGCTGACTGTCGCGTTGATTTTCGCGACGACGGACTTCGCCGAGGCAGTTCCGGCATAGTTGCGACCCTTCAGGAAGACGTTCCCGATCTTGTAGTGGGTCAGGTAGTAAAGATCCAATGCGCTGGCGCCGGTGGCCGGAACTCCCACCATCAGAATCTGCCCGACCCGTTGATCCAGGGTCAGCTTGGCCAGCGTTTGCGCTGGAGTAGCAACGGCGGGACCTGCCACCGATGTCGCCGGTCCAGCCATCCCCCCTCCCGTTTCCGCCACGACTGTTGCTTCGGCTTGCGGGAGTCCCTGTTGGGATGTTCCGCCGACCAGCACGACAGCCAAGACCCCCGCCAAGGCCAAACCGACAATCCGGTTCGAAGAAATTTCTGGAAAACCACCCATGGGGGCGCCTCGATTCCTGGGGAAGTACGGGCAACTTTACGCCGCTTCGACCCATCAATCTGCTTACCGGCCCCACTTCACAGGCAGGAGGTCAGCTGGTCCCATGCCCCCGCCGACCTCCATTTCCTCGAAAATGGACTGTGACCTTGGACTTATTCAACAGATCATCCCCGTCACCCCAAATACCAAAATGATGCTCGTTTTAGGATTCCAAGGACCTGAAAAACAACCCCAAAAGCGGGCATATGCTCATTTTTGGCCGCTTCGAACACCCGGGTCCGGAGCCTGGCTTCAGTTCAGGCGGGACGTTTCCGTCACTTTCACGAAAGAATTTTGAAATTAGATCGCCCTAGCTATGGCGCGATCTCCGATATACCCGTATTGTCTATAGCGGGTTGGTTCTGGTTGCGCGGCCACCCGGTTTTTTTGCGCAACAAGAGGAAAAGGTATTTATCTTGGCTACAGGCACTGTCAAATGGTTCAACGCTGAAAAGGGCTTCGGATTCATCGAGCCCGACGATGGATCGGCAGACGTGTTCGCACACTTCTCCGCCATCGCTAGCAGCGGTTACCGCTCGCTGGACGAGAACCAGAAGGTTGAATTCGACACCGCTCAGGGTCCCAAGGGTCCCCAGGCAGAGAACATTCGCCCGCTCTAAATAGAGCGCTCCGCTTCTCTGACCCACGAGTCGGTTAAGCGGCACTAAGAATTACAAGGAATCCCCGTTGCTCGAAAGAGCGACGGGGGTTCCTTGCTTTGCATCCACATGCTGACTCGCCCGATTTACGGCACTTTGACGGAACTCTCATGCACAATGGGTTTTGTGACCAAGCCAGAGGCCTCTCCCACGCAGCCGGAACTGCCACTGGGTGATGAGCGCCTGCTTCCAGACCGGGAGCTGGCCGATCTTCGCGCTGAAAATGCCCGCTTGCGCCGGCTTCTGCAGATCAGCGGCCAGGAGGCCCGTGCGGCCCGCGATGCCCAGCCCGCCCTCGCACTGCACGACACCGGCCCGGTCACCGCCGCATCGACACCCGCGGCGAAGGTCGCCTTCTTCCATTCGCTCTTCCGGGGCAGGGACGACATATACGCCCTGCGCTGG
Organism: Paeniglutamicibacter cryotolerans; assembly: GCF_014190875.1. NCBI lineage: Bacteria > Bacillati > Actinomycetota > Actinomycetes > Micrococcales > Micrococcaceae > Paeniglutamicibacter > Paeniglutamicibacter cryotolerans. The sequence continues at coordinate 1,465,227 of NZ_JACHVS010000001.1, read as the reverse complement.
GAAAACCGCCGGGCTGGCACTGCCGGCTGGGTTCCTGCAGTGCCAGGAGGCTGGCGCAAATGGATGGACCGTGAAACGGCAAACTACCTGCCGCTGACTCCGGCGGCCATCGAGGCCCACCTGATGGGCTCGGAGCACCTCGGACTCTACCCGCTGAGCACATCCGATGGCTGTCATTTCATTGCAGCCGACTTCGACGGGCCACCGGCGTTGCTCGATGCGCTTGCCTATACGAAGGCAGCCCGCCACCTGGGAATCCCGGCGGCGCTGGAAATCTCCCAATCGGGACGTGGCGCCCATGTCTGGATCTTCTTCGCCCGGGAGGTTCCGGCCGTACTGGCCCGCAAACTCGCCAGCGGGCTGCTCACGGAGGCCATGAACATCCGTGGTTCCATGTCGCTGGCTTCATATGACCGGCTCTTCCCCTCCCAGGACCAGCATTCGGGCAAGGGCCTGGGCAACTTGATCGCCGCACCACTGCAGGGGAAACGTCGCCAAAGCGGCGCCACCCTGTTCCTGGACACCGCCACCCTGGAACCGCATCCGGACCAGTGGGCCTATCTTTCCCTGCTGGATCGGCTCAGCCCCGCGGAACTCGACCGCCTGATCCGACAGCTGCCCACCCCGGCCACCGGGCGCAAAACCCGGTACCGCCAGCCCACGGCCACCAAGATCGTCCCGCTGCCCGCCGCATTGATCCACGCGACGCTGGCCGCGCGCATCACGGTGCGGGCCACCGACCTGGGCCCTGCCATGGCCAGTGCGCTCAAGCATGCGTCCTCGCTGCCCAACCCGATGTTCTACGAAAAGCAACGCCAGGGCCGCTCCACTTGGGACACCCCACGCTTCCTCACCAGCTACGACGAAACACTCGAGGGCGATTTGGTGCTGCCCCGCGGTGTCCTGCCGATGCTCAAACAGCTCATCGAAAGTGCCGGGAGCACGTTGCACATCAAGGACCAGCGCCACCACGGCACACCACAGGAACTCGAATTCACCGGCACCCTGCGCGGAGGCCAACGCGAGGCTGTCGAGCACGCCCTGGCCCGGGACAGCTCGCTGCTCGTTGCTGCACCGGGCTCGGGCAAGACGGTGATGGCACTCGCTGTTGCGGCGGCGCGGAAAACAAGCACGCTGATCCTGGTGGACCGCAAGGCCCTAGCCGATCAATGGCGGGCGCAGATCCTGTTACTGCTGGGCCGCAAGGCCGGACAACTGGGCGGCGGCAGGGCCAAGCTGCGCGGCGTCATCGACGTGGCTTTGCTACCCACGCTCGCCCGGCGCAAGGACGTCGCCGAGCTCTGCGCCGGCTACGGCCAGATCATCGTCGACGAGTGCCATCACATCCCGGCCGCCGCATTCACCCACGTCTTGAACGCCATCCCGGCCACCTACTGGCTGGGGCTCACTGCCACGCCCTACCGCCGCGACGGGTTGGAGGAGCTGATCTACCACCAGTTGGGTACGGCGACCCATGAATACACCGGTCCCGTGGCGGGTCAACTTCCGGAGGATGAGCATGGCGCCACGGCCCCGGAGCTCGAACTCATCCTCCACGAAACCACATTCCGCTACACCGGGGACGCCGATCCATCCGAACCCGGCGGGCTGCACCGGATCTACCGCGACCTGATCGATGATGCCGAGCGCCGCAAACAAATCATCGACGACGTTCTCCTGGCCCACGCTGCGGGCGCCAAGTCACTGGTCCTTTCCACCTGGAAACGGCATTTGGACTTGCTCGCTCTCGATCTGGCGGCCCGCGGCATCGAACCGATCCTACTGACCGGTTCGCTGAAGGGATCCGAGCGTACGGCCGCAGTCGCAGCCATCAACGCGGCCGCACCAGGGGATGCCATCGTCGTACTGGGCACCGGCTCGCTGATCGGTGAGGGATTCGACGCACCGGCGCTGGATACGCTTTTCCTTGCCGCGCCAATTTCCTTCAAGGGCCGCCTAGTCCAATATGTAGGCCGGGTGACACGGTCCCACCCGGGCAAGGAAAGCGCGGTCGTGCACGACTATCACGACGTTCAAACTCCGGTGCTGGCATCCTCGTGGTCCAAGCGCCGCACGGGCTATACAGATCTGGGTTTCACGGTGCCGAAGACCTAAGCACCCGACGGTCGACCCGCTGGTCCCTTGAGCATGCTGGCGATTTCCCGACCGGGTCGTGGCAGTGAACCTGTTGTTCGTGGCAACGCCAGGCACAACTCCGCGAATCCGGCACCATTCCTGACATGGCCATGCCGGCGCCGATGGACTGTAAAGACTTGTCCCTCCTACCGTTACCGCGGATCCGGCAAGGTCCCCGCCCGGCGTCCCTCCGCCCGAGGTACTGGCCCTATGGGCGACGCGCCGCCCACGCCGTCCGACTGCCGCGCACCAGCAGGTCCCGGCGGTTCCCCAGGGCCTCCGGACCATCACCGAGCAGCGCGTCGAGTGCGGCGAGATCGTCGGGCTCCAGCGTTTCGTGGAGGGCAGCGCGGATGCGGCCCAGGAACCCGCCGGCATATAGTGCCGCATCCGGCGTCGAGGTCCGGACCTCGATGGCGAAGGTACGCTGTGCGGCGATGTCGAACCCTGACCGTTCAAGCGCTGCGCGCCAGTCCTGCTGGTGGTTCCAGCCCGCCGCCGACAACGCGTCGTGGCAGCGCGCCTCCAAGCCGGGCCGACCGAGGCCAATGTCATCGGGCAGGAAACGCGGCAGGGTGTCCATTTCGACGACCACCAGCAGGCCCCCGGGGTTCAGTGCGCCACGGATATCGCGCATGACCCGCTCGGTGTCGGCGAACTCGTGCATCGAGGAGGCAGCCCAGGCCAGGTCCACCCCGTCGAGATCGGGCCAGCCGGCATCCAGGTCTGCGTGCACGGGCAGCACCCGCTCGCCCAGGTCCCGGGAACCCGCCGCGGCCGTCACCCGCTCGAGCATGGCTTGGGACCTGTCCACCGCGAGAACCTCGGCCGCGGTGAAGCGCCGGGCCAGGGCCAGGGATCCGGTGCCTGTTCCCGCACCGAGGTCGAGGATCCGGCGCGGTTCCGCGTTCACGACCCCGGCCACCCATTCGGTGACCTGGTCCAGGTAGGGGCCGAGGACCACGGCATCCAGGTCCAGGGTTTCCGCGAGCCCCTCTTCGCGGTGGTTGTGGTGGTCGTGCTGGTGCCCGTGTTGCTGGCGCCCGCCCTGTTGGTCGCGGTTGTGGTGCTGGTGATGGGAGTGCTTGCTCATGTTTCAAAGCTACTCCTCGAATGCCTTTGGGGCATACACTATTGCTTATGACGCAAGAACTCGATCTGGATACAGTGATCCGCAAACGCATCCGAGGATTGCGGCTGGCCCGGGGCTGGTCTCTGGACAACCTCGCTGCCCGGTGCGATATGAGCCCCTCAACGCTGAGCCGGATCGAAACCGGGAACCGAAGGATTGCCCTGGACCAGCTGGTTCCCCTGGCCCGGGCGCTGGACACCACGCTCGACCAGCTCGTGGAGTCCACCGACGACGGCGATGTGGTCATCCGGCCGGTGCCCGACAGCAGCCGGGGAGTGACCACCTGGATCCTGTCCAACGAACGCTCGCTCCACGGGGTGACGGTCGCCAAGATGCGGATCACCTCTGAACTCCCCGCCGGAGCCGGAGAGCTGGGAGTGCACCCGGGCCGCGACTGGTTCACCGTCCTGGCCGGAACCGCCCGGCTGCAGCTCGGCGAGCGCACCATCCTGGTGCAGGCCGGCGATGCGGCCGACTTCTCCACCATGGTCCCGCATGCCATCACCGCCCACGACGGCCCGGTGGAAATCCTCACCATCCTGAGCCACGACGGGGAACGGGCCCACCTGCATGGACCCCCGGCCACGCACGCGCACTGACGGCTTCCCCGATCACCGGCGCCGGGCGCCCCGGCCGGGTAACTTTGGAACCATGCCAGTACCAGCAGAATCATTCACCCTCGCCGTCGACGGGGCTCCCGCCTCGGCCATCCATTCCGGGCCCGACCATCCGTCGGCCACGGTGGTCATCGCCCATGGTGCAGGGGCGGGCATGGGCCACCCCTTCATCGGCGGTTTCGCCGAAGCGCTGAACTCCAGTGGCGTCGCGACACTTCGCTTCAACTTCCCCTACATCGACGCGGGCAAGAAGTTCCCCGACCGGCCGCCGGTGGCCATCGCCGCCTGGCGGGCGGCCCTGGCTGCTGCGACCGAACGCGCAGGCGGGGCGCCGGTCTGGGCAGCCGGGAAGTCCTTCGGTGGACGCATGGCATCGATGGCGGTGGAACAGGGCATGGAAACCGCCGGGCTCATCTTCCTGGGCTACCCGCTGCATGCCCCCGGAAAGCCCCAGAAGCCGCGCGATGCCCATCTCTACGGCCTGGAATTGCCCTTGCTCTTCCTGCAGGGAACCCGGGATCCCTTTGCCCTGCCCGGGGAGCTCGAACCCGTGGTGGAACGCATCGGCCCGAACGCCGAACTGGTGTGGACCGAGGGCGGGGACCACTCCTTCAAGGTCGCCTATTCCCGACGCGGCATCGAACAGGACGGCGCCCTGCTGGCCGGACCGGTGCTGGAGTTCCTGCGGCGCCACGGCTGACCCGCCGCGGCCGGCCCGGGAATCAGAGCCCGGGCAGGACCTGCTCCCGGACCGCCTTGCGCAGGATCTTGCCCAGCAGCGAGCGCGGCAGCTTGTCAACGGCGACAATCCGCTTCGGGACCTTGTAGGCGGCCAGCTGCACCCGGCAGTGGTCACGGAGGAGCTTTTCATCAAGCACCGTGCCGTCCTCGAGTTCCACGGCGGCCACGACCATTTCGCCGCCGCCCTCAAGCTGCCGTCCGAACACGGCCGCATCCCCGATCCCCGGGAAGGACCGCAGCACCGCTTCGACCTCGGTGGGCGAGACGTTGAAACCACCGGTGATGATCAGGTCCTTGGCCCGGTCCACGATCGTCGTGAACCCGGCCTCGTCGACCGTCACCACGTCCCCGGTGCGCAGCCATCCGCCGGGCAGCAGCGCCTTCGCCGTTTCCCCGGGGTTGTTCCAGTACCCGGTGAACACCTGCGGGCCCTTGACCAGCAATTCGCCCGGTTCGCCGCGGGGAACCTCCGTCGCCGGGTCATCAAGGTCAACCACCCGCATCAGCGTGGAGGGAAACGGAAGCCCGATGGTGCCTGGGCGGCGGGTGGCGTGGAAGGGGTTGCCCATGGAGATCGGCGAGGACTCGGTCATGCCATAGCCCTCCACCAGCATGCCCCCGGTCGCCGCCTCCCACTGCTCCGCCACATGCCGGGGCAGGTTCATCGCCCCGGAGATGCAGTACTTGGCCGAACGCAGCGAGACGCCCTGCTGCGCGGCGGCTGCGGCGGTGCGCTCATAGATCGGCGGAACGGCACTGAAGATCGTCCCCGGCGACTTCTTCATGGCGGCCAGGATCAGGTCCGGGTCGAACTTCGGGAAGAGCACCAGCATCCCCTGCTTCCTGATGCCGAAGGTCAGGTACAACGTCATCCCGAACACGTGGAACATCGGCAGGATCGCGTACAGGACTTCCTCACGCTCCCGCGCCCCGGGCATCCAGGCCTCGCCCTGCAGCGCATTGGAATACAGGTTGAAATGGCTGAGCATCACGCCCTTGGGCAGCCCAGTGGTTCCGGAGGTGTACTGGATCGCGGCCAGGTCATGCACACCGGGGCGCGGATGCGCCGCATCGATCCGGCCGTGGGTCAGCAGCCCGGTGAACGGCAGCGAGTCCGGGGCCGGCGTGCTCAGCGCGTCACGCGAGGCGCGCAGCTTCTTGAGCGGCAGCTTCAACGCCAGCGCCTTGATGCGCGGGAAGGCATCGAGCAGGTTCACCGAGACAACGTGGTCTAGCTGGATATCGGCGGGCAGCGCCAGCAGCGCCGCCGCTGCCTTGTCCCAGACGATCACGATCCTCGCCTGGTGGTCCCTGAACTGGTGGGCCAGCTCCCGGGTGGTGTAGAGCGGATTGTGTTCGACTACGACGGCACCCAGGCGCAGCACCGCATAGAACGCGATCACGTGCTGCGGGCAGTTGGGCAGAACCAGGGCGACCCTGTCCCCGGCACCGACACCGAGCCGGCGCAGGCCCTCGGCCGCCCGGTCGACCTGTTCGCCGAGCTCGCTGTAGCTGGTGCGGCGTCCGAAGAACTCCAGTGCCGGGGCGGCACCCGCCTCGGCCACGGAGCGCTCGAACATCGCGCTCAGCGGCTCGGTAGGCAGCTCGATCTCGGCCGGGACTCCCGGCTGGTAGTGCTCAACCCAGGGCTGCTGGTCAACGTGCTCCATATCCCCATTGTTTCGCACAACACCGGTGGCGGGGGCGTGACCCGCCACGTTTTCCAGCCTGGGCACGACTTGTTCGCTCAGGTCGGAGTGCTCAGAGAGCGGGCAGCACCTGTTCGCGCACCGCCTTGCGCAGGATCTTGCCGAGCATAGACCGCGGCAGGTCATCGAGAGCGACAATGCGCCTGGGAACCTTGTACTCGGCCAGCAGCCCGCGGCAATGCTCGCGCAGCGCATCCTCGTCCAGCTCCGAACCGGGCTCCAGCTCCACCGCCGCGATGACCATTTCCCCGCCGCGTTCCAGCGGACGGCCGAAGACCGCGGCATCCTTCACGGACGGATGCAGGCGCAGCACCGATTCGACCTCGGTGGGCGAGACGTTGAACCCGCCGGTGATGATCAGTTCCTTGGAGCGGTCAACGATCTTCGTGAAGCCGTCGGCGTCGACGGTGACCACGTCGCCGGTGCGCAGCCAGCCGCCGGGCAGCAGCGTTTTCGCCGTTTCCTCCGGGTTTCTCCAGTATCCGGTGAACACCTGCGGTCCCTTGATCAGCAGCTCCCCCGGCTCCCCCGGCTCCACCTCGGTGTCCGGGTCCTCGAGTTCGACGACCTTCATCAGCGTGGAGGGGAACGGGACGCCGATGGTCCCGGCGCGGCGGCTCGGGTGGAACGGGTTTCCCAGCGCCACCGGGGAGGACTCGGTCATGCCGTAGCCCTCCACCAGCAGCCCGCCGGAGACCGATTCCCAGAGTTCAACCACGTGGTCGGGCAGGTTCATCGCCCCGGAAATGCAGTACTTGGTCGAGCGCAGCGACACGCCCTTCTCCTTGGCCGCCATCGCGGTGCGCTCGTAGATCGGCGGGACGGCGCAGTACACGGTGGCCGGCGACTTCTTCATCGCCGCCAGGACCAGGTCCGGGTCGAACTTCGGGAAGAGCACCAGCAGCCCCTGCTTCCTGATGCCGAAGGTCAGGTACAACGTCATCCCGAAGGCGTGGAACATCGGCAGGATCGCGTACAGGATCTCCTTGCGCTCCTGCGCCCCGTGCATCCAGGCCTCGCCCTGCAGCGCGTTGGCGTGCAGGTTGTAGTGGCTGAGCATCACGCCCTTGGGATTGCCGGTGGTTCCGGAGGTGTACTGGATCGCGGCCAGCTCATGCACGCCGGGGTGCGGATGCGCCGCATCGATCCGGCCATGGGACATCAGATCGGCGAACGGCGTGGTGCCCGGCGCCGGGCCGGTCAGCGCGGCGCGGGTTTCCCTCAGCTTCTTGAGCGGCAGCTTCAACGCCAGCGCCTTGATACGCGGGAAGGCATCGAGCAGGTTCACCGAGACGATGGCATCGAGCTGCACGTCGGCCGGAAATTCCCGCAACGCCGGCACCACCTTGTCCCAGGCGATCACGATCCTCGCCTGGTGGTCCTCGAACTGGTGGCGCAGTTCCCGCGAGGTGTAGAGCGGGTTGTGCTCGACCACGACGGCACCCAGGCGCAGCACCGCATAGAACGCGATCACGTGCTGCGGGCAGTTGGGCAGGATCAGCGCGACGCGGTCGCCGGAGCGGACCCCGAGCCGGCGCAGGCCCTCGGCCGCACGTTCGACCTTCCCGCCAAGGTCGCCATAGCTGGTGCGCCGCCCGAAGAACTCCAGCGCCGGCGCGTCCCCGGCCATGGCCACCGAAAACTCGAACATCTCGCTCAGCGACGTGCTCGGTAATTCGATCTCGGCCGGAACCCCCGGCTGGTAGTTCTTGACCCAGGGTCGCTGCTCGCTGTTTTCCATCTCCCCATCATTTCCCATGGACGGCTGGGTGTCGAAGGGGGCCCGGCACCGCTACCGCGGCGCCGGGCCCTTGAACAGCTCCGGGATCAGGCCCAGATATCATCCCCACGCAGGGACGCGTCGGCTCCACCGTCGGCGTAGATGGTCTGACCCGTCACGTGGGTGTTTTCCTCGCTGGCCAGCCAAGCCAGCAGGCGGGCCAGCACGACCGGCTCCGAGTGGTAGTTCAGCGGCATCGGCACATGCTTGTCCGTCAGCTCGCGGCCCTCGGGGGTGGAAAGCAGTTCGGTGGTCATCGGCGAAATCACCGTTCCCGGCGCGATGGCGTTCAGCGGGATGCCCGCCCCGGCCCAGCGCTCGCTGATGGATTCGCGCCGGACCCAGCGCGAGAGGGCACGCTTGGAGGAGGGGTAGTTCAGGTAGGCCGGGCCGGGACCCGCTTCCTTCAGTGCGGTACCGATCTCCACCGCGCGCTCCTCGTCACCGGCCAGCATCGCTTCGACCAGTTCGGCCGAGTTCGGCTGCAGCGAGGCCATCGAGCTGACCACCACGGCGCGCGGGGCCGGGCTCTTGGCCAGCACCGGGGCGATCTGCTCCAGGAATTCGGTGACGCCGAAGTAGTTCACCTTCACCGTGAGCGGCGACGGTGCGGCGATGCCCGCGCAGGCGATGACGGCATCGATCGAGTCACCGGCCAGCTCGACGGCTGCGGCCACGGCCGCCGTGCGGCCCTCCGGGGTGCTGAGGTCGGCTTCGACCTCGGCTCCACGCAAGTCGACTCCGATGACGTTTTCGCCGCGTTCGCGCAACAACTGTGCGGTAGCGGCCCCGATGCCCGATCCGGCTCCGGTGATGACGTAGGTGCGGTTCACGATGATTCTCCTTCGTTGGTGTTCCGGGTGGTTTGTGGTGCGGCTTTAGGGGGTTGTTGCGGGGCGGAGTCCGGCGGCGAGAGCCACCGTCGCCTTTTCAAAGCGCTGCAGCAGGTCGGTGAACACTTCCCTGTCGCTGGCGCACCAGCCCTCGAGCAGCTCGTCGACCAGGCCGTCGCCAGCGCAGACGAAGGAGGCGGCGACCTTGCGCCCGGCCTCGGTCAGTGTGATCAGCTGGGCGCGGGCATCCTCCGGATCCGGTTCGCGGACGGCGAACCCGGCCTCGGTGAGGCGGCGGATGATCTTGCTGGCGTTGGAAGCACCGGTCACCAGGTGCGCGGCCAGGGCCGAGGGCCGCTGTGGGCCGTGGTTGGCCAGCACGGTCACCGTCACGATGGCTGCGGCATCGAGGTGCACGCCCCCGCGGGCGGCAACGGCCGTCAGGAATTCGGGAGCCGTCCACTCGCCCAGGATCCGGGTCAGCGATGCTATGAGGTCCGAGCGGTAGTCGCCCGAATGCGGCGGCCGCCCCGCTGTTTCGTGGTCTCCACCCATGCTGGGTCGCTTCCTTCCGTGCTGGTGGTCTCCGGCTACGCGGAGCCCCTCCTTGGTGTCCTACTGACAACACCCTACCACTTTTACTGTCGTACAGACAGTAATTTAAGCTCCGGACTTCCCCGGGAAATCCGGCATGGACGCCGCACCGGACCCGTCATCCACACCGCGCCATCAGGTTTTACCCATGGATTGCGTCTATTATTGCCAGCAGGGAACATTTGTGACCGAAGCCCATCACCAACGTCGGCCCGGGGCCCGAAGCCGGAGGACCGGCACCGGATCCGTAGGAGCTTTCCATCGTGTTCATTCTGAGAAACGAGTGGTCATCGGCCATCGAGGTCGATTCCGCCCGTCGCCGAACCCTCATCTGTGCGCGCTCCGAACACCCTTCCCTGCCCTCGCGGCCCCCTTCCACGGCGCGGCTCCCCCACGAACCCGGCTGAATCCATCGGGCCCCAGCGGCCGACCTCGACAGCATGACCGAACCAACCACCGCAGTGCCGAACAGAGAGCAGTCCAACCATGGCTTTGAGCCTCCAGAAGGGCCAGTCCCTTTCACTGACCAAGAGCAACGGCGCCACGCTGACCAAGGTCCGCCTCGGTCTGGGCTGGGATTCGGCGGCCCCCGCCAAGCGCGGCTTCTTCGGCGGACTGAAGACCGTCGAGATCGATCTCGACGCCTCCGCGATCCTCTTCGACGCCAACGGCACGGCCCTGGACAACGTCTACTTCGGCCAGCTGCGCAGCAAGGACGGCTCCACCGTCCACACCGGCGACAACCTGACCGGTGCCGGCGACGGCGACGACGAGACGATCCTGGTCGACCTCACCGCCGTCAATGCCAACGTCGCCCACATCGTGTTCGTGATCAGCAGCTACAGCGGCCAGACCTTCAGCATGGTGAAGAACGCCTTCAGCCGCCTGCTCGACGATTCGGCGGGCTCCGGCAACGAGGTCGCCCGTTACCAGCTCACCGATTCCGGCGACCACACTGCCATGGTCATGTCCAAGATCTCCCGCTCGGGCAACGGCTGGAACTTCCAGGCCATTGGCAATCGCGCCGCCGGCCGCACCGTGGCCGACCTCCTCGTTCCCGCTGCCCAGTCCCTCTAAATAGCAATACAGGCGGTTTTACACATGTCTTCACTGACCCTTTCCAAGGGCGGAAACCTCTCCCTCACCAAGGCCGACCCGGGGCTGCGCAAGGCGCTCATCGGCCTGGGCTGGGATCCGCGGACCACCAGCGGCAAGGCCTTCGACCTCGACGCCTCGGCGCTGCTCATCAGCGAGAACGGCAAGGTCCGTTCGCAGGCCGACTTCATCTTCTATAACCAGCTGGTCGCGGCCGACGGTTCGGTCACCCACCTGGGCGATAACCGCACCGGAGACGGCGCCGGGGACGACGAGCAGATCCTGATCGACTTGGACCTGATCGCCGCCGACGTGGCCCGCGTGGTCATCGCCGTGTCCATCGACCAGGGCGAGGAACGCGGCCAGAACTTCGGACAGGTCCGCGACGCCTTTTGCCGCGTGGTCAACCAGGAGACCGAGCAGGAGGTCGTGCGCTACGACCTCAGCGAGGATGCGGCCTCGGAGACCTCGATGATCTTCAGCGAGATCTACCGCCACCGCGGGGAATGGAAGTTCCGCGCCATCGGCCAGGGCTACGCCACCGGGCTGCACGGAATCGTCACCGATTTCGGCATCTCACTGCACTAGGCTTGCCCCATCCGGCAGGGCCACAGCCCTCCGCCCCCCACCCACCTACACCCACACACCAGCAGTCACCGATCCAACGAAGGAGCCAAACATGGCCGGTCTTACCCTGACCAAAGGAAGCAACCTCTCACTGACGAAGGCCGATCCGGGCCTGACGCAGGCACTCGTCGGGCTCGGCTGGGATCCGCGGACCACCACGGGCGCGGCCTTCGACCTCGACGCCTCGGCACTGCTGCTCGGCGCCGACGGCAAGGTGCGCTCCTCCGCCGACTTCATCTTCTACAACCAGCCCTCCGCGGCCGACGGCTCGGTCGTGCACCAGGGCGATAACCGCACCGGCGAGGGCGCGGGCGACGACGAGCAGGTCCTGGTCGACCTGGGCAAGGTCGCCGCCGACGTCGAGCGCATCATGTTCGTCGTCTCGATCGATCAGGCCGAGGCCCGCGGACAGAACTTCGGCCAGGTTCGCGGGGCCTACTGCCGCGTCGTCAACCAGGCCTCGGAGCAGGAAATCGTGCGCTTCGACCTCAGCGAGGACGCTGCACCGGAAACAGCCATGGTCTTCGCCGAGCTCTACCGCCACAACACCGAGTGGAAGTTCCGGGCCATTGGCCAGGGCTACGCCACCGGACTGGCCGGCGTCGCAGGCGACCACGGCGTCCAGCTCGGCTAGCCGGACGGGAACCTTGGTGGATGGCCCGTCGTTCACCAAGGTGTCGTCCACCGGCGTCCGCGCCATTTCCGCATCCCCACCCACCAGCAAAGAGGACCAGGCACTTGGCTACCCCATTGACACCACCGAACGCATCCGAAGGAGCACTGGTGCTCCAGGCCCCCGAAGCACCGATGATCGTTCAGGCCGACGACGCGCCGGGCATGGTTCCGGTGCCGGAAGCGCGCCGAACGGAAATCAACGCGCAGGCGGCATCCTTCGTGTCCTCCATTGCCGCGCTCGATGCGCGCAGCCCGGAGTTCACCACGCAGGTCGAGGGCATCACCGCGCTCGGGCGTGAGGAGATGCTGGCCTCGGGCACCTTCTCCTCGCGGATGCTTGAGCGTTCGAGCACGTCGCTGGCCGGCGCCAAGCGATCGGGCAACAGCGCCCAAGCCGCCGTGGCCGGAACCCTCGGTGAGCTGCGCAGCACCGTCGAGGACCTGGCCCCGAATGATGCCCACCTGGGCATGGGCCGCAAAATCCTGGGCTTCATCCCGGGCGGAAACAAGCTGAACAAGTACTTCCAACGCTACGAGAACGCGCAGGGCCAGCTGGACCACATCATCAAGGCGCTCATGGCCGGGCAGGACGAGCTGCTCAAGGACAACGCGGCACTGGCCAACGAGAAGGTCCAGCTTTGGGAAACCATGGAGAAGCTCAGCGAATACGCGGTCTTCGCCAAGGCCCTCGATGCCGCCTGCGTCGCGAAAATCGACGAGGCCCGCCAGGCCGGCCGCATCGAGGACGCGCAGAAACTCGAAGCCGATGCGCTCTTCCCGGTGCGCCAGCGCCACCAGGACATCCTGACCCAGCTGGCCGTCTCCGTGCAGGGCTACCTGGCCATGGACCTGATCCGTAAGAACAACACCGAGCTGATCAAGGGCGTGGACCGCGCCCGCTCCACCACCATCGCGGCGCTGCGCACCGCCGTGATCGTCGCCGAGGCGCTGGCCAACCAGAAGATGGTGCTGGACCAGATCGATGCCATCAACACCACGACGAACAACATGATCCTGAAGACCTCCGAAATGCTCAAGGTGCAGACAGTACGCATCCACGAGCAGGCCGGCAGCTCCGGTGTCAGCGTCGAGACGCTGCAGAAGGCCTTCGACAACGTCTTCGAGACGATGGACGCGATCGATACGTTCCGCGCGAAATCAGCGGCCAGCATGGAGGGCACCGTCCACGCGCTGGAGGCCGGCCTGCAGAAGGCCAGCCCCTATCTGGACCGCGCCCGCCAGGGCGAAACCAACTAGCGGGATTCCGGGAAGGCACCGACACAGATGGTGGCGTCACGAATATTCGGTTCCCTGTTTGGGGGCACCCCGCGCGGCGGCATCCCCGAACCGGGGGTGCCCGCGGGTGCCCCCGCGGCGGCGCAGGACGACGATTCGCTGTTGGCGGCCGCCCTCGATCAGCTGCTGGCCACGGTCCGCGGCTCCGGGGACCGGCTGCCGGGCATCATTTCCTCGCAGCTGCGCCAGCTCGATGACCTACTGCACCCCCTGGCCGACTACATCAAGTCCCAGGGTGCCTCGACCGAGCAGCGCGTGCTGCTGGCTGCCATGGTCGGCGACTACATCTCCACCCCGCTGAACACCTACCTGCTGACCGGCCAAGCAGACCGGCAGGAGGATTCACGGACTACCCGGCTCTTCGCCGGGCAGCTGGCCGTGCTGCACTCCACCGCACTGGACCTGGACCACCAGGTGCGCAGCGGGGCCATCACCGAACTATCGACCCACGCCCGCTTCCTGCAGGACAAATTCAACACCACGGCACTGACACTGCGAGACGAAGGAAACCGATGGCCATCCTGATCCCCGGGGCCAATGCCGCGCTGACGGCGGAAAACCCCGGACTCACATCCGTCATGGTCGGAATCGGCTGGAACGTCGTGCCCAGCCGCGGCCCGGCGTCCGAACCGATCCCCACGGCCATCCTCTGCGGGGTGGACGGAACGGCACTCTCCGACGAGCACCTGGTGTTCTTCAACCAGATCATCGACCCTGCGGCATCGGTGCGGTTCATCGGCGACGAGGACCGGGAACAGATCGACGTCGACCTCACCCGCGTCCCGGCCGAGGTGCACAAGATTTCCTTCGTCGTCTACATCGACCCAGACCTGCGCGGGCCCGGGACCTTCGCCTCGGTGCGCGATGCCCACATCCGCATTGCCGACCCCTCCGGCCGCGAGCTGGTGCGCTTCCCGATCCCCGCGGACACGGCGGCCAACGTGTCGGCCATGATCTTCGGCGACCTGTACCGGCATGCCGGCGGGTGGAAGTTCCGGGCCATCGGCCAGGGCTATACCGATGGCCTGAGCGGCATCGCGGCCGACTTCCGGCTCTCGATCTGAGCATGGACATCTCCCAGCGCCACAAGCGGCCCGACCTGCCGTTCCTGACCCGACGGATCAGGCCCGAGGACCAGCGGCCGGCATCCCTCCCGCTGGCGGCCCGGGCTACCGCCCCGATGGCCGCACCCGTCGCGGCACCGGTGTCCATGCCCCCGGAAATCGTTGCCACCCCCGCGCCGGCGGCTCCCGCGCCGGGGCTGAGCCTCGGCGTCCGGCCCCCGACGGCAGCGGCGCCGGCATCGCCCCCCGCCGGGTTCCCCGGGCTGAGCCTCGGCGCGCTTCCGGTAGCGGCCATCGGCAGGCACGCCCCGCCAGTCCTCCCGCCACCGGCGGTCCCGGATCGGGCCGCCCCCTTCCCGGCACCCACGGCGGCCGAGGTGCACGAACTCACCGCCACCCTCCCGATGGTCCGCCTCAATGCGCGCCAGTCGGCCATCGGCTCGCTGTCACTGATCAGCCGGGGAACCCTCGTGTGGGAATCACGCACCGGCATCACCGGGTCCGCCTCGAGCAACGGCACGATGCTCGGCCGCTACGTCCCCACAGCGGGGAACCGTCCGCTGGTCGACCTGGAGGCGGGCCGCGGGCTGATCGCCCTGCGCCACGTGGCCCAGCTGCGCCGAGCCCTGTTCATCTGCGCCCCCGACACCGAGCTGAGCATCGCGCTCTACGACGGGCTCTCGTTCGCACTGCCGAAGCCTGCTCCCGGGCGGCGCAACGTCCTGTTGCTGACCCGCGTGGGCCACCTGCTCGAACTGCGTTCGGATCCAGCCCCTTCCGACCTGGACGACGCCCCCATCTGGGGCGCCTTCGGGTTCAAGATGTCGGTCCCCCTTCCACCCTCTGCCGGAGCCAGCTAAACCACCCATGCGCCATTTCAGCTTCCTCGACGAGGACCAGCTCGAGCACCTGTTTTTCCGGCGGCCCGCCGTGCTGGACCTGGACACCGATCCGGCCCTGCTGGCCGTCGCCCTGGGCGCCACGCTCTACAGCCCCGGTACCCGGCCGGACCTAGCCTCCGACATCCTCAAGCTCGGGTCACGGGGAGTGCTGAGCATGGTCATCTGCCTGGAGGACTCCATCCCGGATGGCGAGGTGGCGGCGGCACAGGAGAACGTCGCCGCCGCGCTGGAACTGCTCTACAGCCGACGGGCCGGGTCCGCGGGCGCGGAGGCGGTGCCGATGCTCTTCGTGAGGCCGCGCAGTCCGGAGCAGATGCTCGCCTTGGCCCGGCGCTGCGGGGCGTCGATGCGGGTGCTCTCGGGCTTCGCCGTGCCGAAGTTCGAGAACGAGGCCGGCGCCGCGCAACGCTACTTCGAGGCACTGGCACAGGTACGCCGGCTGGTCCTCGATGCCCCGCAGTCCTCCCCCGGCCTCGCCACCGATGCCAGGTTCTGGCTCATGCCGATCCTCGAGTCCCCCGCCATCATCCACCGTGAAACCCGTACCCAGGCGCTTGCGCGCATCGTGGAGGTGATCGAGGAGAACCGGGCCGACGTGCTGGCAGTACGCATCGGCGCCACCGACTTCTCCAGCGCGTTCGGCCTGCGCCGCACCCGCGACCTGACCATCTACGACGTGCAGGTCGTCGCCTCGGTGATCGCCGACATCGTGAACATGCTGGGGCGGCCCGAGGACGCACTGGTCATCTCCGGTCCGGTCTGGGAGCACTTCGATAACAACGAACGGCTGCTGCGTCCGCAACTGCGCCTCACCCCCTTCGCCGCCGCCCACGAGGATGCGCTGCGCCAGCGGCTGCTGACATCGAACCTGGACGGGCTGATCCGCGAGATCGGACTGGACCACGCAAACGGACTGCTCGGCAAGACGGTCATCCATCCCAGCCACGTCCCGCTAGTCCACGCGCTCTCGGTGGTCAGCCACGAGGACTACCTCGACGCACTGGCCATCATCTCGCCCACCGGCGGTGGCGCCACCGCCTCGCCGTACAGCAACAAAATGAACGAACACAAACCTCACCGGGCGTGGGCCGAACGGACCCTGCTCAAAGCCGACGCCTTCGGCGTGGCGGCACCCGATATCAACTTCGTCGACCTGCTGGAAGCGAGCGTGCGATGAACGGCACCATCTGGATCGGGGACTACGTGGCGAACACGCTGGGAATCGGCGTGCACACCGACCCGACCGGCAGCCTGTTCGACGCCCGGGACCTGATCGGCATGGCACTGCGCCGCAATCCCAAGCGTGCCCACCTCCTGGTATCCAGCGTCCTGGGCAAGCACATTCCCACCGATCCGGGGCTGCTGATTGCTGCCGGCGAGCTGCTCGGAGCGCTGGTGGCGCGCGCTCTCGCACCGGAGCCGGACACCTGCTCCACGGCCGCGATCGACGATGCCGCCTTGGCGGCGATCGCCGCCGAACTGGGAGCCGCGCTGCGCACCACCACGGACGCCTCCGGTGCCGAACGCATCGCCCGGGCCCGGGAACTGCTGGAACCGCTGCGCCGGGACCACCCGGAGGTGGCCACGCTCGGCTACGCGGAAACCGCCACCGGGCTCGGCGCACTCGTGGCTGGTGCCATCGGCTCCTACTACATCCATTCCACCCGGCACAGCGGCAACGGGACCCCCGCGTTCGGCGCCTTCGAAGAGGAGCACTCCCACGCCACCTCGCACCGGCTGCTGCCCACCGACCCGCGTCCGCTCGCACAGTCCCCGACGCTGGTACTGGTCGACGACGAGCTGAGCACCGGCACCACCATCATCAACACGATCCGCGAGCTGCACGCCATCGCCCCGCGCCCGTACTACGTCGTCGCCGCACTGGTGGACATGCGCACGGCGGATGACCGCGCCCGCTTCGAGCGGATCGCCACGGAACTCGGCACCCGGATCCGCGTCGTGGCTCTGGCCCGGGGCCGGGTCGCCCTGCCGGACGACGTGCTCGAAACGGCCCGGCAGCTGCTTGACACGCTGCCCCCCGCGGGGAACCCGCATCAGCGCCCCGCCGGAGCCATCGAGCTGATCGAGCTGAACGCCGCAGACGGTTCCCGGACGATTCCCGGGAACCGCCACGGCAGCAACCGCACCTTGCCCGCCGACAACCGGGTCCCCGCCGCCGGCTCGGCGCTGAACGACGCGCTGGGCGGCCTCCCCGCCGACGACGTCGTGGTGCTGGGCACCGAGGAATTCCTACACTTCCCGCTGCTGGTCGCCGACTGGCTGAACACCCGCGGTCCAGCCGCCGGCTCGGTACGCTTCTCCTCGACCACGCGCTCTCCCATCGTCGCCATGGACCGCGCAGACTACGCCATCAACAGCGCGCTGGACTTCACCAGCCACGATGACACGGTCGATGGCCCCGGGCCGCGCTTCGCCTACAACGTCTCGGGGGCCTGCGGCCCGCGGACCATCATCCTGATGCCCGAACCCGGCACCGACCCGGAGAAGCTCACCGGTCCCGGCAGCGTCACCGAGGCACTGGCCGGCGCCGCGGAACGGGTCATCGTGGCCCTGTTCCCCGCTCCGGAACCTCCCCCCGCGACGCCTCCCGCCGCCGAGCCCCTGCGCGGCCCCGCGTTCGGATCCTATGCCGCCAGCGATGTCGGTTGGCTGCTGAAGGACCTAGGCACCCTGGAACTGGAAGCCCCCACGGCGCGGCGCGAACGGGACATCCAGAGCGGTGCGGCGCACTACTGCGAATCCCTGCCGGTGGAATACGAGCCCACGCCCACATACCTGGGGCTCTTCGAGCAGTCCCTCACCCGCTCGGCGCAGCGGGTGGCCCACGCGGTCGGCGTGATCTCCGAGATCGCGATGGCCAAGCGCGACGGCGTCCCGGTGCTGGTGTCCCTCGCCCGGGCCGGCACCCCGGTCGGCGTGTTGATGAAACGCTGGATCGCCAGGAACCACGGGATCGATGTCCCGCACTACACCATGAGCGTGATCCGCGGAAAGGGCCTGGACCACAACGCGCTGCGCTACCTGGCCGCGACCTATGATCCGGCGCGGATCCTTTTCGTCGACGGATGGACCGGCAAGGGAGCCGTCACGCAAACCCTGGTGTCGTCGCTGGCGGCCTTCAGCCACGACGGGCCCGGCTCCTTCAACCCCGAACTGGCGGTCCTGGCCGACCCCGGGCACTGCGCCTCGATCTTCGGCAGCCGGGACGACTATCTGGTGCCGTCGGCCTGCCTGAACTCGACGGTGTCCGGTCTGGTGTCACGCACAGTGCTCAACGAGGAATGGATCGGCGAGCACGATTTCCACGGTGGAAAATTCTATGCCGGGCTCCGTGACGCCGACCGCTCGACTCGTTTCATCGACGCAGTCGCCGCGCACTTCCCCGAGGTCCGGGAGACCGCCCGGGCCACCGCCCGGGAGCAGCTGTCCGAACCCCCGGCACTCACCTTCAGCGGGCTGCGCGCCGTGGAGGCCATCGGCACCGAATACGGCATCGGAAACATCAACCTGATCAAGCCCGGCGTCGGCGAGACCACTCGGGTGCTGCTGCGCCGGGTGCCCTGGAAGGTGCTGGTGAACCCGAATGCCCTGCGGGAGCTCGGGCACGTGCTGCTGCTCGCCGAACAACGCGGCGTGGAGATTCTTGAGGTTCCGCGGCTTCCCTACAGCTGCGTCGGGCTCATCCGGCCGCTGACCGGCACCGCGACGGAAGAGGCCTGACATGGACGCCACCCGGCCACCACTCACGGCGGGACGCCCAATCGTCTTCAGCGACCTGGATCGCACCCTGTTCTTCTCGCTCAACGCCCTCTACCTCGACGGGGAAGACGCGGACGCACCCGCGCTGCGCGTCGCGGAAATCCACGAGGGCCGCCCCATCGCCTACATCACGGTCGCCGCCCACGAACTGCTCGGCGACCTCGCCGCGACCCACCATTTCGTGCCGGTGACCACCCGCACCTCGGCGCAGTACCGGCGCATGCTGATCCCGGGCCCGCTCCCCCGCTATGCCATCACCGGCAACGGTGGCACCATCCTGCGCGATGGCGTCGTGGACGGGGACTGGACGGCGCGGATCGATGCCATCCTCGCCTGCTCGGCGGCACCGTTGGAAGAGATTGCCCGCGAGTTGCGCCGGGAGGAATTCGCCGTCTGGATGCTGCGCCTGCGAGATGCGGAGAAGCGATTCCTCTACGCCGTGGTAGACCGCACTGCGATCACGGCGGAGGTGCTGGACGGGCTCACCGACTGGTGCCACGAGAGGGGCTGGGCCGTGTCGTTGCAGGGCCGTAAGCTCTATTGCGTCCCCCACGGGATCACCAAGCACGACGCGTTGGCAGAGGTCGCTTTGCGTTTGGGAGGCGGTCCCACGTTGGCGGCGGGTGACTCGCTATTGGATCAGGGCATGCTGTTGGCGGCCGACCGCGCATTGCGCCCCGCCCATGGGGAGCTCGAAAGCACCGGATTCACCCATGGGAAACTGACCGTCACCACGGGACGCGGCGTACGGGCCGGGGAGGAAATCGTTCGCGGGATGCGCAGCTGGGCGGATGCCGCTTCGCCGTCCGACTGCTGAAACTACGGCAGTGGACCACCCGGTCCGGCAGCTGAAGCGGTCGTTAAACAGAACCAACACGTCCGATGGAACGCCAAGGCAATGAGCACTTTCGGGGCGGGGGAGCCCTTGTCTCTTATATTGCCTTGCCCGACAGGTCTTGGGGGTCCCGGTCGAGCACCCGGCGATCGACCTTGGGGGATTCGATCGCCTAGCAGCGTTCCATCTGACGTGTTGAGCTGGATGGGAAATACGACGCAGTCGCCGAAGCGGTGCAACCTAACTTTCCCTGCCGGGTATGTTCCCGGCGTGATTCAAGTTTATCCAGCCAGCAATCCCCCGCACATTGGACCTTTGTCTACACTTTTGTGTCTTTTTCGGCTTTTTTTGTGGATCTAAGGTTTCCGGAGGCCAAGGCCGGCATCGGCAGGGCGGCTCGCACCAGCCATTCCCGATCCACCTTCCCGGCCGACAGTGTCCCGCCGAACGTACCCATGCGGTCGACCATTCCCACGATTCCCGAGCTGAGGTGCCCCGGGGTATCAAGCATCGATCCACCCATCAGGGTCAGCGAGTTGGCCACCTCCAGATGGGCCCGCCCGTCGATGACCGTCGCTTCGATGCGGCAGAGGGCCCCAGTCCCCGCATGTTTGACGATGTTCGTGGTGGATTCCTGCAGCACCCTATACAGGGCGGTCTGCGCGCTCTGCGAGAGTCCTGCCATGGACGGATCGGCCTCCGTCCGCACGCGGTAGCCCAGCTCGGTCAGCCGGTTGGCGAAGTGCTCGATGCCAATCAGGATTTCCAAGCTGCTCGCCGCATTGGCAGCCGATTCATCCAGGGCTTCACCGGTCCGCGTCACGGGACCATCGGTACGCAGCACATTGAGCATGACCCGCAGATCCTGCAGGGCTTCCTTGGCAGTATCACCGATGACTTTCAGTGCTTCCTGGCCAACGTCCGCGTTCCCGGAGAAGCCGGCAGCCCTCGCCTGCATCGCAATGATCGTGATGTCGTGCGCGACGATGTCGTGCAGGTCCCTGGCAATCGCCTTGCGCTCGGCCTCGACCGCCTCGCGCTGACGCAGACGGGCGGCGGCAATTCGCTCCCGGTCCCGTTCCCGTTCGCCCAGCACCCGCTTCGCCGTCCTTGAGAATATATAAGCGATAGCCAGAAGTGGCGCGAGCAGAACCAGCAGCCCAAGGTCATAGGGGCGCACCAGCACGATGGACAGGCACCATGCTCCCGTCGCAGCCAAGAGGGGCACCGAGAGCTTCCGGCCCTCCGCAAGGGTTATCAAGACAAGGATGAGCGGCACGACGAAAAGCGTCAGGATATATTCTCCCGCCATCACGCTCAGCGCCATGGCAACAACCAGGGCAAGGACGGAGTAAAGGGGACGGAACCACATCAAGCTCAATGCCACCAGGCACCCGATGCCGGCAAACATCCCTCCGAGCCGTCGACTTATCAGGTCCGGGTCCGGCTCGCTGAAAAAGGTGGCAATATCGGTTGCCAAAAAAACCAGGGTGATCGCACTACTAGCGATCAGGGCCCAGTGGCGAAGGGTGGGAGCTCCCCATGCACGGGGACGCCGTTGAGCGGTAGTCACCTCCCCATCATCGGTGACTACCGCGTAACTACGAAATATGGCGGCCTATCAGCGGCACAATGCCCCGAGGTTGCGGCAGATCCAGTCGTTCACGGCATCCGATACGCCGTAGGTGCTGACCTGTCCGCCGGTTCCGCCGCCGGCCGAGATCGGGCCCGAGACCAACTGGTTTTTCAGCACTGGTCCAGCGGCGTTGGCTGGGGCGGCCAGGGGGATGAAGAGGGCAGCAGAAACGGCGAGCGTAGCGACAAGGCGCGAAGTACGGTTCATGTCTTTACTATCTCAGTCGGGCGCTACCTAGGGTTAGCGACTTTCGTCTACATTATTCGCCGACGACCCAGATCAGGTGCTCCTTTGCGGAAAGCCCAAGTAAACTCGCACCTTATGACTGCTATTCGGGTATTGGTTGTGGACAACGAACATCTCATGCGTCAGGCACTACGCATAGTGCTCGACACCTCACCGGCCACCGAATGGATCGGCGAAGCGGCGAACGGCCTCGAGGCAATCGAGTTCTGCCGGCATGAGACCCCCGACATCATCCTGATGGACATGCAGATGCCGCGCATGAACGGCGTCGAAGCCACGGCAATCATCACGGCGAAATATCCGACGATCGGGGTCCTGGCCATTACCTCCTTCTCCTCGGAGGAATTCCTGGTTCCCGCGCTTCGTGCCGGAGCCGCCGGATATCTGGTCAAGGACGCCGAACCCGCCGAACTGCTAGCGGCCATCGGGTCCGTCCACGAAGGCAACGCCGCTCTCTCCCAATCGGTCTCCCGGGACCTGGTCGAGACGATCCGAAACAGCACCGGCGCCCTGGGCCACGGCAATTCCCCCCAGCCGCCTGTCCCGTTGTCCCAACGCGAGCTCGATGTCGTCAAGTCGCTGGCCAAGGGGCGCAACAACTCCGAAATCGCCAAGGAACTGCAGATCACCGAGGCAACGGTGAAGGCCCACCTCGGCCGCATCATGGCCAAATTCGACGTCCGAGATCGCGTACAGACCCTCATTCGGGCTACGCAGTACGGGCTGGTCGAATTGAACATGGACTGAACCCAGCCTCGAGCCAGTCAGGCCGACGTCCCTGAACGACCACAACGGGACCCTCCGAGCCCGGGGCCGCCGCTATTCGGCGTGGGCCTGCAGGAAGCGGTAGACCTCCGTCTCGTCCACGCCGGGGAACGCCCCGGAAGGCATCGCGGCGAGCAGATGCGAGTTGGCTCGCGCCGCCGGCCAGGCCTGCCCCGCCCAGAGGGCCGACAGATCCGCCGGGGGGCGCCGGCAGCAGGTATCGTCCGGGCACCGGGACGCCGAACGCTCGGTGGTGTCCCGGCCACGGAACCACTTCACATGCTCGAACGGCACCCCGATGCTCAGCGAATAGGTGCCCGATGAGTGCTTCTCGGTCCGCGCCGTGCACCAATAAGTCCCGGCGACGGTGTCGGTGTATTGCTCGTAGGCGCGGAACTTGTCCGCCACATCGAACACCTCACGGCTGGTCCAGTACCGGCACACCGCCTGCCCCTCGATGGCCCCCGTGTGATCGGCGGGGAAATTGACTCCGTCGTTCTCATAGGCCTTGTGGATGATCCCGGACTCGTGCACCTTCTGGAAATGCGTGGTGATGCCCAGGTGTTCGGTGGCCAGGTTGGTGAAGCGGTGTGCCGCCGACTCGTAGGACACGGCGAACGCGTCGCGCACGTCCTCGATGGCGAGCTCCTTGCGGGACTTCGCCCGCGCCAGGAAGTCCACTGTGGCCTTTTCCGGCATCTGCAGGGCGGCGGCGAAGTAGTTCGTGTAGACACGCTGGCGCAGGAAGTCGGAGTAGTCCTCCGGCGTCCGATGGCCCAGTACGTAGTGCCCGACGGCCTGGAGCAGCACCGAGCGCGGGTCGTGGTCCGATTTCCCGCCCTGGGTCAGGAATATCCTCCGGTTCTTCAGGTCGGTGACCGAGCGGGTGGAGTGCGGCAGATCCCCGACGAAGCGCAGCGAGAATCCCAGGTGCTCGGCGATGTCCGCCGCCACATGGTGGGACAACGGGCCTGCGCTGTGCCCGACGGCATCGAGCATCTTCTGTGCCTCGGCCTCGATGTCCCGGTAATAGTTGTTGCTCTCGCGCATTTCACCGCGCAGTTCGGAGTTGGCCCGGCGCGCCTCTTCCGGGGTGGCGGCCTGTTCATCGAGCCGGCGTTCCAGTTCCCCCTGCAGCCCGACCAGCGATTCGAGCACGTCCATGGGCAACCGCGAGGTGACCCTGACCTTGGGCAGGCCCAGCGATTTGTAGAGCGGCCCGCGCTGGGCGCGCTCCAGTTCGATCTCCAGCGCCGCCCGCTTGCTCGGCGGTTCGGCCCCCAGAAGTTCGTCCAGCCCGACGCCGAAGGTCGAGGCCAGGATCTTGAGCAAACTCAGTTTCGGTTCGCGTTTTCCGTTTTCGATGAGCGAGAGCTGGCTTGGCGCCGTCTTCACCGCTGCGCCGAGGCCATCCAGGGTCATGCCCTTGGCCTTGCGCAGGTGCCTGATCCGGCGTCCGAGCGAAATAACGTCCAGTTCGTCATCGGTTTCCGGGGCAGAAGAGCCGCTCGGGTGCTTTGCTGGTCTATTCCAAGTGGGAGTCGTCACTTTTTGAGAATACGCGAAGAAACGCAAATCTTTCCAGCAACAGGGGCTAGAAAGTCCTTGGCAGGTGCTGAAAAGTAGTGCTTACAGGAAAGAACGCCGGAACAACCCACCGCAATCGACGCAGTAGTCGAGCCCGGAGCCGGCACCGGCAGACCCGAAGGAGAGCACGATGACCGAGCACCAGAACCCCACAGAACGAGCCGCGGCACTGGAAAACGACTGGGCCACCAACCCCCGCTGGAACGGTGTCACCCGTGACTACTCGGGCACGGACGTCGTGAAGCTCCAAGGCCGGGTCCAGGAGGAAAACACCCTCGCCAAGCGCGGCTCGGAAAAGCTCTGGAAGCAGCTCACCGAGGAGTCCAAGACCGGTGGCTATACCAACGCACTGGGTGCACTGACCGGCAACCAGGCCGTCCAGCAGGTCAAGGCCGGCCTGCGCGCCGTCTACCTCTCCGGCTGGCAGGTCGCCGCCGACGCAAACCTCTCCGGCCACACCTACCCGGACCAGTCGCTCTACCCGGCCAACTCGGTCCCGCAGGTCGTTCGCCGCATCAACAACGCGCTGATGCGAGCCGACCAGATCGAGTTCTCCGAGGGCATCGAAACCGTCGAAGACTGGATGGTCCCGATCGTCGCCGACGCCGAGGCCGGCTTCGGCGGCCCGCTGAACGCCTACGAACTGATGAAGTCGATGATCAGCTCCGGCGCTTCGGGAGTGCACTGGGAAGACCAGCTCGCCTCGGAAAAGAAGTGCGGCCATCTCGGCGGCAAGGTCCTGATCCCGACCCAGCAGCACGTCCGCACGTTGAACGCGGCCCGCCTGGCTGCCGACGTCTCCAACACCCCTTCGGTCGTCATTGCCCGCACCGACGCCGAGGCGGCCACCCTGATCACCTCCGACGTCGATGACCGCGATAAGGAATTCGTCACCGGCGAGCGTACGGCCGAGGGCTTCTACAAGGTCCGCAACGGCATCGAGCCCTGCATCGCCCGCGCCAAGGCCTACGCGCCGTACTCCGACCTCATCTGGATGGAGACCGGCACCCCGGACCTGAAGCTGGCACGCACGTTCGCCGAAGCGGTCAAGGCCGACTTCCCGGACCAGATGCTGTCCTACAACTGCTCCCCGTCGTTCAACTGGAAGAAACACCTGGACGATGCCACCATCGCCAAATTCCAGCGCGAGCTCGGCGCCATGGGCTTCACCTTCCAGTTCATCACCCTGGCTGGCTTCCATTCGCTGAACCACTCGATGTTCGACCTTGCCCACGGTTACGCCCGTGAGGGGATGAGCGCCTACGTCGAGCTGCAGGAAGCAGAATTCGCCTCCGAATCCCGTGGCTACACCGCAACAAAGCACCAGCGTGAAGTGGGCACCGGCTACTTCGATGACATCGCCAGCATTCTGAACCCGAACGCGTCCACCCTGGCACTGGCGGGCTCCACCGAGGCCGGCCAGTTCCACTAAACCCCCTGGCTGCGCGGCGTCCGAAGCGGGACGCCGCAAGCCACCCTCCGCCCGCAAGGCCGAACCTTCCGGGCAGAGGACCCCGGCGGGCCGGGCCGGGCTGCACCGCCCGCCCGTCGAAGTCGCCCGCCCATCAATCCCGCACATCAGCCGCCCCGCACTTTTCCCGCTAAGGAGCCACCGCCATGAACGATCCCATCACCCTGAACGGCATCACCCTCATCGCTTCGCCGGTCCGCCGGCAGGAAGAGGTCCTCACCCCCCAGGCACTGGACTTCCTCGCCCAACTGCACCGGGCCTTCGACTCCCGCCGAGCCGAGCTGATGCAGACCCGCCAAGTGAACCGGGCCCGCATCGCCAACGGCCAGGACCCGAAATTCCTGAAGTCCACGGCGCACATCCGCGAGGACACCAGCTGGCGGGTCGCCCCGGTCGCCCCGGGCCTGGAAGACCGCCGCACCGAGATCACCGGTCCGACAGACCGCAAGATGACCATCAATGCGCTGAATTCCGGCGCGAAGGTCTGGCTGGCTGATCTCGAGGACTCCTCCACGCCGAGCTGGGCCAACGTCATCAACGGGCAGCTGAACCTGCGCGCCGTGCTGGATCGCACCATCGACTTCACCTCACCGGAAGGCAGGGACTACAAGCTCACCGGCGAGCGGCTCACCGACCTGCCCACCATCGTGGTCCGTCCGCGTGGCTGGCACCTGCCGGAGAAGAACCTGTTGGTTGCCGGGAAACCGGTCTCCGGTGCGCTGGTCGACTTCGGGCTGTATTTCTACCACAACGCCCAGCGCCTGATCGCACAGGGCCGTGGCCCATACTTCTACCTGCCGAAGATCGAGAACCACCTGGAGGCACGCCTGTGGAACGACGTGTTCGTCCTGGCCCAGGACCTGCTGGGCATCGAGCAGGGAACCATCCGTGCCACCGTGCTGATCGAGACCATCACCGCATCCTTCGAGATGGAGGAGATCCTCTATGAGCTGCGCGACCATGCGGCGGGCCTGAACGCCGGCCGCTGGGACTACATCTTCTCGATCATCAAGAACTTCCGCTCCCGCGGCCCGCGCTTCGTGCTTCCAGACCGTTCGATGGTCACGATGACGGCACCGTTCATGCGCTCCTACACCGAGCAGCTGGTTCGTGCCTGCCACCGTCGCGGGGCGATGGCCATCGGCGGCATGGCGGCCTTCATCCCCAACCGCAAGGACGAGGCGGTCAATGCGGTGGCCTTCGAGAAGGTCCGCGCCGACAAGACCCGCGAAGCCAACGACGGCTTCGACGGTTCTTGGGTTGCCCACCCGGATCTGGTTCCGGTGGCCCGGGAGGTCTTCGACGCCGTGCTCGGTTCCCGCCCGAACCAGGTTGATCGCCAGCGCGAGGACGTCGTCCCCGACGATGCGGGCCTGCTGAACATCGCGGGCACCAAGGGCCTGATCACCGAGGGCGGGATCCGGAACAACATCGAGGTCGGCATCCGCTACATGGAGGCCTGGCTGCGCGGGAACGGCGCCGTCGCCATCCACAACCTGATGGAGGACGCGGCAACCGCCGAGATTTCCCGCTCGCAGATCTGGCAGTGGATCCAGCAGGCGGCTGTCACCGACGAGGGCGAACTGGTGACCCGCGCCTGGATGGAGGAGCTCACCGAGGAGGAATTCGAGAAGATGGACCGGTTCGAGGGCGACCGCTTCGAGGATGCCCGCGAGATCTTCGAGAACTGCGCCCTGCGCGAGGACTTCCCGACGTTCCTCACCGTCCAGGCCTATAACCGCTTCCTGCACGAGTCGAAACAGCCGGCCATCGCCTGATCGGCCGCGCCGTCGAGAGGCCGGAGCACCGCCCCGGCCGCTCGCCCACACACCACGGAGGATCCCCACTGGCAGAGCTGCTCGGGGATCCTCCGTTATTTAACGCCTGCTCACATTTCAAGAAGCCTTGCTCAGAGTGTCCTACCCCCCCCAATTAGGGGTTCCAGCCCCCCCCTAACCGGGGCTTACCTGCTTTACGTCCTCGGCAGAGGATGGAAGCCTGACCTTGGGGGGAGAACACCGTTGATTGCGAGCAAGCCAAAATCGGAATTGAATCCGTGTCGTAGCGAAGTATTATCTGTCAGAATCTTTGGGACGCTGCGGATCAGACGCGGCGACATTTGCCTTGACCCTCAGCAACTTGGAGGTGCGCGAACCCGCCAGGTCTTGGAAATCCTGCTTTTGCATTTGGGAAGTCCCGTTTCAAAGGAGTCGCTCATCGAATGCCTTTGGGCCGGACATCCTCCGTCGGGAGCCCTCAACACCCTTGAAAGCTACGTCTGTGTCTTGCGGCGCCACATACAGCCTGGCCGCTCGAAGTCCGGTCCCATCCTGACAACTTCCGGCGGCTATCTGCTCGACAGGAGTCAGGTCGACCTTGATTTGACCGCGTTCGCCTCTGCACGAGCAGCAGCCGACCGGGCCGAAACCGACGAGAAAGCCTACCCATTACTGTGCGCTGCCATTGAGCTCGCCACCGAGCCTTTGTTTGGCGAGGGACCGCTACCCGAATGGGCTGAACGTGAGCGGCTAAGCCACGAGACACTAATGATCCAGTCCCGGATACTAGCGGCAGAAACCGCTTCAAGACTTTCACGCCCAGAAGAGTCAGTCGCTTGGGCCACTGAAGCCTTATCCGGTGACCGGCTCAGCGAGCGGGCCTGGACCATCTTGGTCATGGAGCTCGAACGTGCCGGTCGAACTGCGGAGGCATTGCAAGCCTACGAACGTTGTCGCCAGGTATTCCGGCGAGAATTAGGGTGCTCTCCTAATCCGGCTCTGATTGGTGCACATGCCAGGCTTCTGCAAAAGACTTCATGGTGTGGCGGGGAATTATCCAACGTGTTTTCGGCACTGATGTTGGTGGATGAAGAGCTTCGGACAGCAACGGCAAAACCTTCTACTGCCGAACCGCAGCTTTTCACGCCCCGACTTCACGAGTCGGTGCATGAAGCAGTCAAGGCAGTGGATGCCTTCCTGAGGTGGGCCCTCGCCACCGCTTGATTCTGGAATCGAGCCATGTCGGCACAGGGAATGGTCCCAGAGTTGATGTCTCATCCATCTCGTTGCTTCCACTGCGCAAGGTCGGCCTCTGTCAAATAGGTGTCACCCATGCAATACTTCCCATCAGGGGCGGCAATGGGGGGCGCAGAAGCATGTCGAGTCTTGCACAAAATACTTGCATCAAGACACGCGTATTCATCATTGACGACCATGCCACGTTTGCCGAGTTGTTGTCGGGCGCGCTGGATCGCGAGCCCGACTTGTTGAGTCTGGGTTCCGCCGGCACCATAGCGTCGGGCATCGAGCAGTGCCTGATCCTTGATCCGGATGTGGTCATCATGGATCACCAGCTCCCCGACGGCAGCGGAATTTCAGCAGCCACAAAGATACTCGCCGACGCGCCACACGCGAGGATCATCATCTTGACTGGTCACCCAACACCTCAGGGATTAGTACAAGCAGCTTCGTTCGGCGCCTCCGCGTTCCTTGCCAAAGGAGGCTCGCTGGCCGTCGTGCTCGACGCCCTGCGTTATGCGCGTCCCGGTGGAATGATAGTTCCCCCGGCTTTGATTGCCCAGTACGCACAGCCGGAATCACTAAATGCCACCGGCCTGAGTCTCACGCCCCGTGAACTGGAAATCTTGAGCCTCATGGCCGAGGGACACGATGTCAGGGCCAACTCAAGACGACTAGGAATTTCAGTGAATACCTGTCGTGGACATGTAAAGTCCATTTTGGCCAAGCTGGGGTCGCACTCACAGCTGGAAGCTGTAGCCGCTGCCACGAAACTTGGTGTTTTTGGGCCCGCAGACAATGCCTAGCCCGGAGAGCCGCCGACAGCCGACCAGCAGGCCGTCGACGATGGTAGACAGCGACTCCGAAGTGCGTGCCGCGATTCGACGATTCCTCTTGATGGGTTTGATTTCCGTCATTGTCGTCGCGACGCCCGCGACGCTCTGGATTCGTGCGGTATCGGAGAA